>NZ_MXQF01000005.1 GCF_002165575.1 Pseudoalteromonas sp. A601
ATGAAGAAAATTAACCTATAGACTTAAGTCTAATACCGAGTAATTGCTTATTACTATCAAATGATAATCAAAGGTAACTTTAATGCTGCTTAACCACTGCAACCACCCTACTTTCGCTAACTGCTCATCGATTAAAGCAAGGCTACAGCTCAGCACAATAATTATTACACAGCCTATTCATCTATAAAAATATTTATAGCCACAGGTAAAACTTAATCAGTTTGAGAGTCGCTATAATTAACCTACAAACTCCCCCGCCCATATGCCATAATCTAAATAATTCATAAATTTAGTAACTTGGCGGTATTTCAACCGTATCGAGCTAACTTAAAGGGTTTTTTAATGGCTTATCAAGAGCAAAATCAAGCAACTATTTATTGGCACGATTATGAGACCTGGGGGGCCAGCCCGCAAAAGGATAAGCCGAGCCAGTTTGCTGGTATTCGTACCGACCTTGATTTAAATATTATTGGTGAGCCACTGATTGAATATTGCAAACCAGTGGCTGATTACCTACCGCACCCTGAGGCATGTTTAATCACAGGTATTACCCCACAAGTGGCGATGCAAAAAGGCTTAGTGGAAGCGGATTTTATAGCCAAAATTCATGCCGAATTTAGTGTGCCCAATACCTGTGTAGCTGGGTATAACAGTATTCGCTTTGATGATGAAGTAAGCCGTTATAGCTTTTATCGTAACTTTTACGACCCTTATGAGCGTGAATACAAAAACAATAACAGTCGCTGGGATATTATTGATTTAGTGCGCGCCTGCTATGCGCTGCGCCCTGAAGGTATTGAATGGCCATTAAAAGAAGATGGTAGCCCGAGCTTTAAATTAGAACATTTAACCGTTGCTAACGGCATTGAACACGCCGCCGCGCACGATGCACTGAGTGATGTAACGGCCACTATTGCATTGGCAAAGCTAATAAAAGAAAAGCAGCCAAAACTGTATAACTTCTTTTTTAGTTTACGTGGTAAAAAAGCGCTCGCTGAACTTGTTGATGTATTTAACATGACGCCGCTAGTGCATACATCATCCCGCATTCCTGCAACGCAAGGTTGCACCAGTTGGATTGCGCCGATGAGTTTTCACCCAACGAATAAAAATGCAGTGGTATGCTTTAATTTAACTGAAGACCCACAAGTATTACTGGATTTATCGGTAGAGGAATTACGCACTCGCCTTTACACAAAACGCAGCGAACTTGGCGAAGATGAACTGCCTGTTGGTTTAAAACTGGTACATTTAAATAAATGTCCTATTTTGGCGCCCGCTAAAACGTTATTGCCTGAAAACGCCGCACGCTTAGGTATTGACCGTGAGCAATGTTTAAAAAATCTTGCAATATTAAAAGCAAACCCAGGCCTTCGAGACAAAGTCACTGAGGTATTTAACGACAGACCTGATTACGGCAAAACCACTAATACTGATTACATGCTCTATGATGGTTTTACCAGCAACGCTGATAAAGCCAAATTTGCTATTATCCGTGATGCCAGCCCTGAGCAATTAGCAGGTATGCAATTAGATTTTGAAGACAAAAAATTTGATAACTTATTATTTAAGTACCGTGCCCGTAACTGGCCGCAATCACTGAGCCAAGACGAGCTCGATCAATGGCGTCAGTATTGCCAAAACAAATTAATGCATGGTGAAGATCAACCATCAATCAGTGCACAAGATTTTATGATCACCCTTGAAAACCTCGCCCATGAACATGACGATAACGAAAAGAATTTAACTATTTTAAAGGCGCTGTATAACTACGCGCAGAGTATGTAGTTTCCCTATTGCTTATAAACAAACAGCGCTAGTTTGCAAAACTAGCGACAAGATTTAAGGCCGCGATTAGTCGCGGCTTTTTAATTTAAAATTCAAACTCTAGGGCAAGACGAAAACTGTGATCTTTCCCTTGTTGGCTAAGCTCGGTGACAAACCCTGCTTCCCACTTAAGTTGTCGCTTCGCCGAAAATCGATGCAGGCCAATAAAACCGGGGCCAATACCCAAGAAGTCTTCTCCGGCGTATAGCTCTAAAGCAGGCTGAAACTCAGAGCGAAAACGATAGCGATACTGTGCGCGAAACTCAGTTTCCCATTCGTTTTTAATATCACCACCCCATTCATACACTAAAAATGCATTCATGGTGAGGCTAGTACGACCAAACTCCTTTTCCCATAAAAAGCCCGTTGTGGCTTCATAACTATCTTTGCCTTCTTGCGTTTCAAGTTCAAATAAAGCGCCCCAGTCAGCCCAAAAGCGCCCTTGTTCAACCAACTGCCAACGCAGTTCTAGCTCGTAGGCTGAAAAGCCAAAGTTACCGTCATCATCGCGCTCTCCAACCGCATAGCCTTCCAAACTCATGGTGTCGTTTAATGAGCCACCAAAGCCAACTCGTTGGGCTAAAATATTTCCTTTATCGGTTTGATGAGAGATCAGACGCCATTCAAACTCACGTTCAAATGGTAAAACATAAGGGTGGTAAACTTTGTCTACGACTATTCCATCGGCTCGCACACTAGACGATGTTATAAACAAAAGTGAAGTTAAGCAGCACGCGAGAATAAACCTCATGATGGCTCCTTTTGAGAAAATTGCCGAATAAATACTATGCTGGTACAAATAAAAACTAAAACCGCAGCTAGATATAACCATAATGCAGTTTTGCTTGGCGTTGCTTCATAGCCAACTAAGGCCTTTAGTACACGGCCTAACTCTGAGTTTTCGACTAGCACTGCACGCCAATCAAAGTAGTTGGAGGTAATATTGATCAAATCAATTTGGCTGGCTAAATCTAATGCGATAAGTAATTTTGCCGAGGCATTAAAAGCCAAAAATAACATCAGTGGATATACACCAAATCGTGCTTTAACACTGTGCAGTAAAAATAATAGCAACACACCAAAACTACCGCAGATCCCGATTCCCAGAGATGTTCCTATAAGCAAGGGTTTTGCTGTGTCAGTGTTATGCCAAAAACCAACCAGATAAATAAAATAGTGACTCAGATACAACGCCATAACCGCCACTATTACAAGTAATGCGAATAAATGTCGCTGCTTACAACTTACAAGTGACGCAACATACACAATGACGCACAACAGCATTTGACTAAACTCTAAGCCGCGATAATCAAATAACTGGCTCAACCACGCTGCACTTTGTACATAAATAATACTACACAGCAACCCAACAAAAGCGGTTGCTATGAGCATTCGCTGGTTTAGTGTTAGCAATGACTGTAACAGCACGAGCAAAATTACGACTGGTAAAAGCTGATTAATACTCATCAACAAACTAGTTATCAGCATCAATCTTTCCTTCTACTAATACTGCGCCATGGGCCGTATTAGGTGAAAACTCGCCAAAAAACTCATAACGCCCAGGGCTCAGTGGCCCAATATAAATCACACTACGGCGATTTGGATACAGCACTTTCTCACGATTTAAATCGAAGCTGTCAAACTCTTCTGGTGTACTATCTTGATTTTCAATCAAAAGTTTTAGTTTAGTATTGGCCGGTACGATGATCTCCGCAGGATAAAAAAGATGATCTTTTAAAATTAATTTATATTCTTTAGCAACACACGAAAACGGTAATACGCTAAATAGCAGCAGGCTAATAAACCCTAAGCAGTTATTCACTCCCTGCTCCTTGCATAAATTCAACTCGCACTTGTAAGCCACCTAATTCACTATCAGCTAAAGAAATACTCGCGCCATAAATTGTTACTATATGTTCAACTATCGCCATACCTAATCCGGCACCTTGCTCACCAGAGGGGTGTTTATCACCTCCAACACGGTAAAAACGATTAAAAATTCGTGCTTTATGGGCATCATCAATGCCAGAACCTGAATCATCAATTTGCCAACCTAACACACCGTGTATATTGTTTAAGCGGATCACTATATTACCACCACTTGGCGTATACTTTATGGCGTTACTTAATAAATTACTAAATAGGGTTGCTAAGGTAAATTGGTCGCCATTAATAACATAATCATCGCCTTCAATACTGATCGTATGCTGTTTTTCATCAAGTCGTTCGTATAGCTGTGCAACCACTTGCTGGCTGATCTCAAGCACTGAAATTGGGCTAAATTGCGCCTGCCATTGCTCAGGATATGTGCGCCCTAAAATCAACATTTGTTCAACAATATTACTTAGTTTATCGATACCTTTAGCCATTGCATCAAGCTCTAAACTATTATTACCTTGAGTGCGTAAGTTATGTACATTTATTTTTAAACTACTTAATGGAGTACGTAATTCATGGGCAGCATCTGAGGCAAAAAAGCGCTCTCTTAAGTAAGCACTTTCTACACGCTTAAACAGGTCATTTAAACGTGAGATCACCGGTTTAATTTCATGCGCGTTTACTTGCCAATCAATTGCAGTGAAGTCATTAGCTTGCCTCGTCTTTAAAAGCTTTGAAAGACGAGTTAAAGGGCTTAGACCTTGCTTAACGAATAAACTAATTAATATCGCCAGTAACGGCACGCTCCAAAGCAAAGGAGTCATTGCTGATAAAATCATCGTTTCGCTAAGGGCATAGCGTTTACTTAATGGCTCTGCCACCAGCACTTGTTTTGTCTGCATGGTTAACCTAAATACTCGCATACGCTGCCCAGCTAAGTTTTCAACACTAAATCCATTCAGACTCGGTTTTTGCGCAAGCTCGGCTAATGATTCAGACGCACTGAGTAAGTTGTTATCTTGCCATATTTGAAACAGTAATTGGGTGAGATCACTGCGTAGCATCGGCGCATCTGTGTGTATAGGTTGTTCGATTAATACATGAGCAATAGTCTTTAATTCATTATCAAGTAACTGCTCAGCTTGCATCATGCTTTCGCGGTAACCTTTACTAAAGGCTAAAAAACAAGTCAAAATCACTGTTGATAAAATAATCAGCGTGAGTCTGCGTTTGATTGACACTAGCGCTTGCCTACCACGTAACCGATACCTCGTAAGGTTTTGATCAACTCTTTAGGAAGTTTTTTACGAAGATGGTGAATGTGTACTTCAATAGTATTTGACCCGACTTCTTCTCCCCACTCGTACAGCTTGCTCTCTAATTGTTGTTTAGATAACACGCGACCTTGGTTTTCGAACAGTGCTTTAAGAAGCATAAACTCTTTACGTGGTAAATTAATAGCTTGCTGATCCACTGACACAGTGAATGCTGAAGTATCCATCACAATGTTAGCCACTGTAATTTTACTTGATTGCGTTTGAGTTACGCGCCGACTAGCGACTCTTAAACGGGCAAATAACTCAGCAGGGTCAAATGGTTTAGCTAAATAATCATCAGCGCCTAAATCTAACCCTTGTACTTTATCGTCAATACTACCGCGTGCCGTTAAAATAACGACAGGTAAGTTAGGGCGATGTTTTTTGACGTGTTTTAATACATCAATACCATCGCCATCAGGTAGGCCTAAATCCAATACTAGCAGTTCAATTTCATCGCTTTGTAACCATTGCATCGCTGAACTTATACTCGCACAATGTTCAACACTGTAACCTTGTTGGCGAAGTGATCGACATAAGCCTTCAGCCACCAATTTATCATCTTCAACAAGCAATAAATGCATATTATCTCTTTAGTTTCTTCTCGACTTTGGCCAACAGTTGAGTTATTTCTTGCTGGCGATATAAATCCGCTTTTGGCCTACCTGGGCGTGCCGGTGCCTGTTGGGCAGCAAGTAAATGTTTTTTTGCTTTTTTGTACTCTCTTTCGTCATACAAAAATGCCGCGTATAAATAATTACTATCGATGCCGTTTGGATTTATATCAAGCGCTTGGTTGAATAATTCATTCGCTTTGTCATCATCACCAAATCCAATTGGCCAACTCGGTACTTTACTGTAAAGAGTCGCTAAACTGGTGTAAGCAGAGCCTGATAACGCATTAGCATCAATTTCTATGGCTTGCTCTAACTGTCCTTTAGCGTCTTTTGCAAATCCTAACGCACCTAAGCCCCCTTTTGCCCCAGCGTAACTCGAAAGCACAATACCATACCAAATATGGCTTTGAGCCTTATCATCGTAGGTCTTTGCAAACCCGGCAGCCTGCTTTGATAACTTTTCAAATGCATTGAGCTGCGCTTTATCTACTAACTCATAATTCACAGTTGCCCAACTGGTTTGCACTTGAGCTAATTCGCTTGCAAGATCAGCATGTGCAGTACTGGTTAAAAATATCCCAGATAACAAGCAGCTAATATAAAGTAGTTTAGTCATAATCATTCACCTTTATCAATTTTATCTACAAAAAAACTTTTAATTTTAGGAAGTTGCTTTGCAATTGCGTTATCTACTAAGGATGGAAATGCCCCATTTAGTTTGACAAATAAGCGCTCTGGAAAGCCAATGTAACTGCGTGAATTTCCAGAGCTCAATAATGAAATAAGCGCATCTGCCACTTTATCGGGTGGATCCATTGTATTGCCTAAAGCTTTATTCATCGCGCGTACTTGCACGGAATTGATAGTTGTATCAGTAGCTCTAGGTGCTAAATATAATATTTTTACATCACAGTGACTGAGTTCGCGGGCCAGCGCTTCTGTCATTCCTCGTAAGCCAAATTTACTTGCGCAATATAAGGTTTGATAAGGGTAACCAATACTGCCAAACGATGATCCCACATTAACTATTGAGCCTTTTTTAGCTAAAATTTGTGGTAAAAATAGCTGGCATAGCTTAATTGGCACCGACAAATTAACTATCAGTAAATCATCTATTTGCTGCTCCGTCATTTCACTAAAACCTTGCATCACATTAATGCCAGCGCTATTTATAAGCATTGTTGCACTGCCGAGTGATTTAGCATGTTCGAGTAAATTTTGCCGAGTCTGTGCTGATGTTAAATCGCCAATAAATATCTCACAGTCTTGGCCACACTTAATCTGTAATGCCTCAAGCAGTGCTTGTTGACGACCCACTAACAGTAAACGCCAGCCATGCTGAATCAACTTTAATGCCACGGCTTGACCAATTCCGCCTGTCGCACCTGTTAACACGCAAAGTGGGCGGTTCATGCACTTTGCTCCAAGTCACTATTTACAAACTGTGGATCTGTATCTAATTCACGAAAAATATTGCCATATAACTTATAAAAACATTTAGCGGCATACACTATTGCATGTTGATCTGCAGGAGACTCTATTTTATTCATTAAATCTTCAAAAAATTTCACATGCTCAATATCCAAAGCGCCATGAGATGTTAAATAGCTAAATGCTTTTTTAGGTAACCCGGTCATATTGGCTATGTTACTTGCCGCATTATCGGCTAACGCAATTGATGTACCTTCGAGCACATGCACCATGCCAAAAAATGCCAATGGGTTACCCCGATTAATTGTATCGTAGGCATAAGCTACCATTAATTCAGTGGCAAATTTGGGAGCACTTTGACGTACTTGTTGTTTATCAAAACCACACGCTGCAATATCATTGAGCACCCATTCTTGATGGCCTATTTCTTCTTCTATATATTCTGCAACAGCCTCACGGATCCACTCTTGTTCAGTCGATAATTTCGCGCCCACGGCCATCATTAATGGCACCGTATGTTTAACATGATGATAGGCTTGTGCTAAAAATGAAGCATACTCAGTCGTGCTTACTTGCCCGTTAAATACCCGGGTAATGATCGGTGCAGCCAATAAATACTCGCGCTCTGCTTGGGTGTGTGATTTTAATGTCTCGAAAAAATTACTCATAATATTGCCTCACTGTACAGTGCTGTTAGTTGTGCATGATAATAGTTTGCTATTGCTTGACGTTTAGGACGGTTATTACTGGTTAATAACCCCTTCTCTGCAGTAAATGGTTCAGCTAAGCGATGAAATGTTTTAATTTGGGCATATTCAGGCAATTGTGCGTTAATACCTCTAAAATGCTCGGCTAACACAGCATCAGCCATATTTACTGATGTATAAATAAGCGCCACTAAATGCGCTTTACCTTCACCAAAGACTACAGCTTGTTGTACTTCGCTGTTACTGAGTAGCAAAGATTCAGGCCACTCAGCGCTGATGTTGCGCCCAAAGCTAGTAATAATTTGGTTTTTTAAACGCCCCTTAATAGTTAACCGACCTTGTTGTTGAGAAACCAAATCTCCCGTTGCATACCAACTCGTTTGATCATGAGACTGTTGGCCTAAATAGCCTAAAAATAAGGGTCCTTTAATAAATAGCTGTCCGTCTACCAGTTTGCTTTGCAAGTGATTTAACACCCGCCCTGCACACTCTATATCATCATCATTTGGCGTGTTTAAGCTCACGACTGATGAAGCTTCAGATAAGCCATAACCTTGGTAAACTGGTAACCCTAAACTGCGCGCTATACTGATCAATTCACTGCTGAGTACAGCGCCACCAACGGCAATAAACTTCAGGCTCTTTGGTACTGTCCATCCCCGCTTGGTAAACCAGACTAAACAGGTCAATAATTCAGGTACCAAAATAAGCGTGTTCGGTTGCACACGATCAATGGCGTTGATCAGTTGACTGGCATCATTTAATTTTGCTCCAGAGAAGCCTAATGCTGGCAGTGTCATAACATGCACTTCACCTGCGGCTAATAACGGTGCAAAAACCCCTGCAATGTTTTCAAGTAATACTGGTAAAGGTAATAAACACAGATGTTTTGGCTGTTTTATCGCTATTTTTTTATGTAATGAGGTCGCCACTTGTAATTGACTTTGTAAAGATAAACACACTCCTTTTGGCTCACCAGTAGAGCCTGAAGTAAACGTTACTTTTTGGGTATCTGTAAAAAATGTTGTTGGGCTCGAAGCGCTTACTTTATAGATATAAAGTGAGTAGCGGGTTAACACGCTCAACGTCGTAATACATTCTAAGCCATCAAGTTCACAGAGAGTGTCGCTGACAAAATGCGAGACGCCGCTTTTATTCACGCTATTAGTTAGCTGTTGTGGACTAAAAAAGGTTGGCAACGGAATACTCACCTTTTGTAACTCAATCAATGCAAAGTCTACAATTAACCAAGCTGGTGTATTGTCCATTACAAACGCCACAGCTGATATATCCAGCGCTTTTAAGTCGTTAATTAACTCGGCCACTGCTTGCATTAGCGCCTGCTTACTGATCAGCTGCATTTGTTGGTCATGATGATCAACAATCACAGTATCAAGCGCTGCATGTGGTAGTTGCGATAAAAACCCCATTATGCCTCCAATTGAGATGCTAATTGGCAACTCGCTTGATGATAGCGCTGTTTAATATTAAATAAATGAGGAGTGTTTAATACACAATCATGAGCAGCCGCTAAATCAACTACACACAGTGTTGGTTTATTTTCATAATAAGCCCCCCAATCAGCTGGGTTATCAAGTGCCTGACTATTAGCTAATGCAATTTCAGTGCAATTAACCCCCAGCACTTTTAATAATGCTCTCACCTTTACAGTGGCACAAAATACTAAGCATTTTGCGCCAATTTGGTAAAGTGCTTCAGTCGTTAGTACAAAATGAGCGAGAGTTGCTTTGCGATTGGTTGAACATAAATTACCAAGCTCGTAAATATCTACCCTCGGTACATCAACAAAGGTATCAATCGGCTCTGGTAAGTATTGCTCAATAAATAGTGATTGAGTAGCAGCTCTAAGTCCTAATGTGCAAGAATCAGCAGCAATACTTAATTGGCATAATATCGGCATAAACTGCTTAATATTAGCGCCATAGGCTCTGGCAAAACTCGCTTTAACAACCTGCTCTAGTTGCACACGCAAGGGCATGTTTGCATTTGCACACACATAATCGTGTGTGTTCGTAACAGGCAAGTTAGTAACTTGAAGTGATTGCATAGTGTTCGCTCTTTTTAGACTATGGTTAAAATCTAACGAGCAAAACTTAAATAAACCTTAAGAAAAATTAATTTTTATAAAAAACCCAAACAATGTTTGGGTCAGTGATTACCTAAGCGAAGATTTCAGAGATAACAAAGCACATCTACCCGCTAACTACATGCTGAAAATAGATTTATTATCCGATAATCTACTTTTTATGAAGTGCTTCAATACGTGCTAATAAGCTTGAAGTGTCATAGCGACCACCACCAAGCGCCTGAACATCAGCGTAGTATTGATCAACGGTTGCAGTCATCGGTAAAGTAGCGCCGTTGTTTTTCGCTTCATCGAGGGCAATGCCTAAGTCTTTACGCATCCAATCTACGGCAAAGCCAAATTCGTACTCGCCCTGCCACATGGTTTTATAACGGTTTTCCATTTGCCATGAGCCAGCGGCTCCTTTTGAAATAGTTTCAATCACTTTTTCGCCATCAAGGCCGGCTTGCTTGGCAAAATGCAGCCCTTCAGCCAAACCTTGCACCACACCAGCGATACAAATTTGATTCACCATTTTACATAATTGACCAGAGCCGACTTCACCAAGTAACTGGCTAAAGCGACTAAAAGCAGCCATAACGGGTTGCACTTTAGCAAAGACAGTTTCATCTCCACCAGCCATTACCGTCAATACGCCATTTTCAGCGCCCGCCTGACCACCTGAAACAGGCGCATCAATAAACGCGATATTTTGTAATGCCGCCTTTGCAGACACTTCGCGTGCAACTTCAGCTGAGGTTGTCGTGTGATCCACTAAAATAGTGCCATCTGTCATTCCTGCCAGAACGCCATCGTTACCGTAAATCACTGAACGTAAATCATCGTCATTCCCAACGCACATAAAAACAATATCTGCATCTTTAGCTGCAAATGCTGGAGTCAGAGCAACATTACCTTTGTACTGTTGTGTCCATTGCTGTGCTTTATCCGTTGTGCGGTTATACACAGTAACATTGTGCCCAGCATTAGCTAAGTGGCCAGCCATTGGGAAACCCATTACGCCTAAACCGATAAATGATACATTCATTGACATAAAACTTTCCTATTTCAGTGGTAACTTAAAAAGATACTTTGATTATCTCAACCGAACAGACAAAAAGCGAATGAAAAAGTCTTCATTAAATTTCTTCATGGACGATACAGTACAGGTAAACTATGGATAGCATATATCAATTCAGTGCCCCCCTTTATAACGGCGAAGATTTTGCTTTGAGCCAGTTAAAAGGTAAAACTATTTTAATCGTCAATACAGCGAGTAAATGTAACTTTTCAGTGCAATTAGCTGCGCTTGAAAAGCTGTACCAACAATATAAATCGCAAGGCTTTATCGTTTTGGCTTTTCCATGTAATCAATTTGATTACAATGAGCCTCTAGAAAACGCTGATATAAAAGATTTTTATCACCATCATTTTAATGTTAGTTTTCCAGTGTTTAGTAAGGTAATGGTAAACGGGCCTGACGCCCACCCGTTGTTTAACTATTTAAAAACACATACTCGGGGAATTGCACAAAACCGCGCAATAAAATGGAATTTTACAAAATTTCTTATAAACTCAGAAGGTCAGTTATCTGTGCGTTATGCCCCGCGCACAAAACCCGAAACCTTAAAAATGGTGATAGAGAGTACCCTCAATGAATCAGATGACAGTAGCGCTTTTCAGTTCGCAAAAATATGAGCAAACCCCTTTTGATACATGCTTGCAAGACCAACCAAGCATTTCAATCACTCATTTCGAACAAGCGCTCACTGAGCAAAGCACCATTTTATGCAAAGGTTTTGATGCTGTATGCATATTTGTAAATGATCTCGCTAATGAAGCAGTAATAAAACAACTAGCAGAGCAAGGAATTAAATGTATTTTATTACGTTGCGCAGGCTTTAATAATGTGGATTTAACAGCTGCTAAAGCCCACAATATAAAAGTATGCCGTGTGCCAGCGTACAGCCCTGAAGCGGTTGCCGAGCATTGTGTAGCCTTGATGCTCACGCTGAACCGCAAAACCCATAAAGCGTATAATCGCATACGTGAAGATAACTTTGATTTAAATGGCTTACTTGGTTTTAACCTGTTTAAAAAAACCATTGGCATAAT
Source organism: Pseudoalteromonas sp. A601 (assembly GCF_002165575.1). Lineage (GTDB taxonomy): Bacteria > Pseudomonadota > Gammaproteobacteria > Enterobacterales > Alteromonadaceae > Pseudoalteromonas. The sequence goes on from NZ_MXQF01000005.1 coordinate 11,978, forward strand.
TGGCTGTGGTAAAATAGGCCTTGCGCTGGTAAACATTCTAAACGGTTTTGGCGCCAACGTTTTAGTATGCGACCCCTACGCCGAACAAGGTGATTATACGCTTTGCGACCTTGATACATTATTAAGACAAAGTGACGTCATCTCATTGCATTGTCCACTGAACGACCAAACACACCACATAATTAATGAGCACGCCTTTAGTAAAATGAAACAAGGTGTGATGCTTATTAATACCTCACGCGGTGCATTAGTCGATAGTAAAGCATGCATTAGCGCACTCAAAAGCAAAAAACTTGGCTATTTAGGCCTCGATGTTTACGAGCAAGAATCAGAGTTATTTTTTAAAGACCGTCGCGACGAAATCATGCAAGACGATATATTTTCACGCTTAGTAAGCTTTCCTAACGTGTTAGTCACCGGACATCAAGGCTTTTTTACCAAAGAAGCATTAAGTGAAATAGCCCAGACTACAATTAATAACGCGATTGAGTTTGCTAAAAACCAGCCGCTGAGTAATGAGGTTAAATAAGGCTAGGTGCTAGATCAAAGTTTAAAAACCGAGGCAAAAAAAATCAACCAAGTGAGCTTTGTTTAAGCCCGTTATGTTCCTTAAGCTGGTGTGGCTAATATCAGCTCTAACGCTATTTAGAATTCAGTTGAATGGCTGCTCCGAGGGAGCAGCGGACAGTGATAAATTATGATGTATGAAGTCAAGGTTGATTTGACCCCATTAACTCAGTATCGATAACACAATTGCTATTCGTATGATTAACCTGCTTAATTACTCAGGCTAGTAGCGGCTGTGCGTGAGAAAATATCATTGCTTAACTGTTAAATATTAGGTTTCATAGGGGCATAATAAATACTGAGCTACGCAGGGATAGCTTAGATAGGGCAGGCATGCCGATGAAATTGGCTTGATGTAGCTTAGGTCATAAAAAGCAAATTCCCATCGCATAAAGAACACCAACTCTGACACACCGAGCAGGTAGTGCCTCAGTCCAACAAGCGATTATGCGACACAAACTGCGTGTCGCATAAATACTAAAATGTCAGTCTTCATGGATAGACCAGTAAAACGGTCTTCACCGCATAGAAATGCTCGGTGTACACAGCAAGAAATACAATGATAGTACTTTGTATCAACCCAAACTTATTTGACGCTTTCGTGCAACGGCCATACATCACCGTGTTTGTTTTTTGAACTAATTAAAAGTTAGTAAAAAATAGAGGAAATACAAACTTTAAAAATGGGTGTCTTTTTTGTTTCTCTCTTTGATGCTGGCATTGGTGAATTTAAATTTCTTTTTCATATAAAACCTCAGTTGATTGGTTATAACCAAGATTTTGATATGTGTTTAAATAAGTTTTAAATGCAAAATTAGATCTGTAAATTTTTTATAATTGCTTGATACATAACTCTCTTCCAATGGTTTTTAAACTCTATACTTTCAATAACAGGTTTAAGCAAAATTCTAGCTATTAATTCAGGTTCATCAGGAAATTGTTCTGACATAGAATTAAGTTGCGGTAACAACTCTCCTAGATGAGAACTCGCCACCCTTCCATATATTCTTGCCAGTTCGAATGCCCTGAAATGTTCTTCAACTCTGCTCTTATCATGCTCCCCCCACTGTTCTGGAGCTGATACGTAATAGTTTATTTCTCCAGGCTGACCCTCTTTATATTCAGCAAATACCCACTGACTGTTAAAAAAAATAAAATTATCCAAATAAGGATGAATAATCTGCTTTTCCAGTTGTTTAGCATATCTAGTTCCTTTGCCATCCATATTACAATCTCGACAAGATGGTATTAGATTATGAGGAGTAATTGAAAAAAGTGGGAAATGCTTTTTAGGTAAGTAATGGTCGAGATTTCTAGGATTACCAATCCCACCACAAAAAGGGCACCGTTCCTGCGCTGTAGCCATTATTTTATCATAGGCTTTCCTACCTACAGGCCTTTTAACCATATAGTAGTTATAAAGTTCTTTCAGCTCGTCAGAATGAATACTGCCAACAACTGGTTTATCAGAGTTTTCTTTCGAAAGAGCTGGTATTTTATATAGCAAACCTTGCTCGCCCAAATCTACATATTCATCAGCCAAATTTATTAACTCTGGTAAACTTTGGTTGTAACGCTTTTGCTCTTTTTTGTCAGTTATTCCATCGGCACAAGCATTAAACGTATATTCCATATCTATTTTCTTTAAATCTAACTTAATCATTTTCCTTGCGCTCTCTTTCCATGATCAATGCTTTTAACAACGCTCGAGCTTCCATTCCTAATTGACCACGATATTCGTGAACAATATCTTCATATTCTCCTCCAGTAGCTACAGATTTGGCTAAAAGATCATAAAAGCCAGACATTGCAACCTCTAATCCAAATACTTCTTTTGTTAAAACACCAACATTTTCCCCGAAAGTTTCGACTCTCGGCCTCCAAGTTTCCATAGTTGAGCCAATACGATTCACCTTCCATACGCAAGACTTGGGCACCTCTTGAAGTACAACGGGAGAATGCGTAGCAATAATCGCTACTGCATTTTTGTCATATGTTAACTCACTCAATGCTCTGATAAATGCTGCTAATAACGGTGGATGTAAATGACTTTCAGGTTCATCTATCAAAATTAATGTTTTTTGCCCTACAGTTGCTACTAGGCGAGTTATAGTTAAGAGGACTATCGCATGTCCTGAGCTCATTTTCGTTAAATCATCTTCAATAGACTTAAGATATAGTTTTCTATAAGCATCGGGGTTTTTTCTAATTTCAGGATCTACCCCGTTTTTAAATTCTTTGTACTTGCTATACAGGGACTGAAGACTCATAGAATGAAAATTTTCATCTGAACCTAGCTTTTCTATAGCTCTATGCCAACGTTCTCTTTTTTCCTTTTTTCTGAAACACTCGATTAATGCAGCGGCGCAGTCTTCTTGTAGATCTTCGATAGTTCGATTTTTCCCACCTCCATCAAAGCTTTTTAATCCAATATAAAAGTAACATGTCCCCTTAGCAGGATCTGATTGCTCTGATGGTGGAGTAAAAGGATCAAATGCGCTAAATGAAACAGAGACTAAGCTACTAAGTAATCCGCTTCAATAGGCTGCTCTTTCCTGCGTTCACAATCCATAAACCTAGTAGTACTAGAGTCTGAAGTATTGGCTATCGAATCTATCATTCTATTTAATAAAGTCGTTTTACCTACGCCATTTCTACCTATAATGGCATGGATATTGGTGCTTGGGGTGGAACTCTTTTCAACATTAAAGTCTAGCCTTATCTGAGCCATGTCAAGGGTGGAGTCTCGAACAAAAGCAAAATCATAATCTGTTAAAGCTGGAAGTCCATTTAAGACTCTCTGAAAACCGAGTTTAATTTCAGATAAAGTGGTATCCCTTAGCAATGAAGTGCTAAATACTTCCTCTTCTCTAATTGTCGAAATGATCTCATTATTGAAGACGATATCATTTAGGGGCTTTAAAATAGCCTTTTTTACTATATCTGAGTAAGATGCTAAGTTTTCGTAAAAGGGTTCATCGACCCCGAGTGAGAAAAATTTACTACATAGTTTAGTAAATGACTTGTCTAGCTGTGAATACGTACTCTCACTCGATGTTTGCCCTTTAAACCCAATTCGAATACTGCCAATACCATCTAATTCCCCGTCTTCATTACAAAATGATAAATAGAACATTGTTACAAATGAAAAATCATTCCAATGATCTATTTTCAAATACACTGTACTAGGTTTTGGCGCAGATATACTGGCATCTCTAGAAATAATCCTGAATTCCATACTCTTTCCTTTTTCCAGTTCATTCTACAATGGTAACTTATTTTTTAGAGTAAATTCAGGAGTAATACCTGAATTCAAGTGAAAAAATATTTTGAAAGAAAACTTAAAATGACATATATGGTCACTTCGCCTGAGTCAAATTTTTAGGTGATTTTTATTCTTTTACAGTACATTTTTGTTACATAATGATCATCGCGCCAGCGAGTTTTTACTAATAAAGGTAACGGTCTTATGACATATATCCGGCGTCTAGTGGCTATTTCGTTGCCGCGCCCTCATGAGATCCAAAAAGTCTTATTTGCCTTTGCACCCACGATGCCTCTAGGGCAGATGTCATACTGAGGTTTCAAATAAGACAATACCGTTTAATTCATCAGTGCTTATACCCGTTTGGTCCTATAAGTTTTAATAAAATTAATCTGTTACTAATAATTACCTAAGCCGTCTTTAGAAGCCAAAGGGTCAAATCTTGTCTTCAGACATTAAAACTCCTCAACGTCTGCAATTGACATACTTCTGACTATCAGGTTTGGTTAAGCCCTGTTTATCTGCTTATATAAATCAACCACTTAAGTCACTTAAATATGCCTACTCACATTTTACGAATAGCGTTTAGTTTATTTACCTTGTTGATCACACCTAAATCAAACAGTTGCTGTGCGCTGGAACCCAAAGGGGTCAAATCTTGCCTTCAGACATTAAAACTCCTCAACGTCTGTAATTGACATACTTCTGACTATCAAGTTTGGTTAAGCCCTGTTTATCGGCTTTTATAAATCAACCACTTAAGTCACTTAAATACATCTATTTGAATTTTACGAATAGCGTTTAGTTTGTTTACCTTGCTGATCACACCTAAATCAAACAGTTGCTGCGTTGTAGACTTGAGCAATTGCGTTTCTTCAGGCGTTCTATGTTCTTTAATGATTAAGTTTGCATAGCTGATTTGCAGCCGGTTTAATGCACGGGTTTTCTTTCTGCATTCAAAGCATTTGATTGCATGTGCATCAACCCAAAACTTTAATTGTTCAAACCAGTATTGCTGCTCTTTAGCAAAAAATATAAAAGCTCTGTGACAATCGACACAGTGCTCTGCTATATCAACGTAGAGTTGCCTTGGATATACACTGTAACTTTGTGTTTCTATAACTGCGGGGATTGCTGTTTCTGGAAAGTAACGCACATTTTCGTATCGCCAATGGGCATTATTGATTTCTTGTTTTGTATAGCTATTACCAGAGGGAATTGGCTCGCTGCCATATAGTGGATGGTTCACATAATTGCTCATATTAGCTATTTTCCAAGCACAAAAAGGATAGCTAAAGCCCCTACTGCTAGCGCAATAATCAAACTTTTATTTAGCTTACTTAACCAAGGAGAAACAGTAGCATTTTCTTCTGAGTCGCTTACTCGTGGTTGAGGCTGTTCAACAGTTGGTCGTGCTGGTAGTTCGCTGTCGGCAAGCTGTTTTATAGTCATGACAACTTGCTCGCCAGTAACGGCATCGCCATTAGCAATCGTTAAATTCTCAATAATGCCATTACAGTCTGCCATCACTTCTAACACGACTTTGTCTGTTTCAACATCAAATAACACATCGTCTACGTAGGCTAATTGACCTTCATTAACATAAAGGTTAGCAATTTTTGCTGTTGATACCGAGTCAGGTAAAGTCGGTATTTTAACTTCTCTATTCATGATCCCTCCTTGGATGTACTAACCCTCAAAACTAAAAAACTGACGGCTGACGGCTGACGGCTGACGGCTGACGGCTGACGGCTGACGGCTAAACTATTAACCAAACGCCACGTTAGCAAACACGGCGGTCATTAAAATAGGGCACACAAAGCGAATATACTGAGCAAACCAAAACTTAAAACCACTGCTTGCTTGGTGCAGTTGGTTACCACGGCGCCATAACCACCCTACCGTAATAAAATAAAACAAGCCCATTAATGGCAGCTGATATTGCGTTAATACCATAATCACTAAACCAAATAACCAATCAAAATTAAAGATGATTAATGAAGAGGCTGCCAGTACGGTGAGACTCACAATAAAGGTCGCTGATTTACGTTCTACTTGGTGGTTTTCAACTAAAAATGCTACGGGGATTTCGGTCGATGAAATGGTTGAGGTTAATGACGCTATCGACATCAAAACAAAAAACAATAAGCCTACCACTAAGCCTATTTCACCCATGGTATTAAATAGCTCTGGTAAAATTGCAAAAATAAGTTGGCCTTCACCAATGAGTTTACCATCAGCAAAAACTTGTACACCGTTGTGTTGCGCCACATAAATAGCAGGAATAATCAACAAACCAGCTAGAAACGCTACGCCAGTATCAAGCAATGCCACCGATGCAGTTAAGCGCGGTAAGTTAGCATCGGGTTGTAAATACGAGCCGTAAATCATCATACAGCCGACACCGAGTGACAATGAAAAGAACGCCTGCCCCATAGCGGCTATTATCAAGTTTGGGTCGAGTATATGGCTAAAATTTGGCACTAAATAAGCTGCAAACCCTTCGTTTGCACCATCAAGGGTGGCGATGTAGGCAATTAAACCCACTAGTAAAACTAACAACATTGGCATCAAACGACGAGACCAAGTTTCAATGCCCGATTTAACCCCTTTTAAAATAATGCTGGCAGTCAAGATGAGCATCAGCGGCGTAAATACAAAATTTCGCGCCATTGAATCTGTTTGTAAAAAATTACTTATATCAGTAAAACCGAAGAAGGTGGTAATGGGCTCAAGCGCATAAGCAAGCATCCACCCTGCTACAATCGAGTAAAAGCTTAGCATTACTATGGCGCCCGCTAGGCCTAAATAGCCCGCAGCCGCACCTACTTTTGGTGCTTGATCTTGCCATGCGTTTTTAAGTGCTTTAACTGGGTTAGCTTGTGCTTGGTGTCCTAAATACAGCTCGGTGTACAAAGCAGGCACAGCCAAAAGAAATATAACAATAAAATAAACCAGTAAGAACGCACCACCGCCGTGATTCGCCGCTTGTGTAGGAAAGCCCCAAATATTACCTAAACCAACCGCAGCACCAGAAGCCGCTAAAACAAAACCAAGGCGGCTTTGAAAACCATCACGCAATTGTGCCATACATCTACTATCTGTTATTATTTTTCATTATTGTGAATTAAACCATATTTCACAGCGACTGAGTAATAAATTTGTCAATGCTGGCACAGACCATTAGTAAATGCGCACTTTATACCCAGCTTTTATATTTTCACTGCTAGCCATCTGGACTTTATGCTTAACCAATACTTTGATCAGCACCTAACTGTAAACCCATTTAGTGCGTCTGATATTAATGCACAAAGCGTTTTAATGTTAAACGCAGAGTCTATTAACTTTGCTGATTTTGCATTAGATAATTTACTCAGCCCATTTGAGCAAGCTGTTATTGAACGCAGAAAAAGCAGTAAAGCAAAACAAGAGTATCTCGCCACACGTTTACTGCTTAAGTTTTTAGTGAAACACTGTTTTACTGAATTTGCCAATACATCCGCTCATCACATAAGCTCTGAATTTGATGACCATAGTAGCAAGCTTTTATTGCATATAAAAAACACCGATACCGTTTTGAGTAGTTGTTTATCTCATTCAAACGGTTTTGTTGGTGCGGCGCTCAATATTGAGCGGGTCGAGTTTGGATTTGATATTGAGAAGGTAAGCTTAAAACGCCCGTTTGAAAAACTGGCTAAACATTTTTATCATCAACAAGAAGTCAACTTAATAACCCAAACCGAGCAATGTGCTGCCCAGCGTTTTTTTAGGATTTGGACCTTAAAAGAAGCACTCGCCAAAGCGACTAGCCGCCCTATTGCTCAACTTCTCAGTCCACATGTTTTCACCGAGCTCGCAACGGCTAATTTAAATGCTAAAAGCACGGTATTTGAAGGCTTTGACATATCTATCGTGAATAAAAAAAGCACTGACTGGCAGTGCTTTTATATCACTGACTTACAGCAATTAAGCAGCGCTTTCGAGCTCAAGTAAACGGCTATGAATAGCTTGAACAACTAAATCTGATTCAGCTTGTTCAACTAAAAAGCATAAATTGTGTTTGCTCGCACCGTGACAAATTAAACGAATGTTAAAATCACTAAGCACATTCATTAAGTTTACTTCTTGTTGACGCAGCTGAATTTCAGAGCCAATGAGCGCCACCAGCGTTAGGTTGTTTTCAACCGATACATGGCAAAATTCAGCAAGTTTATCTAAACAATCTTGATCAAGCTCAGGGCGAGACGCATTCGGTGCATTATCAAGCGTAATTGCCACACTGATTTCAGAGGTTGTCACTAAATCAACTGAGATATTAAACTCACTCAATATAGTAAATACGCGCGCTAAGAAACCACTGGCTAAAAGCATTTCAGGGCTTTTTAGGGTTAACAAAATTTGGTTTTTACGTTGCGTAACAGCACGAATACCTGGCACTTGAGATTTTTCACGTTCGATCCACGTACCACCACGCTCAGGCTCTCGGCTTGAACCTACAAACACACTAATGTGGCTTCTACTGGCTGGTAAAATTGTTGCAGGGTGCAATACCTTTGCGCCAAAGGTGGCCATTTCTGCCGCTTCATCAAAGCTTAAACGGGCAATAGGTGTGGCTTTTACGCACAAACGCGGATCGGTGCTAAAAATACCCACAACGTCTGTCCAAATGTGTACACTTTTCGCGTTGACAGCCTCTGCTAATAACGCCGCGCTGTAATCTGAACCACCACGGCCAAGGGTAGTTGTTTGTCCATGGGCATCACTGCCAATAAAACCTTGAGTAACAACAACATGTTCTTTTAGTAATGGAATTAAATGCGCTTTTGCCGCCATTGCAGTCGCTTCAACATCTGGCGTTGCTTTTGAGAATTGGCTATCAGTTTTTAATACTTGGCGTACATCAAAACGCACCGCATCTAAACCATTTAGGCGTAATACTTGGGTAAATAAATACGACGATAAACGCTCACCAAAGCTTAATAATTCATCGTGTTGTTGCTTAGATTTAAGCGTTTCACTGGCAAGCGATTTAAACGCTTTAATTGTTTCAGTAAAACCGTGTGCTAAATCAGCATCAAGCGACAGTTCATTTAAAATGGCTTCTTGAATAGCAATCACACCATTAATGTGTTCGCTGCGCTCTGGTACAGTTAAGTCTTTTTGGCATAAAGCAACGAGGTGGTTTGTTACACCGGCGCTGGCACTCACAGCTACAACGCGCACTGTGTTATCAGCTACAATAATTTCACTGCAACGGCTCATTGCGTCAAAATTAGCTACGCTTGTACCACCAAATTTAGCGACAACGTAATCTGATTTTGCATTGCTTAATTGTTGCGTGTTATTTGTAACTACTTGGGTATTCATGTCGTCTCCTGTTGTGGCATTAACCACGATAATACAAGAAGAACTTGGCAAGGGGGTGCTTGATAAGAAAAGTCCACTGCCAGAAGCTCTCCACCTAAATTGGTGACAGTTTTGAGGATTCAGCCCCATAAACCGAAAAACCACTGTGACGTCAGTTGTTCTTCTCGGCGAGTATTTCCCTCCTTAATGATCAAAAGCAAACGTCGCTTCACATTAAGTACCTAAATATCGCACCTCTTCTGAATGTTAGATTAACTACTTTAAATTAGTGGCTAAAATAACAAAGCCCGCTATAAAGCGGGCTTTGAAAGTTATCGTTTAGACGTCTAGCTGTCAAGTTGTTTTATTAAATCTCGTACGATTAAATAAAACTCCCGGCAACATAAGATCCAACATAACCTACCGTATAAGCAATTAATAAATAAACCGACATACGTAAATAGCTCATAAAGGTCAGCGCTTTTACTTTACTCATGGCAATAATACCCGCGGCCGAACCTATAATAAGCATAGACCCACCCACGCCTGTGGCATAGGTAAACGACAGCCACTGCTGCGGGCTCATTACGATATCGGCTTTTAACAATGCAGCTGTTAGCGGCACGTTATCAACCGCAGCTGATAGAATACCCATGAGGTAATTTGCATATTGCGCAGGCATTAGCTCATATAAGTTAGTGAACTTACTAAGCATACCCACTTCTTTTAATGCACCAACGAGTAACAGCACACCAACAAAAAATAGCAAAGTGTCGTATTCTATTTCGCGAATGTAATCGATGATTTTTTTGTTTACGTCTTTTTTGCGCATTAAAAACTGTGCAGTTAAAAACATCAGTGACAAACCAAACAAAAAGGTCAACAACGGCGGTACATGGTAAAGTACACTAAGCATTAATGTAGCCATAATGGTTGATAAGAAAATAACCGCGATAGTGATATCGGTTTTTTCAATGCGACGCTCTTCTTGTTTGGTAAACTCAACAGCACCATTTAAGCCAAACGACAGCATAATTGCCAACAGTGCAACACTTGAAAGTGCTGGCACAATAAGCAATAGCAAGTTTGCTATGCTGACTTTACCATCGAGGAAAATCATCAAGGTAGTTACATCACCGGTTATGAGTGACACCCCACCAGAGTTCACACTAAAAACGATTAGCGTAGCGTATTTAATGAGCTTTTTCGGATCGAGTTTTAACGACATCACGACTGCAAGTGAGATAAGCGTAGCGGTAATGTTGTCTGATATCGACGAAAATAAGAAGGAAAAGCCACCAATTAAAAACATCAGCTTACGTTCGCTAATGGCACTTGGCATCACTCTGTGCACAATATTTTGGATAAAACCTTTGGAGTTCAAATAGGCAACAAAAGTCATTGCAGCCATTAAAAACAACCATAGTGTGGCAATCTCTAAAATATTGTGATCAAGTTGATGTTGTATATTTTCGGGGCTTTGCCCGTTAAGCGGCGAGATAAATAAGATAATCCAGCATAAAGTGCCAAAGAAAAGCGTAGTTTTGGCCTTGTTTACATGGATAATATCCTCTATAACGATGAGCACAAATGCCAGCGTTATCAGGGTTAGGATAATTGACGTTACCATGGTATTTGAACAACCTTTAGAAAAATGTAAAAATTGCATTCTTGATGTCACTTATGTGACACGGCGCGCAGTCTAGCACCAAAGGCTTTGTAAAACTATTGCCAATTACCTATTTTATTACTAATCGCTGATACAGCCTAAAAAGAGATTTACTGGAGCGTTATGATCCCAGCTAAAAAGTTACTAAATACCCTAACCGAGCACTGGGGAATGCTAGAACTATTATTTAAACGATTTAAAATGGCTGATTTTAGCTTAAAAGACGTACAAAATGCGATCAAACAAAAACAACCAACTTGGTCAAACGAGCGTATTTACAAAGAAACCAACCGACTTTTAAATCAAGATATTATTATTCCATTAGCAAAATCGTCTCAGCTTGAGATTAACCGTGCTATTGCTGATTTTGCAACCTTTTTATTGCAAGAAGAACATTTGGGGCTTGCGCAAGAAATCAGTGTTTTAGTTGAAGATTTAGCACGCTTAGGCAACCGCTTAGCCAATGCTGGTGAAATTGAAGACTACGATGAATTACGCCGCTTTAGTCGCATTATGGATGACCGGGTACGTAAAATAATGAAGCTGTTTGCTCATAACGAAAACGCGATTTTAAATATTGTGGAGCAAGCAAAAGCCAATAACGCGGTGCAATCGTTGCAAAAACGCTACAAAGCAGTCATTGAAGCCTTTGACGAATACATCGAACCCATGCTCGAAATGGTTGATATTCGTGGTGACTTTCATGCTTGCTTTAGCACTATTGAAGAACAGATAAGTACGCAAATAGTGCATATAGAGCGCTCCGGTAAAGCGTATCAAGATAAACGTATGCTTGAACAATTGCGTACGCGTATTTTGGAAATGCACCTTGTTGGACGCGAGAGCTTACGTAAAAGTGCCGATATGCTTATGCCTCTGCGCGAAGAGCTGCGTCGTAATAATATGATCACCCGCCAAGCAGCGAAAGTACTTGGTTTGATTCGTAAAAATGGCGTAGACAACATGCTAAGCAGTGTGCAACCGCATTTTGTATCAGATGCTCAGCGCTTTTCACTGGGTCAACAACGCCACATGGTGGCTTATATGGCTGGCTTAGTGGAATTTGAACACAGTGAATATGAATTGCCTGACCAACAAGATGTGCCAGCATATGTGACACCGAATATTCCAGATTATAACAATGTTAAAACCAGCTTTAAAAAGCGTTTTAATGCTAAACGTAAAAAGCCAGAGCCTCTATTAACTTTTCTTGGAGAAAGTTACCCAGAACTCGAAGCCGACGAAATGCTGTTTTTATATCAAAAACTCGTTAGCGATACTGATATTGAAATCAGTCAAAGCGATGAAAAAATGCGGGTTAAAATCGCCGGACAACACTTTTCACTCTTTCCATTTAATACAAAGCCTGTTGATCCCACGCATAACCAAACAGGGAATGAGTAACCTCTATGACACAAATTAATTTACATGAATTAACCCACCTACAAGCCATCAATAAAAAACTGGTAACGGGTTATCACATTAGTGAACAAGACACCTTAATGTGGCAAGAGCTTGATCAACACATTGAGCAATACAGCGCGCTATTTAGTTCACTCGGCCATGACTTACAACACGATAGCCGCGGCTTTTATTATTTTGCCAGCGACGAAAGCACGCCAAACATGGGCAAAATCTCCCGTGCCATTGCACTCACTGTTTACATATTAATTGAACACTACGCTAATACGGGTAAAGACCCGATGCGTGCACTATTTGATGAAGTAAACGATTTAGAGTTGATGCAAACCTTAGTGCAAATGAACAAACACTTGTTTGATCAGCTCGAGATTTTTTCAGGCTCAGATTTACGTAAAGATGTGTACTTACGTATGATTCGCTTAGGCCTAGCTCGTGAAGTTGAAGGTGGCTTTATGTTGCAAGCCCCTGTTTATCGTTATATCGATGCATTAATGGAAGTTAACGAAGAAACCTACCTAGGTGAGGACGAATAATGAAAAATCTTTACGGCCTCAGTAAACTGGCGCTTTTAAACACCGCAGGTTATGCCAAGTGTGTTATCCCGCTTGATAAAAGTAGCTCCATTTGTGCCCCTAATAACACGGGTAAAAGCTCAGTAATCAATGCCCTGCAATTTCCACTGATCAACGATTTGCGCCTTACCGAATGGGATGGCCATGATTTAGATGAAACCCGTAAGTTTTATTTTTCATCTGATCAATCTTACATTTTACTCGAAGCAAACTTACCGCAAGGCTCTGTGGTCATCGGTGTTGCGGGTCTTGGGAAAATTGCCGGTTACGCCCATCAGTTTTTTTGTTATCAAGGCAAGCTTGAGCTTGAGCAATACACTCAGGGCAAAACCATCATTAAGTTCACTAAGCTGTTTAATCACTTAAAAGAGCAAGGCTTTAACCCAATTGAACTTAAAGCCCAAGAGCTAAACGCTTTACTTACAGGCGGTGCCACGCCGTTTGATGGCGACATTAACTTAAAAATGATCCCGCTGAACAATGTGCAAGATTCAGCAATTTATAAAGAGATATTCCGTCGTATTTTAAACTTACATAAGCTTGGCGCTGCCGATGTTAAACGTTTTATGCTGCGGGTGTTTGAGCGTCATATGTCTAACTCAAAAGTCGATTTTTATGAAGTATGGCGTCGCTCATTTGATAAAGTGAATCGGGCTAAACGTGAATTAAAAGCCCTTGAGTCAATGCAAGAGCCAATCAGCGCCCTTGAGTCAATGCTTGAAAATCAAACCGTTCTCAAAGGAAAACTTGCCGCTTACGCCCCTAAAATTGACCAAGCGCTAATAGACTTTGATACGTACCAAGAGGCACAACTTAGTGAGCTCAATGTTGCCCTTGAGGACATTGAACACGAAAAACATGAGTTTGAACAAAAGCAGCAACTCTACGTTCAGCAATCAAGAGATATTGAGCGTAAACAAACCCAGATTGAACAATGGTTTTTAGACTTTAATGCACTAAAAGCAGAGTTTGAACTGGTTAATATGGCAACGCTAAAAGTAAGCCTTAGTCAGTTAAAACAAGATTATGAGTCACTGTCGCATTCAATAAATAGTGCCCAAGGGCAAAGTTTACATACGCTTGATTACCGTATCAGCGAAACTCAAAAGCAAATTAAAAGTTTAAAACTGCAACTTAAAAACCTTGAATTTAATTTGTTCACCCGAATGCGTGAGGATTTATCGCTCAAAGAAGTGGAAGAAATTTCACGTATTTTAAACCCAGATATTCTCTCGTTAGCCACCACCAGCAGTGGCGATATTGATATTAGCGATGAAGATGCATTTGGCGAATTTTTAACGCAGTTATCTGATAACGTAAAAGGCGGCGTACTTACCCTACCCGGCGCAACCATTAAATTGAAAAAGCTCTCTGTTGTGCAAATGCAAACAGGCGAGAATAAAGAGCAACTGACAGCGCAGCTAAGCGCCCTTGAAAATTCATTAAAAGAATTTAAACAGCAGCGCGAAGTAGCTGCAAATGTTGCTGATAAACAAAAAGAAAAAGATGCCCTATACGATGAGCTAATGAGCTGCGAAAGTGCACTGAAACGCTTTGAGCAATATGAGGTGATGTTGCAGTCAATTGACGCTCAAGCCATGCTGAAAGAGCAGTTAGTCGCCGAGCGCGATCAGGTTGATGAGTACTTACAAGATATTCAAAAAAATAGTGGCTCAATCGCAGACAGACGCTCAATTATTAAATCTAAAAAGGAGCTGATATCACGCCAAGCTGATCGCCTGCGCCAAGTTAAATCTGAGAGAATCGACCATACCCTTGATTTATACAGTGGCAAAGTCACCCCTTATATGATTGATATTCATATCGACTTTGACAACTTGAGCGATTTAGTCCATCACTTTAATAAAGACTGCCAAGAGCTACGTAATTTTGATATCAACGTTCGAAATACCTATTTGCACATTTATAATGCAGGCATCACTAAGTTTGATAACGAAAACGATGAGTTTACTAAATACCAGAAACTGATCAGCGCATTTCATAATATTGATAACGAACGTGATGCAGTTGAGCGTCAAGCCCGTGTTGCACTGACTGAAGTTGCGGCAACCATTAAAGGCTTGCGTGAAGACTTAGACCGCTTGCGCCGCGAAATGAATAGCTTTAATAAAGGCATCAGTCAGCACCGCATTTCAAACCTACAAGCGTTCAAAATTAATGTGATACCGCGCAAAATGCTGGTTGATAGTATTGATACCATTATCAGCACTTCCAATCAGTTTGAGCAAGGCGACACCCTTGATTTATTAAGCCAAGAACCTTACAGCGAAAGCGCAGTGAACGAGGCAAAAGATCACTTGATTCAACTGGCTTCTGATAAAGCAGGTTTAACCCTAACCGACTTATTTGATATTCGCTTTGAAGTGGTTAATCGTGCCGGTGAGACTGAACACTTTGATAAAATTGATTCAGCAGGCTCAAATGGTACTCGTATAACCATTAAACTGTTATGCGGCATGCTGTTTATTCGTTATTTATTAAGCGACCAAGAACAAAACCTTTACCGTATACCTATTTATATTGATGAAGCGGCCGATATTGATCCGCAAAACCAAAAGGCAATTATTGAAACCGCCTTAAGTTTTGGCTTCGTGCCAATTTTTGCTTCAGTTAAACCACAAGTAAGCTGTGACTACATAGTGCCTATTCGCTCAGTAAAAGATGGTGCGCAAAACTGGGTAGACGAAAAAGATTGGATAGAAGTGGAGCATGAATAAGACCAGAGCGACGTTTCTATAAATTAATATATCATTCAGTCAAGGACGACTAAACTGATTAGTACGTATTGTTTACACAAATTACAGGCAAAAAATAACATTTCCTTGAATTCATTCTATGTTATGTTATCCAACGAATAGTCATTAAATTTGCCAAGGAGCAAACTCCATGAAAAATATATTAATTTCAGCTGCTGTATTACTACTTGCAGCCTGTGCAAAAACCCCTGATATTGATTACGACAAATCTGTGGACTTTGGTAACTACAAAACGTTTGCTTGGTTTCCACAAGCGACTTTGGCTAACGCTGATAATTATCAAATCAGCCCATTGATGGAAAAACGTGTGCGTGAAGCGGTAAATACACAATTACAAGCACACGGTATGACACCTGCCGACGAAGCCTCAGCAGATGTATTAATTAACTATCATGCCTCTGTTGATACTAAAGTTGATGTTGATACATTTAAGGTAGGTTATGGCGCACGTTGGAATTACTGGGGTATGGGTTATAACACACAAACAACAACCCATGAATATGATGTAGGTACTTTAGTTATTGATGTTGTTGATCGTGCCTCTAATCAGCTTGTTTGGCGCGGTGCTCGTGAAGGTCGCTTACAGAAAAAACAAACGCCTGAACAGCGTAACAAAGCTGTTCAACAAGCTGTTGCGACTATTCTAAGTGGTTTTCCACCAGAAAAGCTTGCACAATAAACTGCTATAATTAATTTTTAAAAAGCTCACTTTTTAGTGAGCTTTTTTGTATCTGAACAAATTTAATCCATTTTATACTTATACAAAAGATCATGCGGTATATGGCAGTAATCATCGGGGAAGTTAGTTAAGCGATCTTGATGCTCTGGATCGCTTGCAACGTAGTTTATTAATGGTTGCACTTCTACTACGACTTTAACGGCATCATCACGTTGGTTGATATAATCTCGGGCTATAGTTAGGTGTGTTTGCTGTTTACT
Source organism: Pseudoalteromonas sp. A601 (assembly GCF_002165575.1). Taxonomy (GTDB): domain Bacteria; phylum Pseudomonadota; class Gammaproteobacteria; order Enterobacterales; family Alteromonadaceae; genus Pseudoalteromonas. The sequence continues at coordinate 28,535 of NZ_MXQF01000005.1, forward strand.
ATAAATAGCTGTGCGGTACTTCGGACCAATATCATCGCCTTGCTTGTTTATACTGTAAGGGTCGATAATTTCAAAAAAGTATTCTATTAAACTGTTGAGCTCAACTTTAGCGGCATCAAAAACCACTCTCACACATTCAGCATAGCCGTCATATTCATCAGTTGTATTATTACTAGTGCCATTCGCACGACCAGCTTCTGTACCGACGACACCAGGTAAATGCTTAATAAACTCTTGTACGCCCCACAAGCAGCCGCCAGCAAAATAAACGGTTTCTAAATTGGTGTTATGTAATGTGTTCATATATTAAACCTATGTGATAGACATGAATGATTATCAAATGCAATTTTCTCTCATTAAGATACAATAGCGCTCTATTTAAAATGCGTACTAACAACGTAATAAATATGATAACAACAAATAATCACACCACTATAATTAAAAGCGCAAAGAGATTTTAACGTGATCAAAACTGTACACCTAGCAATACCAGCCATCTTATGTAATTTTTCAGCACTCACTCTGGCCTCAGATAATACCGATGATATTGAACAAATAACAGTGCACTCCTCTGCCACTGCAAATCAACTCCCAGTGGGTACATTTGATGCACCAGTGTCAAACTTAGAATATGACCCACGTGTTGATTTACAATCACGTAATATGGCTGAGGCACAAGCCGATGTCACAATACGTGGCGGGATTTTTGAAAACACCGGTTTTAGTGTAGGTAGCGTAACGTTATTCGATCCACAATCGGGGCACTACTTTGCTGAAATCCCTATTGCCCCACAAATGCTTAGTGGGGCTAAAATTTTTACTGGCGTTGATAATGCGTTTAATGGCATGAATAGCTCGGTAGGAACGGTTGCTTTTGGGTGGACACCAATCAACACCGGCGGCAGTGCTTCTATAGGCGTTGGTAATAACGACTTTAATCTACAAAGTGTTAATGCAGGCATTAGCACTCCTCTTGAAGGGGTGAACGATTGGCAGTTAGGCTTTCAAGGTGAATATTCGCACTCACAAAGTGACGGTACCATAGAGTATGGCGATCATGACTTTAGTCGCGCCTCAGGACGAGTACAGTTAACTGGCCCACAATCACAAACTGATATTTTTTATGGCTCACAGCAAAAGTTTTTTGGCTGGCCAAATATGTACACCCCTTTTGGTGTAAATGAAACCGAAGACTTAGACACTGAACTGTTTTTGGTTAATCATCAGCAAAACTATGCCGCTGATAGTTCATTTGAAATATCTGCTTATTATCGTAAGAATAACGATCATTATATATATACTCGTGAAAACCCTAGCGCCTTTGAAGCTTTTCATGAAACCGAAGTTAAATCGATTGGTTTTTCAGGACGTCATGCTCAAAATAAATCCTTTGCTTTAAACTACTCGGCTCAATTTATTGAAGACTCAATAGAATCAACCACCCTTGAAAATAACTTTACCTCGCGTAATTATTATAAACTCAGTGTGTTACCTGAATATCAAACAGCTATTGCGAACAATCAGTTACTGACCGTTCGTTTAGGTGCTACCTATGATGATACCAATAGAGATGACTCTGAGCTTTCGTTAATGGGTGATATAAACTGGAACACAGTAAATACTGATGGAACAGAACGCACTGTTTATTTATCGTTTGCGCAAGCAAGCCAAGTGGCAGGTTACACGGCGATTGGCGGCAGTGAGTCAGGTGGGTTATTTAGAAGTAACTATAATTTAGAACGCGAAACCACACAAAATCTAGAGCTCGGTTTGTTACTTGAACAGCAAACTTGGCAATTAAATTCTGCCTTGTTCTATCGACAAGATGACAACTTAACAGACTGGACTTACAGCTTTGACTCTGTGTATGCCCGTGCTGCAAACCCAGTAGATATTGATACTTCTGGCATCGAAATTTTAGCAACTAAACAATTCGATACTGTTGAATTAATAACAAGTTATACTTACCTTCATAAATCAGAAACATATGGCGCAGAAGAAATTGATGCCAGTTTTTATGCACTTAACTTTCCTGATCATCGTATAACACTCGGTGCAGTGTGGACGCCTACTGACATGTTAGAGTTTCGTGTTGATAATGAATGGCGTAAGCAGCATGAAAATGCATTACGCAGTGGCGATGACTCAGCGCTTTTTACCCACTTAACCTTAAAAGTCACACCGACAGGGTTTGATAACTTATTTATAACACTTGCTGCTGATAATTTATGGGGTGAATCGTTTGAAGAAATCCCTGGTACACCAGGTCGCGGTGAACAATATACTTTAAGTGCGACTTATAGTTGGTAAGATAAAAAATATATGTCAAAAACCGCGTTAAAAACGCGGTTTTTTTATAACCAAATAGCAGTAAAAACCTAGGTCATTTGCTCTAATTCAGTTATTAATTGTAACGCTTGGGCATTAGTCGTACCGCACACGTCAATAGCCGCACTAAAATCACTACATACTTTTGGGCGACTTTCATCACCAAACAATTTACATAAGTTATTGTTATCTAACTGAATGCAACGCTCACCGGCTTTTTTACCCTGAGGCATGCCAGGGATTGGAGAGCTAATACTCGGTGCTATACAACACGCTCCGCAGCCTAGCCTACACGCCATTGGTTGTGTATTCATTTTCACCCCTTAATTACCTATTACTGACACTTTGTTACTTATGTAATGCTTTGTTACATCTTCATACGACTTGTAAATACTTTATTCATTATGCTTACCCTGTCACCCAATTATGAGGAAAGCCCTGTGGCTACTAAAAAACAAATAATTCTACCTATTGCCGTACTGGTTGGCGGCATCGCCTTGGCAGCTGGTTTCTCATCAATGAAGCAGCCACCAGAAGAAAAACCAGAACAAGATACTCGCCCTTTAGTCTCAGCTGATGTAGTTCACCTTGATGCCATCAACCTTGATGTAAAATCGTATGGTGTAGTTAAAGCAAAAGACCATACACAGTTAGTTGCTCAGGTTGCAGGACAAGTCGTGTATGTCTCTGAGCAATTTGTTCAAGGTGGATTTGTTAAGCAAGGCGACATTCTAGCACGAATTGACCCAAATGATTATGAAGCTGCACTCATTGAAGCGCAAGCAGGCTTAGCGCAGGCAAGTTCAGCGCTTGAAATTGAACGAGCGCAAGCTCATGTTGCACAAGCTGAGTGGGATCGTATTAAAGATGACTCAAACGAAGTGATCCCTTCTAATCTCTATTTACGCAAACCGCAGCTGGCTGAAAAGCTGGCTCGTTATCGCGCAGCACAAGCAAGTGAAAAACGCGCCAGCCGTAATTTAGAACGCACCTATATTAAAGCCCCGTATGATGCCATTATTTCAGCGCGGGATATTAGCCTTGGCAGTGTAGTCAGCCTTGGTAGTAAATTTGGTGAACTAAGCTCAACATCTATTGCTGAAATCCGTTTACCTGTTGCCGACAAAGAGCTGCAGTACTTAACAAATGGCGGGATCGGTGCAACAGTAACGGTTAATGCCGAATTTGCAGGTAAGCCTACCACTTGGCAGGCTAGCGTTGTGCGCAGTGAAGGGGTGATTGATCAAACAAGCCGCATGAGCTATTTAGTCGCGCAAGTTAAAACACCGTATGCCAGCAAACAACCGCTTCGCTTTGGCTCGTATATAAATGCCACCATCTCAGGGCGCTCATTAGATAATGCTATTGTTGTACCACATCATTTAGTAAAAAATAATAAAATTGCAATACTCAACGATGACCTAACGCTTTCATTCAAAACGCTCAATATTGTGCGTGAACAAAACGGTATGATAATAGCCGATGCTGGTCTAAATGAAGGTCAGCAATTAATTACCTCAGCACTGGAATTTCCAACTGAAGGCATGCAACTGAAACTTAACGATAGTCCTGCTCCTTCAGGCGTAACGCAGCTTGCGTTGAAAGAGGAGTAAGCCATATGACCATTCATAGTGAAAAAGGGCTGATAGCCTGGTTTGCCCGCAACCCTGTTGCAGCCAATTTAATGATGATTTTTATCTTAGTTGGCGGCATCTTAACTGCGTTTTCAATTCGCAAACAGATGTTTCCACAATTTGAAAACAACTGGATCAGTGTACAAGCTGTCTACCCGGGGGCAGCGCCACAAGAAGTTGAAGAAGGTATCACAATCAAGGTCGAAGAAGCGATTGAAGGGCTCGAAGGCTTAAAGCGTAAAATTACCTATTCTAATCGTGGCTATTCTCAAGCATGGATTGAAATAGACGAAAAATACGATACTAAAGAAGTACTCGACGAAATTAAAATGCAGGTTGATTCAATCAATACTTTTCCTGCAGACATGGAACGCCCTATTGTTCGCCATGACAAATTTGAACAAGAAGTCATGATACTCGCGCTGTATGGTGATATGAGTAACTACCAGCTAAAAGAGCTTGGCAATAACATTAAAGACGAGCTACAAGCGTTACCGCAAATAAACCTTGTTGAATTTAATGGTGGTTTAAATTACGAAATTGGTATTGAAGTCAGCCCAGATAAACTACGAGAATACGGACTAACTTTTAGAGATATCTCAAATGCTGTGCGTGCCTTTTCGGCGAATATGTCAGCAGGACAAATCCGTTCTGACAATGGCTATATTTCTATGCGTGTAGAAAAACAAGCCTATCGCGGCAACGAGTTTGAAAAACTCCCATTAATACTTCTCCCTGATGGCGCCCAGATCTTTTTAGGAGATGTTGCAACAATTAATGATGCCTTTGAAGAAGGCTTACAATATTCAAAATATAACGGTAAAAATTCCCTCTCCTTTGAAGTTAATGCATCAAAAGATCAAGACATCACAAAAGTAGCTAAAGTATTAAAGCAGTACCTAGCCGATAAAAAAGATCAGCTGCCTGCTGGTGTAAAACTCTCACCTATTGTTGATTTAACCTACTACCTTGAAGGTCGCTTAGATATGATGATCGACAACATGGTGTGGGGTGGCATTTTAGTGATGGTTGTATTGGCACTATTTTTACCACTTAGATTAGCATTTTGGGTAATGATGGGCTTACCTGTATCCTTCCTAGGTGCTTTTTTAATGATGCCAATGGGCTTTTTAGATGTCACGATCAATTTGGCATCACTGTTTGCATTTATTTTAGTACTAGGAATAGTGGTAGATGATGCCATTGTTGTTGGTGAGTCAGCTAGCGCTGAAATTGAAAAACACGGCCACTCACTCGATAACGTTGTACGCGGCGTAAAGCGTGTCGCTATGCCGGCCACTTTTGGTGTATTAACAACGATTGCCGCGTTTTTACCACAAACCTTAGCAACAGGTCCTGGCGCTGCATTTTCTAAAGCCATCGGTGGTGTAATTATTTTATGCTTAATTTTCTCTTTGATTGAATCAAAGTTAATCCTCCCAGCTCACTTAGCAGCAATGAAAGATCGTAAACCTAATCCTAAAAATCCATTACATCGCTTACGTAAGGTGATGGATGGTGGCTTAAAACGGTTTGTCGATAACTATTACACGCCGTTTATTGCACGTTGTATTCACTATCGTTATACCGTCATCATTGGTTTTGTGTGTGTGCTTATTGTTAGTGGCGGTATGTTTGCCGGTGGCTTAGTTAAATTTGTAGCCAACCCGAAAATCCCTCATGATTTCCCACGAATTTCAGTAGAAATGAACTTAGCCTCTTCTGAGCAAGCAACATTAGAAACTGCTAAAAAAATAGAAGACGTCATCTTAAAAGTTGATCAGCAACTGAAAGAGCAATATGGTACAGCGATGGTACGTGATTTATCAGTAAGCCTTCGCGGTCGTACTAATGCCAGTTTGATGGCTGTGCTTATTGAGCCTGATTTACGCCCTATTGATACCTTTGCACTAAGCGCACTTTGGCGCGAGCAGATGCCACCTCTTCCCGGTGTTAAAACACTCACAATAGAAGACAGCATTATGAATGGCGGCCGTGACGACGGTGATATTAGCTTCCGCCTTGAAGGTAAAGATGCAAAGCAACTTAAAGCAGTAGCAGCTCAGCTAAAACAGAAGTTAAACAGCATGGAAGGTGTTGGTGATGTGAATGACTCAATGCAAAGTGCTACTGACGAAGTTCAGCTTGACTTAAAACCACTGGCTTACAGCATGGGCTTAACCCTTGCTGATGTAGCATCACAAGTAAGCTTTAGTTACTACGGCTTGGAAGCACAACGCATATTGCGTGATGGCGAAGAAGTCAAAGTGATGATCCGCTACCCACAAGAAGCACGTAATTCAATTAGCGATATACAAAGCGTACGTATCATTACACCGAGTGATGTTGAGGTTCCGCTTACAGAAGTCGCAACTGTTAGCCTAGTAGATGGTGTTAACCGGATACGCCGGGAGAATTCAAAACGTACGGTCAACGTATGGGCTGCGGTTAATACGGATAAAGTAGAACCGTTCGCGATTGCACAAGAAATTCGTGATGAGTACTTACCTGCCTTACTGAAAAACTACCCTGGCGTACAAAGTAGTGTTGCAGGGCGTATTCAGGAGGAAATGGACAGTGTTGCAGAGCAAATGCGTGATTTTGCTCTGTCTATGATGATTATATTTGCATTATTAGCAATACCGCTGCGCTCATATTCACAACCTTTTATTATTATGTCTGTGATCCCATTTGGTGTCATTGGTGCCATGTTCGGTCACATGATTTTAGGTATGACCATGAGTGGCCTATCAATTTTTGGCATTATCGCTGTTGCAGGTGTTGTGGTGAATGATTCACTTGTTATGGTTGATTTTGTTAATAAAGCACGCGCAGAAGGCGTCGCAATAAAAGACGCCGTTATGCAAGCGGGTGCACGCCGTTTTAGAGCAATCTTACTCACCTCTATTACTACCTTTATTGGCGTACTGCCTATTATTATGGAAACTAGCTTACAAGCCAAAATTGTTATCCCAATGGCGGTATCACTGGCCTTTGGTGTGCTATTTGCCACTGTTATCACGTTAATTTTAATTCCATGTCAATATGTTGCACTAGAAGATATGAAGCGAGTGATACGTAAATTACGTGGTAAAGAAGCACTGATAGATGGTGCGCCAATTAATAACCAGGAAGATACGAAAGTCAGTCATTCAGCGTTATAAAATTTGTTATCCCAACCATCAAGCCCGGGCTGTTTACAACTCGGGTTTTTTATTGCAAAAAATAAAAAACAAACAAACTGAACACATAAGTGCAACACGAAATGAGTTTACTTTTCATACTAACCACGCTAAAAATTGATTTTAAAGCAAACAATAATAATTAAGGGAAATTATGAGTCACAAAACTAAAATCTGGCTAACTCAGTTATTAGCTATGAGTTTATTTTTTATATCTACAATAAGCTTAGCCGCTAATAAAGCCACAGAAATTGACTCTTTCATACAAGGCTTTCATGAGTTAAAACAATTCAATGGTAACGTGTTAGTGGCTAAACACGGCGAAGTTATTTTCGAAAAAAGCTATGGTTACGCAAACTTTGAATGGGATATTAAAAATACATCACAGACCAAGTTTCGAATAGGCTCGATTACAAAGCAATTCACAGCCCTACTCATTCTGCAATTGGTTCAACAAAACAAAATACAGCTCGATGCACCATTAAGCACTTACCTACCCGACTACCGTAAAGATATTGGCGATAAAATTACCATACGCCAAATCCTTAACCATACTTCAGGCCTAAGTAATTATACTCATGCAAAAGCATTTAGAGATGATTACAGTCGTAACCCTTACAGCGTTGATGAGTTTATAACGCTGTTATGCAGTGATGATTTATTATTTGAGCCCGGTACACAATTTCGCTACAGCAATTCAGGCTATTTTATTTTAGGTGCCGTGATTGAAAAGGTCACTCAACAAGCATACCAAGACGTACTACAGCAGAACATTTTTACCCCGCTGAATATGCATAACACCGGTTATGATTCTCATGAAAAGCTGCTCAAGCAACGTGCATCTGGTTATAACAATAACTTAGACGGTTACACTAATGCCGATTATTTAGATATGTCTATTCCCTATGCTGCAGGCTCACTCTACTCAACCGCACGTGATTTAGTTAAGTGGGATCAAGCACTTTATGCAAATAAGCTAATAAATAAAGAGCTAAAAAAACAAATGTATGCAATTTCTAAACAACGTAATTACGCACTTGGCTGGGAAGTTAATCAACTCGATGCTGATAAATATGGCAAACCACTAACACAAGTACAACATGGCGGTGGTATCGAGGGGTTTAATGCCTTTATTAGTCGTATAGTGGAGGATCAACTACTCATCGTGATTTTAAATAACACCGGCGGAGCTCCGCTCACACCTATGACGAAAGGCCTAACCAATATTGTTTATGGTAAATCTTACGAGGTAGCAACCGAAAATGTTGATAGCATGCTGTTTCAGGCAATAAAAAGTGGTGGCATTAGTGAGTTAAATAAGAAATACGCAGAATTGGTCTCTAGTGGTGATACTCCTCGCGAGCGCTCAATTAATTATTTTGGCTATGAACTACTCGAAATGAAGATGATTAAAGAAGCCATTGCTGTATTTCAACTCAATGTGCAAACAAATCCAGACTCTGCGAATGCCCACGACAGTTTAGCGGAAGCATATTTAGCTGATGGTAACATTGCAAAGTCACTTGAGTTTTATCAACAAACTTTAAAGCTCGACCCTACGAGTGACAATGCATCTCAAGCAATTAAAACACTCAGCAGCAAACTTTAAATCAACATGCACTTGGCTGAAAAAACATCACTCAAGTGCACTTTTTGCTAAAACACCTTTATCAACTAACTGTTGCAACAAACGAGTAGCTTTTTCTCTGCACGCATCTCTTAGCAATCTCACTGCAGGCGTAATGGATTGGCGGCTTGGGCATATCAGCCAAAGCTCGCCACAGGTGTGTTGATAACCAGGCATCAGCGTGATCACGCGCTCATTTAGCAAATCATCCGCAATGTCTAATGCTGATTTGACTGCGATGCCTTTACCAGCAACACACCAACGTCTTACTAAATCACCATCATTGGATGCGCGCTTGCCCTGCATTTTTACTTTGTATTTAGTATCACCATCAGTAAATTCCCAGACATTATTGATTATATCTTGTAACTGATAAAACAGACCTTGGTGCTGGCTAAGTTCGTCTGGGTGCTGAGGGTTACCATGTTGCTGCACGTATTCTTTGGTCGCGCACAGTAAACGTGGCACATTACAAATTTTAAAGCCATACACGTTTGTGTCACTGGGCGAACCATAGCGCAATGCTATATCCACTGAGTCACGATAAAAGTCTATGTTGCTGTCACTGATATGCGCACGTAAGCTTACCTTAGGGTACTTATCCATTATTTCATCAATCCAAGGGATCACTAAGTTACGCCCTAAATCAGACGATAACGCCACTCTGAGCTCCCCCTCAATTTCATCGTGCTCGCCTTTTAAATTTTGCCGCGCGTTTTCAAGCACTACTAAAGCTTGCTCGCATTGTGGTATATATCGCTCTCCTGCTGCTGACAGTCTAAGGTGGCGTGTTGTTCGTACAAAAAGGTCAACACCTAATGCTGCTTCTACACGTTTGATAGCAGCACTTGCTGTGGCGGTTCGCATATCAAGCTTTGCCGCAGCTAAGGTAATACTTTTGAACTCAGCCACTTTCAATATGAGTTTTAAATCATCTAACTGCATATTATCTATTTTATTTTGATAATGATTCAATAATTATGCTGTTTATCAAAAGCAATGCAAGGGCTATTATGCAATCCATAGTAAAACATTCGTTCTAAAACGCTTAAGGATTAACAATGAATCAGCTAACCGTTGTAGCAAATATTGTAGCCCATCAAGACAAAACTGAATTAGTAAAAAACGCACTATTTAAGTTAATTGACGAAACCAGAAAAGAACCGGGTTGCATTCGTTATGAATTGCATCAAGATGTTGATAATTCAAGCCATTTTATAATGTATGAACAATGGAAAACGACTCAGTTATGGTCAGAACATACACAAACTGAGCATATAAAAGCGTATTCAGCCACAGTAGAAGGCGCAATTGCGCATTTTACTATTAATAAATTGACCCTAATTAAGTAAACAGTTTTAAACAGGAAAGAAAAATGACACACCCTATCATTGCAGATTTAGAAGCACGTTATACTGCTAAAAAATACGACTCATCTAAACGCGTCTCTGAGCAAGACTTGGCGGTACTTATTGAGGCTATGCGTCTTTCACCATCCTCTATCAACTCACAACCTTGGAAGTTTATTGTGATTGAATCTGATGAAGCTAAAGAGCGTATGCACAATACTTTTGCTAATAAGTTCCAATTTAACCAACCCCATATTAAAGCAGCTTCGCATACGATTATATTCGCTTACAACCCACACTACACGCGTGAAGATTATGCAAAAGTGATTGATGCTGATATCGCCAATGGCCGTACACCAGAAGAAAATCGCGAGCAAGCATTTGGCGCTTACGCCTTTGTAGATTTAAATACTGATGAAGCTGGTAATAATGCCACTTGGACCAAAGCACAAACTTATATTGCGCTGGGTAACACTATGCACGCAGCAGCACGTTTAGGTATTGATTCAACGCCAATGGAAGGTGTTGATGCAGAGCTTATCGGTGAAGAGTTTAAACAAGAGCTCGGTGGTTATATTTGCGATGTAGCCTTAGTCATTGGCTACCATGATAACGCTGAAGACTACAACGCTAAACTGCCAAAGTCACGCTTAGCACAAGAGCATATTATCAATATTTTATAAATTCAGAAGGCTCATGGGCAACCATGAGCCTTACTCACCTTATTTTAATGAAGTTGTTACACTCACTTCACTCGCTAAGCCTTTATTAATTTTTGCTGTTAGTGTACAAAATGCGCCATTAACTAAACTCATATTAGGTGCAACATGACCTATATCGGCATCAATGATTACTGGAAAAATACACTTTCCAAGAGCAAACTCAATGGCATCATAATAATCAATACCTTGGTAAGGTGATTTAACTAATGCACTTCGTCCTAGTATAATTCCATTAATGTCAGCGAAAACACCATTCAGCTTCAACGCCATTAAACTGCGCGCAACCGCACTCGGTGACAACTCTGCATTTTCTAAATAAAGTACCAGCCCCTCTTGAGCAAACTCTTGTTTAAAGCTGTGTAAGTCTAAATAAGGTGTCGCAAGTAATACATTTAGAGTATCTAAACAACCGCCAAAAAGTCGCCCTGTTAATTCTATCTCACGTTTATCTTTGTAATTTAAACATCGCCATTGGCTAGGCTCTGTTAAATCAAACAATGTATCAGGTTCGTTTGCGTAATCAATCGCCTTGCTTTGGTAAAACTTAGCGGGCTCTTGAATAAACTGCTCCCCTTTAGTAAGGGTCAAAACATCAAATACTTGCAAGCATGCACTATCACTTTCGTCTGGGTGAAGCTGCATTAAATTTGCGGTGTGTAAAGTTGCCCAGCCACAACGTGCTGTTAGTACACACATAAAAGTGCTGATATCTGAAAAACCAACAACCCATTTAGGGCGACACTTTTTAAGTGCACTAAAGTCAATATATTGCAGTATTTCCATCGCTAACTCACCACCCCAAGGTGGCATAACTGCAGCGATAGTATCATCCTTTAAAAATGCCATTAACTCATCTGCGCGGTCTTTGGCTGAATTGAGCTCTCTGAGGCACTGCCCTTCAATAACATCATAACCGCGTGTTTTAAGCCCATGTAGAACTTTATCCAAACGTGGTTGAAATTCAGCATCTACACAGCTTGAGAATGCACAAATTGCAATTTTATCACCTTGTTCCAAAGGTGCAGGAAAAATAATTGGTTCCATAAAACTCCTTGGTAAACTTCTGCGCCACTAAAAATGTAAACTTAATGGAATGGTTTTTACAAGACTCTAAGCTACCGAAATAATCAAGCTGTGTCTAATTTAGCTCACGCATAAAAAAACCGCTGCAGTTACGCAGCGGTTTCTATTAAAACGCAAAGTCAGTAAAGTATTTAAACGTACTCAACCTCGATAACTTCGTATTCAACATCGCCGTTAGGGGTTTTAATGATCACAGCATCATCTGCCTGTTTACCAATTAAACCGCGTGCGATTGGTGAATTTACCGAAATACGATTATTTTTTATATCTGCTTCGTCATCACCCACAATTTGGTACGTTACTTCGGCATCAGTTTCAACATTAACGATTGTTACTGTAGTGCCAAAGATAACTTTACCTGTATTTGGTAATTTAGTTACATCAATAATTTGTACGTTTGAAAGCTTCGCTTCAATTTCTTGAATACGGCCTTCGCAAAAACCCTGTTGTTCACGCGCTGCGTGATATTCAGCGTTTTCTTTTAAGTCACCATGTTCTCGTGCATCTGCTATATCAGCAACGATTTTAGGACGGGTAACTGTTTTTAATTCGTTAAGTTCTTTGCGCAATAACTCTGCGCCACGAACTGTCATCGGAATTGTTTGCATACTTTTCTCACTTAATCCCAAGGCCGAAAAACACGGCCTTGGCACATTTCCTTAGTTCAATCGCTGATGTAGTTCTTGAACTGACGTCACTTTGCTACGGTCATCCGCTTGGTTAGCAGTACAGTTAGCAAATGCCGCATTCAAGGTTGTCGTGTAATTGGTTTTGTTTTGCAATGCACCACGACGCAACACCTTCGAGTCTTCGATCGCTTGGCGACCTTCGGTCGTATTTACGATATAGCTGTATTCTTTATTCTTGATGTTATCAAGAATATGAGGGCGGCCTTCAAATACTTTATTTACACGGCGTACTTCAATACCCGCAGCTTTAAGGGCTTCGGCTGTACCACCTGTAGCATCTATTTTAAAACCAAGATCAGTCATAGTTTTAGCTAGTTCTACAATACGTGGCTTATCGCTATTACGTACCGATAGTAACGCGCGACCGCCGCGTGGTAAAGTATTGCTTGCACCTAATTGTGCTTTTGCGAATGCTTCGGCGAAAGTATCACCAACCCCCATAACTTCACCCGTTGAGCGCATTTCTGGACCACGGATTGGATCAACACCTTGGAACTTAGCAAACGGTAATACAACTTCTTTTACGCTGTAATACGGTGGAATCACTTCTTTTGTGATGCCTTGACTTGCAAGCGATTGACCCGCCATACAACGTGCCGCTACTTTTGCAAGTGCTACACCTGTTGCTTTAGATACAAATGGCACTGTACGTGCGGCACGTGGGTTTACTTCAATTAAATACACTTTGCCATCTTTAACAGCAAACTGTGTATTCATTAAACCAACTACGCCAAGCTCAAGTGCCATATCGGTTACTTGCTTACGCATTACATCTTGTACTTCTTGCGTTAATGAGTGCGCAGGTAATGAACATGCAGAGTCACCTGAGTGAACACCGGCTTGTTCAATATGTTCCATGATACCACCGATAATTACTTGTTCGCCGTCGCAAATTGCGTCAACATCAACTTCAATCGCGTTATCTAAGAAACGGTCAAGTAGTACTGGCGCTTCGTTTGATGCAGATACGGCTTCAGTCATGTAACGACGTAAATCTTGCTCGTCATACACAATTTCCATTGCACGGCCACCTAGTACATACGAAGGACGTACCACTAGAGGAAAACCAATTTCAGCTGATTTAGCAATCGCTTCTTCTGTTGAAGTCACTGTCGCATTTTCTGGCTGTAATAAATCAAGACGTTCAACTAATTGTTGGAAACGTTCACGGTCTTCAGCACGGTCGATTGCATCAGGCGAAGTGCCAATCACTGGCACGCCATTAGCTTCAAGTTCACGGGCAAGTTTAAGTGGTGTTTGACCACCATATTGCACGATAACGCCTTTTGGCTTTTCAACACGTACGATTTCTAGTACGTCTTCAAGCGTAATTGGCTCGAAGAATAAGCGATCTGATGTGTCATAGTCAGTAGAAACCGTTTCTGGGTTACAGTTAACCATGATTGTTTCATAACCGTCATCACGAAGTGCAAGCGCTGCATGAACACAACAGTAATCAAACTCAATGCCTTGACCGATACGGTTAGGACCACCACCGATAACCATGATTTTATCACGATCAGATGGGTTCGCTTCACACTCTTCATCGTATGATGAGTACATGTAAGCAGTATCAGAGCTAAATTCTGCCGCGCAGGTATCAACGCGCTTATAAACTGGCACGATGTTTAACTGATGACGTTTTTTACGAATTTCAGCTTCAGATACACCGGCAATTTCAGCGATACGTGGGTCTGCAAAACCTTTACGCTTTAATTTACGTAGGAAGTCAGCATTTAAGCCTGCCATGCCTACTTCGCTAATTTTTGCTTCGTCTTTTAAGATGTCTTCAATTTGTACTAAGTACCAAGGGTCAATCTTAGTCAGTTCAAATACATCATCAACGCTCATGCCATGGCGCATTGCATCTGCAATATACCAAATACGTTCAGCACCCGGCTCACGTAATTCACGAATGATTTTTTCTTTCGCTTTAGGATCATCTAAGGCAACTATCGGGTTAAAGCCCGTTGCGCCAACTTCAAGACCACGTAATGCTTTATGTAATGACTCTTGTTGGTTACGACCAATCGCCATTACTTCACCAACAGACTTCATTTGCGTTGTTAGACGGTCGTTAGCACCGGCAAATTTTTCAAAGTTAAAGCGTGGGATCTTAGTTACAACGTAATCGATTGAAGGCTCAAACGATGCCGGTGTTTTACCGCCTGTGATATCGTTTTGTAGCTCATCAAGGGTGTAACCTACAGCAAGTTTTGCTGCGATTTTAGCAATTGGAAAACCCGTAGCTTTAGAAGCAAGAGCAGATGAACGTGATACACGAGGGTTCATCTCAATGATAACCATACGGCCATCAACTGGATTAACACCAAACTGTACGTTAGAACCACCTGTTTCAACGCCAATTTCACGTAGTACCGCCATAGAGGCGTTACGCATTAATTGATATTCTTTGTCGGTAAGTGTTTGCGCTGGTGCAACCGTGATTGAGTCACCTGTGTGCACACCCATTGGGTCAAAGTTTTCAATAGAACACACGATAATACAGTTGTCTTTTTTGTCGCGGACAACTTCCATTTCGTATTCTTTCCAGCCAATTAATGATTCATCAATCAATAATTCGCTAGTAGGTGAAAGGTCTAAGCCACGCTCACAAATTTCTTCGAACTCTTCTAAATTATAAGCAACACCGCCGCCGGTGCCACCCATAGTGAAAGAAGGACGAATGATACATGGTAAGCCGATGCGCGTCATCGTGTCGCGAGCTTCTTCCATTGAGTGAGCAATTTCTGCACGCGGACATTCTAAACCGATGTTTTTCATTGCAACATCGAAACGTTCGCGGTTTTCTGCTTTGTCAATTGCATCTGCCGTTGCGCCGATCAGCTCAACGCCGTGCTTAGCCAATACACCGTGCTTGTCGAGTTCTAGTGCACAGTTTAATGCAGTTTGACCACCCATAGTTGGTAGTACTGCATCTGGCTTTTCTTTTTCAATAATTTTTTCAACAACTTCCCAGTGAATTGGTTCGATGTACGTCGCATCAGCCATTTCAGGGTCAGTCATAATTGTTGCTGGATTTGAGTTAACTAAGATAACTCGATAACCCTCTTCTCTAAGTGCTTTACACGCTTGAGCACCAGAGTAGTCAAATTCACAGGCCTGGCCGATTACAATCGGGCCAGCGCCTAGGATAAGAATGCTTTTTAAATCGGTACGTTTTGGCATTATTACTCCAGTTTAATTAGTTGTTACGCGCTTGCATCAGGTCGATGAAGTGGTCAAATAATGGGGCTGCATCATGCGGGCCTGGGCTTGCTTCTGGATGACCCTGGAAGCTAAACGCTGGCTTATCGGTGCGATGAATACCTTGTAATGTGCCGTCAAATAACGACTTGTGCGTTGCACGAAGGTTAGCTGGTAAGCTTGCTTCGTCAGCAGCAAAACCGTGGTTTTGTGCAGTGATCATTACAACGTCACGGTCTAAGTCTTTCACAGGGTGGTTACCACCGTGATGACCAAACTTCATTTTTGCGGTTTTTGCACCCGATGCTAATGCTAATAATTGGTGCCCTAAACAAATACCAAATATTGGCATGTCTGTTTCTAAAAAGGCTTTAATTGCATCAATTGCGTAAGTACACGGCTCTGGGTCGCCGGGGCCATTTGATAAAAAGATACCATCTGGATTTAAGGCTAACACGTCTGCTGCCGAGGTTTGTGCAGGCACAACGGTTAGTTTACAACCACGATCTACTAACATACGTAAAATGTTACGTTTTACACCGAAATCGTAAGCTACAACGTGAAACTTTTCATCAGCCGCATCTAAGGTTTTAAACCCTGCGCCTAATGTCCAGCTTGATTCACGCCACTCAAAATTTTCCTTGGTTGAGACTACTTTTGCTAAATCCATGCCTTTTAAGCCAGGGAAGGCTTGCGCAGCTGCGAGCGCTTTGCTTTCATCGATATCATCACCTGCAATAATACAGCCGTTTTGAGCACCTTTATCGCGCAAGATACGCGTCAATTTACGGGTGTCGATATCTGCAATACCTAAGATATTGCGTTGTTTTAAGTAATCATCTAACGATTGCTCGTTACGGAAATTACTTGCTAGCAGTGGCAAATCACGGATCACTAGGCCTTTCGCCCAAATGTGACCCGCTTCTTCGTCTTCGCTGTTAGTACCCGTATTACCAATATGTGGGTACGTCAAAGTTACGATTTGTTCCGCGTATGAAGGGTCGGTCAGGATTTCCTGATAACCAGTCATAGACGTATTGAATACTACTTCACCGACTGACATGCCGTCAGCGCCGATTGCAGTACCGCGAAACACTGTGCCGTCTTCTAGAACTAACAGAGCGGATTTAGTCAAGTTAACCTCCTAACAGTAAAAAACGGGAGTAAAGTCATTTGCTTTACTACCCGTTTATAGCGATTGGAAACACGCAATTATGAATTTTTGGCAAATTGGCGCTATTCTATAGTAATTTACGCTTTAGGTCTAACGATAATTCATTAAACAGCAAAAATAAGCACTATCAGCCAAAAAACACTTCAAACCGCCAAAAATGCACCTTAACTACTTCAAGTCAAGCACATCTTGCATATCATAAAGTCCAGCTGGTTTGTTTTTCAACCAGCCTGCAGCTCTTACCGCACCTAATGCAAAGGTCATTCGAGAACTCGCTTTGTGAGTTAATTCAAGCCTTTCGCCAGAAGTTGCGAAATATGCTGTGTGTTCACCAACTATATCGCCACCTCTGAGTACTGAATAGCCGATTTCTTTTTGCGATTTTGCTTGTTCAACCTGGCTACGATCATAAACCGCGACGTCATCATGATCCCACCCTTTTGCCTCTGCGATCGCTTCGCCAATGGCTAATGCAGTCCCTGATGGCGCATCAATTTTATGGCGGTGATGTGCTTCAAATATTTCGATATCAAGATCATCACCAAATTTAGTCGCAGCGGTTTGCACTAAGTTAAGCAGTAAATTAACGCCAACGCTATAATTACGCGCAAAAACGATTGGGATATGCTTAGCGGCTTCATTTAGAGCCTGCATATCATCATCGTTCAAACCAGTGGTGCCAATAACCATTGCGATATTATTTGCTACGGCAGTTTTTAAATGTGCGCGCATACCAGCAGGTAAAGTAAAATCGATTAAAACATCAATATCATTTCCCACTTCGCGCTCATCACTAAAAGTTACAGCAAGTGGCGCTGCACTATTTAATTGATTGACTGCAATATTCAGCAAAGGTGAACTACTACGAACATAGGCAGCTGCTAACTCGGCATTGTTATTTTTGTGTGTGGCTTCGACTAATGCCAACCCCATTCTTCCGTTTGCGCCAAATACGCCAATTCGATTCATATTACTAACCTTTGCAAAATTAAGTGAACTAGATTTTATCTAAAACTCGTGTAATAGTCAGGTAACCCTTTCAAAAAATAATAATAACAGATACTCATAGACTTTAGCCATCTATACATTTAAACTTCTCTTTTGCGCCGATTTGGTCTTTGGCTTGCGGGCGCTGTTGTTCATCTTATCATTTTGATAAGACAACCAACTAAATTCAGCTAAAAAAGGGAAGTTTTGGCTGTAGTATATGTTATCTAACGAGGAATATGATGCAGCCATCATTTAACAAAACTAACGCAAAGCTCTCTTTGCTGCCCCTACTTACCTTTGTAGCCTTATTTTTAGGCGCAGGTCTATATTTACAATCACAAGGGGTCGATTACGCCTTTTATCAGCTTCCAGCTCCTGTTGCGATTTTACCCGCCATTATGTTGGCGTTTATCCTCAATAAAAATACCATCAATCACAGCGTTGAAACCTTTATAAAGGGTGCTGGTCACAACAATATTATTACCATGTGTTTAATTTACCTACTCGCAGGTGCCTTTTCTGCTGTAGCAGGTGCCACTGGTGGTGTTGATGCGGTTGTAAATGCAGGTTTATCACTTATTCCTCCTGCTTTATTACTGCCAGGTTTATTTTTAATTGCCGCAGTAGTATCAACGGCTATGGGTACCTCAATGGGTACTATCGGCGCAATTGGTCCGATAGCTTATGCTGTATCAATTAAAACCGGTATCGATCCTGCCTTAATGGCTGGTACCATTGTATCTGGCGCCATGTTTGGTGATAATTTATCAATCATTTCAGATACGACTATTGCAGCTACACGTACTCAAGGCTGTGAAATGAAAGACAAATTCCGCGAAAACTTAAAAATAGCCCTACCTGCAGCAATCCTCACTATTGGCTTATTATTTTTCTTAACCCCTGCAGCGCAAGCGGTAGAAACCAAAGATTTCGATATTTTATTAGTCCTACCTTATGCCTTTATTTTAGTACTGGCGGTAATGGGCTTTAACGTATTTGTTGTGTTATTTAGCGGAATAATCTTTGCGGCATTGATGGGCTTTACTGGTAGTTATGAAGGCGCCAGTTTTGTAAAAGACATCTATAAAGGCTTTACCGATATGCAAGAAATATTTTTGCTGTCGATGTTTATTGGTGGTTTGTCTGAGTTTATCCGCATTAATGGCGGCCTTGATTATATTGCACAAAAAATTCAAGCCATTACAAAAGTAATCGCTAAATGGCACAGAAAAGTGGCTGACCAGTTAGGCATAGCTGCACTCGTAATGACCAGTAACTTATGCATTGCAAATAATACCGTATCGATAATCGTTGCAGGCCCTATCGCCAAAAAGTTAGCAGATGACGGTGAAATAAGCTCTAAGCGCTCCGCCAGCTTATTAGATATATTTGCCTGTGTAACACAGGGTTCACTCCCATATGGCGCACAAGCGCTATTACTCGGAGCAACCTTTAAAATTAGTCCATGGGAAGTATCCACATCCTCATACTACTGCTTTATCCTAGCATTTACTGCGATTACAGTGATTTGCTTGCGTCGCAATAAAGCTTAATATCTTTTGCAGATACGCTCAAATTTGTGCGTATCTGCTATAATCTCGTTTTTGGATTAATCAACAACCTTTAGATTCGAGATAACACATTGAACAAAACCGTCATCTTTGCTGCCATTTGCTTGGCCAGCGCTTCAAGCCAAGCGGCTAATTGGAGCACCACCGCACTACACCTCAACAATGGTGACTTTAAAAACCCATTTACAGGGCAAGAGTCAAATACCACCATAGCATCACTACAGCACGCTTCGGCTTATGATTATGGCGATAACTTTTTCTTCATTGATTACATTAACGATGCCACTGATGATGGCTACCAAGATAAAGACTTTTATGGTGAATGGTATTCAACGTTTAGCCTGTCGAAAATATCTGGCAACGATATGTCATACGGCGCAATTGCAGATATTGGCCTAACGGCTGGTTTTAATGCAGCTGGCGATTCAAAGGTGCTAAAGTATTTACCCGGTGTAAAAGTAAATTGGCAAGCGCCTGGTTTTAGTTTTTTGTCTACATTAGTTACAGCCTACATTGATGATAATGATGGCGTAGCCCGCGGTGGCGCGCCAATTGAAACAAATAGCTGGATGCTGGATGTTGCTTGGGGTTACCCATTTTCAATAGGCTCACAAAAATTCAATGTAACAGGTCACGTGGAGTACATCGCTGAACGTGAAAATGAATTTGGTGAAGATGTAAAAGCGTGGATCTTAGCTCAGCCCATTATTACTTGGGACTTAGGTCATGCCATGAGTATGAAAAAAAACACCTTACTGCTTGGCTTAGAATGGCAATATTGGCATAACAAACTTGGCACGGATACCACTGAGTCAGTGCCACAGTTCCACGTAGAGTGGACGTTCTAAAACATTAAATAATTTATTAGTCAAAAAAAAGCCTACTTAAAGTAGGCTTTTTTATACAAATTCATAATTAGAACTGTAAGCTTACATTTGCAAAGTATGCATCAAAATCTGAGTCATCCCAGTTATTCGCGTAACCCGCTTTTAAACCTACGTTCTTGTTGAAGAAGTGTTGTGCACCAAAGCTGTAGTCATCATTTTTGTCAAACGTAACAAATGCCGATGTAGCTTTAGAGAAGTAGTAGTTAGATCCTAACTCCCATGAGCTACCAACATTATCAGTATCTGAAATAGTCCCTTCAACAGTTAGGTAGTTACCTTGTTGAAGATCCATGAAGTATTTAGCATTCACTGCACGGTAATCAAACTCATCATCTGATGTTACTGTAAAGCCAACATAATCTGTGCTGTTTAACTGGTGGTTATACGCTAAATCAAATAAAACACGGTTTTCACCGTCTTCAACATCTTCAAATGTTGCTTTTAAAAGCAGATTTGGGTTGAAGAAGTAACCTGCTGAAAGCTGAATTACATCAGTGCTAGATGCATAATCTAGGTTTGAATATTCTGCACCCAGTACAAAGTCTTGTACAAAGTATTCGCCGCCAATTGTCGCTACATCACCAAAGTCATCATCGCTGTATGCACCATACACATTAGATTGCTTATTGATGTAGTCAAATTGATCGTAAGGACCTAGAGTCGCTTTTGGAGAAAAATAATATGTAGAGTCAACGCTTATAGTATCGTTGTTGTCCGTGTCCTTGTACCCTACATGGCTAATTGAATTATAGCTATCCGCAGCAGTCGCGGCGCTAGAAAGAAGAATGCTCGAAATAATAACTGCTAATTTTTTCATTGTAAGATTTCCCTATTTATCTTGTTACATTGCTGTTGTGCCTAGCCCATTGACTAAGGCGGATGCATGCTAACGCGGGTAAACTGAATGAAAACTTAACCAAGCCATTGTTTTTAAATAACTAATTGTAATAAATTGTGGGGAAATGTAAATAAAAAGTTTGCCAGCACATATAAGCACTGGCATCAATACAGGTAAAAAACCGTTATATCAAAGGATTACAAAGCATATTTAGCGATTATTCTATATACTTCATTAATGTTATCGCCAGCTTTGAAATCTTTACTAATCGGCGTTGGATCTGAGCCAACCCATATTTTAAGCTCAGCATCTAAGTCAAAATGTCCTGCACTTTCCTTACTGAACTTCGTTATTTTTGAATAAGCGACACTGACCATTTCCATTTTAGAGCCAGTCATACCTTGTTTATCAATTAAAATTAACCGTTTATTGGTGAAAATAAACATATCGCGTACCACTTTATACGCTTTTTCTACCTGCTCATCGTCAATTAAAGTATTAGCGAGCACTTTTTCTAAATCGTCATCATCTACTTCGCTAGCATTACCCATTAACCCACTTAATAAACCCATTATACTTTCTCCTGTGTAAAAATTTGATTTTCTAAGGTGTGGCCATTCACCAATTGACGGTAACGCCAGCCTTGTTGATGGCAAAAGTTTAGTAACTCAATATCAAACAAGTTATCCGATTTTTGATATTCAATTACATACTCTTTGGCCTGACTCATATACACCCGACTAACGCCATTTAATGATTGTATTGTTTGCTCAACATTAGAATAATTATCAGCAAGGAGTATGGTCATAAAATTCTGCGTTTGTTGGTCAGTGCTATCAGCTTGATGCTCTGTAAGCTTACCTTTATTTAAATGCAATACTTGCCCACAAAGCCGCTCTAACTCTGTGAGATCGTGAGAACTTAAAATAAATGTAGCTTCGTTACTTAAAGTCGCCACTAATTCACGCACTTCTCGCGCATGAATTGGATCAAGCCCTGCTGTGGCTTCATCGAGCATCACAATTTCAGGTTTACCTATCAGCGCTTGGGCAATCGTTACGCGTTTTCGCATCCCGTGAGATAAATCGTCAGAGCGTTGCTTAGCGACCTCCCCTAATCCGACTAAATCGAGCACCCGCAGTGCTTCAATTTGACTTTGCTTATTTGAAAGCCCTTGTAGTTGCCCATAAAATGCTAGCTGATGAGCAATACTAAAACGAGGGTCTAATTGTGCATCTTGCGGGAGCGCACTGAGTTTGCCAAATAATTCGCTGCTGCCAGGTTTATGTCCTAAGACTGTTAGCTGGCCATGCGTCGGTAAAATATACCCACACAGTATGCTAAACAAAGTGGTTTTTCCTGCGCCATTTGGGCCAACCAATGCAACGGGAGCGCCCTTTTTTACTTCAAAGCTAACATCATCTAATGCCAGCTTACTGCCATAACGTTTAGTTAATGATTGTGCTTGTATTAACGTACTCATAGCGAGCTCCTTACAAAAATACGTTGAGCAACAAGGAGTAAAATAGCGCTTTGGAGTAGCGGAATACCTAAACTACTAAACAAGCTTGAATTTTGTCCCGCCATTTGATCAAGTTGTACCCCTGGGAATATATAATCAAGGACGCTTAGCGCAGGTATTTGCCAAGCTAAAATGCCAATAACAATATTGCCTAGGGAAAAAAATAAAATAGCCAGCACCAATGCTAATCTAGCAGAACGAGCGAACGTGTTTAGTAGTGCCATTAACGCGATAAAAGGCATGACGGCCACAATCAAGTAACACAACATAATAAAACTGCGGCTGAGCCCATGCATTAATAAGCTGGCATCTCTAAACACCATAACAGCTAATGTTGCAATCAATGTTACAGCCATTAATGCGGCTAATATCAATACTTGGCCTAAAAATCGTCCCAATAAGATTTCATTTCTAGTCGCACGAAGAGTTAAAAAGCGAAGAGTACCTCGTTGTTTATCACCGACAATTTGGTCGCTGCATATAAACAAACAAAAACAGGGAAAGCTATACAAAGCAATAAGCCAGTACATCGCAAGTTCTGCTTCGGGCCAATCAAGCAATTTACTTAACCCTATTGCGCCAAATACCTGTTTAGCCAGTTCAGCCATTTCTGGCGAGCTAATAATACTAACCGCTTGCCCTATCGGGTAGCGTAAAACTAATAACCAACAAATGGTAAAGGCTGCTACTGCAAGTAGCCCGCGCTTAGTCATAAATAGCCTGACAAGCTCAAACTGTGCGATTTTCAATAATCGCTGTGGGTGTATTTGCGTCACAGGTGTTCCTTTTATTTTCTAGTTATATCTACATTAAGGGCAAACGTATTGAATTACTAGCAAAAAAAAACTCACCAACGGTGAGCTTTGTAACAATAGATGAAATTGTAACAGCCGTTTTTAAAGGTGCTGCTGATATACCTCTAAAGCTTGTGCTAAGTCAGCAATTAAATCATCCACATCTTCAAGGCCTATATGTAAGCGGATCACTGGCCCTTGCTCCCAGCCGGTTGCAGAGCGTAAATTTTTCATCGTTAAATTAGCAGTGACTAAACTTTCAAATCCGCCCCATGAAAATCCCATTTTAAAATGGGTTAAGCTATCTAAAAATGCATCTATAGCTTGCTGATTGCCTTGCTTCATAACAAATGAAAATAAACCATTACTGCCATCAAAGTCACGCTTGAAAAACTCATACCCTGGGCAAGTACTAAACGCTGGGTGGCGAATATGATCAACAAGACTGTGTTGCTCCAACCACGTTGCCACTTCAATCGCCGCTTTTTCATGTTGGTTTAACCGCACGGACATGGTTCTGAGTCCACGAAGTGCTAAATAGGCATCATCTGCTGAAGTGCATTGGCCTAATAGGTAAGATTGCTCACGTAGTCTTGGCCAATATTTTTCATTGGCAACCGCAACGCCCATCATCACATCAGAATGGCCTACAATATACTTTGTTGCAGCTTGAATACTGATATCAACTCCATGTTCCAAAGGACGATAATGTAAACCATTGCCATAGGTGTTATCTAACATGGTCATTACACCTTGTTCATTCGCAACAGCAACCATGGCAGGCACATCTTGGATTTCCATAGTGATTGAACCTGGTGACTCTAAAAACAACACTTTTGTATTATCTTTAATAAGCGACTTTATTCCGGCGCCGATAGTCGCTGGGTAATAAGTTGTTTCCACACCATAACCAGCTAAAATTTTATCGCAAAAATCTCGCGTTGGCTCATAAGCGGTATCAACCATGAGTATATGATCGCCCGCTTTTACAAATGCCAGAAGTGCACTGCTAATTGCTGCTGCACCACATGGGTATAAGGCACAACCTTCCCCCCCTTCAAGCTCAGTGATTGCCTCTTGCAAAGCAAAGTGAGTAGTTGTGCCGCGACGACCATAAAAAAGTGTTTTATCACCACGCTTTTTCGCCGCATTTTTTAATTCATCAACTGAATCGAATACCACAGTAGATGCGCGCTGTACCACGGGGTTTACAACACCATGTGTATAAGCTTTTTTTCTACCACTACTGACTAATTGCGTATTCATATTTTTTTTACTGGTCATTATTAATCCTTGTTTAGTCTTTTTGGTCAAGCCAATAATTTATTAAATAGCGAGATATTGAATCAGTCCGAGGTAACTTTAAGTGCTCCCCCTCTTCGTGCCAATTGCCAAATTTTCTAAGCTCTTCGCGGCTAAACCACTGCGCATCGTCTAATTCGTCTTTATCTACTTGAATTTTTTCTGTCACCGCTTCGGCGATAAAACCAAGCATGATAGAGGAAGGAAACGGCCAAGGCTGTGAAGCTATATAGCGAACATTATCAACCACAATCCCCGCCTCTTCCATCACTTCACGGGCAACAGCTTGCTCAAGCGTTTCACCGGGGTCAACAAACCCCGCTAAAGATGAATACATACCTTGTGCCCAAGCAGCTTGCCGACCAAGTAAACAACGCTCAATACCATCTGAAAACTTACGTGTAACCACCATGATAACGGCAGGATCGGTACGAGGAAAAGTTTGATGTTTACACTTAGGATTAATACATAAACGCGAGTGCCCTGCTTCAACTAATTGATTTTGCGTGCCGCAACGGCCACAAAATTTATGGGTTGCATGCCAATAACATAAGCCTCGTGCCAGTGCTGCCATTGATCCATGTAACATATCCACTTGCGCGCCATAGTGACGAATATCAACAAACTCAGCGCCAGAAGTTAACGCTAATAAGTTGGCCTCATCAAGCTCACTGACGTCCAAAGCAAAGTGGTTAATTTTTTGTTTGTCAAAACCTAAAAACACACTGTTTTCTAAGTTGAGGTGACTGACTTTGTCGTGAGATAAAAAGGTCACGGCAACACTGTTTTTATTAAAGAGCGTATGATTGTTATGAACTAATAACCACCTACTTTGCTGATTTTTTTGTGCTGCCAACCATTGCGTATCTTTTCTTAAGTTTGATCCGCGATCCAATGCCATGTGACTGTAATTTAGCATTGTTACCCCTTTTGCTATTTAGATGGCTAAAACTAACATAACACCGTGTTAAACCCAATTGATTAATCAACTAAAAAACAAGCAAAAAAAAAGCCCCACAGGGCTTTTTTGAACACACAATAAATTAGCTTCTTATTACAAGGCTGCAAGTTGCGCCTGTAACTTTTGATTTTCAGCTTCGATATGCTGATAAAACTCTAAATCTTCTAGTTTACTTGCAGCGGCTTTATCAATCACGATAACAGCATCTTTATGTAATTGCAGTGCCGAAGCTGGACACTTCGCCATTAATGGCCCCTCAATCATTGCCAAAACTGCATCAGCTTTATTTTCACCCGTTGCTAATAGTACGACTTTTTTAGCTTCTAAAATTGTGCCAATACCCATCGTAATAGATAAGTGTGGTTGGTATTCATCAGCGGCAAAAAAACGTGCATTATCGTCGATGGTCGCTTTTGTCAGCGTTTTAACGCGTGTACGCGATGTTAAGCCTGATGATGGTTCGTTAAAGCCTATATGACCATTACGACCAATGCCTAATAACTGCACATCGACTCCACCTGCAGCTTTAATTTTGTCTTCGTATTCATTGCAAGCTGTCACAGGGTTTGTTGCATCACCCGGTGGTACGAATGTATTAGCAGTATTAATATCAACATGATTAAACAATTGTTCATTCATAAAAAAGCGATAACTTTGTGGGTGTTCACCTGTTAAGCCAAGGTATTCATCAAGGTTAAATGTCGTCGCTTGTGAAAAAGATATGTCACCGGCTTTATTTTTAGCTATTAATTGTTGGTATAACGCAACCGGCGTTGAACCGGTTGCTAAACCGAGCACTGATGTTGGCTTTTGTTGTAATTGTTGTGCGAAGATATTTGCGCCATATGCCGCTACGGCCGCCGCATCATTTAAAATGACTATTTGCATATTAGTTTGCTCAGTTATTAATTAGTTGATAAAAAAATGGGATCTAAAACCCAACTCCACGTGCAATCGAGTTGGGTTTTAGATCAAACCTGACTGGGATACATCAGTCTAGGTTAATACCATTATGACAACGCTGTCATTATTACTATTTACAATTAGTTTGTAAAGTAAAAGTGAATAAAAAAACTGTTTTTTATTGCACTAATCAAAGTTCGTCTAAACACTGACGAATATTTTACGTTTATACATCCAGTGCAATACCAGCATTTGTACTAGTAATAAAGCAATCACTGCGATGAGCGGCTGCCATGGCTCGCTGGCAGCCGAAATAAAGCCACCAAATACGCTAATACTGATAAACTCCCAATTGACTAAGCTAGATGCTAAATAAATAATGATCGAGTTAGCACCAATGATCACAAACGGGTAGGCCAACTTTTGCCCATTGAGAATATCGACCAATGCATAAAATACAGCCAATAATATGGCACTCCAGCCAACGGTAACGAGTACAAAAGAGCTGGTCCATAACTCTTTATTTACTGGGAACTGTAAATCCCACAGCCAGCCTAAACAAATACTGATAACACCTGCTACAAATAATATTGCTGTGGTTTTCCACTCACCAACTTTACTCGCTTTAGCAATTAGCTGACCTGCAAATACACCAATCATAGCATTGACAATCGCAGGTAAATTAGACAATACCCCTTCAGGATCAACGGCTCTATTTTGATAACTAATTCCCGGTAAAAAGTATTTATCAAACCATGCATTCCAGCTACCAGCTGCACTTAAGTCACCAGCACTACCACCTGGTACAGGTATAAAGCTCATTAATACCCAATAGCCAAACAGCAAACCAATGGCAGTAAATACTTGGGTACGAATACTTGTATGCCATACCAACATGGCGCAAAAGAACCATGCAATAGCAATGCGCCCTAGCACGCTGGCATAACGTATTTCATCCAGTGCCAGTGGAATGCCAGCCCCCCAACCATGGTTATACATGACACCTAAGGCACTCAATAGCAATAAGCGCTTAATCGCTTTGTGGTAAAACACTTTACGCTCATCCCAGGGCAAGTGATCTATACGCTTAGGTGCCAACCCCATCGCCACACCAGATAAGAATATAAATAACGGAAAAATTAAATCGTAAAATGTAAAACCATGCCATTGACTGTGAACAGTATGCGCCTCAAACGCCTTCCAACCAGTCCAACCTGTTAATACAAATAATGCGGCAAAAATTGATTGGCCACCTAAAATCCAAAACATGTCCATACCACGTAATGCATCCAATGATGCTAAACGTTTCTTGGCCGGTTTTACTGGTGCTTGTGTTGTTGTCATATTTTTCTTCTCTTAAAACAAAAAGCCCCGCGATACAACGGCGGGGTTTTTTCCAGGGAAACGTTAAATTGCTTTACCTGCAATATAAGTGGCTTTGATATATTGGTGCTCATCAAGCACTACAAAGTCTGCGTCAAAGCCATCAAGTAAACGTCCCTTTTTCTTGAGGTTTAAATATTGTGCTGGGTACAGTGACGCCATTCGTAAACTTTCAGCTAGGCTTACATCCAGCGCATTCACTGTATTTCTCACCGCACTGGCCATATCAAGCACACTGCCCGCAAGCTCTCCAGTACTAGAATTAAGTCTGTCGCCTGTTCGGATCACCTTTCGACCATCAAAAAAGTCGAACTCCATATCATCGGTACCGACCGGTGGCATAGCATCTGTTACTAACATAATTTTGCCACGCTGCTTAGTGCGAATTGCCAACTGAGCTGATAATGGATGAACATGATGACCATCCACTATCAAACCACACCAGCTGTTATCATGCCAAAGCGCGGCCCCCACAACACCTGGTTCACGTGAGGTAAATGCAGACATCGCATTATATAAATGGGTAAACCCATCAGCACCTGCATTGAGCGCTGCCATCGTCGTTGCGTAATCCGCATTTGTATGGCCAATTGATACTTTAACGCCACATTCAACTAAGCGCTCGACATCAGCAACACTGACATTTTCCGGCGCTAAAGTGACCATTTTAATACCTAAATCTTGGCGTGCATAAATTGCAAATTCTTGTTCGCTGATAGGGCGGATAAACCGCTCACTATGTGTGCCTTTCTTAGGCAGTGATAAGTGAGGGCCTTCAAAATGAATACCTAAGACTCCCGGTACACCTTCGCTAATTGCTTTTGCTGTGGCGTCGGCCGCTGCTTGCATGATTTCGACTTTATCAGTAATGAGCGTTGGCATTAATGCCGTACTGCCAAATTGAGCGTGTGCTTTGGCTATTCTATTTAAGCATTGTGGCGTTTGTTCAGCATTAAAAAACGCCCCGCCGCCGCCATTAACTTGTACATCAATAAACCCTGGTGCCACTAGGCCTTCAAGTTCTGTAATAGTGCTATCGGTATCACTTTCTAATTGAAAAAGCCCATTCGCTACACTAAATAACGCGTCATCAATAAAGTTTTCGCCAGTGAATAAACACTCAGCACGGTAAAATGTTTTCATTACAAAGCTACCTTTTGATTTTGTTCTAATACTGATTGCTGCGCAAAATAAATAGCGCCCATTTCAGGGGGTTGGATTGGTGCTTCAACCAGTTTTGCAATAGCAGGGTCAAGCCATTTATTAAGCGGCTCAGCAAGCCCGCCTATCATCGTTAGACGTGGTGGGTTGTTCTCTAATAAACGATGTGCTAATTGACTTACGTACGCTGCGCCTTCTTTTACTATCGCTAATGCAATTTCATCGTTTTGATGTGCTGCATCAAATACATATCGAGCAAGTTTAGCATAACTGCTTGAAGGCTGACCGGCCATCTGCTCAGCTATACCCATCGCGTTATCAGTATTAAAGTGTTCTTTAATTATTGCTGTCAGGGCAGTTTTAGGCCCTAAACCATCTAAATCAATTAATGCCGCTTTTATTGCTTCAAGTCCCATCCAGGCACCACTGCCTTTATCACCTAAGGCAAAACCATGACCGCCATAATTCACTGACTGACCTTTAACATATGAAAAACCACACGATCCGGTTCCCGTGATTATAACCGCGCCATCACCGCCATCATGTGCGCCAATGCACGCAGTATGCAGATCTGTGGTTAAAAACATTTGTTTAAATGGATGTTCCCATTCACTTATTTTTTCATATAAGCTGGGTAGGTTTACGCCAGCCAAGCCAAGACCCGCATATATTTGATGAATTCTCTCTAGGGATAAGCCTGCGTCACGCATAGCGAGTTGTGTAGACACCATTATTGACTCTAATGTGCGCTCTAACCCGTGTAGTGGATTCGCGGGGCCGCCAAGACCAGTTCCTAATACCCCATTTTGAACAGAGTATATAGTTGCACGGCACTTTGTTCCGCCACCATCGATACCAATAAACAATTGGTCCTCATTCGCACTCTTAGCCATCATCTAACGACCTCTAACCTTCGTTTTATATTTGTTTCAACCGCACTTTTTTTATTATATTAATGCGATTCACCCTCAACCCATGTTGAATTAATGTTACACAACAAATGACAGCGTTGTCATTATATTTTTGATAAAAATTCATATAACTTTTATATTTATTCGTAATCACCTGAATTAACTATAAATTTAGTAAAAATAAATTTATACCGGTTATTTTAAATACAGGTTGGTTTTATAGTTTTCACTCGTTTTTGTATCGATAATAGTTAAAAGTTGTTTAAGAACGTTATTTTCATTTGAAATCAAATAACATTCTTAAGGTACAACTTAAAAATAAATTAGTAAAGTTTTAAGGTGAATATTGGAATATATTTTCTAGAGGCTGACCAAATACCGTTGCAATTTTAAATGCTACTTCCAATGAAGGAGAGTACCTAGCGGCTTCTATTGCAGCAATTGTTTGACGCGTAACGCCAACGTGATCGGCTAACTGTTGCTGAGTCATTTCGTTATGGTGAAATCGTTGGGTTCGAATTGTATTTGTGATTGCTAATTTTGCCATTCTAACCTCTGTGCAGTAACCATGTTTCAACAGCGGCGCCAATCACCTCACTCAATAAAGCAGCAATAACTAACTGATGTACTGGGCTCATTGGTATTGGGTAAACTTGGTCAACTAATAGGGCAAAAACAGCATTAACAACACCCAGCTGTAAAATAAATAAGCTCACACTTTTAGCTTTCAAGGCAATTGCTTGTTCACGTTCATCTTTAGCCTGGTTAGCGTATTTTGAGTTAAACGTAGCTAAAATACTATGCATAATTACCAGCATTACGACCGTTTGAATCACTAACTTTATTAGTAAGCCACTGGCAAGTGTGGGATCCATCTGTGCTTCTGGGGTCATCGACAGCACAGCTTGTAAATAATTAAACAGCACAACTAACGTGATGCCTGCTTCTAATAACCGTGTTTTTTGTGTGTAACTCATTATTTGCTCCTCGTGTAAAAAATTACAAGCTCAATGTTAAAAATAGTTAACATAAGCAAATATAGAAACACTCACCCCAGATGTCAAACATTTTTAACATAAGGGCCAAGTTATTTTACATCAAAATTGAATAACTTTTCTTTAAAGCAATAATGTGTCATCAATACAATAAAAATGCTCTGCACTGTGTTTTAACGCTTCGGCAGTTAATTTATCTGCGCCATAAACATCAGCGGGTACATTATACTTATGTTCTAAATGACCTAGTAATAACGCAAAATCACCATCACCTGAGAGCAAAATAACACGATCAAGGTTTTTACCCTGTTCGATCATATCGATGGTTATACCTACGTCCCAGTCCCCTTTCGCACTGCCATCTTTACGCTGAATGAACGGTTTTAGCTTTACCTCAAAACCTATTGCCCGCAAGATATT
Organism: Pseudoalteromonas sp. A601; assembly: GCF_002165575.1. Taxonomy (GTDB): domain Bacteria; phylum Pseudomonadota; class Gammaproteobacteria; order Enterobacterales; family Alteromonadaceae; genus Pseudoalteromonas. Next base: position 60,168 of record NZ_MXQF01000005.1, read on the forward strand.
TTGAAATTGTGATTGTTTATCATCACCTCGATAAATAGCATAAGCAAAGGCGCAGTCAATATCGTAACGTTTACTTACGTGTGCCCAAAATGCATTGTAATCAAAATTTTTGCCATAACTTTGTCGGCAGGTGTAGTAAATATTTTGCACATCAACAAATATTCCGACCTTAGGCTTTGAGGCTATTTTTGATGTATCTAACAACTGTGATGATTGCGCCATAAACTGCTCTTCAATTAAGTTTTAAACAATGTAGCATAGTTAACTTGAAAAAAAGCTAAAAGTAACCTAAATTGGTTACTTAGTAACAAGTAACTGAATTTGGTTACATAACAAAAAGTAACTTATATAGGTTACATATAGCTGGGTAAAAATAATGATTGCTGTCATTAGTGGCGACTTGATCAAATCACAAAAAATTCCGCAACAACAATACGATGATATGCTTTATCAACTAGATCAAAGCTTACGCTTTATTGTAAGCAAATTTAATGGTCAATTCAGTGTTTATCGTGGTGATGCCCTACAAATACAGTTACCCGATCCAACTGATGTTTGCAGTGCTGCCGTATTACTCTACTTACAGCTAAAATCAGCCAATTACTCATTACGCCAAAGCCTAGCTGTTGGGGCGCTTGATAACCCTCGCGCTGATATAAAAACAGCCACGGGCTCTGCGTATACGCTCTCTGGCCAAGGTTTAGATGCAATGAATCAACTTTTATTATTGCAAATTGAGCATAGTCCGCTCGATATAAGCTTCGCACTTAATATAGATTTCATTAATGTTTTACTCGATAAAATGAGCCAAAAACAAGCTAATGCGTTGTTCTACTATTTAACCACCAACAATAACAGCCATAGCGAATTGGCCAAAGAGCTTAACACTAGTCGCGAAAATGTGACTAAGTTACTTAATTTAGCGCATTACCAACTTATAGAACGCTTTTTGAATTACAGTAAAGATGCTATCGAGCAGCAACTCAAAGGACTGACAACGTGAGCTTTTATTTATTATTAATTGGCCTGGTTATTGCTCATTTACTTGCCGATTTTTATTGGCAACCCATGAGCTGGGTGCATGATCGAATCACACGGCACTTTAGAGCGAGCAAGCTTTATTTACATGTTTTAATGCACAGCCTAGTCAGCGCACTCGTGGTTACTCTATGGGAATACCACTATGGTTGGGGAGATTGGTTAAACATCGCACTTGCGACAGTGGTGATTGCAATAACCCATTATTTTATTGATATAGCCAAGTCATACTCAAATAAAGGGGTACTCCCTTTTGTACTTGATCAATGTGCTCATTTTATTGTCATACTCATGGTCGCTGTGTGGCTTGCTGATAACCACGACTTTTACTACCAACTATTACATCAGCTTATTGCCCTTGATAGCTTAATTGTACTGACAGGCTATTTATTAGTGCTCAACCCAAGCTCTGTGTTTATTCGCATGGCACTTGAGCGTATCACTAATGGCTTTGCAACATCTGGCAGCATTCCAGCGGCAGGGCATAGCATTGGTATATTAGAGCGCGTTTTGATGCTGACATTTATTTTAATAGGTGAGTATGCAGGTGTTGGATTTTTACTAGCGGCTAAGTCTATTTTTCGTTTTGGGGATTTACGTGCCAGTGAAGAAAAACAACTTACTGAGTATGTGATGCTAGGTACTTTGTTAAGCGTAACAGTAACTTTATTTATCGGTCTAACCATTAACTTTTTAACTGCACAATAAAAAACGCGCCATTAAAGCGCGTTATATATTATTACAGCAAAGGTTACGTGTTGCCCTGCGAGCCGCCATTACTTGGACGACGACGGCGCTGTGAGTTACCACCAACAGATTGGCGTTTTGCCCATGGGTTTTGCTCCCCCCCCTCGCCTTTAGCTGCAGGCTTTTTAGAACCACCACGGCGTGGTCCTGTACCGTTGCCACCATTGTTTGGCTTTTTGCTATCAGACTTAGATTTTGAAAACGGCTGTTTAGCTTTTTTAGGCTTTTTCGGTTTTATTGGCCTTGCATCAAGCGCTCTTTCTGGCACTGGGTTGTTTGGTTCAAAACCCGGCTCAGAAGCACGAGGAATAAGCTCACCAATAAAGCGTTCAATACCATACAAGTCAGCAGCATCATCAGTCGTTACAAAAGAGATAGCATGGCCTGTGGCACCCGCACGACCTGTGCGGCCAATACGGTGAACGTAATCTTCATAAATGTTTGGTAAGTCATAATTTACCACATGCGGAAGCTCAACAATATCAAGACCACGAGCCACAATATCTGTTGCCACTAATACACGCACTTCACCACTTTTAAAGCCATCTAATGCTTTGACGCGCGCACCTTGAGATTTATTACCATGAATCGCAGCTCCCACAATATCATCACGTTCAAGTTGTTTAACTAAGCGGTTTGCACCATGCTTAGTCCGACTAAAAACTAAAACTTGCTGCCAATCATTACTGCGAATTAAATGACTCAAAAGTGCCGTTTTACGTGCTTTATCTACAGCATACACTGACTGTGTAACGCTTTTAGCCGTGGTGTTTTTTGCTGCTACAGAAATCTCAACAGGATCATTAATCAAGCCTTTTGCAAGTGCACGAATTTCATCTGAGAAAGTAGCTGAAAACATTAAGTTTTGACGTTTTGCAGGTAATTTACTAATAATGCGTTTAATGTCGTGAATAAAGCCCATATCGAGCATACGGTCAGCTTCATCAAGCACTAAAACTTCAAGGTTATCAAACTTCAAAGCATTTTGATTATGTAAATCAATAAGTCGCCCAGGTGTTGCCACTAAAATATCCACACCTTTACGAAGTCTTTGCATTTGCGGGTTTATTTTAACTCCACCATAAACAACAAATGAGCTGATGTTAGAATGCTTAGCATACTCTTCAACGTTTTCACTTACTTGCAACGCAAGCTCACGAGTGGGCGCTAAAATTAAGGCGCGTACTTGGTTACCTTTGGCTTTTTGTCCTTTGGCTAACGACTCAATCAACGGTAACGTAAAACCAGCAGTTTTACCTGTGCCTGTTTGCGCTGCTGCCATTACATCACGACCTTCGATGATCGCAGGAATGGCCTGAGCCTGAATTGGTGTTGGCGTTTCATAGCCCTTTTCTAAAACTGCATTAACTAAAGACTGTGATAAACCTAACCCATCAAAACTCATATAAACTCTCTTTTAAATAAGGCCAAAGTGGCCAGTTGCGCGCATTATACCGATCGTGGCCAATAATGCATTGAATATTAACCCTACTCTTTATACGCTAGCTAGAAGTTGAGTGCTTATGTGTTCAAAATGGCGATAAAAACACAAGCAAATAAAAGTAAATATCCTGCAAAATAAAAAAGCGGCATTAAGCCGCTTTCATCTCACGAGAAAGAGTGATTACTTCACACCTAGCTCACGTAAACGCTCTTGTAAGTAGCTGTCAGCGGTATAACGCTCTGACAACACCACATCTGGACGCGGATGTAAGAATAACGGCAGCGAAATACGTGACTTAGTAGACGCCTTGCCTGTTGGGTTAATTACCCTGTGAATCGTTGATGGAAAATACCCGCCTGACGCTTCTTGTAACATGTCACCAATATTTATGATCAAACTGCCAAAATCACACGGTACGTCTAACCAACCACCGTCAGTTTTTTGCACTTGTAAGCCAGGCTCATTAGAGGCAGGTAAAACCGTTAATAAATTGATGTCGCCGTGCGCTGCAGCGCGGATTGCGCCAGGCTCTTCATCACCCGTCATCGGTGGGTAATGCAATATACGCAATAACGTTTGCTCAGAGTCAGCAATCATGTCTTTCAAATCGATTGAAAATTTAGCACGAACATCAGCTGGCGCTTCAGCTTGGACCCAGCTTAATAATGTTGCCGCAAACTCATTCGCTAATCGGTAATATTCACGCACGTCAGCTTCAAGCTGTTCAGGCACACGGCCTTTAGGATAAACATGAAAATATTCTTTAATGTCTTTTACTGTAAAACCTTTAGCAACCTCAGATACTGACGGTGGAAAATACCCATCTTGAGTATCTTTAGAGAATAAGAAATCATGCTTTTGCTCAGAGTTAAAAAATTCCTGCCAGTTGTGGTAAATCGATTCAACTAAAGATTGTGGAATTGGATGGTTTTTTAATACACCAAAGCCTGTGTTTCTAAGAGATTCAACAAATTGAGCGGCTGCATCGCTCGCTTGATAATCAACGGTAGGTAGTTGCATGTTCGTATCCAATGAATTAAGTTGTCAAAAGCCTGTGCTAATCATAGCAGTTGCTCTATTATTGCGCTCCGCGAGGATAATAAAATAGCCTTAAAAACATAAGGACTTATGTCCGCACCTTTACCGAGTTCAACTAATAGTTGATATGGATCAAACGCTAAAAATTAGCACAATTAAATTGAAATCATACCGTTATTATATTGGTCTACTCTTTCTAATTACTATAGGTACATTCAATGCGACAAAAAATAACTTTTCAAAGTGGTGAGTTACAACTTGCCGGACAATTAGAGTCACCGGCTGGCGATATTAAATTTTACGCCCTATTTGCTCATTGCTTTACGTGCGGTAAAGACATTGCAGCAGCTACTCGTATTAGCCGTGCATTAACACAGCAAGGTATTGCTGTTTTACGGTTTGACTTTACTGGTCTGGGTAACAGCGATGGCGACTTTGCCAATAGTAATTTTTCATCAAATATTCAAGATTTAATTGCAGCTGCTGACCATTTGAGAGAGCATTTTAAGGCCCCACAATTATTAATCGGTCACAGCTTAGGTGGTGCTGCGGTACTTGCTGCAGCAGAGAAAATAAATGAAGTACAAGCGATTACAACTATTGGTGCTCCATCAGATGCACAACATGTAGCGCATAACTTTAATGCCCACCTAGACGAAATAAACAGCACAGGTGAAGCCAAAGTGAGCTTAGCCGGACGCGAGTTCACCATTAAAAAGCAATTTGTTGACGATATAGCTCAATACGATCGTAGCCATATTAGTAAATTAAAACGCGCTTTACTGGTTATGCACTCTCCCATTGATGCTACTGTTAGCATCAATGAGGCTGAAAAAATTTACGCTACGGCAAAACACCCTAAAAGTTTTATTAGTTTAGATAAAGCTGATCACTTACTCACTAACAAAGAAGACGCCGACTACGCAGCTGAGGTTATCGCTTCATGGGCTAAGCGCTATGTCGATCACAATAAAACTCAATACTCTGCCAGACTAACTAGTGGCAATGTATTAGTGGAAGAAAAAGACCATGTGTTTACGCAACATGTTAGCACTAAGGATCATACTTGGTTTGCCGATGAACCTTCAAAAGTCGGAGGCAATAATTTAGGCCCAGATCCTTATGATCATTTACTCGCCGGGCTTGGAGCCTGTACTGCAATGACACTGCGCATGTACGCTAGCCGTAAAAACTTGCCACTTGAACATGTAAAGGTAGAACTTGATCATACCCGCGACTACCACACTGATTGTGACGATTGTGAAAAAGACACTAAAATTGAAGCCATCACCCGAAAAATCACTCTGATAGGCGATTTAACCGATGAACAACGCAAGCGCTTGCTTGAAATAGCAGACAAATGCCCTGTGCATAAAACCTTGCATAACGTTCCATTAATCGTCAGTGAGCTGGCTAAATAAATACATAGGCGCTGTGTCGTGTTTAGCAGCGCCATAATTTTAAATATATGCGATAATAGCGCTAATATTTATGTTTATTTAAAAGTGTCCCATGAAATCATACAGCAGCATCGAACAACGTATCGACATTTTACAAAGTCGCATTGAAGCCTATAAAGAAGAAATCGCAGTACTACAAGCCGAACCAAAAAGTAATAACGAGCGTATTATTTTTAAATTTATTGAAACCGGCAGCACAGGTAAAACCAAAGACTTCGTCAGAGAGCTTGGCATTAAATCACCCCGTGATAGCTTATACTCGTCTGGTGATGTGACTAAGTTAGTTAAAGATGGCGCTGATGATATTAACCCTGCGCTACTTGAGATTGCTCGCGCCCTTGCCAGCGCTCGCAATAAAAATGGCCCTGCTTGCTAATAAGTAAATACAATAGCGCATTAGCCGTAAGCTCTACGGCTAATCTACCAGCTCGATATCGAGTCCTGCTAATAAATTTAACGCTTCAAGTCGCTCAAACTTAGCACCACTTACATTGTTATTTTTTATATCAATATTAAACTGTGTGGCACTCACAAAATTAACACTACTTAAATTAGTTTGATGAAACACACTGTCTCTAAAATCTGTGCCCGTAAAGTTACTTATTGCTAAGTTAGCGTGCCTAAAATCAACATCTTTAGCAAAGCAGCCCGTCATTGTTAATGCTTTTAATTGCAACTCAAAAAATGAGCTATGGCTAAGCTCGCAGTCTTTAAAACTAACCGGTGCTGTTAATGCCAATTGCGGCCAGTTTACTTGTCCCCAAACAATGCTATTGAGCTTACATCCTTTAAAATTCACCTCTTCTAATGAGCTGTAGCTCCAGCTTAAATCACTCAAATTGCAATTAATAAATTCGCAATCAATAAAACGACAGTTACTGAATTGAGCTTGGCTAAAGTCACACTCAATAAATTGGCATTGCTCAAATTCAATGTCACTAAAGCGCTGTGCTGTTGCTTTAACTTTTAAAAATTCATGTTCATAATAATCGTTTTGTGAAAATAACATGCTTCTGGCATTACCTCTCTTAAAACAGCAATAAAAAAACCCTAAGTATCAGCTTAGGGTTTTTAACATTAAACTAGTTTGTCCGTGATTTATTCAGCTGGTTTTTCAGCTTTTTCAGCTTTTTCAACAACGTTGATAGCAAGCTCAGTCAATGAATCTGCATTGGCTTTGCTTGGTGCGTCAGTTAGTAAACATGAGGCTTGTGTTGTTTTAGGGAAAGCAATAACGTCACGAATGTTATCAGTACCACACAGTAGCATTACTAAACGGTCTAAACCAAACGCAAGACCTGCATGCGGTGGCGTGCCGTATTTAAGCGCGTCAAGTAAGAAACCAAACTTATCTTGTTGCTCTTGTGCTTCAATACCTAGGATTCTAAAAGCCGCTTCTTGCATATCTGCGTTGTGAATACGGACAGAGCCGCCGCCTACTTCGTAGCCGTTTAGTACCATATCATAGGCATCTGAGATAGCCGCTGCTGGATTTGCTTCAAGAGCCGCTGCATCAATGTCTTTTGGCGCTGTAAATGGGTGGTGTACAGCATGAAGTGTGCCTTCGTCGTCTTCTTCAAACATTGGGAAGTCAACAACCCAAAGTGGTGCCCAGCTATCAAGGTTGGTGATTTCTAAATCAACACCAATCTTCAAGCGTAATGCGCCCATGGCTTCATTTACTGTGTTGCGTTTATCTGCACCAAATAAAATGATATCGCCCGTTTGTGCATTAGTACGTGCAAGAAGTTCGTTAATCACTTCTTCGTTTAAGAACTTAGCGATTGGTGATTGAACACCTTCAGCGCCTGCATCACGGTCGTTAACTTTCATCCAAGCTAGACCTTTCGCACCGTAAATACCAATAAACTTGGTGTAATCATCTAACTGCTTACGAGAAAGCTTAGCACCACCTGGTACAGTTAATACTGCAACACGGCCTTTTTCATCATTTGCAGGGCCTGAGAATACTTTAAACTCAACATCTTTTACCAAATCAGCAACGTCAATTAGCTTCATTGGGTTACGTAGGTCTGGTTTATCAGAGCCATACAAGCTCATGGCTTCTGAATAAGGCATGATTGGGAACTCGCCTAAATCAACGTTAAGCAATGACTGCCACATTTCACGGATCATCTTTTCAGTCATACCGCGTACTTGATCAGAGCTCATGAACGACGTTTCTAAATCTATTTGAGTAAATTCAGGTTGACGATCAGCACGTAAATCTTCATCACGGAAACATTTAACGATTTGGTAGTAACGATCAAAACCAGACATCATCAATAATTGCTTAAACAACTGTGGTGATTGCGGTAATGCGTAAAAGCTGCCTTTGTGAACACGGCTTGGTACTAAATAGTCACGCGCACCTTCAGGTGTTGCTTTAGTTAAAACAGGTGTTTCAATATCTAAAAATGCATTTTCATCTAAAAAGCGACGAACAAAGCTGCTTGCCTTAGCACGTAATTTAATACGGTCGCTCATCTCTAAACGACGTAAATCTAAATAACGGTACTTTAAACGGCGCTCTTCTGAATTTACTTGGTTAAAATCAAGCGGTAACGGCTCAGAGCGATTGATGATAGTTAAGCTAGTGCCTAAAATTTCAACTTCACCTGTTGCCATATCTTTGTTTACTTGGCTATCAGGGCGTGCACGTACAACACCTTTTAGCTGCACACAAAATTCTTGGCGAAGTTTATTTGCTGTATCCATTAAACCTTCAACTTCAGGATCAAATACAACTTGCACTAAGCCTTCTCTGTCGCGTAAATCGACAAAAATAAGACCACCAAGATCACGTCGTTTATTTATCCAACCACATAGTTCAACTTCTTGATCTACGTGAGTTTTGTTAAGCTGTCCGCAGTATATAGAGCGCATAGTATTCCTGTCAGTTAAAGACTCATAGCCGCTTTCCCTAAGAATTTGCTGTTTTTGGGGAGTTAAAGCCACTATTTATTAATCATTTTAGGGGGTGCATTATACCCAAGTTACTTAAAAATGCGAGCGCGGCAGCGGTCACTGTGCTTTCAATTTATAGATTTGATATACTAGCTAAAACACACAATCAGTTAACCGTTTTATGTTGTATTTAGGGTGTCCGCAGTGGTCAAGCACCGCGTGGAAAGGCAATTTGTTATCCAGCCATTGTAAAAATGCTGACATGCTGCATGAATACGCGCAGGTGTTCAATTCTGTTGAAGGTAATACCAGCTTTTACGCCGACCCTAGTATTGAGTCACTCAAGCGCTGGCGTGATGCTGTTAATAACGATTTTAAATTTACCTTTAAATTTCACCGCCGCTTTAGCCACGAATTGCAATTAACCAACATTGATGATGAGCTAACTGCTTGGTTTAACTTATTCGAACCGCTATTACCTCATATTGGGCAAATCATGCTACAACTACCAAGTAGCTTTGGCCCTGCACAATTGCCCCTTCTCACTCAGTTTATTAGTAAGTTGCCACACGATATAAATTACGGGGTTGAAGTACGCCAACCTGAATTTTTTAAAAAAGGTGATGCAGAAGTTGCGTTAAATCAGCTATTAATGGGCAACAACATAAACCGTATTGCTATGGATACACGTGCCCTGTTTGCGGTAAAAGCTAATACCGAAGCCTTGATAGATGCCCAGCAGAAAAAGCCTCATTTACCTGTGCATGCCATCGCAACCGGTGAGCAGCCAATGGCCAGATTTGTTATTGCCAGTTTAGAGCATGACTATAAAAGTTATTACCAGCCGTGGCTGAAAAAAGTACAACAATGGCTTGATGAAGGTAAAACCCCTTTTGTGTTTTTTCATACCGCCGATAATCGCCAAGCTCCATTGTTAGCGCGTCAATTTTGCCAAGACTTAAATTATAACCACCGCGTTTTATCACCTTTTGTAGGTGAAAAAGAAGCCACTCAATCGAGCTTATTTTAATTTATGAAAGACTACTCTCGCTATTTTATCAGCTACCCGGAGCAAATTGTCACCCAAGTGATGCAGCTCATTAATAACAATAAACACAGTGCCTATTTAACAAAAAAATACCCACATGCTCACACGATAAAGAGTGACAAGTCGTTATATGCTTACGCAACCGAGCTTAAAAAGCGCTACTTAAAAAATGCCCCGCCGTTTGGCCGCGCCGCGTTTAAAAAACAAGGTGACATGGTCACTAATGCACTGGGTACGCATACCTACCGTATGCAAGGTAAAACCCGCAAACACGATTTAGCGATCAACAGCGATTTACTGCGCGCGCCAGAACCATTATTAAAAGCATTAGTGGTACATGAACTCGCCCATTTTAAAGAAAAAGATCACAACAAAAGTTTTTACGCCCTGTGTTGTCACATGGAGCCAGAGTACCACCAGCTGGAGTTAGATTTACGGATATTTTGTGTCTTGGTCGAACAAAATATCAATCCTTATATAACCTAATGGGCCCTATTCATAATAAGGACAACTGATTATAGACTAACATTAAATTTAGCTAGTCCTATCAATTGTCCTGATTCAGTAACAACGTGTACTTGCCATTTCCCAACCGGATCTGCGGGAAAGTTCATTTTATGGGTCCACGCTCTATAACCTTGCTCACGCCCACCTGTAATATCTAATGCAATTCGTTCCACGACTTGGTTATTAAGGATCCAAACATGAAAAATCTTTTCATTTAACCCTCTTGGTGCTTTCACCGCTGTCCAACTATACAAACCTTCCTGTCGTAATGTATTTACATCTAACTGCTTAACGTTACCGATGGGCTTGCGTTGTGCAATATCGACTTCATGGGATACTGTAATATCAGTTAAGCGCAGCGCTGCCGGCGGTACCCAGCTGCGAAGTTGCCATAAACCAGCGCTAAGCGCACTCAATAATAAAACGAGTAAAGGAAAGCGCCACCAGCGCGCATTTGGCATTAAATTACCCATGCTTGGCAGTGTACAAATAACTGAGGTGATCAATGCTATTGTTAGGCTTTCACTGGTGGTGAGATTAAGTAAAATAGGCAAAGTAACGAGAATAACAACGAACAGTGCGAAGTTGTGAAACACCGTAAATAATATACTGTGCTTAGCCAATTTTTTATAATACAGCGGATCGACAACCGATATAAATGCGCAAAGTATAATTAATGATGTAAAAACAGCCTGTGGATGATTCCACGAAGTCACCGCGAGAAAAAATGGCAATGCAAAAAACAAGCTTTCTTGTTGTACCATTTGTAATGCAAAACGCATAAAGTTAGGTGAAACAGCAACACCGAAGCGCTGCTCAACTTTATCGCGCAGCCAATTATCTACGATTAACCACACCCAACTGACGAGTAAAAGTATAGCTATAATTTGCGAAAACGACTCCTTTCGCTCAACTAAAACGTAACTTGCCACACCACTGCAAAAAGCAAATACGGCCAGCAAGCCTGGATGCTGCTGCATCATTAAAATAAATTTTGTTATTATATTTTTAAAATAGCTCATGCAAAAATAAGATCCTTTTACAACTTAACATCTTAGTTAGTCACCTAAACAATATACCTTAATACATGAACAACGGGTTTACTCATTTGTCTAAAATTATTTAGTTATGAGACACAAGTATTCACATAGCATTGTAAATTCAATATAATGTTCACACTTTTTACTTTTGAGATTACTATGCCTAAGCCATTTTCAAACATGTTGGCTGTTTTGTTTATTTTGCTCACCTTTGCTGAACAAAGTATGGCGTATAGTGTATCTCCTTCGAACAGTACTCACCTTTACAGTCAAACGTTAAATATTGACAGTCCGCTGGGGATTGAAAACACCACAAAGAGTGACGATGACTGTTGCGAAATAGAGTGTTGTGATAGCACCTGTTTTTGCCCTGCAAATACTTGTGTATCAGCCTTTTACCTGCCGTCAGAAATCACGACAACTCAAATTGATATGCAAAATCATCACGCTATAAAACAAAATATTGCAAAAATAATCTCCGTTGCCACTTATATTTACCGCCCTCCTATCGCTATCTCATAAATACAGTTCCCATGTTTTTAGCCACGTTAAGGGCTAATTCGCTCTACTTTAATACAATTATGAGATAAATATGTTTACGAAAACATCTAAGCTAGCTGTTGTTGCTGCGTTACTCCCTGCTTATTCGTTCGCCCACGAACAGCATCATGACCATGACGAACATGAAAAAAAACCGATAGAGAAAATACAAGTCACCGCTTCTCGTCTTGGTCGCATTGTTACCGAGTCAGCAACTCGTACTGAAATTATCAATGCTGAAGAAATACATGAAAAAGCGTTAATGCGTCCTGGTAACATTTCAATGCTAGTGGCAGAAACTGGTGGTGTACGCGTGCAAAACACTTCACCCGCTTTAGGCAGTGCAAATATCCGTTTGCAAAGCCTATATGGCCGCTATACCCAGCTACTTAGTGACGGACTGCCATTATATGGCGGTCAATCAATAGGCTTATTACAAATCCCGCCGACTGATCTTGCCAATGTTGAGATCATAAAAGGCTCTGCTTCTTCATTATATGGAGGCTCTGCGCTAGGTGGTGTGATCAATTTGATTTCACGTACGCCGAGCGATGAATTTGAGGGCGAAGTTCTCCTTAATGCGACCTCAAAAAATGGCCAAGATGTTACCTCTTACTTTGCTGCCCCGTTAACTGACTCAATCAGCGCCTCTGTTACCGCAGGGCTTCATCATCAAGAAGAGCAAGACTTAGATGATGATGGCTGGCTTGATATGGCAAGCTATAATAGAGCAAGTGTACGGCCGCGTATCTATTGGGAAGGTGATAATGGCGCCAATTTATACGTCACTGTAGGTGCAATGACCGAGCAACGAGATGGCGGCACCGCTGAAAACGCAACCATGCCAGATGGCAACCCATTTGCACAAACACAAGACAGCTTAAGGCTCGATACAGGGTTTATATTTGATAAACCATTAAATGAAGTACTGGCTTTAAATGTACGTGGTTCTGCAATGCAGCAAGATCATGATCACGTGTATGGCACAGTAAACGAAGATGACAATCATGAAAGTTATTTATTTGAGTCAAGTATCTCTGGTTATACCGACAACATAGCATGGCTAGTCGGTGCCGCTTACCAATCTGAAAAATACCATTCTGAAGATTTTTCCGCGTTTGACTACAGCTACGAAGTGCCGGGCGTTTTTTCACAGCTTGATTATGAAGCCAGCGAAAATGTGTCGCTGTCATTAAGTGCACGTGCCGATTGGCACAATGAATACGGTACGCAATTTAGCCCACGTATTTCAATGTTATACAACCCAGAAAATTGGACTGTACGAGGCTCTTACGGCAAAGGATTCTTTGCCCCTACTCCATTTATTGAAGATATTGAAGATGCCGGTTTATCCCATTTAGAGCCGCTTGAAAATATTGAAGAAGAACATGCAAACACCGCTTCTATCGATATCAGCTATGCATTTGATAGCGTCGAAACAAGTGTTACCTTTTTCTCCTCCGATGTTGAAAACGTCACTGAGTTAGAAGTTATTAATCAGCAACTCACACCTTCAGATAAAAATGTTCGCATTGTCAACGCACCTGGCCAAAGTGAAATACGCGGTGCAGAATTTCTATTACGTTACCGCTGGAATGATATCAAACTAACGGGTAGTTATTTATATACAGATGCAAGTAAACAAAGCAGCTCAGGAACGGGTCGTGTGCCTCTTACTCTCACTCCAGAACACTCAGCGGGTGCAGTAATCATGTGGGAAGAACATGGTAGTCACCTAGTTGGTTTTGAAGCCTACTACACCGGCACACAACACCTTGAGAATAACCCGTACAGAGATAAAAGTGATGCCTACTGGCACTTAGGTTTACTTGGGCAAATTACCGTTGGACGGATTAGCTATTTTGTTAATGCAGAGAATCTGCTCAATGTAAGACAAACAAAAGAAGACTCTCTTATATTGCCACAACAAGCACCGAGTGGCCGTTGGACGACAGATATTTGGTCTCGAAACGATGGTTTTACTGTCAATGCTGGCATTCGTATCAAGTTTAACGATTAATGAAAGGATAAACACGCTGGTAAGATAATCACCGGCGTGTTTTTACAAATTCAGCTATAAAAAATAAAAGACAACGTTTGCTAACTGATTCCCAAGTACTTGTGTACTTGCACAGATAAACGCCAGTTTTTATCAATGCACGTTTCTATTGCCAATTTCGTTGCAGAAACTTTTTGGCTAATAGGTTGCAAGTAGACCAATTTAGGGTCAACACCCGTTTTAGCAAATAATGCTTCAAGCTCTTCTACATGTTTTTGCATTGCGATTGGGTGCTTTATTTCATCTGCGCGCTTCATTGCCGAGGTCAGCACTTCATAGCCACCACGCATATTAATTTTTGGCGATACAGTAACCCACGTTTGCGTTGGTACTAAAATTTCAAAAGTCCCGCTGGTTTCTATTTGAGTACTAAAACCATTCTCATGAAGTAATTCGCATACTGGGTTTAAATCATACATGCATGGCTCGCCACCGGTGATCACCACATGTTTTGCACGGTAACCTCGCGACTTAAATAGCGCTAATATTTGCTGTGCTGATGCATCAGCCCAGTGATCTGAGTCGGCTTTTTTTTCAACCGTCTCATCAAGTGAAACTTTATATACGTTATCGACATCCCAAGTTTGTTTTGTATCACACCAAGCACACCCAACCGGGCAGCCCTGCAGACGCAAAAATATTGAAGGCGTGCCTGTAAAACTTGCTTCACCTTGGATTGTTTCAAATACTTCATTTATTTTGTACAAACGTTATCTCACTTACTACTTGGCATATTTATCGGGTAAAATAGCGATAAAATAGAAATCAAAAAGCACGGGCAAAAATTGTTATTTATGCTCCATCCGTGTAGTATATCGCGCCCTGATATAAACCTCTATTAAAACTAAGAGCAAAACAGATATGACGCAAAAAGTAGTTGTGATTTATTCCGGCGGTATGGATTCATTTACCGTATTAAATAAAGCCCTGCAAGAAGGCCACGATGTTTACGCCTTATCATTTGATTATGGTCAGCGTCATGTTAAAGAGCTAAAAGTCGCCGCACAAGTATGTGAAAAGCTTAATGTTCCACATAAAATCGTTGATATCTCTGCCATCAACCAACTTATTGGTGGCTCATCATTAACTGACGATATTGACGTGCCTGAAGGCCATTACGAAGAAGAAAGCATGAAAAGTACTATCGTACCTAACCGTAATATGATTTTACTGTCATTAGCTGTTGGGTATGCAGTTTCTCTTAAAGCCAGCCAAGTTTATTATGGTGCCCATTCGGGCGATCATGCTATTTATCCTGATTGTCGCCCTGAGTTTGTGAAGAAAATGGACGATTTATGCCGTATTGCTAATTACGATGCTGTCGAAATTTTTAGCCCTTACTTAAACAATACTAAAATTGATATTTTAACCGATGGTATAAAAATGGGGCTAGACTACAGCCAAACTTGGACCTGTTATAACGGCCGAGAAAAAGCCTGTGGTAAATGTGGTGCGTGCCAAGAACGCCTTGAAGCATTTAAACTTAACGACGTTACAGACCCACTTGAGTATGAATAAGCTTATTTGAAGCTAATTAAAGGCTATCATTGATAGCCTTTATTATTATTTATAACCAGCGTCTTACTTGGTTCATGTAATCTGTGTATTGTTGACCAAATATTTTGCTCAATGCGCGCTCCTCTGGAATTATCTGAAAAAGCGTTAAATACGCAACAAACCCCGCAATGCAAGCGATAGCCCAAATAGACATTAGCCATACGCCCCAGCCTAATAATATAAACGCAAAACCAACATACATAGGATTACGAGACAACTTATACACTCCTGCTGTTACAAGCTCCGTAGCCTGCTCAGGGTTATTAGGATTAACAGTAGTTTTAGCTAAACGAAAACTCACCACACCGGCAATACAAAAAATAACCCCTATAACCACAAAAATAGCGGCAACATAGCTAATAAATGCGCTCAAATCGATAACACTATAGTGAGCAACTAACGCCATAATCGCGGCGAAAAAAAGTACTACCAATACCGGCGGTATTTTATTATTTAACATACATATCCTTCTAGATAGTTTCACTTATACTGACTTAGTAAACGGCCTTAATTTAACCTCTCAGACTAAGAATACAAATAAAGTTACAATTGTCAGCTTTCTGGGTGCGTAAAGCAGGTTATACTTTATACTAATAAAAACGAATAAAGGAAATAAAAGTTATGTCAGGTACAACGATGATCGTGTTAATTGTGTTTATTTCGGTTGGCTCTGGAGTCATATACGATATGTACAAGAAGCACCTTGAGTTTAAACATAAAATGCAAAACAACAATAACGATGCAAATAAGCAACTAGATGCGGTAAATGCTGAAGTACGCGCACTAAAAGAGCGCGTACAAACACTGGAAGCTATCGTAACCGACTCAAGTTATGATGTTAAACAAGAAATTAATCGACTTTAAACTGCTTTGAGTACAAATGCGCATTTTCTGGCCGTTCGATACCATGAGCGGCTAAAAAACCCGTAATTTCGCTATCACAACCTTGTGGAACGCGTGCACTATCGATTTCAAAATTAAGTTGATTCGCGTTTTGTTTACCCAAAGAGCATAATTGTAAGGTATTATGCGATCTCAACTTGATGCTCAACTCCCCCACTTTTTCAACTGCGATACATCGACCAAACCGCGTTAATCCAGCGTAACTAAATTGCTCACTCACATATTCGTTACTTTTATCCACAAGCGCATTCATTAAGCCATGTAAAAACCCGTTACTTGTATTATCAGTAACCAAAAATGTAATGGACGCATTATTAAATTCACTAAGCTGACACTCACTACACATCAGCTGAACACGATATAAACAACAAACTGAATCAATATTGTGTACTGATACTAATTCAAGCGCTTCACCTGCAAACAGACAATGACTTAAGAGCGTATGTATATCGAAGTCACCCTCTTCGCTCTGATTCACTAAAGCTGCATTGTCAGCCATTAAGGGAAGATCATGATGGTTATTAAATGGTGTACTAGCACCGTGACGGTGTTTGAACTGAAATAACTCTCTTACTTCATGTTCTCTCGCGATTTTTAGCGCTAAAAAAGCGGTTTGAATTAACTCCGAGGTGGGTAGGTTTTCTTCCACGTACCAGCGCCGACCAAAAAGTAACTTTTTAGCATCAGGACTTTGTGTATTAGTTTGATAATTATCAGGGCTCAGAACCGCTACTTGTAAATATAGTTGGTTATCTTTTTGCGCTGCGAGCACTGTAAAGTGTGCTGAAAACTTGATTTTTTCAAGCACTTCATTGACTGATGTTAACGTATGCTTGTAACGTAAAAAGTGCTGCGGCACGACCCAATTATTATTAGCAAGTTGAACAAGTGGCGCATAAGAGATGGGCTGTTCATAACTATGCGGCCACTTTTCATTATTATTGCTTGAAGGTCTCATTGTTTGACGATTCATACTTACTTCAATTCATCTACAGGTTATCTTTGTATTACGAATTAACAGTACTAAATAGATCACTCAATGCTTAACAATTGTTTGTAATCATTGATCACTTTTTCAAAGCGTTGTGGGCTCTGATGTGCCATTCGCGTATAATGCAAAAGCAGTTTATTTAAATAGCTACGATGATGTTTATTACTCATATCCCACATCGTATTGCCTGTTGGGGTTATTTTAGTTGTGCTTTCAAAACTAAGGTGTAGGGCTTCATAAAAACGCTTATTTTCAACAATAATTTGTTCTGATATCAGGCCTAAATCAAGCTCGTTTAGCCCCTCTCTTAAACTGTAGGTATGATGAACTGAGCAGATAATAAAGCTTATTTTAGCTAATTTTTGTTGAGTGTGGTTGGCTATAATTTGCTGCATTAACTTAAGTAGTAACTCGCCTCCCACACCGGCGATAATCACTAACTGTTTGGCGTTTTTCTCAAGTGTAATACCGCCTACATCTTTACACATTACTTGCCAGTCACTGCTTGACTGAGAACCTGCAAAACGCGTCAACGTCACATTAAGCTCGCTCATCAGCGAAGGTACAATATCAACAAACACCACTTTTTTTGCAATCTGGCGCTTGAGAATTGCCATACCCAGTAAACCATGATCGCAACAGCAATCCCAAATCACATCATAGGGCTGAGTGATTAATGCATTGATCGCATTTAAACGATTACTCAGTTTCATTCATACCCTATTTTGCTGAGGTTTTATAAATAAGCGCTTTTAAGCTACGGTCACTGTCTATTTCAATAAAACCAGCCGTAGGAGCTAGGCGCTCAACAAACTCAATGGCATCTTGGGTATGCTCTGCAATCAGTGCTTTGAATGCACTTTCACTTAGCTCAGGGCTATTTGCGCAGAGCAAAAGCTGGGTATTACTATTAAGTAACTCTGGTAAACGTCGTAATACTTTTTGATAGTCTTTAGTGAGTATAAAACTGCCTTTTTGAAAGCTAGGCGGATCGACAATGATCAAATCAAACGGTGCCGCTTTTTTTAGCTTACCAAAGGATTTTAAAATATCATGAGGTAAAAAGCTCACGCCGCGCTCAAAGCCATTCAATTGATGATTTTGTTTACCTGTGCGTAATACGCCTTTATTCATATCCATGTTGATCACGGAATCAGCCCCACCCTGCATCGCACTGACTGAAAAACCGCACGTATAAGAGAATAAATTAAGGACCTTTGCGTTTTGGCTGTTGCTACTTACAAACTCGCGGCCACTTCGCATATCAGGGAAGATACCGGTGTTTTGACGACTCATTAAATCAACAATAAATTCAACGGCACCCTCTTTTACTGTATGACGCTCAGGTAATGTTCCCTGCACTAATTTATTTTGTGTTTGTAACCCAGCTCTTTGCTGGTAAACCATCGCCGTAACCTGCTCAGGTGCATGTTGTTGCGCCCATTGCCACACCTGTTCAGTTAATATATTTAACGTGTCATCGTCTATTTCTTCATACGATACTAAAAACAAGCTCGGTGGGTAAAAGTCTAGATTTAAATGACTTAAATGCTCAACACTGTGACCACGACCATGAAAAATACGGCACAGCTCATTAGCTGCAAGCGGTGCACTTTCAAGTGCACTAATAAGAGGAGAAAAATTATGCATTTTTAATCAACTGTTGTTGTAATTCGTGTATTTCATCGCGTACTGAGGCGGCCTTTTCAAACTCAAGGTCGCTCGCATAGGCATGCATTTTACTCTCAAGTTGTTTAATCTGCGCCGCAATCTCTTTTGCACTAAGCACTTGCGTGGTTTCTTTACGAATAAGTTTTAAGTTATCTTGTGGACCGGCTTGCTCACCTACATCCATAATGTCGGTTATTTTCTTCAGCAGTGCTTTAGGCTCTATACCATGCTTTACATTGTAGGCATGTTGGATATCACGACGACGCTGAGTTTCGTCCATCGCTTTGGCCATCGACTTAGTTACCCGATCAGCATATAAAATGGCACGGCCATTTAAGTGCCGTGCAGCACGCCCTATTGTTTGTATAAGCGAACGAGCCGAGCGTAAAAAGCCTTCTTTATCAGCATCAAGTATCGCCACTAACGACACTTCTGGCATGTCTAAACCTTCACGTAGTAAGTTAATACCCACTAACACATCAAACACCCCAGCACGAAAGTCACGAATAATCTCAACGCGCTCGACAGTGTCTATGTCTGAGTGTAAATAACGTACTTTTACATTATGCTCATTGAGGTAGTCGGTTAAATCTTCGGCCATGCGCTTAGTCAGTGTTGTAACTAACACCCGCTCATCAATCTCCACCCGTTTATAAATTTCAGAGAGTAAATCATCAACCTGGGTGCCTACAGGGCGCACTTCTATTTCAGGGTCGAGTAAACCAGTTGGGCGAATAACTTGCTCAGCAATATCATCGCCACAGCGCTCTAGTTCAAAGTCCCCTGGGGTTGCTGAAACATAAATAGTCTGTGGCGCAATGGCTTCAAACTCTTCAAATCGAAGTGGTCGGTTATCCATTGCTGATGGCATCCGAAAACCGTATTCAACTAAATTTTCTTTACGGCTGCGATCACCTTTATACATAGCGCCAATTTGCGATACGGTAACGTGTGATTCATCAATGATCATTAATGCATCGTCAGGCAAATAATCCAGTAACGTAGGTGGTGGATCGCCAGGCGTACGGCCCGATAAATAACGGCTGTAGTTTTCTATGCCTGAACAATAACCAAGCTCGGTCATCATTTCTATGTCGTACTGGGTTCGCTGTGCAACGCGCTGCTCTTCAACCAGCTTATTAGCACTGAGCAGTTGTGCACGGCGTTCTTTAAGTTCTGCTTTAATATGCTCTACCGCATCAAGAATCTTCTCGCGTGGCGTAACATAGTGCGTTTTAGGGTAAATAGTCGCACGTACAATGTGCTTCTCAATTGCACCAGTGAGTGGATCAAAAATACTTAAGCGCTCTATTTCGTCATCAAACATTTCAACGCGTACGGCATAGGTGTCTGACTCTGCAGGAAATATATCGATTACTTCGCCCCGCACTCGATAGGTACCACGACTAAAATCAATGTCGTTACGGGTGTATTGTAATTCAGCTAATCGGCGTAACATATCGCGTTGGTCAACGGTTTCACCGACTTTTAATAACAGCATCATTTTCATGTATGAATCAGGGTCACCCAAACCATAAATGGCTGATACTGAGGCCACTATTATCGTGTCACGGCGCTCTAACAAGGCTTTAGTCGCACTTAAACGCATTTGTTCTATGTGTTCATTAATTGAAGCGTCTTTTTCGATAAATGTATCGCTGGCAACAACATAAGCCTCAGGCTGATAATAATCATAATAAGAGACAAAATATTCAACAGCATTATTGGGGAAAAACTCTTTCATCTCACCGTAAAGTTGTGCTGCTAAAGTTTTATTGTGCGCCATAATAATCGTTGGGCGATTTAAATCATTAATAATGTTCGCCATGGTAAATGTTTTACCAGTCCCGGTAGCACCAAGTAAAGTTTGGTGAGCTAAACCAGCTTCTAGCCCTTCGCAAAGCTGGGCAATCGCAGTGGGTTGATCGCCACTTGGGGTAAACTGTGATACCAATTGGAAATGGTCACTCATGCTTGGCACTCCTTAACTGGTTGATTATTAATAGCGTCTAGCTCTTTTATAAACCACTTATACGCCACAATGCCGGTAAATACATTGCCTATTGCAGCACCTATTAACAGCCCTGACAACCCTGCAAGTACACTCCCCAGATAAGCAAATGGAACATAAAACACAAATAAACGCACCACACTCAAAATAAGCGCATTCATTGGCTTATGTAAGGCATTAAATGATGAATTAGATAAAATTATCACCCCTTGAAAGCCATAACTAAGCGGCAATGTGTATATAAAAAGCTTGATAACATCAATAACCATTTGCTCTTTACCAAACAATTGGCTGATGACACCTGAAAACACGATTAATAATAAATAAATAATAAATTGCCATACCATGACAAATTTTAACGTTGTACTGTAGGCACTCTTCACTCGGCTTAGCTTACCTGCACCAAAGTTTTGACTAATAAATGGGGGTAATGTCATTGATAAGGCAAGCACAACAAGGCTTGCAATGGATTCAACCCTACTGCCGACGCCAAAAGCGGCGACTGCTTCTGGACCATAACCCGCCACTAATGCTGTCATTACGGCCATAGCAATTGGGGTTAACATATTGGCTCCCGCTGCCGGAAAACCTATTTTTAATATCTTTTGCATTGATGCCAAAGGCGTTTGATTTCTCGCGTGTAAGCTTAACAGCCCTTTTTTTACGACTAAAATATATAAAATGATCACCACCGCAACTGACCACGCAATGACACTGGCGATGGCCGCACCTTGAATCCCTAAAGCAGGAATAGGACCAAAGCCAAAAATTAACACAGGATCAAGAACAGCATTAATCAGCCCTGCTCCCCCCATAACAATGCTTGGTGTTTTTGTATCGCCGCTAGCGCGAAGCACTGAATTACCAACCATTGGAGTAATCAAAAATACACTACCCAGAAACCAAACACTCATATATTCATGTATTAATGGGAGTGTATGCTGTCCTGCCCCAAGTAAACTAAATATGGGTTCAAGCATTAAATAGCCAAAAAGTGACAAACACAAAACCATTACTACGGCGATAATCAACGCCATGCTGGCATCAAAACGTGCTTCTTCTATATTGTTACTGCCTAGTGCTTTGGCAATCACTGCGGATGTTCCAATACCTAAGCCAATTGCTAAACTAATAACAGTAAACGTGACAGGAAAAGTAAAGCTCACAGCAGCTAAAGGCTCTGTTCCAAGCATACTGATAAAAAAAGTATCAACAAGATTAAACATCATTAACGTGATCATGCCAAAAATCATTGGTATGGTCATTCGTTTAAGTGTTGGAACTATAGGGGCATTTAATAAATCAGGAGATGTGTTTGTTTGCAAATTAGCGCGCATGGGAATAAATAAGCCTCTTTTATTAAGCGTGCTATTTTAAAGCATGATGCCTTTTCAAGCCATGCATTTATCAAATGAATCCCAACTAGCAGCAATAATTATTAAGAATAAGTAAACAGAAGCTACTTTCTCTACGAAAACTTACTATTTCAAGCTGTTTAACGAAAATTGTAGCCAACCTTTAGTAAAAAACAATAAAAATACAGCTTTGCAACTTTTTATCATATAAAACGTGTGGCCACTGCTGTATTTTTACACAAAATTTACTGATATCTAATCATCACGAATAAATTTACTCATCAATCAGTTGTTTTCCACCCTTAATTTTTAAGTTGTTGTTTTTATTAACAATAAAAAAAATGTTTTAAAGACTTGATATCCTTACAGCGCCCGAAAAATCAGGCTCAAACGATGTTCTTAAAGTTTCATAAACAGAGTTATCCACAGAAACCGTGGATAACTCTCTCAAACCCGCATTAATAAAGGCGTACAACCATACTCAAATTTCTATTCAAACTTCATGTTGGCGAATACTAACTTTAATGTATTTAATCAATCAGTTCAAAAAATATACTCAAACCAAACATTGCAGAAATATTAATGTAAGTGAATTATTTTTTATTATCGTATCTGAACAACTATATAACTGATATAGAATAACTTTTACTAACCTTCTACTCAGATCCTAAAAACCAAATTTAATTAAAGCAAAATATAATCATGGATTTTATTGCATGGGAATAATGAAATGCTTACTCATTAACTTAGTTTATGTCGCTGGCAAGCTCAACTTAGCTAAATATTCTTTCTGCCTCTTAAAATACTTTTTTATGATTTTGATGCCTTTGAGCGAGGCAACTGCATTTTAATACATTTATTACTCGCGTAACCCTAGCGAATTTTTGTACAAAACTAATTTGATTTTCGGTATTTGCTATTTCGACTGCTATTTTCGTGCGTTATAAAACGTACGATTAAAGCTATAAAACACACAGATCGAACATAAAAACATCGAATAGACTACTTTTTTGAATTTATGAAGTTTTTATGTTGACACTTTGCGGCTCCATCATTAATATTTCGCCCCGTTGAAAGGCATGACGCTTCCCCCTTAGCTCAGTTGGTTAGAGCGACGGACTGTTAATCCGCAGGTCCCCCGTTCGAGTCGGGGAGGGGGAGCCAAGTTTATCAGCCATAAACGATTCCCCCTTAGCTCAGTTGGTTAGAGCGACGGACTGTTAATCCGCAGGTCCCCCGTTCGAGTCGGGGAGGGGGAGCCAAGTTTATGCAATATGATATGTAGTTCCCCCTTAGCTCAGTTGGTTAGAGCGACGGACTGTTAATCCGCAGGTCCCCCGTTCGAGTCGGGGAGGGGGAGCCAAATCATATAATTTAAGTTATTGTAGTTCCCCCTTAGCTCAGTTGGTTAGAGCGACGGACTGTTAATCCGCAGGTCCCCCGTTCGAGTCGGGGAGGGGGAGCCAAGTTAACGAATCAATTAGACTTTTCTTAATATTTCCTCTACTCTACATCTGTCAAATAAATAATTTTTGTTATTACATTAACAACCAAATAAAACCTTTGACTGATCAAGGACTTGATTCCTTCCCTTTTGAACGACTTAAAGACTTAAAACATGGCTGGTTTTAAAAAACTTATATTAATACAACTTATTTCTTGGCTGTTACTAGCAAGTGTGGGCGGTTATTTTGTTGCTTTAGCTTTTGACAACGCAGCGAGCTCTGCACAAAAGAAAGCTCAAAATGTTGTGAGTAATTATATCAACGATCACACCATTGAAGAAATCTCACCACAACAGATTCAGCAAGCACTTGCTGATGGCAATACTTTTTCGTCATTTATTCTTCGCGATTATGATGGAAAAGAGCTTATAAATATTCAGTCCCCCACTCCATTGCCAAGTTTTGCGGCATTTGTTGAGAAACGTTTTAACTCTATACGCCCACAATTTGCGGTTAATAAAGCATCTGATATCAAAGTTGAATTCACAATTAATGCTCACAACCTAGGCGCATTGTTACAACAAGCCATGTTCATTGTTATTTTGGTTTCAGGATTGATGGCAATAATCCCCGTTATATTTATGAAAGCTATGCTCAAAAGGCTTAACAGAAATATAAGCATGACGGTGGCAGAGATTGTTGACGTTTATATAAATCAAAACCAGGTCAACAGCGGATTAGAAGCGTCTATTGATAATACTAAAATTAAAAGGCTTGCCGCTGATTTAGTGCCAAGCTTTAATCGGCTGTCACATTTTTTACAATCTAAACACGAAGATATCCAAAATGCAGCCCTCTCTATTAAGCAAGAAGCATATAAAGACGTAGTCACTGAGCTTGGTAACCGTAATATGTTTGTTGAATATTATGAAAAGCATATTGAGAGCAGCGAAAAAAGTACGTTTGGTTCACTGGCGATGGTCAGATGCAGTGAACTACAATCTATTAACCAAACTCGTGGTTACCAAAAAGGCGATGAATACGTTAAAGCCGTTGCTGATATTATTAAGCATATAAGTGGTACGTATACCGGAAGCAAAGTTTTCCGATTAAATAGCTCTGACTTTGCTGTAGTACTGCCAAACATTCCACTAAAAGAATCTGAACGTTTTGGTGATAACTTACAGTCCCGTTTTACCCAGTATCAACAAAACCAAGAACTCAGCTCCGTCGCTAATACAGGTATTGTTGGCTACGAAAAAGGCAAACCTTTAGGAGAGTTACTGTCAATTGTTGATAATGCTATGAGTATGGCACAATCAAAACAAGCAAATGCATGGCATGTACAACGAGACACTGACTTAATAAATAACGTCAGCGCTGGTTTTGGCAACCAAAATTGGCGCAAGGTTATAAACGAAGTAATTGAAGCTGAGCGAGTGCATTTGGTAATGCAAAACATTATGCCAATAGGCAAAAGTATTAAAGCTTATGCTGAGATTCAAGTACGTTTTAAAACCGAAGAAAACCAAGCGTTACCAACAGCTTCATTCTTAGCCATGGCTGAAAAACTCGATATGGCCATTGAAATCGACCGGCTTATTATTGGCACTTCATTAGAAAAAATCAAAAGCCGTAATTTTTCAGAAAAATACTTTGGAATCAACGTAACTGCATCGAGCGCCCATAATGACCAATTTGTCATTTGGCTAGAGCGCCGCTTATTAAAAGACACTAACATTGCTTCTAAACTGGTTTTTGAAGTCAGCGAATTCGGACTACAGCAAAATATTAAAGCTAGTAAACGCTTTATCGACATGGTGCACCGTGTCGGTGCTCGTATCACGGTTGAGCGTTTTGGTGTTGGTTTAACTTCATTTAAGTTTTTCCGAGATTTAAAGCCAGACTTTATCAAAATGGATGCAAGCTATACCCGCGGCCTAGAGGAAGATAAAAACAACCAATACTTTATGCGTTTAATGGTTGACTTAGCACATCGCATAGGCGTCAGTGTTTTTGCTGAAGGTATTGAAAGTCAAGAAGAAAAGCATATTGTTGAAACATTGTGTTTAGATGGTGTCCAAGGCTATTACATAGAAAAACCAAAAGATATCTAACATTTCACATTTCTAATAAGGCGCGTCTAGCGCCTTATTGCTGCCCGTAAAAACACGCCGATACTAACAAGATCCAACTGACTTATATTGCAAAATTGTAAATGATAGTAAGTATCATTACTAAAGTAGCTTTTTTCCTTTTGATGTGTTGTTAAACTAGTGAGAAAAAAGGATAATGTCGACGATTATGATTGCTTGAGGCGAATATGACAGAATATGTCTTGCTGTTAATTGGCACTGTGCTGGTTAATAACTTTGTTTTAGTACAGTTTTTAGGTTTATGCCCTTTTATGGGGGTATCAGGTAAATTAGATACTGCTATTGGTATGTCGCTCGCGACGACCTTTGTACTGACGCTCGCCTCTGTAACAAGCTATTTAGTCAATCAGTATATTTTAGTTCCTTTAGATATCACTTTTTTACGTACAATGAGTTTTATTTTGGTGATTGCGGTCGTCGTTCAATTTACCGAAATGGTGGTAAAAAAAACCAGCCCTACACTCTATCGCTTGTTGGGGATATTCTTACCTTTGATCACCACTAACTGTGCAGTATTGGGGGTTGCAATATTGAATATTAAAGAAGACCATACTTTCTTACAATCAGCGGTTTATGGCTTTGGCGCTGCCGTTGGTTTTTCATTAGTGTTAGTTTTATTTGCCGCCCTACGCGAGCGCTTAGCTGCCGCAGACGTCCCCTCTCCTTTTAAAGGTGCATCTATTGCAATGATCACCGCAGGCCTTATGTCTATGGCCTTTATGGGTTTTACAGGATTAGTGAAGTTTTAACATGACCTTGTTTTATGCATTGCTGGCGCTTGGTTCGCTGGCACTTATTTTTGGCTTAATTTTAGGCTTTGCTGCTGTACGCTTTCGCGTGCAAGGCAGTCCTATTGTTGAGCAAATAGACACCATTTTACCGCAAACTCAATGTGGTCAATGTGGTTACCCTGGTTGCCGTCCTTATGCTGAAGCTATCGCCAATGGTGATGAAATCAATAAATGCCCACCAGGTGGTGAAGCGACCGTTAAAAAGCTGGCTGATTTAATGGGCGTTGAAGCCAAGCCACTTGCCGGAGGTGAGCAAGCTGATCCTGTTAAAACTGTTGCCTATATACGAGAAGATGAATGTATTGGCTGTACAAAATGTATTCAAGCTTGCCCTGTTGATGCCATTGTAGGTGCAACAAGGCAAATGCACACTGTACTGATAGATGAATGTACTGGCTGTGATTTATGTGTTGAACCTTGTCCTGTTGATTGTATTGATATGTTGCCCGTAGAAACCACAAAACAAACGTGGAAATGGCAACTAGATGCAATCCCAGTTACACAAATAGATTAAGGTCACACATGGAAAAGTTAATTCAGCAAATAAAACAAGGTAAAGTGTGGCCGTTTCCAGGCGGAATTCACCCACCGGGGCAAAAAGCACTGTCGAATACTCAGGCTATATCGCGCCTTCCGTTGCCTGATAAGCTTATTGTGCCACTTAAACAGCATATCGGTGCAAACGGTCAGCTCATCGTCGAAAAAGGTCAGTCGGTTTTAAAAGGCCAAGCACTCACTAAGCCTGTTGCTAATTGGTCAGTGCCGGTGCATGCACCTACATCTGGTGTTATCGCTGACATTTGCCAGATGCCATCAGCACACCCATCAGCATTGCCAGAGTTAAGCATTATCATTACACCTGACGGCCAAGATACATGGTGTGAGCTTAACCCTATTGCCGATCCCAGTAACCTTACTCATCAAGAGTTAATTGATATTATCCATAACAGCGGTATTGCTGGCATGGGGGGAGCTGGTTTTCCTACATATATAAAAGCTGATAGTCGCAAGCCGATTGAATTTTTTATTGTTAATGCCGTTGAGTGCGAGCCTTACATCACCGCCGATGATGTTCTCATGCGCGAACACGCAGATCAAATCGTAAAGGGGATAGAACTGATGCAACAGTTACTATCTCCTACATTAACAATCATTGGCATCGAAGATAATAAGCCTGAAGCCATTGCATCGATGAAGCATGCGGCTCAGCACAATGCTAAAATTATCGTGCAAACCGTGCCAACCGTATACCCGTCAGGGGGTGAAAAGCAGTTAATTCAATTATTAACTGACAAAGAAGTTCCCAGTGGTGGAATACCTGCCGATATTGGTGTACTGGTGCAAAATGTGGGGACCTTGTTCGCCATTGAACAAGCGGTGACACAAGGCAAGCCACTTATAGAGCGTGTGATCACTGTCACTGGTAATACAATTCACAATGCAGGAAATGTTTGGGCTCTATTAGGCACTGAGATAAAGCACTTATTAGATTGCCAAGGTTTTTCGCCTGTTCCTCAGCAACGTGTATTAATGGGTGGGCCTATGATGGGCTTTACTCTTCCTACAGTGCGCATTGGTGTAGTTAAAACTACAAACTGTATTTTAGCACCTGATCATAATGAGCTAGCAGAGCCAGGCCCAGAGCAAGCATGTATTCGCTGTAGTGCCTGCGCTGATGCATGCCCTGCTTCTTTATTACCTCAACAGTTACAATGGTTCGCTAAGTCAAAAGAATACGACAAACTCAAAGAATATAACTTATTTGACTGTATTGAATGTGGGGCATGTGCGTATGTATGCCCAAGCGAAATTCCTTTAGTTCAATACTACCGTGTCGCTAAAGTCGAGATAAAAGAGCAACAAGCAGAACAAGTTAAAGCTGAACGGGCAAAAGAGCGATTTGAACTGAGAAAAGAGCGCTTAGAACGTGAACAAGAAGCAAGGCAAAATCGCCATAAACGCAAGCCTGCAGCGAAATCGGCTGATGAAAAGCAAAAAGTCGCAGATGCGCTAGCACGAGTTAAAAAATCAGACGATAAAGCAGACAGTAAATCAGCCGTCGCTGCTGCCATTGCCCGTGCTAAAGCTAAAAAGCAAACAGGTGAATTAGAGCCAGATAATAGCGAAGTAGCGCAAGAGCGCGCTGCACGTAAAGAACAAGCACGGGCCTACAAAGCGCAAAAAGAAGCTGAGAAAAACTCAACAACGCAAGAAACAGGTGATAAGAAATCAGCCGTTGCTGCGGCAATTGCACGTGCTAAAGCTAAAAAAGCCGCGCAAGCTAATAATAGCGATACCGCTGATGCGCCTGTTGATGACAAAAAAGCGGCTGTCGCAGCCGCTATTGCCCGCGCTAAAGCTAAAAAAGCTGCGCAAGCTGATAATAGCGAAACCGCTGATGCGCCTGTTGATGACAAAAAAGCGGCTGTCGCAGCCGCTATCGCCCGTGCGAAAGCGAAAAAAGCAGCCAAACAGACTGATACGGCACAATCGGATGAACTAACAACCGACGACGAATCAAGTCAAGTGCAAGAACCTTCACCGCAAACCGCAGATGATAAAAAGAAAGCTGCCGTTGCAGCCGCTATCGCCCGCGCTAAAGCTAAAAAATCAGCCAAAGAGACTGAGACTGCACAATCGGATGAAGTAACAACCGACGACGAATCAAGCCAAGCACAAGAGCCTGCTCCGCAAACCGCAGACGATAAAAAGAAAGCGGCCGTCGCTGCAGCTATCGCTCGCGCCAAAGCGAAAAAAGCGGCCAAAGAGACTGAGACACCACAATCGGTTGAAGTAATAACCGATGACGAGTCAAGTCAGGTGCAAGAACCTTCATCGCAAACCGCAGATGATAAAAAGAAAGCTGCTGTTGCAGCCGCTATCGCCCGCGCTAAAGCAAAAAAACGCCAACAAGAAGGAAGTGATAAGTCATGAAGTTAACCATGGCAAGCTCGCCCCACAATCATAGCCATAAATCACTTAATAAACTGATGCTGACTGTGATTTTAGCCTGTATTCCGGGTTTAATTGCCCAGCTGGTGTTTTTTGGCACAGGTGTTTTAATACAACTGATCCTAGCACTGCTCACCGTCAGTGTTGCAGAAGCGGCTATCATGCGGATACGTAAACGCCCAGCACTGACAGCGTTGAGTGACGGCAGTGCTTGGTTAACCGCAGTATTACTCGCTTTAAGCATTCCGCCACTTGCCCCTTGGTGGATTATTGTCATTGGTTGTTTATTTGCCATCATTATTGTGAAACAGCTGTATGGTGGCTTAGGGTTTAACTTATTTAATCCAGCCATGGCTGCCTATGTTTTACTGCTTATCTCATTTCCAGTACAGATGACTGCTTGGCTACCTACGGCCGATTTATTGGCAAAGCCAATAAGCTTTACTCAGCAGCTGAGTGTTATTTTTAATGGTTATACAACAGCTGGTTTTAGCGTTGATCAACTTAGGGTAGGCATTGATGGTATGACGATGGCCACCCCCCTAGATACGGTTAAGACTGATGTCGCACATGGTTTAACAATCACTGAAAGCATGCAGTCGCCACTATTTAATCAATGGCTTGGTAAAGGCTGGGGATGGGTAAACCTTGGCTTTTTGCTAGGTGGATTATATTTAATTAAAACTAACGTTATCAATTGGCACATTCCAGTTAGTTTTATCGCAACACTTGCAATATGTAGTGGCATTGGCTATCTCGTTGCCCCAGGCACAGAGCCAGGTGTCGTGTTTCACCTATTTAGTGGTGCAACCATGCTCGGCGCATTTTTTATAGCCACAGACCCTGTTTCAGCTGCTACAACGAATCGTGGGCGTTTAGTATACGGTGCATTAATTGGCTTATTAATTTATCTGATCCGTACATTTGGCGGTTTTCCTGATGCTGTCGCTTTCTCAGTGTTGCTTTTAAATATGGCAGTCCCTTTAATTGACTATTACACACAGCCTCGAACATACGGCCATGGGATGAAAAAATGATCCTACCTTCAATGACAAAAAATGGCGCGATATTGACCCTTTTTGCGCTGCTTACAACAGGCGCTGTTGCAATTATTCATGAATTAACAGCTGACAGTATTGCTGAGCAAGAACGTAAGCAGCTATCAACCCAATTACAAGAAGTGCTGGATCCTAGTTTTTACGATAATGTTTTATATAATGATTGCGCCCTCATTAATGAGCCATTATTAGCTAAAACACCACAGATTGTTTACCGAGCTCGAAAAAATGGTGAGCCTGTTGCCTTAGTTATGCGACATATCACCCCTAAAGGCTACAGTGGTGATATTGAGCTGTTAACCGCGGTATTTGCTAATGGTGATATTGCAGGTGTTCGTGTGACTAAGCATGAGGAAACTCCTGGCCTTGGTGACAAAATTGAAATTAAAAAATCACCTTGGATCACTGTATTTAATGATAAAACAGTCTTGGGCGAAGACGACGAACGCTGGGCGGTAAAAAAAGATGGCGGTAGTTTTGACCAGTTCACTGGTGCCACAATTACACCTCGCGCTGTTGTTGGCTCTGTAAAACACGCTGTGCTATTCTCTCAAACTCAATTTGATGCTGTATTTAATGCATCTAACGCATGCAAAGTAGGTGAGTCATGAGCCAATTAAAAGAACTTTTTAACGAAGGAATGTGGAAAAACAACCCTGCCCTCGTCCAGTTACTTGGTTTATGTCCATTACTCGCTGTCACGTCAACTGTCACCAATGCAATGGGGCTGGGACTGGCAACTTTAATGGTGCTAGTCGGTTCTAATGTTACTATTTCTGCTGTAAGAAACTGGGTACCAAAAGATATTCGGATTCCTGTCTTTGTGATGATCATCGCAGCCTTTGTAACAATTATTCAGCTTTTAATGAATGCCTATACATTTGGCCTGTATCAATCTTTGGGGATTTTCATACCCCTTATTGTTACTAACTGCGCCATTATTGGTCGCGCAGAAGCGTTTGCATCAAAAAACCCAGTGCATTTATCCGCCTTTGACGGACTCATGATGGGCGCAGGCTTTATGGTGGTATTGTTAGTTTTAGGAGCAATGCGAGAAGTCATTGGGCAAGGCACTCTTTTTGATGGTGCCGATTTATTACTTGGCCCATGGGCTGCTGTTTTGCGCATCGAAATATTTAGCTTTGACAATCAATTTTTACTGGCCATATTACCACCAGGTGCTTTTTTAGGGTTAGGTTTATTAATTGCAGCTAAAAATGTGATAGATGCACAAATAAAAGCAAAGCAAGTAGCACCGCCAGAAGCAGAAAAAGGCCCAAGGGCACGAGTAACTAGTTTAACTTAAGGGGAAGCGTATAGCTTAGCTGTACGTTTAAGTTGCATGAATAAAGAAAAACGCTACGAGATTTTAACTCGTCTACGCGATGATAATCCACATCCAGAAACCGAGCTTGAATACTCAAGCCCATTTGAATTACTTGTCGCGGTCACATTATCTGCGCAAGCCACAGACGTAGGCGTCAACAAAGCCACCCGAAAACTGTTTCCAGTTGCTAATACGCCACAAGCTATTTTAGATATTGGCCACGATACACTGCGAGACTACATTAAAACCATCGGCTTATTTAATTCAAAAGCTGCTAACGTGTATAAAATGTGTGAAATTCTCGTCAATCAACACAACAGCGAAGTCCCTGAAAACCGTGAAGCCCTAGAAGCCCTCCCTGGCGTTGGCCGTAAAACTGCCAATGTAGTACTCAACACCGCATTCGGCTGGCTAAAAGATAATGAAGGTAGATACTTTTTAGCAGTAGATACTCACATCCAACGTCTTGCAAACCGTACTGGTTACGCTAAGGGTAAGACTGTTGAGCAGACTGAACAGGCTATAATTAAAAATA
This sequence comes from Pseudoalteromonas sp. A601, assembly GCF_002165575.1. Classification (GTDB taxonomy): domain Bacteria; phylum Pseudomonadota; class Gammaproteobacteria; order Enterobacterales; family Alteromonadaceae; genus Pseudoalteromonas. Next base: position 92,748 of record NZ_MXQF01000005.1, read on the forward strand.
CGCCAAATAAGAAAGAATTTATGTTTAACCTCCATCATTGGTTTATTTTACATGGGCGCTATACGTGTACAGCGAGAAAACCAAAATGTGGAAGTTGTATAATTGAGGATTTGTGTGACTATAAAGAGAAAACTGAGTCATAGTTAAGAGTAGTTATTTTTTAATTAGCATAAACCTTTTAACGGTCACATCTTTAGTTTCTATTTAAGAAGCTGGCGATTTGATTCTCATATGAGCCTTTATTCGGCCAGCACCAATTAAATTGAAAATTTGCGTTAACTTCAGAATAGTTTGAATTTAAGCGAGGTGTTGCAAATAGATTATGATTTATTAATTAGAGCCCAGCTAAAACCTAAAATTTAAATACGGAGTTAATTGGAAGCTATTTCCGGTTTGTGCCATAAGCCGACCTTGAGACACATAAAGATTAAGACTGCAAAGATACGAAAGCGGAAGTTAGCTTTGGCCTGTTTAACGACAAATATTCCGACAAAGCAGTCATGACTATTAGTTTATTGTTAAATCTAATCTTTCTTTTCGTTCATCTACTCAATAACCCCACGCTAAACGTGACTTTAGCGTGGGGTTAGAGTTCACAGTCATTTTATCTGGATAGCTCTTTTATTTTTTTCTCTGAAAACCAGCGATATAAAACAGGTAAAACAAATAATGTTAACAGTGTTGCAGTTACCAAGCCGCCAACAATAACACTCGCTAAGGGGCGCTGTATTTCTGCACCAACACCATTAGACATTAACATCGGTATCAAACCTAAAGCTGATGTTATAGCAGTCATAAGTACAGGTCTTAATCTTGAAGTAGCGCCTTCAAAAACGGCTTTAGATGCTTCTAGACCGTCTTTAATACGTTGGTTGATACTTTCTACCATAACGACCCCATTCAATACCGCTACACCAAATAAGGTAATAAAGCCAACGGAGCTTGGTACAGACAAGTATTGTCCAGATAAATATAAGGAGAAAACTCCGCCAATTACAGCAAGCGGCACGTTGACCAATATCAGCATAGCTTGACCAACAGAACCAAAGGCAAAGTAAAGTAGTAGTGCGATTAGTGCTAACGATAAAGGTACAACTATAGCTAACCTATTTTGAGCACGTTTTTGACTTTCGAACTGGCCGCCAATCGAAACAGAATAACCTGAAGGTAAGTCAACCTTTTCAGCAATTACCGTTCTGATATCGGCAACCACGCTTCCCATATCTCGATTTTGTACATTTGCTTGGATAACGACTCTTCGTTGTACATCATCGCGTCTAACTTGTGGTGGGCCTGACTCAAATGAGACTGAGGCTACGTCACCCAGTCGCACCCAAGCACCAGTAGGTGATTGAAGCCGAATATCAGCAATAGCTTCTTTGTTACTTCGGTACTCTTCCTCTATGCGAACGTAAATATCATAACGTTCATTACCATTGATTATTTGTCCGGCTTCAACACCACCAATACCATCACGCACAACCTCCATTATGTCACTCACAGACAATCCAAAGCGCGATAGTTCTTGCCTGTTAGGACTTATCACCAATTGCGCTTCACCAGCAATTTGCTCCAATGCAACATCCCTTGCACCTTCAATGTTTTTAATTGCTGTTTCTATTTCTTGACCTTTAGCCGCCAGTACCTCAAGTTCAGGCCCAAACAACTTTATCGCCAACTGAGCCTTAACACCAGATAGTAGCTCATCGACACGAGTCGCAATAGGTTGAGAAAAGTTGAGTAGCAACCCAGGGAATTCTTCTAAAGATCTCTCCATTTTTCCTTGAAGTTCATATCGATTAGATGCACTGGTCCACTCAGAAACAGGCTTCAACCCTATGTAAATTTCGATGTTATTCACAGGCTCTGGGTCTCCACCTATTTCTGCTCGACCAATTCGGCTTAATGCATAGGTTACTTCAGGGAAAGCCATTAGTTTTTCTTCTAGAATTGGTGCCACAGTGAGCGCGGTATCTAAACTGGAAGAAGGTGCAAGCGTTGCTCTTAAGTTTATCGTCCCTTCTTCTAACTCAGGTACAAATTCAGTACCAATTAATGGAACTAATGCAAAGGCAGAGAAAACTAATATAAGTGCGGCTGAAATGACTAATTTGGTGCGTTTTAGTGCGAATGTAAGCCCTTTTCTGTAGAGTTTGTCTAATGGCCTAAGAACAAAGCTTTCCCTCTCTTTTACACCTGACTTAAATAAATAAGTAGCTAAAGCGGGTACAACAAACAACGCAACCACAATAGCAGATATAACAGCTAAAATGATGCTTATTGCCATAGGTTGAAATAACTTTGCCTCAACACCTTCAAAGCTAAATAAAGGCGTAAATACGACTAAAATAATAGAAGCTGCAAAAAATACGGGACGAGCCACTTCTTTACCCGCATTTTGAAGACGTAACTTAATACCATGCTCATCTTGTTCTACATCATGTGGATCAGTATCAGCACTAGGCACTCTTTCTTTTACAGTTTTTAAATGGGTAGAGTCTGGTCTATTTAAATGCTTAAACATGTTTTCAACCATCACGACTGAACCATCAACTAGCATACCAATGGCTACGGCAATGCCACCCAATGACATAAGGTTTGCAGAAATGCCCCACCAAGCCATGATCATTAACGCGATACCAATTGAAATTGGAATAGATATTAGGACAAGGAAGGTTGCACGTATATTCATTAAAAATAGTGCTAATACAATACAGATGAAAATAAATGCTAGTAATAGTGCATCAACTACTGTATCAACGGCTTTTTCAATCAAATCAGCCTGATCATAAAATGGTTCAAAGCGAACACCTTTAGGCAATGCTTGATTAATTAATGGGATTCTTGCATTGATACCATCAATGGTGGCTTTAGTATTAGACCCCATGCGTTTTAAGACAATGCCAGAGACAACTTCACCTAAATTTTCGACTTTACCGTCTTCGGTTTTGCGCGTCATTGTGACAGCACCTTGACGAATTTCACTGCCCATTTCAACTTTAGCAATATCCGAAACCGTCACAACTGTCCCATCAACTGTTTTGACGGGAACTTGTTTGATATTACTAATACCAGCGTCACCACTTTCAAACCAACCTGCACCTCTAATAACAAGCTGCTCTTGCCCACGGTTCATATACCATCCGCCAACATTGGCATTGTTGTTATCTAGGGCACCAACAACGTCTTCTTGCGTTAGGTTATAAGAAAGAAGCTTAGATGGATCTACATTTACTTGGTACTGCCTAACAATACCTCCAAAGGAGAGTACATCAGTAACACCATCGACAGGCATAACGAGTAATTTTACTACCCAATCATTGAGACTCCTGAGTGCCATAGCATCATAGCCTGCATCTTTATCTGAAATAAGAAGGTACTGAAATACTTGGCCTAGCCCTGAGGTGTTTGGCCCCATTTCGGGTGTGCCGACACCTTCTGGTATCAGTTCTTTTGCGGCTTGAAGACGCTCAAATACAAGTTGTCTTGCAAAGTAAATGTCGGTGCCTTCTTTGAAAACAACCGTGACGCCAGACAAGCCTGTTTTAGAAATTGAGCGCACTTGTTCTACATCAGGTAAGGCATACATGACCGCTTCAATGGGGTACGTAATGAGTTGTTCAACTTCTTCAGCAGCTAGTCCTGGCGCTTCAGTATTTACAGCAACTTGAACATTAGTAACATCAGGAAAGGCATCTAAATTTAGTTTTGGTATAACCATAATTGCGCCGACAATTGTGGCAAACAGCGCAATCAAAATCAGGAGTCTATTATTAACAGACCAATCTATTATTTTATTAAACATAGTCTTGCTCCTTAGTGGTTATGCGGATCAAATCCGCCTTTAGCGATTTCAGAAGCAACAAAAAATGCGCCTTTGGTTACAATTCGCGTCCCACTATCAAGGCCAATGATTTCCCTAAAATCACCTAAGGCTCGGCCTAGTTCTACTTCTACAGCTTTAAATTCTCCAGGGTGGTCTTCGACAAATACGGTCCAATCACCATCTGCGCTGCGGATCAATGCTTCTTCTGGCACAGCCATCACTTTCTGCTTTGTGGCAAACTGAAAGTAAACTTTTACAAACATACCTGAATGAAGGTTATCATCAGCATTCTGTACCCCCAATCTAATAATTCTTGTACGAGTTACGGGATCAATTGTATGGGCTTCTTGGATAACTTTGGCATTGTAACTCTGGCCTTCTAATTTAAGTACCGCAGGAGAATCAATTGATAAATTTAGCTTTTTATTTGGAGAAACTTTTGCTTCAACCCATAGTTGTTTTTCATCAGCTAACAACATGACTGAATCCCCAGCATCAACACGTTGCCCTTGGATAAAGTCGTCTTGAAGCACGACACCTTCACGGTGCGCCGTTAATGCATATTGCCCAAATGCTTTAATGTCTTTGTTAGAAATACCATTTATTGCTTTTTCAGTTAACCCTAAAGCAATGAGCTTGCCATAGCTCGCATTGTATGTTGTTTCAGCTTGTAATAATCGACTTTCACTCACCGTCTTATTACCCAGCTTTTTTACACGTTGCCATTCGGTTGAAGCGATTAAATAGTCAGCTTGTGCTTGTGCCATTGCTTCACTAAATAATGTAACTAACTTCTGACCTATTTCTACATACTCGCCAAGCGCTGCATGGCGACTGATAATGACTGACTCTGTACGTGGTGATACCACATAACTTTTATAGCCATTAGCTTTTATTTCGCCAGGTGCATATACGGAGCTAAATTGATATTCAGGCTTAACACTTTCCACTTTAATTTTAGCAAGCGACATCTTCTTTGGATCAATAGTGATACCTTCTTCATGTTCTTCTTCTCCCTCTTTATTACCACCTTCATGGCCGTGCTCGTCATGGTCACCTTTATCTTCTTCATGTCCCTTTTCGTGTTCATGCTCATCTTGATGTTCTTTTTCTTCTTGTTTCGAAACGTTTGTGACAGAACCAGTTCCATCTGACGACTGTGCAAAAGCATCATGATTTGTAGTAAACCCAACTAACAGGCTGCTAATTACTACGGCTAAAAATTTTTTACTAATTACTGTATTCATTTTTGTAACCTATATTTTTAATAAATTTAAGATTTCGTTTTTCGCTACTGAAAAAACAAAGCGCTCAAATCTCAAATTTGGATAACTGACCCATACTTAAAATGAAGGATATTTCTGCAAGCTTGAATTGATTTTCCAAACGTATTCCTGCATGAAGCCCTTCCGCACGTTGATTTAATGCAAGTAAGTAGTCAGAAGTATTAATATCACCAGCTTGCCAGCGCTTATTTAATAAGTTTTCGCTGCTATCTAATCTGCCTTTTGTCAGTTTTTGCCATTGCTCATAATATTTTCTACTGACATTAAGCGATTCATAATTAGCTTTTGCTTCAAAAGACTGCTTTCGATATACCGACTGAAAATTCGCCTCGGCTGCAATGGCTTCTGAATAAGCGGCTTTAACATTATCTGTATAGTTATTTCTGATGTTTAAAGGCATTGAAAAAGTCACACCAACCAAGTCTTCATCTCCACTTTTCCCTGCGCTAACGCCAATGGTTGGATTAGCTTTAGATTCCATAGTGGTTAGTTGAGCTTTAGATTGTTGTCCCTTCCATTTCGCTCTAGCAAGTTTAACTTTTGGATGTTCCTCAACCCACTGGGAGTTAAATGAGTAGCTTGTTGCTCCAAAAGTAAATGAAAACAAATTGGTAGTATTAGGCGTCCAATCAGGCAATAACTCCTGAACCTTTACCTCTGCATTTTTCAAAGCAATTTGAGACTCAGATATTTCACTAAAAATTTGCGACAAGTTTAAATAGACTAGCTCAGCGTCAAGTGGCTCTAGAAGTCCAGCTTTTCGTTTGTCTTCAACAATTCCAACGAGCGTTTGCAATTGCTCTTCTCTTTCTGAAAGTAACTGAGCAGCTTTTTTTGCTGCTTGCCAATTAACTAATGCAGTTAAGGCATTAGCCTTTTTAGAATCGAGTAGAGATAACAATTGTTGCTGGTTTGCATAAACATCAATTTCACCAATGGTTTTATTTGTTGATTGCTTATCCCAAAAATCTATCGTTTGACTGATACCAATAGAGTAATTATCAAAATCACCTTCTTTTTCATAGCTTGCTTCAAGCTCTGGGTTATATACGGCTTGAGTTAAGCTTTTGGCTCTATGATTACTTGCATTAAGTAACTCTTTAGCCGCAACAACTTCGGGATCTTTATTTATTTGACTATCTAGCCATGAAATACTTTTCTGTTTGCCATAAGTGGCAACTGAAAAACTCACAGCCATGCATAAAGACAGGGTTAAACCTGTATTTTTTAAAAATATATACATAAAACTTCTTAATTTTTTAATTTATAAACACGAACCCTTTATCCTTCTCATGGACAAATAGGTCATTAAAAATCAATCTAATTAAGAAATGGGTGGGCGAAGTATCGCTTCAAGGTAAGTATTTGTTTGATCAATTTGATAAGGCGTTTTATTGATAATGTTTAGTTTGCCCGTGGTATTTGAATTACTGACTAAAATCCAAGATAAGTGGCTGCCACTGCAATGACCGCAGTGATGACAATCTTTTTCATTATGCTGCTCATCACCTACATTATCATTTGAGACATTTCGATCATCTGCATGATCATGTTGAGTTTGAAGGTGCTCTATATCTATTTGGTGATTCTCAGATGTTGAGGATGCTACAGCAGTTAACGATTGTAAAACAATCGAAATAACCAAGAGCATTTTTAGTACAACATTAAGGTTCAAAGTTATCACCAGTTAAATATAGTATTTAAAATACTAGCAGAAACTATTTTCTTAAACTAGCTTTTCAATTCAGTTTCCACGCTTTTACATTAAATAATTTTTTATTTGACTCTATAGCCACTATAGATTTTATACTTATTTTAATATTATTACGGAGTGTTAAATATGTCAGAAAAATGTAGTGGTCAGTGTCAATCATCTTCTACCAATGAAGATGTAAAAATTGATACACAATTAGATAACTATAGTGGCGCGTTTGTCAGTACATTTAAAGTACCTCAAATGGACTGTCCTTCAGAAGAGAGATTGATTAGGTTAGCACTTGACTCAATTGAGCCTTCAGTTGGGTTGCAATTTGATATTCCTAGCCGTTTAGTCAAGGTTTTTCATGATGAAAATTTAGATGAGATAACAAAAAAATTACAACAACTCAATCTCGGTGCAGAGTTGGCATCAACTAAAGAAAGTTGCAGCACCGAAGCTGCAAAAGCAAAAGATCTAGCCCAAAAAAATGAGATGAAAGAAGCATCAACGCTAAAATGGTTGTTAGCCATTAATGGAGTCATGTTTTTTATAGAAGTAATTGCTGGGATTATTGCGCAATCTGCTGGCCTTATTGCCGACTCATTAGATATGTTTGCTGATGCTGCTGTTTATGGTTTAGCTATATATGCTGTCGGTAAAAGCATAAGCATGAAACTTAGAGCGGCACATATATCTGGTGTACTTCAAATTATTCTAGCGCTAGGTGCTTTGAGTGAAGTCGTAAGACGCTTTATTTACGGTAGTGAACCTATCTCTTCTTTAATGATGATATTTGGTGGAATAGCACTAATCGCTAACATTGCTTGTCTGTTTTTAATATTTGGCAACAAAGAAGACGGCGCTCATATGAAAGCGAGTTGGATTTTTTCCGCAAATGACGTAATCGCAAACGTAGGTGTAATCTTAGCTGGCTTATTAGTTACAGTAACTAGCAGCCGTTATCCAGATTTAGTGATTGGTTTGATTATTGCTGTTGTCGTTTTAAACGGTGCTCGCCGCATCTTACAGCTAAAGTCTTAAGTAGAAAGTAGTTAAAAGAATGCACCCGTCATATTTTAAACCATATATATCATACGTGATAATGATTTTAATCGCGGTGCAGTCTGTGTTTTTTTCGCAAGAAGAGATTGAAGGAAACTTAATTGAAAGTTCTTTTAATATATCACTAACTGAGTCTATTACCCCGCTAAAAGCTCCTGAAAGCTCTAATTTATTTGAGGAGGGTAATAGCCAAACTTTAATTGATAATTGTAATTTTTGTTGCTGCTGTCAGTTATTTTTAAATACAGATTCTTCTTGTAATATTTTACAAGCAATAGAATATTTCCCTACCTACGCCTTAGTTTCCCCTGAGCTAAAAGGCTATATCTCGGTGCCATTCCGCCCACCTAAATACGCCTAAATTTTATAGAAAATTAAGAAAGGTCAAATGTTAATGACCTAAATATCACATATAAATTTATAGGAAAGTATACATGGCACTTAATACCTGTGTGCATCGCAAGATAGCAATTTTAAGGTGTGTAACACCTCGGCTTAAATATATCGCGTTTCTCGCTTTGTCACTTTTTACATTTAATGTTTATGCCTTTGAGAAGCAGTTAAACCTTCAAGAGGCAATTCAGTGGACGCTTAAACAAAATCCAGAACTTAAAATATTTGATTTCAAGCAAACGGCATTAATTGGACGAGAACAAATCGCAAGTTTAAATCCTGCTTATGAACTAGAGCTTGAAGCTGAGAACTTTGCAGGCTCAGGTGAATTTAATACATTCGACAGTGCTGAATTAACAGTCGCTCTATCTTCGGTTATCGAAATGGGAGATAAACGCTCAGCGCGGATTGGAATTGTTTCAAAATCAAGAACACTACTCACTGCTGAAAAAGAAGTCTCTGCGCTTAATTTAATGGCTCAAGTCACTGAGAAGTACGTGGAAGTACTTGCAGCCCAACAAAGAGTTATATTGGCAGAAAATGCTTTGAGCTTAGCACAAGAAACCTTAGAGATTGTATCTCAGCGTAACCGCGCAGGTGCTACTCCTGAGGCTGAAGTGAAACGCTCAAAAGCAGTTATTGCTCAGGCTAACCTCACCCTTCAATCTGAACAAAAGCGCTTGGAATATCTAAAGCTTTCTTTATCAGCTTACTGGGGAGAAACATCAGTGTCATTCTCTAGAGTAACTGGAGATCTGTTTCAGTTTGGCAATGATAGTGATTTTAGTAGTCTCTTTGCGAAATTAGAGAAAAACCCTGCTATTCAAGTTTATGCAAGTGAGCAGCGACTAAAAGAGGCCGAGTTACAGTTGGCTAAAACAGAGTCAACGGCCAATATCAAATGGTCTGTTGGTGTTAGGCGCTCTCAAGAAGCCAATGATACGGCACTGGTCGCTGGCTTTAGCTTACCTTTGTTTGCTGAAAAGCGAAATTCTGGCGCAATCGCTAGTGCGCTAGCAGAGCGTGACCAAGTTGCCATAGAGAAAGAGGCGACTAAGTTAAGATTTAGAAATCACTTACTACGAGCATACTCCAATAGAAAACAAGCCATATTAACAGCTAATTCATTAAAGCAGTCGGTTATCCCAATGCTTGAAGATGCACTGGAAGATACTCAAGACGCCTATCAAAAAGGTCGATATGGATATCTTGATTATGTATCGGCTAGACAAGAGCTGTTAAATGCTCGGCGAACCCTTATTGACGCGGCATCTGCTGCCCTAATTTATGGCGCAGAGATAGAAAAACTAACAAACGAAGCGCTGTCACTCTAAATAAACATCACTTTAAGTTTAATAACAATTTATTGATTCAGTGATTAACTGAATCGTTTAGGAATTCAAAATGAAAAACTATTTACTCGCACTATTGATTTTTATTGGGTATCTATCACCCATTCAAAGTGTTTTCGCTAGTGAAGATGAACATGAAGGCGAAGAAGGCATAAGCAAAATCGACAATAACATGGCAAAAAAGGTTGGTGTTGAAACAGCCTATTTAGCTTCAAAAACGTTGAACCAAACTATCCCTGTATACGGCTCTACGACGATAGGCGCTGAACAATTATTTCAAGTTAGCGCTAGATATAACGGCGTTATAAAGACAATAAACTTCACTGTTGGTGATACGGTAAAAAAAGGCGATCTATTAGCCGTTATTGAATCTAATGAGAGCTTAAATACTTATAAAATAACATCGCCTGTTTCTGGGACTGTTTTACAGCGAAATGGAAATATTGGCGGTATCACGCAAAACACTAGCTTGTTTGAAATCGTCAAATTTGACACCTTGTGGGCTGAATTTAAGGTGTTTACCAGCCAATATAATCAAATCAAAGTCGGTCAGCATGTTGATATTGAGCAAGGTGAACACGCATTCAGTTCAGTCATCACTAATATTATTCCAGCTAAAGATCAGCCTTATGTTTTAGCACGGGTACGATTAAACAACACTGAGTTAAAGCTAACGTCAGGTCAATTATTAAAAGGCAACGTAAAGATAAACCAATTTGAGGTGGATTTAGCGGTCGAGAAAGTTGCCATACAAGAGCTAGGTGGACAATTAGGTGTCTTTGTAAAAGAAAATGAAGAGTACGAGTTTGCACCACTTGTCCTTGGTCGTTCAGACAAAAACTATATCGAGGTCATTGATGGCCTCAGTAAAGACGCTGAATATGTAAACAAAAACAGTTATCTGATTAAAGCAGATATCTTGAAATCTGAAGTAGAAGACGACGATTAGGAGACGCAATATGATTGAATCAATTTTGCGTCTTGCAATAAATAGGCGCTATTTAGTATTAAGCTTGCTGATGGTAATCATCGGCGTTGGTATGTGGAGTTATCAAAAACTTCCCATTGATGCTGTTCCAGATATAACAAACGTACAGGTACAAATAAATACCTCTGCCCCCGGTTATTCACCTTTAGAAGCGGAGCAAAGGGTAACTTTTCCAGTAGAAAACGCATTAGCTGGACTACCAAAGCTGTCTCACACCCGCTCTCTTTCAAGATATGGTTTATCCCAGGTGACCGTTATCTTTGAAGAGGGAACCGATATTTATTTCGCACGCAACTTAATCAATGCAAGATTAGCTGCGATAAAAGGCGTTATTCCCTCTGGCTTAGAGCCAGAGATGGGTCCTATTTCCACAGGGCTTGGTGAAATATTTATGTATACCGTACAAGCTTCTCCTGACGCTAAAATGCCTAATGGAGAGCCTTATACCGCTATTGCCTTAAGAGAAATACAAGACTGGATCATTAAACCGCAATTGGCTCAAGTTAAAGGCGTCATTGAGGTCAACAGCATCGGCGGCTATAACAAGCAGTATCATATAACGCCGAAACCCGAAAAATTACTTTTTCATCAGGTAAGCTTTGAAGACGTTTCTGATGCATTACGTAAAAATAATGATAACCGTGGCGCGGGTTATATTGAGCAAAACGGACAACAAGTGTTAGTGCGCTCCATCGGGCAACTTGCGACAATGGATGAAATCCTCAATGTCATCATCAAAAAGAACGATGGTATTCCTGTAAAAATAAGTGATGTTGCCAATGTTGCTATAGGCAAAGAACTTAGAACAGGGGCTGCTACTCGTAATGGCATTGAGACAGTGCTTGGTACAACCATGATGCTGATTGGTGAGAATTCTCGCACCGTTGCTTTAGAAGTGGAACATAAGCTCAGCGAAATACAAAAATCTCTGCCAAAGGGCATTACCGCAGAGCCTGTTTACGACAGAACAACGTTAGTAGATAAAGCGATTGCAACCGTTACCAAAAACCTCGTTGAAGGTGCGCTTTTAGTTATTGTTGTGTTATTTATTCTACTTGGAAATTTACGTGCAGCTCTCATTACCGCTGCTGTTATCCCTATTTCCATGTTAATGACAATCACAGGTATGGTGCAAGCAGGAGTATCTGCCAATTTAATGAGTCTCGGCGCATTGGACTTTGGCTTGATAGTGGACGGGGCTGTAATCATCGTTGAAAACTCTGTCCGTAGGTTAGCACAGGCCCAACACAACGGTCATAGGCAAGACTTAAGAGAACGCCTAAATACCGTTTTTGAAGCCACTTCAGAAGTGATACGTCCAAGCTTGTTTGGTGTGGCAATTATCACTGTTGTTTACATCCCCATTTTCACGCTAACTGGCGTTGAAGGGAAAATGTTCCACCCTATGGCGGCAACTGTCGTTATGGCGTTAATTTCCGCAATGATCCTTTCAGTTACACTGGTTCCTGCTGCTGTAGCTGTGTTTATGAAAGGTAAAATCAGCGAAAAAGAAAGTGTAGTTATTCGTTCAACCAAGTCTATTTATGAACCATTGTTAAAAATGGCGATGAAATTTCGTTGGATTATTGTTTCATTCTCAACGCTGTTAATGGGGTATAGCCTTTGGTTAGCAACTACGCTTGGGACAGAATTTGTTCCTCAATTAAATGAAGGTGATATTGCACTACAGGCATTAAGAATTCCATCGACTGGCCTAGAGCAATCAGTAGAAATGCAAGAAGTACTTGAGCAACGTATTAAAGCGTTTCCTGAAGTTGATAAAGTATTCTCGCGCATTGGCACACCAGAAGTAGCAACCGACCCAATGCCACCGAGTATTGCTGATATCTTTGTTATTTTAAAACCACGTAAAGAATGGGCCGAACCTTCAAAACCAAAAAGTGAATTAGTTGAAGAAATGGAAAAAGTACTGAAAAACATTCCAGGCAACAACTATGAATTCACTCAGCCTATTCAAATGCGTTTCAATGAATTGATTTCTGGCGTTAGAGCTGATGTCGGCATCAAAATATTTGGTGATGATTTGGATCGGTTATTACTTACCGCAAAAGATATTCTAAATATTGTGAAAACCGTGGATGGTGCCGCTGATGCTCGAATAGAACAGGTCACAGGTGTTCCATCTTTATCAGTAATTCCTAAACGAGAAGCGCTTGGTAGGTATGGATTGAACGTTACCGAATTGCAAGACTGGGTTGCCACTGCGATTGGCGGTGAATCTGCGGGGATCATTTATGAAGGTGACAGACGGTTTGAGTTAGTTGTTCGCCTACCAGAGCAAATAAGAACGGATATCGATAGCTTGAAGCATCTGCCGCTTCCACTTGAGAATGGTAACTATGTGCCAATTGAAGAAGTTGCAGAGCTTAAATCAGAGTCTTTACCCGCGCAGATTAGCCGAGAGAACGGAAAAAGAAGAGTTGTGGTTACCGTCAATGTTCGTGGTAGAGATTTAGGCGGTTTTGTAAAAGAAGTTAAAGCTAAAATTAATCAGGAAGGAGAAATTCCAGCAGGATACTGGCTTGATTATGGTGGAACGTTTGAACAACTAGAATCAGCAAGTAAGCGATTAAGCCTAGTTGTACCGATAACATTGGTTGTTATCCTAGGTATTTTGATTATAGCATTTGGTTCATTAAAAGATGCATTAATCATTTTCAGTGGCGTGCCTTTAGCATTAACAGGGGGCGTATTTTCACTTTATTTAAGAGACATGCCCTTATCAATTTCGGCAGGTGTCGGCTTCATTGCATTGTCAGGTGTCGCAGTATTAAATGGCTTGGTTATGTTGGCTTTTATTCGAGATCTTTGGCATGAAAAAGGCGACCTATACGTAGCGATCATTGAAGGTGCCATCATTCGTTTAAGACCTATTTTAATGACGGCACTGGTCGCAAGTTTAGGTTTTATTCCAATGGCGTTAAACACTGGAATTGGTGCAGAAGTACAACGACCACTAGCAACAGTTGTTATCGGCGGTATTGTATCTTCTACCATTTTAACTTTGTTTGTATTGCCTATTTTATATCAATGGGCGCATGGCGCTGAGAGTAACAAACAGCAATCCGACGAAATCTAAAAGCAAAAAAGCAGCTTAATTACTAAGTTATGCCTAATTAAGCTGCTTTTTATATTGTATGCTCCAAAATTTTATTGATAAAACTTACTCTGCTTCATCCCTACAATTTTCATTTAAAAACTCAAACTCTATCGTCGTATGCGATAAATGATAGGAAGATAATTTAGCTGCAACCTCTTGTTTAAGCTTAATTAATTCTTTAACGTCAAAGTTGTCACTCAGCTCAAGGTGCGCTGTTAAAACGTGACTTTCACCATCCAGTGACCAAAAATGCATATGGTGTATACCATTTACTTCAGGAAATTCAATTAATGACTGCTTAATACGCTCTTGGGTCTCTTTATCGGGTGCAGCTTGAAGAAAAAGCACCAATGTTGATTTAAGATTTTTGAAAACGTTAAATAAGATAAACAGCGTAAACCCTATTGATAATAGAGGATCTAATATCGGCAGTTCAACGAACAACAATACAATAGAGACTATAAGAACGGCAACCCAACCGAGTACATCTTCAAGTAGGTGCCATGTCAGCACTTTTTCATTTAGTGTTTCACCCGCTTTTAATTTGAATACCGCATAACCATTTACGGCAACACCGAGTATGGCTAGCCCTAACATCCCCTCAACTACAGGCATTTCAGGATTGGACAGCTTAGGTATTGCTTCAAATAAAACCCAAATAGAGCCGATAATCAAAACAATACTATTTACCAATGCACCAAAAAGTGTAAGTCGGCGATAACCATAGCTGAATTTGTCTGATGCTTCTTTATCTGAAAAACGACTTAAAATCCACGCAAAACCTATTGAAAGACTATCACCAAGATCGTGAACGGCATCCGCCATTATCGCCGTACTGTTTGTGAGCCAACCACCTATAAATTCGATAATGGTAAATATCACATTAAGGAAAAATGCCCAACCAATCCGGTCGTCTTTACCATGCTGATGACTGTGACTATGGTTGTGCATTTTGTACCTCCAGTACTTTTTTATTTCTTATTTTTGATACATTCATATTAATCAAATGTCGGATCACTCGTTGATACAACCAACGTTTTACACCTGATAGATTAGTACCTTTTTCGAGATAGAACTTATCTGGTGAATCATAAAGCCCAAAGTCGTCATGAATACCTTCTTTTTGAATATAGGTATCCTCTCCACGCCAATCCGTACCGGGTGAAGATAAGCACTTTGTTGCAACACCATAACCACAAAACTCATCTTTTGCTTGGCTAAATTTCTGCTGTAGTGAGCTTAAGTATTGCTCATCCAATATAAAGCCCTCTAAGTTTATCCAACGCCCTTCAAAGTAAACTTCTACCCAACTATGAATGATGTATTTAGGTGCTAACCAAAATACAAGCTTAGGATAGCACCTTTTTATAGTTGCTGATCAATGGTAAAACCTTGGAAACGACACTGGATACCTAGTCCACGCAATAGTGCCATTAACAGATTACCCTTAGTATTACATTGTCCATAACCATCTGCTAGCACATCGCTTGCTGAAATATCATCACTCTTGTTATAGCCAAACATTATTTCATCTTTTACAAACTGATAAGCGGCACCAATTTTGTTGAAATTATCCAAATTTTTCCACCCTCGTTGATCGATCAGGGATTGGATATCTTTGTGTTCAAAATTAACGATATTCGTATTGTTTAAATATTTCTCAGTCATTTTTATATATCCCTTTCGTTGCATACCTATACTATAGATCCTATAGTAACTATAGAGTCAAATGTCTGGGGGAAATTGATGAAAATAGGCGAATTGTCAAAAAAATCGGGCTGTTCAATACAAACGATTAGATATTATGAAAGAGAAGGATTACTGTTAAATCCAAACCGTTCAGAAGGTAATTTCAGGCTGTATGATAGTAAAGCACTTAAACAATTGGAATTCGTAAAGCATTGTCGCAGCCTAGATATATCACTCAATGATATTAAACGTCTTATCGAATTAAAAAATAAGCCAGAAGAAAGCTGCTCTAGCGTTAATGCATTAATTGATCAGCAACTTGCACTAGTGAATAAACGTATGAAAGAATTAAGGGCGCTTAAAGCTGAATTACAACAGATGGCAAGTGCTTGTGGTTCAGACAATACAATTGAAGCGTGCGGCATCATCAAATCATTGGATAGCTAAACTAAATATAACTTTAGGTTAGTAGTATTCACAAAGGCAATAATGTAAACCATTGGCAAATTAGCACAATCATTAAATTTAAATGTAGAAACCATTCGTTTTTATGAACGAGAAGGGCTGATTACACAACCTGAAAAACCAATATCTGGTTATAGACAATATGACGAAACAATAGCAGGACAACTTAGGTTTATCACAAAAGCCAAAGCGCTCGGCTTTACGTTAAGAGAAATAAAATCGCTAATGTCTATGGACAGCAACTGCACTCAAGTTGAGCTATTAAGCCGACAAAAGTTAGCAATCATTCGAGACAAAATTAATGACCTTCAACGTTTAGAGAAAGTAATTGTGGATATGACAAATACCTGTATGCAAAACGAAGATCCAACACATTGCCCCATAATTGATTCATTAAAATGATTGACTCCGTACTTATATACGGAGTTTAGAATGATGGTAATATCAACCAATAGACTTTCAAATGATAAATAAAATATTAGACAGAGTAGGCTCTAGTGGCGTTTGGCTAGCGGCACGGCCTGCTTCCCTGCATTAAGGTCACTTGCATCGGCATTAGGACTAGGCTTCTTCTCTCACTTCGAAGGAATAGCTGTAAATACGCTTTTACCTATTTTTGCATCTTTGGAACTATTGGTAAACTTATACAACTGGCACAAAAATAAAAACCATACCAGAGCTGTCTTCAGCATTCTAGGGCCTGTAGCAGTGCTATTAACGCTTTATCCTCTTTGGCTATATGATTGAAGCACATACCTATTTTACTTTGGTATTTGCTTAATGGTCGTTATGTCGGTTTTGGATATCGTAAAACCAGTAAGGGAGCAAACATGCAACGTATGGCTAATTGCCGTCGTTGAAACGATTAACGGTCAATGTCTGCTTTTCGCTCTTTGCCGAAGTTCGGCTCAGTGCCATAAGCGGACGTTAGATGATGGTGGGAGTAATACATAAACTCAATGGTAACGACATTATTCCTACTTTGATTAAAAAGCCCTGCTAAGGAGTTTTTTATTGTGTGAGATCAAGCTCATGCTTAACCATTAGCTATTTGTTTTATTTAAAAATATTATTGTGCTATGGTCAAATTTAGTGGGTAATCAATCAGACAATATATACAAGGAAAGCCAAGCTTAATTCGAAAGAAAAGCTAGGTATTCATAAAGGACTAAAATTGAAAATATCAAAAATTCAAATCAGAAATTTCAGGTTGTTAAAGGATTTTTCTTTAGATCTTGAAGATGAACTTTCGCTTATTCTCGGTAAGAATAACACAGGAAAAACTTCTATATTGACCGCGCTTGATAAGTTTCTTAATCAATCAAGCCGTAGGAGCATTACGCTTGATGACTTCAATGTTGGATTGAAAAAAGTGTTGCTTCAATACCTTTCTGGTGTCAAAGAACTTCCTATTGAGAACTGTTATCAACCCTTAGGAATAGAACTTAAAGTATATATTGAGTACACAGAGCAAGATGACTTGTCACAAGTTAGTTCACTGATAATGAGCCTAGACCCCGATGATAATAATATTGTTTTGAAGTTTGAATACAATATTGACCATGAGCAGCTTATAAAGCTTAAAGATGACTATACCGAACAATCTGAAAAATTTGATAATAATCCTGAATTATTTCTTAAAGAACACCTCGGTGACTATTTTGGCTCAGTAAAAAAGAAAAGCCTTTTATTCACCGATGAAGCTGTTTTTATTGACCTTGTAAAAGAGAATATTCCCCTCAATGACATCTTATCATTCAACTTTATTAGTGCCAAAAGAAGTGTGACTAATAAAGATAATGATAAAACCTTATCTCATCAAACGGCTAAGATATATAAGATCTCAGACGAGTCAAATGAACAAATAGATGCCTCCGAAAAGTTTAAAGAAACCCTTCGAAAGACTGATGATGAGTTAAGTGCAATTTATGCAGATATGTTTGATGGGCTAATTCAGAAGATTAACCAATTTGGCGGTGTAAATCCTACAGATACCAAACTAAAAGTATCATCAACACTACAACACCGTGATTTACTCGATGGTAATACAACAGTGATGTACTCGCACGATACTCATGACCTGCCAGAGCATTATAATGGTTTAGGGTATATGAACTTGATAAGCATGATCTTTGATATTGAAATGGTCATGGGCAAGTTTCGACGTTCACTAAAGGAAAAACCTGCTGCGATTAATTTGTTTTTTATTGAAGAACCAGAAGCGCACACTCACCCTCAAATGCAATATATCTTTATCAAAAACATTAAAACATTATTGAAAGGTAATCGAGAACGCGATGATGGAATAACGATTCAACTTCAAACGGCTATTACAACACACTCATCTCATATTGTTTCTGAATGTGATTTTGATGATATTAAGTATTTGCGAAAAAACAACTCAACCTGTGATGTTAAAGCAAAAAACCTGAAATCACTTCAAGATGAGTACAAATCAGAAGATGATGCTGAAGATATTAAACTGAAAAAAGCTTATAAGTTTTTGAAGCAGTATTTGACTTTAAATCGAGCAGAGCTATTTTTTGCGGACAAAGCTATTTTTATTGAAGGAGAGACTGAAAAAATATTAGTCCCTGCCATGATGAAAAAAATTGATCAAGAGTTTAGGGCTCCTGATGAAACACCATTATTATCTCAAAATATCTCAATGGTTGAGGTTGGTGCTTATTCGCAAACATTTGAGAAATTCATCGATTTTATCGGGGTTAAATCATTAGTTATTACTGATATTGATAGTCAATATGTACGAGATATTATTAAGGATGGTAATACAAAGAAAGAGACAATTAAATGTAAGCCTTCAGATCCACTCGCTAACCAAACTTCAAATGCATCATTAAAATTTTTCTTCGGTAATGACGATTTAGCTTTTTACAAAAATTTATCCATTAATCAAAAGTTATTAAGAAAAGATGGTACCCAATGGATTCAAGATCCTGATGGATACTTCCTAATGGCTTACCAAACAAACGAGGACGGATATCATGGACGTAGCTTTGAAGACGCCTTTTTTAGTTTAAATAAAGATCTATTAGGTAAGAGTGCAGAAGCTTTTCCTTCATTAACAAAGAGACATTTTGATATTTATGTAGACAGTGACGATGCTTGCCCATTCGACTTTGCTGAAAAAGCAGTAAATAGCAAGCCAACATTAGCTATTGAAATATTACTGAATAGCAAAAAAACTGGTGATAATGAATTTAGTAATTGGCAAGTCCCTAGCTATATCAAGGAAGGATTATTATGGCTACGCAAGAATTAGATATATCGCATCTTACTACTGAATCCCAAAAAGTTATTGGGTTAATAAGACAAGGCTATAGTTTTTTATTAAGCGGTGGTGCTGGTAGCGGTAAAACCTACTCTCTAGTTGAAATATTAAAAGCCGTTTTAGTTGAAAATCCAACAACATCTATTGCCTGTATTACCTATACGAATGCAGCAGTCGATGAGATTGAAGAGCGTGTTCAGCATGAACATCTTCATGTTTCGACTATTCATGATTTTTTATGGAGTAATATTAAGCACTTTCAGTGTGAACTGAAGAGTACGCTAATTGAATTAATAAATGATGACGAACAGCCCAAAATAAAATCTCCAGATGGAGAGAAAGTCACAAATAATTATTTTGATGATCTTGATGGTGATATTAAATACAAAGAGTTTGTTAGGATTAAAGATGGTTGTATTTCTCATGATGAGGTGATCATTCTTGCCTGCAAAATGTATGAAAAATATGAAAAACTCTGCACTATAACTAAAGATTCATACCCATTTATTCTTGTTGATGAGTATCAAGATACAGATCCTAACGTAGTAAAGTTGTTGCTAGAGAACTTAAATCAATCACCTAAAAGAAACATTGTTGGTTTTTTTGGTGATGCGATGCAGTCAATTTACGAAGGAAGCGTGGGGAATTTAAATGGAAATACTCAACCTAAACGTATTACCGCATTAAAAAAGGAACAGAACAAGCAGGGAACTTACTTCTCAGTCATTAATAATTTAAAAGAATATACTTTACTGACACCAACAGTTATAGAGGTCAAAAAAGTCCAAAACCGACGGAATCCTCAACTTGTTATAGATCTCGCTAACAAAATAAGAACTGATGGCTTAATGCAGGAGCCATCAGAAGATATTAACGCGCCTAATATGAATGCAGATGGGACAGCAAAACAAGGAAGTGCACTTTTCCTATATTCCAATAACGATGATTTAGGCGCAGTCTGTCATCACTTAGCTTGGGACTTTGATAGTTCAATTGAGACCAAAGAACTTAACCTAACTCACAATCTAATTGCAGGAAAAGCAGGTTTTGGTGATTTAATGCGCATTTACGATAAAGATAAAATTTTAGAATCTATTAAGCGTGTTAAGGGGTATATAAAAAAGAATGATATTAAGATAGATACTGAAGGCAGAACATTTAAGCATGTATATGAGGAGTTAGGTGGTTTACAAGATGGTACTCCTAATCCACTCGCACCTACCAAAGGCCAAAAAGAATATATAGATGCTAATCCCGATGTTTATGAATTAGCATTAGCGCAGCCTTATGATGAGATATCAAAACTCTACATTGATAAAGACATGTTGGTTGACGATAAAAAAAATACAGCTGATGATTTAAGTAAGCCTAGTTCTAATCGAGATGATCTGATCAAGCACTTATTTAAAATTGAGCACTGTATTTATTTGTATAAAGAAAAAAGATTTAATGAGTTTTCAAGAATTACTGATTTCTCAATAACATCAGTTGCTGATAAGAAAAACTTAAAAAAATCAATGGAAGAATTGATTAAAGTTGACAATAGATCTATTGACGAAGTTATAGCTCTTGCGAATCAACTTAACCTTGTTGTTGAAGATGATAAATTAGAAAGGTTTAAAGTATCTAGAAATTATGTTTATCAGCAAGTATGTCAAATACCTTATCAACAATTTAGAGGGCTATATCAATACTTAGAAGGCTATACTCCTCTTTCAACACAGCATAAGACTAAGGGTGCAGAGTATCCTAATGTACTTGTCGTTCTAGATAATGGCCAATGGAATAGTTATAACTTTAAAAATTTATTTGAAGGAGGAGGAAAAGAAAGTGTACGGCAGAGGACAGAAAAAATATTTTATGTGTGTTGCACACGGGCTAAAGAAAACCTTGCTGTTTTTTTCCATCAACCTAGTGCAAATGTGATTGCTAAAGCCAGTGAGTGGTTTGGTGCTCACAATATTGTTAATTTGGATGAGAAATAGCAATCTTTTAAAGGGGAAGCAGAATGACCATATTTTATGTTAACCCTGCTTAAATTAGTGTGCTATTACTGGTCATACTTCTATATATGTTTATGTCAGCTTTCTCTACAAGCTGACATAAACAATAGTTTTTACATTTTCAATGTCCGCTTATCGCTCTTTGCCGAAGTTCGCCTAAGTGCCATGAGCGGGCATTAAAGCGTAACTCGTTTCTGCCCCAAAACGTGTTGAGGCGAATGCCTCAAAAGAGCGATTACCGGCCATTGAGGTTGGTTAAATACAATGGAAAACTGTGATAGTAATATCTAAAGTTATTTGTTAAAACTATATAGATTATAAAGGCGAGCTTTACATCCGCTCAGATGTGCCCTTCGAACACTAAGAAATGTTAAGCATTTAAGGAATAAATTTGAAACATCCCAAATATAAAGGTGTTAACTTTCTAGATGCAGAAATACGAAAACTTGAACAAAATGTAATTACTAGAGAGATAGAGTTCGAGTGGGCAGTAAAAAAATTAAAAAATGCAGATCCTTATGACGATATACATAAATTAAGGAAGGCCTTAAAAAGTAAAGAAAAGTCTGTTATTAAAGCTAGACGACAAGTTAAGTCAAAAATAGCTCAAAAAACCAGAAAGTTAGCTGAGCGAAATAAAGAAAAATTTGGTGGTAAAGTTCAAAAAAGAAAGAATATTGCACTTAATCAATCATTAAATGAAGAATTAAAAATTCAGGGAAACATATTGTCTCAATTAAAAAATATGCCGATCAGTTTTGCTAAGGATTTAACTAAGCAAGATGGTAAAGCAAGCGACTTATTTATTTCACACGCCTCTGAAGATAAAGCTGATTTTGTGAAATCATTAGCAGATGAGCTCATAAAACAGGGAGTTTCAGTTTGGTATGATGAATACGCACTAAGAATTGGTGATAGTTTAAGGAAGTCCATTGATAAAGGCCTTTCTCAATCTAGGTTTGGTTTAATTATTTTATCTAAAAGTTTTTTCGAAAAAAACTGGACACAATATGAACTAAATGGATTAGTCGCAAAAGAGATGGAGGGTGAAAAAGTCATTCTTCCTATTTGGCATAATATTAGTAAAGATGAGATTATGAAGTTGAGTCCTACGCTTGTGGATAAGTTTGCTCTTAATTCAGCAACTAATACGGTATATGAAATTGCAGAAAAAGTTGCAGATGCCGTAAACAACGCGTGAAAGCTAATTAATTAGAAAATCCCTAAGAGAGAATAAGAGCAAATTTTGGCTCATGAATCTCATTATCGAACGTCTGCAACTGGCACTTAGCTGAACTTCGCCAAAGAGCTACAAGCAAACATTGAGTTATTGGTTTTAATAATTAGCTTTTAACTAAATTTAAATAAACTTTAAAGCTGGTAGTTTGATTATTTGAACTGACCTCTATATCTCCACCGTTTGCTTGCGCTAGAGCTTTAACTATTGCAAGCCCTAAACCTGCTCCGTCACTGTGTCGTTGCCGCGACTTATCAGGTCGATAAAAGCGGTCAAATAAATAAGGTAAATGCTCAGAAGGTATTCTCTCCCCTGTATTAATCACTGAAATGCATATTTTTTCAGCGGTGGTCATTTCACTGTTTACAGTGATTGATGAGCCTTTTGGAGCGTACCTAATTGCATTGGATAGTAAGTTTGATAATAATTGACGAAAGTGTAATTTGTCACAATAAAAACAAAGGTTTTGACCTTTTTTATTAAATGCAATCAATGAGTCTTCAGCCAAAGCGTCAAAATACTCAAATAACACTTCAATTTCATCATGGCTTTTTAGAGTGTTTTGAACTGGTTTAATTAGCCCGTTTTGAGTTTTGGCGAGCCAAAGCATATCACTAACCATTTTCGTTAATCGCTCGAGTTCTTCTAAGTTAGAAAATAATAATTCTTGATACTCTTCCAACTGCCTTTTTTTAGATAATCCAACCTGTGTTTGAGTAATTATATTCGTTAGTGGAGTTCGTAGTTCATGAGCAATATCACTAGAAAAATTTGATAAGCGAATAAATTCACCCTGGAGCCTGTCGAGCATTGAGTTAAACGACTGCACCATATTAACAAGCTCAATAGGCACTTTATTTTCATCGAGCCTTACATCCATTTTATTAGTTTGGATATCGTGTATTTTCTGACTTAAACCTCGTAAAGGGTTTAATCCTTGATGTACAGCAAACCAAGCCACCAATGAAATGAGTACCGCTGAGCCAAACATAATGGCCCAAAGGCTTTGTTGAAATTGATTGAGAAAGTGTAAATGAAAGCTCATGTCTATCGCTGTAGTAATTTTGTATTGCTGTTGCTCAGTACTTAAATTACTCACCAGAGCTCGGTAGGTGTGGGTATCATTTTGCCATGAGGTAATGTTGTTACGGTTAAAGCCAGTTGAAGCCTTAGCACTCATTACAAAATCACTAAAATCTCGTTCAGAGCTTTGAAAAATGAGATCTCCTTTTGCGGTATTTACCTGATAGTAAACACCGTGATGACCCGCTACAGCGTTAGATAATTCATTTTTAAATTTCAGGTTTGATTTATAGTGTTGTCTTAAAACTAATTCAATAGATTGATTAATAACATGCAGTTCACTACTATCTTGCTGGAAAAAATGATGTTTTATCGAACTATTTATTAAGGTGGCAACTAAAGTTAAGCACGCAATAACGGTTACAGCCACAAACAACACAACACGCATCGTAAGTGATAAAGGCCGTGACTTAATAGCCATCAGTTTCAACCTCTAATTTATAGCCCATACCGCGAACTGTATGAATTAATTTAATAGTAAAGTCATCATCAACTTTTGCTCTTAGCCTACGAATGGCAACATCAATCACATTGGTGTCGCTATCAAAATTCATATCCCATACTTGAGAAGCAATTAACGAACGTGGCAGTACTTCACCTTCGCGCCGTAACAATAGTTCAAGTAAGCTAAACTCTTTATTACTCAATAAAATACGCTTGCCTGCACGTTGTATTTTTCGCTTTGGAATATCCATTTCTAAATCAGCAACGATCAGTATATCGTCAACTGTTTGTACTGCACCACGGCGAATAAGAGTGCGTACTCTTGCTAAAACTTCAGCAAAAGCAAAAGGCTTTATTAAATAGTCATCAGCACCAAGTTCGAGCCCCTTTACTCTATCGTCTATGCTATCGCGAGCAGATAAAAATAGTACTGGGGTTTTGTTATCTGCTTCACGTAGCGACTGTAAAATTTTCCAACCGGATACGTCAGGTAACATGACATCAAGTATTATTACATCAAATAATTCGGTCATTGCTAGGTGATGACCGTCAAGACCATTGCGCGCCAAAGAAACCTGAAAACCAGCTTCACTTAGTCCCTGTTTTAAATAATCTCCCGTTTTTGCTTCATCTTCAACAACTAATAAGCGCATACAATTCCTTCATTAAAGTCCTAACAACTACCTCTGCAAATATTATGCAGTACCTGTCACTACAGCAACATGACACCAAGATTACAACTTTGTAATGTTCGCGTCATGTTGAAGACAGGTCTATTTTCTATACTCAATACATATTCTGCTATGAAGGAGTAAGGAAATGGGGTTTAAAAAGTCATCACAACAGGTTAGCACACCACGAAGACGATTTGTTCAAGGCTTAATTGCAGGAGGTGTACTTGCTGCTTTTCCGAGTGTATTACATGCTGCATCATCTTTAGTAGCAGGAACAATAACAGGCACTGTGCCCGAACTTAGCGGCGAAGTAATTGATCTGGTTATAGATGAATCGCCGGTTAACTTTACTGGCGTAGTACGTATGGCGACAACTATCAATGGATCTATACCCGCTCCTACCTTGCGCCTCAAAGAAGGCGATGACGTTACTATTAGAGTAACAAATAAGTTATCAGTACCGAGTTCAATTCATTGGCATGGCATTATTTTACCGTATCAAATGGATGGCGTACCAGGTATCAGCTTTAAAGGCATTATGCCGGGCGAAACCTTTGTTTATAAATTTAAACTGCAACAAAGCGGTACATATTGGTATCACTCACATAGTGGCTTTCAAGAAATGACAGGCATGTACGGTGCATTAATTATTGAACCGCGAGAAAACGATATTATTAGTGCAGATAACGAGCATGTTATTCAATTATCTGATTGGACTGATGATGACCCAATGGCGCTGTTCCGTAAATTAAAAGTACAGAGTGATGTATTTAATTTCAATCAACCCACTGTCCCAGAGTTTTTCGATGACGTTTCAAGCAGCAGTATTTCAAATGCTCTACAGCGCCGAAAAATGTGGAATCAGATGCGAATGAATCCTACAGATTTAGCTGATTTATCTGCATCAGCAATGACTTTTTTAATGAACGGTAGTACTCCAATGGCAAACTGGCGTGGATTATTTAAAGTCGGTGAAAAGCTTAGGTTAAGGTTTATTAATGGCTCTAGTAATAGCTTTTTTGACGTGCGTATCCCCGAGTTAAAACTAACGGTTGTACAAGCAGATGGGCAAAACGTTGAACCAGTGACAGTTGATGAATTTAGATTCGGCCCTGGTGAAACCTACGACGTAATTGTTGAGCCTAAAAATGATGCCTATACGATTTTTGCTCAAAGTATGGATCGCTCTGGTTACGCAAAAGGAACTTTATCAAGCTCGCCTAATATTGATGCGCCAGTACCTGCACTTGACCCTGTTGAATGGTTAACGATGACCGATATGATGGGCAATATGACCCACGGCGGTGAGCACTCTGCAATGGCTGGTATGGCAGGCATGTCAGGTATGAACTCTAAAGAAATGGATCATAGCGCTATGGGCCACGGTGCAATGGCGATGGATCATAGCAAACATGGTATGTCTGAAAACCCATTAGCGGTTGCCAGCTCTAAAGTGCGTCATGCAAAAACGGAGTATGGAGCTTCAGTTGATATGCGCGTTGATATGCCTAGAACAAATCTTGATGATCCTGGTATTGGTTTACGTAAAAATGGTCGTCGTGTTTTAACACTTGCAGATTTACACTCACTTGAAGGGATCACTAACCAGCAAGAGCCAGAAGCTGAAATTGAGCTGCATTTAACCGGAAACATGGAGCGTTATAGCTGGTCATTTGATGGCTTAGAATTTGGTAAAAGCACGCCAGTGCATATGAAGCATAACCAACGTTTAAGAGTTATTTTACAAAACGATACCATGATGACGCACCCTATGCATTTGCATGGTATGTGGAGTGATTTAGAAAACGAGCAAGGTGATGTGCAAGTGCGACGTCATACGATACCTGTTCAACCCGCACAAAGAATCAGCTTTTTAACCACCCCTCACGATGTAGGTCGCTGGGCTTGGCATTGCCATTTATTATTCCATATGGATGCCGGTATGTTTAGAGAGGTAGTCGTATCATGAAACAATTAAAACTATCTAAATCATTAGGTTTATTAATGTTAACAGGGGCTTCATTAATTAGTTTCCCTTTATTAGCGCAAAGTGAAATGGCACAAATGAATAGCGCTAAGATGCAACCACAAGGAGGAAGTGCACCTAAAGATGCAAGAGACCCCCATGCTTACTCTGCGGGAACAACTTTAACAGAAGGCCCATATGCGCTTGAGGGCAATGAGCGATTAACACTCGCTGATGAGCATCCATTTTACGCATTACTAGGCGATCGTCTTGAATATAACGAGCAAGCAAACGCAGGTGTATTTGACTTACAAGCATGGTACGGCACTACCTTTGATCGATTGGTAATTAAAACCGAGGGTGATTTCAGCGAAGGAAGTATTGAAGAAAACCAAACCGATATTTTATGGGGTCACGCCGTATCAGCATATTGGGATACTCAAGCAGGTGTTCGTCTTGATTACAATAAAGAAGGTGAAAATCGGCAATGGTTGGCTTTTGGCTTACAAGGTTTAGCCCCTTATTGGTTTGAACTTGATATGACAGCATACGTAGGTGAGCGAGGCAATACCGCATTTACGTTAGAGGCAGAGTACGAACTATTACTCACGCAAAAGCTAATTATACAACCGCGAGCCGAAATTACACTTTATGGCAAAAACGATAAACAAAACGAACTTGGAAGTGGCCTATCAAGCAGCGCGATTGGCTTTAGGGTTCGTTATGAATTTACACGCCAGTTTGCGCCCTATATTGGCGTTGAATGGAGCAATAAATTTGGCAATACCGCCGACTATGCCACATCAAGTGGACAAAGTAGCAACAACACCGCATTTGTTACGGGTATTAAATTTTGGTTTTAATCATTTTAAATAAGAGGTAATTATGAAGTTTTTTAATTCTGCAGTAGCTATTTTAGGTTTAGTACTTACATTTTCCGCATCAGCGCATATATCACTCAAGCAATCAACACCTGCGCAAGAAGCCATGTTAATGAAAAGCCCAGAGCAACTTTCGTTAACTTTTGGTGGTGAAGTAAGGCTAGCAAAAGTCATCATCAAAGATGAAAAAAATAAATCAATAAACTTTGATTTCAAACCAAGCTCTACCCCAAGCACAGACTTTAGTTGGTCATTGCCGAGCTTAGTCCAAGGCACTTACACGGTTAAATGGACAGCACTGGGTGGTGATGGACATAAAATGACCGACACGTTTAGATTTATGGTACACAAAAGTGAATCGCATAAGATGATGCAAGTACAATCTAATACCCACAGCAAACATAATCATTAAGTAGCAACATAATGCAATTAAGTGAATGGTCAGTACTCTTACTATTATTAAAACTAGCAAGCTATATCGCAATTTCAGGGCTTGCGGGCACTTTATTAATGCGCTTTATGTGTGGCAACAGCAATGTTGCAGGGCATCACTTAATTAGCTTTTATCAGTTCTTAAAACGTTGGCAAATTACGTGTGTAGTTACAGGTAGTATTGCTGCACTTTTACAAGTACCAATAGAAGCTGGAGCAATGGCTGAATCAGGCTTTATGGGAATGTTTGACCCCTTTATGCTTGAAATTGTTTGGCAATCAGTCATAGGTGACCAAGCAACGTTTAGAATACCAGCGCTTATTATTGCTCTAATTAGCGCATGTATGTGGAGTGTGGAATCAGATGATAACGTAGCAGGTTATAAAAACGTTGCCGTTATACTAATCATGCTTGGGTTTATCGCTTATAGCTTCACTTTTACTGGGCACAGTGCAAATGAAAATGGGTTAGTGAAAAGTATTTTAACCTTTCACCTTATTGCCATTGCGAGCTGGTTAGGGTCATTGTGGCCGCTTTACAAAAGCTGCACTTTACTACCTACCAGTGAAGTAAAGCGGTTAATGCATTACTTTGGTCAACTCGCTATTGTTATTGTATTTGTACTACTTATTTCGGGCTTAACTCTGCTCCTGCAGTACCTAGAGTCATTTTCTGCATTGTTTACATCAAATTATGGGCAACTAATTTTATTAAAGCTGTTACTCGTCAGCGCGATGCTGTTACTAGGTGCATGGCATAAGCTTTTTTTAGTCCCGCAAATCACTCAACAACACCATATAAGTATATTAAAACGCTCGATCACTGTTGAAATATTAATTGCCCTATTTGTACTTATTACAACAAGTGTATTTACAACACTTGTTGGTCCGCCTATTTAACGATTAATAAAAAAGGAAAATGTATGTTAATTAAATCCTCTAATTTAAAAATTTTATTGCTACTAATTTTTAGCGCTGTTAGTTCTTTTGCTGTGAACGCACACACCCATGAAGAGCACACAAAAAAAGGCTGGGTCTTTGTTAATGTTGATAGCGAAGCTGCAAAGGCAGTTAGCTTATTTCATGCATCCCTAAAACAAGGCGATGCCAAAGGTGCCCGTAAATTACTGGCCGACGATGTCGTCATTTTTGAAGGCGGAATTGTTGAGCGTTCTGCAGATGTATACGCGAACCATCATATGATAGCGGATATGAAATTCTTAAGTGCAGTTGATAGTGAACTGCTAGAGCATCAAGTTCACACAAATGGAGACATAGCTTACTCAATTTCAAGAAGTAAAACTCAAGGAAAGTATAAAGGGAAAGATATTAAGTCTACGGGAATGGAATCAATCACATTAAAAAACACCGATAAAGGTTGGAAAATCACTCATATTCACTGGTCTAATTAAGGAGTTAACAATGCGAGTAATCTACATTACCTCAGCGTTTTTTTTATCATTAACTATGTCATTTTCGGCAATGAGTATCGAAAAACAGCATAAAACATCAATAATCTATGAAAATTCAGAAAAACCTGAAATTGAGCTTACCGTTTATAAAAGTAAAAATTGTGGATGTTGTAATAAGTGGATTGCTCATTTGAGTGAAAACAATATTCAAACAAAAGCAATTAACGTTAATGACATGGGGTCGATTAAATCTCAGTATCAAATAAAACCTAATATGCGCTCATGCCATACAGCCGTGTCAGCCGATGGATTTGTATTTGAAGGTCATGTTCCCGTTAAACATATAAAACAGTTTTTATCTGGGCAACACGCTCCGCACATTACAGGCTTAAGTGTACCAGCCATGCCTATTGGCACTCCCGGAATGGAAATGGAGGGTATATTTCACAAATATAATATTGAACTACTCACTGACAACTCAAATGAAGAAACCTACAGATACATAAGTAAATCCAGCGAGCAATTTTAGCCTAACGGCATAATTCTTGAGTTAATTATTAAATACCCATTTTACACAACAGGAAACACTGATTTGTGAGCTTGATAGTGTAAAAATTACTCACATGTAAAAACAAAATACAAAACTTTTAAGGAGCAATACAATGTCACACTATTCAAAATTTTTTTTAATGATAGCAACATCCACAATAACCATGTTTGTATTGATGTATTTGAACACCTACCAACTTAGTCATGTTTATTTTAGTGAAACTCGTACTTATATGGCGCTTTATATGGGAGCCACGATGGCAGTGATAATGCTACTTTTCATGCTCAATATGTATAAAGATAAAAAGAAAAATATAACAGTACTCATTGCTAGTGTTGCCGTATTTGCAGGAAGTTTATTTTTAGTTCGCTCACAAGTGACTGTTGATGATAGCTCATGGATGTCGGCGATGATCCCACATCATTCAATTGCCATACTCACCAGTGACAGGGCAAAAATCAAAGATAAACGCGTTCAAAAGCTTGCTACAAATATAATTGAAGCCCAAGAGCGAGAAATAAAAGAAATGCAATGGCTCCTAAAAGATATAGAGCAAAACGGCATTGCACAAACCAATGCTCAAGCACAATTAAGAGCTGTTCCAGATTTCAATTCAAATAAATAAATAAACCGCATAACATAAGGAGTAAAGCATGAGTAAATCAGCCCAACTTTTTAGAATGGCAACAGATGAGCATATTTGTCCGTTTGGTTTAAAATCAAAAGACCTACTAGAGCGAGAGGGATATACAGTTGATGATCAGCTTTTAACTTCTCGAGAGCAAACAGATGAATTTAAAAAACAACACAGTGTAGAAACTACACCTCAAGCATTTATTGATAATAAACGTATAGGTGGCTACGACGATTTACGTGATTACTTTAATAAGCCACAAGCAGCCCAAGAAGGTACAACTTACACGCCCGTGATTGCGATTTTTTCGGTTAGTTTTTTGCTTAGTGTGGCATTTAGTTTTGCATCGGATAATAGCTTATTATCAATGCAAACCGCTGAACTGTTTGTAGCCCTAACAATGGCAGTGTTAGCAATACAAAAGCTTCAAGACTTATTTAGCTTTACTAATTCATTTATAACCTATGACTTAGTCGCTATGAAAGTAGTCAGGTACGCTTATGTTTACCCATTTTTAGAAGCATTTGTTGGCATTGGAATGATAGCCGGGTTACCAGCCTATATTATTGCCCCTATTTCATTATTCATAGGTGGGGTTGGTGCTGTTTCAGTGATAAAAGCAGTCTATATAGATAAACGAGAGTTAAAATGTGCGTGTGTAGGCGGTGACAGTAACGTACCACTAGGGTTTATCTCTCTAACAGAAAACTTATTTATGATAGCTGCCGGTATTTGGATGTTTGTTAGGTAAATAACAGCTTTAATTTAAAAATATGATGACGAGCTTATTTATAGCACGAACCAGATTCAGTAGTTGAGTCTGGTTCTGCCTGAACTTAAAATGCCATCAATTTGCTCTGGCTTCTCTAAGGTATCTTGAAGTTACAACGAGACTAAAGTTTTTTATCAATTGCATGATTTAAAAAAGCACTAGCCCTCTAATTTTATTAAATAGATCTAATCTAAATTTGATTCCAGAATTCTTTTGGCAATAAATTTTTAATCATCCTAGTGTTTAAGAATTTATAAATTTAATTAATAAATTTTGTGAAATTTTTCTAGTCCGCTTAGAGCGATAAGCGGTCGTTAGCAGTTACTTTTCAATTTCGTCAAAATATATATTGCCTGCATAGTCAAGAAAACGACCGAATCGCTCGTTTTTGTCCTGAAGTAAAAACCAGAACTACTGTATTTTGGTAGTGCTGGCAAATAGTTAAGAAGTTTGTTACAAGTGGGTAATTAAGATAAACGAGCGACGCTGTGGTAGAAGAACGTGCGATTCGCTCGCTATAAACATCCTATATGCTCTAGGAAATTATGAAATATCTAGTCAAACTTTATCTTGTTTTGCTCATGGTGGGCTGCACTTCAACTATTCAGCATGAATTACCTGGAGAAAAAATTTCAACTAGAAAGGCTGCAGATTTTAATGAAAAATCTGATGTTCCAAAGTGGGTCAGTAAGAATAAGAGCCTAATTGAATCACATTTATTTGTTTGCGAAACTTGTTTCGGTCACAAAGTGCAAGTGCATATAAATATTGATGATAATGGTTATCTAAAGTTTTCTAAAATCGTGCGTTCTACGGGCCAAAAAGAGCTAGAAAAAGAAGCGTTAAAAGCCATTAAATCTTCGGAACCGTTTGATATTTCGTACCTAAGTGAAGCAGACAAGAAAGTAGTACAAAATATAATATTTACCTTCGCCCCAGAAAAGAACACTTAACAAGTGACTAAGGTTATGAGTGTCCGCTTATGGCACTCTCCAGCCACTCGATAAAATAATAATTGATAAAGTGTTTTTCTCCGCCTGATGGCTCTTAGCTTATCCGACCTACTCTGGCACTAACTGAAAATACTCTTACTCTAAATTTAAAGTTAAGCTCTAATCAAAAAATATCAATTTTTGTGCCCTACTTTGCTTCAAATTGTAGTTATTATTCTCAATCTGTGACTCAAAATCAGCTTAAGTGATGGTACCCACAAACCCAAACCCGATATCTTATATTTCATAATTTATACGTTGATATTTGTCGAATTAAAATATTTTAACTAGCTTAAAGGCTGGCTGGTCAGTAACTTACATACATATAAAACTAAAAAGCACCCTGATTAACTCAGAGCGCTTTGCGTTTAGGACAAATAAACAAGGGTTATACAAATTTAATAAGGAGATGCTTAAGCATGACCTTCATGCTTGGGGTGTTACTTTTTCGATAATATTCGTAGTTATAGATACCTGTTATCATTCTAGTGCAAAAAAAACTTAGAGCGATAAACCAAGCGAAGTTTTCAGTGGATTGGAACTGTAAACACAATATAGCTGAGCCACTAAATGCGATAATCGAATAGGTAATTTCTATTCGATATTGGCTAAAAGCCTTTAAAATTTTGGACATTAAAAACCGTCATCAAAAGCATCAAAAGAATCATGTTCTATAGAGTCACCTATCGACTCTTCAATTTCATAAACAGTCATTACCCTGTCTGGCTGGCCCACCACATTGCCACCAACATCTACGATATTAGTACTGGCATTTGTGATAGGTAGTCCTGTTGTTGGATTAATAGCAATATCATTAGCGTCGTTTTTCATTTTTAAACCTTAATAATCATTAATTAATGCTTTCAAATTTAATGATTTCGTGATAAAAAACAAACTTGTTTGACTGCGCAGCTCAGCAACAAACAGTTTGAATAAGGCATTCACTTTTCTTCTATTTTCACTTAATTTTTTTAGTAAAAACCCTCTCCTCTTTATCTAAAAAGTTTATTAATAAGTTTAATTTGAAGGCGGCTTTTGTCTGCAAGACAGGTTTTTAGATCGCATTTTTCGGCACGAAAAACTGCAAAATAGCGCCTCAGAATGAGGCCAACAAGCGCGTAATGTGGTGTAGGCGAAGCCGTAGACACATGGAGAAAGCGCGAATGTACAGCTGGTCTGTACTGACCGCGATAGTGTTTCGCATCAGCGAAATTCGATTAAAATTTGGCACAAATTGATATCGAACCATAATTTTCGTCAGAAAATAAAAGCGAAGAAAAATGCGGATAATGGGGCACCCATCGCATTGTCTGAAGCGGCAGTATGGCGGTCAGTACAGAGCGTAGCTCGGTGCATTCGCGCTGGGTATAAAACGCTAGCGCGATAGCGCGTTGAGCCAGCTCGTTGCGGAGCAACACCAGAGCTGACGGGCGTTTTAGACCTATGGTTGAGTAGCGAAGCGACGAGGCCATCCGCTGAAAGCGGCTTTTGTTGCGATAATTATCGCGACAATCATTCCGTACATGCTGCCAGAGCATCTCGGAATGAAAAACGGCAATATAATTATAAAATGATGATAATTTTTGTGTTGCGGTGCTAGTTAATTTTAATAATTAACTCACCAAAAGGATTTTTGAATTGACTCAGCAACCATCAAAAGATTTAGAAACGAAAAACCCGCTTCATACTCACTACCCTCGCTATTTTGATATTAATATGCGGTATTATCTAGGCGAAAATAACCACCAAAAAGGGGTTAACAGAACCAAGGTCTCGGTGCTTATTGCAATTCGGTTTTCTATTGTTACACCAGGCATTGTGCGTTGGCTCTACGGCATTAATCATCGCCTCGCGTTGGAACACCTAAACAGGCTAGAAAAAGATGGTTTACTGCGTGTAGTAAAAACACACCGCAGTCCAGATGGTCGCGTCTATGTGCCTACCTATACTGCTGCCAAATTTGCCGAGGAGTTAATGGGCATCGACGTGTATTTTAGGAGTAATAAAAACCCTGCTCTGCAGTTCAACCAAAATAATGTAGCACACAACCTTATAAACGCATTTGTAATGTTGCGCGGTATACATAATTATCACAGTGATGAAACGTACGCCCCAATGTGGAGTGGATTCATTACCGAGCCTGAATTTAAACGTATTAATAACCTATCTGATGCACGAACTGTGGATGGTGCTGTGCGACTCCTAGATGGCTCTGTTGCAGCAGTTGAAATTGAGCATTCATTTAAAAATAAAACGGCACGACAGGTCATTTTACTAAAATATTTGGCCTCGTTAAAAAAAAACGATTACAGTAAGATTTTTTTATTCTCTCAATCGGTCAAAATTTTTGATGACATTAAACGACTCCACGAACAACTATTTGAGGAAATGCCGCAACGTTTTGACAAGAAGACACGAGCACCACTTCTCAGTGAGAGCGATGCTGAGCTGCTGCGTGCCTCAATAATATACCGAACTAAATTGTGCTCTGAAATTGAAAAAATGTTTTACTCGTAATGCAGTAGTATCAACATTGAGACATCATGATTATTTTATTTATTCAATTGTTTAGAGTAAAAAATCTTAGCTTCATCGTCACCAATGATTTTTGCATACGTTATACAGCGCCTTATATCTGCTTTTGCCAATCTAAAAGCGGGGTTTTCGTTTTGGTTTGATAGCTCATAATTTCCTAATCGATTGAGGTTTCCCCGAGCCCACACACCCTCAGCATGCGACCCCTTATTGACTTTAGGGCGACGAGATAGTCTTGGCCTAGCAAACTCTTCACTTTCACTAGAGCATTGAGTAAAATAGGAAAATTCAATGGCAGTAATACAGTTACCCATTTTTTTAGGCTTAAACGTTACGCGTACATCTGTGTGGGCATTAATTTTTTCAATAGCAGGTAACAGGATGCGGTTTTTAAAATCGCGCCATGCTCCATATGATTCAGATAAAAATAATTTTTGTTTCATCTCTGGCAACTGAAAATTCACAACTACCGCGCCCTGTCGTTTGTAATTTTTATAATTTCGCACCTCGTTTAGGAGTGCATACAACCGAAATGATGCTAGGCTGTTTAATTTTACTGTGTTATGAAAAAATAACCTTGTGAAATTTTTCTCTATATTAAAAATATACGGCTCGATTTCTTCTGAAAACTCAAGTGTAATGAAAGACCCTTGATTTTTCACCTTTTCGTATGAAGCGCTACTCACCCAAGGAATTGAAAGCGACTGCCCGCTATCGTCTAAAATGCTTACAGATTTATCTCTGAGTGACTCTGCGGCAGAACTCAGCTGCTCATAAACGCTGTACTTACTCAGGCCGAAACACTTGGCATATTCCGTTGGATAAATCAGAATTTTTCCTGGGTTAGACTTTTTGGAGTTTACTTTAGACAGCGCGAGATTTATTAATCGCTGCTCATTAATATCGAGCGAATAACCCGCATGTAACAGCTTATTGCCGAAAACAATTCTTGGAGAATTTTTACTACTCATTTCTCTACCTCATTTCTAGTTTATGCTGTTATGCTAACCGCGGCTCAACGAATAAAAGAAATTTCGGTAAGTTTTTTGGTAAAAAAAGTTTTATTTATTTACAGTGAAAATGGCCCCCTAAACCGTATAAATTGCCTACTCATTTCGTATAAAATGCCACAATAAACATATAAATTGCCCACCAAAACAGTAAATATTTTATTTAATTTCAATAAGATAACCCCCTCTAAAAGTATTAAAATAGAAAAAATAAAAATACAGGCACATTTGCAACTTTTATAAATTTATTAATTCATTTCTGACGGTTAAAAAATAAATTAATTATTTTTTTATTTTTTATTTTTTATTTTTTTACCCCGCCACTATCATTTGTAATAAAACTACTGAGTGAACTGACTTACTGAAATACGCAAAAGGGAGATAGACATAAATCTACCTCCCTTGTGCATTTGACCTATGGCCTTGCCAAACATGATTACAATGACCTCGCTTTTGAGGCATCGTAACGAAACCCTGTATTTGCGCAGGACCCCCTCCCAGGTTTGATACTCAGTAACTGAGTAAAATGCCCTATTAAACGCTATTGCAGTTAGGGCAACGAATCAGCAAATAATGATTCAGGCATATTTTGGGAGATATGATTAGGCTGTTATTTTGATTTTGAAAATAACCATTATGACCTCAGTTTCAATCGTTAATTTTTTCAATTAGACCCTAGGGATAAACATCATCCTCGAAGTCACACGGCAGCTCCACACGCTCTACTGGGTGGCTAATTAGGCTGTGCATGAGCTCATAAGCAAGTTTTCGCATAGCAAACTCATTTAGTGTTTTATTCGCTGTAATTTCAGGGCCAATAACCTCCCACAGCTCATCTAAATTCGCATTATCACTGCGTAATTCTAATAAGTTTATCTGGTGGTCATTAGCGGTGATTACTCGGCTAAATGAGTGTAATAAATTTAAAAAATCCAATGTTGATACGTATGTATGTTTCATTTTTTCACTATCCTTGTGTGTTTTGTTATCAAAATCGATAACGTATTAGTAAATAAAATCAGGCATGGGTATTTAAAACGGTTTACGAAAAATATTTTTAAAAAAGCGAACAAATGTTCGCTTAGGGGGTTATGCATTGTCGATAATATCGACCCAATCACTTTCTGTTGCTGCAAAAAATGTAGTTGGCGTTTGCATAAATATTTGCTGGAACTCTTCAGAGAACAGCTCACAAAACTGTGTTATTTGCTCTATGTAGATAAGTAAAAAAAGCGTCATGTCGTGCCCTTCTAAATACCTATTCTCAAAACTTGGATTTTTTTCCAACATACTATTTGAAATACTAATGCCAAGTATTTTTCCAACGCTATCTCTATGTAAATAGATGTAATTATTGAAATTTAACTCTAATGTTTGTTCATTAACTACATCTGCTAACAATAAAATTGTAGAGCAGTCATCCCACGGAGATCTACTGGCTCGAACGTATTGGCGAATAAATTGAGATTTAATATTTTTCATGATTTGTCCTCGTTAATTGTCCTGAAATTAACTAGGGCCATGCAATGGGTAAAAGTGAAGAATTGCGTTTTGTTGGTTTAATTTGCAAAAATAATAAAAATCATTAATGTTGGAATATCACTGTACAACCTTGAGGATGAATAATATGGCGGAATATATTTGGTTATTACCTGCGACCGTATTAACAATAGTTTTAGTCGTGGTTATTAAAAAGTCCAGAAAGTAAACCTATATTTTAAGTGCTTAGACAATTCAGCGTGAAGAGTAACTTGAGCCTACCTATCAGTAATAAGTATTGAACAATTAATAAACCAACTTCAATAATTTCCTGATAAATATACAAAACACATTACTTAATTCTCTATTTATCTAAAAAATTTTTTGTGTTTTTCTCTGAATTTTAATCAAGATGCAATCTAACTCCCCATTTAGCGGAGGGATTCAGAAAAATATCCAAAACATCCCTAAATTTTGAAAAATTTTGAAAATAGTTATCATAGTACTGTTAGTTTGATTAATTAAGCCTTCAAGCTAACCAATTCTTTTATTAATAACTTAAAGGTTTCTATGCAAATTATTTCTTCTAATAATAATGGACTGCAAATGCAAAAAGGATATGCGCTAGCGATAATAACCAATAAAGGTAAGATTATTCAGTCAGGTATGGTTGTTGAGTTAATGGTCTTTGAAGCAATGCTAGATCATATTATTAAAACCTTTTGTGCCAGGTTTACAAGTATTGATCCTAATTATTTTAAAGAACCTAAATAACTAAGCCCTTCAACTAAATAATATTGAATATGGCCTGTTGCAAGGGTAAACTTGCGTCAGGCCACTTCGTAATTACGTCAAAAGTCATAACCACTAACTAGCTCACCAGTATGTTTATGCAGACGCAACAAACGCTTCTTATCATTATGAAATTCCAGTAAAAGCTCAAAGTAGTCAGCATTTGAGGCACCTAATAGGTGCTCAAAAACATTATTGAGGCCACCTTTATCGCCGCTAAATGTATTTAGCTGTAAACTGATGCTTTTAAAAGTATCTTTAACTAGCTGGCGAATAGCTAAACGTTCGTCATTGGAAAGTTTTACAAGGTTTTTAGTAAGCGATAACCAGCGGTCTGTTACTTCATCACGAAAAGAGTGGTCAATTTTAGCAAGCTTGTTTTTACTGGTATCTATTTGGGTTTGAATGTCACGCGCTTGTGTTTCAAGGGCTGATATTTTATTAGCTATCGCCTGTGGTGGCGTGCCCTCAAGTATTAAAAGCG
This sequence comes from Pseudoalteromonas sp. A601, assembly GCF_002165575.1. Classification (GTDB taxonomy): domain Bacteria; phylum Pseudomonadota; class Gammaproteobacteria; order Enterobacterales; family Alteromonadaceae; genus Pseudoalteromonas. The sequence goes on from NZ_MXQF01000005.1 coordinate 131,301, forward strand.
TTTCTGTAAGTGAGTTTATATCGTCATTAATTTTTTCAAGCTGCGCAACCAGTGCTGATTCTTCAGTATTAATTAATTCGCGGTCGCTGCCCCCTAGCAATATACGTTGCAGGTTTACTTTATCCTGGCAAAACTTAACAACAGCACTTTCAACCATTTCAATTTGCACTGTAGAACTCATTGTACAGTTATTATTGCGCCTAGCTTCAACACAACCATAGCGCTTATGGCTACTTTTTACTTCATCAATACACTTTTTACGATAAACAACATGCGAACCGACCGATTTACCACAACAACCACATTTAAATACACCAACGCCCGATAAAATCCCCACAAACTTTTGTGTGTGTTTCGTAGCACCTCGTTTAGATGAATCTGCGACTAAAAAATCAAACTCAACTTTACTCATTAATGGCGGGTAATAACCTTCAAGAACGTAATCAGCATCGCCTACTTTTACATTCAGCTCACCAATTAACGAACGGCGCTTTACCTCTTTATAAACATTAGCCCCAGTGTGGTGAACAGTACCCGCACCAAACTCTGCATTAATAAGCTCAGCTATTTTTATACCGCCGTGCCCTTTTTTAAATAATTCAAGCTTACGCAGCATAATAGCTTTATTGTGCGGATCGAAGTCGAATAACTTTTTATCATCATTCCACACTACCCAGCTAGGCGGCTTACCACACTTAACCCTAAAACCACGTTTGCCGGCTAACCAATCATCACATTGCTTAGTCAACGCAGAACGAACCCGCAGAGATTTAGTTTCACTTTCCTCATTGGCCCGTATCAACACCAGGATAATATAAACCAAATCCATCGGATTCTTTTTAATGGTTTCTTTATTATACTCTTTACGGTCAGCCGCCGTGATCACCGTAATATCAGCATTAATAATTTGTGCAATAATGCCCTGACTTTCAAGCGGCGCAGCACGAGAAATGCGGTCCAAACTTTCAAGCACTAAAATAGAACCCGCCGGTACCTTACCCTGCTCTACCGCCGCTAAAAATATACCCAAAGCGCCCCGGGTAATATTGGTTTTATGAAACGCACTTAACCCCATATCACGCATTGATAATGAGTCATCAAGCTCAAGCCCTTTTTCCTTAGCAACCTCTTTAGCAAAACTAAGCTGCCGATTTAAAGACTGCCCCTTAGCCTGTTCGATTGTAGAAAAGCGTATATAACTATAGAGTAATGGTTTTAAAGTAGTATGCTTATTCATGTTTTTGATTCACCTCTGTTGTTATATACAGTGTAAATCAATACAATATAAGTATCTACTATTATTATCCTTTTGCTGGCCGACAATCGCGGTAGACACCCATATTTTCCGTGTTTCTAACCGTACTAAACTAGCTATGGGCAAAGACGTGGTTGCGGTTGAACAAAAGCTCGAAAAAGTAGTACCTAAGGAATTTAAAGTAGACGTACATCACTGGCTAATATTACATGGGCGTTATACCTGTGTGGCACGAAAACCCAAATGTGGTAGCTGTATTATTGAAGACTTGTGTGAGTTTAAAGATAAAACAGAATAAAACCAATGGATGGGTTATGAAATCAAAACAAAATTATTTATTAATAATATTAATAGCTTTATCCGCACTATTTATTTGGCTAACTAAAAGCTTTATTGTTTTTAACGATGAAGTACAAGGTATTGCCTTTGCCGATTTGATAAGATCATTCACAGAGCTGAATATAATTAAAATTATGAGCTTTCCAGAGTTCTGGGCAACAAATAAGAATTACACTATGTTTGACGCCCTTAACTATATGTTCGAACCTATGACCGCTTTGTCGGGAGTAGCATCTTTTATTTTGATTTTAAGTTTTTCACATTTTGTTTCGCCTCTAAAGCCAGCTTCCATATCACTATCATTACTCTTAATTGGTTTTTTATATATTATAGTCGCATGGTCAGTGCTACTAGACGTACAAGAAACTAAAATGGTCGGTGCGTTCCTAAGTATTGGCGTGCAAGGTTTACTCATACATGCCATTATTATCCGAATCTAGGTTGGTTAAAAATGTCTCTATTAAAAATAATAATAATATTAAGCCTGATATTACTTCCTAGTATTGGCTATTGCAGTGAAATCGATTGGAGAGAAAAAACTATTGAGCATATTCGGCTCAATATAGTTTTATTTACAAATATTACCATTATTTGTCTCACACTTTTAGCCACCATGGTTTATTTTCGTGCGATGAAGACTAAAAATAAACTTATGTCAGCCCAAAGTTTAATGGATCCGCTTACAAATACACTAAATAGACGAGGCCTCCACCAGCGACTCGACTTACTATCAGACAAAGATGGTATATTACTTATCGCTGATATCGACAACTTTAAGTCTATTAATGATCGTTTTGGTCACAATACCGGTGATAAAGTATTGCTAAGAGTAGCTGACACATTGCACAAGCAAGTTCGTAGTCAAGATATCGTTTCACGTTATGGGGGGAGAAGAATTTTTTATTTTCTTTGCCCACCAGCACTGTGAAATAGCTAAAGAGATAACTGACCGATTAATTACGGCTATCGCAAATATGGACGTCAGCGATTTAGATCCTAACTTAAACCACGTCACTATAAGTATTGGGGTTGAGAAAGGAAATGTAGGAAAACATAACTTTGAATTTTTGTCTGAAAGTACTGATAAATATTTGTACCTAGCTAAAACCTCAGGAAAAAACAAAGCAATTTATGGGTTTACTGTAGCTAGCTCCTTTTAAGCTACACTCTCAAACCCTATTATTTGAAGTATATAATGTAAAATCGCTGAGCCATAAGACTAGTACCGAAGTCGTGATTAAAATTATAACTAATACTCTTAAGCCAAACGTGATAACTCATTTTCGGCTATAGAGTATAAGCGACTATTTTTTTCAGTACGTTTAATTTATTCAATGAGAGGACAATACGTCAATGCGTTTATTGCACACCATGTTACGAGTTGCGGATCTAGAAAGGTCAATTGCGTTTTACACGCAAGTATTAGGTATGAAGGAGCTGCGTCGTAATGACAATGAAGAATATCGCTATACTCTGGCTTTCGTTGGCTATGGTGACGAAAAAGATAGCACAGTATTAGAGCTAACTTATAACTGGGATACCAATAGCTATGATTTAGGTAATGCCTATGGTCACATTGCGATTGAATTTGATGATATTTACAAAGCATGCGAAGCAATAAAAGCTGCTGGTGGTAATGTAAGCCGAGAGCCTGGTCCTGTTAAAGGTGGCACAACCGAAATTGCATTTGTCAAAGACCCTGATGGTTATGCTATAGAGCTTATTCAAAAAAAAGATAATTCACTCTTTTAATTTGCTAAATGTAATTTATATTAACCCACATCATTTTATCAAGAAGCTTGCCTTGGCAGCTTCTTGAGTTTTAATTCACTCCATCACCCCACGCCGAGGCCTACACTTTACTGGTGTGAGAATTTAAAGGGTTAGTCAATTGCAAATGCCAACTTATTTAAACAGCAGCTCCCCTTCAACGCTATTAAACGTTAATTTCTTTAGTAATTTAAACCCTTCACTTTCAAAAAAAGTGTTGTGCTGATGACGGGTTACAAACACAGCTAGTCCAGAGGAAGCTGTATTACTTTGTACTAGATCATCTAAGCCTCGTAATAGATACCTTCCTAGCCCTTGTCCTTGAAAGTGAGGATCTACTGCAATAAAGGCTAAAAAGTAGTAGTTTCCTTGCTCTTTGAGCGCATTACGAATAGTTTGTTCTTTTTCTATTAATTGATTCGTTTGTAAATAGCCAGCACTAAGCATTAATTTTAATCGCCAGTGCCAATAACGCTGCGCTTGTAATTGACTATTAGATTCAAACACACATGCTACCGCTTTGAGCCTTTCATTACTGTATAAACCTATTAATGGCTGTTTTTCTTGCCAGAATGTATTTAATTCTTCACGGATCAACGCGCGTAATTTTTTTTCATAAGCGCCAAGGTTCTGTTCAGAGTAATTGAGTACTTGCTGCAATACTGGATCGTCATGATAGGCTTGATATATTAAGCTTGCTGCTACACTTATGTCTTCTGCTGCAATATATTGCACACTATAAGCGTTATTTTGCATTATGGTTGTCATAAGCACTCCTTATTATTGTTGATTGTTTGCGTATTACTATCTATAGGTATATTCCTATCCACAACAAAACGCAAATTCAGCGAGAGTTAAACTCACTCACCTCACCATAGGTTAACACTTCCTTAAAGGAGTATGATATGGATGCCACAAAGCATGATATTACCACCTTATTTAAACAACTTGGTCTACCAAGTCGTGATTCTGAAATAGATGCGTTTATTGAGCAAAATGGTGATTGGAGTGAAGTAATTGACGAGCTAGGCGTAGGACTTCGTCAATAACACCTATTTATTCTTGCGCACACTTTTATTGAGCGTAACTGAGTATATTGATATTATACCCGTACAGTACACTACAGTGCTGTGCATTATTTTTAAGAGTTTATAATTAATGAATTCCATCGTTATTGATGCTATCAAAGCCCTTCTTGAAGAAGGCAAAATCCCTACTGTTGCTTTAACTAAAAATAAATTATCTCAACCTGTACCCATGCCGATTATTATTGCAGCGGTAAGCCAGTATAAAAATAACCCTGATTCAATCCACAGTTTAATCAAACAGCCAAGTGCAGAACAAAGTAGCAACGCTCATGAAAGCCAACTTGATCGTATTGAAGCTAAACTTGATAAACTATTAGCGCTGCTAGATAAAAATTAATTGAGAAAATGTAATGTTTGTTGTTGATTTAACTTTTGACTGTTACCAAGACACCACCCTTGAAAACGCGGAGCAAGCAATTAACCGTTTAGTGAATGCGTTGCGTTTTAACGGTCAAATTATGGGGGAAGAATTCCCTACCGTTTTGAAAGATGGTTACTTTATTACTCGGGTAATGTGCCCGACTGATGACGCAATGCATCCATTAAATCACAGTCCTTTTGTCAAACACAGTATTGATAAATTACATGATGCCGGCTTGCTTGCACCAAAAGTTAAAGTAATAGGCCAAGATATTCACTCTAACGGCGCTGATGCATGCCATGAGCCTTCGTCATATATTTTATATACCACGTATGTTCACACCTGTAGCCCGCTTTATTGTGGAGATGATTTTTTACCTGTACCATTATTTAAAATCCCCGCTATAGCAAACGGCGATTATAAAACGTTAATTAAATGGCAAGAAGACTGGCAAGCATGCGATCAGATTCAAATTAATGGCGCAACGCGCTGTGAATTCCCTGCCTTAGATGAAATATCTAATCTTGATAGTGACCTTTCTCGTCGTGGTAAAGATATTGCTAAACGCATAAGGTTTTTAACCCAAAAGCCCGTTTACTATTATTTATACCGTGTAGGCGGTAAAGATAAAGCATCAGAGCTCGCTAGAAAGTGTCCGAGCTGCAACGGTGACTGGAAGTTGCCAGAGTCGTGGTTTGGCTTATTTGATTTTAGGTGTGAACCATGCGGATTAGTATCAAACATTTCGTGGGATTTTCAATAACATTGATATTGTACGCGGAGTAAACCTTACTTACTCCGCGAAATAATCGGTTACACCTTGAGTGCTTTTATAAACTCTTCAAGGTTAGGTGCAAGTACATGATGAGGTTTTTTACCCACATATTCTAAGCACACCTCACCACTTTCAACTAACACAGTAACCAATAAATCTTCTTGATCTGTCAGACCGATAAATACACTAGGCGGCTGCTTTAGTTTTTGTTTCATCAAAACATGCCCCGTTATATTCTGTTGCAGTAAGTCAAAATCATCCTCACTCCAAGTTTGTAATAACTCAATATTATGTTCATCAATTTTTGCAATAATTGAGCCTGCGTAAAATGCGCCGTAGTAACCATTGAGTGCTTCAGGGAACTCTAGGTTCAATGCAGCGGCTAAATCCTTCAACGACCCAATGGTTTCTCTGCGTGTTGCCTGCCATTGAATAAAACCATCATCATTGGGCGTACCTACTTCTGCTGGGCTTGGCCAGCTTTCGTCATGTTCAATCTGAGGCAAAACACTGGTTTGACTTAATGTATGCTGTGCAAAATTTTTATGGAGTTGTTCTAATTGGGTAACAATAGACATACTGCGAAACTCATTAGCTTTAGGTATAATACCCGTATTGTAACTACAAAAGACGCAACATGACAGATTACAGCAACTCCCCTGAACTAAAAGGTAGTGTACTTGGGCAATCAACTGAGTACGTTGACACTTACACGCCAAGTTTATTATTTCCTATCGCCCGTAAACTAAACCGTGATGATTTAAATATTGACGAAGCAAAGCTGCCTTTTAAAGGGCAAGATATTTGGACTGGTTATGAGTTATCATGGCTCAATAACAAGGGGAAGCCTATGGTTGCTGTGGCTACTTTCGCGTTTCCTTGTCAAACAAGTCATATTATTGAGTCTAAATCATTTAAACTGTATTTAAATAGTTTTAACCAAACTCGATTTGACAGTATCGAACAAGTAAGAACTGCTTTAGAAAATGATTTATCACATGCGGTAGCAATGCCAATTACCGTTACTCTTTACGGCGCAGATGATTTTAATTGCCTTCCTTGCACACCGCTACCTGGTGAGTGTATTGATGATCTAGATATTGAGATTAACGATTATGATCTAGACGCAAATACTCTTGAAAGCGAGTCTAAAGAGGTCGTTAGTGAAACCTTACACAGCCATCTACTTAAATCTAATTGCTTAATTACCTCACAACCTGATTGGGCGAGTATTATTATTCGATATACTGGTGAGAAAATTTGTAAAGAATCCTTATTACGATACTTAATTTCATTTCGTACTCACAATGAATTTCATGAACAGTGTGTTGAACGCATTTACTGTGACTTAACAGGTATTCTTAATATTACGGATCTTGAAGTATATGCGCGTTATACTCGTCGTGGTGGCCTTGATATCAACCCATATCGCTCTACCCACAACGATATTGTGCCATTTAGTGTCAAAATAAACCGCCAATAAAGGCGGTTTTCGACTACGCTTTATTTACTGACTCTCTGCGTTGGTATAGGCATGGCACATACATCTATGTAATTAGGCGTTGCAACAAACCATGCTTCACTGCGGTTCTTTCGTGCTTCAATTAGCGCTTTAAAAGTCGTTGAGTCTGTTCGCATAACTTTAAATTGGCTGCTATCGTGCTCAGCAATATCAGCCAATACTTGTATATCAGTGATTGGGTTAAAAGGTTCTTTATCGTTTGCTTGTCTATTGAGTCGATTAAAGTGCTGCATTCCTTCAAGAACACGACCAAAAACGGTAATGTTCCTATCTAAATAGCGCTGGCTGTTACCAATCGTTACATAGAACTCTGTTCCACCACTGTTAATATCATTACCCCGAGCCATGGCAAAAATACCGTTACAGTGCACTTGCCAAGTTTGGGTCTTGTTTTTATTTTGTGCCACGGCAAAACCATCTAGAAAACCTGTAATTGGAGCATAGCCATCCTGGTTATCAAGCTCGGTGATAGCCACAGGTGCTTTAGTTGTTAAATAAAACTCTGCGGGGAGTGTTTTACTCGCTTTCGTAATTATTTTTTTACCACTGGCATCCCCACCTTGAGCAACAAACCCTTCAACAAAACGATAAACATTGAGCCCTTTATAAAAACCCTGCTGCGCTAACAGTTTTATATTGCTTGTGTGTTTAGGTGCAAGATATGGATTAAGCTCTATATATGCAGAGCCTGTAGCTAGAGTTATTTTCAGTACATTATTCGGATCAACAGCTCGCCACTGAGAGTCGCCTGCGTGCTCTAAAATACTGCTCACTGTAGGCTTTTGAGCATGAGCTAGCGGCGATTGAGTCAATAGCGTTAATAGAATTGGGACTAACGATTTTTTAAACATAAAACAGCTTATTATAGGTAGTTATAGCGACAGATTATTGATTAATAGTTTTTTTATCAAGCCAATAATGTTCACTATTTAATGGCGCACTTAAGGGGAGAAGCGGGTTTTTTAATTCAATAATACGTCTATGCTTTAAATTAGCTTGAGCAATAGCATGCGCAAAATGGTGATAAAAGAGTTCATCGAATGAGCCATCGGCAATGGCAATCTCTAACCCATACTTTATTTTATCATGTAGCTTTATGTCGTCATTTGCGACAAAAAAGTAAACAGCGCTAGGGTAATGAATAGCGATATACTGATCGTTTACTAAATTTTTATCTCGCGGTTGTGTTACCTCAAATATTTCATAAGGTAATGCATCAAAACGCCCTGTTAACAGCATGTGCAATGGGTCTGCACCTTGTCCATAGGTTGTTGTTTTCAACTCGTTACTTTGAAAGATAGCAGCGTCTGGCCAATCTTCTCGTAAACCAAAAATAAAACGCTGTAACTCGCGCGAATGACGCACACCTCTAAATAACTCTTTATTATTAATATGAACTAAAGGAATACGATAGCCAAGTAGTCCTTTAACAATAGGGATCAATATAGCCTTTGCTTTTTTTTCAGATTCAGAATTTGTTACTTTCCATACAACGTCAATCCCCTTTTCAGTGCCCAATAAACGAATTGCCCGAGTTTGACTTGGAATATTATCAACAGGCTGCATATTAATTGTAATATCAGATTTACTGAGTGCTAATTGGAGTAACTCGATAGCATAAGGGTGCCCACCAGCACTATAACGTACTGTAACCTGCTGAGCTATTGCATTTGGTACTAGCATCAACATAAAACCAATTAGCATAAGTAATTGCATGTTTTACTTAATCATCCCAATCAAATTTATATAATATGTCGGCACTTCGAGTTAAGCCACTGGTAATTTCGATATATAACTGGGACAACAATTGATAGCGCACAGCAACTTCGCTGAGCGACTCAAAAACCCCGACACTGTATTTTACTTGGACACCTGGCGCAACATAACCTGAAATTTCCACTTTAGTGTCATCTCCGCTACCTTTAGAGCTGAGACTAACGTCTGATAAACCAAAGCTCTCACCCACTTTTGACACCACACCTTCACTTCGACTTACCCCTTGGGCTAATAATAGCTGCGTTAACATTGCATCGGTCGAGCTGTCGCCTTCGTCAAGCGGCTGACCGTTGAGTAGGTACGCTAGAGATTGGCCCTGATCCATTGCAGGCTCTGAAAAGACTTTTAATGAAGGCTGTTCTACGTTACCTGTTAAAGTAATGCCAGCAACCACATCGTTCGCGGTATTTTCAGGGTTACGAATTGCCTTTATATTTAAATAAGGTTTGTCTATCGGCCCACTAAAACCAACCTGCCCTGTGCTTATAATTAAGTCTTGGCCAAACGCGCGATAAGTACCTTCGCGTAAGTTTAGTTCACCCGTCGCTATCATTGGCGTTTGCTGATCCATCTTAATTGTTAAATCACCCGCAATTTTAGATTCGAGCCCAAACGAATCAATACGTACATCATTCTGCACAATTAATTTTAGGTTTATATCGTAATCAAAGGGAACGGCTGTTGATTGCTCTATTTGTTGATCAATGATGACTTCATCATCACTTACCTGCACAGCCCCCTCTGGTAACTCTTCGATTGTAATACGCCCATAAGGCACTACAACTTGGCCGACTAGTTTGAATACGTTGTCGGCAAGGTTAATGTCTAAATCCGGCGACACCTTAAACAGTACCCCTTGTTGCGCTTTAACATAAAACTGTTCACCATTTATGGCTAAATTAACTGCCGGCTTAGCCCCTCCCCAGTCAATATCACCACTTAGAGTTATATTGCCACCTTCAGTGTCATTGAGCTTTCCATCTAAAGTCGCTTTAGTTTTATCAAAGCCAATATTTATCCTTGAGTCAACGACGGATACCGGGAGCTGTTCACCTTGAAGATCAACTTCATCAATACTGACTTGCCCATTTAATAATGGCTCGGTTAACGAACCATTCAAAGCTATCTGGCCACTAATATCACCTTTAAGTTGCTCTAGCGTACCGATAAATGGTTGCAAATCGGCTAACAAGATTTTATCAATATTTATATTACCAGATAGCGTTTGGCTTGACGGTAAATCTTGCACCGAAATATCAGCATTAATGTCACCTAACAGACTCGAATTTAACGTTGCCTGCAGTTGGCCACTTTGTGAGTTAGCCTCCGCTTTTAGATTTAACGTTTCGATAGGCACTCGATATCTTATTTCTTCATCGATAAATATTGCAGCCAAATCTTGAGACTGCAATGATGCAGTTAACTTTTTCAGATTTGCTGACTGCCAATTGGCTGCAACTTGACCTGTTATGCCGCCTTTGGTGACTAGGTTTTCAGGTAATAAATGCTTAAGCTCTGCTAAATCTAAGTTATCAAGACTAGCAACTAAAGAGCCAATATCATTCGCTTGCGTGAGTTGATCAACACATAGTTTACTGCTTTGAGTCTGCCAACAGTGTTTATCAACAGAGAAGTTGCCATTTTCAGTATTAAATGTTGCTGCCACTTTGGGAGCAGCTGTTAGCTCTAAGGTATTGTCAGTCAATAACACATCGCTTAGCTGGCCTTGCCAGATTTTATTGACCATTGCACCTGCAATTTCAAATTCGGCTTTTCCTTCAAGTGCATCGAGTTCAAATTGCACGAGGTGATCTTTTTTATCCCCTGTAGCATTCACGCTAATACTATTAATTTGTTGCCCTGCAAGTTTTGCATTGCGTACTTTTATATTGGCGTTTGTTTGCCAATCGGCAGCATAATTAAAATCAGACTTTATCGATAACGCTGCAACAGCTATGTCGTCATAAGTTAAATCCTGCAAGGCTAAGTCTAAATTAACTACCGGCTCTAAACGTTCACCGCGAATGGAAAGGTGACCATCACCAGTCCCAGTAAAAGGCAGCTTTTTTTGTTCTGATTTATTTAAATACAACTTGCCATCAATATTCCATTGCTGCTCGATATGGCCCGCTAAAGACAACTTATTTTCGCCACTTGTTAGCTCAAGTGCTTTTATATTTGCATGTAAATTACTGTTTAAATCGAAGTCTGATATAAAGTTAAAGTTAACTTCATCAATAACCCCCGTTAATTGACTATCTTGCATAGATAATTGCCACTTGTTATTCGAAGCATTAAAAGAGCCAGCAAATTGACCTGAAATATCACTGGTGACACTATCTGTTAAATATTGCGCTTTAAGTTGATCTAACTGTCCAGAAAATTGGCTTTTTATACCATTTTCCCAGTTTGCTGATGCTTTTATCGTTGCGCGGCTTTCGTTTGCAGCTAAAGCGAGTCGTTCCACATTTATTTGTGTTAATCCACCATTTAACATTGCATTTAAGTTTACCTCAGGATAAGCGCCCAGTTGACTGTTCCCGGTCAGAGTTAACATATAGTCATCTGCGTTACCTTCGCCATTCAAAGCAACATTTGTCACTTTTACTGGGTTACTTTGAGCATCTAATTGCCATTGTTTTATATAGGCTTCAAGCGTAAAAGGAAAGTTTACAGTCTTCAGATCAGCTTGTAATTTGGCTGATAATGGGTAAAGGCCTTGAGTGCTCACATCGAGCTGTAAATCTGATAAATCACCACTGGCTATTAAAGTTAATTGATGATCAACACTAGCAACGTCAATTTTAGCATCTAAAGGGGTTTGCTCTTTGAGGTTAGCGTTCAGTTCAGTTGATAAATGCCATTGCTGGTAGTCAGCAGTGAGCGTTTCTAAAACCAGTTCACTGCTATCTATTGAAAATGCAGTACGGATGCTTTTTACTTCATGTTGTTGCTCAGCTTGAGTAATTCGAACCAAGTCTATTGCTACCTCTTCAATATTTGCAGCCATAGGTGAAGTAAACTCAATATCAGGTAATGGAGCCAGTGCAGTTAAAGGTTCTGCTGGAGGCTTCTCAACCTCTTTAACTAACACGTCAACCTGCTTAATACTTAAAGACCTGAGTGTAACTAAGGATTCTTCTGCTTTAGCACTTAACTGAAATTGCTGGACAGTCACATCGGCACTAGCATGTGACAAGCTAAAAGTATTAATAGCAACCCGTTTTACTGACAGCGCAATAGGTAGATTAATCTGCGAAGGCTGCTCAAGTACATCTTCATTTGACGCTACATCATCAGTTTCTTCAGTTTGGGCTTGATCCACGTTTTTAATATTTAAAGTAACTTTTTTAGCACTAAAATTTTCAACACACACCCCATCACAGTGCCACCAGTATAAATCAAGTTTTAATTGCTCTGCTGCGAAGTCTAAGCTTGGAGATCTATATGTTATATTGAACGTGTCGTTATATAAGAAGCGACCATTTTTGATATTAATAGAAAGTCCATCGACTAATTTATTCGCAGTGTAAGCGATTAATTGATTACCTGGCGCTGTAAATAGCAAACAAAACAATATCACTAGTAAGGTGCTAATAAAGATAGTTAGTAAAGCTGTAATTTTTTTCATTTTTAACATTAAATTTCAGGCCCTATAGTAATACTTAAACGCGTACTCTTACTTTCTTTTGTCAAACCCCACGCATGGTCAACTCTGACAGGGCCAACAGGTGTTAAATAACGAAAACCGAAGCCAGCACCTACTTCAACCCTATCTGAAAAATCATTCGTCGCTGTACCACTGTCAACAAACAAAGCTAGCCGCCAACTTTGCGCAAACTGATAGTTATACTCAACAGTACCTGAAAGTAAGTATTTTCCCCCGATTAAGCGCCCTTCATCATCCTTTGGAGAAATAGATTCGTAAGCAAAGCCTCGCACACTTTGATCGCCCCCTGCATAAAATCGAAGTGATAAAGGTACGTTATTTATATCATCAACGAGCATTGCACCCACATTTGCTTTTAAAAATACTAAATGCTTGTCCATATATGTACGTAGCCAAGCATTTTGCAGCTGCACGCGTACTATATTTGTTGTTGAAAACGCATCTTCTAAACCAAATTCAGCTGAGACTAGCCATTGCTCACCCCAATAAGGTGTAGTGCCACCTTTAGTGTCTTTTTTAGCATAACTAATGCCCGGCATTAACATTTTAGAACTTTGTTCATCATCCCCTAAACGATACGTTTCATAGTCACGACGGATAAATGCTGTACGCACCCAGTCGTTCTCCGTTAGCCATTGGCGCTGTAATTGTGCTGTAAATATTTTGCTATAAATATCATCAGTTAATTCATCTTCAAGTTTATAACCGACTGAATAACGCCATAAATCATCATTGGGGTCATCCACAGGAATGGTATAACCCAAAGAGATATCCTGCTGACGTTCGGAGACATTTAAGTTACTTTCAAGGTAGTGGCCATTTTCTGTGATCCAGGGCTTAGACCATTTGAACCTTACTTTCGGTCCTAAGTCAGTGTCAAACCCTCCCCCAACTTCAAAACTGTTTTCTGGTTTATGTAGTACATCTATGTTTATTGGTACTTGTTGATTTGCTCGATTGGCGATATCAGCATAAACTCTCACGCTATTAAAATAAGGGGTCGTAGATAATGACAAGTTATATTCAGAAACTGTTGTAGCTTGATATGGTTCGCCTTGTTTGAATTTAGCTAATGAACGAATGTATTTTTCTGCTGGACTTTCATTACCTAAAATTAGTTCACCAAATTGATACCTCGTACCAGTATCAAAGGTTAAAATGACTTCCGCGCTATTTAATTTTAGTGAAATAGCTAATTGATGAGCTTCCCATTTGACATCAAAATAACCTAGCTCCAATAATTGGCTTTCTATTTTCTTTCGCGCCGCATCATAATGACTGTGATTTAGAATATCACCTTGTTTTAAGTTTATTTTGTTAACAACATCCATCAATTGAGTGTCATTTTTTCCTGCTCCATGTACATTCACACGAATATCGGCAATACGAGTGACTGGACCTCGCTCAATAGTTGCAACCAACTCTTGTGACTGTGAAATATAATCTAATTTAATTTCAGGTTTATAATACCCTAATGCCTTTAGACTACTAGCTACTTGTTTTTTAGCATGACTGAGTACTGTACGCGTTACTTTTTCGCCTTCAAGTTGCTTTAAATATAGCTCTACATTTTTTTCAAGGTCACCACTTAGACCATTAATTTCATAACTTTTTACAATATTGGATGCAGCAACTAAATTGCTTGAAATAAAAAAGAATACGACTGCAATAAGCGTAAATATTCGACTAGGCAAGTAATTTCCTTACTAAAAACAAGTTAACTTTAATGAGATTAAATAATACCACAAGCCAGTGCCGTGACACAGCAACTCAAATGTGAAAATTAGTACGCTTAATTGCTTTATTTTGGTTACAATAGCGATAACGAATTTGAGATATTATTATAGAGTTTCTAAATGCAATTTCCTGATGACGACAATGGTCAATTACTAACTGAAATAGCTGATGCTGGTATTGATTTAGCACAAATGCACAAAATTGATTTCTACATTTTATTTGAACAAAAAATAGAAGCTGAAAAGTTTGCTAACATAATTAGTGAAGATGACTTAGCGCCAAGTACTGAGCTTGTACAATGTAAAGATACCGGTATCTGGGAAGTAGTTACACAAGTTCAAATGGTGCCAGATCACACCTTACTGGGTCAAACTGAGCAGTATTTAGAAAGCATCGCAAATGGTCATAATGGCTATGGTGATGGGTGGGGCTTAGAAAGCGAATAAGCTTTATACCCAAATATTTAAACCAGTTAAGTATTTAGCGACTTAACTGGTTAGCTTTTCTAAAATTCCCCTGATAGTCAAATAATTTATCGGCCACTTTCCAGCCATACTTTTTATTTTTTCGCGCAATAACAAAATCAGGTGCAGTTAAATTAAGTTCATCTGCAATTACATCATTGGCCGTTTTATACTCAATAGGTGCTCGCCCTTGTGAAGTACGTATGCCAAACTGTTTATTAAATATATAACGGGCTCCTGGATGAGAAAAATCAAATATTTCATCACAACTAGCGCCATCTTCATCAAAATAGGTTAATTTAATAATATCACTATTAGAATTCAGTGCCTGCACACTCAAACCGCTGCAACGCAATACTAAGGCATCTTTTAAATTTAACGCTGCGCGTAATTTGTCATCAGGATCTGCAAGAGTTGCATCACATGTTTGGCATAGTCTTGCGGCAATATCATTTTGTGCTCCGCACTGGTCACACTCTTTAAACCTAAAACGATAATCACATTGCTCAGAATCGTCATCTGATTCTATTAAACCTTGGCAACGCCGGCCAAAGTGTTCAATCACTTTACCTTGGCTATCCGTTTTACCCCAAAAGATGTTAGCAAATCCGCAGCCGGGGCAAAGTACCTGAACTGGCTCATTATCACTTTGTGACTTTTTATTACCTACTTCTGGGTAAAATAGATCAAAGCCATTTCCTGCATAGTCAATCACTAAACAATCGTCTTTACCTTCACTGAGCCGTAGCCCACGACCGACAATTTGCTGATAGAGGCTGACAGACTCTGTGGGCCTTAAAATAGCAATAAAATCAACATGGGGTGCATCAAATCCAGTAGTTAATACTGATACATTAATTAAAAATTTTAGTTGTTTTCTTTTAAATGCGGCAATAAATCTATCTCTTTGTTCAGCGCTAGTTTCACCTGTAATTAAGGCTCTGTGCTCAGCAGGAAAATAGCTTAAAATTTCCTGCGCATGACGTACAGTTGCAGCGAATATCATCACCCCTTTACGCTTGTTACTTAGAGTTAAAATATCATTACAAATAGACTTCGTCGCTCGTGTATTAGCGCTAAGTAAATTATTTAAATCGTCTTGGTTATAACGCCCAAATGAGTCACTCGTTAACGAAGAAAAATCATAATGACTTAATGCAGCATCCACTTCTTTTGGTGGAGTCAGATACTGATTTTTAATCATATACCTTAACGGTAGTTCAAATATACATGCTTTAAATGGGCTTTCATTATTCCCTCTAACAAACCCATGATAATGCTTATGATATACCCAACCTATACCCAGCCTAAATGGCGTCGCTGTCAAACCTAATACTTTTAACTTTGGATTAAATGACTTCAGTGCAGCTATAACTTTTGCATACTGACTATTATCATCATCGCTAACACGGTGACATTCATCAATAATCACTAATGAATAGTGCTCATTTAATTTATCTAGGTTGCGTGATAAAGACTGAATACTGGCAAACGTCACTTGGTTAGCTAATGATTTTTGTTTCAAGCCTGCTGAAAATATACTCGCCTCAAGACCAAAGCTAGTATATTTTTCAGCATTCTGTTCAACTAGTTCTTTAACATGCGCTAACACCAAAATCTTTTGCTTTGCAATGCGCGCGAGTTCAGCGATAACCAAACTTTTACCTGCACCTGTTGGTAACACAATCAATGCAGCATCGTTGGTCTTTCTGAAGTGGGAAACTGTACGCGTTACAGCCTCTTGTTGATAAGGCCTTAATATATAACTCATCGATACTACTTAAACAAAAAAGCCAATGACTTGATCATTGGCATATTAACGGGCATATCGACTTTTATGCTAGATGCTTTGTGAGCTCTACACCTTGAAATGCTTTAGGGCGTTTACCACGTCCAGTCCACTCGACTATTTTTCCTTCAAACTCGATGCGGTACTTTGGCATAACTTTAGTACGCTTATCACCCGCTATATCTTGTAGATCATCTAACGTTAAGCCCTTTTCTTTTAATAAATCTAACACTTCCTGCTTAGCTTGCTGCTGCTGTGTATATTTAGCAATGGCATTTTCAATTAGAGATTGTGCTTTTTCTAAATCAGTTAAACTTGCACTTTTAATAAATGATCGTATTTCTTTCATTTTTTTCTCACTACGTTGATAAGTTTAAATTAGATAATAGATTCAAGTAAATTATAAGCGCATTTTTAAAATTAATCCAAGCCACTATTATATTATTTAATCAAGCCACACTTTCACTGACCTATTCAACATTAAAAGCTCTTGGATTAATGTAAATACACTATTATTTATTTGTTTCTTATTTGATATACTTTCTTCGCAAGTTTCAATTTTAATACGTAGATGATCAATTTTTACCACCATGATAGAGCCCTTAATTTTATGTAACAACGCTTCACATTTATTTAAGTCTTTATGTTCAGCGGCTATTACAAGGCCTGATAAATCAGCGTTTAGTGTATCGTAAAAAACGTTTGCCACAGAAATAGCATCTTGCTCGCTACCAAAAATCGTAATCCAATAAGATAAACTTGTTTCATCTTCGGTATTTAATGTGTTCTGCGTAGTTTTAGACATGTGCCCTACTCCTAATACTTCAACAACGGGTGTATCTTCAAAACTAACACCACGTTGCTGTAAAAATAATTTTTGTTCTGGATCGGGCTGGTATTCACCTTTCGAGAAATAGGTAGTTACGCCCTAACGCGCTTATGATTCCACATGTAACCTTTAACATTGCGTAAATATAAAAACATAAACCGCCCCCCAAATTTCGCTGACGCTGGCTTAAATCCAATAGCAACGCTGCAACTTCCTCATTTTCATCATACAGTTTTGGCGTATAGGTTCAGAAGCCTTTGCCACTTTTTTGCTATTGCCTCCTGTGTTTACAATAAGTGAAAATTCTACATTTGGCTTCTATTATTTTTTGGGGGATTACCATGGGGCGCGTCGTTCGAACTTCAAGGGATAAATTAAAAAAGGTTTCTTATTAAATCAAAACAAAGTAAATAAAAAAGCCCGCGCTCATTATCAATAAGCGCGGGCTTTTTTAGTTAAGCATAAAGTCTATTCTTGACTAACCGCTTTTCGGCCAGAAAATGCATGCATTAAGGTCATGCCATCTAATAAATCAAGCTCTCCACCGACTGGAATACCATGGGCTATACGTGATGCTTCCACTTTATAGCGATGACAAAGCTGGGCAATATAATGCGCGGTTGTTTCGCCTTCAACTGTTGGGTTGGTGGCTAAAATCACTTCATTAATGCCGCCTTGGCTTAATTTTTTTTCAAGAATATCAAGGCCAATTTCATTCGGGCCAATACCATCAATTGGTGATAAGTGCCCCATTAACACAAAGTATAAACCTTTATATTGCCCAGTCTGCTCAATGGCTAGTACATCAGTGGGTGATTCAACCACACATAAAATGCCGCTATCTTGACGTTTTGGGCTTAAACAGATTTCACATTGTGGTTGCTCAGAAAAAGTACGGCATGACTGACAATGCCCTACAGCACTCATCGCTTTGGTCAGTGCATTACCAAGTTGCGTACCACCCTTACGGTCGCGCTCAAGTAAATGAAACGCGATACGCTGTGCTGATTTTGGGCCTATGCCCGGCTGACAACGCAGTGCTTCAATGAGTTGGCTTAAACTTTGTGAAAGTTGCATCGATTACCTTAAAACGGCATTTTCATACCTGGTGGTAATTGCATACCGCCAGTTACTTTACCCATGCGCTCTTGCGTTTCGTCTGCTACACGGCGAACTGCGTCATTACACGCTGCGGCAAGTAAATCTTCAATCATGTCTTTGTCGTCTTCCATTAAGCTTTCATCAAGCTCAACGCGGCGTACATTGTGATTACCAAGCATGGTTACTTTTACCAGACCTGCGCCGGCTTCACCAACTACTTCCATAGTGGCGATTTCGTCTTGGGCTTTTTGCATGCGCTCTTGCATTTGCTGCGCTTGCTTCATCATGTTACCCATTCCACCTTTAAACATAATTCTCTCTCTTTGTGTAATCTTTAATTGTCATGAAGATAAGGGCTATTGTAACTAATTACAATGCCTGAATACTGTTTTCGTCAATAATTGCTGAAAATAGCTGCTGAAATTGCACTATATTTTCATCTGAGGTAATCACATCAATTGCTTGCTGGTGACGGCCTACATCAATTTTTTGCTGAATTAAATACGGTGAGTCAATAACCCCTTGAGCAAAATTAATACTGAGTGTGACGTTATGCTCATAAATACTTGAAAGTGCTGCATCGAGCTTTTGTCTTAGCATTGGTGTATCAAGGTGCTTTTGTGACTCATCCACGTCGATATGTAAATTGTTACCTTGTTTGGTAAAAATAGAATGCAACGCAAATTGGCGCATTCTACCACCTAGACCCATTCGCTTGATTAAATAAGCCCATTCATCTTGTTGATGAGCAAACCGGATTTCACTAATTGGGCTTTGAAAGTCATCAGGAACTGGAATGCTAGGCTCTTGTGTAACCACTTCAGGCTTTTTTTGTGGGTTAATTTGCTCAAGTAACTCAGGCGCTAAATTTTCAGTAATTGTTTGATGCTTTTCTTTAAAGTCTACTTTTTTTGTTACGACTTGATTATTTGAGCGCGTTTGGCTCCCCGTCTCTGGGAGCGCTGGCTTTTTTACGGTTTGGCCTGGGTCATCATTCGACCAAGGTGGCGCATCGATAGTCGCTGATTGCCGCTGTGCTGCCTGTTGTGGCTGTGACTCAGCCAATGGTGCTTGAGGTTCAGGTTTAGAGCTATTTTGCGCAGCATGCGTAACTGGTTGCTCAGTGGTTTGCGTACTTTTAATATTCGCACCAGACAACTTACCTGCGCCAGATATATTTCTATCACGTAGGATGCGCGCTATGGCTGATTGTGCTTGTGACTCTTGTTGTGCAATAGAGGTGTGCGGTTCACTATTTTGGCTATTAACGTCAGGTTCAACATGTGTTGTATGAGTATGCTCATTAAAGCCTTGATCTACAGCGCTGCTCATAATGTCATCAAACTGTGACGCTAAAGTCTGTTCAGCGTCGCTGTGCTGTTGATAGGCATCATCTTGACTTTGGGGTTGAACGTGTTCATCACTGTGGGTAACTTCAGTGTTTGGTGATGCCTCTGCTGCATCTACTTTTTTTACTGCTGATGCGTGTTCAACACCTTGTTCATTATTGCTGTGCTGCTCTACTTGATTGTCCGCTGTCGTTTTATTATCAGACTGCATTTGATCAGCTGAATTAATATCACGGCTTAATGACTGTACATCACTATTTGTATCGACACTTGGACTTTGCTGCACCGCTTTATTTTTATTAATAATATCGCGAAGTGCACTAGCTCGCCCCGCTTTGTTTTGTATTGGTTGCGTTGTGCTTGGTGGTGCTTGTGTAGACGTCATTCCTGCTGGCTCAAAGGCAAGTAGCCTTAGCATGATCATCTCAAAACCAAGACGTGGCTCAGGCGCCCATTGCAAATCTTTTTTACCGTTAAGTAATAACTGATAGTAAATTTGAATTTGTTGGCTGTCACTTGCTTGCGCTACTTGCTGGATAAACTCTGCATTATGTTCATCTAGCTTAGCTGCATCGGGCACTAACTGAGTTAACTGAATAAGGTGTGTTAAGCCAATTAAATCATCAAGGAGGGCATTATATTGTGGATTTTGACTCGCAATTTGCTCTATTTGGGTCATTAACAAGGCCCCATCTTGAGCTAGTAACGCAGCTAACAAATGTTGACTGTAATGGTTATCCATTAAGCCCAACATGTTTTGCACTGACTGGTATTGTATATTGCCGTTGGTTTGGGCAATAGCTTGATCGGTCAGGCTAAGCGCATCGCGCATACTGCCATCAGCGGCTTTAGCTATAATTTGTAATGCTTGAGTTTCAAAACTCAATTGCTCCTCGCCCAACACGTACTCAAGTTGTTGCAAGATTTCAGATTGCGACAATGCATTTAGGTTGAACTGTAAACAACGCGATAAAATAGTCACCGGTAATTTTTGTGGATCAGTGGTCGCAAGTAAAAACTTTACGTGTTCCGGTGGCTCTTCAAGGGTTTTTAATAACGCATTGAAGCTGTGCTTAGAAAGCATATGCACTTCATCGATAAGGTAAACCTTATAACGGCCGCGAGTTGGTGCGTATTGCACGTTATCAAGGATTTCACGGGTATCTTCGACCTTTGTTCGAGAAGCAGCATCTATTTCTAGCAGATCGATGTAGCGGCCAGATTCGATATCTTTACAGCTACTACACTGGCCACAAGGTTCAGACGAAATACCTTCGTCGCAATTCAAGCTTTTAGCGAATATACGTGCGATGGTGGTTTTACCCACTCCGCGAGTCCCAGTGAATAAATAAGCATGGTGCAGTCGGTTTTGTGTTAACGCATTAACAAGCGCTTGTTTCACATGTGACTGACCGACCAATTCGTGAAAGGTCTGAGGACGCCATTTTCTCGCTAGGACTTGGTAACTCATTTAATTATTCGCCTTCGAATTCAACCAATTTAAGGATGTTAATCCCCATTTTCTCAATGCGTTGCTCACCACCTAGTTCTGGTAACGAGACAACAAAGGCAGCATCAGTTGCATTGCCACCAAGCTTATTGACTAATTTTGCTGTTGCTTCAATCGTACCACCCGTAGCTAATAAGTCATCAACTAAAAGGACTTTATCGCCAGGTACTATCGCGTCTGTATGAAGCTCAAGCACATCTTCGCCATATTCAAGTTGGTAATCTTGAGAAATAACAGCGCGAGGTAATTTACCTGGCTTACGTACTGGAATAAACGGAATGCCTAATGCGTATGAAAGTGGTGCACCAAAAATAAAGCCGCGCGACTCTGTACCAATGATTTTAGTAAAACCTTGGTCTTTATAGGCGTCTATGAATTCGTTGATTGTAGCTTGGAATGCTGCAGGGTCAGCCATTAACGTAGTTACATCGCGAAACATAATGCCCGCTTTCGGGTAATCTGCAATAGTGGTAATGCTGTCTTTAATAATAGAAGGAGTAGTCATAATTTAAGCTGTTTGATTGTTTATATTACAAAGCCAGCAATTATAACACTAGAAATATGGATTGTCGGTAAGAAGTTAACTAATTAAAATATAAGGCCGCAATAGCAGCCCATAACTTATAAACAAATTAAGAAACTGTAGTTATCCAGCCCAAAATTGCGTTCAAGCAGCCAATCCCAACAAAAATTGCTAAAAATGCTAGGAAATACATTGCATTAAACGGGTCTTTAAAATCTTTATCTTCTGACATGGTACTACCTTTATTAAGCGCGACATTTTAAAGCGCACATAATAGTCCATGTAAAATAATCATTAAAGCCTTTAAGCTTGATTTTTTGTCACGATCACACCTTTTTTAGCCATCGCTTGTAATGTTTGATCAGCCCCAATACTAACTTGCTCATAACTAAACTGAGGTGCATGTTGAATAACCTGATGGCAAAGTTGATCAAACAAAATCGCTGGTGACGCTTCTATCAACGATAACAAAAGCGCAGTCATCGGGTTAGTTGTCAAAAAATGTACTTCATCGTCAAGGTCTCTATAAACAACAAAGTAATTTGGTTGGCTGGTTGGTGCTACCGGTTGGTGATCAACACTTATTTGTTGAACCGCAAATTGATAGCTTAAATTACGTGCTGTTTGGCTAAAATACAAAGGCGTTACAGCAAGTGCTGTGTCGATTAAAATCTCACAGTCATCTTGTTGGCAAATAGACACATCAAGCTCCACCCATTCATAATGCGCCAACTCAATCATGAAAACCGGATCTGTCGCTGTTTTTACATACCCATGACTGAGGTAGTTAATAAACTCCCCTGCTATATCTAAAAAGTATGGTGATGAACAATCATGTTCAACAAAAAAACGTCTTATCAACGTATTCCAATCAGACGTTGAATACAATGTTTTTAAAACTGGGAAACCAGATGAAATAAAACCTTCAATATTATTAAAAAATAAATCGCGATAAATAGCCATACGACGGTCTTCAATCCCTTCAGGGGCAGGCTGGTTTGAAGGTTGGCGAATATGCGCCATAAAGGTATTTTGAATGTCTTGAAAACTCATAATGTTAAGCTCGCTTTTGTTTATTTACACCGTGCTTAGCTTGCAACTGGTTTATAATATCAAGCTCTTTGACTAACACATCCATAGCCGGAATATTAAAGTCACGCTCTAATAGCGTAGGAAATACACCATGAATTTCATATGCTTTATCTAAAAGGTGCCAGACAGGATCTATAACATCAGCACCATGTGTATCTACAATCAAATCATCAGCCTCATTGTAATGCCCCGCCACATGACCATAGTCAACTCTCTCACAAGGTAATCCTTGTAAGAATTCAAGTGCGTCATAACCGTGGTTGACTGAGTTTACGTAAATATTATTTACATCAAGCAAAAGTTTGCAATCAGCTTGTTCTAAAACTTCGTTGGTAAACTCAAGTTCAGTTAATTCTTGGCCTGGCGCTGCATAATATGAAACGTTTTCAATCGTAATTTGTTGTTCAAGAATATCCTGTACTTGCTTAATTCTTGATACAACGTGCTTAACTGCCTGTTCAGTAAAGGGGATCGGCATTAAGTCATACATATGACCTGCGCCTGAGCAGTAACTTAGGTGTTCGCTATAACGCTTAATACCATGATCGATAAAAAAGTTTTTCAACGCTTTGACGAAATCAATATCAAGGGGCGCGGGTGAACCAAGCGAGAGTGATAAGCCATGGCATACAAAATGATGGTCGTTGGTTAATGACTTAAATTGCTTTTTAAAACGCCCTCCTAATTTAAGCCAGTTTTCAGGGGCAACTTCCATAAAATCAATTTGCTTTGGAACGTGAACAAGGAGCTCATCCAACATTTCTCGGCGTAAACCAAGCCCTACCATACCAAATTCATCTTTATTAGCTATTGCCATAGATACTCCCTAATTTAAAAAGGCCCGCAAAGGCCTTTTTAATAGAATTAACTTAATGCTATCGCAAAGTGATTAGTGGCTACCGCCACATTTACCTTCACCACATTTACCTTCTTTCTTAGTTTTTTTATCGCTTGATTTAGTATCACCACCGCATTTCCCTTCACCGCACTTACCTTCGGTTTTAGCTTTAGCATTTTTTGTTTTAGCATCGCCACCGCACTTTCCTTCACCACACTTACCTTCAGTTTTAGCTTTGGCGTTTTTTGTCTTTGCATCACCACCACATTTTCCTTCACCACACTTACCTTCCGTGGCATCCACTTGATAACCTGTAACAAGTTCTTGATACTCAAAAGGGTTTGCCTGTGCATCTGTTGATATTAAACTTGCACCAGTGATCACTACTGCACCTAATGTTAATGCGATTGAATTATTTTTTACTGTGTTCATAATCAGACTCTCTATTTTTACTCAACGGGTATACTTAATAGACCCTGCATAAAAGAATAACTTTCACAAAAGACAGAAATAATATTATTTTTATTGTACACATAAAGCTATTAGTGATTTATCAATTTAGGCGGACAAGGTAAACTACGCCACCAGTTTTACAAATAAAGTTACACCCAATGAGATTAGTATTAGCACCAATGGAAGGCGTAGTCGATTTTAAAATGCGCCAATTACTTACCGATATTGGTGGCTTTGATTTGTGCGTAACTGAATTTGTCAGAGTAATTGATGCTTGCTTACCTGATAAAGTATTTAATCGCTACTGCCCTGAATTGCAAAATAATGGCTTTACTCGAGCCGGCACACCTGTACGTATCCAATTATTAGGTCAAGTTGCTGAGGCACTTGCAGAAAATGCAGTTAAGGTCATTGAGCTGGGTTCTCATGGCGTAGACTTAAATTTTGGCTGCCCAGCAAAAACAGTAAACCGCAGCAAAGGCGGCGCAGTGCTTTTGAAAGATCCTGAGCACATGTATGAAATTATTAAAGCTGTACGTGAAGCTGTGCCAAAGGATCACCAAGTTAGTGCCAAGATTCGTTTAGGCTTTGATGATGACAGTAATAGCCAAGAAATTGTCGATGCTGTTGTTAGTGCAGGTGCAAACAGTATAGCTATTCATGCTCGCACCAAACGTGATGGCTACAACCCACCGGCTTATTGGGAAAAAATTCCTCCACTAATTGAAGGTAAAGCAATTGACGTTGTAGCCAATGGCGAAATATGGCAAATATCAGATGCATTGTTATGTCAACAAAGAAGTGGCTGTACTGATCTCATGCTTGGACGAGGTGCACTTTCACATCCTGATTTGGCAAAAAAGATTAAAGCACAGATTAATGGTGAGCAGTACCAAGGTTTACAATGGGAACACATTCTTTATCATATAATTCATTCATCGATGCATCATGACCCAACTAAAGATGAGAAATATTTTGCATCCCGTACCAAGCAGTGGCTCGGTTATTTGAAACGTGAGTATCAACAAGCACATGCTTTATTTGATGAGATTAGACGTTTAAAAACCAAAGAAGATGTCGCAGATGTACTAAAAAAATACGCAATCGCACCCTAAATTGATACATATCATATTTCGCTTCACTGAATTTATGGATAATACTTTCATTATTCAGTGAGGAAGGCCAACCATGTACCAATCTCAGCAAATTTTAGAACGTTTAAATAGTGAGCTTGCTTTAAAGCGTCAATCTCTATTGGCGGCTCTCGCACAATCAAATAACCTAGCCCATCATTCACTTCTACTTACTCTTGAAACAAGCAGTCCTGAACATTGGCTAGAATTAGCAGAGAAACAACTGGGCTCAGAATACAGTGAGCTTATACTTCGTTTAGAAAAATTAGAGGCAGCAATTTGTCAGATTGAGATAGGTCAGTATGGGTATTGCTGTGACTGTGAAGAAAAAATTGATGCACAGCGTCTTTTAGCAGATCCTGCTAATCAACGCTGTAGAAATTGTGAACCAGACTAACGCTAGTTAATCCACTTTCAATAAACTTGCAAAAGAAAAGCTAAACGCAGGATAAAAAACAATATCATGTACTAAATACTGTGCTGATTCTGATGATAAGTTTAACCTTTTTGATAAATTAACCTTTGCTTGTTGCAACGTCCATGCATGATAGTGAATTCCTATATCGGTTTCCATCATTGCCAACCAAAAGTACTTTTCATCATCGGACATACTTTGAAGAGCACGTGATGTAGACACAGGTAAATTATAATAACCTTGTGACCAGTCATACCCCGAGGCCATATCAAGCGGTTTACTCTCAAGCCACTGCTCTAACACTGACTGGCGATGTTCTTGCTGTAATGTCAATGTGAACGGTATATTATCGATGTTTGCTAACTCTTTTTGAATTTTAACCAGCCACTTTAAAGGAGCATCGGTTTTACCCGCAAAGTAATTGAGCTTACTTTGATACCAAGATGAGCCATTTGGTAAGCCATGCAAACCAACACTGCCTCTTGGTGTGTATTGCTGTAAATACGTATTAAAGCTATTTAAAGACTTAGTTAAGCCTTCAGATAAATCATCCCGACTTTTAAGCTCAGTCAAACGTAAGTGAAATTCTGCCAATTCTATTTTATTTAACTTAAGCTTGCTTTGTAAACCCAATGAGAGTTGTTCGGCTGTAAAATCAATCCAATCGGAAATTTGCTGCTGTGGCATACCACTCTTTAGCATATTCTCAACCACATTTACCTGAGACGGCCATGGAAAATAGCGCGCAGGAAAGCGCTCACTGATGCTTAAATAATCAGCTAATTGTTGTGTATTTTCATCCAACGTCAACGCTCTTAATGATTTATAAATAGTATGACGTTGTTCTAAATACTGCTCTGAAAAGGGTAGTTGAGCAAGCTTGATTGCTCTAACAGACATAGGTGTTTTATTCGGCTGTAGTAATACATTCTGTATTTTAATTTGCTGATCTATTTGCTCTATGCTCGAATATTTTAACTCGGGTTCACTACAACCCCAGAGTAATAAAACCAATATGCTAACTGCTAGATTTTTAATCATTTTTTATCCAAATGAAGCTTATAAATTGAGAAACTGTATAATTTTATATGTTTATATTAGGTATAAAAAAAGCCCCATAGGGGCTTTTTAAATTGAAAAGCGTTATAAATTAAATTTTAACACCGTTGCGAGCGGCTTTATCTTTAATATATGTAGACCAACCTTTAGCAAACTTACGTGTGCGTGGGTCATCCATAGCTTTTACAATTGCAGCATAAGCTTGCTTATACTTTTCTTGATAGTAATAGGCTTCTGCTAAATCTGTGTATATAGTTCCTTTTTTATCAGAACCTAATTCCAGAGCTTTGTTCAAACGAACAACGGCAGAACTATAATTTTGCGACTGAAGTAATAATGAACCTGCTTTACGGTAAAGTTCAGCGTCGTCATCAAACTTAGCGGCTTCTTCATAGAACTTAGCTGCTTTTTCAATATCTTTTGAGCGATGATAGTTACTGGCTACTGCGCTGACATTTTGTTTATTGCGCTTCACAATCTTATCATTCATAGACTTTTCAAGGATTTTTGCAGCCTTGAAAGGAATTTCATTCAAAGAATAGAAGTTAGATAAAACTTTATAATCAACTTCAGCTTCAAAATAACCATTTTTGTAAGCTACTTCCATTGTTGAAAGACCTTTTTTATAGTCTTCCGTTTGAAGGTAGTACTTACCTAAGCTTACCCACGCTTTTTTATCGTCAGGCCAGATACGTACAATTTCTTCGCCAACTTTAACCATATTTTTATAGTCTTTAAGTTCAAAATACGAACCTAACTTAAGTTGGTAAGGGCCTTTATTTGGCTCTTTTTGAAGTTTAATTGCTTTATCTGCCGGCTCAAAAACATCACGGAATTGTTCTAACTGGTAATTAGCTTGAGCAATACGGGTATAAACCGTTGCATCTTCTTCACCAGTAAAATCCATCCATCTAACGTAAGCTTCTTTAGCTTTTTTGAACTGCTCAGTACCAGCATACATATCACCTAATGTTTTTAAAGCTTGCTGTTGATCAGCAAAGTTTAGAACATCAGGGGCTACAGCTAATTCTAGGTGCTTAATCGCAGTTTTATACTGCTCTTTTTGACCATACATACTACCTAGGTAGCGATTAACTGTTGCCTTGTCAAAGTCATCTGAAGGGTCAAGCTCTTTAAGCATAGCAATTGCTTCATCAAGCTTATCTTCATTATACAAATCAAATGCTTTAACTACTTTTTTACCAGTGCGCTCACCCATGATTTTAGTTTTTGCTTTCTTACGCTCTTCAATCTTGGCGTAATCTGGCGCGGCTAAAACTGGTGCAGTAATCACCGCACCCGAGAGAGACATAAGTACCGCAAGTGCTGTTACTTTAGATAAATTTCTCATTACTTGCCTCCTTAGTTGCCTTGGTTAAGTTTAAAGTCTAGCTGAACTTGTAAACCAACTTGCTTTTGTGGTTTACCATCAATAATTTTAGGACGGTATTTCCACTTACGCAGTGCACGTTTAGCTTCTCTATCAAAAATACGTTTAGGGTCTGCGTCAATTACTTCAACGTCTGTAACCCCACCCAATTCATCAATTGAGAATGAAAGTTGTACCCAACCTTCTTTACCATCACGTGCCGCTTGTGTTGGATATTTTGGTTCAATTCGAACGATAGGTGTCGCATCACCATCACGTCCGAATGCACCTGGACCACTTAGGCCACCAGCCGAACTTCCCACATCGATACTACCCATATTAAATGACATAGCACCCGGATTAGGGTTGTTGTTTTCCGGCTGAGGCGGCTGCGGTTTAGGCGGCTGCTTTGGCGGTGGTGGAGGCGGAGGCGGAACACGCTTCCTCTCCTGCACCTTAGATTCAGGCGGATTCGTCATAATTTCGACTACGATTTGTTCTTTTTGCTCCGTGTTACGGTCAGCCCCACCAGAGATGAGGAAGGCCATGAAGTAGAACAAGCCGAAAGTAACTGCCCCACCTGCAATCAGTGAAAACAGAAAACGAATCATTACTGATCTCCAGCTATTGAAATTCTCAGGTTGTCACCCGTCGCTTTGATCTGGTCCATAACTTTAACCACAGTGCCATGTTTTGCATCTTTGTCAGCCTGCAAAATTACAACATCTGTAGGTTGTTCTGCTAATAAACTTTCGATCTTTGCTGAAACACGTTCAACATCAACTTGTTGTTTATCAATCCAGATCTCGCCGTTGTCACGAATAGCAATGAAAATGTTAGCATTTTTTTGCTTCGTAGCTTGGGCCGCTTTTGGTTTATTGACCTCGATACCAGCCTCTTTAACGAACGATGTAGTTACGATAAAGAAAATAAGCATGATAAATACGATGTCAAGCATCGGCGTCATATCTACCGCTGCTTCTTCTTCTTCACGAAAACGTTGTTTACGTGCCATATTTAATTCTCTCTCTAGTGATGAGGCATGCTATCTATAAGTTTGGCTTTCACCATTCTCGCTCTTGCCTCAAGGCGTGAGCTAAAGAAAACTCCAGATAGTGCCGCAACCATTCCAGCCATTGTTGGGATTGTTGCCATTGAAATACCAGATGCCATTAAACGTGCGTTACCAGTACCTTGGGTAGCCATGGTTTCGAAAACCGATATCATACCCGTTACTGTACCCAGTAAGCCGATTAAAGGACAAATAGCTACTAATGTTTTAATCAACAACATACGCTGATCTAATTTTTCAGACGCTTCAGAAATCCATGCTTCACGGATTCTGTGTGCGTACCAAGACGTAGTGTCTTGGCGGGCATCCCACTTTCCTACAATTTCCTTCGTCATACGAGGAAACTCAGAAAGTAAGAACCAATAGCGCTCAATCATTAAAACCCACATAAGAAAGAGTGCTATCGCGACCACGTATAATACCTGGCCGCCTGTGCCAACAAAATCCCTGATAGATTCCCAGATCTCCATCAGGACTAGCATTAGGCTTTCTCCTTCTCCGCGTGAGTAGCAACGATACCCGCGCTTTGCTCATCAAGGATGTGTAATACCGACTTACTGCGACCCGCTACAACAGCGTGAAGAAGGATAAGTGGTAATGCAGCAATTAGACCTAGCGCAGTAGTTACAAGTGCTAGAGAGATGTTACCTGCCATGATCTTCGGATCACCTGTACCGAACAATGTGATTGTTTGGAACGTTAAGATCATACCGATTACCGTACCTAGTAGACCAAGTAGTGGCGCGATTGCAGCAAGGATTTTGATGATGTTGATACCAGCTTCAATGCGAGGCGTTTCACGAAGAATCGCTTCATCAAGCTTAAGCTCAAGGTTTTCAACGTCTTGGTTTTTGTTCTCTTGATACACTTTAAGGATACGACCCAGTGGGTTGTTACCGTTTGGTGTAGACACATTTTTAAGTTGGCTCTTAATTTTGCTCGTAGTGATAGTTAAATCAACAAAACGAACTAAGAAGATTAATAGACCAAATGCTAATAAAGCAGTGATGATATAACCAACTACGTCACCTTGATGGTAATATTCCATCAGTGACTTCTTCTGTGTATTGATACGTAAGATAGCACCACGTGTAGGATCCACGTATACGCCTGCATAGCTATCAGCAGATGTAGCAGCTAAATCATCAATACCTGCAAGGATGAAACCGTCTGGTTGCTTACCTAAAGGTTGAATAGACTTAGTCTCAGGTGAATAGATTAGGTAACCGTCGTCTGTAACTAAGTTAAAGTTACCGATACGCGTTACTTTCTTCACAGAAGAGTTACCGTCAAGACCTGCAACTTCAGTTTCAAATGTAGAAACTTTCGCTGACTCAGTCATTTCAGTTTGTAGTGCAATCCAAAGCTCTTCTAGTTCACGAACTGTAGGAAGCTCTTTAGCTGCTGCTAGTGAACGTAAGATTTCAGCACGACCTGGCTTTTCAGCAGATACAAGTGATGCTTCGATAGAACCGATTGCATCTTGAGCTGCACGACGTACAACACCAAACATCTCACCTAACGTACCTTGAGCGTTTTGAAGAGCTTGCTCTTTTTCCGCTAAAGTATTTTCGTTTTGTGCATATTCTTTAGTTAGACGATCGCCACGTGCTTTTTCAGCCGATAACTGGCTTTTCGCTTTATTAAGTAACGCTTGCTTATCAGCACGAGCTGAAAGGAACTCTTGCTCACGTTGCTTATTGATTTTGCCTTCAGAGATACGCTCTTGCTTTACTTGCTCTAGGATTTTATCTAAAGCATCAGTATTTGCATGTGCATTTAACGCGGTACCTGCAGAAACAGACAGTACTGCTGCAACAGCAAAACCTTTAAATAGTTTCTTCATTATTGATTACTCCGCGCCAAAGATAGGTAGTTTAACAAGTTCTAATGTCGCTTGCTTACGCGCCATACGAATAACTTCTTTAACAGGTTTTAGGTACTCTTCACCTAATTCTTTCCACTGTTTAGTGTTGTTATCCCAAACCCACGCATGCTTTAAGTCGAAAGACTGTGCAACATAAGTGATACGACCTAGCTGGCCGAAATCAACATTGATGCTTTTACCATCGATTTCAAGCGTACCTTGAGAAGCCGCAACTAGTGAGCTGTAAGCAGCTTCAATAGTGTATGACTCTAGTACTTGACGGAATTTCTCTGAAGTTGTTACAGAAGAAGAAACCATTGTTTCACGTAATCTCTCAACACGCGCTAAACGAGTGTCAATGTTAAACGGAACGTCCGCTTTGATGAATTGCTCAAGCGTATCGATCATGCGATACATCAAAGGCACAACGTTTTGTTTAGTGTTGTCGATAGTCGCAATCTGGCGATCAAACGATTCGATTTGTGCATTTTGGTCTGCGACCAAACGTGCAACGTGATCGTTGTATACTTTCAAAAGCTCAGTTTCATCAACAATGCCACGGTACTCAGCGATAAGCTCTTGAGTTTGACCGTATACGTTGTCAATTTTAGTTTGAGACTTAACCGCAGCCGTTTGAATTTGTTGACCTGCTTTTTGCACGTCATTCAAAGGATCTGCAATCACATTGCTGCTTGCGAATGCAAAAGCGCCAACCAACGCAGTTGCTACAAGACTCTTTCTGATTTTAACAGACATAGTTCCCAACCAATTAAGTAATGTTACTTTTATAATTTAATTACCTCCCGAAGGAGACAACCCTGATATCTTTTAATAGATATCAACCCTCCAATAATGCTAAATGCAATGCACGCTGTCAACTTGATGTTTCGAATAAAACGTAAATAAATAACAAATAAGAATAGAAACTAAATTCAAAAAAACAGAGGGTTAACACAATAGTAACAATGCTGAATGGCAACTTTATGCAAACCCCACTAGTAGTAACGGTTTTATAAGTGAATTTTAAATAAAAAACATAAATGTAACATTTTGTGATGGGCTAGAAATGATGGAAAAAACTTCAAGAAAAATTTAGTCTAGAGTAATCATTCAGTAAAAAAGCGTATTTATTCAGCTAACATTATAAAAACTGGGATTGTTTCCCGTATAAAATTACACTTTTTACTTAAACGTGAATTGATATTTACAGTTTTTTTGAATGAGGATCGTTATTTACTAATTTAGCAAGTGAAATCACAGAGTCGACTCCAAGCTTTTCGAAAATTTTAGTCTTATACGTGCTGACAGTTTTATTGCTGATAAACAGTTTTTCGCCTATATCCTTATTAGAAAGTCCCTCAACCAGGTAACTCATTACTGTTAGCTCCCTATGCGTTAAAATTTGGTCAATGTCTTTCTCATTAATGAGTAAATCGTCTTGAGGAAAAAACGTAAACCCTCTCAGGATAAGCTCAACCGCAGAAGTTATATCTTCTAAACTCTCAGCTTTATTTATAAAGCCCTGCGCACCTAGTTTAGCTGCGGTTCTAATAATGTGTTTATCTTGTTTTGCAGAAAGAAACAGTACCTTTCCTTTGTATCCCTCGAGTAAAGCACGCTTAAAAAGGCTAAAACCATCAGATTCCTCAAGTTCAATATCAAGAATGAGAAGCTCACAGTGATAATTTTTTATATGATCTAGTGCTGACTTTTGATCTGCTACTGCATAGATGTCATTAACGAAAGGTGATTTGATCAATGCTGTTTTAATTGCAGCACAAACCATTGGGTGATCATCAACAATTAGTAGATCATTTGTTGTATTCATTCAGTAATAAACCTTTACTTAATATATTTTTATTATCTTAGCCTAGTGTAAACCAGATTAAGAATAGTTCCTTGTATTAATGAGCTTATGTTGATTGCTACACACTAAAATTGGATAGTAAATATTAGTACCTAAATAGCAATGAATAATAGTTATGAATTAAATGCTCAATACAACTATTCTAATCTCTTGGCTTATATGAGATTAATAGAATACCTAATTTATTTCGTTTGATACAGAAATAAACAATGTAGTAGAATTTTTTAGAAATAAGGTGTGGTAAAAATGAAAAAGTAGAATAAAAAAGGGGAAATTATGGTGAAACAGGAGCCTGTTTCACCAAGATGAACTTAGGTTCACATAATTAAAATTATGCTACTTCTACGTTCTCAGCTTCAGGGCCTTTTTGACCTTGCTTGATGCCGAAAGACACTTGTTGGCCTTCGCTTAGAGTGCGAAAACCTGAGCCTGTAATAGCGCTGAAATGTACGAATACGTCAGGACCATTTTCTTGTTCAATAAAACCAAAGCCTTTAGCTTCGTTGAAGAACTTAACTTTACCAGTAACCGTGTTTGACATACTAAATTTTCCTGTAAGTCAATAATTAAAATTCAGCCAGATTGGCTATATCCTCCCTGAGTGAATGCCCAAAAATCTTTGGGGTATAGTACAGGAAGAAGCAAAACCATTAACCGGTAACCTTACACGCCGCACAATAACCGTAAATTCTATACGCAAAAACTCAAAGCAAGATAAGGTTAACACAATAAAATCGTTTTAGCTCTATTAATTAAAAAATATTTTATAAGCCGTAAATTAAAAGGTAAAATACGGCTTAACTGATTAATTTTAAGACTAAAAAATGCACCTGTGATTTAAATTACAGTTAATTATTTTACTTGCCAGTCAATAACAGACTCAGCTTTAATTGGCACAACATGATCGCCGCCTAATGGGTAGCTTGCAGGAACTGTCCAAGGCTGTTTAATTAAAGTGACTGTGTCTGTATTTCTTGCTAGGCCATAAAAATCAGGTCCAAAGTGGCTAGCAAACCCTTCAAGTTTATCTAACGCACCCGCGTCCTCAAACGCCTCAGCATAAAGCTCAAGAGCTGCATGAGCTGTATAAGCACCAGCACACCCACATGCAGCCTCTTTTTTATTTTTATAATGCGGCGCAGAGTCTGTGCCTAAAAAGAATTTTTTACTACCACTAGTCGCCGCTTCAATTAATGCTTGTTGATGAGTATTACGCTTTAAAATTGGTAAGCAATAGTAATGAGGGCGAATACCTCCAACTAACATATGATTACGGTTGTATAGTAAATGATGAGCTGTAATGGTCGCAGCCACGTTATCAGACGCATTATTAACAAAATCCACCGCATCCTTTGTGGTGATATGCTCAAGCACAATTTTTAAATCCGGGAAGTCTTTTACAACATCTGTCATTATAGTGTCTAAAAACACTTTTTCCCGATCAAAAATATCAATCGATGAATCAGTTACTTCACCGTGAATAAGCAACAACATACCAACTTCTTGCATTGCCTCAAGTACTGGGTAAATATTCTTCATTGAAGTAACGCCAGAGTCGGAGTTCGTTGTTGCACCTGCTGGGTATACTTTAGCAGCAACTATTTTACCCGTTGCATGCGCTTTTTTTATCTCTTCAGGAGCGGTATTGTCTGTCAAATACAGTACCATTAATGGCTCAAAGTTACCTTGCGGACCTGCTGCCATAATACGATTGCGATACGCTAACGCAGAATCAGTGCACACTGCAGGTGGAACCAGGTTAGGCATGATGATCGCACGTCCCATATAACGGCTAATATCACGTACTGTATCAGGTAGCTGATCACCGTCACGCAAATGTACGTGCCAATCATCTGGACGAGTTAGGGTTAATGTAGGTGTATTTTGAATTTCTTGCTTTGACATTACTTTGTTCCACGGCTGAATTTAGTTGATCATAGGCATATGGCTAACCCGAGTAAAGTATTATCGCGACTAAAAATAGATATTTATAAGCAACTTTAGTGTGTATTAGTTTTTACAGTAACCAAAAGTAATTTTGACTTATTTCTTTGTACCTTGGTTAATATTAAGTTAACGTGGTAAATATGATTATGATGACGAAGCAGTTTCCTGACTAATTTCTATGTCAAATATAGTAGATATTCCCACTGCGCTTGAGCTTAAAACCGAGCAATTGAGTATTATTAACCAATTTTCATCCAGCTTATTACAGCTAGACAAACTTGATGAATTATTTGAATACGTTACAACTCAAGTAGTAAAGCGATTAGGTTTTGTCGATTGCGTTATCTATTTAGCCGACCATAGTCAAAACACTTTAAATGAAGTCGCCGCTATGGGCGTGTCAGCTATCGCCGCCGACTATTACATTGAACGCAATACAATACCGTTTAATCAAGGTATTACTGGCTATGTAGCAACAACTGGCCAAGCAGTTATTATTGGTGATGTCAGTGCTGATGTGCGTTATATTGCTGATGCCCGCCCCGCCATGTCAGAGCTATGCGTGCCACTTATTTATAAAAGCAAAGTACTAGGGGTTATTGACTGCGAACACCCAAAGCGTAATTATTTTACCGATGCACACCTAGAAATACTAACGACTGTCGCACATCTTTTGAGTGCAAAAATCAACCAAGTACGCACAGTAAATAATTTACAAAAAACCGTAAACCAGTTAAATGACGCGCAAAAGCTAGAAACCACCTTGTTACAAATAGCAAATTTAACTTATCAAGCAAGTGATTTGGATGCTTTTTTAGAGTCACTGCATAATATTATGACCAACTTACTGCGCACTGATAACTTTTTGGTCGGCTTATATGATAAACATGTCGATGTACTCGAAATTGTTTATATTATCGAAGAAGGCGTTCGTTCTAATGCGCATAAAAAGATTTCAAAGCAGCAATTAAAACATACGGCTTCTTATTACTTGCTCACGGCAGAACAATCTTTACTACTAAATAAAAAAGAATACCAACAATATATTGATGCTGGGCATTTTCAAATGGTGGGTAGGCCGTCTGAGTCTTGGTTAGGTGTGCCTTTTACTGTTAATGATCACACCACTGGAGTTATTGTGGTACAGAGCTACCAAGAGCAATATCATTACAGCGAACATGATAGAGATATATTAACCTATGTTAGTCGCCAAATTAGTATGGCAATAGACAGACAACTGTCGCGGCAAACGCTGGAATATAGAGCGCAACATGATGAACTTACCGGCTTGGCTAATCGCTCATTACTCATCGAAAAAATGCAACATGCCATTTTGCAACTCGCGCAAACGACAAAAAAAATCAGCCATTGTTTGCTTTATTTAGACTTTGATCGCTTTAAAAGTATTAATGACTCATTGGGTCATGAAGTGGGTGACCATTTCCTTGTTACTATTTGCAAGGCTATTCAAAAGACGATGCGTAGTACAGATACATTTGCTCGATTAGGAGGCGATGAGTTTGCTATATTTATGGAAAATATAAGTCATAAAAATCAAGTAAACGAAGCATTGAAAAGGATTGCGACAGCGCTTGATGTACCACTCAATATCGACGGTCATTTGTTACAAGCATCCACTAGTATTGGCGTTGCATTTACCCATAGCGATAAAGACAAGGCCTATAAATTATTGCAACATGCCGACGCAGCGATGTATGAGGCTAAATCATCTGGCCGAGGACAAGTTAAATTTTTCAATGGCACTATGCGTAAAAAGTTAAAAGCCCATGCTGATATTGAAAATGACTTGCAGCACGGTATCGAGCACGATGACTTTGAGCTTTACTACCAACCCATATTTTCAATACAAACAAGTAAAGTTATCGGTTTTGAGGCGCTTGTGCGTTGGCATCATCCTAACAAAGGGTTTGTGTCACCGAACGACTTTATTCCTGTAGCTGAGCATACAGGGCAAATAATAAACCTAGATCTACACTTGCTCAATCTTGCAGCGAAACAAATTGCCGCTTGGACTAAGCAAGGCAAACGCTTTTTACGCATCACCGTTAATGTTTCATCCAGGCACTTTGCCAGCCTTGATTTTGTATCGCAAATCCACAGTCTTTACAATAAATACCAGCTTCCATTAGGCTCCTTATGCCTCGAAATCACAGAGTCCGGTTTGATTGAAAACCTTGAGCTGGCTACTGAAATTATTGAAGGCCTAGCGCCTTTGAAAGTGAAATTATGTTTGGATGATTTTGGCACTGGCTATTCTGCTTTAGGTTATCTACACCAACTACCTATCCACGTCCTTAAAATAGACAAAAGCTTCATAGATAATTTACAAGATAGCGCCAACCCTTTAGTCGAGGCTATTTTATCGCTTGCAGGTTCCCTTGAACTGGATGTTGTTGCAGAAGGAATTGAAACTCAAGCACAGCTTTCAATTTTACAAAATACGAAATGTAATTTTGGCCAAGGCTTTTTAAAGTCAAAGCCGTTACCAGCAAATGAAGCTATCAGACTTATTGACGCGCCGCTTTAAACTATACTCCCCGCGCTAAGATATAAAAAAGCCCTGAAAAATCAGGGCTTTTTATTTACATTAAACTGCTAGCCAACTAACCAATGCGCCATCAAGGCAATTACCGGTAAAGTCACTAAAGTACGTAATATAAATACAATAAATAATTCCACGATATTTACTGGTATTTTACTGCCTAATAATAGCGCTCCGACTTCTGACATATATATCAATTGCGTTACACTCATAGCCGCAATAATAAATCGCGTCACATCACTCTCTATTGAGCCTGCGGCTAAAATAGAAGGAATAAACATGTCAGCAAAACCAACCATTATTGTTTGTGCTGCGGCTTCTGCTTCAGGAACTTGAAGAAGCTCTAAAAATGGCACGAATGGCATACCAAGATACTGAAATATAGGTGTATACTCAGCGATTATGAGTGCAAAGGTACCCACTGCCATAACCACAGGCAGCACAGCAAACACCATATCCAAGGCATTATGAACTCCCTCTTGCAATGTACCTTTAAAACCTGGCGCTTTTTTAGCTTTTTCAAGTGCAACATCAAGTGAGTGTTTAAACAGAGTTTTACCTTCTGGGACTAGCTCTGCATTACCATCAGGCTCAGAACCATCAATGTAGATATCTTTTTTAAACCTTAATGGGGGTAAACGCGGCACAATAATCGCGGCAACAACGCCAGCCAAACAGACGGTTAAATAAAAGGGTGCAAATAAATACTCAAGCTTAACTTGGCCAATCACCACCAAACAGAACGTGATAGACACAGCTGAGAACGTCGTACCGATGATTGCAGCTTCACGTTGAGTGTAATATTTATCTTCATATTGGCGTGCCGTCATCAAAATACCTACGCTTCCGTCACCTAACCAGGAGGCCACACAATTTACAGCACTTCGTCCTGGTACACCAAATACAGGCCTCATTATCTTTGTCAATAAAGTACCTGCAAGTTCAAGCAGACCAAAGTTTAGTAATAGAGGTAATAATAAACCCGCTAAGATGAAAACTGAGAACAGTACTGGCAATAGATCTTTTAATACTAATAAACCGGTATTCTCCGAGCTAATTGCATGCGGCCCTACTTGAAAGTAAGTTAGCAGCACAAACGCCATACCAAATAAACGAGTAACTAACCAAATCCAACTGACATTAAATAAATGATTAAGTAGATGATACTTCGTTAAACTTTTTGGTTTAAATAAACTAAAAATCAGGGACATAACACCTGTTATGCAAATAATAACTGCGATTACCTCTAATGCAATTTCACTAAATAAAGCCTGTATAGCTTTTGCCATAACAGCGATAGGAATTGTCATAATTTCCCCTGAAGGTACAGGAGTCATAAACAAAAACACACCAATTAACGAAGGAATTAAAAAGGTTAACCACACCTTTAAATCATAGTTTGGCGCGACTGATTTAGGTGCTGGCGAATTAAACTGAGACATATTTTCAACCTGTAGAAACCACAAAAAGAGCCAAAGCTCTTTTTGTGGTGATATTTTTATTGTTTACTTAAATTTTTATACCGCGTTGACGCAACGCATTTTCTAATGCTTGTTGTAAGTCATTCATAGTGCCCGGCTCTAAGGTTGTCCCCTCATCATCCATCCAAGTTAAACTTGTGCCACCCTCTTTTGTTCGGCTCACAAGGATTTGATACTGACCATCTTCAATTGGTAATTCAGCTAAATCTTCACCCCAAATTGAATCCCAAACACTTGATTCAGGTTTATTATAATCAGCAGTGATCAAACCACGTTCTTGATCAATTTCAACAATCGTAAATGATAAACGCTCTAAAAAGCCTGAGAAACGGTCAAACACTGCAAAGTAATCTTGTTCGGTAACTAATGCCGCATTACCTTTATTATCAAAGCCCATTTCAAGTGAGATAATGCCTTGATTTTTACGCATTTCAACTTCAAGCTGGCGGTAGCGATAATCAAACTCACCAATAATCTGGTTTAAAGCTCGCACTTCTAACTGCTGTTGTAATAACGGCGTTAATTCTTCGCTCTTGCTTTTATAATCCACTAGCTTAGAGGTTAAAGATGCCGTGCGCTGATGTGATTTTTCTTCAATACTAAATATAAAGCGCTGCTGTGAAACTTCAGTTTCACTATCCCATAGCCAACCTTCCTCAGGTTGTATTATTGCGTACCAATCAGTTTCAACGCTGCCTAATAGCTTATCTTGCTTTACCGGTTTTGTTTGATGTTCAGCCAAAACAGCCTGAATCGAATCCCAAATAAACTCATCTAAATCGACAATTCCATCATTTTTATCAAAATACACACGTGCTTGCTTATCTCCTTCTTCAACCCAGCTACCTTTAGCAATCGTCAACACCTGCGCTGGCGGACGGTAATTTGTTGAGTCAGGATTATTACTGTACTCCGCCACTTCCATTTTATAAGTGGGATCTTGCGCTGGTTGCGCTAATTGGCCTGGTACCTGTACAGGCTCACCGGCTTTATAGTTACGCTTATGATGCGCCTCGTCAGTAAAAACGCCACACCCTGATAAACTAACCAATACGCTTACAGTCAGCGCTTTTGGGATCCAATACTGCACAGATAATTCTCCTTAGCATACCCTTAATTGTTTTAACAAATATATGAGTGGGTTATGCCGATTTGGTTCAGTGTAAAATCAAGATTAACTTTACATTTCTTATTTTTATGCAAACCCTATAAGAGTGGCAGCTTTTATTAAACTACCAGTGGTTATGCAAAATTTTAACTATGGTACTTTCCCATGCCATTAAAAACAAGAAACACTGTGCTTTAAATAGTAGCTTAATGCAGATGTAGTGTAGTTTAGCGCTAAATTTGTGCTAAACTTCCGCGCCGTGCATGTGTATTTGCCGGCATAGCTCACTCTGGCTGTTATTACTAATATAACCTAGGTACTTGAATTCATGACTGCTTTTTCAAATCATCAAATCGTTTTAACTGCTATTGGCGAAGATCGCCCTGGTATCGTCAGCGAATTAACTCAATTAGTGAGTGACTGCCACTGCAATATTATTGACAGCCGTATCGCTATTTTAGGCAGTGAATTTACATTTATTATGCTGTTAGCTGGCGATATGTCTGCAATAAGCCGTATTGAACATACATTACCAGTTAAAGGGATGGAGCTTGGTTTGCTTACCATGATGAAGCGTACAGCCAGTCATACACAAAGTGAGTTTTGTGCAGGTTACACCCTAGAATACACAGGAATCGACACACCAGGCACACTCAGTAAAGTAACGCGCTTTTTTGCCGACAATCAAATAAGCATTTGCTCATTAAAATCAGATACGTATGATGAGCAAGAACAAACTAAAATGCGTTGCGAACTGGAGTTTAATATTCCTGTTGATGTAAATATCGATGAATTTAAGATCGATTTTGAAGCCCTTTCTCGTACACTTGACGTAGATTATATTTTTAGACGTATTCGCTAAGGAGCAAAATATGAACGTGATTAGCCCATTACAAGCAGGTGATACCGCACCTGCTTTTAGCTTACAAAACCAAGATGGTGAAATAATCCAACTTGCTGAGCTACTTAAAGAGCAACAAGTATTAGTGTATTTTTACCCTAAAGCATCCACTCCAGGGTGCACCGTTCAAGCTGAAAACTTACGTGATGAAAAAGCAGAACTTGCTAAATTAAATACTCGAGTGGTAGGAATTAGCCCTGATCCTCTTAAGCGTTTAAAAAACTTTGAAACCAAAAAAGAATTAAATTTTGATCTGTTATCAGATGAAGATCACGCCATTGCAGAAGCATTTGGTGTGTGGGGTTACAAGAAGTTTATGGGAAAAGAATACGAAGGTATCCATCGTTTAAGTTTTTTGATTGGCCAAGATGGCAAAATCAAACACTTGTTTGATAAGTTTAAAACCAAAGACCATCATCAAGTTGTATTAGATTTTCTAAAAGACTAGACTAAAAACCCCGAGTTTATCGGGGTTTTTACACTAAATACTTAGAGTCCTAACTCCGCCATAAAGTCATCGTCAGCATCACCTGCTGCCTCTGCTTTGGCTGCTTGCTCTTTTGCCGCTTTTTGTTTTGCTTCATTTTCAATGATGTCATCAGGGTCTACAGCTTCACTAATATCAAAATCATGCAATTTAATGAACTCAGTTTTATCCATTGCTAATTCTAGATAGAATATATTTTGCTTACTTGTGGTGAAGGTTACACGTCGTGCCTGTGGCCTATCCATCGTGGTATCAACAGAAATTTGCACTTGTTTATTGATTGCCATCATTTTCGGTTGATTTTGTGTAATCGACGTATGTAACTGCTCGCGCACTTTTGAAGTAAAGTCGCCCACTATTTGATTCATTAACTCACCAAGTACATTTGATACATCGTCTGACAAATGGCTGTGTGCAATTTCTTCTTCCGGCATACCCATACTACGCATATAGTCATGGTAAATTTCCATTGCTGCTTGCGAAGTGAAGTTAGTGATTACCAACCCTGTAAACCCACCATCAAATAAAACAAAGCAACCAATATCAGGTCGCATACATGTGCGGGTTATTTTTTGTACCATCGCTGAATAGCTTATGCTGTTACCACTAGCCGATGACAGTACCCCGGTAACTGAATGACAAAGAGTAGATAAAATATCCTCAGTGCTAATCACTTTACTTTTGCTCATTAAAACGTCTCATTTTATACTTGTTATTGATTATTCTAGCCAAGCTACTGAAATTATCACTGACTATCCAGTATAAAATGCTAAAATAGCCTTATTATTTTTCAAAGAGACTGTTTGTGTGACTGTAAAAGACAGTATTTATGCCACAGAGCAAGCGGTCAAAGATTTTAGCTTTGACCAAAACGTAGTAGAAGTTTTCCCAGATATGATCCAGCGCTCGGTGCCAGGATACGCAACGATCGTCAGTACAATGGGTAAACTCGCTGGAGAATATGCCCAAAGTAACTCTAACTTATATGATTTAGGTTGCTCATTGGGTGCCGTTACCTTAAGTATGCGCCGTAATATCCGTACTGATAACTGCCATATCATTGCAGTTGATAACTCCGAAGCCATGGTTGAACGTTGTAAGCTACATTTACAAGGTTTTCGCTCTGAAGTACCCGTCACTGTAACCCTTGGCGATATTAACGAGCTTAATATTGAAAATGCGTCGGTCGTTGCGATGAACTTTACTCTTCAGTTTATACCACCCGCACAACGTCACGCCGTACTTGAAAAAATTTACGCTAACTTAAAACCTGGTGGTGTATTGCTACTAAGTGAAAAAGTAAAAGGCGAAAACGAGCAATGCGATAATTTACTAATTGATTTACATCATGATTTTAAACGTCACAACGGCTATTCAGAACTAGAAATAAGCCAAAAACGTACAGCTATCGAAAATGTAATGCGACCAGATACATTAAGCGAGCATTACTCTCGCCTAAAAGAGATTGGCTTTAGTCAAACTCAAGTGTGGTACCAATGTTTTAACTTTTGCTCATTAGTTGCAATAAAGTAATTTAGGAAATATTTAATGTCTTCATGGTTTAACCAGTTTTACGCTGCAATTGCACAAACACCTTTTAGCCACTGGCTCGAAACACTGCCGAGTCAATTAAAGCATTGGCAGAATGAAGCCAGCCATGGTGACTTACCTAAATGGCAAAAAGTGTTAAAAAACTTACCGCAAGTTCACACTAAGCACGTAAATATCACTGACAAAGTTGAAATTGGTGCTGCGGGTGAAATGAGCGAAGGTGAACAAAAACAAACAACACACCTGCTCAAGCGTATGATGCCATGGCGTAAAGGCCCCTTCAACGTTCATGGCATTGAGATTGATACCGAATGGCGCAGCGATTGGAAGTGGGACAGGTTATTACCCCATATTGAGCCCCTTAAAGGGCGCACAGTATTAGATATTGGCTGTGGCTCAGGCTATCACCTATGGCGAATGCGCGGAGAAGGTGCTGAATTTGTTGTTGGTATCGACCCATCTGATTTGTTTTTGTGCCAGTTTCAAGCCATTAAACATTTCAATCCAGATGAAAACGTGCATTTACTTCCACTCGGAGTTGAAGCACTGCCAGAATTAAAAGCATTTGATACAGTTTTTTCGATGGGCGTGCTTTATCACCGTCGTTCACCAATTGATTTTTTAGCACAATTAAAAGCGCAGCTTCGCCCTGGTGGTGAGTTAGTTCTTGAGACACTCGTCATCGAAGGTGATGAGAATACCGTGTTAGTGCCAACTGACCGTTACGCAAAAATGCGAAATGTATGGTTTATTCCAAGTACCGCTGCACTCAAGCTGTGGATGGAACGCGTCGGTTTTAAAGATGTGCAAGTTAAAGACTGTGCAATCACCACACTTGAAGAACAACGTAAATCAGATTGGATGGAAAACGAATCGCTGATCGACTTTTTAGACCCTGACGATATTAGTAAAACAATTGAAGGTTACCCTGCACCACTGCGGGCAATATTAACGGCTAAAGCCTAACAACAGTTTAAAAATACGAGGCAAATGGTGAAAGTGTATAGACTCATAACTTTCACCTTGCCACTTGAAACTTTACTTATGCGGACAACTGTCCTTGTCAATGTAGCTAAACTTATATTTGAACTAGCCGCGCACCGGCAATTGTTGTAAAATACGCGCGTTTCTAAGCATACCACATGCAAAACCATGCAACTTATTTGAGGAAATCCTGTGAGCGAACAAAAACAGTCTCTAAGTTATAAAGACGCGGGCGTAGATATCGATGCCGGTAACGCACTTGTTGAGCGTATTAAAGGCGTAGTTAAAAAAACCCGTCGTACTGAAGTTATGGGCGGAATTGGTGGTTTTGGCGCACTGTGCGAAATCCCAGAGGGTTACAAGCAACCAGTCTTAGTAGCAGGCACTGACGGTGTGGGTACTAAATTACGTTTGGCTATCGACCTGAAAAAACACGATACCGTGGGTATCGACTTAGTTGCTATGTGTGTGAATGACCTTATCGTTCAAGGTGCTGAACCATTATTCTTCTTAGATTACTACGCAACAGGTAAGCTTGATGTTGATACAGCTGCAGATGTTGTAACGGGTATTGGCAAAGGCTGTGAGCTTTCTGGTTG
Source organism: Pseudoalteromonas sp. A601 (assembly GCF_002165575.1). Taxonomy (GTDB): domain Bacteria; phylum Pseudomonadota; class Gammaproteobacteria; order Enterobacterales; family Alteromonadaceae; genus Pseudoalteromonas. Next base: position 175,945 of record NZ_MXQF01000005.1, read on the forward strand.
TGCTTTAATCGGTGGTGAAACTGCTGAAATGCCTGGCATGTACGAAGGTGAAGATTACGACATGGCTGGTTTTTGTACTGGCGTGGTAGAAAAAGCCAACATTATTGATGGCACAAAAGTAGCTGCTGGCGACCAACTAATCGCACTTGCTTCAAGCGGCCCTCATTCAAACGGCTTTTCGTTAATTCGTAAAGTACTTGAAGTATCAAACGCTGATACTAACGCTGAGTTTGAAGGTAAAACACTGGGCGAAACACTGCTTGAACCTACACGTATCTACGTTAAACAGTTGCTTGAATTGTTTAAGCAAGTAGATGTGCATGCCCTTTCCCACATCACCGGTGGTGGTTTTTGGGAAAATATCCCACGTGTATTACCTGAATCTGCAAAAGCAGTTGTAAAAGGTGATAGCTGGCAATGGCCTGGTATCTTCAACTGGTTACAAGAAAACGGTAACATCACAACTCATGAAATGTACCGCACATTTAACTGTGGTGTAGGTATGGTTTTAGTGGTTCCTGCTGATAAACTTGAGCAAAGCTTAAGCATCTTAAAAGATCTTGGCGAAAATGCATGGCACCTTGGCGAAATCCAAGATGCTAAAGCAGGCGAAGAACAAGTAGAAATCCTAGGCGGCCGTGATTAATGGCCCCTTCTCGTCTAGTAGTCTTAATTTCAGGTAGTGGCTCTAATTTACAAGCCATTATTGATGCCTGTAATAATGGCGAGATAAACGCAAACATAGCGGCTGTCATTAGTAATAAAGCAGGCGCTTATGGCCTTGAGCGAGCAAAACAAGCTGGCATTGCAACCGCGGTGCTCAGCCATAAGGATTTTGACTCGCGCGAAGCCTATGATGCAAAATTAATGGACGTTATTGACTCTTTTACACCAAATCTAGTTGTATTAGCTGGTTTTATGCGTATTCTTACTCCTAGCTTAGTGCAAAAATTTAAAGGAAAAATGTTGAACATTCATCCTTCTTTGTTGCCTAAGTATCAGGGTCTGAATACCCACCAAAGAGCAATAGATGCAAAAGACGACGTTCATGGCGTGAGTGTGCACTTTGTCACTGAAGAATTAGACGGCGGTCCCGTTATTCTTCAAGCCAAAGTTCCGGTGTTAGCTGATGATACTGCTGACACATTAGCAAAACGTGTGCATGCGCAAGAACATATAATCTATCCTTTGGTGGTCAAATGGTTCAGTGAACAACGACTTACGATGGAAGCAGATTATGCAGTTCTTGATGAAAACAAACTCCCAGTACACGGCGCAGACTACCCACAATAAAAAATTAAGTGCCCTAATTTTGTGTGCGGGCACTTTACTTCCTACCAGTTTATTCGCGGGCGAACTTACTCAATTCGAAGCCAACTATGACATTTTGCGCAAAGGTGAAAATCATGGTCAGGGTATACGAACTTTAAAAAAACTCGCTAATAACAATTACCAAGTAAGTTACCAAAGTGATATTGAGTGGATGATATTTTCCGACTCTCGTAAAGAGACCTCCAATTTCACTTTTAGCAACAACAAAGTATCGCCAGTGGATTACAGCATGATCCGTAAAGGCACCGGTCCTGATAAAGAATATACTTTATCGTTTAACAACACAGACAAGCTCGTCAATAGCAGTGAAAGTAAATACCCTATAAAATGTGAATGGAGTGAACATTTCCAAGACTCAATTTCATACCAAGTACAAGTTCGAGAAGATCTTAAAAAGGGTAAAACCAATTTATCGTACCCGCTCGTTGATAAAAAAGGTAATTGCCGTGACTACAACTTCGAAGTAGTTGGCACTGAAATGATTTCACTGCCTATAGGCAATATTGAAGCGATAAAAGTAAAACGCCTGTACGACAATGACAAACGCCAAGCATTAGCCTGGTTTGCGCCAGAAATGGACTATATGTTAGTTAGAATGTGGAAAGGCGAAAAAGGTGTAGAACAATTTGAAGTACAAATGAAATCTTTCACCGTGACCAGCCCTGTGGCAATACCAAAAGACATAAATAACGAAATAGCACCAGAGTAAATTGGGGTTGGTATATCGAGCTAATGTTCAACATCCACTGATAATTTAGTAAGGTGGTTTTCTATGGCTTCTATGCAAATTTTAATACTTAATGGAAGGTGCCTCTCATAGGTATGTAATGCATATACTTTGTTTATTGGCAGTTTCAACTTTGGAAAAACTTCGCACAAAGCAGGTTTTATCATATTGAACTGAAAATCAGGGATCAAGCCAATACCAGCACCTTCTTTTATCAAGGCTAAACAAGAATAAAATGAATTAGCTCGACAATGAGCTGTCGCTTCATAAAGTACTCGATTTCCATCAATATCACTAAACTGGTGACGAATCTGTTTACCCTGCCATTTATTCGCTATATACACAGCGTTATCAATTCCATTTTTTAATAGCAAAGCGCGACTTCCACAAAGAATATCTCTGAATTCTCCAACTCTGCGTTGTTTAATATTACTATTTTTAGAAGGACCTACTCTAATTGCTAAATCTATATTATCTGACATCAAGTCTAATTGGCTATCACCACTAATTAACTCAGGCTCAAGTAGTGGATATTGTTTTAGTAATTTCCCTATTGCTGGTGCAATCACTACATCCATGAGTGCATTGGGCGCTGTAATTTTTATAACCCCCTTTGGGACTTCTGTTGATTCTTGCGCTTGCTGCCAAGCGAATTCTGTAATTTTATTTATTTCCTTGCAGGATTCATAAAAATCGTTTCCTGCAGTAGTCAGAGCATGCTTTCTAGTGCTTCGTTTAATTAATAAAACACCTAGCTCCTTTTCTAGTACCTTAAGATGTTGGCTCACAACCGATTTTGACAATTGAAGTGACTCTGCCGCCGCCGTAATTGAGCCAGCTTCGACAATATGAGCAAACACTGACATATAACGCAATTTTTTCATTTTTGATTGTCCTACAAAACAGAACATTAAATTCTATTATCTTTGTTTTTACACTCAATGAAAAGCTATATTATTCACCTATTCCGATAACTGATGAGAAAATCATGACTGATAAAAATATTTTAGACCTATGTAAAGAAGGGATTAGTGCTTGGAAAACAGCATTTAATAATCAAGATGCTGCTGGGTGTGCTGCTCAGTACACCGAAGACTGTATCATGGAAGCAAAACCACTAGGCGTGTTCAAAGGCCGAGAAGAGATTTTAGGGTGTTGGCAAAACATCATAGATCAAGGATTTACTAATGTTGAGTATTCGAATGTTAAGTGGGAAGCCGCTGAAGGTGAAGGGTTTATTCTTACTTCAAACTGGGAAATGAATAAAGCCTTTGGTGTAGTACATCATGAGCATTGGATAGTTGAAGCAGACGGTAAAGCTCGTTTAAAAAGCGATTCATTTGAAATCTTAGGTGAAAAATAAATTGAGGGTCTAATGATGAGCATAACTAACCATCGTTTACAAATTTCAGAGCCGAAAGCTTCACTTGATTTTTATTTAAACAAGCTAGGTATGCTCCTCATTTCACAGTATGAGATAGATAATAAACATCACTATTTTTTATCTTTTTCAGATAATCAAGATGCTTGTTTAGAGCTTGTTTTTGCTCATGACACTGTGTTTTCTGTTCAATCACAGCCAAGCTTAACAGAGGGATATTGGAAATACTCAATTGCAGTACCGAACCTAAGGTTAGCTAGAGAACATCTTATATCCCAAGGGATAAATATTGGCTCTCCATTTGAAGTAAAAAATATTGCTTATCTTTGTCACTTTACTGATCCTGATGGATATTGTATTGAATTAATTCAGCATTACTTCACAAACAATAGCCGTAAAAGACTATCAAGCAGTAGCTCGTTCCAAGAGTGCTTGCCCACACTTAACCTCTCAACACTTAGAGTTAAACAAATAGACGAAAGCTTAGCGTTTTATACAAAACTCGGTATGAGGCTTGTTTCACGCCAAAAAGTAGAAAGCAGAAATATGCATCTGTACTTTTTATCTTTTAACATGGAATCACCACCGTCTTCGGACATTGACTCATTGAGGGTTAGGGAATGGCTTTGGCAACGACCATATACTTTATTAGAGCTTCAGCATACCGATGGTATAGAATCAGAAATTGGCTTTAAGTATAGAACATCAACAAGTTCTGGATTCTTAGGCTTAGATATGAATATTTTGAAAAATTTACCAAGCAATGTTGTAGGAAAAGAAACGGAATTTTTAGTTAGCTCAGGAAAGGTTACTGGAGTTGCTCTCAATGACCCTGATGGCTATCAACTTAGATGTTTTTAAGTGCCTCGTCGCCATCAAGCTAAAGTACAGGGTATACTCGTTCGAGTGTTTGATTATAACTTGGCGGTAAATAAGCACTAAAGCTAAGTTGATCATCTAAAATAGCAGGTTCAAGCTGATGAGCTTTTGCTAACATAATGTTTTCTGACACCTACGAAACTGAAATAAAAACAGCTAACTAAACACGGCTAAAACAGTTAACTTTTTACCGCCTCTTCTACCGTTTACGTATTTACAACTTGCTTCAGACTCCCTTTTATAACAACTGTTGCTGATATTTTATCTTGAATGGCTTGACGGTTTGGGTCCCAATAGACTTGTAAGAACCCTAGTAAACCAGTTGCAAAGCCAGCGCCATAACCACCGTAACGGCCAAAGCAATCAAGTAAACCTAACGGCTCCCCATTCAAAGCCACAACACGAATATTACAGACCTTTTTACCCGGCGTTTGCCCTTTCCATAAAAGAGAAAATAAAGTGAAATAAATCGCAGCCCAGCCAAAGCCTAGACCTAAATCTTCAATAATACCTATACCCCACTTTAAAATACTATGAGATGTTGGTGAATTTGGCTGGGGCTCTATAGATTCAATTTCCTCTAATCGTTGTTCATCATATGATTGTTGTTCTGCTGTCATCAGCTGCAACAGGCTTCTTACCACATAAACGTTAGCATCTTCATTGAGTTCGGCTAGCTTTGGTATCTGAGATACTAAGTTGGTTAACTCATTTTTCTGGCATACTTGACCGCACTTTTCATTATCCGATGTTAGTTGTAAGTATGTGTTTACTGCCTGCACTTCTTCTGAGCTTAATACAATATCTTGTTGAGTGGTCGCACTTTCAGCCACAGTGTCACCATCAAAGTAATCAATTGCTACTGACAATAAATAAAGCGAGCTGAAAAATAACAAACTAGCAGCCGTTAATTTTAATACTCGCCGCCATAGCGAGTTCATTTTAGGTAAGTGTTTTTGCGCTGTCCCTTTATAAAAAGCCACTGCAGCCACAAATGCAATTAAAGCAGCGCTGAGCTTTGCCGCAAGAAAGATTAACATAACATCGATAATCATCGCTGCCGCTCGTCTTGTTGGCGATGCCAGCGATAATCCTAATAATGCTTCATCTATTTTAAATGCATAAGGTGTAATGACTTCCTTGGTTTCAGAGCGTGTTAAATTTAACTCTTCTATCTGTTCAGCCTTCATAACGTTCTTATCCTTGAGTAATTATTAGCAGCTAAACCATTAGCGCAAGTTTATCAATAAACGGTTTATTCTGTTCATCAATAATTTGAATTATTTCTTTATGTAAACGCTTTTTATGCTCTGCAAAAATAGCTCGTTTTTTGTCAAATGCAGCAGCAAATTCCATCGCATCTGTAAGTAAAGTGTCGTTATCTTTTGAAGCCTTTTCAATTACGTGATCGACAGCCAGCTCTGCACCTGGGACGCGTCGGCCGGTTAATTTCATTTCATTAAAACGGTAATAAGGTATCGCTTTTTTTACAAAGGCTATCATTCCCGGTAAAAATGGAATTGATAAATCAACTTCTGGGAAGCAAAAGAACCCACGATCTGCTCGCATAAACCTAAAATCACAGGCGCATGATAAAATCGCCCCATTACCAAAAGCATGACCATTAATCGCCGCAATCACTGGCATCGGGAACAGTAATAAAGTTTTAAAAACCTCGTCCATATCGTACATAAAGCCACGTATTTCATCCGCTTTATTCGCTTTCATGGCAGGCATGAGCCAATCTGTATCGATACCTAAACTCCAGCTCTTTTCATCATTTGACGTAATAACTAGGGCTTTATGATTTTCGTTTTCAAGCACTTCACTTAATAGCGTCTTCAAAGTAGCGGCAAAAGTGGGGTTTTGGCGATTTTCGCCGTTGGTAAATGTAATCACTGCCACGCTCTCGTGCGTAGATAATGTCATAATACTCATAGTCATACCTTTTAATTTTTATTGTGTGATTAGATTGCCCCTTTAATATTACAGGCGCTTATTATTAATAATGCCATGGTTAATGTTTAAGTTGCTAGGGTTAAAGCTGTCGAATTGATTGTCTAAAGCATAAATATTGATCACAATGCTCACTCTATAGTTTAACGCAGTGGTAATTACATATGAATAAAACGGCAATTGTTATTGGTGCCACAGGCTTAATAGGTGGCCATTTAGTTGAGCAGTTAATTGGCGCAGCCCATATCACTCAAGTAATTACGCTTACTCGCCGCCTTGTTAGTTATAACAGTGATAAAGTCATTAATTATGTGGTGGACTTTGCACAATTAGAGCAACACTCAAATTTATTTAAAGCTGATATTTTATTTTCATGCTTAGGCACGACTAAAAAAGCCGCAGGCTCAATTGACGCGCAACGAAAAGTAGACTTTAACTACCAACTCCATGCTGCTCAACTTGCTGCAAAGAGTGGTGTTGAACACTATTTAGTGGTGTCGTCCAGCGGTGCGAATGCTAACAGTCGCAGTGCGTATTTAAAAATGAAAGGTGAGCTTGAGCAAGCGGTAACCCAGCTTAACTTTAAACAGATTAGCATTATTCAACCATCGTTATTACTTGGCGAGAGAGGTGATGACTTTAGGCTTGGCGAAAAACTGGGAAGTATATTGTTACCTGTTTTATGTAGGCTTCCAGGCCTTAAAAAATTTAGACCAATAAGCGGTAAACAAGTCGCTATAAAAATGTGCAACATAAGTGCCCAACCAGCTCAGGGGCTAAAATATTATAAACTGAATGAGTTATTTTAAAACCGTTTGACCAAACCAATGTCAACTGACCATTATGATCACACTGCAAACTTGTGCTCTAAATCTATTGCTTAGGCCTTTATGTAATGGGTTGTAATGTTTAATCGACATTTTATCAACTATAACGTTTGTTGAGTAAGGAATGCCTCCTTATTTGTACTTTGCTTCACAAACCTTAAATGGAGATTTATTATGTCAAATACACTTACCATACTACCAAACCCAAAAACTCTCGCTGTAGCGAGCACATCCCCTTCTAACACAGCATCACTTGCTGCGGGTGATGCAGAAACATGGCAAATTTCAGAAAAAAAAGGGACTATTTCAGGTGTTGGCGTTACTGTATCAGGCGCGGGAGCCTGGGCTAAAATGTCTGGCTCTTTCGATTTTTCGATTGTAAATCTAGAAAGCTCTAGCACATATCAAAAAATGGTTTCTGAATATAGTATATCAGGTGGTGTTAGTGGCTTTTGGGGATGGCTTGGATTCGGTGCAAATGCAGAAACGCACAAACAAGACATCAAAGAAACAATGCAAGAACTTAGTCAGCAGCAAAAAGTAAATGGCTCTGTGGATGTTGATCTTATGGTCACGGGTTTGATCCCAGGCTTTGAAGTAAGTGCCACGGCGTATATTCTGGTACTTCAAATCCAAAGCTCATCTGGTGCCACCTATAATATTGCTTCATCAACAAGCCCATCTACGGATGTTGGGGCACAAGATCAAAACCAGCAAAACCTACCTACATCTGATAATAATTCAACTATTAGCCTATAAAAATCAATTTAAGATCACCACTACAACTTTGCATTGGTGATCTTTTAATTATAACTATCCAATTATAGTTAAAGGAAATACCATGAGGCCTATTACCATCGCACTTCTTTTATTGCTTACTTCTGCTGTTAGAGCTGACTCATCTGTAATATCTGCAATAAATGATAATTTAAGCTCAACAGTATGGACGGATAATTTTAAAATAAGTGTAGCTTTCACTGACACCAGCTATGAAATACAAGAGACGAGTGTTACCCCCTCCCCTTTTGTGATCAATAGAAAAAACGATCTCATATTCTCTACTTTTACTCGTTTGAAAAAACAAAAAGAAGTTGTCATAAAAGATATTACTGGCGACGGTTTACCAGACATACGTATAACTAATATGCTAGATAAAAATGGGGAAGTTTTATCTTCATCTACTGAAAAAATTGTAATTACCTATGAAAAATAATTTAACTCAGTTTCATAGGTAATCGTTCAGAAAAAGTCTCATTAGTTAATGAGACTAATTACATAACCTTGTGCTACGGCGTCACTGCCGGGTAAACATAGCTGGCATCTAAACCCAGTGGAATACCAAGTGCCCAGTAGCCGAGTAAAAACAAACTCCAACCAATCATAAAGGCAATTGAGTACGGTAGCATCATCGCAATTAAGGTACCGATACCCGTGCCTTTAACATACTTTTGACAGTACACCACTACGAGTGGAAAGTAAGGCATTAACGGGGTAATAATGTTTGAGCTTGAATCCCCTACACGATACGCAGCTTGGGTTAAATCAGGCGAAATACCTAACTGCATCAACATAGGCACAAATACAGGCCCAAGTAATGCCCACTTAGCAGAACTTGAACCAACAAATAAGTTAACAAAGCCTGTTAAGAAGATTATTCCTACGACAGTTACAGCACTAGGTAGTTCCATCGCCTTTAACAGCTGCGCACCTTCAATAGCTAATAGTGCCCCTAAATTTGATTTACTAAATGCAGCAATAAACAGCGAGCAGAAGAATGCCATAACAATATAATACGACATACCATTCATCGCTTTGCTCATTGCATCAATCATGTCTTTAGAGCTTTTAAAAGTACCAACCGTGAAGCCATATACTGCACCGGGTATCCAAAACAATAAGAAAATTAGCGGCACAATTGACTGCATTAAAGGCGATCTAAAGTTTGTAAGTGAACCATCAGCGCTACGCATTGCTGAATCGGCTGGTGCAGATACAAACGCTAATAACGTAAGACCTGCAATCATCACGCTACTTGCGATAAAAAACGCACGCTTTTCGTCACTACGAGCATCCTCAAACGCCGGTAAATCTTCGGTCTCACCATCAACGGCAGTATTTTTTAGTCGAGGTTCAATAATTTTATCAGTGATATACCAACCTAATAAAACGATAAATAAGCTCGATGCAGACGTAAATGCCCAGTTATTTAATGGGTTAATCGACATCGTCGGGTTAATTATTTGCGCCGCACTTTGGGTAAAGCTTTGCAATAACGGGTCGATGCCAGATGGAATAAAGTTAGCACCAAAGCCGCCACTTACACCAGCAAATGCCGCAGCAATACCCGCAAGCGGATGACGCCCTGCCGCATAAAAAATCACACCAGCGAGCGGTATAACTAACACGTACCCAGCATCGGTTGCTGTATGGCTAACAATAGCAACCAAGATAATAGATGGTGTAAGCAGCTGTTTAGGCGTTACTTTTAACATGAGCTTTAAGCCCGTGTTAATAAAACCAGAATGCTCAGCAACCCCTACACCTAACATAGCAACTAAAACCACGCCCAATGGTGCAAAACCAGTGAATGTTTTTACCATAGACGATAAGAAGGTGGCGAGTGAATCACTGGCCAACATGTTATTGATTATAATAGCTTCGCCAGTACGCGGGTCGATGGCGTCAAAGTTAACGCCTGAAAACCACCACGACAAAACCCAAATTAGTAGCATGGCAAATAGAAAGATAATTGCTGGGTCTGGAAGTTTATTCCCGACCCTTTCTACAAAGTTTAAAAATCGTGCAACTAGCCCGGTCGGCATCGTCGCATCATTATTATTATTCATTTCGCTTGTTCCTTAGGATTTTAACCAGCATACATTACCGTAAATGCTGCGTTAGGTAAATTTTAAGTAACCAGAAAATACAGCTTTTAGGAACTAAAGTCACAAGTACATCGAGTAGGGTGAAGTTTTTCCTCATCCCTTTCACAGAACCGTACGTACGAGCCTCACATAGTGCTCCTTCATTCTTCTACGACTCCATCAACTTACTTTCTAAACGCTGATTTGATTCTTAGCAGAGTTCAACTTCACGTTTTCTTAAGATCCAACCTATGAAATGTTATTAACACTCAACAATAGAAACGTTTATAGCTAACCCTCCATGAGATGTTTCTTTATATTTGCTTCCCATATCTTTACCTGTTTGATACATTGTTTTTATAACTGTATCGAGTGATACTTTGCTTTCATTAGGGTTATAGACAGCCATTCTAGCAGCATTGACCGCCTTAACTGCTGCTATGGCATTTCTTTCGATGCAGGGGGCTTGAACTAATCCACCAATTGGATCACAAGTCATACCTAAATTGTGTTCCATCGCTATTTCTGCTGCATTTTCTATTGCCTTAATATCACCACCTAATATATGCGCTAACGCGCCAGCAGCCATAGAGCAAGCTACACCGACTTCTCCTTGGCAACCAACTTCCGCCCCTGAAATAGATGCATTTTTTTTGTATAAGCTGCCGATAGCTGTAGCTACAGCAAAAAACTCTGTAGAAACTTTCCGTGTTATTGGTAAGTGAAATTGATTAATGTAACTTAATACCGAGGGGATGATACCCGCGGCACCATTCGTTGGGGCTGTAACAATGCGATTTCCCCGAGCATTCTCCTCACTAACAGCAAGAGCAAACATATTTAACCAGTCTATTTGATTGAGTGAATCTATATTCTTATGATGAGTTAATCGTTTAAAAAATTCTGGTGCTCGACGGTTAAGATTTAAACCGCCAGGTAATATTTTTTCCTGAGAGTGTAATCCTCTATTGACACTTTCATTCATAACAAGCCATATATCATGGCATTTTTCATAAATTTTATCTTCATTAGTTAAGGTGGCTTCATTGGCTAATACAACTTCTACGATGTTCATTTTAGAACAACTACAAATCTTGGCTAATTCATCAAAAGAATTAAACGGGTATGGCTGCACTGAAGTTGTTATTTTTGGTGTTGTATCATCAGCGGTGCAGATAAAACCACCCCCAGTTGAGTAAAAAGTCTCTGCTTGTAAAAGAGTATTACCTGTGTCAAATGCTTGAAATCTGATACCGTTTGGGTGAAATTTTAAATATTCTTGACCACTAAACTCAATATGAGAGTCTGGATTAAAGACAATTCTATGATACTTTTCTATCGCTAAAGTGTTTGTGTTAATTAATTCTGTTAGAGCAAGTCTTGCTTTTGCTATGTCAATTGATTCGGGCTTATAGCCTAATAAACCATATATCACAGCTTGATCGGTTCCATGCCCTTTACCCGTATTTGCTAACGAGCCATATAAAGTAACTTCAATACGATTAACATTGCTTAGGTTCCCTTTCGTTTTCAACTCTTTCATAAAAGCATTCGCTGCTTTCATCGGACCTACAGTATGAGAACTGGATGGGCCAATACCGATCGAAAATAAATCAAAAATACTATCCATTTGATATTCCTTAACATTACCCCTTAATTATTCATATAAGAGATAATGCTTAATAAAGCTGAAATTATGACTAATTTTTAGTCTGTTACTAAAGAAGTGTATTCAAAGTTTTAATTTGACGGATTATGGGGTGTTTTCTAAAGGAATCATTTCTCCGCTTAATGTACCTCGCCACTTATTGTTACCATCAATTAATAATACTTCACCATACTTGCCATTTTTAATACTTGAATCAATAGCAATCACTTTTCCTTCATGTCGTGTCTCTATTTGTTTTTGAGATGTGTGACCAACTATTATATTTTTAACGTTAAAGTGGTGTAGTAATAGTTCAATTTCTTCATTACTAGCTCCTTCGTCTTTTACTTTAAAGTAACCTCGATACCATATTGGTCCATTTTTTTTATGTAAATACTTTCCCCACCCCTCACGTTTAGTGCTTAGTTCACTTTTGACTAAATTTGCCTTAAATACAGTATTAATTTCAGATAACGTCCGTTTTTCTTTAGCTAAGCTAGGATGGAAACCACCATGTGTGAATAACATATTATTTATTTTTACTAATACAGGTTTACTTCTTATCCAATTACCTAAAATACTCTCTTTAGAAAATAGCTCATCATAAGGTATATTTAGCGTGTTCGCGGTATACTCATATTTAGGGTTTAAGTAACGTAAGTCGCCATTGAGTGTCATGACTTCATGATTGCCTAATAATAAGTGTACTTGCCCACCGACACGTAACGCTTGTTTTTCCAATTTATATAAAAACCATAAAATTTCTGTAACCTGATCTCCACGATCAAAGACATCTCCTGTTATGACAAGATGGCCATTATCAAAAGACCAATTTCCTTGTGTATCGATAATGTTATTATTTTGAAGTAATTGCATCATGAGCTTGTATTGCCCATGAAAATCACTAGTTGCGGCAATTTTAAAGTCGCCACTATATTCGAGAATATTATCTTCTTTTACCAAACCTGAAGTAACTTCGGCAGATAAACCACATGAATTAAACTTATGAGGGTAATTATCGATCAATGTTATTTCTTGTTTACGCTCACCATCGCAAACCCAAAAACTAGTAAATGAAGATTTGCTCTTATTTTTAAAAACATAAGGACCATCACTTATTTCAATATTTAGGTGAGATGTTTGATTATCGACTTGAGTGATTAGTTTAGATGCATCTTCTTTTGCCAGAGTCGAGAAAGATAGTGTGAACAATATAAGAGATAAAGTTTTAAATTTTTTCATGATATTCCTTAAAATAACGCCTTAGGATATAGTTGTAGGATAATTATTATTGTCTGTATTTGAATTGGCACAAGGGTTTAAGTAAGCGATTCTCACACTAGGATGAATCGCTTAATAATCAGTAAAATACCCACATCCTTGTGGAAGTGCTGTTATTTAGAAGGATAAAGTTACTCCAGCAGTATAAAGACGGCCAACGCCACCACCAAATGCACTGTAGTAGTGTCGACTATCAGGTCTGAAGTCACCATTATTATCAAAAAGATTTCTAATGCCTGCTTTGAAATTTATTTCAGTATTATTAGATAGCTCCATTTTATATTTCACTGATAAGTTATGTTTCGTATAAGAGCTAACTTCGTAATAAGCTAATGATTCTGGGTTTTCCACACAAGCTGCATTTAGTGCTGCGCAATTTGTATTGTTTTTCTCCATATATCCTAACCATTCTGTATATCGATTTTTGTCGTTAATTGACGAGCTTTTATAGCTGGTACTCCAGCGCACTCGCCAATTGCTTTTTGACCAAGATATTGAAGCCGATGCTTTGTCTTTGAAAATACTTTCATTATCAATATCACCGATATAATCGGTTGTGATCAACTCTCCCGCCGTATCGGCAGTTTCTGACCATTCAATTATATGGTTCATATCTAACTTAAACTTTAAAGAACCGTATTCGCTTAAATCATAGCGATATGCCATTGCAACATCATATCCCCGTGTACGTCTTTCATTTAGGTTGTAGTTACGTTGTATTACTTCCGTAATTTGACCATCATTAGCGCGGGTAATATCATTACAAAACGTGTTACCTGCTCCCCAAGCCATTGATGAGTTGTAGCAAGCGTTAACAATTGCTTGGTTTTCATAACTTGAAATTACATCTGATATCTTAATATCATAATAATCAAGAGCTACTTTAAACCCATCAATAAATTCAGGGGCCATTGTGATACCAAAAGTATAGGTATCAGCTGTTTCTTCAAATAACTTGTTATTGCCTTCTGCGGGAGAATAACCTCCGTTTTCATCTTCAAATTCAAAGTTAGGATTTTCGGCTAGTTGTTTGGCAAATACCTGTTCTAAACGACAGTTATCGTGTCCAGGGCCATTTGATGTTGCAGTTAAACCGTCACATGTATCATCATAACTGTCATAATCGCCGCGAGGTGGTGAATCTAATTCTGTAATATTTGGCGCGCGTTGAGCGCGTGAGTAGTTGGCACGAAAAGCATACCCATCAGTTAGCTCCCACATCAAGCCCACACGGTAACTTGAGATCAAATCAACATTTTCCGAGCTATAATCAGCAAAACGAGCAGAAACCTCTAAATCAACACTTTTAGCTGCGGTAACATTTTTTAATAATGGTAAAGACATTTCCGCAAAAATTTCAGCAACGTTAATTTTTCCTGAAAAAGAAGGAACGTAGTTAAATGTGATCCCACCTTCTGGCACATTGGTGCTGAGCTCTTGTGAATCTTCTCTATATTCAAAACCAAAAACTGATGCAACAGGACCATAAGGCATGGTGAATAAATCACCTGCGATATAACCTAAAACTGTTACTTGTTCTATATCTGAATTAATTGTTGGGTTTGCTCTAATATAATTAGCCGCTTCAGGAGTAATTGAACCTTCGCCGAACATATTCAATGGTACACAACCATTAGCACGTGCTTCAGCGCTTTTACATTGTATAGAACCATCATCTAATATTTCAGCATCGACAGCGTTACGCCAGTTTTGTACATAAAGTTCATTATATCGCGTTTGTCTTTGACTAGATTTTCCATAACCAAGTGATAAATCCCACTCCCATTCGCCATCAAATGCAATCCCTTGAACACCGCCCCAAACACGAATAGTATCTCGGGTGTTATCTGTGATAATTTCACCAACCTCATTAAACCTACGATCCCAATAAATACGATCTTTGTATAAACCCGAATCTAAAATCTCTTGTGGAACGTAAGGGTTGTCAATTGGAATGTAGCCGAGATTGATTTCGTCAAAAATTCCTGTTGTAGGGTCATATGTAACACGATTGGAACTTTCATTACCATCTTCTGGTGATTTATAATTTACTGAGCCATTAGTGCTATATTGCACTTGGAAATAGGCTTCAAGTTCGTCAGATAGCTCATAATCCATCTTTAACGCAAAAGAAGATGAGTCTTCTGGTACTTTTAGTTGTACAAATTGATTTGAATTGATGCCATATTTTTCTTCATTGTCGCGCCAGTCATTATGAAGGCCATTTTCATCGTACCAGAACTGTTGATCATTCTTACTGTTTTCGCCAAATACACCACCAGCTAAACCATCACTACGGTTACGCCATTGATCTTGTGTGGTGCTATTAAGACAAACTTCATCTCCACTCTCAATTATAACGGTGTTACACATCAAGGTATCATTATAATCAAGATCCATTTCTTGTTGGGCTCGATTACGATCCCAGAAGCTTAATCCGTATTCTTTAGCGTAATCGCCAGCCATGAATAGATAACCTCGGCCGCTATCAAAATCAGTTCCATAACTCATTGATAATGAGAACTCTTTGGCTCCACCTTCAGCGCTTTCACTGCCCTTAGCTTCAAATTCAAATCCTTCTTTATATTGTTGAGTAATGATATTAACAACACCGGCTATTGCATCTGAACCATAAGCAGCAGAAGCTCCACCAGTGATAACTTCAACTTTCTCAACCATCCCCGTTGGTATAGTTGATAAACTTACTTTATTGGAACTATAACTATTAGAAACGGTTCGACGCCCATCAATTAAGGTTAATGTTCTACTTGACCCTAAATTACGTAAATCAATGGTGGATAATCCCGTTCCGTTAACATCCGATTGGCTTGTAGTATTACTCGTTCCCATGCCTATCATAGGCATCTCTTCTATTAAAATATTAGATAATGAGCCGATTCCAGCGTCTTCAATTGCGTCTCTATCCATAGTTGCCAAAGGGGTTGCAACACTAAAACTATCGCGACGGAGTCGTGAACCTGTGACTGTAATTTTTTCTACATTAGCTTCTTCTTTTTGCACTATGGCTTTGGCTTGTTTGATTGTTTGTTTTTCTACAGTCTCTTCCTGAGCTGCAATAGCCTGCCCTATTGTTGCAGACATGCCCCCGATAAGAGCAAGCTGTAAAGCATGGGTGATTAGATTTTTTTTCATTATTTTCCCCTAAATATATTTTATTTTATGGTGATAGAGTGTGAGCTCTTTCATGGGTTGAGCAACACTAAGCTTGATGATTTCATCGCCCAATTATTTGCTCTTCCCTTATTCGTTATCTATCAATTTTTTGTTATGTCATTTTGTCGGGTAATAGTGAATTCAATCAACCTTTTATACCTCATTTTAATGTCTTTTTTAGGTCTTTAAGCACATGAAAATATTAAATTAATTTATTCTTATATTTTTTAGTTGCAAGACGACTTTTAAAAGCATTACAACTGTAAATATAATATTAATTATTGTTTTAAAAAGGTATTAAGGATATTCTTTTTGTTAAAGTGAAAATTAATTTTTCATCTAATTATTAAAATGGACGATGTAAGAACAACAAAGATTTATATCTCATTATTGAGTAGTTGAAAGTGTTAGTGTAGGTAATTAAATGAAAATTGAACAAACTTATAAACTTGGCAAATACATTGTTTACCCCCATGAATTTGCTATTCAGTTTGAGAATAATGAAAAACAGTCTTTACAACCTAAATGGGTTGAAGTACTAAATTATCTTGTTGAACACCATCCTAGGATTATTCCTCGAGAGGAGTTAATAGAAAAGATCTGGAAAGGTAATAGCTATGTAGGAGAAAAATCGTTAACTAACGTTATTTGGAATCTAAGAAATAGCTTTAAGCATGACGGTGAAAGTCAGCAAATAATTGAGACAATTAGAAAGGCCGGTTATAGGTTATTAGTAGAACCTGTAACAGTAGAGCACGAAAGAAGTGATTTCACAGAATGCGCATTGCCTAAAAAGAATAAACCAAGTGCGTATGCTTTTTTAATAAAACTTTCAAGTTTACTCATGTTTATATTTTCCATTTGTTGGTTATACATAGCAAATAATAAGCAAGTTAAACACGCGAGCGTGGAAACAATAACCTCTGATCCAGGTGAGGAATTATATGTTTCGGTATCACCAAATGGAAGGTTTATTGTTTATCGTATGACAGATCAAAATGATATTGCAAATTTATATTTGAAAGATCTGCAGCAGCCCGATGTTCAGCCTCGTCAATTGACATTTGATAAAGCAAAAGAACGACATTCAGTATGGAGTAATGATGGAAATTATTTATTTTATGCTCGTCAGGATTCTAGAAAAAAATTTTGTGATTATATTCAATTAGATATTAAAAGTATGTTTGAGAAGATAGTTGCTACATGTCCTTTGAAAAGCAGACATAATTACCTTGATATTTCCCCAGATGATAAAACTCTAGCCTTTCATAGTGAGGATATTGATTCTGAAGAAAGTGGAATTTATTTGCTAGATTTAACGAGTAGTAATGCTAAACCAGTACGCTTTTCTTGTGCTACTGGTTGCAAGTTTAAAGATAGAGATATGGCTTTTTCACCAGACGGAAAATCCTTAGCTGTTACAAGAAGGTTTAATAAATACAGTGAGGATATTTATATTATTGACATAGCTACAAAAGAAACTCAACGTATTACTGAAGGAATAGAGGATGTACGTGGCTTAAGTTGGCATTCAGATAATGTGCATTTAGTTTACGGTGACCGTAAATCAGGTATCCGAACCGGATATTGGCTTAATACCAAAACTAAAGAAAAAAAATTATTAAATGTGGATGGTTTTAGTTTCCCTGTTTTTAATCGAGTGGATAATTCACTTTTTTATCAGAAAAGGTTAAGAAAATATCAAATAAAATCGTTAAGTTTGGATCAAGCTATCGCTTCCAGCCCTGAACCAATATTATTATCAAACTTTAGCCAACGACAGCCTGACTATTCGAGCATTTCTAAACAAATAGCTTATGTTTCAAACGAAACAGGCGTGTATGAAATTTGGCTTTCTAATAAGCATGGTAAAGAGCGAATACAATTAACGGACTTTGGAGTAAATATAAGTTTTCCTCGCTGGTCTCACAATGGCAAAAAATTGGTTTTTCTTGCACCTTTTGAAGATGAGGAGGGTTTAAAAGTTTATACGATTGACGTTGCAACTAAGCAGATCATGAAAGTAAACAGTCCTTTTAACGATCATAATCGTCCAACATGGAGTATTAATGATGATGCTATTATTTCAGCGGTATCCACTGAAAATGAAACTGATTTACACCTAATATCGATAGATACTGGCGAAGTTAAGCGATTGACCTTTAATGGCGGTCGATTTGGCGTCATGACGGATAAAAATAAATTAATATATAGCCGAAAGAAGGGGGGCTTGTGGCAGCAAATACTATCCAGTTCCCAAACAGAGTCGCCTGCAAGAGCTCTTATTTCAAGAAAAAATATGAAAGAGAAGTATTTTTGGGGAACAACGGATAAAGGAATTTATTATCGAGCAGCGGTTTCTAATGGACAACAAATCAATTTTTTTGACTATGCATCAGAAAAATCTCGACCATTAGCAAAGTTTCCTAGTAAGACTTTTTCGTATACCAGTCCACTCATTGTTGTTCCTGAAGATAATAAATTATTATTTGCTGTGACTGACTATGAGCAATCTGATATAAAAAAACTACAACACCCTTTATTTAATTAATGAATATTTTCAGGTGCTTGGTATGAAAGATGCCTTCTTTTAAAAGTATACAAAAGCATTAACCAGAGAATTGGTAAATGCTTTTTAGTTTAACAAGTTAACTAACTATTTATTGATAAAGAAATTTATTAATTGAGGAATTGCGCTGAAAATATCAGCGCGGTAGTGTTAGTTTGAATAAGTTATGGTTAAAACAGCTTCACCACCTTCAGTACCTTCGTAAGATTCAGCTTCTCTTTCTCCTTCACCTGAAATAATAAAAGTAACAGCACTGTCAGTATCCCAAGTTGACTTATTCACAAGTTCTTGAACGATACTTTTAAGATCAGGTGTTTTTTCATTATTGCTCTTACGACCTATTACATCCCACACTTCAGGAGTCCAATTAACAGAGGCAGAAGTTAGTGGTCGATCAGAGATATCATCATCACTTGAGCTAAAAGTGTCAGAATTACCACTATAATGCCCATATATTGTTAAGTTGGTGTTTCCTGTATTTGTTGCATCTACTGTAAACTGAATTGTCGCACTTTCAATCGTTGCATCTGCTGGTATATTTGCATTATCGAATCGTAAGCCGACTAATTGCTCTTTAGCGCTTGAGCCACTCTCTTCAACAAGCTCTAAATCAGAACTAGAAAGGTTTACTTCACCAGAGCTAACCATTTCTTCAGCATCATCACTACCACTTTGAATAGCTATAGATATTGTTTGGCTTCCATTTCCTCCAGTATCGCCACTGGCAGAAAATTTGATATCATCGACCGATATATCGCCCTTGCCACCACCTTTAACCTTTCCAGTTAAACGTAGTTGTACATCTTTACCAAGGTAGTGATCAAGAGATATTGTTGCAGTACTCCAACTACTGTTTCCTGAACTATGTTGTTCTCCACTTTTGGACCATAGTTCATTCCAATTTAAACCGTTATCTTCAGTTATCTCTAAGGTAAGTTCACCGATATCACTACCATACATATGATATCTAAATCTAACCTCAGCGAAGTCTTTATTGGTAATATCATAACAAGGACTAAGCATTGCTATTTCGTCATTATCACTTAGAAATTCATGGCTGGAATCAATATGTGCAAAACTTTGGCCTTCATATGGTTCATTTGCACCTGTACTTGAAGAGCTGGTATCAAAATCTAATTTCCAAGAAAACTCATCATCGTTAAAAGCATCTTGTACCCAAGGAGTATCACTAACCTCATCTTCATAATTAAATTGCTCTCTGCTCGGATAACTTGTTACTTTAGGTGAATTAGAGCAATTTGGATTTTGATTCGAACCATATTTATCAAATAAATGAAATTTATGAGTTTGAACGATACGTTTCATGCGTTTATTTTGTGCATTACTAAATTTATCTCGGCACTCGTTTTGACCTTTGCCCATGATGTTAAATCCATCAGGGTCATATTCTTCACCATTACTGTCTTCATCACTACCTATCCATTCACAGTCATCAAAGTTTGCTCTCTCTCCAGGATCAACAGGAGTATCAATGATATTATCACCGTATTTATAGCCGCTTGAACCTTCCATTACCGCTATTGTTTCATCATCCCAACCTGAATAAGTATGTTTCAAGCTTAAACTATGGCCAACTTCATGTGCAATTGTAGAGGTGTCTAGTTTATTTGGCTCTATCTCTATTACATCTCTTCCTTCATAGTTCCAATATGCATGACCATTTAAACCGTCAAGACTAGCAACGATAATATTCATTTTTCCATATGAAAACCATGGTTTTACATCTTCTTCATTATCGGTATTCCAATCATCATCATTAATGCCATCAACATCATCGTTTGTAATATAAATAATTTCATCTCGATAAAATTCTACGTCAATATCACTATAAAAAGTATTTAACTGATTGATACCATCATCTAAATCTGAAGTTGACGCTCGTTTTCCTGACCCGCTGTGACTATCAGCAGCTACAATAAAACGAACAGGGATTCTATCCATTGCTGCGACTGTCATACTTAATGTTATTGCGGTAACACCTAAAAGTAGACCTATTTTATTTTTCTTAAATATACTCATCTCTCAACACCCTTTTTATTACTCGTTATAATTAATTTAATGTGTCATATTTTTTTAGCTAAGGTTCCTGAAACCTATAATCAAGCTAGCAGCAGATTATTAGGCTGTATATGGGATAATAAAGAACGGATATTTAAATGATGTATTAGAGATATTTTATTTTTCTGTATTTGATGTGATAAATGATTTTAATGATGTTTTAGCCTAACTTTTAATTTTTTAATCGTTTTTCATAACTTAGTGCTTAAGGAGCAGCGGTCATGTGGCTGCCAAGTAAAAAGGCTCGCTCAATTTCAACATCAGAGCGGAAGTCCATTTCACAATGGTTGTTCTTTAAATAGGTAACATGCAACTCGATGGCGGCAGGACTAATGACTGTAAAGCGACCTACAAAAGCCTGAGCTAATTGAGCAAATGAAGAGCCATCTTGCAGGTAAGATAAGCTTTTGAATACAGCTTTGAGCAGAGAAAAGATGAGTAGGCAACGGTGTCGAACTTGAAATCCAGAGGTTTTTGCAAGCTTAATAAGGTGCTTATCTCAGATAAGGGCTTTTAATTGATTTGAAACTTGGTTAACCTCCATGTGAACTCTGTTTCATTAAACGATTATTGGTATAATTATTTGATTATTAACAGAGTTCAACTTCAAGTCTTCTTACATTTCAACCTATAAGCCGTTTTTAAGTATCGCGATTAACTGTTGTACATTATGCGAGTGCTTTTACTTCTTCCCATAATCTAACCACTAAAGCTTTATCTTCTTCATTTAGCTCGCCATTGCGATACGCTTTAACTAGACTTTTTTCAACGGTTTCATTGAGCTCTGACACTTCTAAATTAAGTTCTTCAACTTGCGCATACCCAACAGCTAAATCGAAATGGCCGCGTAAATAACCACCGGCAAACAATTCATCGTCAGTAGCTTTTATTACTAAATCGTCAAAATACTGCTGTGCTGCCTCAATGTAACTTACTAAACTCATTTATTTCTCCTGTACTTGCAGGGTGTCTTGGTGACCCACAGCATACATAACATGGTCGTTAAACCCGGTTGTTACCCGAATATAACCGCTTAATTCATCATCTAATTCGCTATCGCCAGTATCAGCAATGAGCGGCCGGCCACCTAAGGCCTGTAATTTTTTTTTGGTTGCCACAACGATAATATTGTCTTTACCGATTGCACGGATGAGCACTGGACTTAATTGTTGATTACCTCGGCCAAATATATGCCCTTGCCCGCCGATCAACGTGATCACCAACTTTGTTGGTACACCTTTCGTTAAATCAATTAATTGTTGAGCGGTTAAATCTTGTTCTATAAGGGTTTGATCTTGTACTAAATCAACACCTAATAAAGTGTTATTCAGACCCATTTCTTCCATTATGGCCTCAACGGTTGAGCCACTGCCCATAATGTACTGAGTATCTTCTTCCATTTCTGACACCACGTAAGCTGCAATATCAGCAAGTACTAATTCATCAGTTTCTTTACCGCCATTTTTAACGGCTTGTACATAACGTACTTCACTCGGTACTTGCATTTCACCATAGCGTTTTGCTTTTACTGTTCCTTGGCGAAAGGCATCTTCGTCGATATCCATAACATCTGCATCAGCTAACGTTACGAGCTCACCTTTTACCAACATCTCAACAACACGCCCCGCCGCTTTAGGAGTAATGGCATAAACACCAGAATGAATTTTACAGCCAGCAGGAATGCCAAGCACTGGTACGCTGTCGTCCACCGCATGACAAATATTGCGTGCGGTACCATCGCCACCAGCAAACAATATTAAATCTACACCTACCTTTTGCAAGGCTTTAGCTGCATTTTCAGTATCATCAGCGCAGGTTTCATCTTCATATTGATAAACAACTTCGGTATTAAAACCAAGCTCTTTCGCTGTATGCTCACCCATTAGGTCACTAACAGTATAAATTGTTATTTTGTCTTGATAAGGCAGCAATACCTCAAGCGCCGCTTTAGTGCGTAAATTGGCTTTCGGCTCTGCGCCAAGCTCTATTGCTTTAGCCACAACATCATCACTACCTTTAAGTGCGACACTGCCACCTAATCCTGCGACCGGATTAACGATTAAACCTAATTTAAATTGCATCACTAAACTCCTGAGGCTGTTGCCATACAAACTGCGCTGCAGTTAAAGGCCATGGCGTGTTATAAAAATCACTTAACGCTTTTAAAAGTGCAGTTGTGCGAAAATTAAAGCCATTCTTTATTAGTTGTTGAAGCTGTTGATGTACACGCTTTTGGAAATCAAATCGACAGGTTTGCTCACCATTTAAATTATCAACCGAGACATTAAAATCAAACCCTGCAGCAACACTGAGTGCCCATTCAATAGCTTGCGGCTTTACTTCAACCGCCTCAAACTCAGCCTGCTGCGCTTTATCACGGCCATCAGGACAATACCAATAACCATAGTCTTCTACTAGACGACGCTCTTCTCCGGCCACCAGCCAGTGAGCAATCTCGTGCAATGCACTAGCGTAGAAACCATGAGCAAACACGATTTGATGAAACGAAGTATTAGCATTAGCGGGAATATAAATAGGCTCATGCTCACCTTTAACTAAGCGCGTATTATGGCTTTGATAAAAAGTTGACTCAAAAATAGATATTAGATCGGCTATTTGGTGCATAAGGTTTAATAATTCGCCTCAGTAAACAGGAATAAGTACTCGCTAAAATCGAGGCGAATTGTACGGGCTTTTAACAGGAAAGTAAAAAGCCTTGCGTTATACTACTTAGATATATTTAGTGAGAAATTTAGGTTTCTGCCATATTACTACGCTCATGAAGATAACGCTTTAACAGCTGAGTATTTCGCGTATTAGCTTTAAAGTAAGCATCAAAAATATCGCCAAAAAATGGAATTAATCCACCTACAAAATCAATTAGCATATTTAAAATGATACGAGACTTTATTCGCCATCCAACTCCAAGGCGCTGAGCCTCAATTAGTACATAACTTGAAAGTATTAGTCCGGCAGCATCTCCAACGCCGGGAATAACTCCAATCAGCGCCTCAACTCCAAATTTAAATCGAGTAAAAGGAATACCTATACTGCTGTCGGTAAACCGGCTAAACCTTTCTAAGCGTTTTAAAGTTGCTTGGTGCTGCGTATTTGTCTTCATAACCACCTCACTTTAAATCATAAATTAACGCTTGATCACTTATCGAAACTGTTAATTTAAGCGCACTAAGGTACGTGTTCTTTTCGGCTCTGTTAAATAAAGAAACTGCTGAAAATCATGGGATGCATTTATTAGCATTTTCCCATCATCTTTGCCGGTGAATATGGCTCTATTACTACCTGTTTTAAGATCTATTTCGTTCATCACATAACCGTCTCTATCTGCAAGTGTGACTGTCATCGTCGACACTTCTGCGCTCAGGCCGATGATCTCTTTTATAGGTGATTGCCAAACAGTTTCAAGCTCATTGTTTTTGTTTAATCTAAAAACTTGTTTTTCATTGGAAAAGTAAACCTGATCCTGCTCATCAATATCCATATAGATTTATTGCCAGTGATCCAAGCACACAGTGCTTACTTTGATAAAGCATTAATCAAGTTTAAGCATAGTGCAAACAAGTTAACGGCACTGGGCTCTGAATGGGTTGTATTAACAAACAGCCAACTGTTTTTAGATGCCATAGAAATCAGTGAATTATCGCCAATAAAACCCTATCCAAACACTCAGTTAGTGCACTGGACAGATCAAAAAAACAGCTCATTACCACTAATCAAATTTTAAACTAAACACGGGGGCTCAGCCCCCGAAATATTTTAATAAACATTCATTTTTAACTAACATCAATGCCAGCTTCATCCGCTGGTACAATACCCGTTTCAGTTATAGGTTCAGCGTTCCAACGTTGCAGCACAGAAATTGCATTTATTTTCCTTCTACAAAGCGAAAAAAACGCGATAAAAATCGCGTTTTAAAAAGTAAAACTGACTTTCAGCAAAGTCTAATCATTTAAACCGAGCCGTTAATGGGCCCATGCTCATGACTCACATGTGGGTTTTGCCCACGCTGGCGCAATAAATGGTCCATTAACGTAATCGCCATCATGGCTTCGGCTATTGGAATAGCACGAATACCAACACACGGGTCATGACGACCTTTGGTGATCATCTCAACCGCTTCATTTTCTGTATTAATGCTGTTGCCAGGTATTGTAATACTTGATGTTGGTTTGAGCGCAATAGAGGCAATAATATCTTGCCCTGTGGAAATACCGGCCAAAACGCCACCAGCATGATTTGAAGTAAAACCATCAGGTGTTAGTTCATCACGGTGCTCTGAGCCTTTTTGCTCAACCACATCAAAACCATCACCAATTTCAACGCCTTTTACTGCGTTAATGCTCATCAGTGAATGTGCTAGTTCTGCATCAAGTCTATCAAAAACCGGCTCACCTAGGCCAACGGGTACGTTTTTAGCGACTACTTTGACCTTGGCGCCTACTGAGTCACCCTGCTTTTTTAAATCTCGCATGTACTCGTCTAATGCTTCAATTTTACTGGCGTCAGGAAAGAAAAACAGGTTGTTTTCTACTTCATCCCAATCATAGTTCTCAGCTTTTATTGGCCCTAGTTGGCTTAAACATGCACGTACTTCAATACCATGAAATTGTTTTAGGTATTTTTTAGCAATGCTGCCTGCAGCTACGCGTATTGCGGTTTCACGGGCAGATGATCGTCCACCGCCGCGATAATCGCGCAAGCCGTATTTATGCCAATAGGTATAATCGCCGTGACCTGGGCGAAATACATCTTTAATTTTGCCGTAATCTTTTGAGCGTTGATCGGTGTTTTCAATTAGTAAACCAATGCTAGTTCCGGTGGTTTTACCTTCAAATACGCCTGAAAGAATTTTTATTTGATCGTCTTCACGGCGCTGCGTTGTATAGCGGCTTTGCCCTGGTTTACGACGGTCTAAATCTATTTGTAAGTCGGCCTCTGTGATTTCAAGGCCTGCGGGCGTGCCATCCACAACGCCGCCTAATGCGACGCCATGGCTCTCGCCAAAGGTGGACACTTTAAACAACTGCCCTATGCTATTACCTGCCATTGTTTTCCTCATTCCTAATGACTACTGAGTACCGAGCCTAGGGCTCGGCTTTAATTTTTAACTTTTTTAGTCAGCAAAATAAGCGATTAATTGCTTTTTGCTGATCACAAACACACCTAAGCCGCCTTGTTCAAATTCAATCCATTCAAACGGCGCGCCAGGGTAAAGTGCATCCATGTGTACCATAGAGTTGCCCACTTCGACAAATAACAAACCGTTATCAGTTAGATGTTCTGCCGCTTCACTTAAAATTGTGCGGGTAACATCTAGGCCATCGTGACCAGATGCAAGGCCAAGTTCTGGTTCATGGTGGAACTCACGCGGTAAATCTGCCATATCCTCAGCGTCAACATACGGTGGATTAGCGACGATCAGATCGTATTTTTGTCCTGGCACACCACTAAATACATCAGATTGTATTGGCAATACGCGATCATTTAATTGGTAATCAGTAATATTGATATCAGCCACTTCAAGCGCTTCATAAGAAATATCAACCGCATCAACTTGTGCATCGTCAAATGCTTGTGCAAGCGCAATCGCAATACAGCCAGAGCCAGTGCATAAGTCTAAAATACGGTTCACCGATTCAGGCTGCTCTAACCACGGTGTAAAACGATTATTAATAAGCTCAGCAAACGGCGAGCGTGGAATTAGTACGCGCTCATCAACGTAAAATGGCATATTTGCAAACCATGCGATGTTTGTTAAATAAGGAACTGGTGTAAAATCGTTAATTCGCTCTGCGATTAAACCGGCTAAACGGTTCTTTTCCGTACTGGTTAACCGTGCATGCATTAACTCTTTTGGCGCATCAACTGGTAAACTCAATGCAGGAAGTAATAAGCTAACCGCTTCATCCCATGCATTGTCGGTCCCGTGGCCAAAGAAGATACCACTGCTGGCAAACTGGCTAGTCGTCCAACGTAACCAGTCATGCAATGTTGAAAGTTCTGCAACAGCTTCATCTAAGGTTGCTTCTTCTATTAGTAATTCGCTCATGTGTGTTATCTGCCTGCTTACTTTCAAAAAATGTATATTCAATCGAGGTGGATTAACCTCTTGATTGCCCTATTGTAACTCGTTTCAACATCGGTTTTTACTCGATTTTTAGCATTTTTTTGTTTAGACTGCCGCTATGAAAAAAGATCCTCACTCAAACAGCCAAATCAGCACTGACGACATTGACTTGTTTCGTCAAAGTATTAACGGTGCCCGTGTATTTAAACAAGACACCCATCGTTTTGCTAATAAACCTAAAGTGTCACAAGCGAAGCAATTTGCCCAGCAAAAAAAGCAACAACAGTCAGAATTTTTCTTTTCTGATGAATATGTGCCAGACATAGACACTAACGGTACAGTTAATTATGTGCAAGATGGTCAAGACCGCTTTTTAGCTAAGCAATTGCGTCGTGGGGATTTTATTCCCGATCTAACCTTGGATTTACACGGTTTAAATAAAGAAATTGCCAAAGACGAGTTAGCAGGCTTAATTCATGAATGCAAAAAAAAGCATTATTACTGTGCTTGCGTCGTTCATGGTATTGGTGGACACATCCTCAGACATAAAGTCCCGCAATACCTTGTACAACACCCCGATGTAATCGCGATTCACCAAGCCCCCCTTGAATATGGTGGAAAAGGAGCTGTGCTCATTTTGATCAATCTACCGCAAAATGATGAGTTCAGGCGATAAACACCATTTTTGATTTTCCAACCACTTTAAATTTAGGGCAATAAAGCAGTGCATATTTTTTCAATTATTTTTCCACTGATCTTTATTGTTGCCCTTGGTTACAGCTGCTGTAAGTTAAAGTTTTTTCAACAACAGCACATCGCAGGACTAAGCAAGTTTACTTTTTATGTTAGTTTACCTGCCTTCTTGTTATTAAATATGTCCCGTATCGACTTACAGCAAAGTATTAGTCTATCTGCTTTTTTGAGCTTCTACATTCCTGTCTTGTTGGTATTTACCAGCGGCATTATTATCGACCGTTTTTATCTGGCTAAACAAAAAAACTATCAAGAACATGGCGTATTTGGCTTAGCGTCAAGTTATTCAAACATGGTACTTGTGGGCATACCTATCGTCATAGCCTCATTAGGCAAAGACATGATAGCCATAGCGTTTATGATTATTACTTTTCATAGCGCATTATTATTCGCATTGACGTATTTGATAGGCGCAAAAGGCAGTGAACACGCATTTTCATGGCCAACCTTTATCAAGAGTATGGTGCTAAATCCTATTGTATTGAGCATAGGTTGTGGGCTTTTGCTCAACATAAGTGGTATACACTTGTTTGATAATTTAGCCAATAGTTTAGAGTTGCTCGCAACGCCTGCCATAGCCTGTGCGCTGTTTGTATTAGGCGCTAACTTAGCATTTTACAAAATCGCGGCTAATTGGCAACCGGCGTTAATAGCGTCATTAATGAAAATCTTTGTACTGCCTGCAGGGGTGTTTTTAATAGGCAGCTATGCATTTTCACTCGATAGAGAAATTTTAAATGTGTTGGTACTGTTAAGCGCCTCTCCTGTTGGGGTAAACGCCTACCTCATTGCTAGCCAAATTGGTAAACACCAAGTTACGCTTGCAGGTGCCGTGGTACTTTCAACTGTATTAAGTGTAGTTAGCTTTAGTTTTTGGTTATCGGTGCTTTTGTAGCCATAGTGTGCATTAATTAATTCCCAAACAACCTCTGTTCAATTGCTGTTGTTTCTTTAACGGCGAAATAAAGTTTTCTTCGCGTTCTTTATTTGTTAGACAATGACGTTTATAAGGAAGTGCATTGATTGCTGCTTGTGCGATACCCTCGCTAATTGCTGGCAATGTATATACTTTATTCGTATTTGAAAGCAGCAATAGACGGTCATTTTGTTCATCAAACGCCAACGATTGATTTTGATAATCCTCACTTTGATAAAATAGTTTTCCAGTTGCAACTTCATATATGCTCGGCTTGCTGCCATTTAAAATAACGTACTTATTCGACACAGTGGCCGTTAAGTTATTAGGTTCAGTTAAGGTATTGAAGCGATGCTGTTCCTGTGCGTTTTGGCTATCATACACGATTAATTCTTGATCTTTTAAACCAACAATAAATTGTTGTTGATGTGATTTGTACGATTTAATGTCAGAATCAAATTCCAATTGTTTCAGCAACTCCCCAGTGTTGAGATCATACATAAGCAAACTACGTTTTGACTTTTGCACTATCAACCGCTGCGTCGCTTCAATAAAAAATCCACTATCAATGTTGCTCAACTTATCTATTGTGGCAATCTGCATGGCTGTATTTAAGTTATATACTTGCCCACCCGCATTATAGCTTGTGGTAAGTGCAAACAGGCCTGTCTCACTAACTATAAGTTTATCAACCGTAATATCATCCGCTAATTTAAACTCAGCCAATAAAGCTTTACTTTCTATATCAAATTTTGACAGAGTGTTACTTTTCCAATCACTTTTCAAAAGGACAAGCTGAGCTTCGTTAGCTGTGAGTGCAATATTAGCAATATTAATATCATCGCTGTCTTGACCAAACTTAAGGTAGTCAGCTTTTTTAATATCAAACACCTTGGTACTGTTAAACTGACAATTAACAGTTAAGTAGCGGCCACTTTTTGACCAAGCATTAGCTGCTAGTCTAGCTGAATTGCATAATGTAAGTGTTTGCTGGATATCACCTTGCCCGGTACCGATTAGGTAATAACGCTGTTCATTTTCATGACTTGGTGTTAAAAGTTGCTTACCATCAGCACTAAATTGGCTGCCCCATACTTTACTATCAGGTGATAATGCAAAGTGGGGTTGAGTTTTATCTAGTTGCCACAACGCAATTGATTTTTCTTTACTGGACACCCCGAGTAATAAATTATTTTTCAACTGTAACTTAGGTGCGCCCTGCAATTTAAAAGTCGTCATTTCTGTGCCTGTTTTTACATCCCATACCCTCACTGTGCTATAAGATATGGTCAATAACATAGTACCATCACTGGTAAAGGCTGCATCAGTTACATCACCAAAGTGGCTCAATGGGCCGCCTGTATTTGTTTTAATATTCCAAAGGACTGGCGCTTTTTGTAAACCTCGAATAAATTCAGCATTAGTAGCATTATTTACAATAGGCTGAAAATTCGACATAACAAACATATATTCGCCTGAATTATCGGTCAGCGCGTGCATTCCTGAGCTTTCCCCTTGGATTTCTCCTGCTACTATTGTTTCAACTCGAGTACCCTTATTATCATAAATCAATAGACCTTGACTATCTGATGTAAAGCGCAATTGTCTTGCCAAGCTACTCGTCGTCCCATAGCTGATATCTAATTCGATATGTCTGATCAGGGCTCCTGTAAACGCATCAAATATACTGGCCTTACCAAATGCAACAGGAGAGATCACGAGATATTTACCATCTGGACTTAGAAGTAATTTATCATTAGTAAAATTGTTGGATATTGTGTGATCAAAAATAACTTTCTGCTCTGACACTGACCAGGCAATGATACGATTCATAGCAGACAAGGTGTAAACTATACTGCCGTCTGGACTTAGCAATACCTGCACTATATCTACATTGAGCTTCGTTGTTGCTAGCTGCGTTAATGATTTACTATCCCACAAAGTGACTTGGCCTTTATTTGATGCCGTGACTAATTTTGTTGCATCTTCACTTTGCGCAAAAGCAACAATCGCCTGCTCTGCGGCAATCTCTTGATCTTGAGCCATTTGATGATATGACAAATACTGTAACTTGCCATCACTCAAAGCAAACAAACCTTGCTCTGCATTAAATTCAACCTGTGAAAAATTTTCGGCACCTTGATAGTGAAAGCGCTTATTAGTGGCATAAATTGCTGTTCTTATTTGACCAATATCATCAGGCATTGGCCGCTCTCCGCCATAACGGCCTGGTAACGCATTCAAACCTAATAACAAAGCAAGGTCGTGCTCGCCATTGCTATTCGCTTGGCGCGCTCGATCCATTAAAAAACGACTTTGATTTAACAGTGATGCATCACGTTGCTCGGTCGCTAATTGTTCATTCTTTACTGCTCGTTGTTGAGCAAAAAAAGCCATGAACCCTGCCGCAATTGCAACAATAGCTAAGATAGCAACGCCACTTAACCATTGTCGTAAGCGCTTGGTTTTTTGCTGAGCAAGCTCTAATTGGTAAGCTTGATCGCGCTTTGTTAATGCGCCCAGCGGTACTGCGATAATGCCAGCAATAATTTTTAACAGCATTAGCTGCTGCTGAGCTTGATAACGAGTTACTCGTTCGTTTATTACTTTAGCCGACACAGAACCTAAAGCTTTTAAATACTGTCGATAAGCTTCTACCGATGCCCACCCCTGCTCAAGTACCCCATCATGGTTAACCCTAAAATCTGCTGCCAACGGTTCAGCAAGTTGTGATGTAGGCTGACCGTTAGCATCATATGCATATTGTAAGGGCTTCGGAAAGCATTCATCAGTGGCGGTAAAACCCTGCTCTTGTTTACTGGTATCCCAACTTGCGTTTGGTTCGCCATCTATCATTGCTGCAATAATTTGATCCGAACGACCTAGTTTTTTAAAGTAATCAATTTCGTCAGCTACATAAGTTGAAGCAACCGCATTAGGTGAACACAACACGATTAACAAGCCGGTATTATCAAGTGCTCGAGTAATCGCATTGGCTAAATCGGCATCTGCGGGGAGCTCTTCCTCGTCACGAAAAATAGGAAAGATCCGTTCTGGGATGACATCCCCTCGAGCATTCTTTTGACCAACTAAATCTTTAGGTATTTCATAGGTTTCAATTGCTTGGTGTAACCAGGTTGCCCATTGACGCCCTGTTTGTTTATTGTCTGCGTGACGATACGAAATAAATGCTAAATATTGATGAGTTAACTGTGACTCACTCATATTTAACTACCTCTTACAAAATCAACAATATACAAATCACCTTTCGCAGTTTGCGGTTTTAACGGGTAGCTCACTGCAAACTCTTCTGGAACTTTATTTTTCCACCAATCAACAACATCTGCGGTGCCACCTAAACCTCGCCCAGCGTTACCATCCCATACTGCAATTAAATCATCCGCAATAGCCACTAAATGTGCGCCTAATGCAGCATATTGATTAGCGCGAGCAGGATTAGTTACCTCTTCCATATCAGCAACATGCTGATACACAGGTGGGATCTCGCTATACCAAAGTGATTTCGCAATGAATTGTTCAAATTCATTATTATCATTATCAAAATCCATTTTATAGAGCTCATAAGCCATTGGCAGTAACGCTATATATGGGGCACCCAAAATAATTTTGGCGCGCTCAACAACTAACCGATCAGCTCCTTGAGCCAAGCCACTAACAAATTGAAAATGATCATTTGGGTATCGTTGTTTAATTTGCAATAAGGTAGTATCAATCGAGGCTACCAACTCGCTGTATTTTGAGTCCGCTAAATCATTAAAACGATGCCCTGTTACTGCAATTGTTCTGACTCGTTGCAAGCCAAACTCAAATTCACTGCTATTAGCCATGGTTTGTAGGTCGGTCACAGTACTTGTAAAAAAATCATTGTTACCTTGCTGTTGCAGAGTGTTGAGTTCACCCCACGGTTTTAATAATGGGTGCTGCTTGGTTAAGTTAGACCGCACATCATTAAATTGCCAACCATCAATGCTGCGCTCAGCACACCAACGCGTGTGCTCCATAGCCGACATAAGAGTAAGCTCACTGGCACTGATTTCAATTCCCTGAGCAGTTGTGCAAAATCGTGCGCCAATTGCTGCCAGCTTGTTATCCCAACTCATAGCAAACGCACGGTTTGCTTCTTTTAAGCTATATGGCAATGCTTGCCATGAGGTAGGCTGGCTGTCGTCATTGTTGCTGGCCAAGTAACTGTGCTCATGAGTGCGTTTTGCTATTAAACTGCCAAGCGGTTGGGTAATAGCACTGATATTGATGTCTTTACTATTGTTATTGAAAGCATATAAATTATCTGGAATCTTTTGATTTTGCCGCGCGGGACTATCACCAATTTCAGCATGATCAGTGGCATAAATAATCGGTGCCATAAACAAGCAATGGTTAAACATTGCGTTTCGTAGCGCCAATGCCACTTCAAAGCTATTTAAGCTTTCACTTTCAAATACATATACTTGTGTTACATCATTTAGTAGCATTGCAAGACGTTGCTGCTCAGCAACTAACTGAGCAACATCTTCTTCAATGACCTTCAACTGTGTTGCTGCAACAATAGCAGCAAACTCAGCTTTTAAGCTGCCATTCGGCTTATCAGTAATGAACGTAATCGTTGGCGTTTGTAAACTCTTATAAATTGCATTTTTGGCTATCGTTCGTGCTAAATCTAGCGCATTATCATTACAGCCAAATATAATAATATGCGCCCGCGATACACCTTGAATATTGGCATAAGGCTGTATTGGATAACGCTGTAATAAGTGCTCCGCTAAAATTTGGCTTTTTCGCCAAAATCGCAATTCAGTTTGAGTGTTACTCATAAAGCGCGGTAATTGATTTAATTTATCAGCCAATACTCGGCTATGTAAATGTACAAAAACCTGAGGAGAGTTTTCGCCTTCAACAGTATTTAAATAAGGGAGTACTTGCTCTGCTATGGCGATATTTTTATTGTCATCACCGCAGCAAAAAAATATATTTTTCGCATGCCGTACATTTAACTTTTTAACCACCTTTAGATTGATTTCACCATTGAAAACAATCGCACCTCGGCGTTTTAACAGTGCAATATTACTATTTTGACTTTGATGCTCTATCGCTATTACTTTTTTACCTTGCTCAAGCGCCGACACGGCAATAGCAGAGCCTTTATTACCAAGACCTATCACTAACTCAAAACCAGTACGCGGACGTAATAAAAATGCCAATAATTGTTTTGCACCATCAAAAATCAGTACAAAGAAAATTAAAGCCGTGGTTAGCGGGGCTGCAAAACGTGCAAACTCAATAAAAATATTCATATGCTGAGTTTTATGAAGATCTTGTGTCCAATCTCCACTAAAGGCGAATAACCCAGCTATAGCGTATATATTATTTGCTAACGGTTCATTCCATTTGGGGGTAAGTGATAGCCCGAGTAAGCCAACCAACATAATGAAAATAAATAACCCAAATAGAAACAAACTCGATTTTTTTTCAGTATCCATAACACCTAAATTATTATTATTTATAAATTCACACTTAATAATAACGGCACATCTTAGTTACTGCCAGCTATTCCGAGTAAAGTATTAACAATTATATTGCATAAGTAATCGATTGTTACAACAAAGTAAGGTCCATGATTAGGTAAGTTTTCTATTATCAGCAGCTTTCTTTAAGGTCATGCATTGGGGATATAAGCAACGACGAGTATACTTTTGTTTTAATTACTCTTTTCTAAGTTATAAACCCCCTGCAACATCAATAAAACTTCCGGTAGTAAAAGAGGCTTGCTCAGACGCTAAAAAGTAAATTGCAGCGGCCACTTCTTCGCTCTGTCCACCACGTCCTAAAGGGAGCTTTTTCTTGAGCCTATCGACTCGATTAGCTTCCCCACCATCACGATGCATATCAGTGTAAATAAGCCCAGGTCTAACGCCGTTCACGCGAATTTTTTGCTGTGCTACTTCTTTGGCAAGACCAATAGTTAAAGTATCTATTGCTCCCTTAGACGCTGCATAATCGATATATTCGTTTGGCGATCCGGTTTTTGCTGCACCTGATGACACATTGACAATACTGCCACCATTTACCATTCGCTTTATCGCCTCGCGGCTACATAAAAAAGCGCTGGTGATATTGGTAGTCAGTATTTCATTAATACGTTTTGCGTCCATATCAAGTAGCGTCATCTGTGGTTTTAAAATACCGGCGTTGTTGACCAAAACATCAAGCTTGCCAAATATCTTATCAATACTTTCGAACATGGCTATTACATCTACTTCACTAGAAACATCAGCTTGCAGCATTAGCACCTTCACTCCTAAGGCTTGAACTTGCTGTGCTACTTTTTTTGCTTCAACGTCATTGGTTTTGTAATTAAGACAGATATCGTAACCATGGCGAGCGAAATGAATGGCAGTCGCAGCCCCTATTCCACGACTAGCGCCGGTTATTAGCACTATTGGATTTGAGCTCATTGTCTATCCTGAGAGTTAAGTTTTTAAACGGCCTATTGAGTTTGTGCTTTTCTATCAGGCCGCTTAAAGGGATTATTTAATTGCAGCGACAACTGATATCTCTACTAATAATGCATCTCGCGCCATTTTAGCTTCCACACACGCACGAGCCGGTGCGTGCCCTGCTGGTACCCACGCATCCCACACCGCATTCATATCAGCAAAGAAGTCCATACTTTTTACATAAATAGTGGCACTAAGCATATGCTCTTTTGAGCTTCCTGCTTCATCTAAGAGTGCTTCTACCTTATCAAGCATGGTTTGGGTTTGCTCTTTAATACCTTGCTCTGCATCTGCACACACTTGGCCGCATAAGTACACGGTGCCGTTATGTTTAACAATGCGGCTCATACGCGCACCTGTTTGAAGACGTTCGATACTCATGTTCATTCTCTCGTTAATTTATTTGGCGCTAATTTAACAAAGTAAGATCAATAAGGTTAACAGTTTAAGATGAAATAATTTCTAGACATCAACACTAACTGGTGAGTGTATACTCAAATATTGGCTTTTTTGCTCAATATAATCATAACTGATCACTGCAACAGCCCCCGTGTTAAATATAGGCATATTGCCATTACTCAGCTGATCAACCAAATAGCTAACAATTGGCATGTGTGCCACCACCAGCCAAGTATCGCACTCTGGATGTAATGCAATTAAAGTTTCAAGGTAGTCAGCCGCAACTTGCGGGTTTCCTTCAGGTATAATGTCTGTACAGGTTTCTTCAAATAAAAATGCGTTATTCTTTTTAACGCCTTGCGCTGTTTGTTGAGCTCTTGTGAAAGGGCTCACTAATAACGCTGTTGGAGTATAGTTCGTGTGTAACCACTTACCCATTTTTTCTGCTTGCTGTTGGCCAACTAGGGTCAAATTTCTACTTGCATCGTCTGCTTGCATCGGTGTTGCTTCGCCGTGACGCATAATTAGGATTGTTTTCATAAAAAATCAACCGATTAAAGAATATAAAACAGTAGCCAGTTTGCCCGTTTGTCCGCTATATTAAAGCAATATAACCTATCGCTTATGATATTCAGGTATTAGGCATCGCAGTTAAATACTGTCCTGAAGATATCATGTGTTGTAAACAAGTAAACGTAAGTTTCAGGAGCATCATTTGAATATCAGCCGTAATGATAACAGAACATACCACTCCCTAACACTGGACAATGGTCTAAAAGTGTTAATAGTGCAAGATAAAGATTCAACTAAAGCTGCCGCATCCATGGCTATTAATGCCGGACACTTTGATGATCCCGATGATAGGCAAGGCTTAGCACACTTTTTAGAGCACATGCTGTTTTTAGGCACTGATCAATTTCCTGAATCAAATAGCTTTAGTAACTTTGTGTCCCAATCTGGTGGCAACACGAATGCGTGGACAGGAACAGAACACACCTGTTACTTCTTTGATATTAATAATCAAGAGTTTGAACATGCTCTCACACAGTTTAGTCGCTTTTTTATCGCGCCACTTTTGAGCCCAGCTGAAACAGAAAAAGAACGTAATGCCATAGAAGCTGAATTTAAATTAAAAATTAAAGATGATGGACGCCGTATATATCAAGCACATAAAGAAACCGTTAACCCGGCTCACCCTTTTGCTAAATTTTCTGTCGGTAATTTACAAACCTTAGCGGATCGTGAACTCTGTATTAGTGATGAATTAAGAGCTTTTTTTGACACCCATTATCAAGCACAGTGGATGACTCTCGTTGTTTGTGCAAATGCTGAAATAGCACAAATGCAACACTGGGTAACGGCGCTGTTTAGTGATATCAAAGGCGCTAATGCTACAAAGCCTCCGATTGAAGCACAGCTCTACCGCGAGCAAGATTTATGTAAAGTGTTACATATTGAGCCTCATAAACACATGCAAAAACTCATTGTTAGCTTTGCAATGCCCAATATCGATGAGTTTTATCGTCATAAAACCGTCAGCTTTATTGCACACCTATTAGGCTATGAGGGGCAAGGCTCTTTATACTCCATTTTAAAAGAGCAAGGCTGGATCAACGCTCTCTCCGCAGGTGGTGGAATAAATGGCAGTAACTTTAAAGATTTTAATATCAGCATGGCGCTGACTGATGAAGGCATAGAGTATTATGAAGACATTGTTGAAATGATGTTTGAATACATTTGCTTAATTAATCAAAATACCGACAAACTACCACGACTTTATCAAGATAAGAAAAACCTATTAAAAATAGCGTTTGATAACCAAGAAAAAGCACGGCTTATAGATTGGGTGAGTAATTTAAGCGTCAATATGCAGCATTACGACGAAGCTAACTATGTCCAAGGTGACTATTTGATGGAGGGGTTTAATCAGCATGCCCACGAAATAGCTATGCAGTGGTTAGTACCGCACAATATGCGTTTGGTGCTCATTCATCCCGATGTTGAACCTGAGCACAAAACTCAGTGGTATCACACACCCTACCGCGTCGAAGGGTTATCTAGCTGTTGGCTTGAGGCGCTTAGCGAAATAAACACGCCACTACCTGAAATGTTATTACCAACTGCAAACCCCTATTTAACTAAAGAAGTGGCTTTATTTGATGTAGAACAACCGCAAACTAAACCCACGTTACTAGTAAAAGAACCCGGTTTTGATTTCTGGTTCAAACAAGACAACACTTTTCGGGTCGCTAAAGGACACTTTTATTTAGCAATGGACTCTGACTACGCGGTTAAAGATATTAAACACATGGCACTAACACGGCTATTTGCTGATTTATTTATGGATAGCGTGGCCGAACAATTTTACCCAGCTGAATTAGCAGGTTTAAGCTACCATTTAACCTCGCACCAGGGCGGACTAACACTGCATACTGCGGGTTTATCATCAAGCCAATTGGAGCTTGTAGATGAGCTACTAGATGCCCTGTTTAACGTTGATATCTGTGCCAAACGCTTCGCTGAATATAAAAAGCAGTTGGTGCGCCATTGGCGTAATAGCAACCAAAATAAACCTGTTGGCGAGTTATTTAGTGTGCTTGGCGCGAAAGTCATGCCATGGAACCCTGAACCTGAAGAACTTGCAACGGCTTTAAAAGACACCAGTTTTCATCAATTTAATTGTTTTCGGCGAGAGTTCTTTAAAGCGTTACACGTTGAGTCTTTCTTACACGGGAACTGGCGAGAAAGTGATGCAATAGAGTTTCAAAAAGAGGTCGCAAATCATTTAGCCAAATCTGCAACAATTGCTGATTTGCAACGCCCATTGTACGAAATTGATAAAATTACCCGTGCCCAGCTTGAGTTAAATTGCAGTGACAATGCCATGGTAATTTACTATCAAGCGTTAACCAGCGACGTTAACGAAAAAATAAAAATGATGGCGTTAAATCATTTAATTAACCATGATTACTTTAATGAGCTACGCACCAAGCAACAACTAGGTTACCTAGTAGGTGCTGGGTATGCCCCCTTTAATACTCGCGCAGGCATCGCTTTTTATGTCCAGTCACCAAATTATAGCGCAACAACATTGCTAGAACGCCATAATGAATTTTTAGCTAGTTTTGTTAGTAACCTGGATGCCATTGATGAGCAACAGTGGCAAATGCAAAAACATGGTCTTAAAACCCATATAGCCGAAAAAGATAAAAACTTACGTTTACGCTCGCAAAGGCTTTGGCTGGCTATCGGTAATCAAGACCACGAATTTCATATGCAGAAAAAGCTTTTAAATGCATTAAAAGAGCTCACGCTGTCTCAAATGAAACGTTATATACTCGACACCTTCAGTGATGATAGAGCAAGATATGAGCTATTGAGCGTTGCAAAATTAAAGAAACAAACAAAACAGAGTGTTTACTCGCATTCTCTTTGACACAACCTGACGCTTCTATTAGATTATCTAGTGAAGATTAAAGAAGTGCACAATGATAATAGAAAAAATAACAATAAAACTAACTGTATTTGTATTTTTACTGCTCAGTTTTAATCCACTAGCTTATAGCGAGCAGTTAGTAGATAAACAAACCTTAATGGTTTATATACCCAGCGTATTTATTGCGCTGGTTTTACCATTTCTGTTATTTACCATCCACAGACTGCGCCGCTCACGTAAACAGTTACGTGTCTCAGAGCACCGTTTAAAAAGCACTGTTGAAGGCAGTGGCGATACCTTGTGGGATTGGAATATCGGATCCGGTGAAGTATTGCGTATAAACGACAAATACATGATGGATCGAAACACTCAAACAGACTTCCCCCCTAACAGGTCGCTGATCCACCCTAATGACATATCCAGTGTTGAGCTTTTACTCAAACAACATTTTGCCGAACAAACCGCCTTTTTTGAAGCAAGTTACCGTATTAAAGATAGTTTCGACCGCTGGCGTTGGGTACTTGATCGCGGCAAAATCATCGAAAAAGATGCAAGTCTTAATCCATTGCGAATGACCGGCACAGTCCGTGATATTACCTTATTAAAATCAACTGAAGCCCGCCTAAACCTATTTGCAAAGTGTGTTGAATCGCTTACTGATGCTTTGGCTATTTACGATAAAAACTTTAATCTGGTTGATTTAAATCCAAGTTTTTTAAGTCAATTTGGCGGCAACCGTGAAAACTACCTTAATAAGCCTTTCACCTTGCAGGGCTATGAAGAAAGCTACATAGAAGAGATAAAAAATACCGTGCGTCGCACGGAGCATTGGCAACAAGAAGTAAAACTACGTAATAGTGACCGCAAAGTATTACCTATTGAAATTTCTATCGACGAAATAAAAAATGAGTACAATCAAATCTGTAACTACGTGGTGGTATTTTCAGATTTAACAGAGCGTAAGAAAGCCGAGTCGCAATTACATAATTTATCCAACCGAGATAGAACCACCGGCTTGCCTAATCGGAACTTGTTTTTTACTGATCTAAAAAAACTAGCAAAGCAAGATGACCACCATGCGCTATTGGTTTTTGATTTAGATAACTTCAAAAAAATCAATGACTCACTAGGCCATCAACTCGGCGATAGCTTATTAGCAAAATTAGCCATGCGGCTAAATAAGCTCACCCGTGAAAAAGACGTGTTTTACCGCTTAGGTGGTGATGAGTTCGCTCTTGTAATGTCTGGTACAAACGATATTCACACCATCACTCGAATGGCGAAACAGTTTTTAGCCGCTATCGCGACACCATTTAAAATGGCGGGTCATGAATTGGTGATCACTTCTAGTTTAGGTATTGTGCTATTCCCTGAAGACGGTAATACGCCAGAGCTGTTACTTAAAAATGCCGACACAGCTATGTATCACGCAAAAAAGAAAGGCAATAGTTACCTATTTTTTAACGATACAATGAATCGTCAAGCTGTTAAACGTTTACAAATCGAAAACTTAATGAGATTTGGTTTAAAAGAAGATCATTTTGAGGTGTATTACCAACCGAAAATGAACATTCGTACTGGCAAGTTCACAGGTATGGAAGCTCTGGTTCGGTTTATTACACCGAAAAAAGGCATTATTAGCCCAGGCGTGTTTATTCCTATTGCTGAAGAGACTGGTCAAATTATTGAAATAGGTGAAGTGGTATTAAACAAAGCTTGTCGTGATGTAAAAGAGTGGCTCGATGCTGGTTTATTTAACGGCCGAGTAGCGGTAAATTTGTCAGCAAAGCAATTTAGCTTGCCAGATTTAACCACGCGGATTGATGTGATTTTACAAAAAAATGCACTACCGTCTTACTTTTTAGAGCTTGAGATCACTGAAGGTACTGTAATGGATGACCCTCAAGACGCTATATCGATTATGCGTTCACTCAGTGCACGCGGTATTCACTTAGCTATGGATGACTTTGGCACAGGCTATTCATCACTTGCATACTTAAAGCAATTTCCACTTAATACATTAAAAGTTGATAAAGCATTTATTGATGATATGGAAAACGAACGGGGCCGCAATATGGTCGATTCGATTGTTACCATTGCCCACAACCTAGATTTACATGTTGTTGCAGAAGGTGTTGAAGAAGCGCAGCAAATAGCAATTTTAGAGCAACTTAATTGCGAAACCATGCAAGGTTATTATTACTCTAAGCCATTATCAAAAACCGAATTTACCGCATTTTTGCAAAAACAACTTAATGAATCAGCGCCAAGTTTAATCCATCAAGCTTAAGGGCGCCAAATGCACGCATTGACCCCAACACCCTGTAATAAAGCTCTACGGTAATGTAAGTTAAATAAACACCATGCTATGGGCCCTAGCACCCCTGCAAGCATCACCCAACGCTTAACCGGCATGCCTTTTTTGATTACTTCTAAATACATTATTGCTATGAAAATTGCGCTAATCAAAAAATACAAAATAGACCTTATAAAACTGGTTAAAAATAAAGCGTGCAGTGTAACTTATGTGCAATGTTGTTTAAACTCTAATATATGAATAATGGGTATTCGTGTCATTCATAATAGATACAAAAAAAGCCGATGATGTATCGGCTTTTAATCGCTATCTAATGAGCTAAAGGTTACTTTTCAGCACGGCCCATAAATTTATGTTCAGCTGTATTAATACGAATGCGATCGCCCGTAGAAATATGCTCAGGTACTTGAATAGTTAAACCAGTTGATAATTTTGCAGGCTTTGAGCGAGCACTGGCTGACGCCCCTTTAATAGATGGGTCTGTTTCTTCAACTACCAGCTCAACGCTTGAAGGTAAATCTAAGCCTACTGGTGCACCATCAATAACAATGACGTGTACGCCTTGTGTTTCTTCATTAACGAAAAGAATTTCTTCGCTAATAGCATCTTTATTTAGGTTATATGGCGTGTAATCTTCGTTGTCCATGAACACGTATTCATCACCATCGATATAAGAAAACATTGACTCACGGCGAATTAAGTCAGCAAGCTTTAGCATATCACTGTCTTTAAACGTTTCGTCAACTTTAGCACCTGTTACTACATCATACAGACGCATGCGGTATAAACTACCACCAGCGCGGCCTTGTGGCACAGAACGAACAATATCTTTAACCACTAAAGCGCGGTTATTGAACTCAATGGCATTACCTTTTTTAACTTCACTT
Source organism: Pseudoalteromonas sp. A601 (assembly GCF_002165575.1). Lineage (GTDB taxonomy): Bacteria > Pseudomonadota > Gammaproteobacteria > Enterobacterales > Alteromonadaceae > Pseudoalteromonas. The sequence continues at coordinate 217,970 of NZ_MXQF01000005.1, forward strand.
GCCTTAGGCATAGGTGTATTCCTATAATTTATTAATCATCAGAAACATACCATGAAGTTATTTTTCTGCAACAAGAAAATCTCAGCAAGTAACGTTATGATTGATAATTCTAATAAATTATACCTATTGGACATTTTTTCATGACTAAACTACGAAAAAGCTGCTATGGTTAAGGTACCGTAAATGACTTCAAGGACTGGATCATGGATCAACACACAGCACATGAGTATTTAACAACTAAACCTCTGGTTATGGTTACCAAACCTTTTGGCCAAGAAGTTGATGTATATAAAGTAAATCATAAAATGTTTGCTACATTATCGGTCGGTAATGAAGGTGAAACAGATGAAGATGGCAACCTAATTTGGTGGATGAACTTAAAATGTGACCCTGACGAAGCACAAGCTTTACGGGATCTTTTTCCTTCAGTGATACCTGGCTATCATATGAATAAACGGTTATGGAATACTGTTATTCTTGATGGCTCTATCCCTCAAGGCGAAATTGAGCGCATGATTGATAATTCATTTAGTTTAGTTGTAGCAAACATGCCTGAAAAAGATCGCAAAGCGATCGAGATTCACATGTGATGCATCTATTGCACTGGGCTTCACGCTTAGTGCAATACTTTCCCAACAAGTTTTCTTCTTAAATACACACCTCGACTGTGGATAAAACAGTCTTTATGCAATGTAATTTTATGCGTTAGTGATTTTATGTAGGCATAAAAAAACGCACCTCAAGGGTGCGCTGTTATCAGGTTTAAATCTTAAGACTTTTTATCGTCTTGTTGTTGTTCATCTGTGTTTTCATCTTCACTGTCAGACTCAGTAGCTTGCGTGATAATAACCTCATCCGTTGCAACTTCAACTGGCGATTCTTCAACAACACTTTGTTGCTCAGCAGGTTGAACTTCACTCTTAGTTGCAGCTACTGGCTCAACTTGGTAAAAACTCGCGCCTTTATCTGCCATATCTAGCAATGTATCACACGGGGTAAATACTGGGTTGTAGTTAGCAAAAGTCGCCATTTCTGAGCTCACTTTACTTGCGCCAAGTTTATCCATATAGCTGAATGGGCCACCCAAGAATGGTGGGAAGCCAATACCAAATATCGCACCAATGTCACCGTCACGAGGGCTTGCTATAATGCCATCATCTAAACAACGCACGGCTTCGTTCAGCATTTGGGCTACACAACGCTTAGCAATTTCACTTTTGTTTAAACGTGGAGACGGGCTTACACCAAGTAACTCATAGATTGACTCATCCACTTTTTTGGCTTTTTTATCATAGATATAAAAACCACGACCTGTTTTACGGCCTAAGCGTTTTGCGTCAATTAAACGACTAAATGCATCAGGAGCTTTAAAGCGCTCACCCAGTTCTTTTTCAAGAATTGGGGCTATTTTAGAGCCGATGTCGATACCTACTTCATCTAATAATGCCAACGGTCCAACAGGGAAACCAAACTCAACAAGTGCCGCATCAATTTTATCAATCGGCTCACCGGCAAGGAGTAAGTTAGCTGCTTCATTTACATAAGGCGCTAAAATACGGTTTACGTAAAACCCTGCCATGTCTTTAACAACAATCGGTGTTTTACCTTGTTTACGGGCAAAGTTTACTACGCGAGCAATAGTTTCTTGAGACGTACCTTCATGTGGAATAATCTCAACCAATGGCATTTTTTCAACTGGTGAAAAGTAATGTAAGCCAATTACATTTTCAGGGCGCGTAGCCTCAGCCGCTATTTGCGAAATAGGTAACGATGAGGTATTGCTGGCAAAAATAGTATTGTCTTGGCATTGCTGTTCTACATCAGCAACCATACCTTGTTTAAGACTTAGATCTTCAAATACCGCTTCAATAACAATATCAATATGCTTAAAGCCACTGTAATTTGTTGTGCCGGTTATTTTACTCATGGTTTTCTGTAAATCGGCTTTAGATAAAATACGACGCTTTTGCTTTTTATCTAAAATTTTGTAGCTGTAATTCATGGCATTACTAATACCCTGCTCTGCTACATCTTTAATACGAACAGGTACACCTGCTTTAACCGCGCTAACATGAGTAATACCTGCGCCCATTAGACCACCGCCTAATACAGCTGCTTTTTCTATAGCAGGGGAATCATCGTTGCGCCACTCTTTTTTCATCTCAGTAGTTGCAAAAAAGATCCCACGCAGTGATTTTGATTCATCACTCATCACCAAGGTTGCAAAACCTTCGGCTTCTGTTTTGTAGGCTTTTAATTCATCAAGCTCAACACTAGCACGCACCGCTTTAATAATTGCCAATGGTGCAGGATAATGACCACCGGTTTTCTTCAATACGTTTTCTTGGGCTTTTTTAAAGATAATATTGCGGCCAAATGGGTTTGACTCAAGCAATTGACTAATACGGTCAAGCTTTGGTTTCGGCGCTTTTGCTTTACCTTTTAAGGCAAACTCTTTCGCTACACGTAGTAAAACAGTGTGCGGTACGCAGTCATCAACTAAACCCGCTTTTTTAGCTTGTTTAGCACGAACTTGCTTACCTGTTAGCATCCACTCTAGGGCTTTTTGTAGGCCAACTAATTTTGGTAAACGTTGTGTGCCACCGCCACCAGGTAATAAGCCAAGTTGTACTTCTGGCAGGCCTAATTTAGTTATATCGCTGTTTGAACACACACGATAATCGCACGCTAGTGCAAACTCTAAACCACCACCGAGAGCAGCACCATGAATAGCACTGACCGTAGGGAATGGTAGCTTTTTCATATCAAAAAACGCACGGTGGCACAGCTCGCTGATTGCCAATGCATCTTCGCGTTTTTCAACGTTATCAAGCATTTTGACATCAGCACCAGCAATAAAGTTATCGCTCTTACCGCTAATAAATACCATACCTTGTACAGCTTGTTGTTTTGCATTATCAAGCAGTGCTTTTAAATCATCGGCAAAGGTATCGCGCAGGGTGTTCATTTTCTCACCCGGCACATCAATAGTTACAACGGCTAAACCGTCTTCAATTTCTAAACTAAATACTGAATCTGTCATTACGCACTCTCCAATACAAAGGCTGCACCTAAACCACCTGCCGCACAGGCGGTAGTCAGGGCTAAACCACCGCCACGGCGGTTAAGTTCGTGTAAGCTTTGAGTGATAAGTCGTGCGCCAGTTGCTGCAAATGGGTGCCCATATGCAAGCGATCCGCCCATCACGTTAAACTTATCCATGTTAATTTCACCAATGGCCTTACTACGGCCAAGTTTTTCTTGGGCAAACTTATCTGAGGCAAACATTTTCATGTTAGCAAGTGTTTGCGCTGCAAATGCTTCATGCATTTCAATTAAATCAAGGTCAGCTAGAGTAATGCCCGCTCTATCAAGGGCGATAGGTGTGGAATGGGCTGGTCCCATTAGCATGTCTTCATGCACACCGATTGCTGAAAAGGCAAAGCTGCGCACATAACCTAAAATGTTATAGCCCAATGCTTTTGCTCTACTTTCACTCATCATCAGTACAGCTGCCGCACCATCGGTTAATGGCGTTGAGTTTGCAGCGGTAACTGAACCATGTTGACGGTCAAATGCTGGCTTTAATTTAGCATAACCTTCTACAGTTGAGTTATGGCGAATATTGTTATCTTGTTCGATAAAGCTCTTATAAGGTGGTAAATGCGCTGTCATTACTTCTTCAGCTAATTTGCCATCAGCCCATGATTGGCTAGCAAGCGAATGTGAACGATGTGCTAACGCATCTTGATCTGCACGGCTAATATTATGCGTTTTAGCCATTTGCTCAGCGGTTTGGCCCATTGATAAGCCTGTTGAATACTCGGCCACTGCTGGCGGTACTGGCATTAAATCTTTTAAACGCAGCTTTGAAAATATTTTTAAACGCTGGCTAAAAGTACGCGCTTTGTTTAAGTCAACCAAGCTACCCGCCAGTTTTTTGCTTACACCGATAGGTAACACTGAAGAAGAATCTGCGCCACCGGCAACACCTACTTGGACAGAACCGGCCATTATTGACTCAGCAACATTCGCAATGGCCTGAAAGCTAGTCGCGCATGCACGAGACACTGAATAAGCATCAACCGATACCGGCATACCTGTGCCTAACACAATTTCGCGAGCAATATTTGGCGCTTCAGGCATTTGTACCACTTGGCCAAATACCAATTGATCAATTTCTGACTTATCAAAATTTAAGCGCTCTAGCATTTCATTAACCACTAGTTTACCCATATCAAGGGCTGGTACATGATGGAATGCAGTTGCTTGTTTTGCGAACGGTGTACGTAAACCACTAACGATGGCGATACGATCGCCTTTTGCTGTTTTAAGTATGTTTTGCTCAGACATTTATGCTCTCCCGCTGACAGGTCTGACCTGTTTGTTTTCCTCGATTCTAAACAACCCGTGTACTAAAGCCAATAGCGAAATTGAAAATAGTGTAATTAGTTAGCAACAATAGGCTTTTTTTTAACTATTTACAAAATTATCGGTTCTTTATATGTTAGGGTAAAAATCGTTAAAAAATAACGAACTATTTTGTAAAATTAGGTCTAACACTTGTGTTTTACCCTATTTACCCATATTACAAGTTAAGCTTTTTTAAACCCGTGCTAACGAGGATACTCTTTTTACTATGGCCGCTAACGCTTTTTCACAACTAAAAACTTACTTAGATAGCCAAATTATTGGCCAGCCAGAATTAACTCAAGCATTGCTGATCGCCATTTTAGCCGATGGCCACTTATTAGTAGAAGGCCCGCCAGGGCTTGCAAAGACTCGTGCTGTAAATGCATTAGCCAAAGGTGTTGAGGGCTCATTTCAACGCGTACAGTTTACGCCTGACTTGTTACCTGCGGATGTAACCGGTACTGACATCTACCGCCAGCAAACCAGTGAATTTGTATTTGAAAAAGGCCCTCTATTTCATAACCTAATTTTAGCCGATGAAATAAACCGTGCCCCAGCCAAAGTTCAATCTGCATTATTAGAAGCGATGGCTGAACGCCAAGTTACTGTAGGGAAAAATACCTACCCACTGTCTGATTTGTTTATGGTAATGGCAACACAAAATCCGCTAGAGCAAGAAGGTACTTATCCATTACCAGAAGCCCAACTTGATCGCTTTTTATTACACTTAAGCATTAATTACCCAGGGGCTGAGCATGAGCGTGATATTTTACGTCTTACCCGCGGTGAAGCATTAAGTGAACATCAAGTACCAGAACAACAAATAAGCCAAGCAGATTTATTTGCCGCCCGTAAAGATATTTTAGGTTTATATCTTGCCGAGCCACTTGAACAGTATTTAGTACAACTGATTATTGCCACCCGAGAAGGTGCACAATTTGACGAACAACTAGGCAGCTGGATTGAATATGGCGCAAGCCCACGAGCGACAATCGCTCTTGATAAATGCGCGCGCGCACACGCTTGGCTACATGGTCGCGACTTTGTTGCACCTGATGATATTCAAGCCGTGCTGCATAATGTATTACGTCACCGTATTATATTAAGTTATGAAGCCCAAGCAGATGGCGTAACAAAAGATCAAGTAATCAGCCGTATTTTAGAACTTGTTGCCGTACCCTAAATTATGCAAAGCGAATTAGATAATCAAAGCTGGCTTAAAACCAGCCACAGTCATGGCGTAAACTTAGCGTTAAAAGAGCTTATGTATTATAAAGCTAAGGCTCGGCTGTTAGAGCTTGCACCTAAAGCAAAAATTAAAAACAGTTTAACAGGACAATACCTCGCACCGCATAAAGGGCGTGGTATGGAGTTTGCCGAAGTACGTCATTATCAGCAAGGTGATGATATTCGCTCTATTGATTGGCGCGTTACCGCACGCACAGGCGAAACCCACACTAAGCTGTTTCAAGAAGAAAAAGAGCGACCAGTATTTGTTTTTACTGATTTTTCTAATTCGATGTTGTTTGGCTCAAAGTTATTATTAAAATCAATACAAGCCGCGCACATTAGTGCGTTAGTTGCGTGGTCAGCCTGCCAACGAGGCGACCGTATTGGCGGTATCGTATTTAATCAGCACGAACATTTAGAGCTCAAACCCAGTGCCCGAGAAAAAGCCGTATTAAAACTTTGTCATAATCTATGTGATAGCCACCAGCAAGCGCTTGCGAAGATTGACCAACCCGCAGCACATAATTTTAGTGATAATTTAAAACGCCTCAACCATTTAGCAAAGCCTGGTAGCCTGGTTTATTTGGTCTCAGATTTTAACGCGCTAGACGATGCTAGCTTTAAGCAACTCGAAATATTGAGCCGTCACTGTGAGTTGATTGGTTGTCATATTAGCGACCCATTTGAGCACCAGCTACCTGCTTTTAAGCAAACCGTGACCGTCAACGCAAATGGAAGTGACTTTGCATTGCCGTTAATGGATAAAGGCTTTCGCGATACCTTTGCTAAAACGGCAGCTCAAGCATTTAGCACGCGAATGGACAGGTTAACTAAGTCAGGCCTTAATTTAATATCATTCAATGCAGCCTCTCCTTTAGAACTGCAGTTAGTGAGAAAGTAAATATGCAAGCATCCCCTTTAGATGGCCTTAATGATGTCATTGTGCCAGAGCAAGTAGCATGGTGGCCGCTGGCGCCAATTTGGTGGTTCATTATCGCTGCTATTGCTGTAGCCGCTATTTTATTAGCTTTAAAACTATACCGTGATAACCAATTTAAAAAAGCAAAGCGTTACGCCATTGCACAAAGCGAGGCCGTAGCAAACGACAGCGCACAGCTACATATACTGATAAAACGTTTAGTTTTGCATTACTACAGCCCTGAACACGCCAGTGCTGGAACAAAAGAATGGTGTATCACTTTAAATAAACTCACTGAGCAACATTTTAGTGAACAAGAACTCATGAGCCTTTATCAAGCAAATACAGCACAACCAGAGTTGGCTACCAAGCTAAAAGCTGGTATTAAACAATTTAAGCTTAAGGAGTCGCTAAATGTTTGAATTTAGTTGGCCTTGGCTATTTATTTTATTACCTTTACCACTACTATTACGCCTATTTAAACCCGCGACCAGTGACACACAAACGCAATTACGTATTCCTGGCTTTGCTAGGCATAATTTAGCAAGTCAGGTAGCAAAACAGCATCCACGTAACATTAATGTATTAGAATGGCTTATTTGGCTGTTACTAGTATGTGCAATTGCAAACCCTACATGGCTTGATGAACCAATTACTCTGCCTAATGAAGGCCGCGACATTATGCTTGCAGTTGATTTGTCTGGCTCAATGACAGAGCAAGACATGGCTTATCAAGGGCAATATGTTGACCGCTTAACCATGGTCAAAGCCGTACTGAGTGACTTTATAGAGCAACGCCAGGGCGACCGCCTAGGCCTCATTTTGTTTGGCGATACCGCCTTTTTACAAACCCCACTCACACGAGATGTTAAAACGGTCAGCCAAATGCTTTCAGAAGCACAAATTGGTTTAGTAGGCCGCGCGACAGCAATCGGTGACGCGTTAGGGTTATCTGTAAAACGGTTTGCAAATAGAGATGAAAGTAATCGAATTGTAGTACTGCTTACTGACGGTCAAAACACCGCTGGTAACTTAGACCCAGAAGAAGCCCTACTTTTGGCACGTGAAGAAGGCATAAAAGTGTATACCATAGGTGTTGGCTCAGATAACCCACGCGGCTTTAGCTTATTTAATATGGGTGGAGCCAGTGGTGGCAGCTTAGATGAAAGTCTATTAAAACGCATTGCAGAACAAACCGGTGGTTTGTATTTTCGTGCTAAAGACGTGGCTGGATTACAACAAATTTACCAAGAGTTAGATAAACTCGAGCCAATCAGTGCTGATGAACAAATATTTAGGCCTCAGAGCTCACTGTTTTATATCCCTTTATTAATATCACTCGCCATTGTCACCCTGCGAGTAATATTGATCACTGCCCGCACTTTTAAACAGGAGGCCTAATGGACTTTGAATTTATACGCCCAACTGTTTTATGGTTACTTATTCCCGTGGCCGCATTATTTATTATTGCGTTAATTAAGCATAAAAAAACCAACCAAGGTGAATTAATAGCCCCGCATTTGGCACAATTTGTTATGAGCTCTGAAAATAAAACGACCGGGCAACCCATGTGGTTAGTGGCATTATTTTGCGTATTAGCAGTGCTATTTAGTGCAGGTCCTAGCTTTGAAGAAAAACAAGTGCCTGTATTTCAGAGTAAAAATGCCCGCGTGATTGTAATGGATATGTCATTGTCAATGTATAGCACAGATATAGCCCCGAGCAGACTTGTCCAAGCTCGCTTTAAAGCACTTGATATGGTTGATCTGTTTAAAGAAGGCGACACAGCACTTGTCGCTTATGCAGGCACTGCTTACACAATTTCACCACTAACAAATGACGCAGCGACTCTTGAAAACTTAATTCCTAGTCTTAGCCCTGAGATCATGCCAGATAAAGGTTCTAACGTACTGGCAGGCTTAGATGAAGCAAAAGAGTTACTAACCCAAGCTGGTTATTTAGACGGCGATATTATTTTGATCACCGATGGCATTGAGCAAAATGAGCAATCCGATATCAACCAATTTACTGCGACTAATCGTTACCGGCTCAATGTATATGGTGTAGGCACAGAGCAAGGCGCCCCGATAAAGTTACCTGAAGGCGGCTTTTTAAAAGACAGCTACGGCCAAATAGTTGTGCCCACTATTAACACTTCTCGCTTATCGAGTATTGCTAATAACAGCGGCGGAAAGTTTGCACTATATCAACCAAGCGCCCGTGATATTTCCGTATTTGCGCCCAGTGCCAATACTGAAACCCTCAAAGATGAAAAGCAAAGCCAAGCGTTATGGCGGATTGATGCGGGTATTTACGGTTTGTTTATTTTACTGCCCTTAATGATGTGGTTTTTTAGAAAGAGTGCACTACTCGGCGCATTTATGATTATATGTTTTGTGCCTCAACAAAATGCCTATGCAGTAGAGTTACCCAGTATTTTTAAAAACCAAGACCAACGCGCATTAGAGGCCTATCAGCAAGGCGAATATGAACAAGCCGCAAGCGCTGCCGATTCAAGCCAACTTAAAGGGGCTGCACTTTATCAGCAAGGTGATTTTGAAGGTGCATTAAACGCATTTAGCCAAGATAGCAGTGCGACAAGTTTATATAATTATGGTAATGCCTTAGCCAAAGCCGGCAAATTAGATGAAGCGATTAACGCTTATAAACAAGCGCAAGCATTGCAACCAAATTTTGACCAAGCCAAAGAAAACCAAGCCTTAGTGGAGCAGTTAAAAAACCAACAGCAACAAAACCAAGATTCACAGGATGGTGATCAAGGCGATAATCAAGAGCAACAGAACGACGAGCAAGGCCAAGATCAAAAAAATCAGGATGAATCACAGCAAGGTGAGCAATCAAAGCAAGACTCTCAATCGCAGCAAAACGATCAACAGGGCGAGCAATCTGACGAGCAAGATAAGTCGCAAGACGGCGAGCCTTCTGCTGAGCAAAGTGATGAGCAAAATAAGCCCGAGATGGAAGCAGAGCCTGATCAAGCACAACAAAGTGAATCAAACGATTCACAACAAACACCTAATGAAGATCAGCCTGAACCAAGTGAGCAAACTCAGCCGCAAATGAGCCCTGAGCAACAAAAGCAGGCAGAAGAAGCGGCAAAGCAACAAGCGATGCAAGCACAAGCTGCCCAGCTGACTAATGAAGAAAAAGAAAAAGCGCAGCAACTAAATCAATTACTGCGCAAAGTACCTGATGATCCTGCTATTTTGTTACGTAACAAAATGCAATTAGAAGCACAAAAACGAAACTATCAACGTCGTCCACAAGGAGTCGAAAAATCATGGTAATGCGATTATTTTGCTGTTTATTGCTTATCAGCGCTATGCCCCTGTGGGCTATGACACAACTGCAAGCCAGTGTTGACAAAAACCCTGTGTTAGCCGGTGAATTTTTTATGCTAACAATCAGCGCTGATGACACAATAAAGAACGATCAGCCCGACACATCAGTGCTATTAAAAGATTTTGTGGTTGGCCCGACGAGTGTAAGCACCCGCACCAATATCGTTAATGGCAGTATTTCTAAACAAACAAACTGGTCAATTAAATTGATGACCCGAAATGCCGGCGATTACACAATTCCGGCCTTTAATGTTGCAGGTATCAGCTCACAACCAATCGCATTAAAGGTGTCCGAGCGCAGCAAAGCAACGGAACAAAATAACGACATTTTTATAAAGTCATCCATGTCATCTGACTCTTTATTTGTCCAAGAAGCCGGTTTATACACAGTTAAACTCTACCTTGCAAAGGAATTACTCGATGGTAATTTAACCGCGCCAAGCATGCCTGATGCGCAACTAAGTCAAATCGGAAAACAGCAAGAAGAATACGAGCTAGTTGATGGTAAACGCTATTTAGTGATCACGCGTGAATATTTAGTGCAACCGCAAAAAAGTGGTGTTTATACCATTGAAGCCCCTGTTTTTCAGGGTCGAGTTAGACAAAACTACCGCCAGTTAGAAGTATCAGCTATGGGTGAAAGTACCGATGTTGAGATCAAGCCAATACCGAATGATTATCAAGGTGCATGGTTACCCAGTGAGTTGGTTAATTTAGACGAGCAATGGCAACCTGACAGCGATACTGTAGAGGTCGGCACCCCCATTACCCGTACACTAACGCTTACCGCCTTGGGCATAACCAAAGAGCAGTTACCTGATATTGAACTCCCTGAAATCAACGGTATACGGAGTTACCCTGACGAAAAAGAAAATAACCACCTTGTGCGTGATGGCCGCGTTATTTCGCAACAAACTGCCTCATATGCACTATTACCACAAACGCCTGGTACATATACCCTACCTGAAGTCAGTGTACCTTGGTACAACACTAAAATTAAGCGTATTAGTTATGCCACTTTACCTGCACGCACAATTACTGTTACAGCAAGTAGCCATTCACCTGCCACAGTCCCTGCGATACCACAACAAACTGAAGGCATGACACAGCTAAATGAAAACCCAACCAATGTCAGCACAGTTACAGTGAAAACGACTCCACTGTGGCTTATCATTGTTTGTGTTATTGGTTACTTGCTATGGCTAATCACCTTGTTACTTTGGTGGCGTAGTAAAACAACCCACAAGCCAGATACACAACCGCAGCATGTATCAACAATGGCAGCTCCTTCACTTAATGAGTTAAAAGCCAAGAGCAAAAGCAACGATCTGTCTGCATTTCATCACGCACTTAATCGATACGCAATAAAGGTGACTAAGCAATCAAATAACGCGATTGATGCTTTAATCGAACAAATAAATGATCAGCAACTTAGCGAACAAATTGCTAAACTGAGGGCTGCACTCTATAGTTCAAATAGTGAAACGGTTGATTTAAGTGTGATAATTAAAGCATTAGAGCTACACACTCACTCAGCACAAAAAAATCAGAAAAATGTTTTAAAAGGACTTTATTAGTATACTCAACAGCTTGCATAGTAAATATGCAAGCAAACTATCCCTTAATATAAAAAAGTAATTATGCCGGGAAATAATAATTCTAAAAGTCAGGTCTTAGTTGATGTGGCAGAGAAAAAAGTACGTTATGAAAAACTCGTTCATGTTTATCATAGCGAATTATATCGCTTTGCCTATTGGTTATGCCGTGACCCTAATATAGCCGAAGATCTCGTTCAAGAAACTTTCTTGCGAGCTTGGCGTTCGCTTGATTCGCTATTGGATCAAAAAGCAGCTAAACCATGGTTATTGACGATTGTACGCCGTGAAAATGCACGGCGTTTTGAACGCAAACAATTTGATTACAGCGATGTAGAAAACGATACGATCGTCGATGAGAAAAGCGTAACGTTAGATGACGAAATGGAACAAACGGTGATCCAACGTCAAATCGCTAAATTATCTGATGAATACAAAGAGCCCTTATTACTACAAGTAGTTATGGGCTGCTCTGGAGATGAGATTGCTGATATTTTAGATTTAAACAAAAACACGGTAATGACCCGACTCTTCCGTGCCAGAAACCAGTTAAAAGAGGCGTTAAGCCGTGATGATGAACAACTTAAAGGGGCATCAAAGTAATGGATGATCTCGAGTTTCGTCGCCGAGTAATCGCACAGCCAAACAGTGAAGACCAGGATATTCTGGATTTTGCTGGGCAAGATCCTGAGCGACAAGAACTAATTGATCAAATGCAAGAGTTTGACAATGCATTGAACCAAGCACTGGATATTCCTGTGCCTGAAGGCTTAGCTGAGCGTATTTTAGCAAACACTGAACTGTACGCCGATGAGCATACTTCTCAGCCAAGCACTGTAAGTAATGAGCCCGTTGCTGATAAGGCTGCGCAAAGTAATGTAATCGAAGCTGGCTCGCGTTTTAAGCTAGATAAACTTCCTCTTGCTATGGCAGCTTCATTGTTGGTGGCAGTGGGTGCGTTTTTCTTTAGTAGCGAACAAAATGTTAATTATGGTGCAGGAGAACATGCACTTGCACATGTATATCATGAACTTGGCTCGTTAGAAAAAACAAACGAGATCAGCTTAGAGCGCGTAAATGAACAGTTTGCAAAGCTTGGTGGTGAACTAAAAGAGCTACCAGGTAAAGTAACGTACTTAATGTTTTGTGACTTCAAAGGACAACGTGGACTACACCTAGTATTTGAGTCCGAGCACGGGCCGATGACTGTCTTTATTGTCCCCTCAGAAAAACAATCTTTTGGCCATGGGGAAAGTGACTTCCATGATGAACGGTTTGCTGGGCATATTGAGCGTGGGAATGGGGCAGATACTATATTAGTCGCCAGTTTAGGCAGCCCTGTTGATCGCTATACAGGTCGAATTAACGACGCTATTCGTTGGTTGCACTAAATACTTACGTTGCCGCTGTTTCAGCGGCAACGCCTTATATTTCAGCAGTTTGTATTAAATATAAGCACTTAAATCAATTCAAATTAGTTATCCTACTGACTCTATTTATATAATCCTAGAACTCATTTAGAATCGCCGCTCTAATTTGTTTTAAGGATGTTCATGAAAAACCTAATCGTTATTTTTTCTTTACTGGCATTATTATGTACTGCTAGTTTTGATGCACAAGCACGTAAAAAGTTTGGTAGTAAAAAACGCGGCAAAACCCCAGAAACCCAACAAACTGCACAAAAACAACAAACCGACAAAAACACAATCTCTCCTGCAACTAAACCAAAATCTAACAAAAAAGGCATGATGGCCGGTATTTTTGGTGGTTTATTAGCGGGTGGCCTAATTGCTTCAATGATGGGGGATGACTTCGAAGGAATGCAATTACTTGAAATGTTACTCATGGCAGGTATCGCGTTTTTTATTATCAAACTTATTCTTGGTATGGTACGTCGTAAAAATTCACCTGCGATGGCGCATGCTCATCAAGCTTTTAATGCTCCACAAATGAAACAAAACGCAGTAGAGCCAACCCCTACCAGCGGATTTTCAGCAACGAATTCAATCCCTTTTAACTTGCCGCCAAATTTTGACACAAATGGTTTTTTACAAGGTGCTCGCAGTCATTACCATACATTACAAACGGCTTGGAATAACGCAGATTACAATACGATGGCCGAATATTTAAGCCCTGAACTTGTTGCTGAGTTTAAAGCTGAGCGCGACGCCATAGAGTGCGTAGCGACCGAAGTAATGTTTATTGACGCTGAATTAGTGCGTGCAGATACAGATGCAGACAAATGGCAAGTAAGCGTGCGTTTCAAAGGCAAATACCGTGATTTAGCTGATAAAAAGGAACAGCCTATTTTAGAAGTTTGGCATTTAGAGCGCTTAACACGTGACGATGCTCCTTGGTTGATTGTTGGTGTAGAAGACTTAATTGACGCCTAAACACAAAATATTGTGAGAATGAAAAAGGGCTGCTAACTAGCAGTAATGCCGATCAGTTAAGCAAGAAAAAGC
>NZ_MXQF01000050.1 GCF_002165575.1 Pseudoalteromonas sp. A601
ATTGCACTTATTATCCGAATCTAGGAAATAATATTATTTTATGTTCTGACATCATGAATTGTGTAAGAACTCCCTCTATGACGACTACCTAACCAAATTAATGACTATCAAAATTGTAAATTATTTATAAATAAATATACTGTATACAATTTACATTATCCAGGTAAGTATGCTACAAATACTTTGTTGAACTTGGTATCAGTGTGTATTGGGTTTTAGTGTAAGCGCGAAACTCAACAATTGGGTATTAAGAACGGCACGAATATTTATGGTGAACAACAACTTATGTATAGCTGATTTAAGGGGAATGCATACATTACTTAGTTGTTGCTTTTGCCATGAAATATTATCGCCATCAGCAGTTAAATTGAATATTAAATAAAATAATAAAAGGAAACCCAAATGTTTTTTAAAAAATTGACTTTAACCAGTGCGATATTGTGTGCACTTTCTGGCTGTGGTGGCAGTGATGATTCTACAAACACTTTACCTGAGCCAACCCCACCAGTCACTGTAACGCCAGCTGATCCTGAAGTTGAACCGAGTGATCCTGAGGTTGAACCAACTGATCCTGAAGTTGAACCGAGTGATCCTGAGGTTGAACCCACTGACCCTGAAGTTGAACCTACTGAACCAGAGGTTGATTATACCAGTGCGTTAGAACCAGCTTTAGCACTTGATGTGGTTAAAACCAATATTAATACTGTAGGCGGTGAGGGCCAGTCATTTTATGTTGACTTAACACAAGAGTCAGAAACTTTAGTTGTCAGCTTATTTGCAGGAGTAGAAAACAAAGATCTTGGTGATCCAGACTTGTATGTTAAATACGAGGGTGAGGCAAGTGCAGGCGCTGAGGGCGTTTTCGATTGCGTATCATATAAAGGCAGCAACAATAACGAAACATGCATTATTGATAAACCTAAGGCAGGTAGATACCATATTTATATGGATGCTTATGAAGGCGGTGATGCAGTTGATGCGTCTATGTTTGCCACTACGGGTTTATTTAGCGCAAATATGATGTGTGAAGAGCCTGTAAGGATCCGTGCGCAATCAATGTCAAATGCTGAGCTTGAAGAAGCATGTACAGTGATCACCCAGACTAAAAGATTATTCGATGAAACGCTGCACTCAGGGCTTACGCCAGAGTTTCAACAAGCTGTGCCAGATGATTTAAATGAGATCACGAATATTCATATTTTCTCTAGCCTTTCTAATCATGCAGCTTGGGCAGAGCATCTTGTTAATACAAATAACACCAGCGGCATTTACTTTGAGACTTCACCTACTCAGTGGTGGCATAGCTCTGATATTTGGACCTTTGATGCTCTTGAATGGACTGAAGGACGTTCAGTGATTCGTTCTCTAGCTCATGAATATGTGCATGCATTAGATGGGCGTTATAATAAAGAAGGTGCTTATAAAAGTAGTGTAAATTGGTGGACGGAAGGGCTTGCTGAGTACCTTGGTACATTTAACGAGTTATATTACACCCGCGTATCGACTGCTCATGATGGTGAAGCCGCTTCATTGGCTGATATTTTTGCTGGTAACGCAGATGCATATTCGTGGGGACAGTTAGCTGTTTCTTTTCTAATAGAAAATCACCCTGAATTGGTTTATCAAATGCTTGTTCATATGCGTGCCGGTGAATGGGAAGACTTTGAACTGTTATTGGACAATATAGCAACAGACAATCAAGCTGAGTTTACAACGTGGTTATCAACAACCTTAGTTGATCAATATAAAGAAAGTGTTGAGGTTCTTACTCTTGGTGACTACAAGCAAATCAATGGCCGAGGTGGGTGGTTGTTTTCTGTCGATGTTCCTGCAGGGCTACCTTCAATTACTTTTGCAACTCAGGGAGGGTCTGCTAGCGTAGACTTGTGGGTGAAAAAAGGGGCTGCTCTTCATCCTGCAGTTGATACTGAATTCACTTGTACTTCAATAACAGAAAGTACCAATACAGAAAACTGCACAATAAGCATGCCTGAGTCTGGTAAATATTATATTGCAGTGGCTTCTGACTTTGTTGGCGCAGATGTTGTAGATCTTTACTTTAGTGCCTGCGCGGGAGATGACTGTGCAGTTACCACTCCAGAGCAACAAGCCTTGGTGACTGTGACAGAACCTTACCTACCACATTGGCCTGAAAAAGGGACGCTTGGTACATGTAGCTTGGCTGAAACATACTATAATTCAAGTAAACCTGCGCTTGATTTGAGTATTACAAACCCAACAGAGAAACTTGTTAAAGTTTATTGGCTTAATAGAAATACGGGCGACAAAGGCGGTAATCCTTATGTAACGTTAGGCCAAGATGAGAGTTATGTCTCAGATGATTGGAATATTGGTCACCGTATCATGTTAACAGATGGTGCTGATAACTGTTTAGGTGTTGCGTTACTGAATGATGAAAATAACACATTTAACGTCACTGAAGAAATGGTCGTTGATGCATTAGATGAAGCCCCACCCGCTGAAATTCCAGAAGCAACAGCAGTGATGCAAAGTTGTGATCTCGCAGTTCCCTATGAGAGAACATCAAATAGTGCACCAAATCTTCAAGTTATAAATACCATGAGCGATCCTGTTAAACTTTATTGGATAAATAATACTACAGGAGAACCAGCCCTTGATTATGTTTATGCTACATTGGCTGAAGGTGAAATTTATACTCAAACTTATTGGGCCGCGGGTGATCGAATGATGGTGACTGATGAAAGTAATAGCTGTATTGGTGTACTTGATTTGAATGATACTGACAACGTATTCGTTTTAGGTAACTAAACAATAGGTATGTAGGGTTATTTCATCGGTTAACTGATAAGTAATTAAATAATGGCGCTCGTTATAATGAGCGCCTTTTATGTTTCACTTTTTTAAATATGGCCTAATGTTGCCAGCATATCTTTTAACTGCTCTTGCTCTAGCATTGCTAAAGGTAATAATGGTCTTCTAGGAGGACCCACTTTATTACCTTGTAAGTCGAAGCCTGATTTAATTGCGGCTGCTAAACCTGCTTTAACTATAAATTCTAAAAAATTATATTGCTGATAAAACAGCTCCCGGGCTTTATTTTGATCACCACTTTTAACCGCTTCAAAAAGTTGCTTTGGCTTATCTGCTATTAAGCATGGCGCGGCAGTACACCAACCACTTGCACCTGCATTAAGTGCTTCCAATGCCATATGATTACAGCCATTGAAAAATGGCACCATTGCCCCTGAAAGTTTATAAATTTTATGCATACGTTGAATATCACCCGTACTTTCTTTGATCATGCTGGCATTTTTTATATTAGCAATCATCTTGAGCATAAATTGGGGCGACATATCAACACCACATGTTGCAGGATTATTGTAGACCATGATAGGTAGAGGGGTTGCATCTGATACGCTTTGATAATGTGAATAAATTTCTTCTTCAACCAACTTATAATATGAAAAAGGCGAGAGCATAATTACATCAGCCCCAATTTGGTGTGCATATTTAGCACGTTTAACGGCTTGCTCTGTCGTTAACTCAGCAATACCAATCACGACAGGCACTCTACCTTGAACATGCTTTACAGTATGACTTGCAACGTCTTGCCATTCTTTTTCACTTAAATAGGCGGCTTCCCCTGCGCTTCCCAGTGCTGCAATCGCATTAACCTCTGATGCTATTAATGTATCAATGACCATTTCTAGCTTGGATAAATCAACGCCTTCACCGTCAGCGTTAAATGGGGTTGTTGGGTAACCTATGATGCCTGTTAAATTCATTTTTATACTCCTAAATACAGTCTTTGTGGGTTTTTAATGCCTGTCTTGCATAATAGGCAAAGTTAATTTTGTTGCGTTTATCGGTTGATAGCCAGTCATGAGCTTCTTGAGCTAAGTCGTGGGGGAGCGGTTTTATTTCACCTGCCGCCATTGCTAATAATTGCAGCTTCGCTGCGCGTTCAATTAAAATTGCAAGGTTGCATGCTTCTTCAATCGTTTTGCCTATAACAAGCTGCCCATGGTGAGCCAGAAATACAGCTCTGTTATCTCCCAGCGCTTTGGAAATAAGCATACCTTCCTCATTCCCTACCGGTACTCCTGGCCAATTGGCTACAAATGAGCAGTCATTGTATAAACCACAGGTATCCATTTGAGATATGGTTAAAGGAACTTCTAGCATCGACAGTGCGGCAATGTGTGTTGGGTGTGTGTGAATAATACAATTTACTTGCGGGTGCTCGTTATAAATCCAAGTATGGAAGCGGTTTGCTGGATTAGCCATGCCTTCACCGTTTAACGGCTCTAAATCTTGATCAACCTCAATTAAATTATTAGCTGATACTTCGTCAAACCCTAACCCAAATTGTTGTGTTAAAAAGGTGTTTTTAGCATCAGTGCGGCTTGTTATTTGCCCTGCAAGTCCTGAATCATGCCCTTTATCGAATAAAATTCTGCAAGTTAGCGCCAGTTTTTCACGCTGAGATAACTGTTCTTGGTCAATAAACCCTTGCATTTGATTTTGTGCATCTTGCATCAAGGTTTCTTTTGTTGTGTTTAGTGTCTTCATCTGAGCTCTCTCATTTATGTTTTGACAATGACAACAAGATAGCGATAGTCTGGGGTAAAAATAAGAGCCAGAAACATAAAGTTAAGGGGTCCAGTGGTGAGGCGATTATGTTAAGGCCTTGGGATATTCAATTCTCGTTTGAAGATAGCCCAGCAAAGACACTGCATGCTAAATTATTGAATTGCATTACAGTGGACATCAAAAGCGGGAGACTGGCAGCTGGCGTAATGTTGCCTGGGACTCGCTCACTCGCGAAGCAATTAGGTATAAATCGAAAAACTGTCCAGCAAGTCTATGAAGAGCTTGAGGCTCAAGGATGGTTGAAAAGTAAGCAGCGAAGCGGTACGTTTGTATCTGAAATCACGCCGGAGAAAGATTTATCTGCTTCAGACTCGAGGTTGATCAATAATACAATTAAAACTAAGCCCTCATCTAAGTTAGTTGAAAGCTTGTATTTGGATGCCGTGGTATTAGCTGATTGTGTATCGATAACGAATGATGGTACACCTGATGCGCGTTTGATCCCCTATGAGTTACTCGCGCGAACGTATAGGCGTGTTTGTGTTAACTTGAGTCGCCAAGCTAAGCTTGGTTATGGCGATCCTCGCGGCGCTATTGAACTTCGTAACTCAATACAAAAAATGCTTTTTAGCGACCGTTTTATAAATTGCTCCAATCAAGATATATGCATCGTAAGAGGCAGCCAAATGGGGATTTATTTAGCATCACGAATATTAGATGCTAAAAAAGGCGCCATAATTATGGAAGAGTTGAGTTATTTGCCTGCGCATGCTGCATTTGAGGCTAATGGGTTTAAAATTATAAAATGTCGGCTAGATGAGCAGGGCCTTGATATTGATCACTTACGTGAAATACTTAGCACTAATGAAGTATCAGGTATATATGTAACCCCTCATCATCAATACCCAACAACAGTCTGTTTGCCAATGCAGCGACGGCTCGCCTTACTGGAGTTATCCAAGAGATACCAATTCTCTGTGATTGAAGATGATTATGATCATGAATTTCATTATGAAGCTAACCCTATTCCACCACTTGCGAGTTTACCTAATTCTGAAAATGTAGTGCATATTGGCTCAATGTCAAAGGTGTTCGCACCAGGGTTGCGGTTGGGATATATTGTTGCAGATACTCGGTTTATAGAAAGAGCTGCTCAGGAAATCGTTTTAATTGATAGGCAGGGTAATACTATTACTGAATATGTTATTGCTGATTTAATGGATTCAGGTGAAGTCAAACGACATATCAGAAAGGTTAGGCGAGAGTATAAAGCACGAAGAGACCATGCAGCAAAAGAGTTTACTAGGTTGTTTCAAGGAAAAGCGACATTTGCATTACCAACAGGAGGGCTGGCAATATGGGTGGATATATCAAAGTTAGTGCAAGGTAAAAATGTAGCTGATTTCAACAATAGTGATTCAACATTAAATACTTTTTTTGCTGCAGAGCAAAAAACACCTACCCATATTAGGTTTGGCTTTGGCGCGATTAGTATGGATGAAGTTACACGATCGATTCAAAAATTAGCTGATGAGTTAATTACCTAACAATTTATTGTTAGTCGGCTTTTATTTGTATTTATTATAGGCTAAATGGACTATTTTACCGATAATTTAACAATAAAAGATCACCTATTTAGCAAGTGATATCAAGAACTCACTACTAGGTATTAGACTAAAGTCTATAGGTTAAATTTCTTCATCTATCGGGTTTGTTTTTATCGTTTGTTCCGTTTGAGCAAAAGCTCTAAAGTTCATCTGTCGGCAACAATGACGGCGTAACTTAATAGGAATATAATCATGAAACTAACACTAATCAAAACCATCGCACTTGGCTCATTATTAACTTGCTCAGCAGCTGCTATGGCTGATGGAAGTGAGTATAAGTTAATGGTTATCCAGCAAGCAACTGCACCGCAGCAACTTGAAGAGTCATTTAATAGCTGTGTATCAAATGTTCAGTCTAAAAATTACGAACGAGCTGAATCAATTTGTACAAAAGCTATCGCACTTTTAAAAGAAAGCGAAGGGTCAAAATTTAAAGTACGCCAATTAACATCGTTTGCATTAAGCAACCGTGGTGTATCTCGTATCATGGCTAAAAACGATACAGCAGGTCTAGCTGATTTATACGAAGCGACACAAATCTCTGATAACACGTTAGTGTCTCATAACCTAACGCGTGCTAAAGAAGACCTTTCTTTATAAGGTTTTACCCTAGCTTATAAATACGCTTTAAAAAGCCACGTTAGTTAACTCTAACGTGGCTTTTTAGTTTTTGATTTGACTACCTGTTGTAACGTCACCACCTTTCTTCTCTATTTGTGTTTTCAGCTATTCACATCTATTACTTTTCCTCATCGTCACCCTTCGAAAAAGTCGTTTGTTTGTTACTAATTTGTTAAGCAATATCTGTTGGTGCTAATGGCCGATAAATAGGGTTGTTGTTGCTTTTAGCTTCAATTATTTGTGCTTTGTACACCCGGCCATGCACTATATCAACATTAACAACAAGGGTATTCATGACTTTTATAAAACCGTCGGTATTGGCGAGTGCTGTGTTTTTCTTTACGCACCAAGCGCAAGCTACCACAGCTCTCGATACAGTTGACCAGCAACTAGCTGACTTAAATGAGCAAATTGAGTTATTACAAAAAAAACTATCAAAAGTAACAATGCAAAGTAAACATGTAGAAAGTGTTGAAAAGCAAAATAGCACTGAAGCCCCAAAGCCAGAAGGTATAAAAATAGGCGGTGCTGTAAGGACTAATTATAGTTACGTCTCCTATGATGATGGCACAAAAGACAGGGGGGGAGATTTTGACTTTGATATTTTTAGACTTAACTTTTCAGGAGAGGTAGGCGATGTAGAGCTTAATGCTGAAATTCGCTTTTTTGACTATATGACGGCAATTAAATATGCCTATGCTGCATATGACTTTAGTTCTCAATGGCAAATACAAGCTGGCATGACCAAAGTACCATTTGGCAATTGGCCCTATAATTCACATAGTTATTTTTTTAGTACCAATTATTATATCGGTTTAGAGGATGATCATGATTTAGGAGTCGTTCTAAAGCGTAAAGTAGCGGATAACTGGCAACTTGATATTGGCTTTTTTAAAAATGATGAACAGGGAGGAATAGATGGCTATGTTGATAATCGCAGCGATCGCTACTCCTATGATGTGGTTGGTTTTAGAACCCTTGATGAAGGTGTGTATGCTGAGCCAATCGACGAGATAGCAGAGTATAATACTTTGTCAATGCGTTATGGTTATCACGTTGAACATGAAAATGGTAAAACAGAAATTGGGTTTTCAGCTTTAAGTGGAGGCCTTCATGATGGTAATGATCGAGCTGGTGACTATCAATCTTGGGCGTTACACTTAAATAGTCATATTGGTCCTTGGAATTTTCAGATTCAGCACGGTGAGTACGATTATGATATTGAAAATGCAAATCGCATGGCCGTTGGTGCCTACTCTTTTTACGATAGTATTGCAGCGAAAGCAACCACATCGAATGCTAATATTGCCTATAATTTAGCTGTGGATTGGGGGCCTGTTACAGGGGTACAATTTTATAATGACTATGGAATTATTTATGACAAGTCAGATAATAGTGAAGATACTTGGATGAATGTGACAGGATTTTCAGTCGCAGCTGGTGGACTTTTTACTTACTTTGATTTTGTAAATGCGAAGAATCAGCCTTTTGTTGGAGGCTCTATTGCCGGTGATAGTGATGATGTAGAACAACGCTTCAACATTAATATTGGCTACTACTTCTAAGGAAAGTAACTATACCCAAGCCATCTCAAAATGTGGGTGGTTTGGGAGTAAGAGTGTAAATATATCGTTAATACAATTTGCACTCTGTATGACTAATTGATACTTTAAATTGAGGTATTGCACACCTGTGCATCTATTCTAATTATGACCCACCCGCACCTTCCATGTTCCTTAAATAGTTGTAAGTAGGAAGCACAATGAAAATAAACCCGTTACCGCCGTTAAATAGTTTGGTTGCATTTGAAGCGTCAGCTCGCCACCTTAGTTTTACTTTAGCAGCACAAGAGCTAAATGTTACGCAGGGAGCGATTAGTCGACAGATTCGCCAATTAGAGGATTATTTAG
This sequence comes from Pseudoalteromonas sp. A601, assembly GCF_002165575.1. Classification (GTDB taxonomy): domain Bacteria; phylum Pseudomonadota; class Gammaproteobacteria; order Enterobacterales; family Alteromonadaceae; genus Pseudoalteromonas. The sequence continues at coordinate 8,714 of NZ_MXQF01000050.1, forward strand.
GTAAGACTTTGTTCACAAGAGCAAGCCGAAGCATTCACCTAACCCCGGCAGGCTTACAATACTATCAAACAGTAAACCGTTCATTGTTAGACATAGCAGACATAACCGGTCAGGTTAAAAAGTGGCAAGGAGATAAAAAAATAACGGTTGCAACCACTAATGCTATGGCTTCATTATGGTTATTGCCCAAAGTTGCGGAGTTTCAAAATTTACATGATGATATAGATTTACGAATTCTTGCTTCTGACAATATCGTTGATTTAACAAAGTTAGAATCTGATATAGGTCTTTTTTATTGTCGCACGCCTCCTCTAGATGTAAATGTTACCCCCTTATTTAGTGAGGAAGTATTTCCTGTCTGTAGCCCTGGATATTTAAGTAAAATTGGCAACCCAACAGCAGCAAGCGAGATATTTTCAAAAACTATTTTAAACTTAGATGAAATGCAAATGGGTTGGGTGAATTGGGAGGAATGGTTTACAGGCGTAGATCTTGATTTTATTGAACCAAAAAATCGAGTCAATATAAATAATTACCCTATGCTGTTGCAGGCGTGCATTAATGGTCAAGGCATTGCTTTGGCATGGGGATCACTTGTTGATGAATATTTACAAAGTGGGGTATTAATACGTCCAACAGAACACGTGCTGGCAACAAACTCTAAGTTTTCAATGCTTGAGCCTAATAATGGTGGGCGTGTGCCTGCAAGTGTTAAATTGTTCAGGGAATGGTTGCTAACACAATTACCCATAGAGGTTGGTGATACAGGCTTAATTTGATTTTATGATACGAGAAAGCTCCCGTATACTGCGGGAGCTTTTTTATAACGAATTAAAATTAAAGTTACTCTGTTTTATGAGTGGGGTTTAAATGCTCAACAGGCCCATCTAGCTGCTCTTTACAGGGATGAACATGCTGTGGCAGCATAGCCCAAGGTTTTGGCTCACGACGTATACTGTAAAAAAGTGTGACTCCCATCATTAATATAAAAATGGAAATAGGGAAGCCAATGATAATAGAGGCATATTTAATCGCCTGTAGGCCACCCGCGTATATTAAAACCCATGCAATTAGCGCGATAACAATACCCCATAAAATACGAATTGATTTTGGTGGTTCAGTATCGCCAGCTGCATCTAGGATACATAAAATTAAAGTTCCTGAATCAGCCGATGTAATAAAGTAAGTTGCAAGTAAAATGCAAGCAAGTACGCTTAATAACTTACCAAGGATCGCACCATCTAAGTTATCAAATAAAGTGAATAATGCACGCGTACTGTCTTTCTTCGTTGCATTTAATATTTGACCGCCAGTAAATTCGCCAGTGTCTATTTGAGCTTCTGAGTCTGCTATTACGGTTTGTTGTTGGTGAGCAACTCGCTCATTTTGTTCCATTTTAAGTGCACTTCCACCAAAAACAGATAGCCAGATAAAGGCAATGACTGTTGGAGCAACAAGTGCACCTCCAATGAGCTCTCTGATCGTGCGCCCGCGGGAAATACGCGCTATGAACATCCCTACAAAAGGTGCCCAAGTCATCCACCAAGGCCAATAAAAAGCAGTCCAAGAGCTTTGCCAACCTGAATCACTTTGAGTGTCGGTCCATAGGCCCATACTGACCAGATTTTGCATGTAGTTACCAGTACTTTCCATAAAAATATTAAGAACATACCGGGTAGGACCTATTGCTAGAACAATTAGTACTAATAAAAGTGACAGTAACATATTCCATTGAGATAAAAGCCGAATACCACGGCCAACCCCTGACAACACAGATCCAACAGCAATTGTACACAAAGTAACAATTAATATTGATTGGGTCATTAAGCTCACCTCAATACCAAAAGTTTGCTCTAATCCTGAGTTGATCTGAATAACACCTAAACTTAATGTTTGGGCAATACCAAATGCAGTTACGGCAACAGTAATAATATCTGCAATATGGCCAATAGGTCCGTAAATACGCTCGCCAACAATAGGATATAAAATCGATCTAAATGTAAAAGGTAAGCCTTTACGGTACGAAAAGTAAGAAAGTGCCAGTGCAACAATGACAAATAACGACCATGGGTGGAGTCCCCAATGGTAAAAGGTGAGCTGCATAGACATTGAAGCCGCCTCATCAGTTAGTCCCTTAGTAAATGGATTAGAGGCATAGTGCCACATTGGCTCAGCGACTGACCAAAAAACTAACCCTATACCCATTCCCCCTGAAAATAACATGGCAATCCATGCCCAAAAACTGAACTCGGGTTTATCGTCATCATTTTCACTTAACCTAATATGACCATAACGGCTAACCATAAGGTAAGCTAAAAACCCAACGACTAAAGTGACTAAGCCGATAGAAAACCACTTCATATTGTAAAGTAGAAAGGTAGATAAAGTTTCGAAATATTGCCCCGCTTTATTTGCAAGTATCACAATAAATAATATAAACGCAATGAGTATAACTTTTGACGCTATCGTCACCGTGGGATTTAGTCCTTTGAGGACCCCCGACTTAGCTCGAATGACGGATTTTTTCATGTGTGTGCCCCGATGTTGTTTTTCTTGTTGTTGAATAAGTTTTAAGAAACTAAAAAATTAACCAGTATTTTACAAATGATTAATTCTCATTGTTTCATGAGTTTTGGTTATGTGAGCGCTTAGCACTGTGTGCTTCAAAAATGAATAAAATGATAACGCATGATAAAAACTCATAGATAGGAGGCTAATTAATCGTTTGTTTAGTGCGTTTTTGTTAATCAAAATCAACTCAATTGATAACAAAATGTAGTTGCGCTGAATAGGCTTATTTGAAGTTGGGTTGTATCTAACATTTAAAGAAAGCCATGGTGTTTCTGCAATTGTATGTACCGTCACTTCCACACTTGGAGATACAACAATGAGCATTGCAAAACAAACAATTATTCCTATTCAACAAATTGACCAAGTACTAAACCCTATCCATGAAGCAACGGGTATGCCTAATGAAGCTTATACAAATCCAGAATATTTTAAATTTGAGCGTGACCACGTCTTTAGTAACACTTGGGTGTGTGTCGGTTTTGCATCTGATTTAATAAAAAATGGGTATGTTTTACCTATTGATTTTATGGACTTGCCCTTATTAATGATGAAAAACCGCCAAGGTGATGTGCAAGTATTTCATAATGTATGTAGCCACCGTGGAATGAAGTTAGTACACGAAGCGGGTGAAGTTCAGGGCATGATCCGCTGCCCTTATCACTCTTGGACATATGATTTAAATGGCAGTCTAAAAGGCACACCTCATGTGGGAGGTATAGGCAAACATAAGGACGATCGCTTTAAATGTGAGCAACACGGCTTAAAACCACTGCGTTCAGCTATATGGATGGATATGGTATTCGTCAATTTATCTGCTGATGCGCCAAGTTTTGAGCAACACATTGCGCCTCTTCAAAAGCGTTGGCATGAATTTTTAGGCGATGATGGGCTTAGTTTGTTACGCAGAGCAAATATGGGCGGTCACCTCGAAATTGAAGTTAAAAGTAACTGGAAGCTAACCATAGAGAACTTTTGTGAAGCCTATCACTTACCTTGGGTTCACCCAGCATTGAACACTTATTCGAAGCTAGAAGATCATTACAATATTATGTTTGATGAACGTTTTTCTGGTCAAGGAAGCTATAAATATAATTTATCCGATACTGCAGGTACACATCTTCCTAAATTTCCTAGCTGGCCAGAAGATAAACTGCGCCATGCCGAATACATTGCGTTGTTTCCAAATGTATTAATTGGCATTCAAGCCGATCATGCATTTGCCATGATGATTGACCCAATTAGCACTGACAAAACAATTGAGCGGCTACGCATATTTTATATCACAGATGAAGCAATTAAAGATGAATATGCTGCGTGTCGTACTGCAACACTTGAATCTTGGCGAGTTGTGTTTGGAGAAGATATCGGGGCTGTTGAGGGGATGCAGCAAGGTCGTTATTCACCGGGATTCGGTGGCGGTGCATTTTCACCTGAAATGGATACGCCAACTCACTTTTTCCAAATTTGGTTAGCGCAGCAAGTTAAATCAGTATCGGAGGCTTAAATGAAGCATTATTTAAATTATATCAATGGTCAGTGGGTCGATTCTGAGCAGCAACTTACTGTGATGAACCCTTCATCGGCCATGACATATGCAACAATAGCAAGTGCCACGATAAAAGATGCAGATAATGCAATGCAAGCTGCAAGCCTATGCGTGCAAGGCGGTGAGCTTTCGCAGGTGCGCCCAGCCATTCGCACTACATGGATGCTCAATGCTGCAAAAGCAATTAGAGATATAGCGGATGAAGGAGCTTTAGTTCTTTGCCGTGAAAATGGCAAATCACTTATTGATGCAAAAGATGAGTTTTTAGAAGCAGCTCGTTATTTTGAATATTACGGTGGTATGGCGGACAAACTTGAAGGCACATCTATCCCTTTAGGTAAAAACTATATTGATTTTACACAATACGTGCCAATGGGCGTGTCGGTACAAATTGTTCCATGGAATTTCCCCGTATCAATTTGTGCACGTTCTTTAGCTCCGGCATTGGCAGCAGGAAATGCCGTGGTAATTAAGTCACCCGAAATATCTCCTATTGGTATGGTGTACTTAATAAAAGCGCTGCAAAAAGCAGGCTTTCCTAAAGGGGCTATTAACTTACTGTGTGGTAAAGGCTCCACTGTCGGCAGCCACTTAGTTTCGCATAAAGATGTAAATCAGATTGTTTTTACAGGCTCAGTTCCTACCGGTCAGCGAATATTAAAAGATGCCGCTGCACGAGCTACTCCTTCAGTCATGGAGTTAGGCGGGAAGTCCGCAGCTATAGCTCTCGATGATGCAGACATACATAAGGTTATTAACAGTGTGCGCGCTGGAATTTTCTTTAACGCAGGGCAAGTTTGCTCAGCTATGTCACGTCTTTTAATCCATCAATCACGGTATCAAGAAATAAAAGATGCTGTGGTTGCAATGGCACAAAGCTTAGTGATTGGCTCAGGTGAACACCAAGTTGATTTAACGCCCGTGGTTTCTAAAGAACAACAAACCAGTGTATTAGCAATGATCGAACAAGCAAAGAAAGAAGGGGCAAATATACTCACAGGTGGTTTTGCACCTGATTTACCTGGCTATTTCGTCGCCCCAACGGTGATTGAAGTGACAGCTGATATGTCGATTGCTCAACAAGAGGTGTTTGGCCCTGTGTTAGTTGTGATGCCTTTTGAAGATGAACAACACGCTGTTGCCATTGCAAATGGCACTGAATTTGGTTTAGTTGCCGGTGTATTTGGTGAAAGGTTGAATCCGACTCTGCAAATTGCACAACAGCTACGTGGTGGACAGGTCTTTATTAATGAATGGTTTGCTGGAGGGATTGAAACACCATTTGGTGGCGTTGGCTTGTCTGGTTTTGGCCGAGAAAAAGGCCAAGAAGCAATTTATAGCTATGTACAAACACGCAATATAGCCGTTCGTTTATAGTTTTAGGGTAATTATATTAGCTTAAAATGACCTGCGTATGCTTACATTTATATACAGTGAGTAGGTCATTTTGAGCTCAATCAGTAGGATTAGAAAAATGAAAAAGTGGCTTTGTATTATTTGTGGTCTGATCTACGATGAAGCTGAAGGCTGGCCTGCAGATGGAATTTTACCAGGCACTCGCTGGGAAGATGTACCTGAGGATTGGGTATGCCCTGATTGCCTTGTTGGTAAAGCTGATTTTGAAATGATGGAGTTAAGCGACGATGAAAATACGCTTGTATCAGCCCAAGCTATTGCGGCTGAACCTGACGATATAGCACCACTGAGCGCACCTATCGTTATTGTTGGCAGTGGTCACAGTGGTTATCAAGTCGCAGCTGCATTACGTAGACAATCAAAAACAGTCGATATTACAGTATTTACAGCTGATGATGCTGCTTTATACAGTAAGCCTGCGTTGTCTAACTCATTTGCACAAGCTAAGAAAACAGCAGACTTACAAATTGAAATGGCCCTTGATTGGGAAAGTAGACTCAATATTCGTGTTTATCCATTTTCGCGTGTTGAACACATAAACCGTGAAACGAAAACCCTCTCGACTAGTATTGGCACTTACCAGTATGGGCGTTTAGTGATCGCTACTGGGGCAACAGCCATCGAAGTACCTATTTCAGGTGATTGCAGTCACGTATTTAGCGTCAATGACTTGATGGATCATGATCGATTTACACGCCACCTAGGTCAAAAAAAACGCGTTGCAATTTTAGGGGATGGTTTAATTGGTTGTGAGTTTGCTAATGATTTAATTGCTAGTGGCTACCAAGTTTCTGTTATTGGATTAGGTCAATGGCCTATGTCACGCTTGATCCCACGTGTTTTAGGTGAAGCTTTACAACAAAAGCTGTCAGAGTTAGGTGTTCAATGGTTTCTTCAAAATAGTATTAGCCATATAGAGCCAAATAATGATTCGGGTTCAATCGTTAAGCTAAGCAGTGGCGAAGAACTCGAGGTTGATATTGTACTGTCTGCGGTCGGTTTAAAGCCCAACATATACTTAGCAGAGCAAGCAGGGCTTGATGTTGAGCGAGGCATAATTGTGAATGATTATGGCCAAACCAGCGATGAAGCTATTTTTTCTTTAGGAGATTGTGCTCAAACATCACAAGGTTGGCAACCTTATATAGCACCAATTAATCAAATGCTTCCAGCGTTGGTTAATAGCTTATTAGGTAAATTTGAAAAAGCTGAGTTTGTCGCGTCACCTGTGTTAGTGAAAACACCTATCATGCCTTTATCAATTTACCCCGTTGCAGCGCAAACACAAGGACAATGGCATATTACGCAGCAAGAAGAAGAGTTTACTGCCGTGTTTAACTGTGCAGAGGGTAAAGTATTAGGTTTTGCTTTATTGGGTAAACAGGTGCAATCGACACGCAATTATTGGCTTGGACAGATTGATTTACCAACACATGCTGTAACGGAGTAGCAAATGATTAATCTACCACATGATGATAATACTTGCGGTTGGTATCACGCGCTAACACCTCAAGTTGAAAAGCCGAGCTTAAAGGGCGCTCAAAGTGCCGATTATGTTGTTTTAGGGGCTGGATTCGCAGGACTTGCAATGGCAAGACGTTTGGCTGAACTTGAACCCAATGCTCGTATTGTGCTAATTGATGCGCAACAAGTTGGCCAAGGCGCATCAGGGCGCAATTCTGGATTTGTAATCGATTTGCCGCATAAATTTTCATTAGAGCACCCAGATCCTGCCCATAAACAAAGGCTATTGTCGTTAAATCGTGCTGCAATTAAGCAGCTGTCATCTTTAATTGATAAACACAATATTGATTGTCAATGGTCCGCCGCCGGAAAATATCAAGGCGCAGTAGGGCCGCGGGGTGAAGCTTATTTAGATCATTTTGAGCATTTAATGACAGACCTAGGTGAGCCATTTGAACATGTTGATAGTAATCAACTAGCTAAAGTACTGGGCACAGATTACTACAGCCGTGCTATTTATACCCCCGGTGGTTATTTAGTTCAACCTGCTGCGTTGGCTTGTGGGCTTGCAGCGAGTCTACCAAGCAATGTTGAAGTACTTGAAAATTCGCCTATTCAACGTTTAACAAAAGAACAGGGAGCTTGGCAGTTACACGGAAAAAATGGCAGTATTAAAACAGCAAAGCTGTTATTAGGCACCAGTATTTTCACCCGCGAGTTTGGTTTTTTAAAGAACCGGTTATTACCCGTGATGACCTTTGCGAGCTGGACCCGACCATTAACCGATTATGAAATGCACCACTTCAGCGGGACGCTTGATTGGGGGCTCACACCTGCTGACCATGCTGGCACAACTTTGAGAATGACCGCTGATCGACGCATTTTAATTCGCAATACCTATAAACACGTTACGAAATATGGCAACAGCATTAACGAGAAAGTGCGTGCAGATATTCAGAGCGAACATCGCAGAGCCTTTCTAGCTAGGTATCCCCAATTAGCTCATGTACCTTTCACTCATACGTGGGGAGGGAGCTATGCTATTTCACGAAATTTCACCAATTTCTTTGGCGAACTTGATGATGGGGTCTACGCCAGTGCTTGTGATAACGGTGTGGGTGTCGCTTGGGGGACAGTATCAGGTAGTTTACTGGCTGATTACGTCGTCGGCGCAACGTCAAATGCGTTGAGTGATATACAAAAAGTAACCGGCATGCCGAGCTTAAACCCACCAGAACCATTTTTAGGTTTAGGGGTAAAAAGCCGGATCACGCTGGCGAAATGGCAAAGCAGGAGTGAAATATGAAACAGGTAAAATTAGTTGACAGCAAACTACTTAATTTCAATGTACGTGGTGACAACCCAGGTATGGCTTATGTCGCGCGAGCGCTGAGCACTGAAATATCACCTAATATTGGTGTCGGCTTTGCTAAATGGGAGGGCGCAGAGGTTGCATGGACTGTGCTCTACGATGAGGTTATTTTTGTTATTGAAGGTTGTTTTGAGCTCACTGCAGATGGCAAAACCCATCATGTATATCCGGGTCAAATGCTTTGGATACCCGAAGGAACAGAATTGGTTTACGGTGGCTATGCACTATTTGGTTATGTAGTGCACCCAGGAAATTGGAAGGAGCTTCACGGTATCGTCTAAAGCCAATAACGTTAAACTTAGTTCCCAAGCCCTTAATTCAACCCGCCGTTAAGGGCTTTTTTAGTTAATTGATTTTCTACTCGCCAAATATATCTGTGTTTGTACTTACAGCACGAAAATTAACGTTTTTAAGACTTAAGTCTATAGGTTAATTTTCTTCAT
>NZ_MXQF01000051.1 GCF_002165575.1 Pseudoalteromonas sp. A601
CATCGTCTTCTTCAACTAATTCAGCTGGCTGCTCTGGTGCTGGCTCAGCCGCTTCATCAATAAGGCTGTCGATATCATCTAAATCGAATTCACCGTCTTCTTCAACTAATTCAGCTGGCTGCTCTGGCTCTGGCTCTGGCTCGGCAGCTTCATCAATAAGGCTGTCGATATCATCTAAATCAAATTCATCGTCTTCTTCAACTAACTCAGCTGGCTGCTCTGGTTCTGGCTCGGCAGCTTCGTCGATAAGGCTGTCGATATCATCTAAATCGAACTCATCGTCTTCTTCAACTAATTCAGCTGGCTGCTCTGGTGCTGGCTCTGAATCTGGCTCGGCAGCTTCATCAATAAGACTGTCGATATCAAAGTCGCCATCTTCATCTGCAAGCTCTTCGCTGAGCGCGGCTAGTTCATCATCAGAGCTTTCTTGTACTGACTTTTCACTCGTTTGAGCAGACTCATCTTCTTCATTTGCAAATAAATCGTCTAAGTCGCTGGCACTTAAAATATCACCATCATTTTTATCCGCATCTAGGTCAATATCATCCCCTAAACTATCGTCATCATTTTGATCAAAGTCTTGCTGCAAGAAAATATCAAGGTCATCATCTTGGCCTTCAGATTTTTCATCATCAAAAACAATGTCATCACCAAGCAGCCCATCAAGCTCATCTTGATCGAGAAGGCTGTCGCCCTCTTCAAATGTATCGTCAATGTTATCATCAAAAATAATGTCGTCATCATCTGGCAACATGTCACTTTCTAAATCATCATCGAGTTGAACACCTATGTCACTCAGTTCGTCATCAACGGGATCAGGAATGATAGGATCTAAGTCAAGGTCATCTTCTTCTGGATAAGTTGCGCTTTGCGGTAAAAATTCATCATCATCGTCACTTGGCTCTTCTTTGTTATTACGCTTACGTAAAAACATAACCACAGCGAAAATAACTAACAGAGCTGGAATTGTCATAAGCAATATGAGGACAATTGGATTATTTAACAGTGCGCCAAAGTCAAACTCACTGTCCTCTTCAATCTTTTTTGCTTTTTGCTGCTCGATTATTTCATTTTGTTTTGCAATGAGCTCTTTTAATTGCTGTTGAATTTCGCTGTCTTGTCCTAATTGGTTGCGAACATTTTCTAATTCTTTTGAAATTCCAGTTAATTGCTCTTTAAGCTTATTATTTTCAACTAATATTTCTTCAACATTTTCTACAGATGACTTGAATTGGTTTTGCAGTTCAACAAGCTGAGTACCTTGCTCTGTTTTAATGGTGTTTATTTCTTGCTTTAGTTCTTGTTTGGCTTCGTCTACGTCAACTTTACGAGCCTGTGTGACTTTTTTTTGTGAGGCTGAAATTTCACTTTTTGTTAGCGTGCCATTTTTCTTCTTTTCCCAAAGTTCGTCATCTTGCTCTGAACGTTGTTTAGCAAGCTGTGGGTTTACGCTGCGAATTTCAGCAAGTGTGGGGATTTTTAAGTATGCGCCATCACGCATATGATTTAAGTTTTGATCTAAAAATGAATTGGGGTTTTTCTCATACAAGGCTTGCATGACTTGGTAAATGCTAACAGAGTTATCTTGGCGCACCTTCGCTGCGATACGCCAAAGTGTATCGGTTGGTTTGATTGGCCCGATTGAGCGCCCTTGGACGCCATAATCAACCCCTTTTGGTCCCTTAAGCTGGGCACCATCTTGGCCGAAAACTGGTGTAACCACCAATGCAGACGCTAATAAAAGAAGTGTTGCTAAACCGCGCATGCTGATCCTTTAATGTTTAAATGTTAACGCAGCGCTGCTATATAGCGAGTATGAGCGCTTAAACATTGGTTATTTCATACAGAAATAACTTATATAAATTAAAATAACTTACATAAACTAAATTACATAAACTAATAGTTAATTAAAATTTCCTGCAAGCTTTATTCCAGTTACAAACTATAAACCAGTTAGGTTGTAATATCTATTGCAAAGTATTGAAACATAATCGCTTAAACTTAATCAGCAGAAAGAATTTGTTATTGTTATGGTTAAGTTTATACGCTTTTAGTTACGTTGCGGCAATTATTTGGCAGTTTAAAAGTAAAAAGCGGCAAATATGCCGCTTAAAAAGGTGTAGTTAAAGGTAGTTTTCTATCAACTCTTCAGCAATTTGTACGCTGTTAGTTGCTGCACCCTTACGAGTATTGTCACTAACAACCCACATATTAAGTCCATGTGGGTGAGAGATATCTTGGCGCAAGCGCCCGACATAGACGGTATCGTTTCCACTTGCATCTGAAACAGCCGTTGGATAATCCCCTTCATCTTCAATAAGCTCAAGCCCTGGTGCGTCATTTAATAATTGCTTAACATGCTCAAAATCATAAGGCATACGCGTTTCAATACTAATTGCTTCTGAGTGACCAAAAAATACTGGCACTCTTACACACGTTGGATTTACAGCCACTGTGGTATCACCCAAAATCTTATGGGTTTCATTTACCATTTTCATCTCTTCGCGGGTGTAACCGTTTTCTTCGAAGGTATCAATCTGTGGAATAACATTAAACGCAATTTGCTTAGGGAATATTTCATTCTCCATTGGGCGAGCGTTCATTAAGTTAGCAGTTTGTTTAGCGAGTTCATCAACGGCTTCTTTACCTGCACCAGATACAGCTTGATAAGTTGACACATTGATACGATCGATACCATACGCATCATAAATTGGCTTCAAAGCAACCATCATTTGAATGGTTGAACAATTAGGATTCGCGATGATATTGCGGTTTCTAAAATCAGCTAAACTTGCTGCATTTACTTCCGGCACTACTAAAGGTACTTCAAAGTCATTTCTAAAGTGAGAGGTGTTGTCGATAACAACACAACCTGCATCTGCTGCAATTGGTGCATACTTTTCAGATACGCTGCCACCAGCAGAAAACAAACCTATGTGGGCTTGGCTAAAGTCAAACCCTTCAACATCTTGTACTTCAATGTTTTCGCCACGAAACTTAATATCTTCTCCAGCGCTGCGGCTACTTGCTAATAAAAATAATTGATCAACAGGAAACTTACGATCTTCTAAAGTTTCGATGATTTGACGACCAACTAGGCCAGTAGCACCGAGTACAGCAACATTGTATTTTTGTGACATGTTTATTCCTCTATTAACAATCGCCAATGTGGCCATTATTTAAAATATTAAAACCAAGCGCGCGCAGTGTGGGTGCGTAGTCCCCAGCACCGGTTATATTTACGGTGCTGAATTCTCGTCTAATGGGGTAGTTTTTTCTTAAACTATCAAACCCTTGCAATGCTAGATGGCGACGTAAAATACCATCATCACGGCGCACGTCATAAACTAGGTGTATCAGTTGGCCAAGATCAGCAAGAGTAAATGTGTCTTGCAATGAAACATCTGTAACACTTGGCTTAGGTAAAAAATCAGCCAAAGACTTATCAGCTTTTAGCCCTTCGATATTACACAGTGCTTGATACAACATTTGTGTACCGCGCGCTTTACCTTCTAACGTGTGCCCTGCTATGTGAACACTGGCAAAGCGCACGTAATCAAGTAGCTCGGTTAAAATAGTGGGTTCGTTTTCCCACACATCTAACACTAAATCGAGTGCAGCGCCACCTTGCATTAGTTCAAGTAACGCGTGGTTGTCAATAACATCTCCACGACTGGCATTGATCAAAGTCACACCACTTTTTAAAGCAGCTAATCGTGCTTTGTTCATTAAATGTAAGGTACTGTGTTTGCCTGTTTTTACTAAGGGCACATGAAAAGTCACAATATCAGATTGTGCAAGGAGTGTGTCAAGATCGCAGTGCTCTGCCAGCAAACCTGCTTCATGCTTAGGCGGGTCGCAAACAAGTATATTTACATCTAAAGCTGCAAGCTTCTTCCGTAGGCAACTACCAATACTGCCAACTCCCACAATACCAATAGTTTTGCCTTCAATACTGCTGGCATTTTCTTGTGCTAGCGCAAATAGGCTGCTTATCACATACTCTGCAACCGCAACGGCATTACAACCCGGCGCACTGGTGAAGGCTACTCCTCGTTGGGTGAGTAAATCAGTGTCAATATGATCCACTCCGATGGTAGCAGTCCCGACAAATTTAAGCTTACTTGCTTTGCTTAAAAGCGCCTCGTTTACTTGCGTAACTGAGCGGGTAAGTAACACATCGACATCCACTAATTGATCGCTTTGCAATGAACGACCATCAAAACGCTCAACTCGCCCTAAATCTGCGAAGTATTGTTCAACTAAGGGCATATTTTGATCTGCAAGTATCTTCATTAACGGACTCGTTTACTCAAAGGAGCAGTATTGTAACGAACAACCCCCTACTAGCACAAACGAAAAAGCCGAGCATTTTTGCTCGGCTTTTATATATTAAAGCTTTTATCTAGCCTTTATATTTGCTCATAACAAGTGTGGCATTTGTGCCACCAAAGCCAAAGCTATTAGACATAACAGTGTTAAGCTCTACATCTTTACGCTCAGTAACAATGTTTAAGCCTGCAGCTTGCTCATCTAATTCATCAATATTAATTGATGGAGCAACAAAGCCATGCTCAAGCATAAGCAGTGAGAAAATAGCTTCATGCACACCAGCCGCCCCAAGAGCGTGCCCTGTCATTGCTTTCGTTGCGCTTATCATCGGTGAATTACCACCAAATACTTCTTGAATAGCACCTAGCTCTTTTACATCACCTACAGGCGTAGATGTGCCATGCGTGTTTAAGTAGTCAATGCCACCATCAAGATCTTGCATCGCTTGGCGCATACAACGTACTGCACCTTCACCTGATGGTGCGACCATGTCGTAGCCGTCAGATGTTGCGCCATAGCCAGTAATTTCAGCATAAATGTGCGCACCACGAGCAAGGGCATGCTCAAGTTCTTCAACAACAACGATACCGCCGCCGCCAGAAATAACAAAACCATCGCGGTTTGCATCATATGTACGTGATGCTTGCTCTGGTGTTTCGTTGTATTTTGTAGAAAGCGCGCCCATTGCGTCAAATTCCATCGCAAGGGTCCAGTGCAACTCTTCACCGCCACCGGCAAAAATTACATCTTGTTTGCCAAGTTGGATTTGCTCAACAGCATGACCAATACAATGCGCTGATGTTGCACACGCAGAACTAATTGAATAGTTCACACCTTTGATTTTAAATGGTGTCGCCAAACACGCTGATGTGGTGCTCGCCATAGTACGTGGTACCATGTAAGGTCCAACACGTTTTACGCCTTTTTCACGTAAAATGTCTGCAGCTTCAACTTGCCATTTTGATGAACCGCCACCTGAGCCTACTAATAGTCCTGTGCGTTCATTTGAAACTTGCTCTTCATTTAAGCCAGCATCTTCAATCGCTTGTTGCATTGAAATGTAAGAATAAGCAGCTGCATCGCCCATAAAGCGCATAGCTTTACGGTCAACAAACTCTTTTACGTCAAGGTCGATTTTACCAGATACGTTACTGCGTAACTTATAATCTGCAAATTCCTGGTTAAAAGCGATGCCGCTTTTACCTGTTTTTAACGATTCTAAAACTTCTTCTTTGTTGTTGCCGATGCTTGAAACAACACCGATGCCCGTAATAACGGCTCTTCTCATGGGTAATTACCTTAGCTTGATACTAAATTGTGATCTATTTTACGCTGAATTTTATAACTAAGTGGTCAGCTTTCTAGCGTACACATGTACTCTGAACGTATAGCTTATAAATAACGCCAGACTATTTCAAAGAAAACACGTAAAATAATGAAAAAAAGTACTCTTTAATTAATTGCATGCCATGATCAAAAACGCTGATATTCACTTTAATCACCTAGGCACTCCCGTTGCTGATAACTTCGACGATGTGTATTTCTCTAACGACGACGGTCTGGCAGAGTCCAATTACGTATTCTATCAACAAAATGATATTCCCAGACGATTACAAAATCATGACCAAGCACATTTTGTTATTGGAGAAACTGGCTTTGGTACTGGGCTTAACTTTCTTAATTCGTGGCTGCAATTTAAAAATCACTTAGCTAATAGGCAGCATGACGAGAATAAAGTTCAAAAGCAACAAAACGTTAACCGCTTACACTTTATTTCTTTTGAAAAATACCCTATCAAACACAGCGACTTAGCTATTGCATTAGCGGCCTGGCCTGAATTAGCACTGTTAAGTGAGCAACTCGTTGCACACTACCCTATTAATTTAGCCGGTTGTCATCGACTTGAGTTTGAAAACGGCCAAGTAGTGCTCGACTTACATTTTGGGGATGTACAAGAGTCAATTAATAATATGGCCTACAACCAATCAGGGCTGATTGATGCTTGGTATTTAGATGGCTTTGCACCGAGTAAAAACCCAGCAATGTGGCAGCAAAGTTTATTTAATTTGATGGTTGATATCTCTCGTAACAGTGCAACATTAGCCACCTTCACTGCAGCAGGTTTTGTACGAAGAGGATTAATAGAAGCAGGCTTTGAGATCCAAAAAGCCAAAGGCTTTGGCCGCAAACGAGAAATGCTAACGGGCAAGTTAACACAAGCAAATGCCGCGTATTCCGCTCCCCCCTACTTTGCTAACCAAGCAAGTGAATTAAACAATGTTGCGGTGATAGGCGGTGGCATTGCCAGCAGTGCAGTGCTTTATAGCTTGGCCAAACGCGGTATTCATAGCCAGCTATTTTGCCAAGACAGTCAACTTGCGATGGGCGCCTCTCATAATGTGCAAGGTGCTGTTTACCCTCATCTTCAGGCAAAAAACTCACCCCACAGCGAATTTTTTGCCCATAGCTTTTTATATGCAAAACGTGTGTATCAACAACTTACAAATAATGGCTTTAGCTATGACCATCAATGGTGTGGTGTATTACAACACGCCGTAAAGCAACCTCTGGCTGAGCGGCATCAAAATATTGAAACCAAACAACTGTGGCCAAATGAGTTAATGCACAGCGTTACTCCAGAGCAGGCAGATGAAATAGCAGGGGTTGAGTCTGGTTACGCTGGGGTGTACTTTCCCTTAGCTGGTTGGGTTAATCCGCCGCAACTAGTTAACGCTCTTTTTGAGCAAGCACGTACGCTGTCAGACATACAAAGTCACTTTAACTGTGACATTGATACACTTGAAAAAACAGCCAATGGTTGGATACTCAAAAGTGAACATAAACAATTCGGCCCATTTACTGATGTTATTATTTGCGCTGGTGAGCACAGTGACCGCTTTACACAAACCAAAGCACTGCCCATCGTAGGAGTGCGAGGCCAAGTGTCCCATGTAACAGCAAGTGAGGCATCTAAAAAACTTAAAACGGTACTATGCCATAAAGGGTATTTTACCCCTGCCTATTTAGGTAAGCATTGCATGGGAGCGACATTTGAAAAAAATTCAAAAAGTCGCGACGTTACCGAACAAGACAACATCACTAATCGTGAGCAGCTGCTTAATTTTTATGGCCAATGTGATTTTGCAACCAGCTTAGGCGCAATCGATTCTGCTAAAGCGGCTGTAAGATGTAGCTTTATTGATCACCTACCAATGGCCGGTGAGTGGGTAGAGCAAACAGATTACGTGAGTGCATTTGCCAATCTACGCTTAGGTAAACGCTACCAGTATCTGCCTCTGCAAAAGCCCCAACAAGGCTTGCACATACTAACAGGGTTTGGCGCACGAGGGTTTTGCAGCGCCCCCTTGGCTGCTGAGCATTTAATTGCAAATTTGAATAACGAGCCAAGCCCGTTCAGTGAGCGGGTTAGCCAAGCTATTCATCCCGCACGCTTTATAGTGCGTGATTTAATCCGTAATAAAATTTAATAACATTCATTTTAAAGGAAAGAGTGTGAACAAAATAATAACGACCGTGCTCGTCGCATTTGCGCTTACGGCATTTAACAGCGTAGCTGATTTAGACGCAGTACCTCTGCCCGATGACTTTAAGCCTACGCTACAAGTTACTGGTGAGTACCCGCTTGTACAAACCGGTTATTCTGCGCAATCTGTTGCTGATATTGCTGCATTTTATATTTCAGAGCTAGGTAAACCACAATTAACCCGCGGTGATAACTCACGTATGACACTATTTTACGCGGTAGGAAATGAAAATATCCGCATCAGTCTATACACAAATGACTATAAAACCGAGATTGCAATAATGCTTACAAAGTAATCTTAACCTGTCCCTAAATCACTGTGAATACGTATGCATATAACAAAAGGTTGAGCTGACTTTAAAACAACCGTAGTTTGTAATTAACACAATTATAACAATGCGGTTTTTATGCGCTATTTACCTTTAACCCTAGTGTTCTTGATTAGCTTTTTTAGCTATGGCGAGCCTATTAAATTACAAAGTTACTCAAAGGACACATCCCTCCCCCACAAGCTACTAATTGCAGCTTTAAACAATGCCAACTTAGATTACAGTCATCCATATGAAAGTGATAAAGACATTTCAAATGCGCGCATTTTAAACGATGTAAAGATAGGCCAGCTCGATGTAATGTGGAGCATGACATCACAGTCCCTTGAACAAGACTACCAAGCGATACACATTCCGCTGTTTAGGGGTTTGTTAGGGATGCGCTTAGCAATCGTAACCCAGCAAAATGCTGAGTTGTTTAAGCATGTCAATAACATTGCTGACTTAAAAAAGTTTCGTGCTGGTCAAGGTAAAACATGGCCTGATACAACTATTTTAAAAGAAAACGGCTTGAATGTAGTCACCACACTAAAGTACCCAAATCTGTTCCCTATGCTTGAAGGTGGCCGTTTCGATTACTTCCCTCGTGGTGTAAATGAGCCTTGGGATGAAATAGTCAATCACCGAGATCTAAATCTAACGGTAGATCCATATGTACTATTAAAATACACCGCACCGCTGTATTTTTTTGTTGCCAAAGAAAATACGCAACTTGCACAAAAATTAACGCAATCGCTGAATGATATGATCAAAGATGGCAGCTTTAACAGCATGTTTTTTAGTGACAGCCAAGTACAAATGGTATTGCAAAAAGCAAATTTGAAACAACGTATTATTATCCCTCTTAGTAATCCTAATTTAAGTTCAATAACCCCTCTATCGCGCACAGAGCTTTGGTTCAATCCACTTAATGAGAGCACAACAACACAATGAAATCATTACAATACAAAATAACTATCGCACTAAGTATTTGTCTCGTTATCATATTTGGCTTTGTTGTTAGTGTTAACTATTACTTATTAAAAAATAGTGAAACGCAGCAGTGGCAAGAAAATATCACAGCACTGGATCAACAATTAACTGTCATTTTGGCTGAGCCTGTTTTTTCATACGATAAACCTCTGATCGCACAAATCATTAATGCTTTTGCTAAAAACCAAAATATTCAGCATATAGAAGTAGTTGATCATCGTAATAAACGTTTAGGCAATGTAGGCCAACAAAGTAATAGAAAAAACGTAATCGCTCATCAGTTACCCTTGTCTGTTTCAGATCAAGCTATTGGCACTATAAATATAAAATACAGCCAAGATGCACTCAATCAAGGTATATTCAAAGCGGTTAAAACTATGGTGATCACTTTGGCAATTTCGTTTTTACTGCTCGGTGTAACAATCATTTACGTGTGTCGCTTTATCATAATTAAACCTATTGTTGGTGTGAATCAACTTGTTGATGAGCTGGTACGCGGCGGTGGCGATTTAACTCAACGTATTAACTATCAATCGAGTGATGAAATTGGTTATTTAGTAGCAGGGTTTAATCGCTTTATTAACGAAGTTCAACAAATTATTGCCAGTCTTGGTACAACGGCCACTGAATTAGAAATCATCGCAGGCTCTGTGAACGAAGCCACAGTGAGATCTAAATACGAAGCTGAGCAAGAATATGCACTGACAGATGCTGCAACGTCATCCTTGAGTCAACTCAGTGAGGCCACAAAAGAAATTGCATTTGGCGCAACTCAAACGGCAGATCAAACAACAAAAGTGCAAAACTTGTGTCAATATGGCCAATTAAGTATGAGTAATAACAGTACCTTAATCCATGAACTTGAAAACCAACTTGATCATACTTCAAGGGTGGTGGATCAACTGAACAGTCGCAGCAGTGAAATAAGCCAAGTACTCGATGTAATAAAAAGTATCGCCGAGCAGACCAATTTACTTGCCCTTAACGCCGCTATAGAGGCAGCAAGAGCAGGTGAATCAGGTAGAGGCTTTGCCGTGGTTGCTGATGAAGTACGTGCACTGGCGAGTAAAACTTATCATTCAACCTCTGAAATAGAGAGTATTATTGATGCATTGCAAACAAACGCCAGTGAATGCGTAGCCGCCTCACAAAAAAGCAAACACGTTAGTAGCCAAGTGATCAATGCTAATGAAAAAAGCCAACATGTGTTTCATAATATTGCAGAACAAGTCGACGAAATAAACCTCATGAATGAGCGTATTGCCGCAAGCTCGGAACAACAAACCTTGACCACACAAGGAATTTTAACCACGATGGAACAAATTAACCACGGTGCAAAATCATTAGCACAAGAAGCCGAACACCTTGACGAGACGATAAAGCAACTAAATGATCTTGAAAAAGGCATTGTACAAAAATTAGGGTTATTTAAATATTAAACGTTAGCGGCCAGCTTGTTAGGCTGGCCAACAAGATTTTAAAATTGATATTCAAATCCCAAAGCCCACTCATTAACATCGTTTTCGTTTAATGTGTAATGGCTAAAGTTAAGCGAAACATCTGTATTTTTTAATATAGGATAAGCCAATTGCCCACCAAAATAAGCGCGCGTATTTGACTCATTATACTCAATTTTTTGCCCCGAATTATTAAGACTCTCAATTGAATAATGATAGTAAAAAGCGCCTATAAACAGCTTGCTTTTTACTTGGCCAAATAAAGGAAAAACATAGGCGGTTTGAAGTGCAGGCCCTTGGCCCAAAACTGGCACCTTGTTAGATAAACGCTGGTGAGTATTGGTTGGATCAAGTGTATCGCCGGCAAAGGTCGTATTTCCTTCACCTAAGTTAATATAGCGCAAGCCAAATTGCCAATTAGAGGACAATGTGTAATTACCTGCGATAGACCAACTAACATCTGTGTCGTCATAAGCTGTATTCGCGAAAACCGATTCACTCATTACTGATGGAGTCCCGGTCACTGCAGCATAACCAATCTGCCCATCAAGTGACCATGTACCTGCCGCCGCGGGCTGACTCGCAATAGATACGGTTGCAAGTAAAGCCCAAGGTGTTACTCTGGTTGTACGACGAATTAGCACCACACCAACCAGCATTATCACTAACATTCCCCCCATGCTTCCTGATGAACTATTACTCACTGCTGTGGTTGTATAAGCTTTTACAGTCACTTTTACCTCGCCCTGGCTACTTGCGCCTTTGCTATCTGTTACGATGTATTCAATCAAGTCTACACCTTCAAATCCCTGTTTTGGTTGATAACTCAATGTACTGTCAGAATTAATAGTTACCCCCCCTTGAGTAGCTATGGCACTGGTTATGGTTAGTGCATCGCCATCGGCATCGCTATCATTACTAAGCACATCAATCACAATTTGGGTGCGATCATTGGTCGATGCACTGTCAGTTGCTGTAGTTGGCGCATTATTAACAACAATATCAACTGTTGCAACATCATATGCAGTTCCACCTTGTCCATCTGACACACTGTAACTAATAGTAGCCGTACCGATAAAGTTAGTGAACGGCTTATAACTCAGTTGATTATCAATAATAGTGACTTCGCCAAAATCAACATTTGCACCAGTTAATGTCAATGCGTTTGCATCTTCATCACTGTCATTCTTGAGTACATCAAGTATTATTGTACTATCTACCGCGGTGATCGCTTGGTCAGACTGAGTAACGGGGTTGTTATTACCTGTTTTCATAACAGCAACACCGCCTGGATCTACAATTTGGCCGTTTACTAACGCATCTGCATCGTTGAGACCACCATCAGCTATGCGCAGTCGCACACACCAGTCTCCCTCTTGGAGGCCCTCTTGCCACAGCTCATTTGATGGCGATGGACAATAACCTTGCTCGCCTTGAGTAGAATAAACTTGGTCTCCTTCAGTCGTGTCAAAGTCTCTCCATTCATTGTTCATGAGTTTACGGTAAACAGCGTTAGCAGGAATTGGCATGCGTTGTGGTAATACAATGTTATAGCGCGAACCTACAGGTTCAATATCTGTAACAATAAAGCCCAAATAACCGCCCATGTTGCTCATTCCTTCATCCGCTGGCAATTCTGATGACATAAACTGTAACGCACCACTACTACTCGCTAAGCCTGAATAAGCTTTTCTTAAGCAACCGCCAATATCACCCTCGACTAAAAATTGTGTTGTCTGCGTGACTTGCTCTGGCATGACATTGCAGACATTGATCGGGTCTAAGTAATCGGCGATGCCATCATTGTCACCATCTTGATAACCTTCTAAATCATCTGGGAGTAAATCCTCATCTGTATCGGTATTTGTTAACTCTGGTAATTGTGCAACCACCTCAACATAACGAGTTACTGTACTAGATAAACTCTGTTGCGCATTATCAGTAGCAGTGACCGCAATACCATAAATACCTTCTTTCAGATCAGCTGTTGAAAACACGAATGTATCAGGGTGATCTGCTAGGTTGATAATTCGTTCATCGTCTACTTGCCAACTTATTGAGATAGTATCCGCTGGATTGTTATCTGTAGCGAACGCCCGAACTGTAACCAAATCGTCATTGGCTAATACAAATGGCCGAGTTTGGTTATTTTGCTCAATAGTCGTTGATAACGTTGGTGCAATATTTTGCTCAGTAATTGTTATGATACTCGAAGCATTTACGCCTGTGTTAAGGCTTTCATCTAGCGTAATCGTCACAACCTCATCCGCTTCAACGTCACTATCAGCAAACACGTTAAAGTTAATTTCGCCAACCAAACCTTGCTCTATCACAACTTCACCAGAAGTTAAATCATGGTCATCCTCAGTTGCTGTTCCTGAGATACTATATGGTATAGTTATTGGATAGCTCGGTGCCTCACCATTTAAGTAAACGTAGGTGGTATAACTTTGTTGTTCAGCTACCTCCATACCCTGCTCAAGGGATACTTGTGGGTGAACGAGTACTTGCTGTTCAGCCAAGGCCATGTTGCCAGCGCTATCTGTTGTTTGCCAATATACTTGATGTGCGCCTGGAGCAAACAACATACTTGGCTCTACTGTGCTAACCGCTAGTGGATTTCCTTGATCATCAAAGGCCGTTGCAGTACCCAATTTAACCCGTGTAAATAAGCCAGTTGCATTTATGCTAACATCTGCTGGTGCAGTTATTGTTGGTGCTCCGTCCATATTTTCATTAAAGCTAAGCGTAGCAATTGCACTGCTACTAGCATTGTGCGGATCAGCAACCATATATTCAATATTAATACTGCTCTGTGTGCTTGCAGCCAACTCAAATAGTAATTGATTATCAACAATTAAGACTGTACCCACACTCGCTTTAGCACCAATAATACTGAGCGGATCACCGTCAACATCGGTGTCATTAGCAAGAACATCTAAGGTATATTGACCACTTTGTGTAGGCGTTAGATTAAATGTATCGGCCAAGGCCACTGGCTCATCATTCACTGGTGAAACGTTTATTGCTACAGTCGCGATTTGCGAGTTATCTTTACCGTCGAATACTGAGTAACTAAAGCTGTCACGGCCATGATAATTCGCCTCAGGTTGATAACTAAATACTCGGCCTTGTACTGCTAAACTACCAAATTGTGGCTCAGTGACTAGCTGTATAGCTAAACTATCTTCATCACTATCACTAATTAGCGCGCTAACACTAATAGCAGTATCTTCTTCAATATTAAGCTGCATATCATTAGCAATAGGCGGCGCATTCACATACGTTACATCAATGCTGAATGGGTTAAGCGTACTGCTTAACTGCCCATCGCTTACAGTGATCAAAATATTACTATATAAGCCAACGTCGTCTCGTGTTGGTACACCACTTAATGTACCACTTGTGTTATCAAACGTTGCCCAACTCGGCTTGTTCGCAATCGTGAATGATAGACTAGTATTATCAATATCCGACACAATTGGGGTAAATGAGTAGCCTGTATCTTGCGCAATTGATGTTGCAGGTGAACCGCTGATTGTTGGTGCATCGTTAACATTCACTACTGTCAGTGTAAATGGGGTTAAACTTTGACTTGCAACCCCATCAGATACACGCACCGTAATACCAGCGTAACTTCCTACATCAGCGTTATTTGGTCTGCCTGATAGCTCCCCTGTAATGGTATCAAAATTAAGCCAACTTGGTTTATTTGCAATACTGAAACTTAAGCTATCACCATCGTTGTCTGTTGCTGTTGGTACAAAGCTATACAAGTCATTTTCATTAACCTCTAAGCTTGGTATTCCACTAATCACCGGCAAATCGTTAATACTATTAATAGTTACTGACACTGTGTTCGGTGCTGAATCAAGTAATCCATCATTCGCGATGTAAGTAAACTGATCTTCGCCAAAGTAATTTGCATTACCTTGATAAGTTACTTGCTCGCCAGAGATAGTCGCAGTACCGTGAGCTGGCTGTTCAACAACTAAATACGTTAAAGTATCTCCTTCAATATCATTACCAAGTAAGTTAATAACAACCGCTGTATCTTCGTCAACATTGGCACGTTGTGCGCTGACCGTTGGGGCATCATTAACTGCAGTAATAACTAATGAAATAGCTGTGCTTGCAGAATCTAATTGACCATCATTAACAACAAAATTAAAGCCATCACTGCCGTTATAATTAGCGTTTGGCGTATACAACCAACTGTCATTACTTTGCTGCACGAGCGAGCCATGTAATGCACCTTCATCAATACGATAACTTAGCTCATCGTTCTCAATATCAGAGCCTGCCAAGGTGATCAAGACACTATTATCTTCTGCAAGTATTAAGCTTTGTGGAAGACCTAGAGGTGCATCATTCACTGGAGTCACAGTCATGGTTACGCTCGCCTCGTTGGAGGTTGCGCCGTTACTGTCTTTAACAGTGTATGTGAAGCTGTCGCTGCCGAAGTAATCAGCATTGGCGGTGTAAATAATTGCCCCAGTCGCTGTTACTTGAGTTTGCCCGTTGCTTGGTGCACTGACAACCGTCACACTGCTGACATCTAAGCTGTCGCCGGTATCCACATCGCTGTCGTTACCCAGTACGTTAACCTCAAATGAGCCTTCTTCTTGTAGTTGCGCGGTGTTATCCATGGCAACGGGGGCGTCATTCACGGCATTGATGGTTAATGTTACTGTCGCTGGTGTTGAGCTGAGCCCTTCACTATCAGTGAGTGTGTAAGTAAAGCTAAACACACCGTTGACATCTTGCTGAGGCGTTATCGCTAAACTGCCATCAAGATTCACACTCACATTAGCAAAGTCGTACATGCCAGCGCCTGAGCCTTTGTTCTCTAAGCTGACGTTCGCCGCATTAAAGCCGCTGTCTTCAACATCTGAATCGTTAGCTAAAATAGCCAAGCTCACTGCGGTGTCTTCATCGGTTGTGACTGCATCATTCACGACTACAGGACGGTCATTCACAGCCCCGATATTTACCGTAACAGTGCCTGGCAATGATACCCCCCCCTCGCTATCGGTAATCGTATAGGTAAAACTGTCTTGCCCTGTCACATTCGCATCAGGCGTATACACAAAGGTGCCCGCTGCTTGGTCTAATACCACTTGCCCTGACGTTGGGCCTCTTACAATGGTGATATCCCCTGTGGGTGTCGTGTCTTCCACATCCGTCGCTAAACTGCGTAGTGCCGTTGCCACTGATGGCGTGTCTTCATCCACGTTGATATTGAGCGCCTGTACCTCAGGGATATCATTCACTGGGGTAATGGTCACTGTCACTGTGGCCGCGGCTGAGGTATTCAGCGCCGCATCTTTAACGGTGTAGGTAAAAGTGTCGGTGCCGGTTTCATTGGCGTTCGGTGTGTACGTGGCAATGCCATTAGTAATACTCACCGAGCCTTTGCTTGCAGGTGATACAATCGCCGCTGAGGCGGCCACTAAATCACCTTCAGCATCGGTGTCATTGGCCACTAAACTAAAGTTAACGGCGGTGTCTTCATCCGTCGTTGCATTGTCATTAACAGCAACAGGCGCATCCGCCACGGGGGCTATCGTCAGTGTCACTGTTTGCACCGCCGAAAGTGCCCCATCACTGTCACGTACTTGGAAGGTAAAGCTGTCGCTATGGTTTTCACTGTCATCATGTTGATAACTAAAGCTACCGTCATTATTAAGCGTTAAGCTCCCAAATTGCGGTTGGCTCACCCCGACCGCTGTTAGTGTATCACCTACATCATCATCGCTCGCATTACTCAGTAAACCATTGGCCAGTGCCACCGTGAGCGTGGCGCCTTCATCAAGGTTAAAGGCAAAGTTCTGCCCAACTGGGGCATCGTTTGTATTAGTCACTTCTAACGTGAACGGGGCTAAACTGGCACTGGCCGTACCATCACTCACACCAATGGTGATATTAGCGTAGCTGCCTACATTACTGTTATCTGGCGTGCCCGATAACTCACCCGTGCTGGTATTAAAACTCGCCCAGCTTGGTTTGTTAATGATAGTAAAGGTGTGAGTATCGCCTTCATCACTATCGGTCAGTGTCGGTATAAAGCTATAAGCTGCATCTTCTGCTGTTGTTGTATTGGGAGTTCCACTTAATACTGGCGCTACATTATATTGCTTGGTTACTGTTGCAGTCACCGCTGAGCTTGCATTACCTGCGGTGTCTGTAGCTATTGCTGAGAAGGTTAACGTTCCCTCAGCCAATGAGGTCACATTAATACCTGTGATTTGCAGCGTTGCTGCGCTGATAGTTGCCGTACCACTGACTGAATTACTGCCGTCACTTACTTGATAACTAAGTGTGCCGGCTCCTTCCAAACCAGACAAAGAAGCACTCATTGCAGATTCATTACTGGCATTTATTACACTCTGAACAACACTCGCAGCATGCCCTGTAGGCGCTATATTGTCTAATGTAATACTAGTAGTTGCAGCCGGTGAAGTATTACCAGCGCTGTCCGTTTGTGTTGCAGATACCGTTAAAATACCGTTATTTAACGCGCTAATGTCTAATTCACTGCCGTTAAGAGACCAATTACCACTGCCATCTGCAGTTATTGTACGACTGACCCCTGCAACATTTACATTCACAGTCGCACCTGCTTCTGCCCCTGAGCCGGCGATCAATACACTGCCATCTTCATTGGCATTAACTATGTCATCACCCTCTATCGGGGTGGCAATCGTTAAAGCACTTGGTGCAGCGTTATCTAAAATCACG
>NZ_MXQF01000052.1 GCF_002165575.1 Pseudoalteromonas sp. A601
AACGCCAGTCAGCTTAACTGACTGGCATTACCCCTTTCTTGTACTATTTAGCTATACTGAAGCGAATATAAAAATAAATACAACAGGACACACGTGAAGGTATTTCAGTCTAAAATAAGCTCTTTATGCTTTTACGTAGTTCTCTCTGCCGCTTACTTCTTAATCGGCAAATTACTCACGAATTTCGCGTTCCAATCCCAGGTCATTCCTATCTGGTTGCCTGCAGGCATTGCTCTTGTGGGTTGCTTTATTTGGTGGTGGCGATTTATCCCCGCCCTTTTTATTGCCTCAGTTGCATTTAACCTCAGTGCTGGAGAAAGTAGCGTCAGCGATAATGTGCTTGTAGGTAATACACTAAATGAGGTTTTATTAATAGGTTTAGGGGTAGTGGTACAAGCCATGGTAGGGGCTGGCTTGTTAAAGTATTGGCTAGGACACCCTCTTTACCTTAAAACTCGAAAGGCGATCATATTTTTCATATTTATCATTGGCATAGTCGTCAGTCTTATTTCGGCAAATATTGGTGTATACGCCCTAAGTATCTTTAACCCCGCTTACAGCATTAATAATCACTGGAGTAATGTATTGTACTGGTGGCTGGGTGATGCTTTAGGTGTGTTAATAACAACGCCTTTATTACTTGCTTTACTACAAACTAAAAATAAGCGATATAACCTAACCTCCCTCCCTACCATTTTAGTATGCTCGGTATTGCTAGTGTCGGTTGCAATGACGACAAAACTCTATAATCAAGAAAGTAGTTCTAACGCGTTACAAATAGCGAATCGAGAAGCGCTGATCATTGAAAATAGCCTATTTCGCTATTTAAATCGTAGCCAAATTGCAGTACAAAGCCTCGCAAGCCAGATGCAATCTGATCCTAACCTAACATTACAAGAATTTTATAGTTATGCATCAGAGTTACTCGCACAACATGCTTTTATAAAAGCATTGTCTTGGAATGAAAAAATCAGCCAACAACAAATACTTAAACTCCGTAGTGAGTTAAAAGATATTTATCATATGGATATTGAAATCAAAGGTGACCCCTTATCCACAAACGACCCACTTGTAGTGGTAAAGTACATAGCACCTTTTACTCAAAATCAATCTGCACTTGGTTTTAATGTATTCTCGCGTGCCGATAGGCGGCAAACGTTATTAGATCCCAGTATTAAATATCAACCTGTAGGAACTAAAATAATAAAACTGGTGCAAACTGATCAACCTGGGCCAGCTTACTTACTTTTTGCTCCCGTGTTTAAACAAAACAATGATCAAGCGACTATAAAAGGGTATGCAACAGGGGTCTTTCTAGTAAGAAATATCATTGAGCAAGCAATTACCCAAGAGCAAGTCGATATGTTCAATATCGTTATTTATGAAGATAAAGCACACCCTGCTTTTTTTATTAATGGGCAAGAGAGCAATAAAAAGAACGCCATATTTTCAACGGTTGAGATTAACTTTTCTGGGCAAACCTGGCTTATCGACTTAACCATAAAAGATGAATTTATCCCTCATTACACAAATCAACTGACTTTATTTTTACTTGTATTACAGGTCGTTGTTTGTAGCCTTATCCTCATGGTTTTATTGTTGTTTAACCACCAACATATCGCGCTTTCAAGGTTAGTATCGGAGCGCACCCGTTCACTTGAAAATGCGAAACAACAGTCCGATGAAGCCAATAAAGCGAAAAGTCGCTTTTTAGCAAATATGAGTCATGAAATTCGTACACCGTTAAATGCAGTGATTGGTTTTTCAAGTTTAGCGAAAAAAGAAGACAATCTAGAGACTTTAACTCACTACCTTAATCAAATTAATTTAGCATCAAAGTCACTTTTGAACTTAGTTAATGACGTATTAGACATATCTAAAATTGAGTCTCAAAAGCTAGTATTAGAGAGCCGTCCTTTTGACTTGAACGAACTACTAGAACGCATTAATAGTATGTTCAAATCCACAGCTGAAAATAAAGGGATCGGCTGGCATTGCAATAATAATTTACCTCGTGACACATGGTTTGAAGGTGATGCAATGCGGATTGAGCAAATACTCTTAAATTTGTGTAGTAATGCAATTAAGTTTACTCATCAAGGTGAAGTAAGCCTTAATGCAACTGCTTTCAAAGCAACCGGTGATAAAATGAGTATCTCTATCAGTGTAAAAGACAGTGGCATTGGTATCGCAGCATCAGAGCAAGACAAACTTTTTGATGCCTTTACTCAGGCGGATGATTCAACTTCTAGGCGCTTTGGTGGTACAGGCCTTGGTTTAACAATAGCTAAAGAACTTAGTTTTTTGATGTCTGGTGACATTTCTTTGCTCAGTAAAGAAAACGAAGGCTCCACATTTACTTTAAACCTTGAGCTTGTAACGTGCCCAGCACAAAAGAAATTACAACAACTCAAACGCGATAATGATTTAAGTAAGCTAAAAATACTTGTTGCTGAAGATAACTCAGTGAATCAACTCGTAATAAAAGCGATGCTCGACTCGTTAGATATAAAACCGACCTTAGTTGAAAATGGCGAGCTTGCCGTTGAGCAAATAAAAAATAATGAGTTTGATATTATATTAATGGATTGCCAAATGCCGGTGATGGATGGTTATAAAGCCACGGCCTTAATTCGCCAATTTAAAACAATTGAGCAATTGCCTATTATTGCACTTACAGCTGACGTAATGCCTCAAGATAAAGCGCATGCGTTAGCTATTGGCTTTAATCAACACCTTGCAAAACCGCTTGAACTCGATAAGCTAACACAGTGCCTCACTCAATATGTAGATAATAATGAAAATTAAAGGATTTTTCAGCTCACTTGGCTTATTCGTTTCACTTAGTTTTAGTACCTTAGTGCTTGCAGCTAATAATAATTGTGTTGGTCAGTTAACAGATCTCGACTTCATAGTAAAAAGTAAAGAACAAGGTTTACTGCGTTTTACCAAACAACAACCCGAGCAGGTATTTTCATATCAATCTAGCATCAGCTTTTCAGAATATTTAGATTTTGCCTATCAGCATATTACACAAGGAAATCCACGAGCAGAAATGCCATGCCCTGTGCTAACGCCAACCTACCAACAACTTGTGGAGCAAGGTTCACGGCCAGAAAAGGCAAATATTGCCGATATTATTGCACCTTTTGAATTACGCCAACCAAATAACGATAAGGTTGCCTTACTAGTTCATGGCCTAACGGATTCGCCCTTTACTTTTCATGATTTAGCGCAGGTTTATTTTCAGCAAGGTTACAATGTAAGAACCATACTGTTACCCGGCCACGGTACCGCTGCAAACGCACTACGAAACATTAATGCACAACAATGGCAAGATGCCGCTGACTACGCCATAGAACGTACATTAAGCGACTACGAAAGCGTAGTGCTTGGTGGCTATTCTACAGGTGCAGCATTACTGGTTAACTACCTAACTAGTCAACCTGTTGATAAAAAAGTCAAAGCGCTCATGCTCTTTTCTCCTGCAAGCGAGCCTCATAATAAAAATGGTTGGTTAGCAAAATGGATTGATTTAATTCCATTTGTTGATTGGATAGATGAAGACGCTGACATTGACTTTGCCAAGTATGAGTCATTCCCTTGGAATGCTGCTGCCGCTGCAGATGATGCTATGGCAACGATTGAGTTAACAAACATTAAAAAGCGTAGCTTACCTAACATTCCTGTTTTTAGTGTTTTAAGTGATATAGATACCACTATTGATACCCAAGCAACTCTGGCATTACTTAACACACTACACGATAAAAAAGCTCGTCCTAAAAACGCCCTAGACACCCTTATTTTATATGGTGATAAACAAAATATACCAACAAGCTTTGCTAAAGATTACACTATTTATAATCCACAGTGCGCGAATAAAAATTGTAAAAACATTCGTGGAATATCACATATTGCAGTGGTTAATTCACCGAATAACCCACATTATGGCAGTAAAGGGGCTTATCGTAATTGCGGCAGCTACCTTGATGATGAAATACTTTACCAACAATGTAAAACGATAGAGAAACCTAACATAGGTGAACGCACAGCTGATAACTTAGCCCAATATAAACCTTTCCAGCGTTTAACATATAACCCTTATTTTGACGAACTAAGTTATCAAATACAGCAGTTTTTACACGCAGTTGAACAACAATAGAGCCGTTTATGTCACGTTTTCGTCATCATTGGTTTAGCGCTATTAGTGAAATAGATGCCAGCGTTTGGCAGTCTTTTTTTGGCGATAACCCATTTACTGATCACGCCTTTTTATTTGCATTAGAGCAAAGCCAGTCCGTGAGTAAAAGCAGTGGCTGGCAGCCTATGCACTTAGCTATTTACGAAAATGACGAAATCGTCGCGCTCGCACCAGGCTATTTAAAAGGCCATTCTTATGGTGAATATGTATTTGATTGGGCATGGGCAGAAGCCTATCAGCAGCATGGTTTAGCCTATTACCCGAAATGGTTATGTGGCTCACCGTTTAGCCCCATTGAAGGTGAACGCATTGCGATACATGCGAATGATTCAGGTGCTGCGAATGAGTACATTGCACAGCTACTTACCGAACACTGCCAACAAAATGGTTGGTCTGGTTGGCATATTAACTTTTGCCCGAAACAACAAGTTAATGACTTTGTAGACCTTAATGCAATGGCCCGTATCGGTGTGCAATTTCAATGGTTTAATCGCAGCTATAAAAGCTTTACTGACTTTTTACAAAACTTAAACGCCAGAAAGCGCAAAGCAGTCAAAAAAGAACGCAACAAAATCACTCAGCAAGGTATCACGATTAAATGGTTACAAGGCAATCAGATCACGCGCGATGTAGTCAGTCAGTTTTGTGAGTTTTATCAGCGCACATATCTAAAACGCTCTGGCCACATGGGTTATTTAAACCATGAGTTTTTTATTCTACTCCATGCTTTAATGTTAGATAAACTGGTGATCATGCACGCTCTGAAAGACGAAAAAATAATCGCAGCAACGCTGAGCTTTAAAAGTGATGACACCTTATACGGCCGATATTGGGGAGCCAGTGAAGAAGTAGATTGCCTGCATTTTGAGTTGTGTTACTACCAAGGTATTGAGTACTGCATTACCAATGAATTAAATTGCTTTCACTCAGGTGCTCAAGGCGAGCATAAAATAGCACGTGGCTTTGAACCTGTTGTTACGCATTCAATTCACAGCATAATAGACCAAGACTTTAGCCTCGCGATTGCTGATTTTTTAAAGCGAGAACGACGGCACACTCTAGCTTACCAGCAACACTGTGAGACCCTATTACCTTTTAAACGAGATGTTTAAACACTAATAATTGGTTATTAGCAGGCATTTGATTATCACTCAAAAGTGTTAAACCAGCTTGCTGCGCATGTTGAATAATGAGTTCAACGTCGCGAATACCACTTTGACTATCTTGCTGTTTTAAAAACTCATCAAAGCGCTGATTACTATCACTGGTAAATTGGCCTTGATACTTAAATGGGCCATAAATACACAGTATACCCGCAGGCGCTAAATGTTTTTTTACACCTGCAAAGAACTGCTCTACTAATGACCAACTTACAATGTGCAGCGTATTAGCAGTGTAAATAGCCTCCACTTTTTCAACTGGCCAATCATGATTTAAATCTAATGTTAAAGGTGAGTGTAAGTTACTTAGTTTGGCATCATCTAACCACTGTAATATTCCAGCATGATTAATTGGACGGTCACTGGTGTACCACTGCAAATGAGTTAAATGCGTCGCAAAATGCACACTATGCTGCCCCGTTCCCGATCCCACTTCTAACACATTTTGCGTGTCACTTAGGTATTGCTGTAAAACAGCCAAGATAGGCCCTTTATTATTTTCACAAGCTTGAGAAAATGGTTTATTCATTCTTTTTTACGCACCACAATCAGGAATTTATGCACAATAGTAAAGCAAATTTAATTACTTTTGTCGTGTCAAAAAAACGATATTTATTTTTAACACATAAAAATCATGCGGTTATATGTTACTGCTCAAGTTGGTATAGCTTATGCTACAAGTAATGTGAACCCATAAATAGGAGAAGACAATGTATATATCACCCTACACCGCACTCGATGCTGCTATCGCCGCGAGTGAAAAGCCCGTAAGCGAAAAAACAAACTGTGACGAAAGAGCTACCGTAATTGATTTACTATCACAAACAAATCAACTAAATAAGGCTCAGAAAAAGCATGAAACAGATCAAATTTTCATTCTTGGTTATAATTAATACCCTAAAGTTTCGACAAGTTTTACACATTCAAACTTGCACCAAAACCGAATAGCTGTAATGATAACAATTATCGTTACAGCTATTCGGTTTTATTATGCACGAACACCAAGCAATGCTTTATTATCAACAACAAATGAAGTGTATTTGCCAACGTCCAGGACTACATGCCCCCGCTTTAGTTGCAAACTATATTGAAGCTGGCCTCAATGCCGCACGCTATTACGAAAAAAGCCAAAGTGTCTTACTCCAAGAACTCTATTTAAGACGCACTTTCCATGAAATTCTTAACAAAATGTGCGACTCTTTAATTCATTGCGCAATACGTAAGCAATGTTCAGAGCAACTATACAAACCCTTATTGGCGTTAAAACGTTTTTATAGAACCCATAATGGTAACGAAAAATATCTTATCCTTGAACGAGAAGCACGTATTCTCAGTCACGAATTCAACCCTTTTTAGGAGTTTTTATGAGCGAGTATAGAACTGAAACCGACAGCATGGGCGAATTACAAGTACCAGCCGATGCGCTTTACCAAGCACAGACCCAGCGTGCAGTTAATAATTTTAGTATTAGTGGTTTAACCATGCCAAGACAATTTATTACGGCATTGGCATACGTAAAAAAAGCTGCTGCACAAAGCAACTGCGAACTAGGTCATTTAGACAAACAAAAAGCCCAGGCAATAGAACGCGCCTGCCAAGAAATAATTGATGGCCAACATTTAGATCACTTTCCAATTGATGTGTTTCAAACCGGCTCAGGCACCAGTACCAACATGAATGCCAACGAAGTCATTGCAACACTTGCTAGTCGCTATAATGACAATCTAATTCACCCAAATGATGATGTGAATATGGGTCAAAGTTCAAATGATGTGATCCCAACGACTATCGCTGTTAGCAGTGTGATTAATGTTGTTTATGAGCTGTTTCCAGCCCTTGATCAGCTATCACAGATGCTAGAGCGTAAAAAAGCTGAAGTAGGCGATATAGTTAAAACAGGCCGTACTCACCTAATGGATGCAATGCCTGTCACTTTTAGTCAAACTCTAAATACTTGGCAGCATCAAATTGATACCGCTATGGGGGCTATTCGTCATAGCTTAGATGGCGTATCAGCACTTGCACAAGGTGGAACAGCCGTTGGTACTGGTGTAAATGCAGATCCTCAGTTTGCTGAGCAATTTTGTAAAAACTTAAGCACGAATGTAGGCATACGCTTTGTGCCCAGTAAAAACTTTTTCTATAACATTGGCTCACAAGACGCCATTGTTTCATTATCTGGGCAACTAAAAGTGCTCGCTGTCGCACAAATGAAAATAGCCAATGATTTACGTTGGATGAACTCAGGACCACTCGCTGGGCTAGGTGAAATTGAGCTTGAAGCATTACAACCAGGCTCTTCAATTATGCCTGGTAAAGTGAATCCGGTGATCCCAGAAGCTGCGACAATGGTCAGCGCGCAAGTGATTGGTAATGACGCCACGATTACCGTTGCAGGACAATCTGGCAACTTTGAGCTTAATGTCATGCTGCCAGTCATTGCCTATAATATATTGCAAAGTATAGAGTTACTTGCAAATAGTAGTCGCGCTTTAGCTGATAAAGCAATCCGAACATTTAAGGTCAATCAGCCAAACATTGACAAAGCATTGGCAAAGAACCCTATTTTAGTCACAGCCCTAAACCCTGTTATTGGTTATGCAAAAGCAGCTAAAATTGCTAAGCAAGCGTATCAAAGTGGCCAACCGATCATTGATGTAGCAGAGCAAGAAACGCAGCTATCTCGCGCTGACTTGGAAGAATTACTTAATCCCACTAAGCTAACCCAAGGCGGTTTATAACCTACCGATGAAACCCGTTACTTTATTTAAGTAACGGGTTTACCTTTTTGAATGTAATAGTTTTTATTGCTGTGTTATGTGCAAAGTGTATGATAGTGATTACTTGTTAATCACTATAAAGGTTCGTTATGCGCTTTTCATTATGTGTTGTTGTGTTACCTCTTTTTATTGTTGGCTGCTCGGACGCTGCAACAACAGAAGCTGAGCAATTAAAACCAGCCCCCACAGCTTTAACTAAAAATAATCAAAAGGTGGCTATAGGTGATAAAAACAAAGCCGTTTCGAAAGAAGCAATTCAAACAGCCCACGGACAATTAAAAACACTCACAGAAGATCTTAGCTGCGATACTAGCGCACAATGCAAGGTATTGCCTGTAGGGAGCAGAGCCTGCGGCGGGCCAAGCAGCTACCTTGTTTATTCAACTAAAAATAACGATAGTCAGAAAGTTGAACAAGCAGCAAAACATATAACAACCCTCGAAAGCCAATTGAATGCCCAAACCGGCATGGTCAGTATTTGCCAACATTTAACTGCACCAGCAGCGCAGTGTAGTAGCAATAAATGTGTTAAAGTTGCTGGTAATGCAACAAGTGTTTATTAAAGGAATTAATATGAAGTGCGTTTCATATTCTAGAGCGCTGGCAATTGCAGCCGGCCTATTTATTATTACTGGCTGTGAAAGTACGTTTGATACTAGTTCATCAAGCCCTGCAAGTTTGGCTAAAGCAAACAATGCATTATCTAAACTAGTTGAAGATACCAGCTGTACAGCGAGCTTTCAGTGTAAAGTTCTTGAAGTAGGTCAACGAGCGTGTGGCGGGCCTAGCAGATACTTAGTATATTCAGCTTTAAATACTGAGCAAGAAGCTGCTGAACAGTTAGCTCAACAAGTGACTGAGCAAGAAGCACTTGATAATCAAGCGAGTGGAGCAAGCGATTGCTCACCGGTTTTACCAGTACAAGCTCTGTGTATTAATCAACAATGCCAAGCATTTGAAATTAAATAACGCTTTTCTTACTGCGCTAAACCATCAAGGGGATTAGCGCTGATATTACTAATACACCAACAATACACACACCTGCTTTAAATATATGCTGCATTGGCATTTGCTTTTTTACCCAGTAAGCGTAAATAAATCGCACAAAGTAACTCGCAGCAGTACCAAATAAAGCGAAAATAATTAAATAAGCGATTAAAACAATATTCACGGCAACTCATTTTTTATTAGGGTATGAGCCCTCAGTGTAAGGGCTTATATTTAAGAAGGCAAAACTGCAGCTACTTTTTATTACAGTGGGCAATAAGTAACTCAGCGACTTGTTGCTTAACTGCTCGTTTATCATCGACCGGAACACCAAAGCGTTCAGCTAGTAATGCAATTTCCTCATCATTGAGATTAAATGACAATCGTTGACGCGTTTTTTTTGATTTAACATCGAGCGCTAAAATTTTACGGATCATATCTGAAGGTGTTAGCTCCTGATCAATCGCCTGCTTTTTTATCGACTTTTGCACTTCGCTGCTTAAATCAAAGGCCATTTGCGTTGCCCTTACAGCTTGCTCTTGGCGTTGCCATTTAGCCTTTGCATCACTCACTTTGCATCTCCAGGGAATAAATCCACAATATCGGAGATTGGTCTAGTCAGTGTAAGAGATACCTCAGTTTCACCACCATCCCAAATTTCAATATTTAAGCTGTGGCTTTCATCGTCAGAGGCTAAGCATATCATCTCACAGGGCTCGCCACCTTCTTGCTCATATCGCGGTAATGGCTGCTTGCGATAATCTTGCTTATGAAAATAACAAACATACGGCGATTCACTTTGCTGGTAACTTTTACCTAAAAACTGCATAAAGCGCTCGGGTGTATTCTTCACTTCTATAAAGGTGAGAGACTCTTCGTCAAAAATACGTGCAAACTCGTCGAGGGTAAAAATATCATCTACTTCATCTCGTTGAATCTTTATTGAGAAATTAGCCCACTGCTCGCCATCTTCCATTTCAATTTGTAAAAAAACAACTTGCCCGCTGTTAGTCTCTAAAACAAACTCGGTATCGCTACTGTGCTGATATTGATAGGTTTGCACGTCAATCACCCGCACCGTTTGTCCTTTTAACCAACTAGGGTAAGCAAACGAATCAATGATGCTTAGCATATCGCCTTTTTTCAGTTCACTAGCATGAGTTAATTGACGTTCTGGGGCTTTTTTAGATTTAAAGAAATTAAACATAGACTGCCTCTTAAGCAAAAAAGGTAACGCGCTGTGCTGCGTTACCTTTTAAAATTTATAGCTGATGATTAGCCGTTTTGTTTAGCTTTAATGCGCGCTAATATATCTGCACTTTTCGGGCTGCTATCACCAATACCTGCTTCAGCCATTTTAGCTTTTAAATCGCCGCCACTGGTTTCAGCTTCAAGTTCTTTTGCAGCACCAAGTTGGTCGCTACGATCCTGTTGGCGCTTTTTAATACGCTCAAGCGATTGACGAGCATTGGTCATCGACGAGCTATTAGTATTCAATGTGCTATTAACAGCCATAGTCGCTTGTTGCACGCTTTCTGTGGTTTTAACCATAGTAAGCTGACGTTGATTTTCTTTAATCGACTTTTCAGCATCTTTTACTTGCTGCTTTAATGTCACGATGTGATTACTGAAACCTGCCAACACTTGCTCGTGTTCAGCTTTTTCGTTTTCGAAGTCGCCAATTTTTTCAGCAATTTCTAAAGCAAGTGCTTCGTTACCTTTTTCAAGCGCTTGACCTGCATAGGCTTCGTGCTCAGCAATTGAGGCATCAAGTGCACTTAAAGCACGCTTAGTTTGCATTTCTTTAGCCATAACTTCTGTTAAGCTTTTTTTAGCGCGTTGCAGTGCGTTTTGCGCATCAGCAATCTCTTGCTCAAATATACGGATACCATTAGCATCAACGATTGCTTCACCGGCTTCACGCGCACCGCCACGAACTGCTGTAAATAATTTCTTTAATATACTCATAATCTTAACTCCACTTAAAATAGCTAACTGTTATTTAATTGCACTGATAAATGAGATATTAATCATTCAAATACAAAGTAACAGCTTCTAGGGCATCGATAGCGTTGTCGGCTAATGTTACTAACTCATGGGTGATGTCATCAAATGATGAGTTCACCGACAGAGCGCCAAAAATTGCATATTTGTCGTCAATTTTGGCAAATGCACTCAATGGAATTGGCACATTCAAGCGTAATAACGTTTCGTTTAGCTCATTACGTAAATCTGGTTTTACTTCGTCATCTGCAAACAAGTAGCTAATACATAACAATTGCTCTTGTGTTTGCGTAACAAAAATTGGAAGTTCATCATTTCCATCAACAATAACTTGTAACACATCTTGCTCGTCTTGGTTGGCGATCAAGAAAGATTCAAAATTAGCGCCTTCAGTTTCAAAAGATGCTAGCTTTATTGAAAGTTCGTTTAATTCCATGTCTCTGCCTTTTTGCTATCTGACATATTATGTCTGAGTTAAGATTCGCACGAGCGACATATTATGTCAACCCTATTTTATTAATTTTTATACAATTCGCTTTCTACTTGCCATGCACTACGGTAATAATCATACAAAGTACCTGACCCTAATCTATTGACTTCAATATCTTTTATTTGTTCAAAGTAGCTGTTTGGAAAAGCGAATGTTGCCAGTAAATATTTTTGACTGATCCACCTTGAAGTAACAGGCAGACTCGTAATATCTTGTATTCGTGCACTGGCTGATTTGCCATTCGTGGTAGCTATTGTCCACCCCCACTGTCCAAATGACGGAATATTTTGTTGATACTGTTCAACATGTTTAAAGCCCGCCGCTTTGACTGTTTTACCTATACTTAAAAATGCTTTTTTTGCATGATACGGTGAAGTCGATTGCACAGCCATTGCACCATCTGCTGCAAGTAGCTGGCGAATATGGTTATAAAAGTAATCACTGTACATTTTGTTTAGATCTGGGTGATTAGGATCCGGCAAGTCGATAATAATCGTATCGAACCGCTTACCTTGATCAAGTAATCGTTCCACCTCTATAAATGCATCACCTACAACCACGTTCGCTCTAGGATCATTCATCGAATCGGCGTTCAATTTAGTTAATCGACTAACTATATGTGCAGGCGCATTAAATACCTCATCACGATGACCAAATAAATTAAGTAGCTGAGCGTCAAGGTCTATTAACGTCACCTCATCAACTGGCCACTTAAGTACATCACGCATCGCTAAGCCGTCACCGCCTCCAATGATTAATACCTTATCATGGCGGTTAGATGCTAATAGCGCAGGGTAGACCAACATAGAGTGATAGATTTGTTCATCAACACTTGAAAATTGCAAACGACCATTTAAGTAAAGGTCAGTTATTGGGTCTGGTTGATTACGGCTTAAACGCTCAGTTAAAACGAGATGCTGGTATTTAGTTGCTTCAGAATAGATAACCTTATCTTTATACAGCACGTTGCTTAAGTCTTTCATCCAACTACTACCCAATACTAAGATAAAGCCGAATAAAACTAACAGCGCTACATGGCATACTAAAAGTAATTTAGCAAAGCGTACATAGCTGTGATAACGCCATAAAAATGCCAGGCCAGCAATTATATTAAAAAGAGCTGTCCATGCCGCAGCTTGCATTATGGGCATAGCAAGCATAATACTTACCCAAATAGCCGCACCTATCCCTGCGCCGATATAGTCTGCGCCATAAATTGTCCCTGCGTTGTTTTCTAAAAATCGCCCATATACATGTTGACGAATTCGGGCAATAAGCGGTATTTCCATGCCGATTAATAAACCAAGTAACAAACCGAATACATAGGGAAGAAAACGTGACCACTCTTGCAGCTTTTGAAAAACATAGCCATTTAATATAGTGTCGGCGGGAAGGTTAAAAATTTCTGAAAATATATGCGGTAATGAATAACTCACAGCAATCACGCTAGCAATGGCTAAAATACAGCCCATACCAACTAACGCAATAAGGCTTTCAAGCCATGCAAAAGCAGTAAATGGATCCTTAAACCAACGAGCTAAAAATGCCCCCATCCCCATTGCGACTATCATAGTACCAATCATGGCATAAATAGCGCTTTCAACCGAACCTAGTACACGCCCAGCATAATGTGATAAGAGGTATTCATAAATAAGGCCGCACCCAGCAAGTACGGCCATAACAGTTATTAATAAAAAATCATGCCCAAGTAAGGCGTGCTTACTTGGGGCCGTTGTTGTGTGTGACAAATCTTATGCGCCTAATAACGTAGCCATCGTAATACCTACTGCAAACGATATTGCAGCCGAAATTGTTGCTACGCCAACATTCTTTTGACGATTAACTTCGTCAGAAATATCACAACCCGCTAGGATTATTTTTATCGTTATTAAATGTAATAAGATAAAAGCAATTAAGCACACAACCGCACTAATAGCCCAATACACTAGGCTAGCATTAATACTGTCTGCAACATAAGGCGCGATACCTGAAGCCGCAGTAATAGCAAGTGCACTACCAATTAAAAAGCCAGCGTAACGTATTCCAACAGCTAAATTGCCATCAACAATCGCTTGCTGTAAACAATCACCACTGCGATTAGTGCGTTTAAATAACTGCACACGATATTGACTAACAAGTGACAGAGCTAGACTACCAATGATGAATGCTGCAATAACAATCGGTATGCCATGCCATCCTTCAGTTGCAACCCAAAATAACGCTGAACGAATCACTATTGCTACACTCACAACATGACCAAAATCGATGATTGCAGCAGTGGCATTACCTTTAACTATTTCGTCATGTAGACTCACTTTGCGTAGTGCTACTTTATCTTGAAAGAAGTGACCTAGTTTTATTAGTACTATTGCCAACACGCCGTAGGCTAGCATTTGCAGTGCTTCTAGTTGTAGGGTCGCAGCAAATGCACCGCTACTTACACCAGTGAGTACAATTGCCAACGCAACCAGACCCGCCGCAAAACTAATACCAAAGGCGAAGTTATCACGCTCTGTGATTTCATCATTGGCATGTAAGTTAGATACCCAGCCTTTAATAAATTTAAGACTGACAAATAAAGCGATAATAATTGCAAAATCAATTGCCAACGCTTGCAGAGACCACATAGTTATTCCATTAAATTCGTACATATTCTTTTAACTCCAACACTTAATTCTTTACGAGGCAGTTTATTTACCGCGGCTAACACCACGAGAAGTGCGACTATTACTATTTCTTACCGACCCAGAGCTATTACTGTAGCTGCTCGTTTTTGAGTAACTACTCTTGCTTTTCGGTGGTGTGTAACTGCTACGACTAAGCCCTGAAGCACCCGTTTTTTTCGTGGCGTACGGACTAGTAAATTGCTTCCCCTGACGCTGATAAGACTGACGAGTTCTCGTTTCAACTGCCGTTTGTGCTTTCATTTGTTTAGGGCTAGTGTAACGCGCTCTACCATAATCATTGTAATAACTGTACTTACGGCGCTTACTCCAACTACCATATTCAACACGGTCAAATACATCACCTAAAATACGGTACATGCCATACCACTGCCAAAAACTAATACCATTACTATTAGTTTGCCAGTTACCGTAATTTGGGTTACCAACTAATTGATTGCCTTCACCAGCACCCTCAGCCTGTTGGCTTATAGCCCCAACACGAGCAAGTGAACCACCTGACATATCAGCTAGCATATTGATAGGATCAGTCAGTGCATCAGAAAACAAAGTGGGTTTTGCTGCATCTCTTAATAAATCTAAGTTGCGTAATGTTTCTTCATAAGGCGGTATAAGGTGCGTGCTTTTAATATCAGCTAAGCGTTGCTGTAAGCCAGAATAAAGCGCACCATTTCGCGTTGCATCTTGAGCCATTACAGAAGCAATTTGCGA
Source organism: Pseudoalteromonas sp. A601 (assembly GCF_002165575.1). Taxonomy (GTDB): domain Bacteria; phylum Pseudomonadota; class Gammaproteobacteria; order Enterobacterales; family Alteromonadaceae; genus Pseudoalteromonas. The sequence goes on from NZ_MXQF01000052.1 coordinate 15,018, forward strand.
TAACTGGGGTTTTTCATTACTAAGTATACGAGCATACTCAGTTAACAAAACAGCGTTTCTAATTGAACCACTATCTAAGGCTTTACCAAGCCCATCTAGTTCAACCTCTGCTTTAGTTATAGATTGTTGAATTGTTTGTTGTAACTGCTCTTCTTTCGATTGGCAGCCCATAAGCAAGCTTATCAAACAAAACAGGCTTATAAGTTTCCAAGCTTTTATATCCGACATTCATGTCACCTGATTTACTAAATTAACTCTGCTAGTTTTACACAGCTCAGTTATTAAACCAAGAATGAAATTGCAACAAGATAATATTTTCTAAGGGTCAAAACCTATGTTTTACTGCACTCAACTTTTAATTAGCTAGATGACAACTAGAAGGTGACACGAGCTCCCCCTCATAGCCGACAAACACTCTATACGATAACCACTCTCACAAATTTGAAGCCTCTGCTTTTCTGCTTTATAAACATAAGCTCAGCGAGTTAATCTAGTAATGGTTTTTGCAATTTAGTTGGATGCCCTCTCATTTGAATTTACAAAAGTGCTCAATTAAAAATGGATACTTAAACGTACAAATATTCATTACATAGTATGGCCTAGCTAACCAGATTGAATAATTTGTTCTTAGTACATTGACAATGTTGCCTCATTAAAACAATGTAAAAAAGGTACAAGATAGAAGGTGAAGAACTCTCCGATTATATAATAAGGAATTTTTAATGAAGAAAATGTCTATTACCGCTTTTCTAATGTCTTCGCTATTTTTAAGCAGTCAAACAATTGTTCATAGAGTTGAAGCAACTGGTACTTTCCATTATTCAACACCAAATAGAATAGAAAGTATAACTTTTAACTACACAACTAACTAATTAACACCTTAGACTCCAAATTTAATCAAAGGAGTCTATTTTCGTTTAGAGGGTCAATAGTATGGATATACCTGATATCAAGAGAAGTTTGTTAAATGCGAGAAAAGCTTTTCCTCAGCCACAATCTGACCCCAAAAAAAGTAAGGCTATAGAAATACACGCATCAGTTTCTTCATTAGCGTCGAAATTAAGTAAAGCCAAAAGCTCTATTGATATTTCTAAATTAAGTCAGCAAAATTTATCTCTACATAAGGAAATACTCTCTTCAAATGCAGAAATAAATAGTGATGAGATTGCCACAGCAAAATGGGAATTTGAACATTTATCCCAATCAAAACTTGAGACGATAGCATTAGACACAAGTAATACATTTAGTAGCTCAGAGAGAGTAGCTGCATATGAAAGATGGCACACACTTGATCAGCAAAACCTATCAAACCTAAAACGAGACAGCCTTAAATACGAAAGTAACGTTACCGCACTAGCATCATTTGAAGAATTACTATCATCCCATACGAACTCTTTTTCTTCTTTTAGTAAAGCGATGGTTTCCGATGAATATAGCTCGCAAGTAACATCACAGTTCGAGTCTATTTTAGATGAACGGGATTTAGAAAAAAGCAAAAATATAAGCCGGTCTGAGCATTATTATGAAACTATGGTGACGGATATTTTTGGTGGTACTGAATCAGAAATTTTAAGCGGCACTGATGGGATGTCCTTATCTAACTTAATGCGAAGTTCTTATGAGTTTTTGACACAAGGAGATAGAGAACAATTAGCTGATATCTATGAATATGCTGATAATAATAATATAAATTTTAAGTATATACGTCAGTTTGCCAGTGATCTTGGTGGTTACAGAATGCATGACGATGGGAAGTTACTTAGTAATTTTAATAATGGCCACTTCAACGGTGAAGGATACCAGCTTGCTGTCAGCTTTACGGATAAAGATCAAGCTACCATAAATAATATCCTTGATAGTCAGAAAAAACTATCTTCATCTGATATAGATGAGGGGTTCATTTCGTTTATGACTGAGCCAGGCTTAAGTGCATTGTCTCATCGGGGTAGTTACCAATTTTTACAACATCTGATAGAAATAAAAGCGGGAATAGAGCCAAGTCTTTCAACTGAAAATTTTAAGGTTTTTGAAGGCTTTTCAGGGGTTGATGATCGATATGTTATCACGACTTCTGATAAGCGGCTAATTAGGCCAGAACCTGATGTTATTTGTAAAAATGGTACCTGTGAAGTAACCGAAAAAGGTCTTAAAAACAATGTTACTTTAGAGGAAAATAAAGGTAATCCAATATTAGATCTTAAATCTAACTCAATAAGCTCCCTTTTAGAACTAAGAGTGAACAATACAACCGAAAATAACACTTTATTTCAATGGCTTGCTGATTGAAGTCAAATTTATTTTAATACCAAACACATTTAATTGATGA
>NZ_MXQF01000053.1 GCF_002165575.1 Pseudoalteromonas sp. A601
CGACATGCATTAGCTAAAAAGCCATAGTGGCGAATGCGCATAAACCCTTTCGGCAATACATGTTGTAAGTAGCGCCGTAAAAATTCATCACAACTCAGTGTCATTACTTTATCGCGGTTGTTATCTGCATAATCGCGATATTTAAAGCTCACGGTTTCCTCTGTCGCTGACACTAATCGCGATTCTGACATCACGCCTCTTCGGGTATAACGCGCAAGATAGCTAACTAGCTTTTCACTGTACGTTAAACAGGCTTTGCTATACACGCACCATTTTGTTGGCGTGTTTATCTTCGCGAATGAACTATCGCATTCATGGAGTGCCGCCAGCATTTTACCTCTAAAGACTGTTGATAATGCTTTTACGGGGTATAAATAGCCTTTTTCTATTTCATGCCAATGCGATTTATTAAGCGCCCCTGCGGGTATCAAACAATGCAAGTGGATATGCTGACTTAAGTTCTGCCCCCATGTATGCAGTACGCTTGTCATGCCTAATTGGCCATGCCTCTTTCGTTTCGCAAATTTGCTCAGCGTTTGCCATGCGGCTTTAAATAAACTTTGGTACAACGCACTTGGGTTATAATGAGCAATGATATTCAACTCATGAGGGAGCGTAAAAACAAGGTGGAAATACCGACATGGTAATAAATCCTCTTGCTGTTTTTGCACCCACTTAGCCGTGGCCATGCCTTGACAACGTGGGCAATGACGGTCTCGACAACTACACCCAATTTGTTGTACTTCACTACAGTTATCACATTACCATGCTTGGTAACCTAACTGACCCGTTCTGCATGATTGAAGGTGTTGGCAGACTCGCAGTTGTTGATGACTCATCGTATGGTGCTGCCGATAATTCTCAAGATTTGAGCTTAAAATATCAGCGAGATGCAAAGCGCTCATTGTTTAGCCCAACCTGCAAGCAAATCAATGCCGCCATGCCCTAATTCAGGTAACCAGTGTAAGTAACTTTGCGTGGTTTTAATATCACTATGGCCAAGCTGATGTTGCAGTTGATGAAGTGGCATACCTGATTCAAGTTGGTGTGTTGCATAAGCATGGCGTAAAGCATGTGGATTACAGTGCGCTAGACCACATGCCCGTGCATGTTTTTTCAATGGCTTCCTGAAGGTCGATGCTGACATAGGTTTATCCATTAACAATCGCGAGTAAAACATCCAACCCGTTGGGTGATACATTTTCCAGTAACAACGTAATTGATTCAGCACACTGTCTGATACAACTACGTAACGTGATTTATCCCCTTTACCTTGTTCAATTAAAATAGTTTTACGCTGGCCATCGATGTCTTGCACTTTAATGCGTAGCAGTTCGCTAATACGTAAACCACAGCCGTAACACACCACTATCAATGTTTTCAATCGCATGTCAGTGCAGCTTTCTATAAGCCGCTGCATATCATCACGTGATAAATAGGTGGGTGCGCGTAATTTTGCTTTTGGCAGCGCAATATCTAAGTTAAGTGGCCGGTGTAAAATATTCTTAAACAAGAACCAAATGCTGTTTATCTGTACTTTTTGGCTTGCTCTAGACAGTTTACGAATCGCGGGATCGTTAAAAAAGGCGTTAAGCTCGTCATCCGTAATCAAATCGAGCGGTTTATTAAAGTAATGGCTGAGTTTAAGCAAATGCTCACAGTAGCTTTTACATGTACTTTGTGAATAACCTCGATAGGTTATTTCAGTTTTGACTTGTTCTATGAGTGTATTCATGACTTACCTCCAAGTTATGGGATAACCCCAAGGTAAGTGTGGCTCAAATGTTCAGAATAGGATCTCCGCGTAGCGGCTTAGTTCAACACTAGAATACTGTGACCGTCTCTTTTCACTCAAATCTGCCCCATAAACTTTAAAGATCTACGCACTACAGTTACAAAATCCCGCATGAATGCAAATCGCTACCCACGCTGTATTAACTGCAAAAAAAGATATAGTATTGACTCAGAATTTACGGGGTTATGTATCAAGCTATTGGTAGCTCAACACGCTGATTCTAAACCCTATCAGAAAAACCCAAATAGGGAACGTTAGCACCTCCTCTGTAGCCCTTGCCACATATAGCTCTGCATTCCAGCCTTGTAAGAAACCATTCCAACTTTGGAACAGAAAGAACAAACTAAGTGAACTATCTCCATAAACTATGTTTGTTTATACAACAGTCATAATTCTGCAATCTAATTAATGGATAATTTGTATCCGATTTAACTTAATCACCTAAGACGACAGAACTAAATGAGCTATCCACTAGTGCGATTAAACTTTGCACTGCAATCAATTGAAGACCCGCTTTCAGCGGCTATGGCACATACAATGGAATACGATACCTTGTATTTATTTGCCAATGCTCAGCATGAAGTCCGTCTTGTTTGCGTATTACCTGAGGGTGCCCATGAAGGTGATATTATTTCGTTAAATGCAACGCATTTGCTTGCTCGTGATGCCCGTTACTGTGTGGAGCACATTTTATCTCTTGAAGATATTGAAATTGGCCACGTTAGTTTAGTGTTATCACATATCGGTTTTCGTGATGACAGTAATGAATATGTTTTACAACTGATGCTACACGGGCTTCATGCCACTCTCAAAGACAGTGCTGAATTTGATGTGATTATAACACCACATGAAAGTGGTTACTTAGCGCCGATTATAACAAACGCAACCGGCACTAAAAGTCATTCATTACGCCACTATTTCACTCACTTTAGCAGCTCAATTTTATCGTTCTTTTAAGCTAATCTGCAAAGCTAATTTTACCCATAGTCACATTTGGAATCCCTTGCTCTGGATTGCCAAAACGATTTTTTCCGCCTGCGAGGCATTCATTCGCAAGGATAGCAAATAACACAGCTTCTTTTGCGTCGGGGTCAATACCTAATGAGTGGGTATTTTTAATCTCAACTAACTTAGGACAAAGCGCCAAAATATGCTGCATTAATAAAGGATTATGAATTCCACCGCCGCTAGCATAAACCATTACGTTATCTAATTTTTTACTACAATCATTAATCGCATTAGCTATTACCTGGGCCGAAAAGCGATTCAATGTGGCCATTATATCTTCATGTGTTAGCTCTGTGGTACCGCTTGCTTTCTGTGCATCAGCTAAGTACTGCAAGTTAAATACTTCGGGCCCTGTTGTTTTTGGAAAAGACAAATTGAAAAACTCGTTATTGCATAATTGGTCTAATAATGCGTGATTTATATTACCCTGGCTTGCGATTTGACTGTCTTTATCATAATGAAGCGGTTGAAAATAACGCTGAATATAGGCATCCATAATAGTATTCCCTGGGCCAATATCTGAACTAAATACAGCGCTGGGATCTGCACTTTTAGGCAAATAGGTTAAATTAGCTATGCCACCCATATTAAGTAATATTCGATTTTCATTGGTGCTGGTAAAAAACAAGTAGTCGCCATATACCGCAAGGGGTGCCCCTTCCCCACCACCCGCTATATGCTTTTGTCTAAAATCACCAATGGTAGTGATACCTGTAGTAACAGCTAGATGGTCACTATCACCAATTTGTAAGGTTGCATCACCAAAATTATTACGGCCATGTTGGTTTTTAGGACAATGATAGATAGTTTGACCATGACTAGCTATAACGTCAATTTCATCCGCGTCGATTTTCCATTTAGCTAGACACTGATTTACCATAGTACCGTGAAGCGTTCCCACCCATGGGTGTAATAACGTTACTAATTCCAGATCGCATTCGCGTTTTGCAAAAACTTCTTTTATTTTATTTTTATAATCAGCATCATAGTCAACAGTATCAAATGCTAGCAGCTCTATCTTAGTGTTCATACCTTGGCCTGAGACCTTACATAAAGCAACATCAAGCCCATCTAATGATGTGCCACTCATCAGACCTATTATTAATTTGTGTTGTTTTTTTGCACTGGCGTAAAGTTGCTGTATGTGTTGATGCATAGAATTTACCTTATAAATCAATCTATTAATTAACAATGGGATATCCGGCCTACAGGAATACTTTATACCTTACAAAACAAAAAATAAAGAATAATTATTTGCAATGATCGATAAAATGCTTTAAAACTAGGCAATCACATTAAATGTGCCGACAACGACAACAACCTATAATAGCAAACATAATGACGGGAATGATAATGAAACACTGTAACTCTAAGTCCTTACGCCCACTCATGTTACTTTCGCCTATTGCTCTGGCCCTAGGAGCAACAAGCCCCACTTTATTAGCACAAGAACAACCTTCAGTGCAGAAAAAGCCTGAAGTGATCACTGTAACGGGCTCTCGAATTCAACGCACTGAGTTGGTTTCAAGCAGTCCTGTTGTGAGTGTGGATGAAGAACAAATTCACCTTGACCGTGCAGTCAATGTTGAAGATATTACAGCAAAATTACCGCAAGCTGCAGCAGGTGCAAATAGTACTGGCGCAACTGTGGGTGATTCATTTGGCTCTTCTACGATAGATCTACGTGGCCTTGGTCAAAACCGAACGCTAGTGTTAATTGATGGTACACGTGCAGTCCCTTTTAGTTTTCGTAACTCTGTTGATGTAAACACCATTCCTGCAGGACTCATTAAACGAGTTGATGTGCTTACGGGTGGCGCAGCAGCCGTATATGGTGCTGATGCAGTAGCGGGAGTCGTGAACTTTGTACTTGATGATGATTTTACAGGGGCCGAGTTTTCAAGTAGCTACGAAAGCGCAGATGGCGGTAATGAAAAGCTCAACTTTGAAGCAATTTTTGGTGGTGATATTGCTGATGGTAGCGGCCATGTAACCGGCTATGTTGGCTATTCAGAGCGTAAAGAACTCTTGGCCGGTGAACGAGACTGGGCACTTGAGAATAGTACAGCCATGATCAACAGCGGTGGCTATTATACTGACGTTGCATCGGGCAACAGCCTTGCAATAGACGATGCAGGCCAAGTCGTTACTGATCGACAAACCAGTGATTACACCGCTGATCGTTACCTAACTCAACCAATGGAACGATTGTCAGCTGGTCTACTATTTGATGTTGATGTAGCTGACAGTGCTATAGCTTATGGCCGCGCTATGTATTCAAAAGTCACAGTAAATGGTGCAGGTGCAAGTGGGCAAACACCTATTTTTGTTAATGAGCAAGTGACCCTCACTCAAGATAACCAATATATCCCTGATGAACTGCGCCAACAACTGACGTTTGACGATCAAGGTAATGCATTAGTTAATGTTGATAGAAACCTAAACCTAGGCGTTCAAAATACCGAAGCTGTGCGCGATTCACTGCAATTTCAATTAGGCATTAAAGGCGATATAAACGACTATTTACGTTACGATATTTATGGCCAATATGGCCAAACTGACGAAGTAGCCACGCTCTATAGCAATGCTTATAAAGTTGATAGTAGCGGTAATAGCCGTTTTAGTAGTATGGCTAACAGCATGGATATTTTTGATCCTAACTTAGATTTAAGCGACTTTAGCGACCCTCTGCTCTATACCACGAGAGAGCGTACTCAAAGTGTATTTGCGGCTACCTTATCAGGCGATTCAAGCGCCCTCTTTGAACTACCAGCAGGTTATATAGACTTTGCGATTGGTTATGAATACCGTAAAGAAACCGGAAAACAAACCCCGGGAGACGCATTTAGAAACGGCACTAGCTTTGCCTCTGTTAGCGCATTTGATATGGATGCCTGGTTTGACAGCAGTGAGTTCTATGCTGAAATACTGGTGCCAATATTAGTCGATATGCCATTTGCTAAAGAGCTCAGTTTTGAAGGTGCTTACCGTATTTCGGATTATTCAAATACAGAAGCCGAAGACACCTACAAACTTGGTATTAACTGGGCAATTAACGATGATATTCGTGTGCGTGCAAATAGGCTAACCGCATTTAGAGCGCCGAACTTAGGTGAGTTTGCCAGTCCAGTTTCATCACTGTCGCTTGCATTATTTGATCAAAATAGCGACCAATTTGTACCACGTTTGGCAGGGCGTTACGACGGTGATCCATGTTTACTTGGTACGGGTGACGCAGCTCAATGTGCAGCATTTGGCGCACCTGCTGCAGGCACTGAGTTTGACACCAGTACCGCAGCATACACTTACGGTGGCAACCCTGATATTAAGCCAGAGCAAGCTGAATCAGATACATTAGGGGTTGTTTACACACCAAGCTATATTGAAGGCTTTGATTTATCGCTGGATTATTACAGTATTCGAGTAACCGATGCAGTTAGCCAAATACAGCCTGGTGCTGCATTACAAAGCTGTTATGTTGACGATCCGAATCCAAATAACCCGCTTTGTGGCGCGGTATTACGCGATCCCAACACAGGCTTTATTAGCACAGCCATTGTTAATGACTTTAACCTTGCCGCCATTGAGCAAGCTGGTTTAGATTTAGCAGCAAATTATGTATTTGATGCACCAATGGACTTAGGTGGCCGCTTTAGATTGTCGTATCAAGCAAACTTTGTTACAAAACAAACTCGCCAAAATAACAGCACCGTAGCAACGATGGATTGTAAAGGTACATACGGCAGTGCTTGTTCTGGCGATTTTGCCAGTATATTACAGGCTGATTATAAACACCGTGCCACATTTGATTGGCAGTTAGATACCATGAATTTCCAATTAGGCTGGCGCAGAATTGGTGAAGTAGACTACGCTGTAGATAGAAGTGAAACAATTGATGCACAAGATTACATGGACTTTGCCGCATCATGGCAAGCAACCGACACTATTGCACTCAACTTTGGTATTGATAACCTATTTGATAAAGCTCCACCAACACCAGAAATCGGCGCAAATCACTTTAACGCAGTGAGTGATTATAGCGTTATTGGTCGTACTCTTGGTGTTGCCGTTCGTTACTCACCGAGTTTTTAGTTAATCCCTAATTGCTATTAGCAACACAGGATTAAACCCTTAAAGCGCACCCTGCCCGGTGCGCTTTTTATTTTATCTGTGTAGCGAAGCGCCTCATAACCTCGGTGGTAAAGTGATTTATTCACAAAGAGGCTATGAGACGCTGCGCTGAAGAGGTATAACGAAAAGGTACTAGGGTTTAGGAAAATGACTAGGTCCTATAGTTAACGCGTAGCCATAACTGTTTTTGCATTTCTCATTTATTCTCATTCACTTCTCTTTTTGCAAAATGATTTAAAACAATCACAGCTAAAGCTTGTTCCTACGTGGAATATTAAGCCCGTAGCTCGAAACACGTGGCTTTTTTACTCCAAATCAACCACTTCTATCGCCCCACGTTTTTGCATGGTGACAAACAGCTTTGTTTGCTCATCGTTAAACGCTACATTTGTTGGGTGCTGCCCTTTTAAGATATAAGTTTGTAATATTTTGCCTGTTGGGCTGATTTTTAATACCACACCTGCGCCGTAACGGGCTACATATATATTGCCTTGGTTATCAACGCGCATGCCATCCATACCATGATCGTCAAATTTAATTAATGGCTGCTTATTACTGATGTTTAGTTCACTATCTAAATCATATTGCCAAATAACTCGCTGCACACTTTCATTCACGTAGAGCTTACTATTATCGCTATTGACCGCCACACCATTGGTAGTTCCCATATTTTCTTCGAGTAACTGTGTACTACCATCAGCATTGATACGCCATAACTTACCTGTACTGTTTGTCCAGTTTGGGTCGCTTGCAAATAAAGCACCGCGTTTGGTTATAGCAATATCGTTAGGTTGATTCATATCGCTATTATGCGCAAACACCTCAACACCTTGACTATTCGCTGGCACTTTTAAGATGTTGTGATTGACGTAATCAGCTATATATAAATTACCTTGGCTATCAAACTGCAAACCATTACCAACGCTGTCATTTGGCAGTTTTATAAACAAATTAGTTTTGCCTAGCTTATCTACCTTACCTATGGTGCCCTGTTTAGCAAAGTTAACGGCATATAAATAACCTTTATAAAAAACAGGACCTTCAACACCTTTTGTAAACGTGTTATCAGTTACAAAGTCAGTGCTATTTTTTGCAAGTATTGGCGTTGCGCTAAGACTTAATGCGACAGCTGCTATGAAGTATTTCATTATTATCCTAATTTAAGTTATTACTAGTATACACAGCTAAAATCGGGTAATCCGACTCACCAAACGAAATAGTAAACGAGCGCTGCTCACCATCTTCTAATTTAACGCCATCAGGAAGTGATAAGGGTGACTTGCGGCCACCATTTGCAAATAACGCCATTAAGTGTTGGTTTTCAATGATACGTGATCCTGATGCATCGTTACGTATTGTTACGACAGCCACTCGATTCCCCTGCTCGCTACTCATTAATACCGTATTAATAACAGTAAAATCACTGTTTTTAGGTTCAACTTTTGCGTCATTATCAAACGCAAATTGCATTCCTTGCAAGGCTACCTGATCAACTGACAACACTTGATTACTTGCGCTCAAATTAAAGCTTGCGAGTAAACAGCTTACTAAGCTCAGTGAAAAATAATGTCTCATTTTAAGCCTTAATATTTTTTAGATGCCTATTTTTAACACAATGCGTTCCTCTTTTCGACCTAAATGACTATTGCAGCTGTGCAATAGTAATTACCTGTACAGAAATAAACTCGCGATTGAATTAAAGCCTATGAGCCCTAACCTCTATTTTATACTCGATAAATCGGCTGAGCATTTAGATTTACGGCCACCTATAAACACGGAGATTTTATGCAAACAATTCAAAACAGACAACTCACCCTCGCATCTCGCCCACACGGTACGCCAACAGATGATAATTTTGAGCTAAAAACAGTTCAACTTCCTACCATTGAACAAGGTGAAATATTATTACGCACTATTTACCTTTCACTTGACCCCTATATGCGTGGCCGTATGAGTGATGCAAAATCGTATGCTGAGCCGGTGGCGATTGATGATGTAATGGTAGGTGCAACAGTCTGTCAAATTGAGCAATCAAATAATGATGAATTCGCAGTAGGTGATTGGGTGTTAGCTTATACTGGCTGGCAAGACTATGCCATATCAAATGGTGAAGGCCTAATGCCGTTAGGTAAAGACCCAAGCTTTCCTTCTTATGCACTAGGTATTATGGGTATGCCTGGTTTCACAGCATATATGGGATTACTTGATATTGGTGCACCTAAAGAAGGTGAAACCGTCGTTGTAGCAGCCGCCACTGGCCCTGTTGGAGCAACTGTAGGCCAAATAGCTAAACTCAAAGGTTGTAAAGTCGTTGGCATTGCAGGCGGAAGCGATAAATGCAAATACGCTGTTGAAAAACTAGGTTTTGATGCGTGTATCAATCACAAAGCTGATGATCTTGCAGAACAATTAGCCGCTGCGTGTGACGCTGGAATTGATGTTTATTATGAGAATGTGGGCGGAAAAGTCTTCGACGCCGTACTACCTTTACTAAACACAGCAGCTCGTGTACCGCTATGTGGTTTAGTATCACAATATAACGCAACTGAGTTACCACAAGGCCCAGATAGAATGGGCGCTTTAATGGGGCAAATTCTAACTAAGCGTATAAAAATGCAAGGCTTTATTATATTCGATGACTATGGCCACCGTTATGATGAATTTGCGACTGACATGCAGAAATGGCTCAGTGAAGGGAAGATTCAATATCGTGAGCATTTAGTAACAGGGCTTGAAAATACGGTATCAGCCTTTAACGACATGCTCAATGGTAAAAACTTCGGTAAAACCGTTGTTCAGGTAAATCAACCACTTTAAATTTACAACGCGCAGCACTTGCTGCGCTTAAGGACAATCATGTTAAAGCTACATCACTTAAATAAATCACGTTCAAAACGAATTATTTGGTTACTTGAAGAACTCGATATTGATTATGAAATTATTGCCTATCAACGTGATAGTGAAACATTTTTAGCTCCTGACGAACTTAAACAAATTCATCCTTTAGGCAAAGCCCCTGTTATAGAAGATAACGGCCAAGTTATTGCTGAATCAGGTGCTATTACTGACTACTTAATTACTCAATATGGTAAAGGTAAATTTGCGCCAAGCCTTGATAGCAAAGAATATATAGAGTATCAGCAGTGGCTACATTTTGCTGAGAGCTCAGCGATTTTACCACTACTTCTGAAAATGTTTGTACAAAAAGATGGCGCAAAAACTCAATTTTTAGAAAATTACGCAGATTCAGAAGCAGCAAAAATACTCGCTTATTTTAACAGCCAGCTAGAAGGTAAACGTTATTTAATTAACGATACTTTAACAGGAGCTGATTTTATGATGTCTTTTATCGTTGAAATTGTAAAAAATGCAGGCCTGCTCAGTAATTTTAAGAATTTAGTAGAGTATGAGTCGCAATTACAAAGTCATGAAAAGTGGCACACTGCAAACGAGCTCGAAGAAAAATACGATTAATTTCATTGAATGTAAATTAACAAGGGGCTAATTAGCCCCTACTTTAGATACTCAGAAAAAATTTCATACTCTTTTTAAATTACATATGTAAATTAGATTGGTAATAAAGGAAAAAACTATGCGCTTATTAAAAGAATCAGTGCATAATAGAATCTCTTAACTTTACCTCAGGCTAGTTAACGCTGATCTTGCTCACTGGAATTAATAATGACAATAAACATGCGTTTAGCTACCGGCTTTGGTCTAATATTATCAATGATGTTGATTTTAACTGTCATTGGGATATCTAGAGTAAGTCTTATCAATTCTAATATTACTCATATTACTGATGTAAATTCAGTAAAACAACGTTACGCAATTAACTTTAGAGGCAGTGTTCACGACAGAGCTATAGCTGTGCGCGACGTGGTTTTGATTAATAATCAAAACGACTTAATAGGCGTACTTAATACTATCCGAGAACTTGATTCTTTTTATCAAACTTCAAGTCTTGCGATGGCAAAATTAACGCCTCAGATGAATAATAGAGAACGAGATCTAATAGAAAAAATCAATCAAATAGAACAGCGTACATTACCTTACATTGAGAAAATTATTGATGCTAAAAGTGCCGGCAATATAAACGAAGCCTCTCGTGTATTACTAAGCGATGCAAGACCTGCATTTACTCAGTGGTTGGATGTAATAAACCAATTTATAAACTTGCAAGAGCAAACAAACCAAATAACCACACAAGAAACTCGCGATGTAGCCAGTTCCTTTGAATTATGGATGATTATACTCACAGCACTAGCAGTGATCATCGGGGCAAGTGTAGCGTATGTGATTAGTTTACGTATCCGCGATTCTGTTGGTGGGGAACCACAAGAAGCAGCACAGTTAATTGCAAAGATTGCGCAGGGGGATCTCACCACAACAATAGACTCATGTTGTCCAAATAGTATGATGGCATCTGTCGCGCTAATGCAAACTAAACTAAAATCTATTGTTGATAGTATTATTGATTCATCAGATGAGTTATCAACTCACTCAGCAAGTGTGGCATCAGGGTCTCAACAAGCCCTAGAAGCTGCTGATGCGCAGGTTGATTATACTAATTCAGCGGTATCAAACCTTGAACAGATGAGTACCAGTATTCGGTCTGTTGCTGATTCAGTGAGACAAACAGAAGATAATTCAAAAGTAACGGCTCAATTATCACAGCAAGGCAGCATTGCTGTTAATAAAGTCGCGACAGAAATAGAGCAAATATCAGTTACAGTTAAAGCAACGGTTAATCAAGTAAATGTACTTCAGGAGCATGTTAAGCACATTGGCGATATTTTAAGTGTGATCCGCAGCATATCAGATCAAACTAATTTGTTAGCATTAAACGCTGCAATTGAAGCTGCAAGAGCTGGAGAGTCTGGTCGTGGGTTTGCCGTTGTTGCTGACGAGGTAAGGCAACTTGCTCAACGTACTGGAGATGCAACAGGCGATATAGAAAAAATGATTACGCAGGTACAAGAAAATACACAAGCATCTGTAAAAGCAATGGAAACAACTGTTCCGCAAGTTGAAAACGGTTTAACTTTAACGAATGAAGCAAACCAACTTTTAAATGAAATTCAGCAGCAAGCGAATGACTCTCTTAATAATGTCGTTGAAATAGTTGAAGCTACATCAAATCAAGTGGCAACCGTGACTGAGATTAGCAATGGCGTGGAAGAAATAGCAAAAATGTCTTTAGAGACCAGTGTGTCACTAAAAAATAATGCGCAAGAAGCCGTTGCACTAGCTGGGCTTTCTAAAACATTAAAACAATTTATAAATTACTTTAAAGTTAATTAAAGTGTAAAACTCCTGCAAACCCACATATTATAATTTATGGCACCTTAAACAGTGCCTTTTTTAGCCCTCAACAACGAAGACACCCACTTATCTAATTCAGAAAGTAAACTCTAAATGTAGGGCTTCGATCCTAGTAAGTTTAAGCTTTGAGATACATTTACTAAATGCTATTTCAAATTCGCGGAATATAAACAACGAAGACACCCATAATAAATCAGCATCGGTGATGGCTATTATTTAAGGGGTTTTATCAATTCACGTTAGGTCTAGAGGCCATAGTAATAACGCAGACATCCACTCCAATTAACAAAAGTGTACTTCGTACCGTATCAGCTTAAATCCCAGCGATATCTCGTTCGGTGATACACTCGTCTGATGCCATTTCAAATTCGCGACAGATAAGCGGACGGTTTTCGTAAATTGAGCACATTAAAGTATTGCGATCTAGGGCTTGGCACCAACCGTCATCGGCACGTTTCATCACTTCGCTGCCCCATTTATCATAATCAATATAATGAAACGGCACGCCAGTATCGGTGAGTATTTGTACTTCTAACTGGCAGCAGCATGCTTGGCAATTGCTGCATGTAATTGCCTCAGTTGAAGCGGTGATCTCTGTGACAGGTATTTGTTCAGGATTAACAATGTGAGGCATAGAGGCTTACTTTTAAGAATAAGCCTCTAGGATACCTGAGTGAGTTTATCGTGCCAGTAATTTCGCTTTTATTTCACTGTAGCGCTGCAGTTCGCACAAGCCAAATCCACTAAGTTGGCGCACTTTATTACGCGCAAATAATGGCACACTCATCCCCGCTAAAAAACGGCACTGCGTTTCAACACCCACATTTTCAATACCTTTACTCGCAAGGTGACTCTGTAATTCATCAACCTTTTGGTAGATAACCTCATCCGCTGCAAAATTATGAGTTTGTGAGTATTCAAGCTTAACAGCTTGCCCTCTACACACTGAGCAATGACCGCATTGCTCAGGAGCTTGGGCATCGTCAAAATAACGAGCAAGGTTATAGCTTAAGCAGCTATTTAGTTCAAAAAAGCGGATCAAGGCTGCAATACGTTTTATCTCAGCTTGCTCTTTATCTACAAAGTAATTATGGAGCTGCTGTGCTAGGTCTGATTTATTAATAACCTCGTTATGAACGTCATAAACTTGCGTGATACGTTTGGTTTCAAGGGCTATGAGATTTTTTTCTGCTAAGTAATCAAGCGCTGCAACCACGCGCTTTCTATCAACTTGAGCCGCTTGAGTAAGGGTATCAAAATTTAGCGTTCCCCATATTTTTTTAAATTGGGTATGGCTAAATATCAAGTTCAAAAATGCTTGTCTGTCAGCGTCAAAATGGCCAAGAAGCTGAGTTTTATCCACCAAAAACTTATATTTAAAATCAGCATAATATGCATATAAAGGCGTTATAGCACCTTGCATTTCAAGCTGTACTAATAAGGTTTTAAGTGCAAGCTGGCGAATATTACTATCGCTTGATAGGCTGTACTCTTGCATTTCCCATTGTCTGCTACCACTTTGGTGATCACTATTATGTTGGCGAATATCATTTATTACATGTGTTATCCCGCTGAGCTCTGGCGTATCACCATATACAAAGTTTTCAACAGTATTTAAACCATCTAGATTAGCTAAGGTATAGCAGTTTGATGGCTGACCATCACGCCCTGCTCGGCCAATCTCTTGGCTGTAATTTTCTATTGATTTTGGTAGATCGTAATGAATAACAAAGCGAATATTCGATTTATCAACCCCCATGCCAAAAGCAATGGTCGCCACAACTACATTAATTTTACCTGCCATAAAGTCATCTTGAATACCATAGCGTAAGGTATCTTCAAGTCCTGCATGATAGGCTACAGCTTGTAAGCCTTGGCGGCTTAGTGTGTCAGCAACTTGTTCAGCCGTGTGCTGTAGCGTCACATAAACAATACCAGGCCCTTGTTGTTCACGTACTATATTGGCTAAGGTGTTATCTTTTTCTGCACTTTTTACACTCAACACACTTAAATCTAAATTACTACGATAAAACCCGGTTTGGACAATACACTCAGGGCTAATTGCAAAACGCTCACTCATGTCACGCTTTACTTTTTTTGTAGCTGTGGCAGTTAATAATAAAACCAGCGGTATATTGAGCTCTTCCCGGTATCTAGGCAGCTTTAAATAGTCAGGTCTAAAATTATGGCCCCACTCTGAAATACAGTGCGCTTCGTCGACTACCAGCATTGAAATAGCCACTTGATTAATAAACTCACGAAATCGTTCGTTCTTAAATCGCTCTACAGACACCATTAATATTTTCACTTTACCTGAGCGTACATCACTCATAATGGTATGACTTTGCTCACTGGTTTGGCTCGAATCAAGGCTCGCGGCGTAAATCCCTTTTTTATTCAGAAAGCTAATTTGATCTTTCATCAAAGCTAATAATGGCGAAACAACCAAGGTAAGATTAGGTAAATGAAGTGCTGTTAATTGATAACACAAAGACTTACCTGAGCCTGTAGGAAAAATGGCCAGTGATGATTGGTTATCTAACAATTGCTCTATGGTTTGTTGTTGACCTGGCCGAAATTGATTAAAGCCAAAATGTTGCTCAAGCGAAGTAATTAAAGCCGTCATGTTATTCCTTTGCATTAAATTCCCTAATAAAGGAAATAATAGCCGTAAATTTAATAAACTGCCATGTTACCTTTTTTGCAGCTTGATTTCTTTGTCTTTATTACTGACAAATAAGGATAAAAGGCGCACAATAAAGTTGTTGCCAAGGTATTGCCCTGATGGGCGCTATACCTAAGTAGTTTGCCCAGACTATTTAGGTATTCTACTTTTTGAGGGCAACGTAATGATAACAACACATCCTAAAATCGTGATTATCGGTGGTGGCGCTGGCGGCTTAGAGCTAGCAACACAATTAGGACACAAACTAGGGAAGAAAAAACACGCAGATATTTTACTAATTGATAAAAACCGCACTCATATTTGGAAACCACTACTTCATGAAGTGGCTACAGGTTCTATTGACGCTGATTTAGATGGTGTTGTTTACTCTGCTCATGCTGCAAAGCATCATTATAATTTTCAACTCGGCACTTTTTGTGGCCTAAATAATACCAATAAAACCATTACCCTAAGCGCGTTCAATGATGAGCTTGGTCATCAGATATTACCTCAGCGCACAGTGCATTATGATTACTTAATCATTGCAATAGGCAGTGTAAGTAATGATTTCAATACTCCAGGTATTAAAGATCATTGTTTTTACCTTGATTCAAACCAACAAGCAGAGCGCTTTCAGCACGCATTACTTGATAACTTTACTCGCCTACATCAAGATGATGACCCACAACATGCATTAGATATAGCCATAGTTGGCGGTGGAGCAACAGGGGTCGAACTCTCTGCTGAGCTGTATCATGTATCTGATCTACTCAAGCTTTACGGGCTTACTAATATGTCTGCAAAACGCTTGCATATCCACTTAATTGAAGCTGGACCAAGAATATTACCAGCCCTACCTGAGCGAATAGCCAGCTCAGCTAAGCGTGAACTATTAAAATTAGGTGTCACTGTGCGCGAAAAAACCCAAGTAAAACAAGCGACAGCAACAGGGTTTATAACCCAAGACGATGAACATATTAATGCCGATATTATGGTGTGGGCCGCCGGTGTTAAAGCCCCTGATTTTGTAAAAGAGTTAGGCATTTTTGAACTTACTCGAAGCAACCAAATCATGGTTAATGATTACCTACAAAGTAATGCTGATGAACGTATTTATGTGCTTGGCGATTGCTGTGCATTTACCCAAGACGGTGGAAAACTCGTGCCTCCGCGCGCACAGTCTGCACATCAAATGGCACAATGTGTTGAAAAAAACATCATCGCGACACTGCGCCAACAACCACTCAATAAGTTTGAGTATAACGATCATGGTTCATTAGTTAATTTATCGCGCTATAGCACCGTAGGTAGCTTAATGGGTAACCTAACTAGCAGCAGCTTTTTTATTGAGGGTCGAATTGCCCGATTTATGTATATTTCGTTGTATAGAATGCACCAACGCGCCATTCACGGTAGTGCAAAAACTTTTGCGCTATGGATAAGCGAAAAAGTACTACGTGTCGTAAGGCCAAAAATGAAACTGCATTAATAAGTAACTCTTTTTAAGTGAAGCATTCGCTTCACTTTTCTAGCTAAGGTTATAAATTAGCAGCTATTTATATTCATATTTTAACCAGCGCTTTGAAATTAACTAAAAATTAACAAGACACCCACTTTAAATATGAAATAAAAAAGACACCCATCATAAAAGTATGATGATCATTTCTCCAGATAAGAAATATAAAAAGCTCAACATATTTATAATTTTCGATAAAATTTAGTAACGTGATTATAGATAAGACAGAAGTAAACTTTAGAGGCTTCAGTAACCAATGTTAATAAAACCAACATCATTTGCGGGAAACAACAAGAGTTACGCCAATAACTTTTCACAATTAGTAAGATTGGCACGGCGTTTAAAATGCTGATGTTCACAAAACAAACTCAACGATTCAGTTCTTCCAACAGGACCATGGAAAACGGTTGTAAACTTACTTGTGAGTTTTAACCAATTCTCCGCAGTTAAATCTAGTCTATCAAGTAATGGAGCTAAATTATTAGGTATGTAGCCTTTTTTATCAGCGCGTATACATCGACCTGTCGCTTCAACTAAAGTTAAGTACGAGGTTAACTCATAAGGTAGTCCTTTAGCCTTTTGTGCAGTGCTCATTCCTGAAAAACGTAATAAAAACCGAGGTTGCTTACCAAATAAACATCCCCGGGGCAAGCCCTTCTGC
>NZ_MXQF01000054.1 GCF_002165575.1 Pseudoalteromonas sp. A601
AGGTTCTAGGTTCTAGGTTCTAGGTTCTAGCAAAAGCTTGTAACTTTCGTCTTTCACCTTGAAACTATTAGCCAACTTCTTTGGTGAGAAATTGGAGCGGCACACGAGGCTCGAACTCGTGACCTCGACCTTGGCAAGGTCGCGCTCTACCAACTGAGCTAGTGCCGCATTTTATCTAGGTTCTAGGTTCTAGGTTCTATCAATATTAAACCTCGTTCCTTTAACCTTTCTTCTTGAATCTTTAACTTCCACTTAAACACACTAACCCCGCGGGGGTTATCGTCTTAAGCGGGGCAGGATTCTACAATAATTCGATGTGTTTGCAAGTATTTTTTACAAATTAAAGAATTTTTCTCGGTAGACTTTCAATTCCATAATGGAATCTTTAATGTCATCGAGTGCAAGATGTGAGCCTTTTTTATTCACTTGCGCTAAAACCTCGGGTTTCCAACGTCTAGCAAGCTCTTTAATAGTGCTCACGTCTAAGTTGCGGTAATGAAAGAAATCTTCCAACTCGCGCATATACTTATTCATAAAGCGTCTATCTTGACCAATAGAGTTTCCACACATGGGCGATGCCCCAGCAGGAACCCATTGCTTTAAAAATTCAATGGTCTGCTCAACAGCATAAGCCTCGTCATAAGTACTTGCCTTACAACGTGCCGTAAGCCCTGATTGACCGTGTTGAGTGGTACACCATTCATCCATCCCATCTAGCAATTCATCGCTTTGATGAATAGCAATTGTTGGGCCTTCAGCCAAGATGTTTAGCTCACTATCGGTGACAACAGTCGCTATTTCGAGTATTTTGTCTGTACTTGGTTCTAGACCTGTCATTTCGAGGTCGAGCCAAATCAGATTTGATTTATGAAAAGACATAATTACCTTGCGGTGCTTTCCTTTAGATCTAACGCATTTAGATATATCATATTAGTATCATCAGTCGACCTAAAGCTTTTTTTTCAAAAAGCGCGACATTTAACTAAGTTATAGGCCAAAAGTGGCAAAACAGAAGAAATTAAGTAAAGGCCAATCCCGTAGGATCAAGGCTAATCACCAAAAACGCTTGTCCAATGCCGACGATAAATCAGCGAAAGGGACAAATGAGCAACTACAGAACGATAATTTAGGCCCTGCGGAAAATGCAGTGGTTATTAGCCGTTTTGGTCAACATGCCGATATCGAAACCGATAATGGTGATGTACTGCGTTGTAATATACGTCGAACTGTTAAAGGTATTGTTTGCGGTGATGAAGTACAATTTCGCCGTGCAAAAGTAAGCGAAGGCGATATAGCGGGTGTTATTGAGGCAATGCATGAGCGTCGCTCACAATTAACACGACCCGATTTTTACGATGGCGTTAAAGTCGTTGCGGCTAATATTGATCAGATACTTATGGTTTCTGCGGTACTCCCTGAGTTTACTGCAAATATTATCGACCGCTATCTAGTGGCTTGTGAAGATATGGGCATTGAGCCTATTTTAGTGCTCAACAAAATAGACCTTATTGACGAACAAGGCCTAAAAGCTATTGAGGAAGTACTCGATATCTATCGTAAACTTGGCTATCAAGTTTTACTGGTAAGTAATAAAACCGCAGCAGGCATAGATGCTTTAAAGCAAACATTAGTGGGTAAAAATAGCATTTTTGTTGGCCAAAGCGGTGTCGGTAAATCCACACTGGTAAATACCGTGCTACCCGATGCTGAAATATTGACTAAAGAAGTCTCTGAAAACAGTGGTCTTGGTCAACATACAACCACAGTGTCGCGGTTACACCATTTGCCTTCAGGGGGGAATTTAATCGACTCTCCTGGAATAAGAGAGTTTGGTTTATGGCACCTTGAAGTTGAACGAGTTACCTGGTGCTTTAAAGAATTCCGCGAGTTTATTGGCGGTTGTCGCTTTCGCGACTGTAAACATTTAAACGACCCTGGCTGTATTATCCGCCAAGCGGTTGATGATGGTGATATTTCAGAGCTGCGCTTTGACAGTTACCACCGAATTTTAGAAACAATGGCCGATGGCCGTGCTGGAGCTCGTGCTCCGCGCGTTTAATTTAGGAAGAAACAAGTGAGTTTAGATAAATTCAAAATTACCATGCAATATGCAATGCCAAAACATTTTCTATCGCGCATGGTAGGTAAATTAGCTGCTGCAAGGCTGGGTGGCTTAACAACATGGTTAATCAAATTATTTATTAAGCAGTACAAGATAGATATGAGTGAAGCACAATATTCAGATCCCGCTCATTACAAAACCTTTAATGAATTTTTTACCCGCCCGCTAAAAAAAGGTGTTCGCCCATTAAATGCTGAAGCTGACATAATCGCTCACCCGGTAGATGGGGCAATTAGCCAACTTGGCGCAATTGTCGATGGTCAACTTATTCAGGCTAAAGGCCATGACTACAGCTTACAAGCGTTGCTTGGTGGTTCTGAGCAAGACACAGCCCCGTTTTTAGGTGGTGAGTTTGCGACGATTTATTTAGCACCAAAAGATTATCACCGTATTCATATGCCAATCGACGGCACATTAAGTAAAATGATTTACGTGCCAGGTGATTTGTTTTCGGTAAACCCACTAACTGCGCAAAATGTACCTAACTTATTTGCACGTAATGAGCGTGTAGTTGCAATTTTTGATACCGAAATTGGCCCACTTGCGATGGTATTAGTCGGTGCAACAATTGTCGCTAGCATTGAAACAGTTTGGGCTGGTACGGTAACACCACCAGCAGGAAAAGACGTATTTAGTTGGAACTACCCAACCACTGCCGATAATGCAATCACTTTGAAAAAAGGTGAAGAAATGGGCCGCTTTAAGCTCGGCTCAACGGTTATTTTAGCATGGGGCGCTAATCAAGCTGAAATCTTAGCTGATCAGCAACCTGAAACGGTAACGCGTATGGGCACACCTTTCGCCAAAATTACAGAATAAAGTACTCAACGCCATAAAATAGCGCGAGTGCTAACTCGCGCTTTCATTACACTCCACATTCAGTGCATTCAGGCGCTTTTGTTAATTTAAACTGCTGTTGCGTCAAACTCAATCCATCAAAGCGCACAAACTGACTCCCCTCGTGGTGACCCAATATCAAGTTAATTGCTAATAGCGCCTGCATTGAACCTATTACTCCTAACAATGGGCTTAATACACCCGCATTATCACAATTTAACATTTGCTCTTTTGGTTGCTCTGGAAACAAGCAGCCGTAGCAAGGGCTTTGTGGGCTACGAAAATCAAAACACATCAACTGCCCTTCACTGGCTATTGCCGCACCTGATATCAGCGGAATCCCTGCCTTTAAACAAAAGCGGTTAACGGTATAACGCGTAGTAAAGTTATCACTGCAATCAAGCACCAAGGTAGCTCCGGTAAAAATTTGATCGGCATTTTTCTCAGTTAATTGCTGCTCAACGCTATTCACAGTAATTTGATTATTCAAACTGCCAAGCACTTTACCAGCGGCGCTCACTTTGGCTTGCCCTAAATGATTTACTTTATAAAGTACTTGGCGCTGCAAGTTAGAAAGCTCAACTTTATCGTCATCCAGTAAAGTAAGCTCTCCCACGCCTGAGGCTGCTAAATATAACAGTGCTGGGCTGCCTAAACCGCCCGCACCAACTACCACCACATGGGCTGCTTTTAATTTTAGCTGACCTTCAAGGCCCACTTCTTTGAGCATTAAGTGACGGCTATAACGCAGCTGCTCTTTGTCAGATAACTCACTCATTATTTAATGACCTATAGCCCTTTGTAAGTCTGCAATAGCTTGTTGGTAATCATCCGCTTCGGTAATGACTCGCACCACGGCTACACTGCCAACGCCGGTTGCCGCCACTTCACTAGCGCGGGATAGATCTATGCCCCCAATCGCCACTGTCGGGTAATCTTGCATTAACGGCACAAAATGTTTGAGCTTTTCGAGGCCTTGAATTTGTCCTGTCATATCCTTGGTGGTAGTTGGGTAGATAGCGCCAAATGCCATATAACTTGGTCGATAATTATGAGCGCGGATCATTTCATAAAAGCCATGAGTTGAAAGCCCTAAGCGCAAACCAGCCTCTTTAATAGCGACTAAATTGGCTTCAAGTAAATCTTCTTGACCTAAATGTACACCGTAAGCACCGTGTTTAATTGCAAGTTGCCAATGATCGTTTATATACACCTTACCTTCATATTTTTGGCCAAGAGTAACTGCGGCTGCAACAGCTTCATCAAGCTCACTTTCACTACCCTCTTTGATACGTAACTGCACGGTTTTAATACCTTGCGCTAAGCATTTGTCTAGCCAATCAACAGAGTCAACGACCGCGTATAAGCCAAGTTGCTTACTTTCACACGCTACAAAGTTAGCAGCCATAGTAAACTCATTCGGTGCATCAAAATCTAACTCATCACCAAGCCAGCTTCCCGCTTCAATCACTTGTGGGTAATCGTCAATACTTTGCGGGAAACTAGTTTGTGCAACAGGGCCAATGCCTTCGCCATAACGCACAGCGGCTTTTAAGCCTTGGTTGATATACGCTTTTGCTAAAATAAATGCATCTTTAAGTGGGTATTGTTTTGCTAAACACGCCGCAATAACAGACGCCATACTACAGCCTGTACCATGGCTATGCGGCGTGGCTATTTTTTCATTACCTAGCCAATATTCATTTGTGCTATCAGTGGTGTTTTCGCGGCAATAATCTATGCAGTAACCACTTGGGTAATCCCAATGTCCACCTTTGATCACCACAGCTTTTGCGCCCCAACTTTGTAGCTTTTCAGCGGCTTCAATAACTGCACTTGGGCCAATTAGGTAAACCCCCGTTAATAACTGGGTTTCGTGCGTATTTGGAGTGATCACATCTACCAGCGGCAATAAACATTCTTTAATTGCGCTAACGGTATCTTCTTCTGTGAGTAAGTCACCACTACTGGCAATAGCTACGGGGTCGTAAACCACTAAAGGAGGTATTGGCCATGTGGCTTTATAATGCTTAATATGCTCACTAATTAACTGTATTTGCTGAACGTTAGCAAGCATACCTATTTTGATCACGCTCGCTTTCATGTCACTGGCCAAAGCAAGTAGCTGTGATTCAATCACCTCAGTTGATATGGGGTTTAATGCCTCAACACCTAAACTGTTTTGTGCCGTGAGTGCAGTAATGGCTGTGCAGCCATGTACGCCAAAACTTTGCATGGCTTTTATATCAGCTTGAATACCTGCACCACCGCCAGAGTCAGAGCCAGCAATTGTCCAAACAACTTGATTCATTATTACTTCCTAATTTATTACGTTTGATGCCAAAAAGGCATCCCCATCGTGGGTGTTGATGGCGCGGCAACGTCTTTTTCTGGCATTGCTTTGGCTTTATAAGCAAAACGCCCGGCATCGACCGCCGCTTTAAAGGCATGGCTCATGGTAACAGGGCAACCCGCCCCTGCAATAGCCGAATTTAATAATACCGCATCATAACCAAGTTCAAGTGCTTGGCAAGCATGAGAAGGCAAACCAAGGCCTGCATCAACAATCAATGTTAGCTCTGGTAAGCGCTCACGAATTGTTTTTAAATTGTATTGGTTTAATAACCCTTTACCCGTGCCTATTGGCGCTCCCCACGGCATCAGTACTTCGCAGCCAACATCTGCTAGGCGCTGGCAAAGTACTAAGTCATCAGTGCAATAAGGCAACACTTTAAAACCATCATCCATCAGTATTTTTGTTGCCTCTAGCAAAGCAAATGGGTCTGGCTGAAGGTTATATTCGTCCCCAATCAGTTCGAGCTTTATCCAATCAGTGGCAAATACTTCACGACACATTTGTGCCAGCGTTACCGCCTCTTTAACACTATGACACCCTGCGGTATTGGGTAATATTTTTAAACCTGTGTCTTTTATTAGCTGCCAAAAATCATCCCCAGCGGCTGCACTTTGCTGGCGGCGCAGCGAGACGGTAACCACTTGTGCGCCTGAGGCCTTAATTGAATCGGCCATAATCGCAGGAGACGGATAAAGCGCAGAGCCAATTAATAAACGACTGGTTATTTGTTCGCCATAAATACTGAAGCTATTAGTCATATTAGCCCCCTTGAATTGGCGAAAGCAGCTCAACCCTATCGCCTTGTGTAACTACAATTGCATCACAATTTTTACGCGGTATAAAATCGCTATTTAATGCTACTGCAAAGGGTTCTTTAGCACCAAAATCAATAAGTACTTTTGCTAATGTCGTTTGGTTTTTGGTTTCAAACGGCTGGCCATTAATTGTAATATTCATCTTTTAACCTATTTAATTAACGCGACGGCTTCAGCTACTAAGCTTGGTGCAAGTAAGTAACCATGTCGGTACAGACCATTAATACTGATCACCTTACCTTGGCGTTTGACTTGTGGGCGATTATCACTAAATGCGGGGCGTAAACCTGTTTGAATATTGATAATACGTGCTTCAGCAAAACCACTATGCACGGTATACGCCGCCGATAACAACTCAAGGGTTGAGCGTACTGTTGCGGGGCCATTATCTTGCGATTCTATTTCGGTTGCGCCAATCACGTATTCATGATTTGGTTTAGGCGCAATATAAATAGGATAGCGCGGGTGCATTAACCGCACAGGGCGCGTGAGATTAACTTCGGGCGCGTGTAAACGAATCACTTCTCCACGAACACCACGCAACTTACACTGCTCACTTTTAGCGCCTAAGCCTCTGCAATCAACAATGTAATCATATGGCTGCTGTAGCTGCTCACAAGCGGTATTAATATTTTTACCAAAATTAAACTGTAGAGCACGTGCTTTAAGTGTATTAAAGCTTGCTTGATAAAATGCCTGATTATCTATTTGCCCTTCGCAAGGTAAATATACGCCTTGATTGAAGCGCCCTGATAATTCAGGCTCAAGCTCACTAATATGTGAACCACTCAATCGCTGAGCATGATGATTAGCTAACGGTTTTAGGCGTTCAGTAAAGCTCTGTAAGTCGCCTTTGTCTTGTTGATGAGCAACCACCAGCGTGCCTTGCTGCTGAAAAAACACGGGTTCATTAAGCTGCGCTAGAATTGCCGGCCAGAGGTTTATTGAGTCAAGCCCCATGAGCGCCAAGTCTTGTTCACACAATACTGACTCTGCTAAAGGCGCAAGCATGGCTGCAGCAACACGCCCAGCACTATTTAATGCCTGTGCGTCATCAACTTCATACACAGTCACATTATGCGCTAAGCTTAATTCAAGCGCCGCTAAACGGCCTGTTAAGCCAAATCCCACCACCGCAATGTTGTAAGACATAATAACCTTAATTCAGTTACTAGTTACAAGAGTAAAGTTAGCGAGCGGTTCACTCGCTAACTTTCTAACTCGCTAACTATTTACTTATACCGCTTTATGATAAATCTCTGAGCCGGTTTGCTTAAACTCTTCAGACTTCGCTTTCATTTCAGCCTCTACATCAACCATTTTTATTTCAATGGCATCACCTACGTTGTTAGGGTCTATACCCCGAGCTTCTAGGTCTTTGGCATATTCACGCACTTCTTGGGTGATTTTCATTGAGCAGAATTTTGGCCCACACATAGAGCAAAAATGCGCTACTTTGCCAGATTCTTGCGGTAAGGTTTCGTCATGGTATTCACGTGCACGCTCAGGGTCTAAGCCAATATTAAATTGATCATGCCAGCGGAACTCAAAGCGCGCTTTTGATAACGCATTATCCCGCTCTTGTGCGCCTGGATGACCTTTGGCTAAATCCGCAGCATGAGCGGCAATTTTATAGGTAATTAAACCTTCTTTTACATCTTCTTTATTTGGTAGGCCTAAGTGTTCTTTAGGTGTTACGTAGCACAACATCGCACAGCCATACCAGGCAATTTGCGCCGCACCAATACCCGACGTAATGTGGTCATACCCTGGGGCGATGTCTGTTGTTAATGGGCCCAATGTATAAAAAGGCGCTTCGTCACAATGTTTAAGTTGCTCTTCCATATTGTCTTTGATCATGTGCATTGGCACATGGCCCGGACCTTCAATAAATACTTGTACGTCGTGCTTCCACGCTATTTTAGTAAGTTCGCCTAATGTACGTAGCTCACTAAATTGCGCTTCATCGTTAGCATCTGCAATTGAGCCTGGGCGCAGGCCATCACCAAGTGAAAAGCAGACATCGTACTGTTTTAAAATTTCGCAGATATCTTCAAAGTGAGTGTAAAGGAAGTTTTCTTTGTGGTGCGCCAAACACCATTTAGCCATGATTGAACCACCGCGTGACACAATCCCTGTAACTCGCTTGGCGGTCATTGGTACATAGCGTAACAATACGCCGGCGTGAATAGTAAAATAATCAACGCCTTGTTCAGCTTGTTCAATCAAGGTATCGCGGAATATTTCCCAAGTTAAATCCTCTGCTACGCCATTTACTTTTTCAAGGGCTTGGTAAATTGGCACAGTACCGATTGGCACTGGTGAGTTACGAACCACCCACTCTCGCGTCTCATGAATATAGCGCCCAGTTGATAAATCCATTACTGTGTCAGCACCCCAACGGGTTGACCAGACCATTTTTTCAACTTCTTCTTCGATAGAAGAACTTACCGATGAGTTACCAATATTGGCATTTACTTTCACTAGAAAGTTACGACCTACAATCATTGGTTCTGTTTCTGGGTGATTAATATTGTTAGGCAATATTGCGCGGCCACGAGCGATTTCATCACGAACAAATTCAGGGGTAATAAACTCCGGGATACTCGCCCCGAATGACTCGCCCTTGTGCTGCTCAGCCAATAGTTCTTTACGAATTTCTGCCCGGCCCATATTTTCACGTACTGCCACATATTCCATTTCAGGGGTGATAATACCTTGGCGCGCATAATGCATTTGCGTCACGTTTTTGCCCGCTTTAGCACGGCGAATTTTTGGCAAATGTTCAAAGCGAATATGATCAAGCCCTTCATCAGCCATACGCTGTTGTGAAAACTGCGAAGTAACTGACTCTAAAATTTCAGTATCGTCGCGGCTTTCAATCCATTGTTCGCGATATTTATCTAAGCCTTTACGTACGTCTAGTGTAAAGTCTGGATCGGTATAAGGGCCTGATGTATCGTATACACGTAGCGGTTCATTCGGTTCATAGATTGGGTTTTCATCTGTACCGCCAACAAAAGTGTCGCTAAGGGTAATCTCACGCATACCCACGCGTACATTTTCTTGTGTACCTTCTACGTAAACTTTGTGAGAACTTGGGAATGGTTGCCCTGTAAGGTTATAAATATAATCTGATGCTGCCGCACGGGTTTCGCGACGAGACGGTTTATTTGATGTGTTTGACATGACTTACCTCATTGCTAAAAGGGTTGTCTTGTCAGATATTGCGATGCAATAGAGAGTAGCAACTGCTACATGGATCGTAGATTGGTATTATTCATGTACTACCAATCTTGGCAGCCACAGTACTTGTGGCCAAAACATGGCGCACAAGCACCTGTTTAAGGCAGCTTGTTCCCTACGCAGGTGTTAGCCTGATCAGGTTCACGGATCCCGCTTTCGCGATCTCAGCCTTTGAGTTAATACCCAAGGCACTCCGACAAGTAAAATTCTATATATTGTTCGCTGACGAGTGTACGTTAGTTGCAGTTTGCCTGCAAGGGGTTAGCTTGCAGGAATAAACGCAAATGTTTGCTCGCCATTTAAAATTAGCTGTTGCGATTGCAACTGAATTTGAGCACCTTGCTTTAGTGAGTCCAATAGCTGTTGCTCAAATTGATCTAGTTGCTCGCCACATGACTTTCTAGTCATGCCAAGTTTATTAATGCTTAACTGATTATTAGTTAAATCACCTTCACCAAAAAACTTATTACAACCAGCAAAACCATTAACTTGCAATGCTTCAATAAAGCTTAGCGATGCGCTATAAGACGCAGGAATTGCTAAACCATCTACTCGTGATAGTTGCCACTTAGTGTATTTTAATTGCTCACTGGTGACTGTCCCTGTCGATGAGCAGCCAATACAAAAACCGATAATAAGCATCGGTATTGCTGCTAATTTCATGTAATTACTAACCTAAAACTCAATCGGAACATAATAGCAATAATTAACCACAGATACCGTTAATAATGCATGTTTTTAATGTAAAAAATTGTTCTAAGATAGTAATAAAACTTCAACATCAAAGCGTATTTATGACGTTTGGAATAAATCATCAATTTCTTCTGGTAAAAAAGGGCGACCTTGTTCATTAACTGAAGTACCAATAACCAACGCTTTAAGCATTACTTTTTCATCATGTTTGCGTATTACAGTTTGACGAAAACCAAACTTTAAGCGACTAATACGCTCAGGCTCCACCGCGACATAAAACTCATCACCAGGCACCAGTGATTGTTTATAGTCCATTTCACTGCGCATGACTACTAGATTTATTTTATCGCGCGCAAGTTTAGCAAAATCAATACCATTGGCATGTAAGAACTCATGACGAGCATGTTCCAGATAATTAAAATAAACACTGTTATTTACAATACCTTGTAGGTCGCATTCGTAATCGCGTACTTTAAACTCAACTTTAAAGGTCATATTAATATTCCTAATTATGTATACTGTGCGCGTTTATAGCATATTTATACAGCTGGTATCACGACTTTAATGAGAATAGTTGTTATCATGCACGTCCCTGAAATGGAGTTAAGAAACCGAATGAAACTACGTCTGTCTTTAATTACTGCCGCGTTACTCCCTCTTGTTAGCGCTTCAGCGCTTGCTGAAGATACTGATCTTGAAAAAATACTCGTTACTGGGGATTTCCAAAAAGAAAGCATTCAAACCCTCAGCGCCAGTGCAAGTTTATTTAGTGAGCACGAAATTAATGAACGTGGTGCAACATTTTTAGATGAAATGCTTGCTAGTGCCGCCAATGTGAACTTTTCAGCTGGTGCATCGCGCGGGCGTTATATTCAAATTCGTGGTGTGGGTATGCGCTCTCAGTTCGTTGATCCTATCAACCCATCTGTTGGCTTAGTTATTGACGGTATCAATTATTCAGGCCTTGGCGCTAGTTCGCTGCTATTCGATGTAAACCAAATTGAAATTTACCGTGGCCCGCAGGGAACGCGTTTTGGTGCAGATGGTATGGCTGGTATGATTCAGATGGAATCTGCCGACCCTACTTTTGATCCAAGTGTAAAAGTGCAATTAGGCGCCGGTAACTACAACAGTTATGAGGCAGGTGTTGCCGCTGGTATCGGTATCACTGATAGCACCGCTATACGTGGTAGTATTTATCAACGTGAATCTGACGGTTATCAAGATAACTTATATCTAGATAGACCAACACAGCAACAAGATGAAATGGTTGGCCGCTTTAAGCTACATAGCCAACTTACAGATCATCTACGCTCTGAGTTAAGTGTTCATTATATCGATATAAATAACGGCTATGATGCATTTACCCTTGATAACAGCCGCAATAGCGTAGCTGATGAGCCTGGCCAAGATAACCAAGAGAGTATTGCTGTTGGCCTTGCCAATATTTACACTGGCTTTGACTTCTTTGATATTAGCTTAAATCTCTCAGGCATTGATAGTGATTTAGAATATAGTTTTGATGAAGATTGGGTATGTAACGATATAAGCGAACCTGAATTATGCGCTGTGGGCCTTCACCCTGATGCTTATAGTTCAACCGACGTTTATTTTAGAGATCGTCAAGACCAAGCCGCTGAGCTGCAATTTAATGGCAAAGGCGGTAACTGGGTAGCTGGGCTTTATTATCAAGGCCGAGATGTTGATTTAGAACGCCAATACTCCACACCATTAACATCTACCTATGAAACGACAAACACTGCTATATATGGTCAATTAGCCACCCCAATTGGCAACAAGACTACTTTAATCACCGGACTACGTGTTGAACAATATCTAGGGGATTACACCGATAGTAACGGGTTTATTGTTGATACCGACGATATTATGGTCGGTGGAAAAATAGCACTTGAGTACCAAGTAATTGACCGTACTATGATTTACACTAGTTTAACTCGCGGTTACAAAGCAGGTGGTATTAATTCTGCAGCTCTAGCCAAAGCACAAGATTTTGGTCTTGGTGCAGACTTCTTTGAGCAACATACAACTTTTGAACCTGAGTATTTATGGAATGGGGAGTTTGGCGTTAAAGGGAGTTCGCTCGACGAAAAGTTTGTACTGCGTTTAGCCGCATTTTATATGTACCGTGAAGACATGCAACTGAAGTCATGGTTGATAGAAGATCAAAAATTCACTGGATATTTTGATAATGCAGGCTCAGGCGAAAATTACGGCCTTGAAATTGAAGGTAGTTATCAATTAACTGATGACTTATTTATTACAGGTAGCGCTGGTTATTTAGATACAAGGATTAATGACTATATTGCTAGAACAAGCCTCTATTCTCCTCCTATAGATCAAGACGGCCGAGAGCAAGCACAATCACCTAAATACCAATACGCATTTACTGCGCGTTATAACTTCACCAACGAGTTATTCGCGACTATAGGTATTGAAGGTAAAGATGATTACTACTTCTCTGATAGTCACAATTCACAAGCCCCAAGTGTTAACCTTGTTAACTTCACTGCCGGCTATGAGTCTGAACAATGGTCAATTCGCGCCTGGGCACGTAACGTGTTTGATGAAGAAGTACCAACTCGTGGTTTTGAGTTTGGTAATGATCCAACTGACGGCTGGCAAACACATACCTACACCCAATTTGGTGAGCCAATGGTTGCAGGTGTCACTTTCATATACGAATTGTAGAAATAAGTTTCAAGGAACAAGTTTAAAGGTAAAAGTGAGGTTACTTTTACCTTTTTTTGAACCTTGAGTCTTGAATCTTCTATGCCCTATCAACATCAAATGCGATGACGTCTTTTATTGTTTGTTTTTGTGTCGCTAGCATCACTAACCTATCAATACCAAGTGCTACACCTGCACATTGTGGCAAACCATGCTCTAACGCGTTAATTAATCGCAAGTCTATGGGTACCTCGTTTAGGTTATTGCTTTTACGATAGGCATTATCATCCTTAAACCTTTTCACTTGCTCCTGAGCGTCTGTAAGCTCATTAAAGCCGTTTGCCAGCTCCATGTGTTGATAATAAAGCTCAAATCGCCCAGCGACGCGCTCATCATGACTACAAATACTTGCTAGAGCTGCTTGAGAGGCCGGAAAATGGTAAATAAAACAAGGCCTATCTTGGCCTATCACCGGCTCAACTTTCATGCAGAATAACAATTGCAATAATGTATCACGGTGAGACTCATCTGCAGCAATATCTGCAAAACCATGTTCAATAGCAAGTTGTTGTAACTGCTCCAAAGTGGCTGTCAAAGGATCAAGACCTAGTACGTGCTCAAATGCACCTTGATAGGTTAAGCGTTCAGCGGGTTGCACATCGAGAACCAACTGCATTAGCTCATCTATTTCATTCATCAATGCAAATTCATCAAACCCAGGGCGATACCATTCCAACATAGTAAACTCAGGGTTATGATGCTTTCCTGCTTCTTCATTTCGAAATGCTTTACAGATTTGATAAATAGCCCCACTACCAGCCGCTAATAGTCGTTTCATGGCAAATTCAGGCGATGTTTGTAGATATAAATCGAGTCCAGCAGCATGGCCGGGGCCAACAAAGTGAGTTTTAAAGCTAGCTAGATGGATATCCGTTACACTTGCTGCGCTTAGGCTAGGAGTTTCAACTTCCATTACATTTCGCTGATAAAAAAATTCGCGAATAGTGCGTAAAATTTCGGCTCGTTGCTGCAAGGTTGCAATCTGCGCACTTGGCTCCCAAAGATCTGCTGACATATTTTCTCCAAAAAAAATCCCAGCCTGAAGCCGGGATTCTATTAAACAGTGCTATTGCTTACTTAACACGGCCTACGTATTCACCGCTACGAGTGTCTACTTTAATTACTTCACCAATTTGTACAAACAAAGGAACACGTACTACAGCACCTGTACTTAATGTAGCTGGCTTACCACCAGTACCCGCAGTGTCACCTTTTAGGCCTGGATCTGTTTCTGTGATCTCAAGCTCAACAAAGTTAGGCGGTGTTACAGCTATTGGGCTACCGTTCCATAATGTAATAGTACATAGGTCGTTTTCAACGAGCCATTTAACCGTATCGCCTAGCGCTTTTTCATCCGCGGCAATTTGCTCAAACGTTTCGTTATTCATGAAGTGCCAAAACTCACCATCGGTATAAAGATAAGCAAGATCGGTATCCATTACATCAGCGCCTTCAACTGATTCACCTGATTTAAATGTTTTTTCAAGCACTTTGCCAGAGATAAGCTTACGGATACGAACACGGTTAAACGCTTGGCCTTTACCAGGTTTTACCATTTCATTTTCTAAAATACTGCAAGGTTCGCCGTCCATCATAATTTTTAGGCCGCCCTTGAACTCATTAGTGCTATAATTCGCCATCGTTTCCTCTGTCTAATAATTTTTCGAGTAATCTACTTACCAATGATACAAAGAAATGAAGCAAATTTGCATAAAAACTGGCAAAAAGAATTAGCTAATGTAGTTACTTGCCCAAAAACCTTGCTAGAAATGGTCGGGCTATCGAGCCAAGTACATGAAAAGGACATAAAAGCTCGCAGTTTATTCCCTGTGCGCGTACCTGTCCCTTTTATAAAAAAAATGCGCTATGGTGATATTAACGACCCACTTTTACTGCAGGTCATGCCTCGTCATCAAGAGTTTATTGAAAAAACCGGTTTTAGTAACGACCCGCTGCAAGAGCAAGACAATACACAAACAGGCTTACTCCATAAATATAAGTCTAGAGTTCTCGTTATGTTTAAGACGGGTTGTGCGGTAAATTGCAGGTATTGCTTTCGGCGCCACTTTCCCTATCAAGAGAATCAGTTAAACAAACGCAGCTTACTTGATGCACTTGAATATATACGATCAGACAATAATATCAACGAGGTTATTCTCAGTGGCGGCGATCCGCTGATGGCCAAGGATGATGCTATTAGTTGGTTTATGGA
Source organism: Pseudoalteromonas sp. A601 (assembly GCF_002165575.1). Taxonomy (GTDB): domain Bacteria; phylum Pseudomonadota; class Gammaproteobacteria; order Enterobacterales; family Alteromonadaceae; genus Pseudoalteromonas. Next base: position 15,030 of record NZ_MXQF01000054.1, read on the forward strand.
TGAGCTAGAAAAACTACCGCAAATTAAGCGCATGCGTATTCATAGTCGCCTTCCCGTCGTGATCCCAGCGCGTATTACCAATGAACTGTGTCAACGGTTAGCAGACTCCCCTCTTAAAATCGTATTTATCAATCATATAAATCATGCCAATGAGATAGATGATGATTTTAAAACCGCGATGAAGCAGTTAAAGAAAGTCGGTGTAACATTATTGAATCAAGCCGTCATCTTAAAAGATGTGAATGATTCAAGCTCAGCGCAAATTGCATTGAGTGAAGCATTATTTGATGCAGACATATTGCCTTATTATCTTTACCTATTAGATAAAGTAGCCGGCGCTAGTCATTTTGATATTGCAGAGCAACAAGCACGTAAAATAATGGCAGATATGCTTATTGCATTGCCAGGGTTTTTAGTTCCTAAACTCGTTCGAGAAATTGGTGGTCAACAAAGCAAAACCCCCATAGATCTCAAATTGATTTAAACGTAAACGTTTACATTATTGCCAAGAGTAGCCGTAACAGATTTAGCGGGGGTTTGTGCAACACTAGACGAAGCAGCACCTTCAATTAGTGCCAGAGCAGCTGCACCATCCGCTTTCTGCTGCTTTTTGGCAAGCGCTGCACTATACACTTCTGCACTTTCACCTGCGCCACTCATGGCTGGTAAGTTTCCACCTGATATATTCATAGTTCAATACCTGACTTTTAATTACAATCCACGTACTATATCGGCATTGTAATCTAAAGCTTTAGGAAAAAAATGGATTCTATTATTGAGCAGCTCAATAACAACTTAAAAGTTGTTTACCGTCAATCACTTGATGCTGATAAAAAACTAGATGAACTTCAGCAACAAGGTCATGGTAAGTTCAAAGCACTATTCCCAGCAGATGCTGGGTTTAACTTTGAAGCAAAAAGGTTTAAACCTTACGTATTAGACGTCGCTGCAGATGTAGAAAGTTTAAGTTCTGACGGTTTAAATGAAGAAAAGCTAAAATCAACAGTACTTAAACTACAACAACTCTTACAGTTATTAGCAACATTCAAGTAATGTAAAAGCGCTCACTTAACTAAGTCAGCGCTTTAAGAACATTATTGTGGGGTTACTATAGGTATTAGCTCTTTATCGAACCAGTCTGTAATCAAGCGTTTATCATAATAAAAGGCTTCATCACGGCCCATCTTAATTTGATCCATAAAGCCCATATCTTTTAATGAGACTTGTTCATTTTCACTTATAGTTTGACCGTCTTCATCCGTCACAGAATAGTTAAATTCAATACGGGGAAAATATATAGGCTTAATAATTCTGAGCTCATTCATACCACCAAAACGAACATCACCTGCCAAATCCAGTTCAGTTACTTCTACATTAAACTTATACCCTTGTGGTAACTTTTCAGCTAATTTATTGAAGTGCTTTTCAAAGTTTGACGCAATACGTTTATGATAAGAACCTTTTGTATCATTCGAAGGACGAACGTCTCGGTAATCATTAAAATCATGCCACTTAACAGTGGCTTCCCCTGCGTGTGCAAAGGCTGGAACTAGAATAACCATTGCCACAGCAATTTTTTTTAATGTATTCATATTTATTCTCCAAAAACACTCGGGGTAACTTTAATTAAAATAATAGCAGCTACAACTTAACTATAGCTTAATCCTTTTTCCCATCATTGTTATCATTTATATAAAATATGTAATCAAAAATACAGCTTGAATTCAAGTATTAAGTGCAATCATTATGCAGCCACCAGAACTTCTGATTGCCCTGTAAATAATTCATGAGGGGTTTTATATCCTCTTGTTTTTCTTGGCCGATGATTGAGCTTATCAACTGCCGCCTTTATTTCTGCTTCACTTAGCGCCATAAAGTCAGTTC
>NZ_MXQF01000055.1 GCF_002165575.1 Pseudoalteromonas sp. A601
TTTGATCACTTAATAAATAGCATTGGTATTATAAAGGCAATGCTACCTATAGCGTATCGGCAACCTCTGTGTCGGGTAATGGTCGATCGCTTGAAATTACAGCGGGTACAGCTACTCAAGGTGAAGCGAATACACCGTACTCTTTTGCAACTCAGCAAGTTTGGAATAAACAGCGTAACTGGTACAGCGCCAACTATGGACGTGGTGCCGAGTCTGTAGGTAAAACATACCGTTATGCTGTGTGGGTTAAGTTAAATCAAGTGCCTGTTGAACCAGTTACGTTACGCCATGTGGTTGTACCGTGGGTTTATGACGGCATACCTGAGGATGCAAATGGATTTACAGGTCGTTACTCAGAAGCGGGCTTATTTAGCGCAGCACTCGCAGCCACTACGCAGTGGCAATACGTCGAGTTTGTAGAGGATTCAACTAATCAACGCGATTGGGCTATTCCAGCAACATGGAGCTCAATTACCGATGTGTTTACCCTTTGGGAAGTGTATGGACTGCCAACGGGTGATTCAATCTTGATTGACGATTACGCAGTTACGCGTACCGATATTTAAGCTTGTACTAGACGCATAACATAATATTAAAGCGACTTTAAACTAAATAAGTTTAAAGTCGCTTTGTTTACTTATAACTCACTAAAAAATCTATTTATTTACGTATTAATTTTTAACTTTCACACAAACTTACATACAAAATAATGAGACATCATGAACAACACACAAAAAAATATAAAAATACATACATTGACGCTCACAGCTGCATTATTTTCGGTAATAACCATTGGCGGTTGTAGCAGTGACTCGGCGACGAATATGCAAAAGCTTCCTCAAGCTAAAAATAATCTACTGCCACTAACTGATCCTCTAAATGAAGGTGAGTGGGTTTTAAACACCCAAGTAAGTGATGAGTTTGAAGCCAGCACTATCGATGAAGAACGTTGGTACATTGTAGGTAAACTAGAAAACGGTAAACCTGTTTATAAGCATCCAGATAATCCAAATAAAAAAGTATGGAAAGGCCGCGCACCTTCGCAGTTTTCGGGTAATAATTATCGCCTAGAAAATGGCAAACTAAAGCTAGAAACACGTTGGGAGCCCGATTTTCCTTTTGAAGAAAAAATTCACAAACCTGTTTTTGGTGATGCACTTAAATACGAAAATATAACAACAGCGTGTTTTATTGGCCGCAAATCGTTCAAGTACGGATATATAGAAATTAAAAGTAAAGCCGCTGATGCGCAAGTAAGCAGTGCATTTTGGTCGATGGGTGAAAAGCTAGAAGTTGATTTTTTTGAATTGTTTGGTGACTCTCTTGACCCTAAAAAAGACCATATAGACAGTGAACTATGGTGGTCAATTCGCGATTGGAATAAAAAGGTAATGGGCAAGCCCACTTACACAGAACGAAAAGACTTAGGTTTTAGAGTAGCAGATGACTTTCATGTGTATGGAATTGATTGGAGCGCCCAAGGAATTAAATACTATGTTGACGGTAAATTATTTAGCGAAGTATCTGCAGAACAAGCTGATGCCTGGGCAAAAGAGCATCGCGGGGTTGATAAAGGTTACGTAGCCACTAAGCCACTGTTTTTATGGCTTGATCAGGAAACTTTTCCTTGGCATGGCGTACCAAAAAGTAAAGAAGAGCTTGAACGTAATAGCCCTGAGGGCAAAAAAGATGATGGTGTGGTCGACTTTGAAATTGAATACATCCGTGTTTGGCAACAAAAACCATTACAGTCAGTTAAGTAAGGAGTGGGTTAAATGAAAAAAAATAGTAAGCCAGCAAACACGTTATTTTGTTTATCACTGATCGCTACAAGTATTCTGCTTTATGGATGTAACACCACTCAAAGGGCAAGCAATGAAACGCTAAGCGACAACATCAGTAATAAATTAATGTTTAGTGAATCGCACAATATTATACCTTTTGAGCCACTATCGCGTCGTAAATGGGACAGTGCATTGATTGCAGACTTTGATAAAGATGGGTATCAAGATGTATTAATTACTGAGCATACCCACGCAGTAAAAATTTTTTGGAATAACAAGGACAATACCTTTTCAGCACCACAGATAATTATTAAAGGCGACACACACGGCGTGGCTGTTGCTGATTACGACTTAGATGGTCGTATGGATTTAATAATAGCCCAAGGTGGTGGTGGCGGCCTAAAGCCGCGTTTACCTGTATCGTTTCAAATAAATCACGACCGGACTGTTGAAGGCGGAGAAACGTTTGATAATTTTGAACGAACACGCGGACGTGCGGTTAAATTAATTGATGGCAATAACAGTGGCACCTTAGATTTAATGCTCTCAGCTTTTCCGCTTAAAAAGCAAAAAAAGGGAGCCAACCATATATATAAAAACGAAGGACATAATCAGTTTAAGTTTGTCGATTATTTACCTACTGCAAAATGGCTTGGTTATAAAGCCTTAGTTAGTGATTTTGATAATGATGGGCACGATGATTTATTTTTTTACGGCGGAGATGACATTGTTGTAGCGCAGAGTAAATCTGATTTAGGTTATAAAAATAAAAGCAAAGCTGTACTAGGAAATAATCGTAATATTAGCCATGTGAGCAGCATGACCGAAATCGACTTTGATAATGACGGTGACTTTGATTTATTTTTAACCCGCGCTAAACATCAATTTGAACAACACACCTTTTATGATGCTCAATCTCAAAACTTTGCTTTTTTTACTCGTAACGAAGCATTTAGATTTGAAGATTTTAAAATCGAAGGTGACTTCGAAATAGAAAACCTGCAAATGGCTTATCCCCATTTTAATGTGTTTATTGGCAAAAATAGTGTGCCTTTAACATTAAAAGGGCATGGCGGCAGTGAACGTACGGTACAGGTAACAAAAGAGCAAGCTGCTGGCTGGCCTAAAAAACTACGTAAAAAAGGTTTATATATAGGTTACTTAGGTAACGATACTTGGCGCGTTGCGGGGGATACTAAATCGCCTACCGCCGGTGTTATTAAAAGAGTAACTAATTTACCCAACGTAAAAGGGCTTGAGCCATTACCAGCGGTATTATTAGAAAACCAACAAGGTAACTTTGTTGATGCAACAGCCAAGCTAAATATTAATCTTAGCGAACCAACAACCAGTGCTGTTGCCGGAGACTTTAACAACGATGGTTGGAGTGACTTATTTGTATTGCGTTATGGTAACCCGGCAAAAGCCAACGAGCAGGTACTGTATTTAAATCAGCAAGGTAAAGGATTTGAGGCTTTACAAAACCATGGTGTTATTTCAACTGAGCTTGGATCAACAGGGGGCAGTGCACAGACCTTTGATTACGATAATGACGGTGACCTTGACTTAATTTACTCAAACGAGCGCGGCCGTTGGCATTTATTTACCAACAACACCGCTTTAGACGCGCAGCATAATTTTTTAGTCACTAATATTGGTTACTCACCTAACGCTGGTGTGTCGGCATTGGGCGCTACTGCTACTATAAAAGCGTGTGGGAAAACTTATAAGCGTGTTGTAGGCGCAACAGGTGCTGGCTTTTCACAAAGCGAAAATAACAAGTTACACGTTGGTTTAGGTACGTGTTCACAGATAAATAATGTATCGGTTCGTTGGAGTAATAATGAGCATGTAGATATTAGCAATGCGGTTATAAATGATGCTAACGGGCAGTTAGTTGGTAGAAAAGAGCCATTGTAAGTAATTTAAATAATAAAATGCAGATAGAAAAATAGCGCTTAATTAGCGCTATTTTTTTATATTCAGTTTTCGTTATCTATTAAAAGCTATATTGAACACTTGCACCCACATAACGACTCCAGTCACGAGGATAAAATGCTTCCCCAAAACCTTCAGAGTTTATACGTTGGCGAGTAGTGTACGACTTATCAAATAAGTTTTTAATGAATACACTAAACTGTAAGTTATCTTTGCTTACGCTTAAGTAACCATCCCAAATGCTTGACGATGGGTTAGCTGATTCGCCAAAGGCAAGTTCGTTAATTGATTGCGTGTGGCTACCATTATAACGCCAAACTGCACGTGTATTAGCATTCCAGCCTGTATCAGCAATTTGTGTACTATATGAAATAGTACTTAAAAATTGTTGCTCAGCATTATTAGGGAAAGATAAACCCGTTTGATCAAAGCTCTGACGGCCAGTTGAATCAGTAGTACAGCGAGAAGCAAGTAAACCACCATCATCTGCAGGACAATTAATAGGTGTATCAGCAAAGTCCTCGTAGCGTGCATCAAAATAAGCGTAGTTAAAAGACCACTTTAATTTATCTGATATTTTAACCACCACATCGGCTTCAATACCGGTTGAGCGTGCTTGTGCTGCGTTTACATAGCCTGCAAAAATAATGTTATTTTCTTCATCTATTACGCGGCTGGCACGTACTTGATAATCGTCAACCCTCATATCAAAGTACGTAAAGTTAAACAGTAAATCGTTTTCAAAATACGCTGAACGCAGACCTACTTCAAAGTTTGAAGAGTTTTCAGGATCGGTAGGGAAGTTGTCTGCATCGGCAGGGTCGGTATTTGTTGTTACAAAGTAAGATGCGCCTTTATAACCGGTAGAATAATTCACATAACCACGAATATCATCAGTAAAGTCATACCCTACAACCGCTTTGTATATAAAAGCGGTGTCTGAGTTATCAAACTTAGTTGGCGCGTCTTGGCGTAAAATAAGCGATAGATCTGTTTGAGCAAGTTCTAATACTTCATTGAATGTTTCCATTCCAACACCCGTAGAAGGTGTTGCTAAATCTGTACGAGCAAAGGTTGCATCACTTTTTTCATGTAATAATCTAAAACCAAAAGTAGCATTTAATTGCTCAGTTATTTGGTATTCAAGTTGTCCAAAAATAGCGACGTTTTCAAAACCGGTTGTAAAATCACCACTATTTAGTAAGCGAGAAGGCGTTAGTAATGAGCGGTCGTCATCGCCAGTAGTTGCATAGTTAGCTAAAAAAGCATCGGTAGATTGCTTTGAGTAACACCCTGTTAATTCGCCGCCTTCAATAAAGCCACGGTTACCTGCAATACAACCGTCACGTATTTCAGAGCGCTGACCGTCGGTATCATGGTAAAAAAGACCTAATACCCAATCAAATTTTTCATTATTAAATGACGAAATACGAAACTCTTGTTGAAGAACATCAACCGATTCGTTACCACCAAAAGCGGTTCGCTCTACAGGAAAATTAATAGTAAAAAATGCTGAACTGTTATATAAATCAAAATCTCTGTAGCTACCATTATAGCTAAGTGTAATTTCATCATTTAGGTAGTAATCAGCCGATATTGAAAAGCCAAAATTTTCTGTTCTACCAAAGTTACCTTCTGCATTACGTGATGTAACCGGGCCGCCGGCTTCTTCAAAAGTAGACTCAGGGTTAACACGGTTATAAGTGGTGCCTTCAATGGTGCCATCGTCTTTTACATTAACGATTGGACGAGGGCCAAAATCTGGGTTTATTCCACCTAAACGAGTTAGAGAACAACAATTGGTGTCTGTCTCTGAATATTCTAAGCGAAATAATACATTTAGTTCTTCACCATTGTCGTACAAAAGCTGACCGCGACCTGCTTTCGTTGTTTTTGCACCTATAGTGTAATCTTCTTCACCAGGCATGGTGTTTTTTATCCAACCATCAATATCACTGTATTGTGCGTTAAATCGAGCTGCCCAGTTTTCGTTAAGTGGTACATTTACTGTGCCGCTAAAATCAGTGCCATCAAACTCAGTAACTTGCGCTCTAACTGTACCTGAAACTCGATCATCTAGTTGAGGTTTTTTAGTTACATAATGCAATAGGCCTGTTGATGTGTTTTGGCCAAATAAAGTCCCTTGTGGGCCGCGCATTGCTTCTACACGCTGTACATCTGAAATAGGTAAGTTGAGCATTGATTGGCGAGGTAATACTTCGCCATCTATAACGACTAAGTTTGAAGACTGTAAGCCAATTGAATTAGTAAAAGTGCCTATACCACGTGTTTTTAACGTTGTAGTTCTTATTTCACTGCTGTCATCAATGCCAAAACCCGGCAAGTAGGTGACTAAATCAAACCCATTATCGATGCCAATTTCTTCAATTAAATCACCGCTTAGCACTTCGATTGAAGAAGGCACTTCTTTTAATGCTTGGTCGCGTTTTTGTGCGCTCACTAAAATAACTTCAAAATCGTCTGAATTGCTTTTAGCTTGCTTTGCGGTTGTTTCTTCTTGCGCATATGCAGTGTGTGTGAAAGCTGATAAAGAACAACATGCAAGTAATATTGCTGTATGCAATTTACTGTGTTTAAGCATTTTAACCACTCCGTTTCTTCATAATTGTCTGTGTGTGCAGATAATGCAGCGGCAGTATCTGTCATTTAGAATCAGGCTAATTAAACAGCGATTCTTAATTGTGATAAAGCTATAAGCAATTAAGAATTGTAAATAATAAGAAGCGATTCATTCTAACAATTTAAACATATGATGTTTGAGAGTGCAATGTGTTGATTACTTGTTTATTAAATGTTGCTTGTAATCTTGAGGATATAACCTTGTATTACCGTTTAAGTAACACAAGATTATGAAGTTAAGTGGTTGAATTTTAATCTCTAATTTAAAATACAGATTTAGAATGAAAAATTATTTTAAACGAGTAAAAAAGTCGTAATCCTCAGCATTTTTAAGCTTTTGAGCAAAGCTCATTCCTAAGTTTTTGAGCTGCTGCGCATTATTATAAGCACTGATTTTGAGTTTTAATTCGTTCACGGCCTGTGCGGTTGAGCCAATGCTATCAAGCGCTAAAAAGTACAAATAAGCGTATTGCACGTTATTATTCTCAAGTGCCATTGCGTGTTTAAACGAGTCAACAGCAGCGGGTTTGTTACCGCTTCTAATAAGTGCCATACCGTTTGCATAATGCAGCGGCGCAGAGGTAGGTACTGCTTTTAAACCACTATCTAACGTGCTTTGCATTTTCGCTGTTTGACCAAGGCGATAATAAATATCGGCTAAATTTACATAACTTGCATCAAAGTAAGGATCAACACTAATGCCTTTTTCCAATGATTTAATAACGCCGTTTATGTCTTGTCTGTTAAGCGCGAGCATACTTTGATTGATATTACCTTCACCGCGCCATGTATTTACTTTATTGGCGTGTGCAAGCTCTATGATTGATTGATTAAGCCCGTTTAACTGCGCCGTTGTTTGGCTTAGGTTTTGCGCAGCGGCAACACGCACCGACTTTAATTTGTCGGTTAATAGTTGCTTGTAGCTTTTTAAGCGCTCTGCTTCAGGCAGTAAAAACCCAACTTTAGCAATAGCTAAGCGAATAAGCGGAAGAGGCGAGTTAACCCAGCCTTTGACGTCACTATCATTAAGCTCTGCAGCTGAACCGCCTAAATAGCTTATTGCACTGGCGCGGTCTATTTCGTTTAGCGATAAGTCATTGATTAGGCCCATGTGTGCATTTCGTGAAATAGTTTTTAATGAACGTAATTCAAGCATGCTGTGCTCGCTTGCACTTAATGGTGGTGCTTTACCATGCCAATTTTCAAGCGTACTTGCTGCCCATTCATTTGTTTGACCGTCGTGGCATTGCACACATGCATTAGGTGTATCGTATTTTATTGATATGTCAGGGCGTGGAATTTTAAAACTGTGGTCGCGTCTGTCATCAACGCCCATGTATCTGTTAGTTGGCATATGACAGCTAACACATTGTGCCCCGGTTGATTGTTCTTTATGGCGATGATGCTCGGGTTTGTTGTATTCGCTGGCACTGTGGCACTGTAAGCACAGCCCATTCGTTTTAGTTTTAATTTTCATGGTGTGTTTATCATGACAATCAACACAGTTAACACCGGCTTTGTACATTTTACTTTGTGCAAAAGAGCCAAATACATACACTTCTTCTTTAATTTGGCCATCGGCATAATACAAATTAGGTTCTAAAAATGAAGGACTAAATTGGTCCAAAAATGCTTGGCTGTTATCAAAACCATCAGTCAGCGGGCTTCTTAGCGAATGACACGCATAACAGCCTTGCATAAAGCTGTTATCGCGGGGCTCGCCTTGCCAAGTGGCAATGGTGTCATCACCGATTATTTTCCACTGCGACATATTATTGGGGCTTGTTTGAGCCGGTTTAGTCACTTTTTTAGTTTTATGTTCATCAGTAATCTCACTGTGGCACGATTTACAGCCCACATTTATGTTTGAAAAGTGTGTATCAAAGCGCTCTTTTTCAGGATTGTAATTACGTTTTAAGTTATCTGAGTGGCAATCGGCGCACATGCCGTTCCAGTTTTGCAGAGGTTGCAGCCAATGCAGTCGGTCGCTTGGTTTTACATCTTCGTTAGCGTAGTTGGCGTACCAACGCTGGCCGCCTAGTGATTTAGCGCGACTATCCCATGCAAAAGGAAATACTTGGTACTTACCTTTTTCAACTTCAATTAAATACTGTTGCAATGGGTCAAAGCCAAATACATAACTTACGGTGTACGTTTTTTTGGTGCCTTGCTCGGTTAAATCAATTAAAAAGGCCTCTTTTTCTTTATAAAATACGGCTTTTTGAGAAAAGTGGGTCGCGGTTATATTACTAAAATCACCAAGCACGGTATCTTTATTGGCTAAAGCCATTGAACTGGCATGGTCTGATTGTTCCCAATCACTGGTTTGTTGTTGATGGCAAGACTGGCACTCATCGTCTGCAATAACTGAAAAACAGCTGCATAAAAAAAGAACAACAAAAAGGCTGTTTTTTATATTTATCATTTTAGAATCCACCTTATATAGCACACTAATGCATACTTAAAATTAAATAACGGGCTACAGCTAAATACTCAATTAATGGGTTTTGTCTTTAAGCTGAGACTGTTATTAGGCTTAAGTGATAGTGAAAAATTGAAAATTAATTTCAAAATATCATACATCATATGTTTGCAATATTGTTACGTTTTGTTTAGTGTAGCGATATTGTGATTTATAAACGCATTATTTACAACTCAATCATTAAATTAACTAGCCGTAATAGTCTAATATATCCAATATGTTAGCTATGGTGTAATTAATGTTTTTTAGCTATGTGCTTAACTATTATATTAAATAGGAAACTGTGATGAATAAGCTACTTGTTCTTCTTTCTGTATGTTTAGGCTTTTGCGTTAGTGCTAATGCAATGGCAAAAGCAGAAACAGAAAAACCTAATATTGTTTTAATTTTTGCTGATGACGCAGGTTTTGGTGATTTTGGCTTTCAAGGTAGTACGCAGCTCGAAACACCGAATTTAGATAAACTTGCCCAAAGCGGTGTCCGTTTTACTCAAGGTTACGTAAGTGATTCTACTTGTGGCCCTTCACGCGCAGGTTTAATGACGGGTAAGTACCAGCAACGTTTTGGTTATGAAGAAATTAATGTACCAGGTTTTATGAGTGACAATTCTGCATTAAAAGGTGCAGATATGGGCTTGCCGTTGGATCAAAAAACAATGGCTGATTATCTTAAAGAGCAGGGCTATAAAACAGCTGTGTTTGGTAAATGGCATTTAGGTGATGCGGATAGATTTCATCCTCTTAATCGTGGATTCGATACCTTTTTAGGGTTTAGAGGTGGTGATAGAAGCTACTTTAACTATTCAGAACAAGAAATGAAAAATGGGAACAAACATTTTTTTGATAAAAAATTAGAACGCGACTTTGGTAATTACGAAGAGCCAAAAGAGTATTTAACCGACGAGTTAGGCAAAGAAGCTGCTAAATACATTGAACAAAACAAAGATGAACCATTTTTTATTTATTTAGCATTTAATGCAGTACATACTCCACTTGAATCAGATCCTAAAGATTTAGCCAAATTCCCTCATTTAACGGGTAAACGTAAAGAACTTGCTGCAATGACCCTAGGGTTAGACAGAGCTAGTGGTTATGTACTTGATAAACTTAAAGAGCTAGGCTTAGATGACAATACTATTGTGGTTTTTTCAAACGATAACGGTGGCCCATCTGATAAAAACGCATCAAATAATGCACCACTTGCAGGGACTAAATCAAACCAGTTAGAAGGGGGCATTCGTGTACCATTTTTAATTAGCTGGCCTAAGCATATTAAAGCGGGTTCAATTTATGAATACCCAGTTAGCACACTCGATTTATTGCCTACCTTTTACAGTGCAGCACAAGGCAAAGCATTAGAGAGTGACATTGATGGCGTTGACTTACTCCCTTATATTCAAGGTAAAAATACAGAGCGTCCGCACAAAGTTATGTATTGGAAAAAAGAAAACAGAGCGGTTATTCGTGATAATGATTGGAAGCTTATTCGTTACCCAGACCGCCCGGCAGAGCTATACGACTTGAGTACAGATATTGGTGAGCAAACAAATTTAGCAGCAAAAAATCCTGAACGTGTTAAAAATATGTTTAAATCATTGTTTGAATGGGAGCTAACACTAGAGCGCCCACGTTGGTTACTGAAAAGACAATACGAAAAATACGATATTGATAGAATGGACAAATACCGTTTACCAGCAACTCAACCAGAATAATAGGTGTGTAATAAATGAAAATAGAATCTGTAGAAGCAATCTTAGGCTGTGTTGGTAAGCGTAATCAGTTATTAGTCAAAGTGGTTACCGAATGTGGTTATGTAGGTTGGGGTGAATCAGGTTTATCAAATCGAGAACAAGCTGTCATGGGCGCTGTTAGCCACTTTGCCAGCTTTTTACGAGGAAAAGATGCGCGCCAGATTGGCCGAATATGGCAAGAGCTTTATCGCAGCCATTATTTTGAAGGTGGCAGGGTGATCACCGCAGCTATCTCGGCAATAGACATCGCCTTGTACGATATACTGGGTAAATCGTTGCAAGTGCCGGTCTATCAATTACTCGGTGGTAAACAACGCGATACAATTCCATGTTTTGCCTGTTGTTATACTGAAGCTGATCCAGATCGTTTCGATGAGTTAGTAAAAGAGGCAAAGGCCTTGGTTGCTTTAGGCTGGACTACTATTCGCGTGATCCCGAGTCGCTTTGATGACCCTAAAATATTTGAGCCAACAGAATCAATTACACGTACAGCGCGATGCTTAAATGAGCTACGCAAAGTACTGGGTCCTGATATTATTTTAGGCATTGATTATCACCACCGTTTAAGTGTTGCAGAAACAGCTTCTTTTTGTCAGCGGTTAGAGCCACAGACCTTAGACTTTCTGGAAGAGCCTATTCGTAATGAGTCACCAGAAGCGTATGCTGCGCTGCGTAAAATGACTAATATTCCTTTTGCTATTGGTGAAGAGTTTAGCTCTAAATGGGCGGCAAAACCTTATATTGAACAAGGTTTAACGCAATATCTACGGGTTGACGTTTGCAATATTGGTGGCCTTACAGAAGCAATGAAAGTAGCTGGGTGGGCTGAGAGTCATTATATTGATGTAATGCCTCATAATCCACTTGGCCCGGTATGTACTGCGGCTACTAATCACTTTGCTGCAGCACTGCCTAACTTTAGCTTGATGGAAACGCATCAAGGACCATTTAGTGAATTTGGTGCTCATGATAAAAGTTTATTTCCAGAACAACATGAACTGGTCGGCAACGTATTTAGTATACCGGATGTGCCGGGTTTAGGTGTTGAAGTTAATGAAGCTGCGTTTAGAAAAGCAACACCGGTTGAGCTGGAAGCGCCTCACTTAAGTAAGCAAGATGGTTCGCATACCAACTGGTGATAAGGGCATAATGATGAAGAATATGGCTGTTCAGGTATTAGATAAAACAGTGAATTTTGTTGGTGAAAGCCCGCTGTGGCACCCACAAAGAAATACCCTTTATTGGCTTGATTTTCCAAATAATATTTTATTTAGTCACCATGATGGTCACAGCAAACAGGTGAAACTTAAGGTCATGGTAACAGCACTGGGTTGGATTGATCATGCTCACTTATTAATGGCAACGTCAGAAGGTTTATTTAAGTATCATATCGACTCACAGGTGATGACGTTAATTGTAAACATTGAGGATCAATTAACGACAAACCGCAGTAATGATGGTCGTGCGGATCCATGGGGTGGTTTTTGGGTTGGCACTATGAACGTTGATGCTAAAGCAAAATGCGGCGCATTTTATCGGTGGCATAACGGGCAATTACGTAAACTTATTCGTGAGTTGTCTATTCCCAATGGAATGTGTTTTGATAAAACGCGTTCAGTAGGTTATTTTGCCGACTCTTTAGAGCAAAAGTTATATGTTTTGAAGCTTGATGTTGATACCGGATGGCCAACCTCAGCGCCTACTCTATTTTATGACTTTAGCGAGTTAGCGGTCTCACCAGATGGTGCTGTTGTTGATGTGCATGGAAATATCTGGATTGCACTTTGGGATGGGGGAGAAGTCATGTGTATATCCCCGCAAGGTAAACATCTACATAGTGTTGACACTGATACACCCAGGCCAACATGTCCAGCTTTTGGCGGCTCAGATGCGACTACATTGTTTGTCACCAGTGCGGCGTGCGAATTAGATAAGACGCCAGTCAAAACTGTTCAACATGGCACCACACTTTTTTATCCTTCTTACTGTAGTGGTGTATTTGAACCCGCCGTTACAGTGTAATTTGGTATTTTATTTGTGAACAAAAAGGCAAAGACTTTTGTACTTTGCCTTTTACTTTCCCACACCTGCAGAAATTGTAAATCCATGCATAATAAACATCTTGCATATGTAAACATCATATGTTTATATGTTGGTATATTGTTTTATGGATTTCGCCGATTATATTTTATAAAAGCAGAAATCATGGTTTCAACATAGGCAATACACATTAGAGTATTGCTTATTATATAAGGCATTAACATTGGAAAATAATAACAAAAACCAGAATAAAGCCATTCGTTATTCATTAATCGCAGCATTTGGTGGATTTGTATTTGGCTTAGATGCAGCAAACATTTCTGGGGCACTGCGGTTTGTTAGTTCACAGTTTGAGCTGACGAGTTTGCAAACAGGTAATGTTGTTGGGTGTGCAATTGTTGGGGTAATTTTAGCGCTTTTTTTCACAGGCGGTTTATGCCAACGTTTTGGGCGTAAAAAGGTGCTTATTGCTATTGCATTAACGTATTCACTATCAACAATTATTTCAGCTTTTGCAGTTAGCTATCCGATGCTAATACTCGGCCGTTTTATTGGCGGGGTTGCTTTTGCATCCATTACCGTATCGGCCATGTATATAGGTGAAATTGCTCCCGCAGATAAACGTGGACAATTTGTATCAGTTAATCAATTACTAATAACCTTGGGCAGCTTATTTGCATTTGTGATTAATTATTTATTAGTAAAAAGCATGCTTAATATTGACTGGTTAACTGAGGAAAATATTTGGCGTTATATGTTAGGTTTTGAAATCATTCCAAATATTATTTGGTTTTCACTATTGCTAACGATCCCTGAATCACCTCGATGGCTAATGAGTAAACACCGTGAACAAGACGCACGTGAAGTGTTTAATCACATAGCTACACCAGCCCAAACTGATACTTTACTTAATGAGATTAGACAAACGGTGAATGAAGACAAGCGTAATAATGCAATTGAGCAATTAAAAGTATTATTCAGTAAACCAATGCGTTTTGTTGTTTTACTTGCTGTGTGCTATGCAGTGATACAAGGTGCAACAGGGATGAATGCAGTGCTTTTTTACGCGCCAACCGTGTTTGAACAAATAGGAATGAGCGTTGAAGATACATTTTTACAGACAATTGTGCTCGGTGGAGTGTCGGTATTGTTTACTTTAGTAGCGATTTTCTTCGTCGAAAAACTTGGTCGTCGTACGTTAACTTTGAGCGGATTGCTGCTGATAGCATTAGCGCATACATCTATTTGGTATGGCTTTGACAATGCAAGCTATGTAATTGATAAGCAAGCTATGACTGCTTTAAGTCAACAAATTGATGTGGAAAAACTAACGCCTTTCGAAAACCATGTGTATGAAACTGATGTAGCGCTTAAAAAAGATTTGGCAAAAGTATTTTCAAAAAAAGAGCTACCTTTAGTGACAGGTTCAGTCATTAATGAAGCAATTAATATTAACCCAGGATATGTGTTGTTTGGTTTGTTTGTTTTTCTAGCAGCTTTCAATATGTCCATCGGGCCAATCATGTGGGTTATTTTTTCAGAGATATTTTCAAGTCGGGTAAGAAGTGTTGCCTTACCGTTTGCAGCATTAGTACAGAGTATTTCTAGTTGGAGTATTCAACAATTTTTCCCTTGGCAATTGGAAACTTTGGGGGCTGCAAATACCTTCTTATATTACGGCGCAGTGGCTGTTACCGGCTTTGCGATTATGGCGATAATTTTACCTGAGACAAAAGGTAAAACAATAGAGAATATCGAACGTGATTTAGTGCCTTCATTGGTTAAATAAGAGAAACAATTTATGTCACAAAGATTATTGAATGAAGTTGCAATTGTAACGGGTGCTGCAGATGGTATTGGGAAAACAATAGCTGAAGTTTTTTGCCAACAAGGTGCGAAAGTATGCGTTGCTGATATTAATCAAAGCATGGGGCAGGCAGTCGCTAATGACTTAATTGCACAAGGATATGACGCTCACTTTTGTTATGTTGATATTGCGGATGAAGCTTCTGTAAATGCAATGGTCGAAGCCACGGTAAACATGTTTGGTAAACCGACTGTCCTGGTTAATAATGCTGCATTGATCTCAACAGGAAAAGAAGTAACGGACGTTACCTCAGACATGTGGAGAAGAAACTTTGCCGTAAACGTTGATGGTATGTGGCATTGTAGTAAAGCCGTACTTACTCATATGAAAGAAAATGGGCAGGGTAGTATCATTAACTTAGGATCAGTACATTCATACAAAATAGTCCCCGGTTATTTTCCGTATGCCGTCACTAAACATGCGGTGATCGGTTTAACTAAGAATTTAGCTGTCGAGTTTGCTCAATATAATATTCGTGTTAATGCATTGTGCCCTGGCATGATTGAAACACCCATGGCATTTAAAACGTGGCAAGACATGGAAGATCCTACCGCAGCTAGAAAAGCCATTGCCGATGTGCATCCACTAAAACGCAATGGCACTACTGAAGAAGTCGCTTACCCAGCTGTGTTTTTGGCGAGTAATGAATCAAGCTTTATGACTGGGCAAAGCCTAGTTGTAGATGGCGGCCGTTCAGTAATTTATCACGATTAAAAACGTCATGCTTGAATGTATAGAGCATACCGTACAAGGCTTTAACGCAATTACGATACGTAATGCGTATTTATCTTGTACGGTCGTTCCTGAGCTTGGCGGGAAAATTACCTCGTTGAAAGCGATGCAAATACAACGTGAGTGGTTAGCACTCGATGAGCAAGCTGGGCTTAATAAAGCTAATTATGCGGATGACTTTAGACGTTTTGATAGTGGCGGTTGGGATGAGTGTTTTCCAAGTATTGCTCCTGAAGTTGATTTTCCAATTGCTAAACGCAAAATTAATATCCCTGATCACGGGCAACTGTGGTGTTTACCATGGCAAGTAGTTGAGTTAAAAACCAGCAAAAGCGCAATTATTGTGGTTCTACGGTGTGAAGGTGTTGGCTTAGGTTATCGTTTTACGCGAAGTTTAAAACTGGGTAAATTTGCTAAGGGTTTAATAGTGGATTATCAGCTAGTCAATCACAGTGATGAATCTATTCCGTATATTTGGTCAATGCACCCTATTTTTGCAGTGACACCAAATATGCACATTACCTTACCTGCGCGTGCTATTGAGTTTGCGACAGATATAGGGTTTAAAACTTTTTTTAATACTCAGGTTAAACATTTCAGTTGGCCATACCAATCATCACAAAACCATCACTTAAATCTGAGCCATGTTATGCCTTATTACAGTGGCTTTGCCAGTAAAATGTATAGTGATAGGTTAAAAACTTACTTTACTGAAACAGACTCTTTTGAGGTAAAACTCAGCTGTGGCGATGAGTATTGTGGTTTTCGTTTTAGCCCTCACCAAGTGAGCCATTTAGGGCTGTGGTTTAATTATCATGGTTGGTCTGGTAACGATTTACCAGCTCCCTTTGTACTCGGTATCGAACCCTGTATTGGTAATGCTGATTCTCTACGTCAATCTATTGAAAACAAAGAAGCTTCAACCTTGCTAGCCCATGAGCAAAGAAGCTGGCAAGTAGAGTTCTTTATTAGTTAAGTAGCGTTTGGTTAGTTCAAAAGTAAGCTTTGGCATCGAGTCAGTATTAGATTGAATGCGGATCTATAACTTCCCCCGCTATACTGCTTCTACGTTTTTTAACATTACCTGCGCAGTAATTATACCAATGCTATTTATTAAGTGATCAA
>NZ_MXQF01000056.1 GCF_002165575.1 Pseudoalteromonas sp. A601
GTTTTACGCGTTCAAACTTTTCTTTTGCCATGACGGAACCTATCAGTTTTGTTTATCTAGATTACATATGAAAATAATCCACCAGCAGGTAGATTAAATTAAATTTTTCAAATTTCAAATAGTATTTTCTGACAGATAAAGGAAGTAATCAAGAAGATTCGTATGACTGGTGCTGATAGGCAGATTTGAACTGCCGACCTCACCCTTACCAAGGGTGCGCTCTACCAACTGAGCTATATCAGCAACACCAGAAACTGGAGCGGGCAGCGGGAATCGAACCCGCATCATCAGCTTGGAAGGCTGAGGTAATAGCCATTATACGATGCCCGCGTTAGGAACCTGTTCTTAATCTACCTCTAACCGTCAAGAATAAAGTGGTGGAGGGAGCTGGATTCGAACCAGCGAAGGCTGAGCCGTCAGATTTACAGTCTGATCCCTTTGGCCGCTCGGGAACCCCTCCACGATAATTCTTTACTAAGCACTTCCGGTAAAAGGAAAGTGGTGCCGACTAACCGAGTCGAACGGTTGACCTACTGATTACAAGTCAGTTGCTCTACCAGCTGAGCTAAGTCGGCACTGCTTTAGTACGGGGCGAGATATTAGAGTAAGGCGTATTGGGATGCAACAATAAATTTGAAAAAAATGTAATTTTTTAACCCAAACGCTCACAAATCAGTCAAAACGAGGTTTTTTTGTTACTTTTCGCTTAATTCACGCCAATAGTTTAAACCCAACATAACTAAATGCTCCGCAAAAATAGCATCAACAAATTGCGTTTGTAACAGTTTTGCGTAGCCGCCAGCCAAAATTAGCTGTGGTTTTTTATTTGTTAAATGCAGTTTAGCTTGTTCAATAGCGCCAACGGTTGCCACAAGTGCCCCATTTTTTAAACCATTAGGTGTATTAACTCCCAGCTCAGTGCTAAAAGGCGTTGTTTGATCGTCAAAAACTCGTTGAGTATTTTGCGTCAGTGAGCGGGTCATCAGTTCTAGCCCTGGGATTATCCAACCACCTAGGTGTTGTCCATCAATGTTTAATACGTCAATGGTGGTTGCGGTACCGGTGTCAACAATGATGCAATCTTGCTGTGGCCATAACTTATAAGCTGCAATTAGGGCTAACCAACGATCAATACCTAAGTTTTGAAATTGCGAATAGGCGCAGCTTAATCCATCGAGCTGTTTAGTCACTACAGCTTCAAAACAAGGAATCTTATGCCTACTTGCAAATTTAATTAGCTCATCGAGTTGTTCACTCTTACCTACACATGCATAAACAACTTCTGTAACTTGTTGCCACTGTACAGTATCTACATTACAGCTAGTGATATTACCCTGGTTAAATAACGCTGCTTTTAACGCAGTATTACCTACATCTATCAGCAGTC
Organism: Pseudoalteromonas sp. A601; assembly: GCF_002165575.1. GTDB lineage: Bacteria > Pseudomonadota > Gammaproteobacteria > Enterobacterales > Alteromonadaceae > Pseudoalteromonas. The sequence goes on from NZ_MXQF01000056.1 coordinate 1,388, forward strand.
TCATAGCTGTGCTTTCCGTAAAGAAATTTCACCGCCATAGTAACTCTTCGCTTCACCATCTTGGCGAATTCGAATACCGCCATGCATATCTATTCCCTCACATATACCCCGCCAGCTTCTATGCCCTGTATTTAGCTCAACACATTGCCCTGCAAAGGCATCTAGGGTATTCCATTGCTGATACATGTCTTGTAAGCCAGTTAGGCTATATTGTGCCAAGCGTTGTTCTAAGTGATACGTAAGATGCGCAACGAGTTTGTTTTTATCTAATTTTATGGTGTGTTGACTTAAGTCTGTCCATGCTTGGTCTATTTGCTGGCTAAAGCTTTGTGGCATCTGTAAGTTTATGCCAATACCAATCACTAACTGACATGGCCCTTGAGGTTGCCCGTCAAGTTCAACTAATACACCGGCTAGCTTTTCTTTATTGAGGTAAATATCGTTTGGCCATTTGAGCTCAATATCTAATTGGTAGAGTGCTTTTAACGTATCGTAAACGGCAAGCCCTACCGCAATTGACATACCCATTGCCGCTTGAAGGCCGTCATCTAAACGCCAGTAATAGCTATAATAAAGGTTTGCACCAAATGGGGATTGCCACACTCGCCCTCGACGTCCGCGCCCAGCTTGCTGCATTTCGGCTACAATCACAGTGCCAGAGTCTAACTGCTGCTTTGCCGCTATACGGCGCATTAACTCACTATTGGTTGAGTCGATTACAGGCTGTACTTCTATTTGTGCTGTATCCGCCCCGAGGGCTTGGTAACAATGTTGAATTTTACTTTGCTCTAGTAAACCAACGGTATTATTCAAGCTATAACCTTTTCCATTCACTTTAAAAATATCAAGGCCCATCTCTTGTAAGCTTTGTATATGTTTACTCACTGCAGCGCGACTAATACCGAGCTGCTCTCCCAGTAACTGCCCTGAGATAAAGCCACCGTTATTTAATGCATTTAAAATGGCTAACCTATTTCCACCGGGCGCTTTCATGGTGTTTCCTCTAAATTAATATGACATTCACCGTCTCTTGCCATCAAGCGTACTTCATGTTGTAACCGTATTTGATAGCACTGCCACACTTGCTGCTGAATATGTTGCACCATGGCAATTAAATCAGCCCCTGTACTATTGCCATGATTAACTAACACCAAGGCTTGTTGTTGGTGCACTTCAATATCCGCTATTCGATACCCTTTTAAACCGGCCTGCTCGATTAACCACCCTGCTGCGACCTTGTGGTGCTTAGTGCCATAAAAATAATATGGTAATTGTGGGTACGCTTTTAGCAGTGTTTGCAGCTGCGAGTTAGTTATTATTGGGTTTTTAAAAAAACTGCCGGCATTTGCCAGTTCATAGGGGTTAGGTAATTTGCTGCTGCGTGTTTTAATCACTTGCTGAAAAATGCTTTTTGCACTGGTATCCTCAAGCTGCTGTAATGGTCCATAGCTTAATTCTGGCTGCCATTGTTTTGGTAAACAAAACCCGACTTGGGTGATCACTGCGTTATTTTTCAAGCTATGTTTAAAAATAGAATCGCGATAGCCAAATTGGCACTCGGCATTATTAATACGTATAAACTGTTTGCTAGTGATATCAAAGTACTCAACGTATTCAATGTATTTCGCCAGTTCAACGCCATAAGCACCGATGTTTTGTACTGGTGCCGCCCCCACTGTGCCCGGTATCAGTGCTAGATTTTCAAAACCTGGCATACCATGTTCAAGAGTATAAATAACTAACTGATGCCAACTTTCTCCTGCAGCAGCTTCAAGCAAGTAATCATACTCTCGCACAGTTGCAGTAATCCCTTTGGTCGCCATTTTAATCACCTGACCATGGTAGTCAGTTAAAAAAACGGTATTGCTACCCTCACCCAAAATACAAAAAGGGCTATCAAATGATTGCTGCTGTAATTGCTCGAGTTCAGTTATTTCAATTAATTGTGAGCACTGACTCGGTAACGAAAATGTGTGAAAAGCTTGCACAGAGTGAGTCACAAAATGCCTCAAAAGTTAATTACCACTAATCGCATTAGTTTACCCCATCATCGCAAAACGCGCATCAGATTGCAGAAATTGTTCAAACTCAACTATTAATCGTGTTATAAAACCAGCACTTTTTATTTGTGTTCAGGGTAATTATGAAAATCACACCTCTTTTTTTCAGTCTCGCAATGGCTGGTATGTGTTCTCAAGCAATGGCCAGTGCTGTTGACCAAAACTCGTATGCGAACCTTAACGATGTTATTACAACGCACTTAAACCTTGATTTAGATGTCGACTTTGCCGACAAACAATTAGAAGGTTTTGTTGAGCACACGTTAGAATGGCAAAACAGCCAAAGTAAGAAACTCGTGCTTGATACTCGCGACTTAGATATTGATAAAGTCATGTATAAAACGCACTCTGGTGGCTGGAAAAAAGCAGATTTTACACTCGCTAAACGCGACGATGTAAAAGGCTCAAAACTAACTATTAGCTTTAAAAGCCAAGCGCAAAAAGTACGTATTTACTACAATAGCCGACCAGAAGCCTCTGGCCTGCAGTGGTTAACACCAGAACAAACGGCGAGCAAAACTCATCCATTTATGTACAGCCAGTCGCAAGCAATTCATGCCCGTAGTTGGTTACCCGTACAAGATACGCCAGCAATGCGTGTTACTTATACTGCACGTATCCATACTCCTGAAGATATTCGTGCAGTAATGAGTGCCGATAATAAAGATGCGCTCTATAAGGATGGAGATTACCACTTTGATATGCCGCAAGCCATTTCGCCTTACTTGATTGCAATTGGTGCGGGTAACTTAGAATTTAAAGCAATGTCTAAGCAAACGGGGATTTTTGCTGAGCCAGAAATCCTTGATGCCTCAGTTGCCGAATTTAATGATACCCAAGCAATGATCGACAAAACGAACGAAATGTATGGTGAATATGCATGGGGCCGTTACGACTTATTAATGCTACCACCTAGTTTCCCATTTGGCGGCATGGAAAACCCACGTCTTTCATTCATTACCCCAACTGTAGTAGCTGGTGATAAGAGCTTGGTTAATCTAATTGCCCATGAACTCGCGCACTCGTGGTCTGGTAACTTAGTAACCAATGCGACATGGGAAGATTTATGGCTAAACGAAGGTTTTACCTCATACGTTGAAAACCGCATTATGGAAGAAGTCTTTGGCCGTGACCGTGCCGTAATGGAACAAGCACTTGATACTGCGGGGCTTCGTGCACAGCTTAAAACTATTGATGCGCCAGACACACGCCTTAACTTAAAACTAAATGGTCGCGACCCAGACGATGCATTTAGTTCAGTACCTTACACCAAAGGTCAGCTATTTTTAATCTACCTTGAAAACCAATTTGGTCGTGAAAAGTTTGATGATTTTGTAAAAACCTACTTTAACGAGTTTGCTTTTAAGTCATTAACAACGGCGCAGTTTGTCACTTACATCGAAGCTAACTTAATTAAAAAATACCCAGGTATTGTTAGCATGGATAAAGTTAACGAGTGGATTTTCCAGCCGGGTTTACCAAGTGATGCACCTAATCCGACGTCTGATGCGTTTGACAAAGTAGATGCTGCAACCACAACATGGTTACAAAGCTCTACCACTGCAGCACAGCTGCCAACAGCAAACTGGACAGTGCACGAGTGGTTACACTTTCTAAATAACCTACCACGAGACTTAAGCATTGAAAAAATGACTGAGTTAGACAACGAATTTAATCTAACTCAATCAACCAATGCTGAACGTGCCTTTGCATGGTACATGCTAGCTGTAGGCAATGGTTATCAACCAATTTATCCTTCGCTTGATAAGCACTTGTCAGGAATTGGCCGTCGTAAACTAATTGTGCCGCTGTATAAAGCATTAATTAAAAACGGCAAGCGTGAGTGGGCACATGATGTATACATCAAAGCACGCTCAGGCTACCACCCGCTAGCACAGGGTACTATTGATGATTTATTTGCTAAGTAAATAAATCACTTTAATTAAGGCGCTTAATTAGCGCCTTTTTTTATGACCTTATCTAAGAAAGCTTGCTGTTGTTGTGGGCTTGCTTGTTGCCACCAAAAATCTAACATAGCCGCTGCACTTGGTGCACCTTGTACCGTCGGTGCAGGAGCTGGCTGAGAGATAGGTGCATTAACAGCAACAGGCGCAACTGCAACAGGTTGAGCTTGTGCAGTAGGTGCTGCAACAACGTGCGAACTGTTGCTCTGCTTTTGCTCTACTGTACTATCTAAGGGGATACCTAATGATGATCCCTTAGCTTGTAAGCTCACTTGCGGGGACTCTGCAAATACTTTAGCCGCTACGGCATTGTCTGCACGATTAAACACAATGTCGTAATCTTCACCCTGCTCAATTGTGACTGATACCCAAAACGGTTCAGAGTCCACAACTTGATGATCGTCATACCCTTGTTCGTACAAATCTGTGTATTTAAGCTTAAATTTATATGTGCCTGGTGCGAGTTCTAATTCGTCCACGCGACTAAAAAATGAATGTTCAATTACTTTATCTCCCACTTGTAGCGGGACAATTTCTTCTGGGAAATAGACAGTTTCGGCCATCGCTGTTGCACTTAAACCTAACGATACAATAGTGCTTACTAATAGTAATTTACGCATAAAAACTCCTTCTGTTTGATTTCAGTTTGACACTGCTGGCAAAATTTGTCATTAGTGACTTTAGTACAAGCCAACACAGAGCCACAAAAATGACGACCGAAACAATTTTTACCAAAATCATTAATCGTGAAATTCCTGCAGATATTATTTACGAAGATGAACTATCTCTTGCCTTTAAGGATATCAACCCGCAGGCACCGTTTCATATTTTAATTATCCCAAAAAAAGCGATTGCAACAATTAACGATATTACAGAGCAAGATGCGCCTATCGTTGGTCATTTATACGTTGTAGCCGCTAAAATTGCGAAACAGCATGGTTTCAGTGAAGATGGCTTTAGAGTAGTCATGAATTGCAACGAGCATGGCGGGCAAACCGTTTATCATATTCATTTACATATGTTAGCAGGTAAAAGTATGGGTTGGCCTCCTTATCAAGATAATAAAAAAGAACCACTATAAAAAAATAACCAGCACTTTTTGTTCAATTTTAAATTAGCTTTTTAAAAATAATACTTAATAAATTCATGTGCATAACAATTAATTCACATGATTCTTCTCGATATATGACATGCTTAAATCCGTAAAAGTGTACTTTTCCTGCCCCTTTCTAGGAAATTTCTAATACGAAAGGGGTGGATTGCGTGATAGGATTGATTAGTCAACTTTATTCAAGAGTATGTAAGTATGAGTAATTCAGCCTTTTTGTTACTAGATTTAGAGCCAATTAATACAATTGGTATTAATGTATTAGAGCCATTGTTAAAAACCCAAGGGCTAAATGTTACAACGGGAACTAATATTTTAGATGTTCCTGAGGACACTCGTTTATTGTTTATTGAAACTTCAAGTAACGGTGCATGGGAAAAATTAAAAGAACAATTAGTAAATCTTCGTGTAAAATGCGATATCGTATTATTTAACTTAGATGAGAATCCTGAGCTTGCTAATCGTGCATTATTAAGCGGTATTCGTGGTGTATTTTATACAACTGATAATGCTGATGTATTAATGAAAGGTATTCGCTTATTGCTTGAAGATCAGCTTTGGTATCGCCGCGATATCATGTGTAATGCGTTAAACCGTATGTTGCAGTTTAATAAAGACGCCCTCCACAAGCTGACAGAAGGTGATATTGAGCCAGTAAAATTAACTAAGCGCGAAAAAGCAATTATCTCATTAATGAGTAACGGCTCTAAAAACAAAGAAATAGCTGAAGCACTTAGCATTAGCCCACACACAGTTAAAACACATTTATATAGCGCATTTAGAAAAACCAAATGCCGCAACCGTATTGAGTTACTTTCTTGGGCTCAACAAAATATACCTGACGAAATCCGCTAAACATTCGTTTGATTTTAAATTAAAACAGGTGCTTTATGTGCCTGTTTTACGCCTGATAAATTGCTAAGCTTGAAAAATCCTATTATTCTGAACCGGTCTCTGATCTGCTTGGAATAAATATGCTCGACTCCCTCACTCTTTACTTTGCCAGTGCAGCTATGATGGCTGTGATGACATTGCTAAATTTTCTAACGTGGCGTACCAATAAAAACACACCAGGCACACTCCTTTTCATTTTTTATCCGTTAGTACTTTTTGCTGCACTTATGAGTTTTGCCTTACATGGCAATATAGATAGTTTACCCACCATGGTTTTAGCCAATGCTTTTTGGTTTAGTGCATCGATAATTCATGCTTTAGCTATCAGTCAATTTGTCGGCTACAAAGGCAAAGAGCTACGTTTTTTTGTCATAGCAACATTAGTGTGTGCAGCACTTTTAATGTATTTCACCGTAGTGGTACCTGATTTACGTAACAGTATACTCGTCGCGGATTTACAGCACATAAGTGAAGCCATCTTTTTACTCTATATATTTATCCGTATCGCCAGAAAACCTTACCCTAACGGCAGTATCGTTTATATTTTTATTCTCTCTATTGTCAGCTGTATCTATGCTGGGCGTGCTTTTTTAATGGGGGATGTAAACAATTTTACCCTGTTAAAAGAAAACTGGTTTAGTGTTACTTTATTAGTTAACGGAGTAATAGCTCCCATGTTCTATACGACGGGTATGGCGCTACTTTGTAATGAGCGACGCGAACAAAATCTTAATCAACTTACCGCTAAAGCACAAAAAGATCTCGAGATCCGTGGTTTGTTTTTATCAACGATTAGTCATGAAATTCGCACGCCCCTCAATGGCATTTTAGGCAGTGCACAATTAATTCTCAACCAGTCAAGTGACTCTCGCGATAAACCCTACTGTGAAGCGATAATTAATTCAGCTGAATCTTTGAACCTGCTAGTAGACAAAGTACTCGATTACGCAAGCTTAGATCAACACAACGAAGCTCTATACGAAGAAGATGTTGAGTTTAAAACTTGGCTACATAATTTATGCCTACTACTCACACCATTAGCAGAGCAAAAACGCCTGCACTTTGAGCTAATCTACAATCTCCCTGAGCAAGCTTGTTATTATTGCGATCAACAAAAATTGCGCCAAATAATCATAAACTTGATGGGTAATGCAATTAAATTTACTGATCAAGGTGAAGTAAAAATTCGAGTCGAATTGCTTGAAGAGCGTCAGCTAGAACACCGTATTCGTATAAGTGTCATTGACTCAGGCCCTGGCATTGAAGATGATGAAATTGAATATCTCACCGAGCCTTATGTACAAAGCAATGCAGGTAAAGAAAAAGGCGGAACAGGCCTTGGTCTTGCGATCACCAGCAGGTTATTAGACAAACTAGGTTCTCGCTTAGATATCTTCAGCGAATTAGATAAAGGCAGTTCGTTTAGCTTTGATATTACGCTTGCATTAGGTGAATTGAGCTTGGTCGAACAGCGCCATCAATCGAAAGAATACATTACGGGACTTGATGTTTTACTGGTAGAAGACTTAGACCTGAATCAAAAAATAGCCATTGAATTTATGGCTGATGATGAACATAAAATCAAACTAGCTCGCGATGGCAAAAGTGCTATTAAATTGATGCAACAGCACCACTTTGATGTGGTTTTATTAGACATGAATTTACCCGACCTAACAGGACAAGAAGTACTCAAGACTTTAAAGGGGGTTGAGCATAAAAACCAACGCACACCCGTCCTTGCTTTTACTGCGAGCTTGAGCCCTGACGAAATAAAAGAATATTTTGCGCTTGGCATAAAAGACATTGTCGGCAAGCCAATAAAACACCATAAGCTACGCCAAGCTCTGAGCGATTCACAAAATAACCAAGCACCGATTATTGCCGTTGAACTTAGTGATGTGCTGTATGATGAAACTGCAGCCGAAACGTTAACAAGCTCATTTAGTGAAGATGAAGTTTCTTCTATTTACAATGAGTTTGTACTTTCAGCCCGCAATAAGCTTATTCGCGCTCAACAGTTGCTTGATGAAGACAAAGAGCAATGTATTAAAGTACTACATCGACAAGCAAGCACTGCACTACAGCTTGGCTTTAACCGCTATGGTATTGAACTTAAAAAAATAGAGCGCCGGCTGTTAGACAACAAGCCGCTTAAAGATTCACTCACAGAAGCCATCGTGCTGTGGCAAAGCAGTTTAGAGCAATACTTAAAGTATGTTAGAAGTGAGTTGAGTTAGTGGGTTGGCGAGTTGGCGAGTTGGCGAGATAAAAGTAACGAGGAGCAAGTGCAATGGCTATTTTTAAAAACTTATTTCGCTGGCAGCGTGGTCGACAGCATTCAGGCTATGACAAAATGCTGTTATGTGGCGCGTATTGGCCAGTAAAGTTTGACACTTACTTAATATACATATTAAGTATTGGCTGGATAAAAAGCCGCTAACCGCTAGTTTCGCCCATATTGATCATCAAAGCGCTCAATGTCACTTTCATCAAGTATGCTACCGGTTTGCACCTCGATCACGATCAGCGGCTCAGCTTGACTATTTGCTAAGCTGTGGATTTGCCCTGCGGCTATATAACAAGATTGATCGGCCTTTAAAACACTGGCTTTATCATCGATACTGACATCTGCAAAGCCTGAAACTACCACCCAGTGTTCGGCACGATGCTGATGGCGCTGAGTAGAGAGCCTGCCACCGCTATTAACAGTGATTTTTTTAACTTTAAAACTACTTCCTTCCACTAGCACACGGTAACTTCCCCAAGGTCGATAAACAGCCTGATGGTTAAGTAGCTTATCGCTTTGCTTATTCGCTAACTGGGCTAGGAGCTGTGGTAACAGATCTAATTGCGCTTTATTTGCCACTAACGTTGTGTCGTGGGTATGAATAACGGCTAAGTTATTTACACCTAGAGCCGCGATAGTGTGGCCTTCTTCACTTTGCACAAAGTTATTTTCGCTATTAAACAACACGTCGTTATAGCTAGCATGATTGCCTAAACTATCTTTACTGGCACTTTGCCACAGCGCATTAAAACTACCAACATCACTCCAATTAAGAGCCAAGGGTAGCACCACAACATTATCGCTACGCTCTAATATGGCATAATCAATAGAGTCGCTCGGGCAATGTTCAAGCGCTGCTTCATCAGCTCTTATAAACCCTAAATCTTGGCTAAAACTGGCAGCATCGGCAACAGCGCGGGCTATTTTTGGCGCAAACCTTTCCAGTTCGCGAAGGTAGCTTTTTGGCGTAAACAAAAACATGCCACTATTAAATGAGTATTCGCCACTTGTCACATACTGTTGTGCCAGTTCTAGATCTGGTTTTTCTTTAAACTCATCAACTTGATAGCAGTGTAAATTAGCTATTTTTGAGCCTTGTTTAATATACCCATAACCACAGTTAGCTGTATCTGGCTTAATTGAAAAAGTAACCAGTTTCCCTTGTTCGGCCATTGCGATTGCATCTGGAAGTTGTTGCACTAAATGCTCAAAGTTAGCGATATAATGATCGGCAGGAATAACAAAGATAGGTGAATCAATTCCCTGAGCTAATGCATACTGTGCAGCAAGTGCGATAGCTGGTGCGGTATTTTTACCTTGCTGCTCTAATAGAATAGCTTTAGGCGTTACGCCTATGGCTTCACACTGATGGCTTGCAATAAATCTATGCTGTTCATTACATACTAAAATAGTGTCATTGAAACAATCACCATTAACCCGTGCTAAGGTATTTTGTAATAACGATTTCTCATCTAACAAAGAGAGAAATTGCTTTGGCATCGCTTGGCGAGATAAAGGCCATAGCCTTGATCCGATCCCACCAGCGAGAATTACAGGAGTGATTAAAGACATTTACCAGCCACAGCTTGATTTAATTGCTTCATTCTAACAGAAGATTAGGCTCCTTTAATATGCTGCCCCTATAACTCATAGAGATATTTCTACCGTTACTTTAAAAGTAACCGAAAATATATCCAATAAATTAGTTACATAAATTACTCAATTGCTAAACTACAAAAAAGTAAACTAAATTCATGTTTTATGTATTTTAAGGATTAATAATGCGAGCGTTGTTATGTTTTTTTGTATTAACCATAGCTGGCTCAAGCCAAGCTGCAACCACCGTATTCCAATGTGAAAAGAATGGTATTGCTATATTTAGTCAATTCCCTTGTGATGAAAATGCCAAAGAAGTCAATATTAAAACGCCTAATATAGCGCAAACTCAAAAAAATACACTAGACTCCGTGGATAACTACCTGACAATACAAAAAATAGATCGCGAAATTACTGAGCACCAACAGGCAATAAAAAAACTAAAAGAAACGTTTGCAAAGAATAAGCAAAAAATTAACTACATGACGCAAGACAGTGCTAACCGCATGGGTGCAAATTCCATCGCAGATGCGATTGCTCAGCGCACTGATGAGTTAAAAAGTTATTTTAAGCCACAAATAAACAGTCATGAAAAACAAATTAAAACGCTCAGCGCATTAAAAGATGACTTACGCCAACAATCAGGGCCTTAGCACGCCTTGTACGACTGCGATAAACTGCTCAATGTCTTTTTCATCATTATAAATATGCGGTGAGACCCTAATTCCATATGCTCTTTCATCAACACTGATGTTCGCAGCTGTCAGAGCATGCATCACATCAGTTTGTTGCTGTGCAAAATTAAAAATAGCAGTGCCGCTAGAAGCTTGTGCTGAGCTGGGCGATACCTGATATTCACCCAAGGCTAAATTTAACTGAGCTAACAATTTAAGATTATATTCACGAACTGATGCAACGCCTAATTTTGCAAAGTATGCAATGCTATGCCCTGCTATAACATAGGGAGCAATCGAAGGGGTTCCTCCCCAAAAACGTAATGCCGTAGTATTGTAATCAAAATGATTAATATCAAACTCAAAGGGGTTTTGATGTGAAAACCAGCCGACATCTGTCGGTTGGCAAAGTTCGAGTTGAGCTTCACTGACCCACAAATAGGCAGCTCCTGGCCCTGAACACAACCATTTTACACTGGAGCCAATCATAAAATCGACTTCAACGGTTGCTAAATCGAGAGCTAAGACACCCGCTGATTGTGCTACATCAACTAAACTTAAGCAGTTATTGCGCTTACATAACTGTGCAATGTCGCTAACAGGAGCCTGCTGGCCTGTGTTGGAATACGCATGACTAATAAACACTAAATCAGTATCTGATTTTATATATTGCTGCCAAACATTAATATCTGTTAAGTCTAACTCACTGGGTATATAGTTAATCTGAGCACCTTCAGCCAACGCTTTTTGCATAACAAAACCCATACTCGGGAAATCGCTTTGCGCCATTAATACTCTGCATTTACTTTGTTTTAACCTTGGGTGCGACATTAATATTTTAGTTAATGCACTGGATAAATTAACCTGCGGACAAAAAAGTGTTTGTTTACTGTTAAATAAATCGCTCAAAGCCTGAGTGAAACGCTCAATGCTACATAGCCATTGCTGCCATGGCTCTTTATTAGTCGTTTGCCATGGTGAAAAGAAGTGCTCGTTGAAATCGCTTTGGCTACTTTTTAATGCCCGACCAACCGAGTGATTTAATAGATAACACCCTGAAGATAAATTAAAGTCATCTTTATACATTTATTTTTTCACCCACTTTTTTAGCTGCGATAAGTCATCATAGCGAGTTTTTATATCATCACGTTTAGCCGCAGCACGGCGATCTCTGAGTTTCTCAAGTGAATCTAACAAAACATGCAGTGGCGGCCCGCTCGCCGTCACTTTTTGCATATGTTGTTGCTGCATTTGCTGAGCAGGTTGCGCTATAAACTTACTAACCAGCTGATTATGATGACCAATTGCCGTATCGCCATGAAGCTTACAAACCTGAATAAACAGCTTTACATTGGTTTGAAACCAATCACTTTCACGCATACTTGATGCAGCTAAAAAATCATCCATAATACTTGGCATACTCATTGATTCACGAAGTATTTGTTGATCTTCTGGCATCATGTATAAAAATTTATCCACCAGCATTTGTGAGTAGCTTGGCTCATTTGCAAAACATAAGCCCAACAGCAAATCAATTACATTAATACCAGCAAAATCTCCCGCATTCGCGCCACGATAGACTTCTTTGCCAACTCGGTACGGCTTGTAATATGGACGCACACAAAAAAAGAATCGATCTGTATCGAGCTGAGTATATAACGCGTTATTTGATTCAATAACATCTAGCAGTGCCGCTTTTGCAACTTTAAGTAGATCGCCGCACAAGGGGTGTGAAATACCTAAAGGTTGTATCTTTAATAGTGCATCGGCTGCTCGCTTATACGCCAAAATACCTTTTGTGTTGTAATCAATAAACAGTTTCTCATCAGGTAAGTCTGTAAAGCGTTTATATACACCATTGACGGCTTTGTTATGGGTGGTTAAATGCGCAGTAGCAAAACGTGGAGTCACCCCAATAGAAGCGCCTATGTGCATCGCTAAAGCCGACGCTTCAACGAGTGGCGATGTTGTTTCTCGTAATGGCTCAGTAATTTCATGACGACGACACGCCGCCATAAATAAGCCCACATTGCCAAGTAAATCAAATGCGCTGTCAAAGCCTTCATCTGTATTGCCCTCAGCTAACAATTTACTTATATGAGTATTCCCTTCGAGCTCTAGCTGATGCTTATATTGCTCCCCTACAAGCTCCACATTGGCTTTATCATCTTGCTGCCAATATAACTTCTCCAAGTTAGTATTTATTTCAACAAACCGGGTTCTTAGCCACTCGTCAAATGCTTGAGTATTTTTACTCATATTTACTTTATCCAAAGTTTTTTATTGCATTTATGTTAACAGATAGCATAGAGTAGTAATCAGCAAAAACCCTATAAATCCCATATAAAATTAGTGGTTTTAACTATTTAATCATTAGTTATTGAAGAAATCCTACAATTATGAGTTTAGATAAAAAAGATCGAGAGCTGTTAATTCGCCTGCAAGATAATGCGCGTAGCCCTATTTCACAATTGGCCAACGAGGTAAACTTATCGGATACGCCTTGTTTAAGACGCATAAAAAAGCTCGAAAACACTGGGGTTATTAGTGGCTATCATGGCGCAGTTAATCCAAAAAAGATTGGCTTAAATGTTTTAGTGTATGCATTTGTAAGATTAAATCAGAACTCAGTAAGTGCAGCAAACTCCTTTGAAGAACAAGTTGAAAAGCTTGCCTATGTTTTAGAGTGTGGGGTGATTTCTGGCAGCTATGATTATTTACTAAAAATAGTGGCTACTGATTTAGAAAGCTACGAGCACTTTGTTAAATATAAGCTGGGAAGCATTGATTGTATTGCAAATATTGAGTCAACTATTGTTTTAAAGCAAGCTTTTAGTAAAAAGCAATTACCATTATAAAAAGCCCCCTTTCTTGTAATGCCGATCAGTTAAGGAAGGAAAAGCTTGACGATCGGTAAAATGAGATCAA
>NZ_MXQF01000057.1 GCF_002165575.1 Pseudoalteromonas sp. A601
CGCCAGTCAGCTTAACTGACTGGCATTACTAACTAGCAGCCCTTTTATTTTTAAGTTAAACCAAACTATTTGACCTGAACTCTGGATAATAAATATATTTGTGATTTAATATCAATACATTAGTACATCTCTTAACCAGAGTTTAGGTTATTTAGCTAATTGAGCAGGTCGCATCAATTTTATTAATTGAGGCAAAACAGAAAACAAAATCATTAATGTCATCAGCATATATTGCCACACCTGATATTGCTCATTTAATAAAACAACGGCGCAAATAATACCTGCAATTGGATTAGCAATCGTGCCAAAGGTAAATTCAACCACACTCATCCGCCCAAGAAGCCAAACATATAACGCATAAGCAAGCGCCGTATTGGGCACAACTAACCAAAATAGTACAAACCATTGGTTTGGGGTAAATGCCTGTGTGAGAACCTGATAAGCCTGTGGCTCAATATAAGATGCTTGCACTGATGCCGCAATCGCAAGCACTGAACCACCTAAAATCAATTGCCAAGTCAGCACCGTCCACCAATGAATATGCGTGGTGATCTTTTGTACCAAAGTACTGCCAATCACTATTGTTAATAATGCTCCTATCAATGCAATAACCCCGAGTAAGTTAAGTGCAACATGTTGTGGATCGAACAACCGCCATGCTAAATATACTAGCGCTAACGCACAAACCGACTGTAATAGCGCGGGTCGCTGCCCTTTCAACAACCAAGCATACAACAAAGCCACCACAGGCACTGAAACCATACCCACGCCAGCAATTGCAGCTGGCAAGTTGATCGCCATAACAAAAATAAAGCTAAAGAATAAAGCGATATTAACTAATGCTAATACAATTAAGCCTCGCCACTGTCTTAACTGTGGCCAAGTCGGTTTGATCAATAGTAATAGTAAACCAGCTGGTAATGCTCGTATTGCACCAAGTAAAATCGGCGGCCAATCAGGTGTTGCATACTTAGTCACCGCATACGTGGTGCCCCATAAAAAAGCAGGGATCATGGCAAGAAGAATATTCATTTCTTTCCTTTGTAAAAATAAGAGCTGTAAAGGTAAAACCTAAAGTTAAGTTGAGGTCAATATACAAAAACAAAAAAGGTTGCCAATGTGGCAACCTTTTACATTGACGGGTAAATTTAATTTACGCTTTGCGCCAAGTCGTTTTACCCGCTGAATCTTCAAGCACCACACCCAATGCGTTAAGTGCATCGCGAGCCTCATCAGCAGCAGCCCAATCTTTATTAACACGGGCGTCGTTACGCTTAACAATTAACGCTTCTATCTGAGCCACTTCATCATCCGCTTGTCCACCTTGTAAAAACGCTTCAGGAGCTTGTTGTGCGACTCCAAGTACTTCACCAATGCTGCGTAAAATATAAGCCAGTTTGCCTGCTTGTGTTGCATCTGAGTCTTTAACACGGTTAAGCTCTTTAGCAAGTTCAAATAACACAGGTAATGCTTCAGGGGTATTAAAGTCATCGTTCATGGCTTTTCTGAACTTAGCGATATACTCGTTGCCCTCAAGCTCACATACGATAGGCTTAACACCACGAAGTGCAGTATAAATACGTTCAAGTGAAGAACGGGCTTGATCTAAATTCTCTTGCGAGTAATTTAGCTGGCTACGGTAATGACCTGAAATCAAAAAGTAACGTACCGACTCAGCGTCATACTCTTTAAGTACATCGCGTACAGTAAAAAAGTTATCTAATGATTTAGACATCTTTTCTTTATTTACCTGCACCATTCCGGTGTGGATCCACGTATTCACGTATTTACCATTATTTGCACAGCATGATTGCGCGATTTCATTCTCATGGTGTGGAAATTGTAAGTCTGAGCCGCCACCGTGAATATCAAAATGCTCGCCTAAATGCTTTGAGCTCATTGCTGAACATTCAATGTGCCAACCAGGACGGCCTTCGCCCCAAGGTGAAGACCACGATGGCTCACCTGCTTTGGCTTTCTTCCACAATACAAAATCAAGTGGATCGTCTTTATCTTGCGCAACTTCAACACGCGAACCTGCTTGCAGCATAGTTAAATCTTGTTGCGATAACGCGCCATATTGCTCAAATGTAGATACGTCAAACAGTACATCGCCATCTGCAGCAACATAGGCATGGCCTTTTGTAATCAAACGCTCGACCATTTCGATGATCTCATCCATGTGCCCCGTGACTTTCGGTTCAATATCTGGGCGCAACATGTTTAAGCTATCAAAATCTTCATGCATAGCGACAGTCATACGGGTGGTTAAGTCATTAATAGCTTCGCCGTTTTCATTGGCTCGCTTGATAATTTTATCATCTACATCGGTGATATTACGCACATATTTTAAATCATAACCAAGGTGGCGAAGATAACGTACAATCACGTCAAAACCAACAAATGTACGAGCATGACCAATGTGACAGTAATCATAAATGGTGATACCACACACATACATGTCGATTTTTCCTTCGACCATAGGTTTAAACTGCTCTTTTTGACGCGTGAGTGTGTTGTATATATTTACCATTTATTTTAAGTCCTTGACTATTTACTTGATTGACTATGTTACCACTTGCAAAGCCCCTGCTCTAGCGCTTTATCAAATCAATAAGCACTTTGTTAATCTTAGCTAACTAAGATAAAATAGCGCCAAATAAATCAGCTAATAGGAAACCTCATGGTTGTTCTACATACAAACTTTGGTGATATCACCATTAACATGCACAAAACCGAAGCACCAAACACTGTTAAAAACTTTTTACAGTATGCAAATGCAGGCTTTTACGACGGTACAATCTTCCACCGCGTAATTGATGGCTTTATGGTTCAAGGTGGTGGTTTTGAGCCTGGTATGACACAAAAAGAAGTACATGATCCTATTCAAAACGAAGCAAACAATGGCCTTTCAAATAAAAAAGGCACATTGGCTATGGCACGTACACCGGATCCACATTCAGCGACAGCCCAGTTTTTCATTAACGTGAACGACAATGACTTCTTAAACTTTAGCAGCGAAACTTCACAAGGTTGGGGTTACTGCGTATTTGCTGAAGTTGTTGAAGGCATGGATGTGGTTGAGAAAATCAAAGCCGTTGCTACAGGTAGCTCAGGCTTTCATCAAGATGTACCACTTGATGATGTTATTATCAAAAGCGTAACGGTAAACTAAGTTAGCTTTTCAGCTAAAAGCGGATGAAATCATCCGCTTTTTCTTTCTCTGTACTAACTCTTGAGTCATCATGCGCCAAACCTATTTTATAGCCGATCTTCACCTCACTGAAAGCCGCCCTGATATAAGTGCTGCGTTTTACCAGTTTTTAGATAGCCACATTATTAATAAAGGTGTCGATGCTTTATATATCTTAGGTGATTTTTTTGAAGTATGGGTAGGCGACGATTATGTCACGCCATTATCCAGTGAAGTCGCTGCACGCCTTAAACAAGTAAGCGACAACGGTACGCCAGTGTTTTTTATTCATGGTAACCGTGACTTTATCATGCGAAATGGCTACGCCAAAAAAGCCGGTATGACCCTACTCGATGAGCAAACCGTGATTGATTTATACGGCACACCTACTGTCATTTTGCATGGCGATGAAATGTGTACTCAAGATATTGAGTATCAAAAATTTCGTAAAAAAGGTCGTGGTTGGTGGTGGCCGCGTTTAATGTTGGCACTCCCTCTGTGGTATCGCAGAGGCGTAGCAACAAAAGCCCGCGAAAAGTCAAAACAAAACCAAGCTGGTAAATCCTTAGACATTCTCGACGTGACCGAAGACGCCGTACTTGATGTTTTTGCTAAACACCAAGTCACTAATATGATACACGGCCATACTCACCGCCCTGACGTACACCACTATAATGTGGCTGGTACACAATTGACTCGCACAGTTTTAGGTGACTGGTACAGCCAAGGCTCCTACCTTGTTGTAACCGAAAAACAACAAACACTAATTAACGAGCCATTTGAAGAAAATGAATAATATCAATTAGTCTGATAGTAAAAAGTATTATCGGCTAATTTTACAACATCATCGTATTCAAAGCCTTGTAAATTTCGTTCACCGATCACTGGCACATAACGACTATTAGCACTGTAAGCCACTCCCCATTGGTTATTACTAATACCCGACACGATTATACGTAACAATGAATCCTCGCTGCGGTGTATCACACTCATCCCTGTTTTAAGCATAAGCTGTCGAATAGCCAATGTTTGCTCTTCAATTTTATAATAGGGGGTTCGTTCAATGGCACTAAAATACTGCTTAAAATCAGCCGACGGCACAAAGCCAGCTTCAGCCGACGGTTTATAATCAATTACACTGTCTGGCGTATAAAAGGCATTATTAACACGATAAACATACTGGTCTAAAACGCTCACTAAATTTATCGTTGGATTTTCAGTAAAAAACGCTTCTATGGTATTGATATGAATAATAAGTTCTCGCGCATATGCTAACCTCGGTTTTCTGCAGCTGTTTTGATGACACAAAACACGGTTCGGTAAATCTGTCGTATAGCTTTGCTTTGCATCAAAAATAGCAGAGCCCATAACACCCATATTAAAATTAGAGAAACTATTCTTATCTAAATCATCACTAAACTTCGTTGCCTGTACATCTAATAAACCATAAGGGGACGCTAATACACTTAAAAATTCAGGATTGCCATTTTTGGCAACACATCAACAAAATGCTCTATGAGCGCAAGGTATTCTTTATTTGATTCTGAATTAAAAAAGGCAGGAACCCCTCCTTCATTAGCCCAAACAGATACACTAAAGAGTGATAAAAACCCAATTAACTTCTTCATTAAATATCCTTATAATTTTTATTATATTAGAGTCGAGCATAGCGCACTTATAAATTCGGCACACCTGAGTGGAACTTAAAGTCAGTATCAGAAGTTATAATCAACTCTCGCTCTTTTTCAGCAAAAAATTCAACGCGCTCTGTGATATCAAAATCCGCGATTTCTTGTGCGAGTGTTAAGTAGTCTTGATAATGACGGGCTTCAGAGCGTAGTAATGAAATATAAAAATCACCTAAACGCTTATCTAAATACGGGGCCAGTTTGGCAAAGCGTTCACACGAGCGCGCCTCAATGTAAGCGCCCACTATAAGCTTATCGACTAATGCATCAGGCTCATAGGTTTTAACATGCCGGAGCATGCCCTTTGCATAACGACATGGCGTAATACTTTGGTATTCAACACCGTATTCATCCATAATCTCGAGCACTTGATAAAAATGGTGCAGCTCTTCTTTTATCAACATCACCATCTTATCAACCAAGTCTTGCCCATAGGGTGAATCCGATTTTGGGATCACCGATTTATTCAACTTATTCTTAGCCGCTAAATCTTGCCAATTACCTTCACGCTTATAGATGAGTGTTTCAAATGGCTTGAGCCACTCTAGCAGTGCATCGCTACTTTGTTTATCAACCGCGTACTTGCGAATTAAGAACATAGCAGACTGCGCAGCCTTAAGCTCACATATCAGGTGATCAATCAGTAAAACATTTAAGTTCTCTGGTTTTACTGCTTCATCTATCCAAGCTTGTGGGGTTTCGCACTGAAGAAAATTATTGATTGGTTGTAAAAGTTCGCTGTAAGGCACGGTTTGAACTGCTTATATAAATAGTTTTATTGCAAGTATTTTACCACGAAAATAACCAGAGAATAAGATAAAGCCACCTTTCAACTAAGGTCTAATAGCACTCGCTGAATCGCTGTTCCTTGACAAGCCCCAACAACTGAACCATAACTTAATACAAGCTGTATAAAAATAAAACAGCAGACAACTTTTTTAAGGGGCAAACAATGATATTAAACCACTTATGGGGCATCTATGCCCACCCACTCGAAGAGTGGCAAACCATAGACAACCGTCATGAGAGCTTAACCTATAGCTTATCGCATATATTACTGATTGCGTTATTTCCATCAGCTATGGGTTATTATTCTTCAGTCTATTTAGGTTGGAGCATTGGCACAGGTAACCCAGTATTCTTAACTCACGATAGTGCTATGTTAATTGCAGTTGCCATGTATGCAGCCTTAATTGTGGGTGTGTTCGCACTGGCTTATTTGGCACACTGGATGGCGGTAACATTTGGTGCAGAGCCTACCTTTACGCAAACCTTAGAGCTTGCAGCCTATACATCTACACCTGTGTTTATGTCAGCGTTGGCAGCGTTTTTACCCGAGCTTTGGTTTGTTGTATGTATTGGCATGGTTGCATTGGCTTATTCGGTGTATTTACTTTACACCGGCGTACCAATTTTAATGCATATCCCCCAAGAGCGTGGCTTTATTTATGCAAGCTCAGTGGTGACATGCGGGCTTATATTGCTGGTCATTATTTTGGCTGTTACAGCAATGCTTTGGACTAATGGAATTGTTGATCCAACCTTTACATAGTGTAGATGTTGATAGAGTGATGTTCGGCAGTAGTAAGAAGTAAAAAGCGGTATAAATATAATAGTATATAGAGTGTTCGTTATTTCCTTTCCTTTACAAAAAAGGAGCTAAACTTAGCTCCTTTTTTTATTTCTAAACAGGCTAACCAAACGTATTAGTCTGAGCCGTTTTCTTCTTGATTATGTAACTCTAAACCAGAAGACATCGCGCTTTCACGGGTAGTCTTAGCTGAGTCATTACGTAATCTATCAATACGATTTAGGTAATCTTGATCGATGCCACCAGTAATGTATTGACCATCAAATACAGAGGTTTCAAAACGGCTTATCTCTGGATTTTCTTGGCGAACTGCAGCTATCAAATCATCTAAAGATTGGAAAATTAAGCCATCAGCGCCAATACTTGCGTTGATGTCTTCAACTTCACGGCCATGAGCAATTAGCTCAGCAGCTGATGGCATATCAATACCATACACATTCGGGAAGCGAATTTCTGGCGCAGCTGACGCAAAGTAAACATTCTTAGCGCCTGACTCACGGGCCATTTCTACGATTTGTGCTGAAGTAGTCCCACGTACAATTGAGTCATCGACCAACAACACATTCTTACCTTTGAACTCGCGATCAATAGCATTAAGTTTTTGACGCACTGACTTTTTACGCATTTCTTGGCCAGGCATGATAAACGTACGGCCAATGTAGCGGTTTTTAACAAAGCCCTGGCGATAAGGTAAGTCAAGAACACGGGCAATCTCAAGAGCAACATCACATGATGTTTCAGGGATAGGGATAACCACGTCAATGTCTTTATCAGCCCAGTCACGCGCTATTTTTTCACCTAACTTAGTGCCCATGTTTACGCGTGTTGCATATACCGACATACGGTCTATGTTTGAATCTGGACGCGCAAAATAAACAAACTCAAAGATACACGGTGAATAAGACGCTTTTTCAGCACAAGCTTGAGAATAAAACTCTCCGGCTTCAGTCACGTAAATTGCTTCACCTGGTGCTACATCTCGTACAAACTCAAAACCATCAGTTTTTAGTGCCACACTTTCTGAAGCGAACATGTATTCTGTACCGCTTGCAGATTCACGCTTACCAAATACCAATGGACGAATGCCATTAGGGTCACGAAATGCCAGTACACCATGGCCAATAACCATCGCAATAGCAGCATAGCCGCCCTGCACTTTGTTGATAACTTCAGTAACCGCAGTAAAAATATCTTCAGGATCAAGTTTTAACTTGTCTGCTTTACTTAGTTCATGAGCCATGATGTTAAGTAAGATTTCAGAATCTGAAGTGGTATTAACGTGACGGCGAGCTTCAGAGAATAGCTGCTCTTTAAGCTGCTCTGCATTAGTTAAGTTACCATTATGCGCAAGCGCAATACCAAACGGTGAGTTAACATAAAAAGGTTGTGCTTCTGACGAGCTAGACGAACCAGCAGTCGGGTAGCGTACGTGGCCAATACCAATAGTACCTTGTAAGCGTTTCATATGGCGAGTGTGAAAAACATCTTTCACTAAGCCATTTGCTTTACGTAAACTAAAGGTGTTGTTTTCAATGGTAATGATGCCCGCAGCATCTTGACCACGGTGTTGCAAAACAGTTAAGCCATCATATATCGCCTGATTTACAGGAGATGTTCCGACTATTCCAACGATACCGCACATGCAATTTTTCCTCGGTGATTAACGGTTGACCGAATTTAAAAAGCTTGAATTGTTTTCGAGGTATGAAAAAAACCACTCAACAACAAAGCCAAATTCTGGGATCAAAATAGAATTACCCCACCAATGCGTATTTGGCGCACCAGTAAAAGCATCAAGAAAGAAGAGTAACGCGCTCACGACCAACACGCCACGCAGTGCACCAAAGACAATGCCAAAAACACGGTCGGTGCCAGATAAGCCTGTACGTTGTACAAGTTCACCTAAGAGGTAGTTTAACATTCCGCCTAACAATAGCGTCGCAAAGAATAATATGGCTATGGCCGCTGCATTTCTTAAAAGGGGTTCAGAAATACTGGTTAGGAAGGAGGCTAAATATTGATAAAACAAACTAGAGATGATGAATGCACCAGCCCATACAGCTAAAGACATTGCTTCTTTTATAAAGCCACGAATTAAACCTATGATAGTAGACAGTGCAATAATGCCAAGTATGGCGTAATCAACCCAGATCATAATAACCAACTAGTCGTTAATTTGGGGCGCATTCTATAAGAGGATGACGCTAAATGCCAGATCATTTTGTTACTTCGAATTGCGTAACCTTACCGTTTAATTTTGTAAGTTGTTTTAATTCAGGTAGTTTGCTTTGAAGTTGCGCTTTATCCAGCGATGGACCTACAAAAACTTTGGTTAAAGTACCGTTTGGCGTCTTAACAGGGCGAGTAAAGGTTTTAAAACCTTTTGCCGTGAGTTTAGCTTGCAGAGATTTAACATTAGCCGCATGAGAAAAACTGCCTAATTGAATCACATAAGCCATTTTAGTGAGGTTCTCTTCTGGCTTACGAGTAGGCTCAGGCTGAGGTTTAACAACTTTAGGAACAACTTGTGCTGTTGATTCATTGCTTGGGGCTGACACTGTAACCACTTTTTGCTCATCGGCAAATTCAGCTACTGCGTCACCCGTTTCAGTTTTCTCTTCAAGTAGTGCGTCATCACTGGAAATATCTTCAATGGCTTGTGTATCGGTTTGTTCAACATGCGCTACACTGTCATCGATGGCTTCTTGTAAATCAATAGTTTTGAACTCAGGACGTTCAGGGATGGCTTTGAAGCCTTCTTTATAATGTACTTTCTCGCCATCCAAAATATTTGGAATAAATATAATAGCTGCAATTACTACAATGCTTGTGCCGACTAAACGATTTATAAAGCCTGAGTTCACCGTATTTCTCTCTATTTTTTCCAATATTGAATTGCTGCTGCAACCGTAAAGAATGAGCCAAAAATAATTAACACTGATTGCTCATCAATACTTGGCAACACACTATTTAACGCCTGCTCAACACTTTGATGCTGAGTTTGCGGTGCATCAGTGCACACATTGTCCATTGCTTTTGCTAGATTTTTTACTGTATCACCACGGTAACAGTCAAGCCCAGCAAGGTGCCACTGATCAACCACAGCGTTTACTTCGCTCAAAACAGCAACTTTGTCTTTATCTGCAAGCATAGCGACTAACGCATGAACTTTAAAGCCTTGATCTCGCAAGTGCTTTAACTTTTGCGTTAAGTAACGGGCCGATTCAGGGTTATGGGCTACATCCGTATACACCAAAGGCGCAGTACTGAGCTGTTGAAAACGCCCTTCTACCACAAGGTTTGTGAGGCAATCTTTTATTACCTCTTGTGTTGGTAATAAATCAAGAACCGCCAAAGTTGTCAATGCAGTCGCTGCATTTTGACACGGTATACCCGGTTTTTCGAACTGATAGCTCAGCTCATTAAATTGCCAGCTGAAGCTTTCTGCTTGCTCATTAAACATGAAATCTTGGCCAGATAGGTACATATTAGCCGCAATGTCAGTACCGTAGTCGGTTACTGTATGAGGTATATTTAAATCACCAATAATTGCTGGGGTCGCCGTTCTAAAAATACCGGCTTTATCATAGCCAACTAATTCGCGGGTATCACCGAGGTATTCTTTATGGTCTAAATCAATCGTAGTAATAACACTAGCATACGGGGTAACAATGTTGGTTGCATCAAACCGACCACCCAAACCCACTTCAAGCAGCACGTAATCCACGCTATGGCGTTTAAATATAGCCAGCGCACCCAAAGTACCAAATTCAAAATATGTTAATGGAGTTTCACCACGGCCCTGCTCTAACAAATCAAAAGCATCAACATGGAATTGATCATCTAGCTCAGCACCATTTATACGCACCCGTTCATTGTAATGAATTAAATGCGGAGACGCATACGTGCCCACGCTGTAACCTTGAGCCAATAATAATGACTCTAAACAACGCGCAGTGGTGCCTTTACCGTTCGTTCCAGCAATCAAAATAATTTTACTTGGGGTGTCTAATAAACCAATATTGTTGGCAACATCGGCTACGCGTTCGAGGCCCATAGCAATATTTGCAGGGTGAACACTTTCTAAATAACAAAGCCAATCATCAAGGCTTGATGATTGGCTAGGAATACTTTTTGTCATAGCGTGTAATCAGTTAAGCTGAAATTTACGCTACTCTATGCTCTTGTTCGGTAGAAGGCAAGTTCATAAATTTAGCCAGTACACGTGCTAGCGTATCGCGCATCTCACGACGATCTACAATCATGTCGATTGCACCGTGCTCTAATAAGAATTCACTGCGCTGGAAACCTTCAGGTAAGGTTTCACGTACTGTTTGTTCGATGACGCGAGGCCCAGCAAAACCAATTAACGCTTTTGGCTCTGCAACATTGATATCACCTAACATTGCTAATGACGCTGATACACCACCCATTGTAGGGTCGGTCATAACAGAGATAAACGGCAAGCCTTTTTCGCTCATTTTAGCAAGTGCAGCACTGGTTTTAGCCATTTGCATTAGCGACATCAGCGCTTCTTGCATACGTGCACCGCCTGAGGCAGAAAAACAAATAAGCGGCATGTTATGCTCTAAGCATTGGTCAACGGCATCAACAAAACGCGCGCCAACAACCGACGCCATTGAGCCACCCATAAATGAGAACTCAAATGCAACAGCGGCAACTGGAATACCCTTAAGGCGACCTTTCATTGCAACTAGTGCGTCTTTTTCACCACTGGCTTTTTGCGCTGCACTAATACGGTCTGAATATTTTTTAGAATCTTTAAATTTTAAAACATCTTTTGGCTCGTGTTCAATGCCAAGCTCTTGACGATCTGCATCATCAAGGAAATGCTCTAGGCGTTTACGCCCACTCACACGCATATGGTGATCGCACTTAGGGCAGACATTTAATGATTTTTCTAATTCTGCTTTATATAAAATCGAATCACAATCTGTACATTTAGCCCAAACACCTTCAGGGATCTCTTTACGGCCTGAAGATTTTGTCGTTTTAGGTAAGATTTTTTCTAACCAACTCATTTGCAACTCTCTTAATGCTGTTCTGTGTCGCTTCCTGCCCATATATACAGGCAGACAATTTTTTCAATTAAAACATGAATTACGCGCAGACGGTATAAAAAACTGGTCTTAGTAGTGAGATGACTGCGAGTTTTTACCGTCTTAAAACACTTATTTATCTGAATCTGCCAAAAACAACGGCCCTAAAGGGGTTGATGGTATTTCAAATTGTGCAGGGTAATCCACGTCAACTAAATACAAACCCGCTGCTTTGGCCGTGGCACTGGCTTTTGCGCGCTCTTTTAAATCCAATAATTCTTTCAACCAAACAGGCTGATGCTTATGCAAGCCAATATCCATCAAACAGCCAGTAATATTACGCACCATATGATGTAAAAAAGCATTGGCTTTAATATCAATGATCACATAATCACCCTGGCGTTCCACTGATAAATGATGAATAGTACGATTAGCTGTATTAGCTTGGCAGTGTAATGCTCGGAACGAAGTAAAGTCATGCTCACCGATTAGATACTGACAAGCTTGTTGCATTTTCACTTCATCTAAAGGGTGATGAAAGTGCGTAACTCCCTCATTCATAATGGCACCGCGGTATGAATAATTGTAGATTACGTAGCGGTAACGTCTTGCGGTCGCACTAAAGCGGGCGTGAAAATCTTCACTGACAGGTTTGGCAAAGCGAATCGCAATATCTTTAGGTAATAAGGTGTTCATACCCATAGTAAAGGCCACCATTTCACGCTCAGCGTCTGTTTCAAAGTGTACCACTTGACCAGTACCATGTACGCCAGCATCAGTACGCCCCGCGCACACGATTTCAACCGGATGATTACAAATACGCGAAAGCGCTGTCTCTACTTCTTGTTGTACACTATTAACATGTGACTGACGCTGCCAACCACTGTATCGGGCGCCATTGTATTCAACTCCAAGTGCTACTCGCATAATTACTGCTTTACCTACTGTACTAATGAACGGGGCATTTTATGCTATATAGCAAGCTAATAAAAGCAAAAAGGGCATAAACTCGCGTTCATGCCCTTTGCTGCTAACTGTTATTTTTTACACCAATTTGGCTTTTAAGCTCTGCGCTTCTTGCTGTACTTCTTCAGGGCCATTGGCAATGACATCCTCAATCGCATCAAGTGCGGAGTCCATATCGTCAATTTCAATATATGCCCTGGCTAAGTCGAGTTTTGCTGAGTAACCACCACTTTCTAAATCAACATCAGTCGGGTTATCGCCTGCTAATAAAGCATCAAACTCACCTAAGCCAACATCCATATCCACGTCATCATAAGGTTCATGCTCTGCTGTTGCATCGTCACTTTGTTCAATTAAAGCATCAATATCAACAAAATCATCATCAGTAACTTGGTCTGCCTGTGGGGCAGCTGGCACATCAACATCTTCCGTTAATTCATCAAGCTCTGCTAAGTCTTCATTTAGCAGCGCATTAAAATCAACGTCAAACTCTGCACTATCATCTAAATTAAGTGGCTCAGGCTCGGCAAGTTCACTGAGTAATGCATCAAAATCTGTTTGCGTAAGATCAGCCATAAAATCATCATCGAGCTGATCATCAGATAAGTTACTTTCATCAATTGTGCTTTCTAACTCATTAGCTACATCGCCGCTATTTGAGCCACTTAGTAACTCTTCATTGAGTTCATCATTGTCAACATCGTGACTATCAAATGTTGGCTCATGCTGGATCTGCTCTTCATTTTCAACATTGTCTTGATCATCAGCAAGCAGCTCATCACCCATTAATGGCTCGTCATCAAAGTCTTGCTCTAATGAGTCAAAATCTTGATTGTTTGACATAGCATCAGCGAGGTCTTGTTCAGCTTGGCTTAGCTGTACATCTGCTTGCTCATCCTGTTGTAACTGATCAGATGAATCCTGCTCTGTTTGCTGTGATTCACTTATTGCATCTTCAGAAATAGAGGTATCTGCTTGCGCTGGCTCAGGCTCTGTTGTTTCAGCTATATCTGTTGGGTTATCTAACAATACATCGTCAAGTAACTCATCCTCAATTAGCTGCTCGTCATCAAAATCGTGTTCTAAGCTATCTAAGTCTTGTCCACCTGCCATCGCACTGGCAAGATCTTGCTCGGCTTGGCTTACTTGTAACTCGCCAGTATCTTGGGTTACTTCTTCAACTAGCTCTTCGCTATCTAACTCCAGCTCTGGATACTCTTCAAGTTCTTCGCTGGGTGTAACAAGTTCACTGTCAAGCTCTTCACTTTCTTGCTCAAGATCTGGGGTGGCCTCTTCATCAGCAAGAGGGTCATCACCTAAATCAATTTCGACTTCTTCGATTTCATCATCGAGTGCTTCGTTTAACTCTTTATTGAGATCATCAACATTAGACCACTCTGGCGTTGGTACGTAGTCATCTTCTTGCTGAAGCTCATTTAGGAGTTCATCAACACTTTTTAGTGATGGATCGTTATATTCATCTAATAAATCGTCCTCATCCATCTCCACTTCTGATGGCGCTTCATCTAATTCAGGCTCAGCTTCTAGTTCTGGTTCAGCTTCAAACTCTGGCTCGTCTTCAAGCTCCAGCTCAGCTTCAAACTCTGGCTCGTCTTCTAGTTCCGGTTCATCTTCTAGTTCCGGTTCATCTTCTAGTTCAGGCTCATCTTCAAGTTCTAGCTCAGCTTCAAGTTCTGGTTCAGCTTCTAGCTCCGGCTCAGCTTCTAGTTCTGGCTCGTCTTCAAGCTCCGGCTCAACTTCAAACTCTGGCTCGTCTTCTAGTTCCGGTTCATCTTCTAGCTCTGGCTCAGCTTCAAGCGTTGGCTCGGCTTCAAGCTCTGGTTCGTCTTTTAGCTCTGGATCATCTTCTAGCGCTGGCTCGTCTTCTAGCTCTGGCTCGTCTGTAAGTGAAGATGCAATGTTTTCTACTTCATCAATATTGAGATCGTCTTCTGCACCTGATAACTCTTCAATCGAATCGGCAAGAGCTTCATCTAACTCAGAGTTACGATCATCGGCAAGCTCTTCTATATCATCTAAATCAAATTCATCATCTTCTTCAACTAACTCCGCAGGCTGCTCTGCTGCAGGTTCTGGCTCGGCCGCTTCATCAATAAGACTGTCAATGTCGTCTGAATCAAATTCATCGTCTTCTTCAACTAACTC
>NZ_MXQF01000058.1 GCF_002165575.1 Pseudoalteromonas sp. A601
AATGATTGCACTTAATACTTGAATTCAAGTAAAAATAAAAGCGCTCAATCTATGAATAAAACAATACAACATATTGTGGTGTTAGGCGGCGGCTCAGCAGGCTGGCTAAGTGCAGGGCTACTTGCCGCTGAGCACCCAGATAAAAAAATCACATTAATTGAATCCGCTAACATCGCTATTTCAGGTGTTGGTGAAGGTACTTGGCCATCTATGCGCAATACCTTAAAGCGGATTGGTATTAAGGAAGTCGACTTTTTACGTCACTGTGATGCATCGTTTAAGCAAGGCTCTAAATTTATTAACTGGCGTAATTTAACGGCGGGTGAAAACTACTACCACCCCTTTATGACGCCCTCAGGCTATTTAGACACTGACTTACACGCCTATTGGCAGCAACATGCTGCAAGCCAAAAGTATGCAGATGCTGTTAATATGCAAAGCTTTGTTTGCCAAGCCGCTTTAGCTCCAAAACAGCTCAATACCCCCGAGTACGCTGCGGTTACTAATTATGGCTATCATCTTGATGCAGGAAAGTTTGCCACATTTTTAAACCAGCATTGTGTCAATAATCTTGGGGTTGAGCACATTATTGATGATGTAACTTCTGTGCACAATGACCTTGATGGCTATATTGAATACTTACAAACATCTCATCATGGCAACCTATGTGCTGACTTATTTATTGATTGCTCAGGGAGTCATGCTCGTTTGATTGGCGAGCACTACAACACACCATTAATGACTCAAGATCATATATTATTTAATAACAGCGCTATTGCAGCGCACCTTCCTTATACAAAGCAACAACAAGATATCGCTTCAGCGACCTTATCAACAGCGCAGCAATTTGGTTGGATATGGGATATAGGCTTACCCAGTCGCCGAGGCATTGGTTATACCTATAGCAGTCAGTATTGTGATGAACAAACCGCAATCGACACTTTAAAGCAATATGCTGCCAAATCTATAGGTCATGATGCAGCAGCTCAATTGCAAACCCGCACTTTACACTTTACCCCAGGCTATCGAGCACAGTTTTGGGTTAAAAACTGCCTTGCGATTGGTATGTCACAAGGGTTTATAGAACCCCTTGAAGCATCAGCACTTGCTATGGTGGAGCTGTCACTGAATATGCTAAGCGAACAAATGCCACAGAGCCGAGAACATATGGCATTATTAGCTACACGCTTTAATAGCCGCTTTAACTATCGATGGCAACGTGTAATCGACTTTTTAAAATTACACTATGTATTAAGCGAACGAAATGACAGCCCATATTGGCAAGATATTAAAGCACCTAGTAGTGCACCTACGCGTTTAAAAGAGCTGCTGAACCTGTGGCAATATCAAACGCCGAGTCGGTTTGATTTAATTGAAAACGAGGAGGTTTTCCCTTCTGCCAGTTACCAGTACGTGCTTTATGGTATGGGGTTTAAAACACAAATAGCTAACAGCAACAACGCATTTAACAATCCTGAAGTTGGGCAGTATTTCTATCAGCACAACCGTAAAAAAATAGCCAAGTATTTGCATGGCCTGCCCTCAAACCGCGCTCTATTAAATCAATTATTAAGTAACAAGGCTGACACATGACGCACAATAAACAAATAAAAAATGTGGTGATCGCAGGCGGCGGAACCGCCGGTTGGATGGCAGGCGCAGCATTGTGCAAACTGTTGGGTAAAAATATCACAGTAACGCTAATTGAATCAGATGAGATTGCCACTGTGGGTGTTGGCGAAGCTACAATACCGCCTATACGCACATTTCATAAGTTATTAGGGATCAATGAGCAGGCCTTCATGAAAGCCACCCAAGCGAGTTTTAAACTGGGGATCAGTTTTGAAAACTGGGGCCAAAAAGAAACCGATTATATCCACTCATTTGGTATGACAGGTAAAGAATGTTGGGCCGGCGAATTCCATCATTTTTGGCTCCATAGTTTATCACTTGGCTTAGAATCTGAGTTTGGCCAATACTGCTATGAACTCCAAGCAGCTAAACAAGGTAAATTTGCTTTTAATCAACAAAACCCTATCAACTATGCCTTTCATATGGATGCCACTCGCTATGCGTTATTTTTACGCGACTTTTCTGAAGGTTTGGGTGTAAAGCGCCTCGAAGGAAAGATAACCAGTGTCAATAAATCTCCCCATAATGGATATATTGAAAGCGTATCTCTTGAGGGTGACAGTACTATCACTGGAGACTTCTTTATTGATTGTACTGGTTTTAAAGGCCTATTAATCGAGCAAGCCCTGCATACAGGCTACGAGGATTGGTCTCATTTACTACCTTGCGACAGTGCAATTGCCGTGCAAACTAAAGCCATCAGTAACGATATTCTCCCTTACACGCGGGCTATTGCCCATGATGCTGGCTGGCAATGGCAAATCCCTTTGCAACAACGGGTCGGCAATGGTCTAGTGTATTGCAGCCGCTACCTCGCCGATGCTGATGCCAAGCAATTATTGCTAAATAATATCCAAGGTGAAACCTTAACTGAGCCCAAGGTTATAAAATTCAAAACCGGCCGTCGACGTAAAGGTTGGAATAAAAACTGCCTCGCGCTTGGTTTAGCGAGTGGCTTTGTTGAACCTCTTGAATCCACCAGTATTCATTTAATTATGTCTGGCATTATTCGCTTTATGCGGTTATTTCCATTTAATGGCATTACAGAGCAAGCCATAAATGAATACAACAAGCAGCTTAAAAGTGAGATCGAAAATATTCGCGATTTCATCGTGCTGCATTATAAAGTCACTGATCGAACTGACAGTGAGTTTTGGCAACACTGCCAGAGTATGGAAGTGCCAGACACGCTTGCCCATAAAATTAGCTTATTTAAACAAACAGGTCGGGTATTTTTAGATGATGGTGATATTTTCAGAGTCGATTCGTGGGTGCAAGTGATGTTGGGACAAGGGATAATGCCAAAACAACATCATTTGATTGCAAGTTTAATGAGTGACGATGAATTAACCCGCTTTTTAAATAGCATTAAACAACAAATTAGCCAACGAGTATCACAACTTCCCTCACACCAAGCCTTTTTACAACAATATTGCCCTGCTGAATAACCGCTAAAAAAGCCCTTTAATTGCTTAAAGGGCTTTGGACAACACAACAAAATATCAACCAACTAACATATTAACTGAGTTGGTATACTTAGCATTTAATTCCCTGGGCAGGTCATCATGGCATCTGTAGCGCTGTGGGGCACATAATTAACATTCGCGATGGAAATAGCCGCATCAGCGTCTGTTTGTAAAGAGAAAGGGCTCGTTACTCTGGCAAAATCAAGCCCTTTTTCGGCAAAACAATTTAGATCAATAGTAAGAGTTTGCCAGCTGTTTAACTCTGCGCTCTGCAGTTGATTACTAATATCAACACGCGCGCCGCAGCCATGCTCACAGGTCATGGCAATATAAAACGCAGAACTTGGTAACTGGCTGATTTTGTATTCAAAACTTAGCGCTGAGTTGGCCTCAACATAAGCGACCTTATCTTCCGTAAAGTTACTGTTGATTTCAGCTGTCGCTAAACCTGAACCTGTAAATACAAATGACATCGCATCTTCTTGAATATCTTTATCTTCTGTTCGGTATTCAACCCCAGCAAACTTCACACTATTACTTGTCACTTGCTGTTGTTGGTCTGCTGATTTTATAAATAATCGCCATGGATTAATCATTGCACCATTAAAAATGGCTAGGGGTGCTAAATTATCAATACTCACACCTGAATCTTCATTTAAGTCATCAGCCAGCGTATTGCCATCACCATAACTTAAGCCAAAGCCATACGGCAGTAATGGTGAATAGTCATCATCGCCTCTATTGACTGTCGTTTGCAGCGGTGTATTTGGCCATGAAAACGATAACTTACCTTTAAAATCATGCTGTATACCACCTTCAGCGTTTGTAAGCAGCACATCAGCAATACCTTCTCCTTGCGTACCAGGCAACCAAGCCGCAACAAAGGCATCTGATGCATTTAATTCAGCATTAACCCACATTGGGCGGCCAGATATAAATACTGACACAACAGGGATACCCTGTGATTTAAGTTGCTTTAATAACGCCAATGACTTTTTATTATTGCGTTCAAATTCTAGGTTGTCTCTATCGCCATGCCCTTCTGCATAAGGCTCTTCGCCAAAGACAACAATTGCCACGTCTGGTTTTTTATCGTATTCACCTTGCGCACTTAGTGTTGCCGTACCACCAGCAGCGGTTATTTGCGCCTCTAAGCCAGCGTAAATTGATGTCGCACCGGGAAAATCCGCATTTTCATTATTGGTGCCTTGCCACGTAATACTCCAACCACCTGACTGTTTACCAATGTTGTCTGCACCATCACCCGCCACTAAAACATGTGAATTGGCAGAAAGCGGTAAAATATTGTTTTTATTTTTCAGTAATACCAATGATTCTCGTACTGCTTGGCGAGCAATATCACGGTGCGCTTGCGCACCAATCAACTGCGTTTTACCCGAAAATTGACGTTTCGCGGGACTTGGTTTTTCAAATAAACCCGCTCTGAGTTTCACTCTTAAAATACGAGAAACGGCATCATCAATACGATTCATGGCTATCTCACCCGATTTAACCTGTGCAATTGTATTTTCGTACAAAGGTTTCCAAGCATCTGTTGGCACCATAAAGATATCAAGCCCAGCATTCACCGCTTGCGGGCAGCTTTCATTGCCACAACCTGCCACTTGTCCATGACCGTTCCAGTCACCTACAACAAAGCCATCAAAGCCCATTTTTGTTTTCAGTACATCCGTGAGCAGGTATTTATTACCGTGATTTTTCTTGCCGTGCCAGCTATTAAACGATGCCATCACCGATTGACTACCAGCGCTCAAACCACCTACATAGCCTTGCGCATGGATATCAAATAACACCTTTTCAGAGTCAATATTATTACCCTGATCATCGCCAGTCACAGTGCCGCCATCACCTAAAAAGTGTTTTACTGTACTCACAACGCGACTATCACTTAAAAAGTCGCCATCAGCATGGCCTTGTAAACCATTTACGATAGCTGCAGCATACTCACGAACAATTTCAGGATCTTCAGAATACCCTTCATAGGTGCGGCCCCACCTGTCATCACGTACCACGGCTACGGTTGGCGCAAACACCCAATCAATGCCTGTTACCATTACTTCAATAGCGGTTGCTGCAGCAATTTTTTCAATTAGATCAGGATTATTTGCAGCGCCTAATCCTATATTGTGAGGGAACAACGTGGCACCAATAACATTATTATGCCCGTGTACGGCATCAGTGCCCCACATCGTAGGGATCGCGCTGCCATCTAACGAATCATCCACCGATGCTTGATACATTGCCTCAGCAAGGGCTATCCAATCTTGTGGTGTTGCGTGTTTATTCGCATTAGGAAACGATCCCCCGCCATTCAAATATGAACCAAAGCCATATTTACGCATATCTTCTACGCTAATATCACGGATTTCAGGTTGAATCATTTGTGCTACTTTTTGTTCAAGTGTCATCGATTCAAGGTAATCTTTGATTTTCGCTTCAAGTTTAGGATCTTGCTTGACTGAATACTCAAGCTTGGGCCATATATCTAGATTATTCGTGGGCGCTTCAACCTGCTGTGAAGATTGAGTCGTCTCGGTTTGTTTATCAATATCATCTTTTGCGCAGCCTGTAAGAATCGCCAAGCTTGTTAATAAGCTAAGCGCAGGCAACTTAGTTGTGTGTAAGTGTTTTATCATTTTTGTCTCTACCCTATGTCACTTGTTGTTTATAAAACGAGGGCTGACCCATTTATTCACCCCAGTGTGGTTTTACTCTTAGCATTTCAGCAAGTATTTATTGTTATCTAAATTTAACTATTGACCTGCCAAGAAATAGTCACTAACCTGAATATGGAAGCGCTTCCCTAAATCACATTAAATACCATAGCAGAGCATTAATCAAATTAATTGTGGAAGCGCTTTCACAAAATGACAAATTTGAATTAAAGAAATACGTTTATCGACCGTATCAGCAAGCAGAGGTTTTCTATTAATGAAACAACTATCATTACCCGCTAACTCACCGCTTCTTAGCAAAGAGTTTACTTTTGGTGTTGCCACAGCATCATTTCAAATTGAGGGCGGTGCAGACGACCGACTTCCATGCATTTGGGATACCTTTTGCGCAACACCTGGTAAAATTGCCGATAATTCCGACGGGCTTGTTGCTTGCGATCACTATAATAATTGGCCTAATGACATCGCACTAATCGACTCATTAGGCGTAGATGCCTATCGTTTATCAATATCTTGGCCTAGGGTAATGACAGCGGATGGTCACTTAAATCCGGTAGGCGTTAAATTTTATACCGATATTTTAGATGAGCTTAAACGTAGAAACATTAAAGCATTTGTTACGCTCTACCATTGGGATTTACCACAATACCTAGAAGATGATGGAGGGTGGTTAAATCGCAACACAGCTTATGAATATGCAAAATACGCCGATTTAATCAGTACGGCCTTTGGCGAGCGTGTTCACTCATACGCAACATTAAACGAACCGTTTTGTAGCTCATACCTAGGTTACGAAATTGGAGTACATGCGCCAGGTATTGTGGGTCGTGAATATGGTCGCAAAGCGGCGCATCACTTATTATTAGGCCATGGTTTAGCGATGCAAGTACTGGCCAAAAATTGTCCTAACGCTTTAAATGGCATCGTGCTTAATTTTACTCCTTGCTACCCAGTGAGTCAGTCTGATGCGGATTTACAAGCCACAGCCTTTGCTGATGATTACATAAACCAATGGTATATGCGCCCTGTGATGGAAGGTAAATACCCTGACATAATCAATCAACTCCCTCCTGAGCAGCGCCCTGACATTCAGCCAGGAGATATGGAAATTATCGCTCAGCCTTTAGATTATTTAGGGGTTAATTTTTATACCCGTTTGCA
Organism: Pseudoalteromonas sp. A601; assembly: GCF_002165575.1. GTDB lineage: Bacteria > Pseudomonadota > Gammaproteobacteria > Enterobacterales > Alteromonadaceae > Pseudoalteromonas. The sequence goes on from NZ_MXQF01000058.1 coordinate 6,956, forward strand.
TTACCAAGCAAGTGACACTGATTTTTATCATGAGCTACCCCATCAAGGCCCATTAACTGATATCGGTTGGGAAATTTACCCGCAAGCATTAACGGACTTACTAGTCTCATTAAATGAAAAATATACCTTGCCGCCTATTTATATTACCGAGAATGGTGCAGCTATGGCTGATACGATACAAAACGGTGAGGTGAACGATGCAGATCGGATAAATTACTATCAAGGCCATCTCAATGCGCTGCATAATGCAACCGAGCAAGGTGTGGTTGTCGACGGTTATTTTGCTTGGAGCCTAATGGACAATTTTGAATGGGCTGAAGGCTACTTAAAACGTTTTGGTATTGTTTACGTTGATTATCAAACTCAACAACGTACAGTAAAAGCCAGTGGTCTTGCGTATAGTAAATTAATTACTAGCAGATAACCCCTTTTATCAAGCGGCCTGAATTTTTCACAAACTAGGCCGCCAATTTAAACAACAATAAGAAACACACACAGTGAATAAAATCCCTTTATATGAAAAAATAGGCTATGCCATGGGCGATGCCGGCGCTAACTTAGTCTGGCGTGGTGCACTTGCCTATCTTGCCGTATTTTATACCGACACCTTTGGTATCTCAGCCGCCGCAGCTGCTATGTTATTTTTGGTAGTAAGACTCTCTGATGGTGTTACCGATATAATTATGGGTATGATTGCAGATCGCACCCACACCCGCTTTGGTAAGTTTAGACCATGGATTTTATGGTCAGCCCCATTTTTAAGCTTGTTTATGGTGCTGTGCTTTACCACACCTGACTTTAGTGAAACAAATAAGCTTATTTATGCCTACGTCACTTATATTGGTCTAACACTAGCATATACTGTAAGCAATGTGCCCTACTCAGCCTTAATGGGGGTCATGACTCCTGATGATACTGAGCGCACTAAGCTCTCGAGCTTCCGCTTTGCTGGCGCTTTTGCCGGTGGCTTGTTAGTAATGGGCTTCTTGCCTGAGTTAGTTGCTTATTTTGGTGCTGGCGATAATGCCAAAGGCTACCAATTCACCATGTATTTATTCGCCGCACTACTCATTGCACTCATGGTAATCACCTTTGTCTCAACCAAAGAGCGAGTGATCCCCCACTCATCAAACGAAGGCAGTTTGAAAACAGAGTTAAAAGATCTGACTAAAAACCTCCCCTTTATTATTTTACCCCTGCTTGCAACCACCCTATTTTTTTATTATCGCGATATATACAGTGGCCTATTTTTCGTTATTGTTATGGCTGCAATGACTTATGTGATCAAAAAATTACTTAACAAAACGCAATCAAGCTTAACTGGCACACAGCAAGACATGGTTGACTTACTCACCAATAAACCTTGGTTAATATTACTCGGTATCGGCTTTTTAACCATGATGTTCAACGGCATCAAATACGGTGTGATTGCCTATTACTTTAAGTACCAAGTGGCGGATGAACTTATGGCGGGGCAATATTTTGTCGCCTTATTAGTGGTGTCTATTTTTGGTGCACTTGCTACAGGTAAGCTTGCTGAACTGCTTGGTAAGCGTAATTTGTTTATTATTTCGCTGGTATTAAGTGGGTTGTTAACAACCGCATTTTATTGGGTGCCCAGTGATAATATTGTTGCAATATTTACCTTTGGTTGTGCCGCGGAGTTTTTTGCAGCCATGATGCCCACACTGTTTTTCAGTATGCTAGGTGACTCAGCCGATTACTCTGAATGGAAAAACCACCGCCGCGCTACTGGGCTAATTTATTCAGCAGGTACATTTGTACAAAAAACCGGTGGTGGTTTTGCCGGCGCATTAGTGCTTGTTGTGTTAGCAGGTTATGGCTATAACGGAATGGATGAATCAACTATCAGCCAATCATTACCAGGTATGCAATTATTAATGAGTTGGATCCCCGCTGCATTTGCTTTTTTAGGTGCCGCCTTGATGTTAATTTACCCGCTTACTTCAGTAATGACACAAAAAATTACAGAAGACTTGGCAATTCGGCGCGGTAATGTGTAAATTACGGGACACACACAATACTGCTTTATAAAGCATTATATAAAACAACGCATTAGAGTTAGGAAAACAATGGCGACAATTTATCAGGTATCAGAGCTTGCAGGCGTATCCCTGTCCACTGTGTCCAGAGTTATGAACAATAATGACTATGTTAGTAAAAAGACCAAAAAAAAAGTAATGGAAGCAATGCAAGAGCTTGGTTATCAACCAAGCTCGATTGCCCGTTCACTCGCCTCAAGTAGAACCAGCAGCGTTGGCATTTTAGTCTCAGAGCTTGACGGTCCCTTTTTCGGCCAGATGATGTCAGCGATTGAAGAACAACTTCGCGCTGCAGGTAAGCACGTCATTATTACGCCCGGACACAGTGACGAAAGCAAAGAAAAAAGTGGTTTTGAGTTTTTAATCAGTCGTAATTGTGACGCCATTATTGCCCATGTTGAAGCGGTATCAAACGAGTATTTAATTGGGCTTAGTAAAGGTAAAACCCCAATCTACTTAATGAGTCGTTACGTCGAAGAAATCAAAGATAACTGCATCAGTTTAGACAATGAAATGGGTGGTTACCTTGCGACTAAAACAATGATCACTAAAGGTCATACTAACATTGCCTATATCGCTGGACCACAATTCAAACCCGATGCATCAGACCGTTTTAAAGGCCATAAGCGAGCACTCGCTGAGTTTGATTTAACTTTTAACGAAAACTTATTTTACATCGGTGATTTTAAAGAAACCGGTGGTAATGATGGTTTGAAGCACTTTATTGATAATAAAGCCACATTTACTGCTTTAGTCTGCGCTAATGATGAAATGGCTTCTGGTGCAATGAAGTATGCTCGCGAACACGGGTTTAATCTCCCTAGAGACTTAGCCATTATGGGTTACGATAACGTGATATTCACCAATTACTTATACCCAACATTAACCACTATCAACAACCCAGTGCCAGAGATGGGGAAAATGGCTGCTAATTTAGTATTGAAAGATATATACAAGCACACAGGTATAACAATAAATCACGTGTTCCAACCTAATTTAATACTTAGAGATTCAACACCAAGCATTAAATAGTAATAAATTAATTGAGTTTAAGTTCGTTTAACTCATTGCACACCCAACGAGCATCAAGGTATTGCTCTAAGTGATTTTGCGCAAATTGTAAAAAACTACGTGCTGCATGAGATATATGACGGTCAGTACGCACAACAAAGTACCAATGGCTCGCAAGCTGTGTATCTTTTACTTTTAGAACTTTAAAGCCATGCTCCCCTTGCGGCAATACGTGACGAGAAAGCACCCCAACTCCCATCCCTGACGAAACCGCAACACGTATTGCTTCATTACTGGCCATTTGAACACTGTTGCTGAGCACGAACCCTCTCGTTTGCAACTCACTTTCAAATAACATGCGGGTCGCTGATCCTGGTTCACGTAATAAGAAACGGTACCTCGTAAGTTGATCTAAACTAATATCTGTAGCATTTACTAAGGGGTGATCAAAGGGCACAATAAACTCAAGCGGGTTTTGTAAAAACCGCGCCGCTTGAGCATGTTCAAGTGATGGTGGGTGGCTGAATACATAAATATCATCTTCCCCTCGTTCAAATCGAGCAAGCACTTCAGCTCTATTACCAATCTCTAGTGGCAATTCAACGTGAGGATGCAAGTTACTATAAGGGCCCAGTAGTTTAGGCAAAATATATTGTGCCGTATTCACCATGGCGATTTTACAGCGCCCTCGTTCACCGCCTCGAAGTTCAGTTAAAAAATCTTTATAATCATCAAACTGACCAAAAACTTGCTGACACGTTTTAAACAGTTCAAGGCCGGCCTCGGTTACGACTAACTTTTGTTGCTGCATAAGAACTAATGGTTCACCAACAGCTTCTTGCAACCGTTTCATTTGTAGTGACACCGTAGGCTGAGTTAAATGCAGACTGCGAGCGGTTTCACTAATAGAGCCCGTTTTTACTACACTCATAAATACTTCTAGCAGCCGAAAAGAAATATGTCTTAAATCCATCGTTATCTAAACACCTCTAGTATTAATTGGCACATAGATAATAATCTATAACTAATTACCAATCATTTTATTATATACAATGCATGATTTTATCTACAATAGCGAGACTTTAAATTAAAAGGGGAAAGGTGTGCCTGATATTGTTGTAATGTTTTTTGTTTTGGGTTTAGTTGCGGGGGTTTTACGTTCTGATCTTGTTATTCCAAAAGCAACTTACGACACCTTAAGTTTGCTATTAATGCTGACCATCGGCTTAAAAGGCGGCATGGTATTACACGGTAATTTAAGCTGGCAGTTGCTACCAGAAATGGGCTCAGTAATGTTGTTGGGAGCACTTATTCCGCTGATGCTCTACCCCGTTTTAAAATACCTTATTAGACTTTCTGTCGCTAATAGCGCAAGTATTGCAGCCCATTACGGCTCGGTCAGCGCGGGGACATTTGCGGTAGCACTGGCCTATGCAGAATCATCACAGTTAGTGGTTGGTGCCGAAGTAACGCTTTATTTAGTAATGCTGGAGTTGCCTGCCATTATTGTCGGCCTATTGCTATACCGACGACTTGATAACGAAAACAGCGGAGCACACACGCTGCCATTAAATGCACTTTGGCATGAAACTCTTACCAATAAAAGCATTATCCTTTTAGTGGGAGGCGTGATCATCGGCATGCTGTACGGCACGCAGCAAGGTAGCCAAGTCACCAGCCTATTAACCAGCAGCTTTAAGGTTGTGTTGGCTTTATTTTTATTAGAAATGGGCTTAACAGCGGCCAAAACACTGCGCCCTATTCCATGGCACCACTGGCGTGTTGCTTTATTCGCGTTAATTTCACCACTGTTTTTAGGTGTCATCGGTGTGACAGTTGGAACAATGTTAAATCTTGAGCTAGGCTCTGTGGTTGTATTAGCAAGTTTAGTGGCGAGTGCCTCCTATATTGCTGCCCCTGCGGCTATCAAAGCCGCGATCCCTAAAGCAGACATCGGCCTTGCTATGCTTAGCTCTTTAGGAATAACCTTTGCCTTTAACGTCACCATCGGAATTGGCCTGTATCACCAACTAGCCGTTGCAATGCAATAAAATACATTCTAAACGCAAAAAACCACGTCGTAGTAACTAACGTGGTTTTTAAAATGCTCTAGATTGTATTAATCA
>NZ_MXQF01000059.1 GCF_002165575.1 Pseudoalteromonas sp. A601
ATCATCAATTAAATGTGTTTGGTATAAGGTGCGCCTTCACCATTGAGGTTAAAGTCGGTGTTAAAGCCTGCTTCGTGTTCAGACACACCCGGCTCACACATTTGGTTATTAACAGTATTAACCGTAATACTTTTTTGCGAAATAAGTGATAAAGGTGTACTTGCTGTATCGCCATCAATAAGTCCAACCGTTACCGTATTTGAGCTGTCTATTGTTGTAGGTGCTTTAATGGCAAGTACTTCTCCAAAGCCGCTTTTTGCGGTTAAGCTTTTCGTAAATGAAACTTCATCGTTAAGTGTCCAATCAAAAGTATATTCGCCGCTTAACTCTGCGTTTAGTAAAGCCGGCTGGACTTCTACACCACTGACCACACAGATTGGAACGTCCTTGTTACCTGAAGAAGCGCCTAACTCGTTTTTATCGTCGTTTGTTATTGCAAGACTAAAAGCACCTGTCACTGTAAGTATGGCGCTTGCTGAAGCTTCGGGGTTATCAACACTTGTGGCTGTAATAGTCGTTTCACCGGTACTTTTAGCACTAATAAGGCCATTTTCATCAATGGTTGCAATATCTTCATCTGCAATTGAGTAAACAAGTGCGGGGTTACACGCGTAACTTGGTATTGCTGATGCGAATACATTTGCTTGAGCACCTGCAGAGATCTCTATTGGTGAAACAGTTACTTCAGATACAGGGTCATCAATTGCATTGATCGTTAATTGCAATGTACGGCTAGGTAGTGCCTCCCCGGGTATGCGATTTGCGCCATTATCAATAGAATAGGTAATGTTATAAATAACTTGGCTTGGAAAATCCAAATTCCCATCCGCAATGGGATTACCATCACTGTCTAATGCGCCTCTTACATCGGTTTGGTCGCATTGTCTTAATGCCGCCGAAAACGCATCGGTATTCACCACTAATTTAGTGCTATCACTTGATTGGGTAAATGGTGAAACTTTATGTGAGGCAATGGTGTTTGCGTCTGCTTGTGGAGTAATAAAGTTATTATTAGCAGTAAACTCTAAACCACTTATGTTTATAGTCCCGCCAAAATCAGATGCGGGCGTACCGTCGATTGTAACGCCTTGTAGTAAGTCAATTTCTTGAACTCCGGACTCTTCATCAAATGTGCTCGTGATCACTGCAGCATCGACTACAAGTGCTGAATCAGATTTAAACTGCGGGTCGTAACCTTCATCTGTTCCACCACACCCTGTTAATATTGAAAAAATTACACTGCTGATTGCTGTTTTTATTAGTAAGTTGTGTTTCATCTTACTCTCCCAAATAGGTAGTGCAGCACACTAGTGTATGCTGCTTAATAGGTTTCAATTAAAATGTACCGCGAAGACCAACACGGAACTGACGACCTGTTTTCCAAACTGATGCTGTACGCGAAGTAGTTACACTGCCATCTTCAATTGCATTACCTTCATCCATTACAACTTCTTGCGAGTTAGCTTCAAACGCATTACGCGTAAATGAACTGGTGTAATAAATTCGGTTAGTTTCATCAGTTAAGTTAAGTGCCTGAAAAGTTATGCTAAAGTTTTTATTAATTTTATAACTTGAGCTAAAGTCCAAACGATGGGTTGCTTCTTGCCATGTAGCACCGCCAACTAAACCTCGGTTAACTAATTGCTCCCCGGTATAGCGACTCGCTAAACGTAATTGAATCCCTTTTCGTTCCCAATACAGTGTTGTATTTAGGGAATGCTTTGGAGTGTAAGGTTGTGGTAGTGGTTTTAAAAATATATCGGTATTACCTACCTGCTGACGATCAGATTCTGAATCTTGGAAGGTATAGTTCATGTTTAAACCTAAGCCACCCCAATAACTTGGTAAAAAGTCATAGTTTTGGTTGTAACCTAGTTCTACACCTTTAATATCTGCGCCTTTGCCATTAGTTACTGTGGTAACGTTTACGACGTCACATTCAATGCGCCATTGGTCAAAAAAGCCCGCAACTTGCCTAAGTGGCATACAATCTTCTTCGCCACCTGGAGCTCTATTTTCATCGTAATCAAGTAATAAATCGGCTGTTTGTAAATCGTATTCAGTTCTAACGTCTTTGTAGTGATACGGAACAACAACCGTTTCTTCAAAGTCTTTCATATCTTTGTAAAAGAACGCTACCGACAGCAAGCCTGAATCGCTAAAGTACCACTCATAAGAGAAATCGAGATTGGTTGATTTAAGCGGTTTTAAATTTGCATTCCCTGCTGAGCCATTAGCAGAGTCCCATTGTTGCTCGAATATTTGTGTACGTGGGTTCAATGAATCAAAACGAGGACGGGTCATGGTTCTGCTAATTGCAAAACGTGCAATCATTTCGTCGTTAACTGCATAATTTAAGTTTAAGCTAGGTAAATAAGCGTCATGTCCGCCTTTTTTTGTTACCCATGCAATACGGTCTTGAACTTCACGTCCGCTACCTTGTGTTCCTGTAAATGAGGTTGTTCTGTCTAAAAATGGCCAAATTTGTCCGTTACTTGCAAAGTGTGCCCATGCATTAGCAGACGTTGGAACTAAATTTCCGTTGCTGTCATAAATTAAAGAAGGTAATGCATTGTTAGCTACAATATTGCCCTTTTCATCTACAAACACCTGCTGATTTACACCTAGTCCGGTGTTGCCATCAGCCCCAGGAATTACAAACTGACCCGTTTGCGGATCAATAGGGAAAGTAGCTGGATTTGAGCGGTTATACGCATGAGTAATTTGCCATGCCCAACAGTTTTGTAGCTCAGCATCGTTTGCTGGTGTGTAACGATGATCAGGCTGCCCCGTGTCAGATACCCCCATAACAGCTTCCGGGCAGGCATCTAAATTTGTATTTGCTAAACCACGCTCAACTAACAAATTGTACGCATCAACCATTTGTGGAAAACGCGTATAGTTAATACCGCCAACGCCTGTTGCTGTTGTGTCATCTTTCACATAGCGTAGGCCAAGGTTACCAGTTAAACGGCCATCCATAAGTTCAAAATTTGTTTTAAAATAAGCAGCCTTTGTTTCGGTTTCAATATTACGACTGCCTGTAATGGTTTCACGTATACCTACTTCGCCCGCATCTTTACCTGATACAATTTCAAGCGCTTTTTCTGCGTCCAGTAGTGGCCACCCATTAAAAAACTGTGCAGAGCGATCTGATTGAATATCTTCACCAAAATTATCGTAAGGATAGGCGCTATCAGCGACTATATCGGCTAAACGAATTGTACCAAGCCCACGTACTTCAAACGCTTGATCAGGGTCTTCTAAATCTATTAAATCACTGCCATTAGTAGTTGCTCTATTTTGAATAGAGACATCTTTTTTACGATTTGTCCACTTAACTCCAAACTCAAGCGATCTAATAAAGTCGCCATCAAGCGCATAGTCAAAATCAACAAAAAGCGACTTGTTTGTATCGGCTAATTTGTTTTTACGAAGCACTAAACTACCTAAGTGATTGTGCTGCATGTCATACGGATTAAAACGGCTGTATACCGCATTAGACGTACCATCAAAGGCATCAAACTCCCCCGGTGTAACACCTGTTAAGTAACTACATTCTCCATTAGCGTCGCAGTCGTAGCCAACCATTTCGTGACTGCCATCAGGCATTGATTCAACTATCTGACGACCTGCTGTGCCCCATGTAGCTGTACTGATAGAGATGAAACGATCTTTCTCATCATCGTCTGGTGTTTCATCTGTCGTTTTAGAAAAACCAGCGCGCACATTCATATTCAGTGCATCGGTCACTTGATAATCAATATCAAGTGACGCTACGTTTGTATCTATTTCACGTAGACCGTAAGAGCGAACAAAGTTACCACCTGTAGAGCGGCTACTTGATTGCTGTAAGGTATTGGTTGATAAATCAACCCCGTTTAATGCTGTATTGTCATCTCCTGGATGAATTAAAGGTGTAACGGGCCCCATGTTTAAACGCAGTCGCTGACTGTCGGTTAATACATCCTGCTCTGTATGGGTAATATCAAGCTGAATATCGAGTGAGTCTGTTGGGCGGTATTGAAACCCGGTCGATACTGATAGACGATCTCGTTGGTCATTATTTAATGTAAAGTCGATAACCTCACGCGCTAAAACAAATAAATCACCTTCATGCAATATTTGCGTTTCAGGGTCGTAATTATTAAGTGAACTCAGTGGGTTTAATAATGCTTCTCCATTTTCACCAAAAAGCTTATTTCCATCAGCATCACGTTGATTCCCAAGTATCCTGATTGCTTTGCCTGTAGCGGTGTCATGCGCTGTACGGCCCGTTGCATCATCTAAATCAACAATAGGAATTGCGCCGTTAGCCCAATCAGTATTGATACGATCTTGTCGTGTTTTTTGTGTATCTTTAGAGGCGGTTATAATAAAACCAAAGGTGTCGTCGAAGTATTTATCAGAAAAGCTAAAATTAATGCGTGAGTCATTTTCATCAGAAAATTCATTATAACGCCCCTCAACAGTAAAAGAACGTCGTGGTTTATTTAGATCTAAAGGCTTTACAGTACGTAAAACAACACTTGCACCAAGCGAACCTTCATCGTTATCAGCAGAAGATGTTTTAATTACATCAATAGATGACAATATATCTGACGAAAATGAGCTTAAATCAACACTGTTATCGTTAGTAGCGCCCGAACTAGAGCCATCGGTACTTAGCCCGCCGGTAAGTGCGACGCCATTCATTGATATTTGGTTCAAAGATGGTCCGGCACCACGTACTGATATGCGAGTCCCTTCACCGCCTTCTTCTTGAATACTCACCCCTGTGACTCTAGATAGTGCATCAGCAATATTTTGATCTGTGGATTTACCTACGTCTTCAGCATGAATTGAGTCACTTACATTGTCAGAAAAACGCTTTGCGTTTACCGCTTTTCGTAAGCTACTTTTGATTCCTTGAACCTCAATTATTTCGATATCTTTTTGAAGTTTTATTTTCTCTTTTTCTTCATCTTCTTGTGCAAAAGCAGATGATGAAATAAGCGAAGCGATAATAGCTGCAGAGACTGCTGATAACCTAAAGTTATGCTGCATTGTGTGCTCTCCTTTTTTCGGCATCGTGTGTCTCAATGCCAGTGTATGTTGATGTCGTCAGTTTTTTATTATTAGTTAAGTAATGCCGATAAAATAAATGAACGCTCTAGAACCCTAGTTTTATCTCAAAAACGGTGCTTAACTTACGATCAAGTTAAACATATGATGTTTACATTTACAAGCTGTTTACTTTGATTTTTACATTTTTGTTTCTTTTTTAAACGAGTAAATTTAAACTTATGTTTTTAAACAATTTAAATACATAATATTTAAGTGAAAATGGCACAGGTATTTTTATTTTTATACAAAACAAAAAAATGTCGTTCAAAAATGACCAGAATTGAGCAATTCAGGAAGAAATTTACGAGGGTTTATAATAGTAATTTATGCTCATTAGGGTATTTACAGCTATAAAATAGATGTAAAATAGATGTATTGCCCATAAATTTAAAGCTCTGACATACACTGCAATACACACAGTTTTAAATTAAGCGATTAGTTATCATGTAACTTAATTTCACTTACCGTATAAGGTTTCCCATGCCGAGTATTGGTAATGCCTGGACCTGTAAGCAAGTCAAAATTCGACATAAGCAAAGAGCCTTTATAATAAATAATATCGGCGGGTTGGTCTAATTCACCATTTTCTGAATTGTTATCGGGGTACGATGCAATAACCGTTACATTTTGATGTTTATCAATTTTTATAACTTGATTCGTTAGAAAACCTGCTGCGTATAAATTACCTTGAGGGTCAATCGTTAGGCCATCAGGTCCGCTTCCTTTTGGCAGCGTTGCGTAGGTACTTTGGCTAAGCAGATTGTTGTTTGCATCAAACGTTAATTTATAAATTAAGTCGTCACCTAGATTAGTCACAAACAAGTTGCCCTGTGAGTCAAACACTAAGCCATCAAGTCCAAATTTACGTTGCTTATTAGCTGTTTTAGCCAAAAACAATAAATGCGGATCATCTGTACTGTTAGTTACTAATATATTGCTATCTGTAGCCTTAAAACGATATATTCCGCTGAGAGTTTCTGCCTTGCTTTTACTTGGCACACGCAGTTGAGTTACGTAAATATAGCCATTTTGATAGCGCACACCATTTGGCGAACTCATACCTTTGGCAACGACTTGAGTGTTAATAACCGCGTTATTTTTTAAGGTAAGTTTAAGTAATCGACCTTTGCCAGCGCCTTGGTTATCTGCTACAAATAACGCACCATCGGGTGCATATGCAAGCCCCATAGGACGACCCTTTCCTTTATTATTTGGCCCCGATAACTGGGCTATTTTAGTAAACGTTTTGTCATTATTAATATTAACCAGCACCCCCGCTTGTAGCCCTTTATTGGCATAGTTAACGCACGATAAAGTAAGCTTTCCTGTAGGAGAAACAGCTAAAGCGTCTGGGGTTGGGCAATAATCAGGGAGTGATGCAAATAAACTCGTATTCTTTAGCATTGTATTAGACGTTTTAACAGACGCTAAAGATGCATTTACTTCCCCTTTATTTATGCTTTTATTATTGCTTTGAGTCGTGTGTGTACTGCAACCAAACACAGTAAATAAGCACACTAAACCCGCTAATTTACTTTTAAGATGAGTGATGTTATTTTTATGCATGATTGCTCCCTTTTGCTCTTAATTTTTTGCGAAAAAAGCAAGGCCTGTTGCCAAACCTTGCTTTTTTCCTCTCAAAGTTAACTCTGTTACCTTAAAGATTAGTTACTTTATCTACCCTAACCTTAGATGTACTTATTACTTCGCCATTACTGTAACGCACACTTACGCTATCTATTTTATTGCATTGACCTAAACCAAAATGCACCACGTTATCAAATGATTGTGTATAAGGTGCAGCATCAGGCGATACTCGCCTTGTTAGGGTTTTACCACAGCCTTTAAGTGTCGCTATAGCACCAATTGGGCTTGCATTATGCTTAAGTGAATTACTTACACGCAGTAATGCATAGTGATTATTGTGATTGGCTTGGTTACTAAATAAGTGCCACTGACCTCTGTCGTTATTCATAATAATATCGATCTGGCCGTCTAAGTTGTAATCAAGTACATTTGCGCCTGAGCCAATAGTACCTAAGGTGTTTGTTATTAATCCCGAATGAGGAGCTTGGCTAAATGTGTTCTCGCCATTATTTAAATACAGTATTTGCGATGTAGGCGTTACCAAGTTGCCTTGTTTAACAACAAACAAATCTTGGTAGCCGTTGTTGTTAAAATCTCCCACGCTTACGCCGGTCGTATTTAAATTTGTTTTAATGCCAGCTTTAGCACTCACATCGACAAATTTTCCACTTTCATTTTTAAGCAGTAAATCCGATGGTGCCACTGGCTTTTTATTTACCGTATAATGTTTAACACCAGTTACAACACCCGTTGTAGGTGAAAAGGTATTACCCGCCATACGCCATTTATCATTGCCTATATAACCAACATACAAACCTTTATTAGGTTGAGTGTCGGCCCAGCCTAGACCATTACTGCTAACAATATTGACGTTTTGACCACTGTGCCTTTCACCTTCAAATTTGTATTTATAGGCACCCTCTCCTACAAATACATCTTGATTTGGATAAGGTGATTGATAGTTAACTAAATTAAGCGTATCGCCAATAAGTAAGTCATCATATTTAAATGGTCCACGCTTGGTGTAAAAACCAAATGTGTGGCTTTTAGCATCAAAAAACGTATCGCCTGCTTGTAAAGGGTTAGCACGACTTATATATAAATCAAAGTCACCATCATTATCAAAATCGATTTCGCTAACACCCGTCGCATTGATTATTTTATTAGGTAAAACGCTGACGGTTACGTCACTAAAGGCAAAGTCACCATTTCCTTTTAGAACACGTAAAGCGCCGTCGCCGTAAATCACTAAATCGTCAATTTTATCGTTATTAAAGTCGGTAATAAGGACTTTTTGACCGTCTCGATTAGTTTTTGGTAAATCAGTTGCGTGGGTTATATTGCCAGTACCATCGTTCTTATAAATAAAATTACTGGTTTGTTTACCGCTATTAGCCTGCGGGAATCCCATTAGTAATAAATCTAAATGACCGTTGTTATTGGCATCAAAAAACTTACTCGTGCGCCCACGTAACGTTGGCAGTTTGGGTGAAAACTCACCGCCTTCAATTATTTCTCTTTTGTTAAAGTGAAATAACTTAGCATTACGCGCATTATCGCCAGAGCCACCACCACGTGAAAGCAAAATATCCATTTTGCCATCTTTGTCGTAATCGCCTACGCCAATACCGTGCATATCACCCACAATAAGATCGCGGCCTTTGTCGTAAACGCCTTTATTGTTCCAATACAAACGAATGGTATAACCATGATCCGTAAGTAATAAATCTGGGTAACCGTCTTGGTCTAAATCACTTATTAATGCGTTATCCCATTTACGGCGATTTTTGTTTTCTAATTTAATTGCTTGGTGTTGTTCAGTAAATAATGTGTTGCTAGTTGTTAGCTGAGCGCCCGCTAGGGCACTCGCTTGTTGACAACCTAGTAAACTTGCGCCCATGCATAAAAAAGAAACATGCCATACAATTGCTTTTACTTTCATAAAGCCTCCGTGAATTTGATAAGACTTACTTGGTCGTTTTAAATGTTTTATCGAATCGTGGCATAGCATCCAATCGCCAGTTCACACCTTCTGTCGTTTCATGGAACCAGCTAGGCTGTTGGTTATCCCAGCTCCATTTTTCCATTTCACGCACCATATCGGTTAACAGAGCCTTATTAGATTTACTTACATCGTGTTTTTCAGAAATATCATTTTCGATATTAAATAACTGCCATGGTTGCTGGTTAACTTTTAATGCTTTCCATTGGTTCATACGAATTGCAGCATCGCTGTAACCTTTACGGTGGCGAAGTGCATAAATAGGCTCATCTTTATGTGGGTTTTCATTCTTAATAAATGCAGGCCACATATTTGTACCATCTAAATGTTGGTTTCCTTCAACTTTAGCGCCCGCTAAAGCTGCAAATGTTGGGTATAAGTCAAGTGCCGATACAGGATGCGAAAAACGTTTGCCAGCTGGTACATGTTTAGGCCAATGAAACAACATAGGAACTCTAAAACCGCCTTCTTGTGTGCTGCCCTTACCTGCTGTAAGTGGGAAGTTATTAGCCCCTTTACTTAATTTTCCACCGTTATCGCTCATAAATACGATAAGCGTATTATCATACTGATTATTTTTTTTCAGGGTTTCTACTAGTTTACCTATACCGCGGTCAACAGCGTAAACCATACCTGCGTATGTTTTACGGTCTATATTTTTTATATCAGGAAACATCGCCATATCTTCGTCTTTAGCTTGCAATGGCACATGCGGTGCGTTGTAAGCTAAATATAAAAAGAATGGGTTTGTTTTATTCGCTGCTTTATCTACAAAGTTAACGGCTTCGCGCGAAAGTGCATCTGTAATATATTCAGTCTCCTTGACCTCTTTACCGTTATGTTCAAGCGGTGTTAGGTATTCAAAAATATTTTTTAAACCTTGCGCTTTTTGCTTTTCATACATTGGCTGATATTGGCTTGGAAAATAGTTATGGCCACCACCTAAAAAACCATAGTATTCATCAAAACCACGTTGATTAGGATGATACTGCGGTGCATCACCTAAATGCCATTTACCCAAAGCGCCAGTAAAGTAATTATTTTCGTTTAGTAATTTACTAATAAATTTAGCATCAGTAGGCACGCCTACATTTGAGCCGCGTGTAGGCAAGTTAAATTGCGAGCCAATTTTATGTGGATAACGACCAGTCATTAGTGCTGCTCGGCTTGGGCCACAAAACGGGTGCGCTACGTAAGCGTCTGAAAAAGAAGTACCCGATTTAGCAAGGTCATCAATATTCGGCGTTATAATATCTTTTGAACCATTAAAACCAACATCTGCATAACCTAGGTCATCTGCAACAATTAGAATAATATTGGGTTTTTGCTCACTTGCGTGTATACCTGCAGAGCCTATTAATAAAGCAAGCGATGATAAAGCGCTCAATAATTTTGTGTGTGTTTTCATAGTGCCAGTCTCAATTTTACTAATAAAAATAGCAGGCCAATTAAGGCCTACCAAAGGGCATTACTCGGCTATAAAAAAGCTTTCATGTGGTGATTAAATTTAGTTAATGACGGGTCTTCAATACGCTTGAGCTCTCCCGCCATTTTATGCACTAAATCAGTAAGCTGTTTTTTGTATTTAGGATTATCTATTTGGTTTGTGATTTCGTACGGATCATTTTTTAAGTCGTATAATTCATCACGGCTGTCGCCTGGATTCCATACAAATTTCATTTCAGGGGTACGTATAGCTCTAATACCAAACCACCCGCCGTTGTACCATTCGTACGCATAAAGGGCTAAGTCATCTTTACCTGCATCGGCACTATCGCCTTGTTTCATTAATGGTACGAGTGAACGTCCATCCTCGTCACCATCAAGAGGTAATGACATCCATTGGCGAAGTGTGGGTGCTATATCGAGCATAGATACTTGGCGGTTAATTATTTTAGGTTCGAGGTTTGGATCTCTAATGATGAGCGGCATACGCATTAATTCGTCATACGCGTAGGGCCCTTTGTCATAAAGGTTATGTTCGCCTAGCATACTGCCTTGGTCGCCGACTAAAATAATATGCAGGTCGTCATATAAACCTTCTTCTTTGGCGGTATTAATAAGTTCGCCAACTGCGTGGTCAATCATGGCAATGGCTCCATAGTAAAAACTATGCGCTTTGCGCCAATCGGTTTCAGTCATGTGGCTTACATCGTGCCAAGGCCACCAAATATCATCTTGCGCCATTGGTTTATGTTTACGTTCAATACCAAAATTGGGAGGAAGCTTTATATCTTTGTAATCGTACATACTAGCGTAAGGTTCAGGAACGCGGTACGGAGGATGCGGCTGTTCAAAGCTAACAATACCAAAAAACGGCTCGTCTGACTTAGCTGCTTTTTTAAGCATTAATTTGCCTTCATTTACTTCTTTAGCTGTTGCTGTGTCTGCGTATGTACCCTGAAGCGTTTTATAGTAATCGTGCTTTTCACCTTTTTCATCACGCTCTCCTGCATTCATTCTAGCTACACTTTTTTGTGTACCATAAGGCGTGAAAGGACGGCCGTTACGCTCTTCATTTTTATCGTGCCCCCACATAAAGTTAGCACCACGCAGTGCTGGGCCTTGTGCACCTAAGTGCCATTTACCTACATAACTTACGTCGTAGCCTACGCTGGTTGCACGTTTAATTACGCTGCCTTCACTAAGTGATAGCTCCGAAAGGCGAGAGTGATAAAGCCCTACGTTATCGTCAAGCCCCGTTTTATGTCCCCAACGCCCCGTAAACATAGCCGCGCGCGAAGGAGAGCATAGCCCCGTAGATGTCATCGCTTGATCAAAACGTGTGCCTTCGTTTGCTAATGCATCAATATTTGGTGTTGAAACTGGGCCGTTGCGATAAGAAAACGTATCAAAGCGCATATCATCAAACAGTAAAATAAGCACATTTGGCTTTTTGGTATTAGAGTTTTTCAGCTCTGTATCTTTTGCATATAAATTGGGAGCAAATAATGTGCAGCATCCTAACAGCATTACCATTTTTATTTTAAGTAAGTTCATGTGTGTGTCCTTTTAAACAACTAAAAGTTGCGACGTCAGTATTTTAACAATCAGTCCGTACTTCATCATACAAATTAATCTCAACAATATAAACATATGATGTTTATATTGGCAATAGATAAATTTAAGTTTGTCTAATATTTATACTTCGAATTGTAAGCGTCTAGCAAAATGCACCTGCAAGTA
>NZ_MXQF01000006.1 GCF_002165575.1 Pseudoalteromonas sp. A601
AGAAGGGCTTGCCCCGGGGATGTTTATTTATACTGATAAACTGTTTTCTTCTGACGCACATTTTAATGATTTACGCGATGCCTTAAAAGGCACTCCATATGAACATCGTATCCTTCTAATGTCAGAAGTTGGAATAACAAAAGAAAAAGAAACGGGGCAGTTTAGGTCTCAAATGATAGTCACTTAACAAGCGCTTTAAACGGAACAAAAACAGTTGGTTAGGTTCCGCTTCGCTCCACATTATAACCAACAATTTTTGTCCGCTTAAGCGGGCGTTAGCACTTTCGCAAGTTTCGTTATCAATCAAATTTAAGGATCAAAATGTCAAAGATTGAATTACCAGCAATTATAGAAAATACACAACCTACATTAATCGCTATTACAAAAGCTTTAGGTGTTCCAAGAGATCTACTTGCATCAGATGATGAAATTGAAAATGCATGGGAAAGCCTGCCTAGATTAATGAAAAAAATTCCTCCAGAATTAAGAACGGAGGGGCTTGCGAAAATGTGCGTAGCTGTTTCAACAGGCCTATTTGATAGTGCGATTAACTACATTTGGAATTCCTCAGTTATTGAGTTGCGTGATAAAGTTAAACGTTTTGGTTTAAATGTAGTGGAACAAGTTACTGATAGATCTAATTTCGATGAAAGAGTTCTATTAGAAATGAAAGATGCTGAGTTACTTACTCTTTGTCTTAAATTGAACCTGATAACAGAAGATGGTTATTTCTTCTTAGATCAATGTCGAGATATTCGAAATAATTTTTCTGCTGCACATCCTGTAGTTGGTCAAATTGATGATAGTGAATTCCTTTCTTTTGTAAATAGATGTGCTAAATATGCTCTAGGCAATGAAAATAACCCTGTAGGGGTAAACCTTCAAGCATTTATACAGGCATTAAAATCAGGCCGCTTTGAAGCAGAGCAAAGAAAACAGTGGGTTAAAAGAGTTAAAAGAACCCATGAAGCTCAAAGAAATTTATTACTAATCACGCTTCACGGTATTTATTGTGACCCAGATGGTAATGAGAAATCTCGTTTAAATGCAATTGACATATGTTCAGCTATCCAAGACGACTTTACGCCTAAAAATAAAGAAGATTTAATTGATAAGCACGCTGAGTATGCGGCGAAAGGTGATGATAAGAGACATAAAGCATCTCAACAGTTTTTTGAAAAGCTAAGAATGCTTGCGTTACTCGATGAAAATGAATGGCATGCATTAATTTCAAATACATGTAAAAAGTTAATAGGTGTTCATCAGTCATTTGATAATTTTTATAATGAACCACCATTTGCGGATAGGTTACTTGAATTGTCTCAGCAAGGAGAAATCCCCGATACTGTAAAAAATTCCTTTGTTAATGCAATTGTAATGTGTGCCATTGGCAATCAGTGGGGAACATCTGAATCTGCGTATGGTAGTTATAAAAAGATGGTTGAAGGTTTTTCGCCAAGTGAAATACAAATTATGCTTCAATTACCAGATCGTAAAAGCATTATTTCTCAAAGAATTAAGTCATATAAACGCTGTAAAAATAAATTTATAGATTTGGTGAAAAGTTTAGAGTCAGCATCTGTACCAACCAATGCAAAAACATTATATAAAAAGTGGTCGGTGTAAAAAGTGCTAACAAGTTGCTCAAACGGACACGTACAGTTTGCTCGCGCTTCGCGCATTTTAGCAAATTGTACTTAGCCGCTTAGCAAAGCGTTGAGGCTGTAGAATTACTCTTTTTTAAGAAAAACAGCTTGTTTTATGGGTTCCAAATGCATTACCTAATGCTTTAAAAACGCTTAGAGTTAATTATAGGAGCTCGTTTTTTAATTGAATTTGGCTGTTAGAGTAATTCTACAGCCTCGTTAGCTGCCTACTAAGGTTTTGTGAAATATTTAACGTTTTGTACCAAAAAGGAATAACATAATTAAATTAGTTTTTTATATTATTTTCGCTGCTTTAGCGTCTGGCTGTACTTCGGTTGGTAGTTACATCATATCAAACCCTGATATTTATTTGTCAGAGGCAGAATTTATCAAAGCTGAGCCTGAAGAAATTGGTTTCACAAGACATGAGTTTTGCTCACAGAAAAAAAAGGTGTGTATTCCATATTTATCTGCGTCTCCATATTTCTCTGAAGATTTCCCAGCGGGTAGCTCTGTTTATTACAACCTTCATGCAATAGGCAATGGAGTAGAAAATACAATATCTCACACGATGACACCGGATACTTTTAACCGCATAAACGGAACAGCCGTTATACTGCATGGATATGGCGGGAATAAAGAAGTAATGATGGCTACTGCGATTTATTTTAGGGCACTTGGCATGAATGTGGTGATTCCTGATTTATTTGGTCACGGTGAATCAAATGAAAAGTTTGCCTTTGGCTCTCGAGAGCATCATCTACTCTCTCAACTTATCCGTCAAATGACAGATAAAAAGGAAAATAAAGAATTACTAGTTGTTGTCGGACACTCAATGGGAACTCTAACTGCAAGTAATTTACTGACATATGAATATGTAGATGCGGCTATTTTGCTTGCTCCTATGATGAGATTCGATCTTGCTGCAAAAGAATATCTACCAAATAAATCCCCGATGCTAAGTAGCTTTTTTTCTAAACACATAGATAATATCGTAACTCACGCAATGGAAGACGCTTCAGTTAAGCTAAAAGAAACAGATATTTTAATTAATTTAAATGAAAGCAATAAGCCAGCTTTATTGGTAAATTCAAATATTGATTCAGTTTCACCGCCAAATTACTTTTCAACTGTTAAAAATAAGCAATTAACAAAACTTATTTTTGAAAATCGTGCTCATTCAAGCTTAATGGTTTTTAATAAAGAAGACTCTAGCAAAATTGAAAAGTGGTTGTTCAATCTTTAAATGGTTACGGCAGCAGCTAACAAGCTGTTTAACAAGGACAAAATACAGTTGGCTTTTGCTCCTTCGTCGCTTCTTCTAGCCAACTATATTTTGCCTATTAACAGAGCGTTATGCATAAGGGGGGATCGATGAATAAAATATTTTCTCTGATATTAGCTACTTCACTTTTTGGCTGTGGGGCTACTTCCCCAGTTAAGGAGGAACTCGGGTATGAAGGTCACAATTCGAATGGGGTGGCTGTCTCAGAGCTGTTGGAGCAATTGAAATCGAATCCTGATGTGCAAGTAAGAGTTGAGCGTGGTTGGCAAATCGCAGAAGTTAAGTCAGAAAGGGCGTTGTATTCATTTACGCCAGAAACGCATCCGGCTCACCCTTCGTATGTAAAACGTGAAGTAATACAGAAGGAAGGTTCTATTTATATTGAAACTAGTGCTCGTTGCGGTGCTGGTAAAAACGTTTGCGACCAGCTTGTAAGAGACTTTATTGAGCTAAACAATAAGGTTAAAAAAAGTGTCGGCGGCAAGTAATGCATAATCGGGTAGCCGGAGGTCTCTAACCTCCAGCCCCCACACCACCCATCATGCGGGTCCGCAATGGGCGGTTCATCTCCCGTAATGAATATTGACCCAAATATCTCTCAATGACACTAAACCTTGTGATGCTAGATAGTCATTACCTAGTGCAATGTTAATTCCTTTTGTTTTTGAGCTTCTACAAGGGCCCTTGCTAGTGATACCACAGGCTATGGCGAGTCGTTCGCTAACACCCAATTTCATTAAACTGCGTACTTTAGTGCGTGCTATTCCTTATAAATAGCGCCATTGGCGCCAGTAGCACATTCTTGTTTATGTGGACCTAGTGTTCTAAATCCACTGTTAGCAAATTTAAATGAAAGTTAAAATAGATAGTCCAATGGGGCGACGGCAGCTTTTAAAAAGGAATGGCAAACGACTTGATTCTATAGAGCCTGCTTTTAAATAAAAAGCGGAATATTACAGTCAATAAAGGCATGAATAAATTGACCTTACGGGGTCAAACGAAAGTGAATGCTCAGTGGCAGCTGTATTGCCTTGTTCATAACATAGAAAAGCTGCAAAACACGATGCATTAAGAAGGAAAAGCCCTTTTAACGTAAAATAAAGCCACGCAAACTCCGCAATTCCTTCCAAAACACCAATTAAAACAACCGCAAATTTTCTTCTTATATTTTATATAAAATAGCGATAACTGATTGAACCAAAATAGGAACTCGGCTATGGTGGATTCATCAATAAAAATAAATTTAAAACGAGTTAATCTACAGGCTCGTTATAGGGCTCTCGAAAATGGAGTATTTAATTAAATGAAATTATATGTCTTGGACAAATCATCCAATGAAAAGACATACTTAAAGCAATCTGCAAGCTCTAAGGAAGAGCTTGCAAACTTACTTGGTGCTAAAAGGTTTCGTCTTGACGATAAAATTTATTCTGTAAATGAAGTTATTGCAGAGGCGGATGAAAATACAGCTGGAGCTATGGCAGCTGGTGGAGTTATTGGTGTTGTCGGAGGAGTTCCCGGAGTAATTATCGGCGGTCTAATAGGTGCATTACTTGGTAACAGCTCCGACAATGAAGACAAATTAAAGACAGAAAAATTCAATAGGAGTCAAGTGTGACTCCAGAAAAACTAAATTTTAAGCTAATCGGTGTTTTTCTCCTCCTCATGACCCTGTCAGTTCTTCTTATCCTAAACAAAGAACCGACCATGTTGCTCGTCAAATCAGTCCTAGAATGGAAACAGCTTAACGCCACGTTATGGTTAGGCTTTTTTTCGTGCTTCATTGTTCATTATTTATCCATAAAAAAAGAAACTGGTTATGTAGGCGGCCTCATCTTTAGTCACTTTGGCAAGTTTGCCGACACCGCGTTTGCAATAATTACTTACGGGCTAGCATCAACAACATCAGCTGCAATATTAAAAGGGGTTTATGTACAGCAATTCTTTGGTGAAAGAGTATATTTTCAAAACTTTGATCAAATTGATATTTATTCAATGCTCGTTGTTTGTATTTTCCTCCTAGGCTATTCACTGTACGCTGCTTTTGCCGCTCTTAAAAATGCTGTAATTCTTTCAAAATCAGAAACAGCTATTCCAGTTAATGAGTAAGCCTTATAACAAGTGACTATGGTGTCAATTCCTAATTTCAAACCATTATAGGATCCCACATGACACCATCTCTCACCATCGAATTAATGATTACTATAAGCTTTCTTAGACAGGCAATAATTGCCACTTTTTTAGGTTTACCTGCCGCGACTAGCCGATGATAAATAGCTTTAAATTTAGGGTTACACTGGATAGCTGACATCATTAAATAAAGAAGACACCCATCCTAAAGTTTGTATTTCGCCAATTTTTTACTAAAGTTTAATTAGTCTAAAAAATAAACAGGGTGAAATATGGCTACTGCAAGAAAACGGCAAGTAAGTTTGGCAGATACAAAGTATTATCACTGTATTTCACGTTGCGTTCGGCGTGCATTTTTATGTGGTGAAGATCATTTTACTGGCCAATCCTACGAACACCGCAGAGGCTGGGTTGAAGATAAGCTATTAGAGTTAGCCAAGGTATTTTGTATTGATGTGTGTGCTTATGCCGTAATGAGTAACCACAGCCATTTAGTACTCTATGTTGATGATAAAAAAGCAAACAGGTTGAATGACAAAGCAATTGTTATTCGCTGGCATAAACTGTGTAAAGGCACCTTGCTAACGCAGAAATACGTACAAGGTGAGAAGCTAAGCAAATCAGAGCTCATCTTTTTTAATCAAACGGTCAAACAGTATCGCGAACGCTTATCAAACATTAGCTGGTTTATGCGGTTGCTAAATGAAGATATAGCGCGCAAAGCGAATAGGGAAGACAACTGCACAGGCCGGTTTTGGGAAGGTCGCTTTAAATCACAAGCTTTGTTAGACGAAGCAGCACTTGCAGCATGTATGGCCTATGTAGACTTAAACCCCATTAGAGCGAAAATGGCTAATACCCTAGAAGAGTCTGACCATACCAGTGTTCAAAAACGTTTAACAAGCGCGACAGAAGGTAAGCAACCTAAACAGTTACTTCGCTTTGCAGGTATGTCGCGTCAAATAATGCCTAAAGGACTGCCATTTGAGGTTAAATCATACCTTGAACTAGTTGAGTTAACAGGACGAATAATACGGGAGGATAAACGAGGGCATATTGATAATTCTTGTCTTCCTTTACTAGAAAGATTAAATATATCCCCAGAAAACTGGTTAAAACTAACCACTCAATTTACACGTGTGTTTCATGGTGCTGTAGGCAGGGCATCATCACATGAAAGTTATTGTGAAAACCTCAACCGCAAACGGCGAACAAACATGAGTAACTGTGAAAAGTTATTCGGATAGAGCGAAATCCCCATAAGAAGTACTTTCACTGCATAATGCAGGTATTCTCATGTCTGTTATTTAAGTTTTACACGAAATTCACTTATTTTGAAACATAAGCTAGTTTCACAAAGTGATATGTGCGTACATTCAGCATTTAAATTTTAATTTTGTAGTGCTATTTGAATAATTTAAAGTGGGTGTCATTGTAGTTGTTTACGGTGGCCGTTAGATCACATGACTTCGCTATCTTGTGCTAGCTCATCTCCAGCCTACGCCTCATATGATGTTTTTGTTCATCAGCTCGCACTTACGTTTATAAAGAATGCTAGCGGCTTCTTCCCGACTATTTCTCGCGATTTAGCCCTTGCCATTCGCGAGTGTCTATCGTTTAATAACAGTATGTTATTTAAACGGTGATCTTCCTACAGAGGACTTTCACCTCATAAGTCAATGCCCATGTCGGGCGTACACAAGAGAATCCAGGTGACGCCTACGGCGCACCTGATTTTGGCGTTTTATGGTTCTTTTGAATATGGAGTGTTCATCAAATTTTGATCTGGTTAATTATATTTTGTGAGGTGGGATTCTGGATTTTTTTGTTTGGTGGTCTGTTTGTACGTTATATAATAAAACTTCCAAAACTTGGTAGTTCCCTGCTTTTATGTGTCCCACTCTTAGATGTTATTTTACTAGTTGCAACAGCATATGATTTGCGTTCTGGTACAACCGCAGAATTTGCACATGGACTCGCAGCAGCATATTTAGGGTTTACATTAGTATTTGGCCATGGCGTGGTGAAGTGGGCGGATAATTATTTTGCCTATAAATATAATGGGCAAAACAAACCTCATGAAAAATATGGTTGGACTTACACTAAGTATGAATGGGGACAATGGTTTAAAGGCATACTGGCCTGTTGTATCGCTAGTGTTATATTGTATTTGGCTATAATTTTTGTAAATAATGAGATTAAAACAGAAGCACTTAAAGATTGGATGTACATATTACCATCGCTCATGTTTTTTTGGTTTTTGTTTGGACCACTCTGGTACACAATATTTCAAAAAACTAAGCCCCAAATTACCAGTGAATAATATACAAACCATAATCGGGTAGCCGGAGATCTCCTCCAGCCCCACACCACCCATCTTGCACTTTTTATTAACAGGAAGTGCAATGGGCGGTTCATCTCCCGTAATGAATATTGATCCAAATATCTCTTAATGACGCTAAACCTTGTGAAGCTAAGTAGTTATTGCCTAGCGCAATGTTAATTCCTTTTGTTTTTGAACTTCGACAAGGGCCCTCGCTTGCAAGCGCCTACTCTTGGTACTGGTGATACCACATGTTATGACTAGTCTCTCACTGACCCCCAATTTCATTAAACTGCGTATTTTAGTACGTGCTATTCTTTAATAGAGAGCGCCATCGCCGCCAGTAGAACACCCTTATCCTACGGCGGATCCAATGATTTAAATCCACTGCTAGCTAATTTAAATAAAGGTCAAAATAGACAGCACAATGGGGAGACGGCAGCTTTTTATTGAAGTAATGGCAAATGATTTGATTGTATAGAGCCTGCTTTCCTTTAAATAAAAAGCGGAATATTACAGTCAATAAAGGCATGAATAAATTGACCTTACGGGTCAAACGAAAGTGGATGCATTCACTTGATTCTGCGGCAAATGTATTGCTTAGTTCATAATATAGAAGGCTGTAAAACACGATGTATTAAGAAGGGTAAGTCCTTATTGGAGTTTTTCAAGTTAGTTGTCGCCTCGAGAGAACAGAACAAACAACAAAATATGCCTGTCCTTTTTATTTGGCTGTAAGCCTAATAACCCCTCTGGGTATATGCACGAGCTTACCCCATAGTTGAGGTAAGCTCGCAAAGTTATTTTAGAAAGTCCAGTTTAGTCCCACATAGTAACGACGACCGTTAGTCCATTCGTTAACATATACCTTGTCTAAATGGTTTTCATAGTAAGGTTTAAGCTCTTCAACAGAAATGCCACTTGCTTCAGATAATATAGCAAATGCAGCATCGCCAGTCACTGATGATTCAACAATGTTATTGCCATTATCATCAGTTGCAATAACACGGTTACCCGTTGGTACACCATCATCACCAATTTCATCTACCCACTTCATATTATTAATGACTGGATCATTGACAATTTGTGAACGATCTAAGTAGTGCACGACATTTTCGTTGGTCAAGTTGGTCACAGCGAAACTAGCTACTACGTTATCCATGATTTGATAGGTCGCTTTAAAGTCTAATTGCGAGCGAGCGTCTGTGTAACGTATTCCCTCGCTATCGCTTTGGTTAGCAAATTCACTACGATAGTTATACGAAAGTCGTGCTGAAAACGTTTCATTTTCAAAATACACAGAGGCATTTAACGTATCTTGAGATTGACCAAACATAGGTTCCGATTGAACGGTTGTCTTGGTGCTAAAGCCTGTTACTTCAAAATAATCACGTTGTGATGGGTCGCTCACATGCGTTTCAACATCGCTCATATCGCCGACTTCATAGGCGAATGTAGAGTTGGTGAACATCTGATCTGGTACGTCAGTGTAGGTATAGTTCACCAAACCACCAAAGCCATTGCCAAAGTCGTGTTGAAGTTGCATCTCAAGACCTTTAACTTTTTGTTCTCCGGTATTGAAGTAAGAACTGACAACGTAGTCACCAAAAACAGGGTAGCCGTTATTATCCGTTCTGCCTTCGTCTCCTAAATAATCTAAGTTTTGCACTTTAGATGTTGCGCGTACCATATCCTTGATATCTTTTTGGAACGCCGTAACAGAGAATATTGAAGACTTATCAAAATACCACTCAACCCCAATTTCACTGTTAATTGAGGTGTAAGAGCCAAGATCTGGATTACCCACCGAGCCCCTACGTTGTGAGTCCATAGCTAAACGCTCGGCTAAACCTTCTTCGGTTAGGTCTTGCTGGCGTCCATCGTTATATAACCTATAACGTTCGGTGGCTAGGTAAAAGGTGCTTCTCATCTGGTTTAGGCTAGGGTGAGAGATATTTTTCGACGCGGCAGCTCTTAAAATCAGATCATCGGCCAAATCATAAGAAATATTAAAGCTCGGTAAGTAATCTTTTGTGCTACTGGTTTGTACTAATGGTGCGTAAATATTAAAGCCGGCCAACTGTTCTACATAACCTGCTTCACTTGAATCTAAAGGGTAAGATAACGGCTGGCCATTTTCATCTTTGGCTACTTCATTACCGATAGATTCACGTTCGGTGTCTACAACACGTAAACCGACATTACCGCGAAATTTTTCGCCGCTAAAGTTGGCCATGGCATAGTAAGCTAAATATTCTTCGTTTACATCGTAATAGTCACCAGCAGATTCCGTCATACCTGAGCGACAACCGTAATAGTTATTCGGGCCAGAGTAGGCGGCAATGGTGTCTTCACAACTGCCTTTGTTTGGCGTGCCTTCTGAGTGTAATACTAAAAAGTGATCGTTGAGTAGTGCATCTCGCTTATTCTGATCAATAGCAAAATATTCATCTGGGATATCATGGCCGGCGGTATCTAAGCCTGATACGGTGCCGCCTGCAATTTCTCCGGCTAAAATAACTGGGAACGCGCTGACTTCGTTGGAATAACCGTGAAATCTTGCATCTTCAGTAAAGT
The DNA here is from genome assembly GCF_002165575.1 of Pseudoalteromonas sp. A601. Lineage (GTDB taxonomy): Bacteria > Pseudomonadota > Gammaproteobacteria > Enterobacterales > Alteromonadaceae > Pseudoalteromonas. The sequence continues at coordinate 9,962 of NZ_MXQF01000006.1, forward strand.
AGTCTTCAGTGTGGTTTAGCTTACGAAGTTTGCCACCAAATTTCACACTGTCAATGTAGAACTTGTTGTCCAGTTCCCAAGTGATATCAGCCTGAAAGAAGTCTTCGGTATTTTCACGGTAGCGAGCTGTGTTGCGTAAACCACCCGTTAGCAAGTAAAACTCATTGGTTGGGGCAAGTAAGAAGTTTTGGGCGCGCTGCTGTGCAGCTGCTAATTCATCACCAGTTAAAGAAGGGTCGGCTTCTACACCCCAATATACTTTACCTGTATCAGGGTTATAACCGTAGCCGAGGTTGACACCTTCATAGGTTGGAATTTTAAGGGCTGTATCATCACCAGAATAGGGGGTTTCAGAGTCGCCATATCGGCTAGCTAGGGTGGTTGCACGATCTAACACGGTGCTTTCAGCGCTTGTGCGTCCTGCTTGAAGTTTAATCTCAAATTGGTCTGCCGTGTAGTCCATAGTAAGATGGACTCTACTTTGATCGGTTTCGGTACCGCTGCGATCATTGGAATCCCTACGCACCATTTCACCCCATGTAGCTGGGTTCGTACGATAGCCATTGCCATCCCAAATTTCACCAGCATTACCCACTAAGTATACGCCATCAACAGGATAGGTTGCTGATAAAACAATATCTTGAACGGGATCCATTACTAACCGAGGATCAACACCGGGTACACCATTACTATAGAGTAGCTGACTGGCTCTGTAGGTTTGCGCGTATAAGTTATCACTCTTATTGTCGCGATCTGAGCTGTTTTGGTTTAATTCAAGGTTAAAGTTTAGTGCATCGGTTGGCGCCCACTGTAAATTTATTGTTGTGTCAAGACGGCTTTCCTCAGTGGAAAAGGCTGGTGAATAAAGCATATTACCGATATTTAAAGGTGCGGTTTGGCCTAAACCGCCATCTCTACGGCTACCCCAGAAGAGCCCCCAATCAGGATCTATATAAGTGGGATTCATCACTTCATCAAGCTGCCCCCAATTTTGGGTGTTATTGTTCCAGACGCCCGAGTTATTTGACTCAACGCCAGCTTGGGCAAATGGCCAGTACCCTTCGTATAGTCCATCAGCATTAAAGCCATTACCTGCTACGGCTTCTAAGTCACCATAGGTATAACCATTTAAGGCCATATGGCGAGTGACAATTAAGTTATGCCCACTCATATGTCTTAACTTAATATCACTGCTTAAACATTCTTCGGTTGGACAATCGATAGGATCAGTTTTTTGAAAGCCTGTACCACTGCCTACGCCACCTGATTCAAAACCAGAGCGTAATGCATTACGTTGTTGTAAGCTGACGCTAATTGACGCACCAAAAGTTTGTTCGTCATTGACAAAGTTATATGCGGTGGAAACTTGTGGCGATGACTTTTCTGAAGAGTCGTTGTATTCCGCTTCAACATTGAAGTAACCATAACCATCTTCCTGCTCTAACGGTTTTTTGGTATGCAATACAACGGTGCCACCAATACCGCCAGCGTCTAAGTCAGCGCGCGCTGACTTGTATACTTCAATTTTCGATACTTGATCAGCAGGGATGTTAGAAAAGTCAAAAGCATTGCTCTCCGACTGACCGGGTAAATAGGAAACAGATTTTGCTGATTGGCCATTAACTAGGGTATTTGTTAGTTCAGGTGATGTGCCTCGAATTGAAACTTTTGAGCCTTCTCCAAATTGCCGCTCAATTTGCACCCCTGCAACACGTTGTAAAGCTTCGGCCATATTTTTGTCAGGATTTTTGGCAATATCCTCGGTATTAATGGAGTCAACAACGGTATCAGCAAAGCGTTTATTGTTTAAGTTCTCACGCAATGAAGAGCGAATACCGGTTACTTGAATAACCTCTATTTCTTCCTGTGATTTATTTTCTAATATTTTATTTGCTGTTTTCTCTGTATTAGATTGCTCCGCGAAAACAGTGGTAGAGACACTAGCAGTAAAAAATATAGCCGAATGAAGTGCAACGGTTATTCTGGATAAGCGTGGTTTCATGTTTTTCCTATTGATTTATTTGTTATTTTAATGCCATCGCACCTTTTCTATGAAAGGTTTATTACGAATGACCCCTTGAACAACTCTATTGTTACTGAATTGAAGTATTAATATAGTGTAAAAAAAATAAATATCAAGAATATAATATTCTAACTACTTTATTTGTTCTTTTATTTTATATTCTTGTGAAAAACGAGATACTGAATATATGGGGTCATCGGATGCTACTGCGCCGCAGTACAATAAATAAAATAGGACAGCCATAAAAATTTTTGCAAGAATCATAGTATCAACTACTGTTGTTATACATAGCTAAATAAGGTTGGTATTTTATGACTCGCGCAAGAAAATAGCTGATTGATTTAGCATCCACATCTTATTATCACTTAATCTCACGGTGTGCTAGGCGAGCGTTTTTGTGTGAAGATGATAAAGATACAGATACAGGTAAAAACTGTGATCATCGTCGGGAGTGGCTAGTAGCACGGATAAAGCTATTAAGTAAGTATTTGCCATAGAAATTGCCGCCTACGCGATAATGAGCAATCACTACCACCTTGTTGTGAATGTCAATAGACGTCAGGCACTTGATTAGTTTGATGATGAAGTAATTAACCGCTGGTATCAGCTTTACAATGGTCATGTTTTGGTTGATCGCTGCTAAAATGGAGAGAAGTTAGATAAGGTAAGTGACTTATTTTTTAATGAAGTTATCGCAAAATGGCGAGAAAGATTGTATGACATCAGCTGATATATGAAAAACCTCAATGAGTACATTGCCCGTGAGGCCACTGAAGAAGATAACTGCACAGGAAAGTATTATTCGCAGCCATCCCTGGCGCTCACCCTTCGGGCTGCCTAACGGCATTCAAATTTATTTCCTATTAATTTGTGGGAAGGGCCTTTCCTTTTGTTAAAGATCAATCACAAGCATTATTAGATGAAACCGCAGTGCTTAGTTGCATGGCCTACGTTGATTTAATCCTATCAGAGCAAACATGGCCGATACGCTTGAAGACAGTGATTTTACGTCAATTCAAGAGCGTATAGCGCATTTCAAAGCTCAAGCCATTTGGCGGCAACCACATTAAAGACACGCTCCCTTTTGCCTTATTGGATTACATTGAATTAGTCGATTGGAGTGGCCGTCATATAGCTCCAAAGAAAAAAGGACATATCAACAAGGTTGTACCAAAAGTGTTGCTCAATTTGAATATAGAAGAAGCGCACTGGCTTGAATCAATTCAACGTTTCAGGCAGCAAACAACGGTTAAAGCAACAAGCTGCAACCAATGACGTGAAATGGTACAAAAGCGCAGGTTGAGTGAAAAGTGAAAGTCTCTTCAAGTGAATTGTCAAAAAAATACAATTAAGTTATTGATAAAAATCAAATCTCTAGATCATATTTACTGCCTAAAATTCATTCCAAGCTACTTAACTCTACGTTTTGCAACAAACATTGCATAAAAAATAATTCCAACGTTATCCACGATGAGAGAGTTGTTAAATTTTTAACCACAAAATATGCCAGTCCTTTTTATTTTATACTTTACGTAAAATCGACGTAACTAATTGAATAAAAATAGGAACTCGGCTATGGTTAATGCATCAATAAAAATAAATTAAAAACGTGTAATTCTACAGGCTCGTTATACGTTTAGTCAGGATTGGAGTTCAATGGACGATCAAGCAATTAAAATTCAACGAAGTGGGTACCTGATAAAAGCTTTGATGTTATTTGTAATGTATTTACAAGTGGCTCAGTATTATCAAACAAACATTTTGGACTTTGGCGAAATAGCTGCCACCTTTGGAATACTGTGTTTCTTTCGTGGTCTTCTGCTAAACCCATTATTACTGGCATCTCCTTTAAAAAGTTGTTTTAAATCAGGCTTCAGATTTACCAAAAGTAGTTATAAATATTTTCTACTTGCTGTAGTTTTAATAGCAGTTGGTGCATTGTAAAAAAATGTACAACACATATGAGCCTTAACTCTATCAATAGGCACTAGTATTTTATTTGACCGTTTTTATACAGTGGCGGTCAATTCCAAATCAACTCTAATTCAATAAGTAAATTCGTTTACTTCGTCTGTCGATGTGGTTATTAAGCAAGTTGCTTACGGCAAACACATTTAGGGTGCGTTACGCAGTAATCTCTTATTGCGATCTCATCGCAGCTAGGCTTTTCCTATATCCTTTTGGGGTTGCTGGAGCACTACGACTAAATGGATTGATGTTTTATGTAAGTTGCAACATTTTGCAATCATCACTTATGCAGTAGACCCTTCAAGGTTCGCTGGGATGTTTCCTGCACGTTTTAAGTTAGACACCTTACAAATCAACGATGAAGAAAAAGCGCTTATTTCAGTAGTACCATTTATTGATGTTGACTTTACTTCCGCAGTTTATCCATTTCCTAAATTTACTATGGGGCAAACCAATTACCGGATCTATATAATAGATAAGCAAACCAATGAACGCTGTGTTTGGTTTTTGGGAACCACGTTAGATTCATGTACTCTCGCAGTACCCAGGTTACTTTGGAATTTACCTTGGTACCCAGGTAAAGTTAAGTTTGATTGTGCGTTTGATGAAACAGAACAAATATACCGTAAATATAAAATGACGACAGAAGCTGCCTGGGCTCCTGTAAGCGTCGAACTAACACAGAGCAAAGATGCAAAAATTGAATTGTTGGGATTCCCTGATACGCAAACGGGGCTTGTGTATTTAACGCATCCATTAGCTGGCTTTTATTATCGTCATGATGGAAAACTAGGTACTTATAGGGTGTGGCACAAGCAATTAGAAGTAGCTTCTGCAAACGTCAATTTAGCTCGTTTTGGCTTATTATCTCGCTTAGGTTTAGTTACAGAAAAAGAGCAACAATTACCGCACAGTGTGCTAATTGAGCCGACAAATGAATTCACTATTTACTTACCGCCAAAAGTAGTGAAATAAAAATATATTATTCAAATTCATTTAAAGAGTGTTTTGAAAACTTAGGTATCACCACCTCTAAAGTAGCAATGACGAATGTTAGTTATACCCGAACAACAAACTAGTTTACTTTGAAATACCACGCGATTATAAAATCGCGTGGTATTTATTATGGCTTATGAGTTAATACGTCCATTTAATTGTAAAGTCGATATTTTGAGGCTCACCGTAGTTGGCAAAATCAATATTAGCCCAATATTTTTCGTCAGTTATATTGGTTGCACTTAGTGTTGCATTCCATGAATGATTAAAGCGCCAGTTAGCGTATAAGTTAACCAGCATGTAAGCACCTTGTTGGTAAGTTACGCCTTCACTTTCTAGTGGATGATTCACACCATATCCAGTGATTTCACTTTGCCAATTAATGCCGCCACCTATATTTAATTTATCTAACGATCCTGTGAATTGATAATGCGTGGAAAGCTGAACAGAGTGCTCTGGTAAATTAGTCCATATGCGGTCATTCTCATTCCGTGTGGTGTCAACATAGGTGTATCCAGCATTGATCTGCCATTCATTGCTGATGCGGCCACTTAAACTAATTTCAACCCCTTTACTTTCAGTGCCATCAACACCTTTATAAGCAGAACTGCCATCTGGCAATGAGTAATCTGGCTGGGTTAGATCTCGTACACCGTAATTATCTTGTTTGGTATTAAATATGGCAAGGGTTGCCATAAGTTGACCATTATAAAATTCACTTTTAATACCTGCTTCTAAGTTGCTACCGAGTACGGGGGCAAGCAAGTTATTATTTTTATCTTTGTAGTTTTGTGGTGTAAAAATATCTGTGTAGCTTGTATAAAGGCTTGTTGCTGGTGTCAGATCATAAACAACACCTACATAGGGGGTAATTTCGTTACTTACTTTATAGTCACCAGTCGTATTGGCATAAGCTGAGTCTGTATCATAATTGTCGGTGCCTGTTTCCCAAGAGGTAACCCGTGCGCCCCCGACGAATGATAAGGCCTCGGTTACCCGAAAGCGCGTTGCCGCATAAAAACCATATTGATCTGTTTGGCTTGTTCGGTACGCCCCAGTAGTAGCATAGCTGGGTTTGGGGGCTTCACCATCATAATCCCACGCATTTGGTACATTGTAAGACCAGTCAGATAGTGAAGAGTAACCTAAGCTTGTTGATTCATGTTGGCTAATGTTAAGGCCGAACATGAGTTCATGCTCACGCTCAAACAAACTGTAACTGCCCGTAAGGTACAAATCTAGGCTGTCGCGCGTGTCTTCAGTAGAGCCCACTGCACCTCGTAAGAATACCCCTTCACCAGTGTCACGATCAGGCAAACCAGAGGCATAAACACGCAAACTTTCAAGCTCACCTTCGGTGTGGTTTAACGCTGCTCGTAATTGCCAATAGTCGTTGAAGTGGTGTTTTACATCAGCAAATACAGTAGATGATTCTCGTTGCCATTTAGTCCACTTAGGCGCATAGCTGGTGGTAACTGGTAAGTTTGCTTCGTTACCATCACTGGCAAAAATTGGGATGGTACCCCATGTACTTCCCTCGGGGTTATTATCTTGGTTTTGATAACCCAATGATACTGTTGTGTTTTGGGTAATGTCGGCTTCAATAATGCCCATCATAGCTAACTTGTCTTCTTGATAACGCTCAAGATAACTATCAGAATCTTGATAAGCAACGACTAGGCGACTTCTAACGCTGCCATCTTCGGTTAGCGGTAAAGAAATATCGGCAACACCACGGCGTCGATCCCATGAGCCAATGCCTGCAGATATAGACGCGTCGAACTCTTGTTTTGGGCGCTTTCGTATCATATTAACCGTGGCCGAAGGTGAACCAACACCACTTAATAGGCCATTGGCACCACGGATCACTTCGACTTGTTGATAGAGTGAGGTGTCGTATTCTTGATTGGTTGAGCCACTATAAGTTGGAATGCCATCTACTTGGAAGTCGGTAATTTGAAAGCCTCGAGCAAAGTAGAGCGGGCGCTGACTATCATATTTTGTGACATTCACCCCTGGTACATTCAGCATTATATCGTTTATGTCAGTAATACCGCTTAAATCCATCAGTTCGCGCGAAATACTCGTAACAGACTGCGGTAGCTCTTTGGCTGACAGTGGTATTCTAGTAGGGTTTTGACTTGAAAAAGGGGAGCTTTTTACCTCTATAACTTCTATATCTTGGTTGTTTTTGTTTATATCTTTAGCTTCTTGCGCCAAAAGTGCTGGTCCATAAAGAGCCGCTGTAATAGCTAAGGCTAAAGAGTATCGATTTTTTTTAAAACAGGGAGCTGATGTCGTTGACGTGTTTTGCAAGCTGTGTTCGTTGTTAAAGCTCATGTATCTATTTTCCCTTAAAAGATTACGTTAATGATAATTGTTTGTATTATCTTGATTTGAGGTCTACGAGTCAATCGAAGATCCAGCAAAAAAGGTAAGAAAGATAAATAAACAGCTATGGTATTGATGACTATAATGAAATAGTTAAGGGCAAACTTAGATAGCAGTAAGTGTTCGTTAATAGAAGGTATAGTAGTTTAGAGTACCTAAATATTTGCGAATATAGGAGTACAGATGGGGTTGTTCAGAGGTATGTTTGCGATATTTAGCACGCTAATTTTATTGAGCGGCTGTGATAAGTTTGACGATAAAGTTGAGGTGTCTGCTGAGCAGCATGCTTATTTACTGCCTGATCGCCAAACACAAAATGCTCAGTTACAGCAGCAATCGGCTAATGGATTATCTCATGAGCAACTTTATCAACGCGCTTTGAGTTTATGGCCTATTGATTATCGTGAGTTAAGTATTCCTACTTCACTTGGTCAAGCTAGAGTTATTGTTGCGGGGCCTATAGAGGGAGAGCCTGTTGTACTATTACATGGTATGCAAGCAAACTCGGCCATGTGGTATCCCAATATTACAGCATTAGCAGAGCATTATCGGGTGTATGCTATTGATGATTTACTGGGCTCCGGTGGTTCGCTTGCCAATACTGATATTACGGACATGACGCAGGTAGTAAGCTGGTATCAAGAATTGTTTAATCTTATGGGGCTAGATTCAATCCATTTAGTTGGGGCTTCTCGCGGTGGATGGCAGGCAACAGCGATTGCTTTAGCAGAGACGCGTAGCGATTCGTCTCGTATTGCAAGCTTGGTATTACTTAGCCCAGCTCAAACCTTTGGGTGGATTGAGTTTAGCGGTGATCTACTGTCGAGCATTCTTTTTACGCTAAACCCTGAGCGGAATAAAGTGCATGAGAGCTTACAAAGTTTGTCGAGCAATGCACATCAGATTGACCCTGTATACCTTGATCAATATGTAGCAGCGCTGGATAACGACCCGGTACCCGATCTAATTACTGAGATACGGCCGTTTTCAGATCAACAGTTACAGCAAATAACCTTACCAACATTAGTTATGATTGGTGATAACGACATAATGAATAATCAAAATAGTCTTGATCGGGCAAGAAAAATGTTGAAATCAGTACAGGCTGAGCAAGTTCAAAGTGCGGGCCACTTTTTAACCGTCGATCAAGCAGAGCATGTAAACCGTGTGGTATTGGATTTCTTATCACAGTAAAATTTTTGCTCTTTACTTGTTTAAATAAGGTGGACAAGGCCATTGTTCAGTGTATCTGGGTTCTATGCAATCAGTGTCGCCACCTATCAAGTTGCGAGGTGTAACCTATGAAAAATTACAATTATGATGAGTTTACAAGTAAAAGCTATGATTTAGATAATTTTTACGGGCCCGATATTGGTGAAAAAGCCATGGATTTCGCATTAACGAACACTGATGGACAAACCGTACAATTACTTGATTTTTATAACGAGTTTTTGGTGCTTGAGCTTGGCAGTATTACATGCCCATTATTTCAAGGTCGACGAGAAGGAATGGCAAAGCTAGTTAGTTTATTTCCCATGGTTAATTTTTCAGTTTTATACGTAAGAGAAGCACACCCCGGAAGTAATATACCTTCACACAAATCGGCAACTGAGAAAGTTAGCTGTGCGATAGCACTAAAAAGTGATCAAGAAACAAGAACCATCCTTATTGACGACATTAAAGGAACTGCACATGATGCTTATGGTGGTTACCCGAATGCGGTATTCATTATTAATCGTAATGGCTGTATTGTGTATAGAAGTGATTGGAATAATGTGTCGGCTATAAAAAAGGCACTTCATAGGCTTTTGAGTGGTAAGCCCGCTAATTCGAAGAGTTACTTTTTGCCAGTGCAACCTACAATAGCTTTAAAAACGTTGAAGCGAAGTGGTCAAGGTGCGATCAAAGATTTTTTGCTGGGGCTACCAACCTTGATATGGAAAAATGTAATTAAAAGAAATGTATTACTTTTCTTTAATCTAACAAAAACTGTCTCGCCAGATAAAAGGTGTTGAACTGTACCGCGAGACGCAAGCTCATGCCTCACGGTACAGTTTGGTTTTTATACGCTTTGCGCACAAAGCTGGTTTGAATTACTTTCTAGCGAAAGCTCTTCACGAACAATGTTTGCTCCTTCACTGAGTGCATTTAGCTTACCTCTCGCTACAGAGCGAGGCAGGGGAGCCATGCCACAGTTTGTACATGGGTAAAGCTTATCTGCATCAACAAATTGCAATGCCTTTCTTAGGGTGTTTGCAACTTCTTCAGCTGTTTCAATGGTATTGGTTGCAACGTCAATTGCGCCCACCATTACTTTTTTACCACGTATTAGTTCAAGTAACTCCATAGGAACATGAGAGTTATGACATTCTAATGAGATGATGTCGATATTTGACTTTTGCAGCTTAGGAAAGGCTTCTTCGTACTGTCGCCACTCGCTGCCCAACGTTTTCTTCCAGTCGGTGTTCGCTTTGATGCCATAGCCGTAACAAATATGCACAGCTGTTTCACATTTAAGGCCTTCAATTGCTCTTTCTAAAGTGGCAATGCCCCAATCGTTTACTTCATCAAAAAATACATTAAATGCGGGCTCATCAAATTGAATAATATCAACGCCCGCGGCTTCTAGCTCTTTCGCTTCTTGATTGAGTATTTTGGCAAATTCCCATGCCAGTTTTTCGCGACTCTTATAATGATCATCATAGAGGGTGTCTATCATGGTCATTGGCCCAGGTAATGCCCATTTAATTGGTTTGTCTGTTTGCTGGCGTAGGAACTTAGCATCCTCGACAAACACTGGTTTTTGTCGTGAAACCGGGCCTATAACACTTGGCACACTGGCGTCGTAACGATCACGGATTTTAACTGTTTGTCGCTTTTCAAAGTCAACACCATTAAGGTGCTCAATAAATGTGGTAACAAAATGCTGGCGTGTTTGTTCGCCATCACTGACAATATCAATACCCGCTTGATTCTGTTCTTGCAATGACACTCGCAGTGCATCCTGTTTGCCCTCAATGAGTTGCTCGTCTTGTAGTTTCCAAGGAGACCAAAGTTTTTCAGGCTCTGCAAGCCAGACAGGTTTAGGTAAACTGCCAGCAGTTGAAGTGGGTAAGAGTATTTTGCTGTTAACTGTATTCATAATAAAATTGAGCCGTTTATTTAGTTAATTTTAAATTTTGCCGTTCTTAGTGCGATACCTAGGCGTAATTTTGAGACCATTGCTCAAGCACATTCTGATATGGCTTTATAAAGTGTTGCTCAGCAAACTTGCCTTGCTCACTCGCTAACTGACTACGCTCTTCTCGGTCATAAACGATTTGTGTTAATGAATGATCAAGGTTTTTTAAATTAGGTTGATAGCATTTTCCAGCAACCGCATTGGCGTTATAGATCTCAGGTCGATAGATTTTTTGAAAGGTTTCCATCGTACTAATTGTGCCTATTAGCTCTAGCTGCGTGTAGTCATTGAGTAAATCACCAAAAAAGAAAAATGCTAATGGTGCAACGCTATTTGGGGGCATAAAGTAGCGTACCTGTAGACCCATTTTTTTGAAATATTGCTCAGTTAACGAAGATTCATTCGGGTGATATTCAACACCTAAAACAGGGTGCTGATTTTCACTGCGGTGATAAGTTTTATTATCAGACACACTAAGGCATATCACAGGTGGCTTCTTAAAGTGCTGCTTGTAAGTTTGTGAGTTAACAAAGTACTGGAATAGTTTACCGTGTAGCTCACCAAAGTTATCAGGAATACTGAATGTGGTCTTTCCTTTATTATGAGCTGGCAGCAATATACTAAAATCGTAATCGCGTACATAAGAAGAAAAGTTGTTGCCAACAATGCCTTCAATGCGCTTATTGGTTTTGCTGTCAATAATGTTTGTTTTTAGTATTTCGATAGATGGAAAGCTATCACCACTGCCTTGCACGTCAATATCAACAGAGACAATTTCAAGTTCAACAGAATAGCGGTCGCCGTTAGGGTTATCCCAATGTGCTAGTGCATTAAAGCTGTTGTCGATCATTTTTAAGGCGTTACGTAAGTTCTCTTGGCGATAACTGCCTCTTGCTAAATTAGCAAAGTTGGTAGTGATACGTGTGCTGTTAGATGGGTGGTAGTTTTCATCAAGGCACTCACTCTTAACTGTAAATGTGAAATTTGTATTCATTGCTGTGGTATCCAATCTGTTTTAAAGCGTGAGTTAGTTATACGTGGATCGATACATGAATAAAAACGGTATAATTTCACATAAAACATGAATCATCTTCATGCTATTTTTTATATACACTCGCTTATTGCGTGATATTAGGTGTTTAAAATAAATTTTTGACCAATGATTTATCTGGATTTCTATACATCTAGACTTCTTTTTTCTTGATGTGTATTTTTTTCATGTGAAACATGAGGATTATTCAGCAGTTATCATCGATTTAAGCCTGAATGGGCATCATTTATATTGATATACTCGCGTTTGGTGGAGTTAGTTACACCTATTATAAGAGCATTGTAATTATTAAAATAAGAGATAAGTTGAATGAGTGAAATGATATTATTGATTGTATACTGCGCAATACTTGGGTGCGGTGTGGGTTTTTTAGCCGGGTTACTAGGTATTGGTGGGGGGCTTGTCATTGTACCAATATTGAGCAGTATATTGCTTCATTTCGAGATTTTACCAGCTGAACAAGTTGTGATTGGCGCAATTGCCACATCGTTAGCCTCAATTTTATTTACGTCTACGTCATCTGCAATCGCCCATCATAAAAATGGTAACGTGCCTTGGGATTTAGCGCCATGGGTAATGACTGGTGTAGCCTTAGGTGCGCTGATCAGCGGCTTTATTGCTGCACTTTTACCGGAATCAGTTGTACGTTTGGTGTTTGCAGTGAGTGTGGTGCTTATCGCAATCAAGATGTTTTTTAGTAAAAGTACCTCAACGAATGAGCGCGACATTCCTAATAAAGGCGTGCTTACTATTTTTACAACACTCACAGGAGGTCTATCTGCCATGATAGGCATCGGTGGTGGTGCATTATTAGTGCCTTTGTTAACGTTCTTCTCAGTTGATATGAAAAAAGCTATTGGTTGCGCATCTGCTTGCGGCATTGTAATCGCATTATTTGGCTCTTTAGGGTATGTCAGCTCGGGGAGTGCTTATTTTTCGCTTGAAGATGGTTTCGCTGGATTTGTATATTTACCTGCGCTTTTTGGCATTGTTTGTACATCTTGGTTTATGGCACCTGTAGGTGCAAAAGCCACTCACTACTTACCAGTTGCGACGATTAAAAAAATCTTTGCCGCCTTATTGGTTGTGACTGCCATAAAAATGATTATGGGTTAACAGTTTGTTTAACCGCCTAAGTTAGGCTATCTAACGCTTTTGACAGGGTTGGGTAAGTAAAGGCAAAGCCTGCGTCTACTAACTTTTGTGGCAAAACAAATTGACCATGAATAAGCAAATCAGCCATTTCGCCCATCAAAATATTAAGTACCCACGCAGGCATAGGTAATATAGCGGGACGATGAAGCGCTTTTGCGAGTATTTTACTAAAATTGTAATTGCTCACAGGTGATGGGGCTGTGGCGTTTATTGCCCCATTTAGGTGGGGGGTTTCAAGCGTAAACTCTAATAATGAAACCATGTCATCAAGATGAATCCATGACATGCCTTGCTCACCACTTGCTATAGGGCCGCCTAAGCCTAGTTTAAATGGCGGCAGCATTTTCGCCAAAGCACCGCCATGACTTGCTAGTACAATACCTGTGCGAATCACGCAGACTCTGGTGTGTTGTGATTGCGCGCTTAGTGCTGCTTGTTCCCAGTCATCGCAAAGTGTGTGGCTAAATTCTGGATGGATTTTTTCATATTGTTCGTTGATAAGTTGAGAGCCTTGACGACCGTAATAGCCAATGGCGCTGCCTGATATAAAAGTGTGCGGGGGAGTGTCACATTGCATTATTGCATCACTAATTTGTTGAGTTAAGCCGATGCGGCTATCTCTGATTTTTTGCTTTTGTTGTGAACTCCAGCGTTTATTTACAATAGGTTCGCCAGCAAGATTAATTACACAATCAATGGTGTTAAAGTTAATGTTACTTACATCATTTACATAGCATAGTTCGTTACCAAGTTTTTGTTCGGCTGATTGTGTGTCTCTAGTTAAAACGCTCAATGTGTGAACGCGTTTTAATTTTTTACACAAAGCACTCCCAACCAAGCCTGTTGCACCAGTGATGAATATGTTCATTTGCCTACCTCAGCGATTATTCAATTAAATTGTTATACGAAGTAAAGCTGCTTTTGATCACTTTGCAAACATTTCATTTTATTAACTTTTCACATACACTGACTGCAGTTTTTATTTTCAAGGATTGTGGTTTGGCGGGACTAACTGGAGTAAACAAAAGTTTAGTTATTTTTGCGGCATTGGTTGTAGGGCTTGCAGGTATTAAAGCTGCAAGTGTTATCGTAATTCCGTTTGTATTAGCGGCATTTTTGGCGATCATCTGTAACCCTTTGTTAGGATTTTTTGCGCGTTATAAGATCCCTAAAGGCATTGCTATTATGTTAGTAATGCTGATGGTAATTGGTATTGGCGTTAGTTTAGGTGGGCTTGTAGGGCAGTCATTAACTGATTTTTCAAAGGATTTACCTGAATACAAAGCTAAGCTACAAGAAGAGTTTATTTGGCTGGTGGATGTAGCTGGGCGTTACAATATATTAATTAATAAAGAACAGTTAATCTCAATGTTTAACCCTGGAAAAATGATAGATGTGGCTACAAACATGCTTACAGGACTAGGTGGCGTAATGGCCAATTTGTTCTTAATCATTTTAACTGTGGTGTTTATGTTATTTGAAGGACCGATGTTTAGTAAAAAAATACATATGGCATTAGATGATCCGGATATGAAAATGAAACAAATCGATCGGTTTTTAAATTCGATTAATTCATATTTAGCTATCAAAACGCTAGTGAGTTTGGGGACAGGTGTATTAGCTGCATTAATATTGTGGGTACTAAACGTTGACTACTTTGTATTGTGGGGAGTGGTTGCTTTTATGTTTAACTACATTCCTAATATTGGTTCGATTATCGCGGCAATACCTGCTGTTTTACTTGCGTTAATTACACAGGGTCCTTTAATTGCGGGGATTGTAGGCGCTAGTTATTTAACTATCAACACGGTAATGGGTAATATTGTCGAGCCAAGGTTTATGGGCAAGGGGCTTGGGCTGTCAACGCTCGTGGTCTTTTTATCTTTAATCTTCTGGGGGTGGTTATTGGGCACTGTGGGTATGCTGTTATCGGTGCCTTTAACTATGATAGTAAAAATTGCACTGGAGACCAGCGACGAAGGGCGTTGGCTTGCTACCTTACTTGGTAATGGTGAAGAGATAGAAAAATAACGAAGCTAATTATGCTTGAGTTAAATTAAATAGCCACGCTCTGATGCGTGGCTTTTTATTGCTTGATTAAAACAACTTAAGTGGCTGCTTTAATACCTCAATATGCTGCTCTAAAATAGCTATTTCACAGCGTTTATAAACAATAGCAGCTTGCGTCGCGTTGGGCATTTTGTGCAGGTAACGCCAACGACAGCTATCTTCTAAAAAGCGGTTTTGGCTTTTAATACTGCGTTTAAAGATTGGCATTAACTGGGTGTTACCCGTATCGTCCTGGATTTTACCTAAATCCAATGTCAGTTTATTGATCCAAGTTTGCTGACTGCGCTCTAAAGAGGCGATTTCTTTATCCAAACATTGAATGTATTTTTTAGATTCATCTGTTGTTGGTTGTTCCGCTAAGGTGCATTCATTTGCATATGATGCAGTGCTAAACATCATACATAGTGTGCTTATATATAGATTTAAGCGGTTATTTTTTGCCATTATAATTAAACTCTAAAGTAAATTGCGCGCCATTAAGTTGCTCTGAATCGGCAATTGTTAATGTGCCGTGGTATGACTTCACAAGATCTGAAACGATAGCCATTCCAACTCCATGTCCGCTTTCGTATGTATCTAAGCGGGTGCCGCGGGTAAGTAATGATTCACGTTTATCTAGGGGGACACCTGGACCATCATCACTTATCACAATGCGAAGCGACTTGCTTTGTATAACTTGTATATCGACCTGAGAGCGACAAGCTTTACAGGCGTTATCGATTAAGTTTCCAAGTAACTCAAGTAAATCTGTTTTGTCCCCTAAAAAGTAATCTTTATCAGAGGCAGTACAATGAAATATAATATCTTTGTCGCGGTAAACTTTACTCATTGCATTCAAAATAGAATCAAGAACAGGCTTAATAGCAGTTTGTTTTTTCCATGTGTCTGATGCGCCAGTTGCTGCACGTTTTAATTGGTGTTCGATCATCACATTAATACGGTCTAGTTGCTCTTGCGCGTCGGCATCATTGGCCAGCGGACTTGATTTTAATACGGCAAGTGGCGTTTTTAGCGCATGGGCTAAGTCACTTAAGGATGCTCTATAGCGCTCTTTTTGGCGTTGTTGTGATTCAAGCAGCAGGTTTAAGTCAGATTTAATCGTTTGTAATTCAACAGGGTAAAGTCCCTTTATTTGTTGAATGTCGCCTGATTCGATGGCTTTGATTTCTTTATCTAAACGTTGCAGGGGGCGTGCGCTCCACACAAAACCAACGGCCATTAATGCTGCAATGGCAACACCCATTACATACATCCAGTTCACTAAGGTTTGTTTAAAGCCATCCATTAAGCGCAGCAATGCATCGTTGCGCTTTAGCAGAATGAACCGGGCTTGCTCTGATTGATCAATATTATTGAGAATAACAGTAAGACTTAATTGCCAATAAATTGTGTTTTTGTATTGTACTCGTCTAAAATCAGCTGCACCGGCTTTTGTTTCTACATAGTCAGGAACAAAGTTCACATTAACAGCAGATTCTGAGTGCCATACTGGCTGATCATCACGATAGATCATGGCGTAGGTATCGGAGTTTAGCCTATTGAGCTCTGGCGCCAAAATTGTGCTAGGCATAATTATGCCGCGCTCAGTAAAGTCGACTTCTGATATCAGGGAATATAAATGTGCTTCAAGTGTTTTTTCTGTCGCTTCAACAAGTGAAGCGTAATAGGCTTTGCCTATAGAGAAAAACAGAATCGGTAAGGCAACTAATAAAACAAAGACAAGGATAAATCCTTGCCTTACTTTTAACGGGATTTGCGAAGCTACCACTGGCTTTTGAGCCTATATCCACGTCCGCGCAGTGTTTCAACTGGGTTTAAGGTACCATCAGGGTCAAGCTTTTTACGTAAACGCAGCACAAATACTTCAATTACATTTGAGTCTAGGTCAAAATCTTGGTCGTAAATGTGCTCAGTTAACTCTGATTTAGAAATTACTTTTTGTGGATTTACCATCAAGTATTCAAGTACTTTGTACTCGTAGGCCGTTAAGCTTAGCTCTTTATCGTCAACCCAAACTTGCTGTGAACGAGTATGAATTTTGATTGGGCCAGCGGTCATTTCAGGATTTGCTTTACCAGCACTGCGGCGAATTAACGCATTACAACGGGCAATTAACTCTTCAACATGAAATGGTTTAGTAAGGTAATCGTCAGCACCAGCATCAAGTCCTTCAACTTTGTCTTGCCAGCGGTCACGCGCAGTAAGGATTAAAATAGGAATAGTCACGCCTTGTGCGCGAGCTTTATTGATTAACTCGATACCGTCGATTTTAGGCAGGCCTAAATCGACAACGGCCATATCAAGTGGGTATTCTGTAATGTGGAATAAACCAGCCTCACCGTCGTGACAAAGATCAACACTGTAGCGTTCTTTTTCTAAAGCATTACGCAGGTTATCTGCTAAGTGTAAATCATCTTCAATTACTAAAATTCGCATTTCTTAATCCTTTTTCACTTTGCCGGTTTTTTTATTAACGTGAACGTCGACTACATGGCCGTCATTTTTTAATATTCTTACGGTATAAATATCGTTTTGGTCAGTAATTTTTAGTGTTTTACCATCTTCGTTTTTTTTAGCAAGCTCAACAGCTTGCTTTTTGCTTATTGCTGCTTTTTTAACGTGGGGTTCTGCAACGCTATTATTCGAATAAACGCTACACAATAAAGCAAACGCCACAAGATTGAAGGCAAATACAGTACGCATGATGGGGAAACTCCTAAACCAGACCTTATTAGTTTAATGAACCAAGCAACTAAAACTCAAGTAAAAACCGTAAAATAGTGTGATTCATTTTAACTAGTCTAGTTAACAACCAGTGAACAAACCCTGAACTTATTATTGAACTTTTTGGTTTTTATTTACCAAACACTTTTTTAAATGGTTTTACTACGGAGCTATCGTAAACACCGCCACTTACATAAGGATCAGCAGCAGCCCATTCACGCGCCTCTTCTAAAGATTCAAATTGTGCAACTACTAACGAGCCTGTAAAACCAGCTTCGCCTGGGTCTTCACTGTCAATGGCAGGTAAAGGGCCTGCTGTTAACAAGCGGCCTTGGCTATCAAGCTCTTCTAATCGAGCAAGGTGAGCAGGGCGAGCCGCTTTTCTAAATTCTAAACTATTCTCTATATCTTTAGAGTAAATCATATACAACATAATGTGTGCTCTGTGTTTGCGAGTAAGAATAAGTCCCATATTAGCACAGGGAATTTAGTCGGCGAAGATTTTAGCTTTACAGTGTGTAACTATTTTTAAACTGAATCTGCTTGAAAAGCCCAGTAGAACACTGGTAGAGTCGCTGGGATAGTACAAAATAATAATAAGGTTTTTAAATGAGCGATAATCGTGAGCACTTTAGCTCCCGCCTCGGATTTATATTAGCAGCTGCAGGTTCTGCGGTAGGTATTGGTAACCTAGTGGGCTTTCCTGTTTCTGCAACAAAAAATGGTGGTGGAGCATTTTTGCTTATTTATGCACTGTTTGTCATTTTTATTTGCTTACCAGTGATGATGGCTGAAATGGCAATGGGCCGCCAAGCGCAAAAAGATCCACTTAATGCGTACAAGCTGCTTTCTGGCAATGATAAAAAATGGACATTTGCTGGCTTTTTAGCTGTGTTAACGCCTTTTATGATTGCAGTATTTTATATGGTTATTACCGTATGGATTTTTGGGTATTTAAGTCAGGTCGCAATGGGTAATCTCGATCAACTTGCGGATCCTAAAAGTTTTGGTGCGTTTATAAATAGTACCAGCGTATTTGGTTACATGGCCGTTGTTGCAATAATTGTAAACTTAATACTCATGGGTGGGGTTAAGCAAGGTATTGAAAAGGCGGCTAAATTCTTAATGCCGGCTTTGTTTGTATTACTCATTGCTCTGGTTGTTTATGTATTGACACTTGATAACGCGATGGCCGGTGTTAAGTATTATATCATTCCTGATATATCAAAAATGAATGCAAGTGTGCTCAATGGCGCATTGGCTCAAGCGTTCTTTTCATTGTCATTAGGTATGGGTATTTTAATGACCTATGCTTCTTATATATCGAAAAAAGACGATATAGTTGGTAGTGCGAAAATGGTTGCTGTTACCGACTCTTTGGTAGCGTTCATTGCAGGCTTAATGGTGTTGCCAGCTATCTTTAGTTTTAACCCAAATACGGATCCAGCGAAGTTATCTGATTCATCAGTATCTATGATTTTTGAATTTTTACCTAAGATCTTACTCGCATTACAAACTGATATTGGTTATCTGGGCGCATCAGTAGTGGCCTTTATATTCTTTTTGTTGGTGTTTTTTGCTGCGATCACCTCTTTGGTGTCAATAGTTGAAGTACCTACAGCAACACTCAGTGAGCGCAAAGGCATCAGCCGTAAGATGGCATTGTTAATTTTATCTGCCACGGTAGGTTTACTCACTGTTTTGTGTACCATGTCATTTGGGATGGTTGAAGGGTTAACATCATTTGTTAACTATGGCGGCGGTTCAAAAAGCATGTTTGACCTTGTGTACGATGTTTTTTATGACACAATTTTACCGCTCAATGGCTTAATGGTGTGCTTGTTTGTAATGTATCGCTGGAAAAAAGCACGCTTAACTGAAGAACTAAGCCAAGGTTGCCCAAGTTACGCCGGTAGTTTCACTGAAAAGTACGTGAACTTTTCACTGTCTACTTTTATTCCTGTCATTTTAGTACTGATATTTATCAATACCGTTGCAACTAAGTTTTTTGCAGTGAGTATTTTTGGTTTTTAGTTCTAGATAATAACTTCCCATAATCAAGCCGTACTTTTTATAGTGCGGCTTTTTTATAAGTGTCATAACGCTCCTGCATCTAAATACTGGCCAATGCCAAGCGTAAACATCCAAAGCCCCCATAAACTATGTTCAATCACACAAACAAAGGTTGAGCGGCTTTGGGCGTAGGTATAAGAGAATAACAACCCGCCCAAAAAAGCTAACAGCACAGCAACCCAATTAGCATACACAATATGGGCTAACGCAAATACAGATGCACTGATCACAATACGTACTGTTTTATTTGGCATTATGCGTTTATAGCGGTGAAAAAAATAAGTTCGAAATATTAGTTCTTGCGGTAATACTGAAAGTAACGGGTAGAGTACAAGCAGTAATAGCCAATCATTAAACGATGTACGGGGCATTATAAACCAGTTGCCTTGATTCATAATTGAATAAAACACGCCTGAGAATAATGCGCCGATAAAAAAGAAACTAAATAACCTGCGCTTAACAGCTGAAAACTCCCCTAAGCTGGTTAATCGAAAACGTTTAAAGTGAGGATCGCCTAATAACAACATACCACATACACTCATCAAAATGATAAGTGCAGGAATAAGCCAATTTGCTAAATGAGCTCTAAGGCCAAACCCGATTAAGGGTAAGGCAATAAATATTAAGGTAAATTCAAACCAACGGTATTGAGAGGCGTTCAAGGTCATCTCGGCTTTGACTTTGCTCGCTAGGCTATCAAGCTAAAACGACATATTTATGACATGGACGGCGATTTTTGCTTATTTACTAGGCTTCACGTTATCCTCGGGGAAGTATTTGTAAAGCGCTAAAATACTGGCAAAGATACTAACAAAGGTGATTGCCATTAAACCAAACACTTTAAAGTTGACCCAAATATCAAGGGGGAAGTTATAAGCAATGTATAAATTAAGCGCTGCTACACTTGCGGTAATGATTATCCAAACTAGATTAAGCTTTTCCCAGGTAGCCTTTGGTACAGCAATCGGTTGCTGCGTATCAAAGGCATTGTTTAGCATCGACTCTAATGCTTTTTGTACTAAGTTTTTAGCAAAAATATACCGGCTAACGATTAATGAAATTGCTAACCCTGCATAAATAATTGTCGCTTTTAGTTTTACGAATTGTGCATCATGAAATACCAGTGTAAGCGTACCGAGTATTATCGCTAAAGCTAAAAATAACCACTGTCGGGTTGGGACTCTGCCTACTTTTAAATAGCTGTAGGCAACTTGGATAAATGTGGTAGCCATTAATAGAGCGGTTGCCCAATAAATATCAGCTAACTTGAATACAATAAAAAATAACAGTAGCGGAATAAATTCAATAATTGCGTGCATACAGCGCTTAGTAAATAAAATTAGGGTTGACGTTTTACCAAGTTATTTACCTAGATACAAGGTTGACTTACGCGTGTGTAAGGCTTAGCCTGCGTGCCTTTGATTTTTAGACCAATTTGAACCGTAACGTTTCGCAACGGGGATTTAGGAGCATTTTATGAATAAAGCAGAACTTATTAGCGCAATGTCTGAGCACAGTAAATTAACTAAAAAAGATTCAAAAGCAGCCTTGGCTAGCATGCTGACAACAATTACAAACTCACTTTCACAGGGTGATCAAGTACAAGTAAACGGATTTGGTACTTTTGCTTTAAGTTATCATCCTGCGCGCTCAGGGCGTAACCCGCAAACAGGTGAAACTATCGAAATTGAAGGTGCGAACAAACCGGTTTTTAAACCCGCCAAAGCGCTTAAAGACGCACTATAATGTAGATTATTCTCACCCTGTTACGCAATTACAGGGTGTTGCTCCTACCTTTTAAATATCTTTAATAATTTCAATAGGTTAGACGTGGCATGTTGTCTGCTTTTAATTCTAAAAGGTTTTTAAATAAGGAGATAATATGTCTACATTACAAACAGGTACACAACTTAGCGGTAAAACCATCGCTATATTAGCAACCGATGGCTTTGAACAAAGTGAGCTATTTTCACCGCGTAGCGCATTATTAGATGCGGGTGCAAAAGTTGAAATCATCTCAATTAAAGAAGGTGAAATCACCGGCTGGGATGAAGATGTATGGGGCGATAAAGTCACTGTTGATAAGCTCGCAAGCGACGCTGACAGTGGTGATTACGATGCTTTACTCTTACCTGGTGGATTATTTAACCCAGATAGCTTACGCCAAGATAAAGATGCAAAAGCGTTTGTGGATGGCTTTTTTGGTGCGAAAATGAATAAACCCGTTGCGGCAATTTGTCATGGTTCTTGGCTATTAGCTGAGATCAATAAACTAAGAGACCGTACTGTCACGTCATTCCCAAGTATTAAAACAGATTTAATGAATGCAGGCGCTAACTGGGTTGATGAAGAAGTGAGTGTGGATAAAGGCTTAGTAACCAGCCGCAGTCCCGCTGATTTAGCTGCGTTTAATCGTAAATTTATTGAAGAAATTATCGAAGGCAAGCATCAAGCGCATTAATGGCATTTAAAATATAATAAAAAGGGGGCGCTTTGTGCGCCCCTTTTTATTGGTAAACCTTACAGCTGTGTCGCTGCTTTCATTGATGCGACAAACTCTTTCAGGCCTGTCAGCATAGCATCTGGGTTATCGAGGTTTGTTTCGATAATTTTAACTACTGCAGAGCCTGAAATAGCACCTGCAGCGCCAGCTGCTAGCGCCGCTTTTACATCATCTGGTGTTGAAATACCAAAGCCTAATAGTGCTGGAGCACTGTGGTACTCTTTTAATTTAGTGACAATTGACGATGCGGGCATTTGTGCTTTAGTTTCAGTGCCGGTAACTCCTGCACGAGATAGCAAGTAAGTATAACCGCGGCCATATGAAGCACACTGACGCACAGTATCATCTGAGGCGTTTGGCGTAGCAATAAAGATAGGGTCAATTCCGTTACTCATTGCAGCTTGGCGAAACATTTTTGATTCATGTAGGGGCACATCTGCAACTAAGATTGAATCAACGCCAGCAGCTTTTGCATCAGTATAAAACTTTTCAAGGCCACGCTTAAAAACCAAGTTAGAGTACAGTAATAGGCCGATTGGAATATTAGCATTATATTCGCGAACTTGTTTAATGATATCAAAGCAGTCTTGGGTATTAATGTTTACATCAAGCGCACGAATATTTGCAGCTTGGATCACTGGACCGTCGGCAATCGGGTCTGAAAATGGAATACCGAGCTCTAGTGCATCAGCACCACCGTCAATTAAGCTTTTAATTATCTCTACACTTAGCTCTTTATTTGGATCGCCAATGGTCACAAAGGGGACGAAAGCACCTTGATTTTGCTCTTTTAAGGCTGCAAACGTTTTACCGTAACGGTCAGATTGTTGAGGTGCTTGGCTCATGATTGCTCTCCTTTTGACAGTACATCCATTACATGTGATAAGTCTTTGTCACCTCGGCCACTTAAATTAACCACTAAAACAGTTTCTTCTGTTTGTTGCTCAGCGTATTTTAATGCGTATGCAAGGGCATGACTTGACTCAAGTGCTGGAATAATCCCTTCATTTTTAGCCAGTAGCTGAAACGCTTCAAGTGCTTCGGTATCTGTTATACCCACGTATTGGGCACGGCCTGTTTCGTGTAAAAACGCGTGCTGTGGACCTACAGCTGGGTAATCGAGCCCCGCAGATACAGAGTATGATTCTTCAATTTGGCCATCATCATTTTGCATAATATAGGTATATGTACCGTGTAAAATACCTTTAGTGCCTTTACAAATTGTTGCGCCGTGTTCATGGGTATCTAGCCCTTTACCAGCAGGCTCTACACCGATGAGTTTTACACTCGGCTCGCCAATAAAATCTGTAAACATACCAATGGCATTTGAGCCACCGCCAACGCAGGCAAGTACGGCATCAGGCAAACGGCCTTCTGCTTTTAATACCTGTTGTTTGGCTTCTTCACCAATCATTTTTTGAAACTCACGAACCATGGTTGGGAACGGGTGTGGTCCAGCGGCCGTACCAAGTAGATAGTGTGCATCTTTATAATTAGCAGACCAGTCGCGAAGTGCTTCGTTTACGGCATCTTTAAGTGTGCCAGAGCCTGCGGTTACAGGGATGACTTCAGCGCCCATTAACTTCATACGAAATACGTTTGGCTGCTGGCGTTCAACATCTTTTGCACCCATGTAAATACGACATTTTAAGCCAAGTAAAGCACACGCTAACGCCGTTGCTACGCCATGTTGGCCTGCGCCTGTTTCAGCGATTACTTCTTTTTTGCCCATACGCTTAGTTAACAACGCTTGACCTAATACTTGATTGGTTTTGTGCGCGCCACCGTGTAATAAATCTTCGCGCTTTAAGTATAATTTTACTTTCGGGTTTTTAATTAAATTACGTGTAAGCGTTAGCGGTGTAGGGCGACCTGCGTACTCATTCAGTAATTTTTCAAACTCTGCCTGAAAGGCTGCATCAGTTTGTGATTTATTAAATTCATCTTCTAACTGCTTAAGCGCAGGAACTAGGAGCTCTGGCACAAACATGCCACCAAACTCACCAAAATATGCTGGATTGTTCATTTTAACCTCAATATTTACGGATGCTGTTAAATGCATCATTTAATTTGTTTTGGCATTTTTTGCCTGCGCTTAGCTCAACCCCAGAGTTTAGATCTAGACCTTGAGCACCTTGGTATAAAGTGCCTTGGATATTACTTGCGTTTAGTCCACCTGCTAACATAAATGGCTGATTCGCATTGTTTAGAATTGACCAATCAAATGTTTTACCTGTGCCACCTTCATGGGTATCGCTGTAGGTGTCGTAAAGGTGGCGATCAACGCTATTAAGTTGATCAGGCAAGTTATCTTTGACCGCTTGGGCTTTCCAGATTTCACAATTGTTTGGTAACAGCGGGCGTAGTTCGTCAATGTAAGCTTGGGTTTCTTGTCCGTGTAACTGCACTGCTGCTAGCTTTAAGGTTTGTGCATGTTCAGCAACCTCACCAATGCTGGCATTTACAAACACACCGACAAACGCAAGAGGCGCGCTCTGAGTAATTTGTAACGCACAATCAAGGTCTATAAAGCGGGGAGATTTAGGCGCAAAAATAAGTCCGCCAAACACAGCTCCACTGTTATAGGCAGCGATAGCATCTTGGCTACGGGTTAAGCCACAGACTTTATTTTCACCTAAAATAACACTACGACAGGCGCGTTCTAAATCGCGTTCAGCCATTAATGAGCTACCAATTAAAAACCCGTTACACAATGGCGCAAGGCGTTTAACATCTTGGTGAGTGTAAATACCAGACTCAGAGATAACGACTTTGTCATTAGGGATCAGTTTACGTAATTTTTCAGTCGTCGCTAAATC
Source organism: Pseudoalteromonas sp. A601 (assembly GCF_002165575.1). Taxonomy (GTDB): domain Bacteria; phylum Pseudomonadota; class Gammaproteobacteria; order Enterobacterales; family Alteromonadaceae; genus Pseudoalteromonas. Next base: position 34,916 of record NZ_MXQF01000006.1, read on the forward strand.
AGTGCTTAAGTCACGTAAATCACGGTTATTAATACCAATAATTTGTGCATCAAGAGCAAGAGCTCGCTGTACTTCAGCTTCATTGCTCACCTCGGTTAATACTGCCATATTAAGGCTTTTGGCAACGCTTGCTAAAGCTTCATATTGGCTATCGTCAAGCACTGAAAGCATCAGTAAAATTGCATCGCCACCATAAATTCGAGCCATGTAAATCTGATATTCATCAATGAAGAAGTCTTTACAGATCAGTGGTTGCTCTACTTGACTGCGAACAAATTCTAAATAATCAAAACTGCCTTGAAAATATTTTTCATCGGTTAACACACTGATACAACTTGCATGATTTTTATAGACACTGGTGATTTCGGCTAAATCAAAGGGCTCACGAATAAGTCCCTTCGAGGGAGATGCTTTTTTACACTCTAATATAAACTGTGTGCCAGGGGCCGCTAACGCTTTATAAAAGTCACGGTTTGTTGGTATTGCTTGTGCTTTGAAGCTTTCAAGCGGGCGTTTGGCTTTTCGCTCAGTTAACTCTATTTTTTTATCGGCGACTATTTTGTCTAATACATTAGCCATTGGTTACCTCTGGGTTTATGACTTTATTACTTTGCTCAACAATGGCGTTTAATGTGTTTAAGGCTTGACCAGATTTTAAAACGTCGGCAACTTGCTGTGCGCCTGTTTTAAAATCATCTACTTTAGCAGTTAAATACAGCAGCGCTGCGACGTTAACTATAATCGCTGCATTGTGTGCTGGCATGCCTGTACCAGCTAAAATAGCTCGGCTGGCATTTGCGTTGTATTCTGGGCCTTCACCGGCTAGTAATTCAAGTGAATAGTTTGCAAGACCAAAATCTTCAGGAGTAAGTGTGTATTCTTTAAGCTCACCATTATCAAGCTCAACAACAGTGGTGGTGCCATGTAATGCAATTTCATCCGTGCCGGCACCATGAACGACCATCGCCCGCTGTGTGCCTAACGTTTTCAGTGTTTGTGCCATAGGCAGGCATAAACTTTCATCGTAAACACCAAGTAGTTGTACTTGTGGAGCTGCTGGGTTAGCCAGAGGCCCTAGAATATTAAAGATTGTACGTGTTTTTAATGTAGTACGAACGCCCATCGCATGGCGCACACCACTGTGATAATGAGGAGCGAATAAAAACGTAAAACCTGTTTGCTCAAGGCATGCAACGGCTTGTGCTGGGGTCATATCAATATTAATACCCAAGGCTTTAAGTAAATCGGCAGAGCCTGAATTACTCGATACACTGCGATTGCCATGTTTAACCATATTTATGCCGCAAGCTGCGGCTACAATTGCAGCAGTAGTACTAATATTGATGGTGTTTGAACCATCGCCACCAGTACCGCAACTATCTGCAAGCTGCGTTAATTGTGTTTCAAATTGCACTGCATTGGCACGCATAGAGGCAGCAGCGCCAGCTATCTCGTCGCTGACTTCGCCTTTAATTTTTAATGCGACGAGTAAAGCAGATAACTCAATCTCGCTCACTTCGCCTTGCATGATTGCATTGAACAACTGTTGGCTTTGGCTAAAGCTTAATGATGTTTGTGCGAGTAACACATCAATAAGAGCATGGGTGTTATGCGTTGTTGATTGCTGATTTACTGACATAAAATCCTCTACTGCTGTGCGTTAGCTAAAAACTGCATACTTTTTTGCAAAAGTGCTGCGCCATTAGGCGTTAAAATTGACTCAGGATGAAACTGATAGCCAAGGGCGTTATCTTGCTGGTGGTAAATAGCCATCGGGATAGCGCCGAAGTTTGCAATCACGGCTACACTATCAGGGACCATAGTGGCCATTAATGAATGATAACGTGCAACCGGCATGCGCTCGCCCATCCCATTGAAAACAGGGTGTTCACTGAGCTCTATGATTGATGACTTACCATGCACGGTTTCGCCTGCATGGCCAATAATACCACCGTAACTTTGTGTTAATGCTTGTTGCCCTAAGCATATTCCTAGCATTGGAAATTTCCCTTTGCACAATTCAATTAGTGCCATTAAACAACCTGCATCTGACGGTGTTCCAGGACCGGGTGATAACACTAAAATGACAGGTTTTGTCTCACTGCACATTTTATTAAAAATAAGCTGCGCATCTATGTTGTTACGATATACCACTAAATCGCTGCCCAACATAGAAAGTTCATCGACTAAGTTATAACTAAATGAATCAAAGTTATCTAAAAAATAAATTTTTACATCGGCAAGGCTGCTATTATTCAAGCTCATTTTATTGTCCTTGGTACGTCGATTGAATGGCTGTAATAACCGCTTGTGCTTTAGCGCGCGTTTCATTGGCCTCTGATTGTGGATCTGAATCATGCACTACGCCAGCACCAGCTTGAACGTATGCGGTGTTATTTTTAACAAATGCAGAGCGAATCACAATGCAGCTGTCCATCGTACCATCACCTGTTAAATAACCTACCGCGCCACCGTAACTACCGCGACGTTTTCCTTCAGTTTGGCGAACAAGCTCAGCTGCACTAACTTTAGGTGCACCAACAAGCGTCCCCATGTTCATGCAAGCTTGATAGGCGTGCAAAGCATCAAGTTCGGGCTTTAAAGTACCAACAACACGTGACACTAAGTGCATCACTTGCGAGTAGCGGTCAACTTTTAATAGTTCTTTCGCATGGCGAGTGCCCGGTACACTAATACGTGCTACGTCGTTACGTGCTAAATCGACCAACATTAAATGTTCTGCGCGTTCTTTTTGATCATTACGTAATTCAAGCTCAATACGGCTGTCTAAGTCTGGGTTGATTTGGCCGTTAGCAAACTTGCCACGTGCACGTGTGCCCGCAATAGGATAAACCTCAACCTGTTGACTGGTTGGGCAAAACTTCAATGCTGATTCAGGAGATGCACCAAATAGAGCAAATTCACTGTCGCGCATATAAAACATATAGGGGCTTGGGTTTTGCTGCTTAAGTTTGCTGTAAGCGTGAAGTGGGTTTGCACATGGCAATGAGAATGTCCGTGAGGGAACGACTTGAAAAATATCACCATCAACAATGTGCTTTTTCAAGCCTTGCACTTGCTCACAATATACCTCATCACTAATATCGACATTAACCGTGCTGGTGCCGCTTGTTTGCTCTGCACTGAAATCGCACGCTTGATCGCATACTTTGTTTAAACGTTCGAGCTTTTTGCCTATTTCAAAGCAGTTAGCATGAACATCAGGGCCATTAAATACATTACCGATTAACTCAGTTGTTTTTGCTTGATGATCAATAATAACGAGTGTTTCTGCAAGGTAGAATACATAATCAGGGCAGGTGTTTTCACCATCAGGTACGTCACTGAGCTGTTCAAAGTTAGCTACCATATCGTAGGCAAATACGCCGCCTAAAAATAAAGAAAACGGATTGTGCGTGGTGCTAGTTATATTATTGATACAACAGCGCAGGGCGCTAAATGCGTTATCAGCAACCAACTTACTGGCTTCATCAATATCAGCCGTAGTGCCTTGGTATTCAATGGTTAATGTGTTCTGATTTAATGTTGTGATGCAATTTTCTAACTTATCGTTTAAATAAGGGAGTAATTGCATACCATTGTTAGATTGTGCTGTGACCGTGACGGTTTTACCTGTGCAGGTAATTTTTAATGCGCAATCGACTAAAATTAAACTCTTTACACTGTCTTTTGAATCGATCTCTGCTGATTCTAATAGTAATGAATTATCAGTATCGAGTAACGCATACAATGCCAGTGGGCTGTGTATGTATTCTCGCATTTCGGTGATGCTAGTAACTTCACCTGGCATTGTTGTTATGTGACTAAAAATCAAACCTCATTCCCTCAAAATAATAAACCCCGCAAGCTATGCTGTGCGGGGTTTGAATAACGATATCTATATTTTAGATAGACCATTACCGTCCCGCTATACCAGGCGCCACCACCAACGATGTGTAAGAGTTGTTACGTTATTCATGTTTGTTACCCTAAAATTTAAATATAAAAAAACCCGCATTAAGCGGGTTTAGAATGTGTTAGACACGACAATTCGTCACCCGATAATTTACGAGTGCCACCACCAGATAGTGTTTTGGATTGAATTGATCATTGTTTTTATTCTTTATGTGTCTGTAAGTGGCTACAGTAAACCGTACCTGAGGCGTTAGTGTCAAGTGTTTATTTAAAACAATTTATTTAAAAAATTTGTTATACTTCATAACAATTAAACGATTATAACTTTAGTAGTCATCTCTTTTGATAAAATACGATTTACATAGCCACACCACACATTCTGACGGGCAATTAAGTGTTGAGCAATTATTGCTGCGCGCGGTTGAAAAAAATATCGATGTGTTTGCAATCACTGATCATGACACTGTGGCGGCTATTGAGCCTGCTCAAGCATTTATAAAAAGCCAACAATTACCACTGTCATTGATACCGGGTGTTGAAATATCAACAAAGTGGGAAAGCTTCGAGATCCATATTGTAGCGCTCAACGTAGACGTACAACAGAACGAACTTTGCGATTTACTATCACAGCAGCAGCAAAAACGTGCTGAACGGGCAAAAGAAATTGGCCGACGTCTTGAAAAAAATGGCTTTGATGGCATTTATGAACAGGCAAAAGCACTTGCAGAAGATGCCCAAATAACCCGTGCGCATTATGCCAGAGCATTAATAGAACGCGGTGTTGCTAAAACGATTCCGGGTGTGTTTAAAAAGTATTTAGGCCGCGCTAAAACGGGTTATGTACCAAGTACGTGGTGTGATATGCAAACGGCTATTAGTGCAATTCATGCTGCTGGTGGTGTCGCGGTTATCGCGCATCCTGGGCGCTATCAAATGTCTAATAAATGGCTACGCAAGTTATTGCTACAATTTAAAGAAGCTGGTGGCGATGCAATGGAAGTTGCACAGCCGCAGCAAGCGCCTAGTGAGCGCCAGTTTTTAGGTGAGTTAAGCCGAGAATACGGCTTGCTTTGTTCACAAGGGTCTGATTTTCATTTTCCTACTAGCTGGTTAGAACTAGGAAAAAACTTATATTTGCCAAAAGATTGCCAAGGCGTTTGGCAAACTTGGGAAGGCCAAGAAGGAGACGCACATGAGTGATTTTTTTCATATTCATCCAGATAATCCGCAGCCGCGATTAATAAAGCAAGCGGTTGATATTATTAAAAAAGGCGGCGTTGTTGTCTACCCAACAGATTCTGGCTATGCAATAGGCTGTAATTTGGGTAACAAACAAGCAAAAGAGCGTATTGAACGCATTCGTGGTATTGAAAAACACCATAATTTCACTTTGGTTTGCCGCGATTTATCCGAGTTATCGACTTATGCCAGAGTAGATAATCAGTTATTTAGGTTAATAAAAAATAATACACCAGGGCCTTATACCTTTATTTTTAAAGGTACTAAAGAAGTGCCTAAACGGTTATTAAACGATAAGAAAAAAACCATCGGGATCCGCGTAATTGAACATCCAATTACTTGTGCATTACTGGCCGAGTTAGGTGAGCCGTTAATGTCATGCTCACTGATTTTACCAGATGAACAATTCACAGAATCAGATCCTGATGAAATTCGTGACCGCATTGGCCCATTGGTTGATTTAATCATCCACGGCGGCTATTTAGCAGAGCAAGCAACCACGGTAATAGATTTATCAGAAGATGATGTTGAAGTGCTACGAGTTGGCTGTGGTGACACCGCACCGTTTGAATAGCGCATATTGTAGTGAACGGTGTGGATAACCCAAACCCTGTTGAGCCTCAAGAGCCAGTGCAGCAAAAGCTGCCGCTGGCTTTTTTGCATGGCAAAGCGGTTATTGATACCCCCGAAGATTTATATATTCCTCCTGATGCTCTTGAAGTTATTCTTGAAACATTTGAAGGGCCGCTGGATTTACTACTTTATTTAATAAAAAAGCATAAACTAGATATTCTTGAGTTGTCCATTTTTAGTATCACTGAACAATATGTTCGATACGTAGAAATGATGAGCGAATTTCAACTTGAACTGGCGGGAGAGTATTTAGTAATGGCGGCGCTTTTAGCGCAAATAAAATCGAGATTATTGTTACCAAAACACGAAGAGCTGGAAGAAGAGGAAGATCCTCGTGCTGAGCTGATACGCCGTTTGCAAGAATATGAACAATTTAAAAAAGCAGCTGAAAACCTAGATGAAATCCCTCGAGTTGGGCGAGAAATATTTACAGCTCACGCTTTAATGGCCGAGCAAGAAGAGCCAAGTCAATTATTACCGGATGTAGAATTAAAAGACCTACTTTTAGCGCTCAGTGATGTGATGGCCAGAGCTAAAACCTTTGAGCATCATCAAATAACCGCTGAAGCACTCTCAACCCGAGAGCGAATGAGCTTAATTTTGGCGAAACTCTCTAATGCGGGCACACAACTGCCATTTACTGAGTTATTCACCCTAGATGAAGGACGCAGCGGCGTAGTCGTTAGCTTTATCGCCATGTTAGAGCTCATTAAAGAAAGTTTGATCACTTGTCTACAAGTAGAGCCTGCCACGCAAATATATATAGGTTTAGTTGAAAATAATTAGTGTTGCGTAGTTCATATTCGATCAGTTAGTTTTGGCTGCTATATCAAATCAACGAGTTAATCTGCTTAATTGCTCAGACTCATCGCGACTGTGTGTTAGAAAATATCATTGCTTAATTGTTAAATATTCGGTTTAATAGGGACATAATGAATGCTGAGTAGCGCAGGGATAGCTTAGATACGATAGGCACGCCAGTAAAGTTGGCTTGATATCGCTTAGGTCATAAAAAACCTTTCCTTATAAGTAAAGTCCATAGCATAAACAACACCAACTCTAACACACCGAGCAGGTAGCGCCTCAGTCCAACAAGCGATTATGCAACATAAACTGCGTGTCGCATAAATACTAAAATGTTATGTGCTTCAGAAGTTGAGATTATGCATTTAAAGTTTTTGAGTATTACAATCCTTTTGATTATGTTGTCGGCGTGTGCTGAACGGCGAATTGATATCATTGATCGAAATGGAAAAATAGTTGGTGGTTGTATTGCTGGGTTTGATTGGCATCTTCATGGATTACAAGACTCAATTGATTACATGCTTTATCAATGCGCTAAAGAGTCGATAGCGGCGGGGTATTCTATAACCGATAACTCACTACTCGAAAAGGATTTTTCTCTACCCGATCCCCCAGCGGGTAAATCGTGGAACAGGAAATTAGCAATAGAGAGTTATAAAAAAGGGGACATTACAGAAAGGAAATTAGGGTATGTTCTTGCTGAGATTGAATACAGTTACCAAAAAATCATAATGGCAGCTGAAGATGACCTGTCTGAGGGTAAAATAGATATGGTCGAATTCAATCAGATAACCAGAAAAGCTAGATTTGAGTGGCTTGGTGAGTAAAGCACATAACAAACAACTGTTGTCGCTCACTGCGTTCGCTGGGACAGTAACATGGAGGCTTCTGTTGCTTCGCTCCAAGTTAAGCCTGCATGTTACTGCCCCAAAGTTGGGCGTTAAAATTTTAGGATAGTCCAATGGTAACTCCAATAATAATTCTTTTAATTCTCTTTTCCCCGTTAGTAATTGCTTTTCTTTATTCGAAATTTAAAAAAGTACCAATTAACATAAACAAATATGCTTGTTGGGGGCTAGGTCTAGCATTCATATTCTTTTTTATCGGTCACATAGTAAAAGCAAATGGAATGGCTGAAATGTTACCGCCTTGGGTGCCTTTTAAAATGCCATTAATATATATTACTGGTGCAATTGAGCTGTTAGTTGGTATCGCTCTTTTTGTATCAAGATTTCAACTTGTCGCTGCAAAACTTGGTATTATTATTTTAATAGTTTTCTTCCCTGCAAATATATATGCTGCATTAAATAGCGTTGGCCTTGGTGGGCATCAATGGGGGCCTATTTATTTATTAATACGCGCTCCCTTACAAATAATATTAATAGTATGGGCGTATTATTTGTGCATAAAAAATTATAACACATATAAGCCTTTACTCTGTCAATAGGCACTAGTATTCTTTTTGACCGTTTTTATACTGTGACGGTCAATCCTAAATCAATAAACAAATTCGTTTTCTTCGTCAGTCGATGTGGCTGTTAAGTAAGTCGCTTATGGCAAACATATAAACAACAAAACAGGACATGCACATTTTTAGAAAAATTATGTGTTTTCTTTTTAATTCTCTCCAATTGTAAGTACAATTGACCTGACTCGCCAACTCGCACTCTTTACAATAAATGCAAACTCGCACCTTTGATATGAGGTAGGCCAAGTTACACTTTCCACACATATACAAACTTGCCATTTTTACTGTGCATATACGCACATAACTTGTTTGTTATTCGCTATTTTCTTTTTATTCGGTACGGGATATTCTAGGTCCATCAAATCAAGGAGCCGTTCAGTATGTTTAAAAATACTCAGTCAAGTTATGGCTTGGTGGCAATTTTCCTTCATTGGCTAATGGCTGTGATGGTTATAGGGTTATTTGGCTTAGGACTGTATATGGTTGAATTAACTTATTACGATAGCTGGTATAAAGGGTCAATGGATTTACATAAAAGTGTGGGTATTACACTCGCAGCTTTGCTTATTTTTAGGTTTGCATGGCGGGCATTAGGTACACAACCTGATCCAGTTGCAGGCTCAAGCAAGCTAGTCAATAAAATAGCGCACAGCGCACACCAAGTGATCTATGTGTTATTGATTAGCATCGTGATTTCAGGGTATTTAATTTCAACTGCAGATGGTCGCTCAATTGACGTGTTTACGTTATTTAGCATTCCCGCCATTGAGTTCTCAGTTGAAAATCAGGCAGATATTGCAGGTAAAGTTCATTACTGGGCAGCATGTAGTTTAATTGGCCTTGTAATTTTGCATGCACTTGGGGCATTAAAACATCACTTTATCGATAAAGATAAAACCTTAATTAGAATGATCAAACCACTAAAGGATGATTAGAATGAAAAAGTTATTTGTTACTGCAGCGGTTGCTGCAACACTTTTTAGTGCCACAGCAGCACAAGCTGCGGATTACGTTATTGATACAAAAGGTGCTCACGCGTTTGTTAATTTTAAAATTAAGCACTTAGGGTACAGCTGGTTGCATGGTCGTTTTAATACATTTGACGGTGAATTTAGTTATGATGCTAAAAACCCAAATGCATCAACGATTATGGTCAATATTGATACAAAAAGCATCGATTCAAATCATGCCGAGCGTGACAAGCATTTACGTGGCGGTGACTTTTTAAATGTTGATAAATTTCCAAAGGCGAGCTTTAAAAGCACATCAATAAAATTTGATGATGATGGTGACGAAGCAGATGTAACCGGTGAATTTACACTGCACGGCGTGACAAAAACTATTACTTTTGAAATTGATAAAATTGGCGAAGGTAAAGATCCATGGGGTGGTTATCGCGTTGGTTTTGAAGGTGAGACGAGCCTGAAGCTGGCCGACTATGGTATTGACTATAACTTAGGCCCAGCATCGACTCATGTTGATATTGGCTTATATATTGAAGGTGTACGTAAATAGCCTTTAACCTAACTAGCTAAGTTGATATTGAGCGCCTCATTTTCGTGAGGCGTTTTTTTGTAAGCGCTGGGCCAAAATAGGCCTTAAATTATCGGGTAGCCAACGTAATAAGATTTCATTGTAAGCTTGCTGTTGTTTTACTGCGATAAGGGCTTCATTCAACACATTAATATGCTCATTACCTAGGGTAGTATCTGTACAACCAATGTATCCATCACTCAATTTTGCGGCTTCAATAAGTTGTAATTGGGTTAACTCATCATCGTACCCCATCGATTTTGCAATATAAAAATGCTCACTTGGGTAGCCTAATAAAATATCAATACGTTTCTTTTTTAACATATAAGTAAGACTTGCCAATGTGTCTCGCCCTGGTCTAATAATGATAGAGGCATCGGCACTATTATTAATTATTTTATCTATTTCAACGCCATAAGAGCGACTCATTGAAATACCAAGCGTGAGTTTCTGCTCGTTGAGTAGTTGACTAAAAGATATAGGGTCTGCAGCATCGATTTTTAGCTGGCTAAGAAGTTCTTTATGAATTGATAGCGATGGCGACAAACCCGTTGTGGAGCTTTCCTCACTGAAGCTAATATGTTGGCGGCGATGTTTACTTTGATATAAAGAGAGCATACAGAATGTTTTATTCGGGTTAGACACTTCTTGTAGAGCTCTACTTGACGGGAGTATGACCCTATTAAACGTATAATGAGGTAGTTGTGTTTCTAGTAACGAGATCACACTTTCGTCACGACCTGTACCTGCATATTGCCCATTTAATATATAGTATGGTGCAAAGTCGACTATGACCCAGTTAATTGTTTTGCTTTGCACGTTTAGAGAAACACAACCACATACAATAGAAAAAATGAAAACACGTAACATTGAATAATCTACCGACTTTATGATTCATTAATAGAGTGTAGCAGGGGAATTATTTAAGTAAAAAGTAAAACGCCAGCAAAAGCTGGCGAATATGGTATTGAATGTGTTTATCAAATTAGATTAATTAGCTTTTAGCCATTTAACAAATTGACGAGCATCACTCGCTTTAGTGAATAAGGCGTTTTTTAAACCTTGTGTATCAGAAAAAATGACACGTTGTTTATTCACTGAAATTGATTGCACCGGATGGGCAATTTGGATCATAGATCCGTTATAACTATAAGACATAATAAAACTCACTTTTTTCTTGTTATCTAGGTGCTGCTAATTTTTATTAGCCTCAAAAGCACATATAGATAGACCATTTGTGTTTAGCTTCATTATAGTGTTGACGATCTTTATGACATTTATGCGACCATATTAAAAATATGTCGTAATCTGAATTAGGGTTCTCGCCGTACAATAACTTAGCTTTATAATATACGTTTTTGCGGGCTTACTGGATCAGGGTAAAGGGGTTAACCGCTAGGCTTTTTAGGACCAAGAGATAATCTTATGTCAGTTTTTTACTTTAGGCAAGTGTTATTTATTTTTTCTGGTGTTTAGATTCATTTCATTGTAGTTTAAATAGGTAACAGTCGGATGAGCAAATAACAATAAAGTAACCAACTCATGAAATACATATTTGTTAGTGATATTTTTGGTAAGACCGCCCCTCTTAGCCATTTTGCTAGGCAGTTTAATGCTGAGCATCGAATTATTGATCCATACAACGGACAACTTCAAACTGTTGTTGATGAGCCTATCCAATACGCACATTTTATTGATAAGTGTGACCACGATGGTTACTTTCACAAACTTAACTCTATTTTAACTAAGGTTAGTGAATCTACTACGGTAATTGGTTTTAGTGCAGGTGGTGCAGCTGCTTGGCGTAGCGTAGCTAAAGTGAAAAATCCCCATATTAAAAAGCTCATCGCCTTTTACCCGAGTCAAATTCGACATCATCTTGATGTTGCTGCGCCCATTCCCTGTGAAATAATTTTCCCAAGACAAGAACCCCATTTTGATGTGTATACAGTGATGGAAAAAGTCAGTACACAACATAAAATAACCTGCAAAGTTAGTGACTACCAACATGGCTTTATGAATCCGTTATCTGCAGGGTTTAATAGTGCTGGCTACCAATATTTTAGCCAATATTTATTAGCTTAAAATAAGTGTTACCCACAAAGGGGTCTATACTTGTTTTTTTAATTGAAAATATTGACTATGATTTCTTGTTCTAAGCAGTACCAACACTTTTTATCTAACCCAATTGCTAAGCCGCCTTGCAGAATGACTAACGCCAAGATGTATGGCTTTTTTGCTCAAATTGAAGAAGTAAAAGTGCAGCGATTCATTGATAACACCTTGAATGTCGCCGCACCACCTCATACTCGATTTGAGGGAGTTGGTGAATATGGCCTTATTACATTCACGGATATCGAAAAAATAGCCTCCCTGACAGCACCTTATGATCAACATGGCTGGATGCAAGAAACTGACATAATCATTTGGTTACCTGTGGCTAAAGTGGTAGGGCAGGGGGGTGATGAAAGTATTACTCACTTGTATTGGTACCCGGCGTTTATTTGCGTTAATAATATTTATGCCTTGATTAATGGCCGTGAAACATGGGGTTATAACAAGTACATGTGTGATTATACAATGCCCCTTACACCTTCCCATGAACTCAACTTTTCGATTTCCATGGATTGCTTTAAGTACTTTGCTCCAGATTCAAAATTACAACAGCACGAGCTTTTTACCATTGTATCGGGTGAAAGTGATGGTCATAGTTTACTCTCAATGCTTGAAAATTTTGGTGAGGATATAGCGGATTTATTCGCACAGAAGCATTTAACAATTGATACAGCTTTATTAAAGCAGTTGTTGAGTGGCTTTGTTAATCCACAAATGGATCAAATATTGTTTAAGCAATTTCCTGATGGCAAAGGCGATGAAGCGGTGTACCAAGCCGTTTTATATTCACCGTCTGAAATTAAAAAGGTGCATAGTTTTAAACTATTAAAACCAGATTTTGATTTAACCTTGAACCAACTTGATAGCTTCCCGTTGGCAGACATGTTTGGTTTTAAAATAGGCAAGCAACCGCTTTATTTACCATTTTATATTGAAATGGACTTTGATCAGCTTGAAGCAAATCACCTTTAACCGGTTATATTGAGAAAAACATGAGTCAAGAAAAGATAGTTATCATAGGTGGCGGAGTTGCCGCTATGACAGCGGCTGTGTACCTTACAGAGCAGAATGATTGGCAAAAAAAGCGTCAAATCACAGTGTACCAACAAGGGTGGCGACTTGGTGGAAAGGGAGCAAGTGGGCGTAACAGTGCCAAAGGAGAACGTATAGAAGAGCATGGATTACATGTTTGGTTTGGTGCTTATGTGAACAGTTTTAAAACCATTGAGACGGTTTATGATAAGTTAAATCGGCCTGCAACTAGTCCTCTAGCCACTTGGCAGCACGCGTTAAAACCGCACAGTTTTATTGTCCTTGAGGAGTTTATAGATAACCAATGGCAAACATGGCCAATTGATTTTCCTTTGCTACCTGGTAATCCAGCACAAGGAAGCCTAGATATTACCCCATGGGATTTTGTGAAAATGACCTTAGCATGGCTTAAAAAATGGATTTTTGAATTACAAACTGTAGCTGATAACGCTAATAGAAAAACACAATTAAGTACAACCAAAAATCGAGACCAATCTTTGCTAAGGCATTTATATCAACAGGTGGAAGACGTGGCTGAAGATAGCCAAGAACTTTGGCAACGATTCAGTGATGACATTCATCAGCGAGCAAAAACGATTAGCTCGACTCCGAGTTTATTAATCGATAAGTTAAATAGTTTTGTTCATGCAGATAAAACCTTACTCCCACAGCTTCATGAAAAAAAAGACGGTTTAGTTATTTGGTATATTGTAAGAAAGCTTAAGCGCTGGATAAATGAAGAGCTTATCGAATTAATGGATGAGAATGCTGAACTTAGACGTTTATATATTTGCGCCGATTTAGCTATTGCGATGTTAGTAGGACTCGTCAAGGATAAAGTGTATCGTGACGGCTTTGGTGTTATTAATAAATACGATTTTCGTCAATGGTTAATAAGAAATGGAGCAAATAGAAAGTACAGTGCTGATTCTGCCCCTGTGCGCGGATTTTACGATTTAGTTTTTGCATACCCTAAAGGAGACTTTAGTAAACCTAATGTAGAGGCGGGGGTCGCCGCGTTGGCAATGCTTCGTATAGCGCTGTGTTATCGTGGTGGCGTAATGTGGAAGATGCAAGCGGGCATGGGAGATGTTATTTTTGCACCCATTTATGAGTTGTTAAAAAAGCGGGGAGTTACATTTCACTACTTTCATCAATTGCAAAATATCAGCCCAGGTATTAATCGTCAGGGTGATAACTATATTAAGTCTCTTGAAATACAACAGCAGGTATTACTAAAGCATTCACATTACGACCCATTAATCGAGGTTAAGAACCTACCTTGCTGGCCAAGTGAACCTTTGTACGAACAAATATCTCCTGAACAAGCGACGTTACTGCAACAAAAGAGCGTTAATTTGGAGTCTTTTTGGAGTGATTGGCCATCTATTTATAGGTTACACTTTGGCGAAGACTTACCGTGCGTTAAATTACAACATAAAGTTGATTTTGATTGTGTTGTATTGGGGGTTTCTGTTGCATCATTAAAGCATGTTTGTCCTGAATTACTCTCAGTGGACGCTAAGTTATCAGATCAGGCAAACTACGTTAAAACCGTGGCGACGCAAGCGAGCCAATTATGGTTGAATAAAACAGATGAGCAACTTGGTTGGCAGTTTTCACCTGCGAGTAAAGAAGGGCCGATCCTGAGCGGCTTTAGTGAACCATTTGATACTTGGGCCTCAATGGGGAATTTATTAGATAAAGAATGCTGGCCTAATGCAAATCAGCCAAGCAATATTGCATACTTTTGTAGTGCATTTGCGTGTGATGACACCCCGCCAAAAACAGATCATAACTTTGTAAAAAAAGCACAGGCGCAGGTTAAAGCGAACCTCATAAGTATGCTAAAAGAGAGAATGCAGCCATTGTGGCCACTTAGTTACCATGACAATGAATTTGATTGGTCTGTTTTGTACGGAAAAAACATTGCAGAGCAAAGAGTCGGTGAGCAATATTGGCGGGTTAATGTTGATCCTAGCGAGCGGTATGTGTTATCGGTTGCAGGCTCTAGCCAGTATAGAATTGCAACAGATGAAACGATTTTTAACAACTTATTTATTACTGGTGATTGGATTAAAACGGGAGTGAATGCCGGGTGTGTAGAGGCCGCGGTAATGGCGGGCATGCAAACTGCAAGGGCGATATGTGGCTATCCAGAATATATAAGTGGAGAGAATGCTTTTGAGCCACCGGAATATTAAATAAACTTTTCGCTTTGGTGCAGTTTTAGCCAATGAGTTAGTCTATAATCAATGACATAACAGCATATTTACATACACTCGTAACAAGGTTGGTTGCATAATGAAAACCCACAATAGCTTTATGTCAAAAAACATAGGGTATATGAGCTCATTTGGCTTATTGTTTCCTTTACACCTGCAAGCGACTGGCGTGCAGGTTTTGTACGACAGCAACATGGAAGTCATTGAAGTTTATGCACAAAAAAGGGCGCAAAGAATAGAAGAAGTCGGTATTGCTATCAGCCAAGTAAAAGGTGATGTACTTAAAGCGCAGCATTACAAGGATTCAACAGAGTTATCGGTATTCTCACCTAATTTTAAAATTAGCCAAAATGCGGCTGAAGGCACCCCGCCAGCGGTAAATATCCGTGGCGTTGGTTTAATTGATTACAACACGGCAAATACATCACCGGTTGCTATATATGTTGATGATATTGCTGTTGGCTCTGCTAGTAATCAATTAGTAAACCTGTTTGATATAGAGCAAGTTGATATTTTACGCGGCCCTCAAGGCACACTATTTGGTCGTAACTCAACCGGTGGAGCGATTTTAATTCGTTCAAAACGCCCAGAGTTCGAGCAAAGCGGCTATTTCACCGCAGGAGTTGCTAATAATAATGCCAATAGTGTTGATGCTATGTTCAACAGGTCGTTGAGTGATAATACGGCCTTGCGGGTAGCATTTAACTACCAAGACTATGACTATTCAACAAAAAATACTTATCCTGCGGCTCCCACAGCAGGGATGGAGCAAATAAATGCACGCATTTCTTTTTTAGCTGATTTTGATTCAGTGCAATTATTACTTAAAGGTCATATTCAAGATTGGGAAGGAATAGTTCAACCTGTTGGGAGTATAGGGGTGGTTGCCAACCCGTTAACGGGAGAGCGATGTAGTCCAGCTCAAGCAGGTTCAACACAATGTTTTGATAGCTTTGGCTTTAATGATGCAAGTGATGATTTTTACACCGTGAGCGTAAATAATGACTCTCCTCATAAAAGTAATGGGAAAGGCGTAAGTGCGCATTTAAATTGGCAACTTAGTGATAATTATGAGCTGATTTCTTTAACCAGCTTTAATGAGCTGGAGCGTCAACATGCTTTCAATTGTGATGGCTCACCCGCTCGCTTATGTGAAGGGAGTCTAGGTTTAGATACACATCAATTTACGCAAGAGCTTAGATTACAGTCGCAATTAAGTGAGCATTTTTTAACAGCTGGGTTGTATTTTGCTGATGAATCTATAAAGCAAGATAACGTGAACGATATTTTACGTGATTTTCGCGGCGTTCTGCCCGCAGATCTCACAGCTACTTTTTTTTACGATAACCACATCACAACACAAAGCATCGCGGCATTTACACAGTTAGATTATCAATTATCTACCAATTGGTTACTGAGTGCTGGTTTGCGTTATTCTTATGAGTCCTTGGATTTTGATTCTCTCTCAGAGCTAAATATTGTGGCCACACCTACAGATTTAAAAGGCGTGCGAGTACCTTTTTACCAAGTACAAGGCGCTCAATCTGATAATGGATTTTCAGGACAGCTAGGGCTAAATTATCAATTTGAGAAACACACGCATGGCTATTATCGCTTTGCAAACGGTGCAAAAAGCGGTGGCTATAATGGTGGTTTTTTATCTTCACCTGAGCAAGCTCAGCTTGCTGATTATCAAAGTGAACGTTTGAATGCACACGAAGTCGGCACTAAATCTTGGTGGCCAGAACAAGGAGTGCGGTTCAATTGGGCTGCATTTTATTATGACTATAATGACCAACAAGTATTTATGAATCAGCCTTCAGCATCTCCCCAAAGCCCACCCGTACAGCTGTTGGAAAATGTGGGAGACTCAATAATATACGGTTTGGAGGCAGAACTTGATTACGCTATCTCAAGGGGACTTAACCTTCAATTTACCTTAGGCTATATCCCTCATGCTGAATTTGAAGAGTATATAGACCCACTTGGCAATGAGCTTACAAATAAGCGGCTCCCATTTACCTCAAAATGGAATGCAAGTGCTGGACTTAAGTACACATTTGAGCTTGCGACAAACCCCTTAACTGCGCAGTTACTTATAGATTATCAGTCAGATTACTATTTTGATCAAAACCAGAACCCGTATGCGATGCAAGATGGTTATAGTATTGTTAATGGTAACCTCCGTTATCAATTAGAACAGTGGGGCTTTGTTGTTTGGGGTAAAAATCTGTTCGATACCCAGTACAGTAATTTAAAGTTTGATTTAAGTTCTTTTCTAGGCATGCTCGAAGATTTTAAAGGTGAAGGGCGACGTTATGGGCTGGATATTAGCTATCAATTCTAGCCATGATATATTTATTTAAGGTGCGATGTATGCCAGCTCGGGCAACGCTAAGACAATTGCTATACATTTTAATGATCTGTTGCTCGCATGTGGCCGTAGCAAATAATTCAGATGTATATATTTATAATACGCCCAATCAAAGTGTAAACTTATTAAATCAAGGCCGTGTACTTGAAGTTCGAAATGGCGCTTTTCCTAGTAGTAGTACCGATATCTCCGCTTGGCTTGAAAATAAAAAGCCTCAGAACAGAACCACCTTTTTTGGCGGAAGTTTTTGGTTTGTTATTCAGCTCGAAAATCAAAGTCAGTTACAGGAGTTAGTGTTATTTCCTTACAATACCTTGTTGTCAAAAATTGAAACGCGTATTTATGACATGTCAGACTCTAGTCGTGCTGTTGCGCGTTATGAAACAGGCGGGTTAGTCGAAAATGAATTCGCCTTTCATTATGGTAATAAAATACAGCTTACGCCCAATAAACCCTACTTTTTAATCGCTAAATTTCAAAGTGACTATTTTTATACTCCTCCTAAGCTAGTGCTTACACCTTATGATGAGTTTTTTGCTAAAACGACTATTCAAAATATGATCATGCTGCTGTGCTTTGGAGTGGGTATTGCACTTGGCTTATATAACTTACTGATATACTTTGCCGCTCGTGATGTAACCCATCTTTATTATGCGCTATTCACCGCGTGCTGGGTGCTGGCTTGGAGCCAGTTTTTTCATATTCCGGATCAACTTTTTGGTTTTTACAACGCTCATTTTCATTGGTTGGGCTTTAGTCTTATTCCGATGGCTAATATACTGTTTTATAACAATCTACTAAGGCTGAAAGAAACGTCACCTAAATTATCCTTAGTGTCTTTATCATTAGGGTGTATTGCTACTGCGGGGGTGCCATTAGCGATCATTTGGCCCGGTTTTGGCTTTATTTGGGCCACACTCGTTACTGGATCTACCTTATGCTTAGGTATGCTAGTAGGTATCAGAAGTTGGATGAGTGGCTTTAAACCAGCTCGTTACTTTGTGCTTGCTTATTTAGCAATGGCTATCCCTAATATGATCGGTAATTTAACCAACCTTGGCTTGATTGCGCCGATGGCTTTTGATTTATACTTACTTGGTTTAATTGGTACTGCGCTTGATGCCATGTTATTAGCATTTGCTGTGGCTAATAAATTTAGACTTCTACACGAGGAAAATGTAGCGCTAACGAAAAATTTAGAGCAAAAAGTGCAATCACGTACTCACGAGTTACAACAATTAGCTGAAGAACTGCGTGATGCCAGCGAAGCGAAAAGTCGCTTCTTAGCAAATATGAGTCATGAAATTCGCACCCCTATGACCTCTATAATTGGTTATGCAGATGGTATTATTTTGGGTGATATCAAGCCCCATGAGCGTAATCATGGTATCCGAGTTATTTTGCAAAACAGCCGCCATGTGTTGGGTTTAATCAATGACATATTGGATATGTCGAAAATTGAGGCGAACCGTTTAGAAATTGATTTAGTTGAAACTGACTTATTTGCCACTATCGCAGAGATTGAATCGCTACTTGGTAAGCAAATTCGAGATAAAGGATTAAAATTTGGTGTTGATTATGTCTTTCCGCTACCCGATTGGATTATTTCTGATCCAACGCGTCTTAGGCAGGTCTTATTAAACTTAGCAACGAATGCGCTTAAATTTACCAGTGTTGGGCATATTCAGTTAGTTGTTGCTTGCTCGGCAGAGCAGCTTAAAATTACAGTTAAAGATACCGGAATTGGCATGACACAAAGCGAGCGAAAAGAATTGTTCTCGCCATTTTATCAAGCTGATTCATCAATTTCGCGTAAATATGGTGGGACTGGCCTTGGCTTAAATATCTCTAAGAGTTTAGCTCATAAACTCGGTGGCGATTTAACCGTGAGTTCTGAAGTTGGTTGTGGCAGTGAGTTTTGTTTAGAACTTAACTTAAAAATTACGGATAAAACAAAATGGATTAATTCATTTGATGAGGTGATCTGCCATGAATCAAAAGAGGTCCCCGAAAATATCTGCCAACAAAACCTAGTCGGCGAGGTATTAATTGCAGAAGATCACCCAGAAAATCGCCAGCTTATAAAACGAATTTTGGAACGAATGGGCTTAACAGTAACAGCCGTCGAAAATGGTCAAGATGCAGTTCAAGCAACCCTTGATGAGCAATTTGACTTAATTTTACTTGATATACAAATGCCAATTATGGATGGTGAGCAAGCGATTCATATTATGCAAGCAACAGGACTTTCCACACCCATTGTCGCTTTAACGGCAAACACGATGAAACATGAAATCGACCGCTATTTAAAGCAGGGGTTTATTGATCATATCGCTAAACCAATTGATAGAACACAGTTTAGTCACAAGATTGCCAGTTACTTGGATATAGAAATAGCTGATGATGTGAAGCTCCCTGATCATGAATTTGAATTACTCAAACATGATTATATTAAAGGGCTACGCATTCAAAAAGAAACGTTACTGCAACAGTTTAAATCCGGTGATATGACGGGCTTTGCCCAAAGCGTGCACATGATAAAAGGGACCGCAGGGATGTTTGATTGCTTAAGCCTTTATAAAAAGTCAGTTGAATTAGATAAAGTTATAAAAGCTGATTCAGTCACGCTTGATTCTCAGTTAGTGAATGCTTTGTTTACAGCCATTGATGATGTTCTGGCTGAGCCATCTTAATGGTTAACTATTTAACTGTTGAATAGTCGATATCACTTTTTGAATGCAGACAAGTCAGTAAGTAGATGATTTAATATATTATCTTCTCTGGTATGAATCATGTAAGAGGCTTAATGGATTATCAACACATTTCAGTGCCAAGCGAAGGCGAACAGATTAGCATAAATGCCGAAGGGCAATGGCATATTCCGAATAAGCCCATTATTGCTTTTATTGATGGTGATGGTGTTGGCGCAGATATCTCCCCCTTAGTACGCCAGATTGTTGATAATGCAATAGCTCATTGTTATGGCAGTACTAAAAAAATTTACTGGCTTGAAGTGTTTAATGGTGAAAAAGCTGCAAAGTTATACGACGGTGATTGGTTCCCACAAGAGACAATTCACGCGGTAAGGCAATTTAAAATCGCGATTAAAGGCCCGCTGACTACTCCCTTAGGCGGAGGTTTTCGCTCACTTAATGTAGCGCTACGCCAGGAAATGGACTTATTTGTTAATATGCGGCCAATCAAAGGCTATAGTGCACTGCCTTCACCGTTAAAATATCCTGAAAAAACCAAGATTGTTGTTATTAGAGATAGCTCTGAGGATATTTACTCTGGTATTGAATGGCAAGCAGGTAGTGTTGAAGCCGAAAAAATGTTGGATTTTTTATCTCAAGAGATGGGCGTGACACGATTACGTTTTGATCAGCAATGTGCAATAGGGATAAAGAATATTTCTAAAGAAGGCGCTGAGCGATTAATGCGTTATGCTCTTGAGTATTCACTTGAACAGCAAAGTGATTCACTTACCGTGGTTCATAAAGGCAATGTATTAAAGTTTACAGAAGGTGCATTTAAACGTTGGGGATTTGATTTAGCTAAACGAGAATTTGGTGCGAAGGAGCATGAAAATGGTCGTTGGCTTATTATAGAGCGTGTTCAGCGAGCCCCACTTATTATTAAAGAAGTGATAGCAGATAATATGTTACAACAAGCATTAATGACCCCCGAGCAATTTGATGTAGTTGTAACGACAAATCAAAATGGGGATTACTTAGCGGATATGCTGACTGCACAAGTGGGCGGCATCGGTATTATGCCAGCGGCAAATTTAAATAATGACGTTGCGTTTTTTGAACCCACACATGGGCCATTTGAACGAATTGCTGGCACTGATACTGCAAACCCTAGTAGTAGTATTTTAAGTGCGGTGATGATGTTGCGGTTTATGAATTGGCATGATGCTGCACAAGCGATAGAAAATGCACTTGCCGCTACATTAGATGCGAATGAAATAACATTTGATCTTGATACAAAATCGCATAGCGCGACGATCCTCAGCTGCAGTGAATTTGCAATGAAGATCATCGAGCGTGTAAAGCAGTCATAATTTAAGCTGCGTTACTATTTGTAAAACTTTCGCGGTACATGCAAGGGCGATTAGTAAGTTTAGCAGCACGTTGATAAATAACTTTAGCGTCATGCTCATTGCTTGGCGTGGCACTGAGTGTATCCATTATAGCTACAACAATAATTGCAGGCACTTGACAACAAAACTCATCTAAAACGGCCGTTGTAGTTTGAGCATCTGCATGACAATGTGGGTGCGCGTGCTCAACTTGATACGCGTGAAGCAAAGTTTGGGCATCTAAAGCTGCATCATTTTCATGTTTGTTTTTACGGCACTGGCAGCCAAATTCATCCACCAATGTTGCTAAGGCTTGATAAATCTCTTCGCTCGTTAACCTTGTTTTTTGGCAAAGTTGCTGTTCAATAAATGCATGAAGATTACCATCGATGAATAAGCCGTCTTGTTGGGTGAAACGTTCTGTAGTTTGCATCATAATAATATCTCTTAGTTATAGTGTGAGTGAATCATTTGTATGACTTCACTCTAGCGCTAAGAGTACTATTTATGAAATTGTTGTTTTCAATAACTGATATTGATTTTATTAATATTTAAGAGCTTATAATGTGTTGGTCTTTATTCATGGCTTTGAGCACGTGTTTTGCGACCTCAAACAGAGAACATTGTTGGTCCATTGCTTGTTTCTGCAAACGTTTGTGCGCTTGCTCTTCAGTGATATCTAGATGTTGGATCAAGATTAACTTTGCTCTATTTAATGTTTTTTGTTCACTTATTACTTGTTTGGCATCTTGCAAGGCATCGTTCATCTGTTTTAGGTGTTCACTTTGTTCCATGATTAAATCGTAAAAAGTGCGGTTGCTTGTGAGTCGATGCTGCGCTAAGTTGCTATTATTAGAGGTGTAATCAACGCTCGAACCTGACCCATCTAAAGGAATGTCACTCAGTGCTTTTATATGATTTTTGTGTTCATGTAATTGACGTTTAGCAATATGAATCTGTTTCTCGGCGCTAGTTGTTAGTTGCTCTGCGATTAACTTCTCGATTCTATGCATATGATTAATACGTGTGGTTGTGATGTCGTACCAGACTTCGCTTATTTCGCTGAGCTGTGAACTACCTTGCGGTAACTCTTGTATTAAATTGCGCAGCCTTTGTAGTTGAACGCTTGCTTCGTCTTCAGTTAGTTGTGCGTACGCTGAAGTTAAATCATTACCGGCATATTTTAAAAATATAATAAAATTGTCTTGCTGTGTATTTTGTAAGTGAGCTAGCTGGTCTTTGCGCTGTGTGCTAAATGCACCAGATGCAAAACCGATAGCACCGCAAGCACGCTCTTGTCCGGCATGTTCTTTTGCTTGCACAAAATTAAATAGTGCAATTAAAAGTCGGGTGATCAGTGGATCACTTGCGCCATCAGCGGCTTCTAATAGAATATTTAATAATGAACTAATATGTTGTGAAAAAGCTTGGCTTGCATGCTCTGCCGTTACTTTTTGATTGCGAATTTGTTCTCGTAAAATGGGTAATCGTGCAAGGCATTGTAAGCTAAAAGTTATTCGATTAAATAAACGTGTATTACCTATGCTGTGTTTTGAATTTAAGTAATGTTGCTTTAACTCAGTATAAAGTTGTTGCTCGGATTCAATACTCTGCGCAATTTGTTCACGACGTTGTTGCACAAAACGCTCACAACCTGAAGCAATAAAAATATTACTGATACCACGTTCTTTTTGAAGTTGATGAATAAAGTGGCCTAGAGTTATTAATGTTTTACAACTTATGGCTAAGTGCTGTAGCGCATTAATTTCTTCATGTTTTGCTGCAAGTAAAAATTGTTCTGTGAGAGGGCTGACTCTGGGCATAAAATTTAATATGTTTATATTATTATTGTTAATAATAGTGCAACCCTTGTTCCAGTCAGCAAAAATATTAGGTCAGAATAAAGCATCGCTTTTTAAGGTTATGAAATAACGAGAATTAAAAAGTATATAGTTTATTTTAACTAAGCAACTTTTGGCACTTAGTAATATAAAACACTCACTTTATCTGATCTTTTTGGTGCGTAAAATGGAAATTCGCACTATGTTGGCGCAAATGAATTCACCGTTTATTCTGATTAAAAGTGTATAACCATCTGTTTAAAAGTGACTTTTAAACAGATGGTTATATTGGCACTGTTGTTGCTTTAGTAATAAAGTCAATCGGGTTGTGTGCCCTCACAGTGTGTTTTAGTTAAGACGAAGACGTCTACTTATTTGCTCAATAAGCAAGTAGTAGGCGTTTTTTTTTGCCTGAAATATAGCAACGCACAGTGGTAATTAATCAATAACAACGAAGGTGAATACTATGGCTTATTTAATACCCACAGAATTTGTTACAAAAATGGTCGACTCTGGTGAGTCAAAAATCTATATGTCGACTCGCGATACACTAATACGTGCGTTTATGGCGGGCGCTATTTTAGCATTAGCCGCAGTATTTGCGGTGAGTGTAGCAGTGGCAACTGGATCTCATTTATTAGGGTCAGTGTTATTTCCTGTTGGATTTATCATGTTGTACTTGATGGGGTTCGATTTATTAACAGGGGTATTTGTATTAACCCCTTTAGCATGGCTTGCCAAGCGTCCTGGAGTCACGTGGTCACAAATTCTACCGCACTGGGGTAAAGTATTCGCAGGTAACTTCTTAGGCGCATTAACTGTTGCATTTATGATGGCGTTTATATTTACCTATGGTTTTAATACTGATGGCGGAGCAATCGCAGCAAAGGTTGGCCACATCGGTGAAGCACGTACGTTAGGGTATGCGGAATATGGTACTGCTGGTTGGCTAACTATTTTTATTCGCGGCATGTTATGTAATTGGATGGTCTCTCTCGGTGTTGTCGGTGCGATGATTTCAACACATGTTAGTGGCAAAGTGATTGCGATGTGGATGCCAGTGATGTTGTTCTTTTTTATGGGTTTTGAGCACTCTGTTGTGAATATGTTTTTATTTCCGTTTGCACTTATGATGGGTGGCGATTTCTCAGTAATGGACTATTTAGTATGGAATGAAATACCAACTGCACTAGGTAATTTAGTGGGCGGGTTGGCATTTACTGGGTTAACTTTATATACCACGCATTATAAAACTGCACCAAAGCGCTCTTTAAATACGCAAGAGCCTATTAGTAAACCTGTTACGGGTTAACGCATAGTGACACAGCTAAGCCTACGGATAGGGCAACACTCAAGCGCCGGTAGCAAAGATATTAATCAAGATTGCTACGGCGCTTTTGTGCCAAATAGTCCTGAACTTGAACTCAAAGGAGCTGTTGTTGCATTAAGCGACGGAGTAAGCAGCTCACAAGTCAGCCAAGTTGCGAGTGAAACAGCAATAAAAAGTTTTCTTTCTGATTATTATTGTACCAGTGATGCGTGGTCGGTTAGCCATGCGGCGCAACAAGTTTTGACCAGTACGAATGCATGGCTGTATGCGCAAAATCAGCAAGGTCCTTATCGGTTTGATGTTGAAAAAGGCTATGTTTGCACTTTTTCAGCGGTGATATTCAAAAAACAACATGCCCATATTTTGCATATTGGCGATAGCCGTATCTATCACCTTAGAGAGGGTAATGTATCGCAGTTGACTCGTGATCACCGCTGGTATCAGGGAAGCGATACCAGCTATTTAAGTCGTGCACTTGGTGCCGCAGGCCATTTGCACTTAGATCACGACAGTGTAGAGCTTGTACAAAATGACGTGTTTTTTTTGATGACGGATGGAGTCAGTGATTATTTAACTCCAATCCTGATGCAGGAAATATACGCCGAATATTTGCATGACTTAGATGCTTGCGCTGAGGCGTTTGTTGAAACAGCACTTAATGCTGGTAGTGATGATAACCTCACGGTGCAAATTGTGGTGGTTGATCATGTAGATGATAAAAACCAGCATTGTCTATTTGATGAGCCTCTTCCATTACCACCTATGTTATCAAGTAACGATGAATTTGATGGTTATAAAATACTTCGTTCTATTCATCGTTCAAGTCGCAGCCATGTATATCTAGCTGCGGATTTAACGAGCGCTCAACAATTGATAATAAAAACCCCTTCAATTGATTTATCCTATGACCATGAATACCTAGAGCGTTTAATGCTCGAAGAGTGGGTCGCAAAAAGAGTGAGTAGTCCTCATGTCATTTCGATTCCTCGCATATCACGGGAGCGCAGCTATTGGTACACTGTAAGTGAATATATTCAAGGGCAAACCTTAGCACAGTGGCTTGTTGATCATCCACAGCCTAGCATCATAGACATACGAGCTATCATTGAACAAGTGGCGAAAGGGCTGATGGCTTTACACCGAAGCGATATTTTGCACCAAGATCTACGCCCTGAAAATATAATGGTAGACAATAATGGCACGGTAAAAATTATTGATTTAGGCTCGGTGCGCGTTGCAGGTATTGCAGAGCTTGAGGACTCACAGTTACTTGGCACGGCGATGTATACAGCCCCTGAGTATTTTGTTGGCGGCGGTGGCAGTGCTTGCTCAGATCTGTTTTCATTAGCTGTACTCACATATTATATGCTCTGTGGTCGTTACCCTTATGGAGTCAATGTTGCTAAAGCTCGAACGTTATCAGCACAATATAAATTAAATTATCAGTCAGTTGTTGATCCTGAACGTGATATCCCACTCTGGATTGATGCAACCCTCAAAAAAGCGTTACAGCCCAACCCTGCAAAACGCTATCAAGTATTATCTGAATTCATTTTTGATTTACACAACCCAAATCCTGCATTTTTAACCAATTTAAATCCGCCATGGGTAGAGAAAAATCCAGTGCGTTTTTATCAAGGCTTATCGGTGCTATTAGCTTTGTTACTCGTCGTATCATTAATAACATAGGCACCACTATCTGTTTCCGATGAAATACAACGATTAGCAAAGTCAGTAGTGAAAAAGTGGGCCTGTAGGCCCATCATAAAGTGGTTAGGAAGGGAATGGGGAATCTAGTAATAAAGGTGTTAAACCTGTGCTGCGCTTATTTCAAGCAATTGTTTTTCAATAGCCATTTGATGATGTATTACCTCTCCAATCATGATCAAGGTAGGGCCTGTGAGGTTTGCAGTTGCTGATTTATTGGCGATATCTTCAAACGTTCCACTAATTACTTGTTGGCTTGCGGTTGTGACTTGCTCTAGTAAAGCAATGGGGGTGTTTATTGGCCAACCTACAGAGCATAAACCATCTACTAACTGAGATAGGCGGCCTAAACCCATGTAAACAACTAAAGTTGGATTGTCTTGATTAGGCAGGTGATGATAATTTTCCCATTTTGGCTGTTGTTTTGGGTCTGCAAACTGTGCTGTCATAAAGGTAACACTACGGGCAACCCCACGTGCTGTAAGAGGGATACCTGTGTAAGCAGATGCTGCACATGCGGTAGTTACACCCGGCACTATGGCAAAGGGAATATTATGCTCTGCAAGGGCATCAGCTTCTTCATTAACGCGGGCAAAAATACTTGGGTCGCCCCCTTTTAACCGAATGACTGTATGTCCCTGCTGAGCATAGTTAACTAATAACTTACTTATATTAGCTTGTTGCATTGAGTGTTTGTTAGCACGCTTGCCAACAAAGACCCGTTGTGCGTTTTCAGGAAGAGTACGCAGCAGCTCAACCGAGACTAACCAATCGTATAAAATAACATCGGCACTTTCAATTAACCGCTGCGCTTTAACTGTGATCAGTTCTGGATCGCCAGGTCCTGCTCCAATTAAATAGACATGACCTTGCTTTTGGCGGGTTTTAGATTGATTAAATGGTTTGCTGATCAAATTAGCTAACCAGTTTGATTCTGACCCCATAAAATAAGAAAGTACACTCATAAGTTTTCCCTAAACAATTAACTAAGCTGCGCTAGTTTGCTCTGCACAGACTTGTGCTTGGACAAATACACGGTCGTTTTCAATTTTGACGGGGTACGTTGCAACACAAACATCGCTTTGTTCTATACATTGCCCTGTTTGAAGGCAAAAATGCTGTTTATATAACGGAGAGGCGACAACTAGCGAGTTTTGCATACTGCCGATAATGCCCCGAGATAAAACATTGGCATCACCGATAGGGTCATAGTTATTGATGGCAAAAACCGCTGCTGGCTCTTGTGGAATATAGAATAAAGCGATTTGTGTATTCTCAACTAATGCACATACGCCGCTGTCTGCTACTAGATCATCAATTGATGCGATATCATGCCACAACATTGTCTTGCTCCTTTTCAATTTCAACAACTGGGATTAACTGCTCGGTACTACGCGAATGGTTTCGTTTTTCTGATTTTGTTGCCGGGCGGATTTGGTTCCGCTCTTGGACAAACAAAATATTACTGTCTTGCTCTGGGCTATTTACAAATTGGCGGAAGCGTTTGACAGCTGTTTGGCTTTCAATTGTGGTTTTCCATTCACATTGATAGGTCGCTACTACATGCTCCATTTGTGCTTCAAGCTCGGAACAAATATTTAAGCTGTCTTCGATAACAACTTTACGTAAATAGTCTAAACCTCCTTCAAGGTTTTCCATCCACACAGATGTACGTTGTAGTTTGTCTGCTGTTTTAATGTAAAACATGAGTATGCGGTCAATATAGGTGATCAGCGTTTGCGTATCGAGATCAGTGGCAAATAAGTCAGCATGGCGTGGACGCATGCCGCCATTACCACACACATAGAGGTTCCAGCCATTTTCAGTGGCAATTACACCAATATCTTTACTTTGTGCTTCAGCGCATTCACGGGTACAGCCAGATACGGCCATTTTAATTTTATGTGGTGATCGTAAGCCCTTGTAGCGATTTTCAATGTCTATCGCTTGGCCAACACTGTCTTGTACGCCATAACGGCACCATGTACTGCCAACACAGGATTTAACCGTACGCAAGGATTTACCATAGGCGTGGCCTGTTTCGAAGCCAACATCAATCAGCTTTTGCCAAATGATTGGCAGGTGCTCAAGGCGGGCGCCGAATAAATCAATACGCTGACCACCTGTAATTTTACAGTACAGATTAAACTCTTGTGCTACCTCCCCAAGAACAATGAGTTTATCTGGTGTGATCTCGCCTGCTGCAATTCGTGGAACAACTGAGTATGAGCCATCTTTTTGCATATTAGCTAAGAAGGTATCATTGGTATCTTGTAAGCCAACATGGGGTTTATTGAGAATGAAATCATTCCATGTTGCCGCTAATATGTTAGCCGCTGCTGGTTTGCAAATATCACAACCTTTACCTTGACCAAACTTGTTCAGTAGGTCATCAAAAGTTTTGATGCCATCAACTTTTACGAGGTGCATCAATTCTTGACGAGAGTAGGCGAAGTGTTCACAAATGTGATTGTTAACTTCAACCCCGCGAGACTCTAATTCTTGATCAACCACTGTTTTTAGTAATGCGGCACATCCGCCACAGCCACTAGCAGCTTTTGTACAACTTTTAACTTCGCCCAGCTCACAGGCACCCCCATCAATGGCGCTGATGATGTCGCCCTTACTGACATTGTGGCAAGAGCAAATCGTTGCGGCATCTGGAAGTGCTGAACTAGAAAGTGTTGGAGCGTCACCAGTTACTGGTAAAATTAAACATTCAGGGTTTTCTGGTAGGGTCATGTCGTTCAACATGTATTGCAGTAATGTATCGTAATCACTGGTATCGCCAACAAGTACGGCACCAATTAATTTGTCTGTTTGCTCATTAAAAACGATTTTTTTGTAACTACCACGAATAGGGTCTTGATAGACCATCTCTTTACAATTTTCGGTTTTGCCGTGAGCATCACCAATTGAGCCCACTTCAACACCAAGTAATTTTAATTTAGTGCTCATATCGGCGCCAGAGAAGGCTAAATCACCACCACTGAACTGACTTGCGACAACACGCGCCATATTATAACCAGGTGCAACTAAACCAAATATGAAATTGCTCCACAAGGCGCATTCACCGATAGCATAAATATCCGGATCAGATGTTTGGCATTGATTGTTGATAACAATACCGCCTCGGGGACCTATTTCAAGCTCTGTGGCACGGCCTAATTGGTCGTATGGGCGAATGCCAGCCGAGAATAAAATAATATCTGTTTCAAGGTGGCTGCCATCGCTGAAGTTCATTCGGTAACGGCATTGCTCCCCTTTGACAATTTCTTGTGTGGCTTTACCGGTATGAACGGTAACACCTAATTGTTCTATTTTATTTTTAAGTAATTCACCACCAACTTCATCAAGTTGTACACCCATAAGTTGTGGCGCAAATTCGACCACATGCGTATCTAACCCAAGTTGTTTTAGGGTATTACTGGCCTCAAGACCTAATAGACCACCACCCACTACCACACCTACTTTACTCACTTTGGCGCTTTGTTGAATTGCTTCTAAATCTTCTAATGTACGATAAACCAAACAATGGGGCTGATCATTACCAGGAATTGGCGGCACAAATGGGTATGAGCCGGTTGCTATAACAAGTTTATCGTAGTCATATTGCTGACCAGTTGTTGTTTTAACAACTTTATTTTGTTTATCTATCTGATCAACCCATGTATTAGTGTGTACATTTATATTGAGTTGCTGATAGTTTTCTGCAGTTGTTAAAGCTAAATCAGCAGGGCTTTTACCATCAAAAACGCTCGATAGATATACGCGGTCATAGGCTAAATGAACCTCACCGCATAACACGGTTATGACAGCATTCGCATCGCTGGCACGCATTTGCTCTACAAAGTGATGACCCACCATGCCATTACCAATGACGAGAATTTGTTGGGGTGTTTGCATGTGGTATTCCTTAGTTTTGACGGTTTTACAAACACAAAAAAGCCCGCCACTTAAAGTAATAAAACAGTAAGTATGCGGGCTTCTTTGCCTAAAATTTAAGTTGTTTTTTTTTATTGTTTTAGTAAGCGCAATTAAGTGCTCTTAATTCTTATAAAGCAGATAAAGTGCCAACTTATTAAGTTGTTGAATTTAAGTGTAATTTATAAGTGGAGAATGAAATCATAACGAAGTATTGATCTATTTTAGTGCGCCTTAGCACCATCTTGGTCGGTACAATGATACTTAACGATCTGCGACGGTGCTTGCAAAGTTCAGTAATTCACGGCGTAGCCATTGGTGCGGGCTGGCATGATGTAGCAGTGGGCTCCACAACATCTTTATTTCAATCGGGACCACTTGAAATGGCACTGGGCTGATAACTAAATCTGTATGTTTAGCAAGGAGCATGGCTTGTCGACGAGGCAAAGTGGCGATAAGTTTTGCCGATTGGCAAAGTAAGCTTGCCACCATATAGTGGCGGGTGAACACCCGAATATGTCGTGTTTGCTCTAATTGCCACAGAGCCTCATCAACCCAGCCTAGCTTTTGACTGCCTGACTTATTCGTAACGGCGGCTTCAGCCCCCCAACCGGCTCTATTAACCCATATGTGCTGCGCAGCTAAGTAGCTTTGTAGATCAGGTTTATTTAAATAACGATTATTAGGGTGCATTAAGCAGCAATAATTATCGCGCCATACACTGGCTTGATGAAATGAGCGAGGCATGCCATTAAAGCGATTGATTGCTAAATCAATAGTGCCTTTTTCCATATCTTGAAGGTTTACGTCACTGGGACTGAGCACATCAAAATTAAGGCCAGGGTGTTTTTCGAGTTGTTCAGTAATGAAGGGCGCAACTAAGGTAGACTCTAAATAATCGTTAGCCATTATCCTAAAAGTGACTTGGGCATCGGTTGGGTCAAATAAATCACTGGGTTGTGTTATCGCTTCAGCCATTTTGAGAAGCGCTTCTATTTCAGGCTTGAGGCTCAATGCTTTTGCTGTTGGCGTCATATTACCGGCAGCGCGAACGAGTAGTGGATCATCAAATAAATCACGTAAGCGTTTTAGTGCATTACTCATGGCAGGCTGTGTTAACGCAAGTTTATTTGCAGCTTTTGAGACATTTTGCTCGTCAATGAGTACATTGAGATACACTAGTAAGTTGAGATCGACATTTCTTATATTCATCTGATCAATCTTATTCATTCGCTTTATTAATTATCTAAATTAAAGCCTGCTTGCTATGCTCTGTAAACAGCTAAAATAAAATAGTCGTCATAAGTGATAAAAAT
Source organism: Pseudoalteromonas sp. A601 (assembly GCF_002165575.1). Taxonomy (GTDB): domain Bacteria; phylum Pseudomonadota; class Gammaproteobacteria; order Enterobacterales; family Alteromonadaceae; genus Pseudoalteromonas. Next base: position 66,456 of record NZ_MXQF01000006.1, read on the forward strand.
ATGCCAAATCTACAGCCTGCATCATCTTACAATTGTGCGCTTGAACACGTTATTGCAACTAAACTAGCACGAGCAGTATTCGCAGGCTTTGAAGCCATGTTTGCAGAATTTTTAAATATCACCTTGGGCGCACAAAGCCGTTTTGAACAAAGGCAATGGCATGATATACAAGCAGCTATGCGAGCACGTTTACAAGTATACGAGCGCCAAGTTGCCAATGTTAGCGATACGGTAAAACTCATTGCTTACAATGAATATGATGATGCAGCAATCTGGCAACAAGCAAAAAATGTCTATGCTGCGATGGTGTCGAATCATGAAAACCAACCTATCGCCCATACGTTTTTTAATTCAACATTTGGTGCGATATGGCACGATAAAAAAATTCGCACAGTCCACTTATTTGTTTTAAAGGCAAAATATCGTACAGCTCCTCGGCCATTTGATAGTTTAGTGAAGCGAATATCATTACAATTTGGTTTCTCTGAGGCAGTAAAGCAGCTTATTTTAGCGCAAGCATTTCGGGTCAAGTTTAGTAATTTTGAGCATGATGTTACCCAGTTACAGCATACTTTAACAATGGGGGCGAAACACCAGTGCCGCCAAGTATATGAACTTATAAACTTAAATAATGGTTATATAGAATATGCCAATTCATTGTTTTTTAGAAATAAAGCATGTTATTTGATAGGCCGGTGCATTGCTAAAAATGGCGACAACATGCCCTTTGCGATTGCCATATTAAATACCGAGGATGGTTTAAAGTTAGATGCGGTGATGATGGGGGCAGATCAACTCAGTTTACTATTTGGCTTTGCTCGTACTTATTTTATGGTAGATACCGACCAACCAGCACGCTATGTAGATTACCTATCAGTGCTATTGCCACATAAACAGCGGTTTGAGCTGTTTAATGCGATTGGATTTATTAAACATGCAAAAACTGAGTTTTATCGTTACAAGGTAGACACCACTAAAAACAGTCCAAAATCAGATAAGTATATCAGCGCCCCAGGTACCCCTGGTATGGTAATGTTAGTGTTTACCACCCCTGGTTCTGAATACGTTTATAAAGTAATTAAAGATAAATTTAACGGACCCAAAACCGCTACAAAAACCCAAGTTATGGCTAAGTATGATTTTGTAAAGCAAGCTGATAGGGTGGGCCGGCTGGTTGATACACATGAGTTTAGGTATTTAGCGTTTGACTTATCTCGCTTTAGTGATGAACTCCTAAGCCATATGCAACAAATGATTGGTAGCAGTATGGCCATCTCTGAAAAAGCACTTATTTTAAAGCATGTGTATGTTGAGCGTAAAATGACACCGCTTAATTTATACTTGAATCAATGCGATGACACAGAACTAACCAAAGTGATGATTGACTATGGTAAGGCTATCAAAGATTTAGCTGGGGCAAATATATTTCCAGGCGATATGTTAATGAAAAACTTTGGCGTTACCCGCTGGGGTCGTGTGGTATTTTATGATTATGATGAAATTTGTCCATTAACTGAGTGCAATTTCAGAGATATTCCAAAAAGTGACAGCCAACATGATGAGTTAAGTGCGCACAGTTATTTTGATATTGCAGATAACGATGTGTTTCCGAGTCAATTTAACATTTTTTTTAGCGCTAACGACACGGCATTTACTGTATTTAAGCAACATCATAGCGATATTTTTTCAGCGTCGTTTTGGCAACAATGCCAAGCAAATATAACCGCAGGGCACATATACGACGTTTACCCGTATAAAACTAGTTGGCGGTTTAAGAATATCGATCCTAACCAGAAGTATGATAGGGATTAATTTCAGTAAAAGGTACAATTTGCAAAAACTTTTAAAGGAAAAATTGTGAAAGCCTATTTACTAACAGGGTTACTACTTGTCGCGGGGCAAACATTTGCAAACCCACTGTTGGGGAGTTGGGAGTTTGTAGAGGGAAAATATGCGGTTGATGATGGCTATGTAACAGCCAAAGCCCCGCAGTTAACCTCAGTAAAATTAATAACAAAAACACACTTCAACTACATAACACAAAAAAGCGGCAAGTTTCATTATGCTGGCGGCGGTAAATACATAATTAAAAATCAACAATTCATAGAAACATTTGGTTATGGTAATATTTCTTCATTATTGGGTAAAACAATGGCTTTTGATTACAAAATTGAAGGTGATTTGTGGCATCATTCGCTCACTGAAAATGGTAAGTTAGTAGAAGCTGAAATATGGCGAAAGTTAGACTAAAGACCACACTGAGGAGCCTATGAAATTTATTGCACACGAAAATAAAACATTATCACTGAGTGAAACAACAAAACCAAACTTACAAGCAGATGAAGTACTTATAAAGGTTGCAGCTATAGGAGTTAACCGTGCCGATTGTATGCAACGACAAGGTAAATACCCTGCACCAAAAGGCGATAGCCCTATTTTAGGGCTTGAATGTGCTGGCACTGTGGTTGAGCTTGGCGCTGATGTAGAAAAAAGTTGGCTCAATCAGCGCGTTTTTACATTGTGTGCCGGTGGTGCGTATAGTGAATATGTGGCAGTGGATGCTGCACAAATAATGGCTTTACCAGATAGTATATTGATGGAGCAAGGCGCAAGCATAAGCGAAGTGTATTTAACTGCATATGGTGCACTCTTTGGGTTAGGTAACTTACAACAGGGGCAAACCGCGCTTATTCATGCTGGGGCCAGTGGGGTAGGCGGGGCTGCAATTCAAATGGCGAAACGCGTGGGAGCGACTGTTGTTATTACCGCAGGGAGCGACGAAAAGTGCCAACACGCCAAAGAGCTGGGTGCAGATCATGCCATTAATTATAAAACAGATGACTTTGTTGAATATATGCAAACCCATACATTAACAGCCAATGTCATTGTTGATCCGGTATCTGGCCGATACTTAAATAAGAATGCAGCAATCGCGGCAATGGATTGTCAAATTATTATGCTGGCGTTTTTAGATAGTCGATTTGCTGAGGTTGATTTTGCTCGACTATTACAAAAACGTATTTCGTTTCATGCCTCTACTTTACGTAACCGCAGCAAAGCATTTAAACGCCAATTACGCGATGAGTTCGTTAACCAATTTTATGATGATATTGCTAACCAACATTTTGATTTTAATATTTATAAAACCATGCCATGGCAACAAGCAAATGAAGCCCATGCAATTTTAGAGCGCAATGAAAATGCCGGTAAAGTCGTGTTACAGGTTAAATAAGTAATATCTATTTAAAACTAATTATTTGCCCATATAATTAGTGCAATTAAAAGTAATGTAAGGTAAGAATATGAACCCAATTATAGCAACATTAAAAGAACATGATGTGAGTGATGAAAAAGTTCACGAGCTTTTTCAAGCATTTACGCAAAACCCAATGATGGCAATGGGGTTAGTACAACAATTAGGTATTCCACCAGAGAAACTACAAGCGTTAATGGGTCTTGTTATGACCCAGCCACAGCTAATCAAAGAAGCTGCTGCATCATTAGGTATTTCTGATGGCGAACTTGAAAAAGCCAAAGAGCAATATCAAAATCAGTAATAACTAGTTTTTAAGCTGTTTGACTAATCAAATAACTAATAGAGCATTGCTTTGGTACTGCTCTTTTTTATGTATTTATTTTTTAGAGATATTAATGCGATTGTTTTTGTCCCGTATGGCTGCAACGAGCCAGTGCCCACCACGCAAACCCGTGAGTAAAATCATGTGGTCGTTGTTAGGCTCTTTTTTAGGTATTTACTTAGTAGCCTTAATTGGTAAAACGTTGCAATTTGATCCCTTAACTAACTTATTTTTAATTGGCTCATTAGGCGCAACAGCAGTCCTCATATATGGAGCGCCACTAGCAGAATTTTCACAGCCGAGAAACCTTGTAGGTGGGCATGTTTTAAGTGCTTTGATAGGCGTTACAGTGGCTAAGTTTTTAACTGCTGATTTAATGCTAGCGAGTGCTATTGCAGTGTCACTTTCAATCGCCGTTATGCACTTAACACGAACTTTACATCCTCCGGGTGGTGCAACAGCATTGATTGCAGTTATCGGTGGTGAAGGAATTAATCAACTTGGTTATTATTATGTGATTAGCCCCGTTTTATTTGGCGCGTTGATTATGTTATTGGTGGGTTTACTTGTTAATAACTTATCGCGTAACCCTAAGCGGCATTACCCTGTGTATTGGTGGTAATGCACAAAGGTTTAAGATGGTAGCAGGCTACCATCTTATGACTTACTTACTTTTCTAAGCCTGTTTTGCTATACAAAGATACTTTATCTGAGACTAAGGTGATCTCGATGTTTTTTGTTTCATCTCCCCACGTACAATTAGTATGGAGGGTTTTTTCAACGCAGTCATCAGCACTTCCTAGAATTGCTTCAACCTCAGTTTTATCCATCCCTATTGAGATTTTTTCGTAGTTTTCTAAACTTACTTTTGAGCAAGCAGCAAGTGATAAAGTAGCCGCAATAATTAAAAGCTTTTTCATAGGTAGTGTCCTTTTTAGTGTTTAAATTTTCTTATTTGTACAATCATGCCCATTTTGGGGTGGTCAAAATAATGAACTTCACCACTTATTACGCGTTTAAATTGTGAAAAACGGGCGCTTTGGATTTCTCCGTTAACACGCTTTTCACTGATATCAATATTTGCATTAATATAAAGGTAGTGGCGTAGATAAATATTAAAAAAACCGTCTAATTCCCATTTTTCAGAAGCTTGTTGCATTGCTGGCTCAAATGATTGGCTTGGATTAACTAAGCTTATAAAGTTAGCGTTATTAGCGAGGCTAGTATTTGTAATTGGCGGTGTGGTTAGGTGTTGCCCACCAAATAGTTTGATACTTTGTGAACGCGATTTACTTGCTCCTTCAAATCGCCAACCAGTGTGCAGTAAAGGTTTTAAACCTTTACGCACCAACTCGCGTTGTTGGCTTTTAAATTGTAGCTGCTCAGGGTTTAACAAATAGGTGCTGACCATGTCATCTCTGGTTTCTGCTTCTGGGCTCAGCGGCAAAGAGTCATAGCTAGCAATGTAATCAATAGTATCATCACATAAACTTGAACGGCTGGCGCCAATTACAGTATCAGTTAGCGAAGTTGAACTAAATCGGCTGTCTCCAGCAATACATTCTTGTTTAGCTTGTTGAGCATACAAAGGTGTTAGTAAGTCAATTTTGTTGCTTGCCTTAATAGGCTCTTTTTTAAGGCTAAAATCTTCTTGTAAATAAGGAGCAGGGCGCTGTTTGAATATAAGCACTTCTACTTCAAACCATCGCTCTGCGAATGCTGCGCTGCTAAATACACAACACAAAATTAATAATGATTTTTTTAACAACATTAATGGCTAACCTTTTTAGAGAAATCTGCAATCATTGCAGTGACCATCTTTAAGCGTTCACGGGCATTAGCCTCGCTGATCGCAAAGCGCAGTTTATTTGCGCCATCCATTTTGTACACATGGGGTGCACTTTGTATCAAACCAATGATGAAGCTTGGGTTAACCTTTGTATTTTGGCTAAACTCAAAATAACCACCTTTTGGATTTGCTTCAATCTTTTTAATACCTAATTCACTGGCTTTTAGCTTAAGTTGCTGCAAACTAAATAGGTTTTTAGTTGCATCGGGCAGTAAACCAAAGCGGTCAATTAGTTCAACTTGAAGTTCATCCATATCATCTACAGTAGCACAGCTTGCAATACGTTTGTAAATACCCAAGCGGGCGTTTACATCATGAATATAGTCATCAGGTAGTAATGCGGCGAGTTTTAAATCGACCTCGCTTTGTTGTTGTAATAAATTATCAAGGGTTGGCTCTTTACCTTCGCGCAGTGATTGTACGGCTTGTTCGAGCATTTCCATGTATAAATTAAAGCCAATGGTTTGCATTTGCCCTGATTGGTCATCACCGAGTAATTCACCCGCGCCACGAATTTCTAAATCATGTGTCGCTAATGCAAAGCCAGCACCTAAATCCTCAAGTGATTCGATAGCCTCTAAGCGTTTTACAGCATCTTTAGATAATGACTTAGGGTGACCAGTTAATAAATAAGCGTATGCTTGATGATGGCTACGACCTACACGGCCACGTAGCTGATGCAGTTGGGCAAGGCCTAACTTATCGGCTCGGTCCATGATGATGGTATTGGCGGTTGGAATATCTATACCGGTTTCAATAATGGTGGTACACACTAAAACATTGTATTTTTGATGATAAAATTCACTCATTAACTGTTCGAGTTCACGCTCGCGCATTTGTCCATGCGCTGAAGCAACACTCGCTTCAGGCACCCACTCACTGATCTCTTGAGCTACGCGGTCAATGGTTTCTACATTGTTGTGCAAAAAGTATACTTGGCCACCACGCTTGATTTCACGTAATACAGCTTCGCGAATAAGCTCTGCATCGCGCTGGCGAACAAAGGTTTTTACTGCCAAACGCTTAGCTGGTGGAGTGGCGATAATTGATAAGTCTCGCATGCCGCTCATTGCCATATTTAATGTACGTGGGATAGGTGTTGCGGTAAGCGTTAAAATATCGACATCGGCGCGTAATGATTTGATCTTTTCTTTTTGACGCACACCAAAGCGGTGTTCTTCATCAACAATAAGTAGACCTAAATCTCTAAAATTAATATCTTGCTGTATTAACTTGTGCGTGCCGATGACAATATCGAGTTTACCTTCGGCCATCTTTTCAAGGGTGTCTTTTTGCTCTTTAGGTGAGTTAAAACGTGAAAGCACACCAACTTCAATAGGAAAATCAGCAAACCGGTCTTTAAAGTTTTCAAAATGTTGTTGGGCAAGTAGGGTCGTGGGCACTAATACGGCCACTTGTTTATTGTCGTTAACAGCAATAAATGCGGCGCGCATAGCAACTTCTGTTTTACCAAAGCCAACATCACCACAAACCAGTCTATCCATGGCATGTTTACTTTGCATATCACCAAGCACAGCTTCAATGGCATTGCGTTGATCATCGGTTTCTTCAAATGGGAAGCCATCACTAAATACGCGGTATGCACTGCCATCAAGGGCGAAAGCATTACCGGGTTTTGCTTGGCGCTGAGCGTAAATATCAAGCAGCTCTGCGGCGACGTCGCGTACTTTTTCAGCAGCGCGTTTTTTGGCTTTCTCCCAAGCGTCAGAGCCGAGCTTATGCAACGGCGCCGTGGCTTCTTCACCACCAGAGTATCGGCTTAACATGTGCAGTGCCGATACGGGCACGTAAAGTTTAGCTTCACCGGCATAGGTTATGGTGACAAACTCAGTGACGAGTCCAGCAGCATCAATAGTTTGTAGTCCTTGATAACGCCCAACACCATGATCTAAATGCACAATGGGTTGACCAACTTTAAGCTCAGCTAAGTTGCGGATCAGCGCATCTTGGCTTGCTTCGTATTTATGCTTTCGACGACGGCGCTGAGATACTTTAATTCCCAGTAATTCTTGTTCGGTAATAATACTAAGCGCGGGCTTTGCACTTAATAGTACACTTTGCTCAAGGGGGCTGACGATTAAACCGACATCGCTATTGCTAGCGGTAAAGTCATCAAACGAGTCAAACTCTTTGAGTTTTAAGCCACTGGGTTTGAGTAATGCAAGTAAAGACTCACGACGTCCGTCAGATTCTACCGAGATCAGCACGCGGCCTTTTTGTTTCTTTTGCGCCGCTATATATTCAATAAAAGCTTGATACGGTTCATGTTGCTTGTGATCAATTCGTACAGCAGGGAGATCGCTTGTGGCTAAATTCTTATTCCCTGCTTTGGTGGGTAATTTTGCTTGGCTTAAGCGTATGCGGGCAAAGTTACCTAAGTTTGAAAACAGCTCATTGAGTGGCTGATAAAGCTCAGTTGGCTCAAGTAAAGGTCTTAACGGGTCTACGCGACGGTTTTCATAGCGAACATTTACATCATGCCAAAATTGATCGGCTGCATGCTCTAAATCACCATATTGCATCACTGTTGTAGTATCTGGTAGATATTCAAATATGGTTGCAAGCTGCTCAAAAAACAGCGGCATATAATACTCAATACCCGCAGGCCAGTTTCCTTTAGTGACTTGCATGTAGACGGAATCTTGCTCTGAGCTGGCGCCAAACTTTTCGCGGTAGTTTATTCTAAAACGCTCAATGTCAGTTTCATTGGTCGGAAACTCATGGGCAGGGAGTAGTTCTATTTTATCTACTTTTTCGTCAGAACGTTGAGTTTCAACATCGAATAGGCGAATTGAGTCGAGCTCGTCATCGAAAAAATCTAACCTAAATGGGTGCGGGCTCCCCATAGGGTATAAATCAACTATGGAGCCACGAATAGCGTATTCACCATGCTCCATAACCTGTTGAACATGCAAATAACCCGCTTGCTCAAGATTACTCCGTAAGCTGTGTGTGTCGAGATTATCGCCTACTTTAAAGTTTAGCGTAGAGCCATAAATAAACGAGGCAGGGGCAGTGCGCAGCATTAAGGTAGATACAGGAACAATTAATACACTTTGTTGTTCTTTTTTCAGTGTATTAAGAGTCGCCAAACGTGACGAAATAATATCTTGGTGTGGCGAAAAGTGATCATACGGCAGGGTTTCCCAATCAGGAAACACCATCACCGGGTGATCAGGTAATAAATAATCAAGTTCCGTCTCTAAACGCAGCGCACTGGGTGTATCTGGGGTAACAATCAGCACTAAGCCACTTTGTTGTTTTACCCCTTGTGCAATAGCGATACTTAACCCGCTACCGGTGAGTTGCCCCCATTGAATTTTATCTTTTTGAGATTTTACCCAAGGCAAGGCTGCCCATTGCGCAAACGCCATTTATTACTCCTTAAATGCGCCTCAACTGAGGCGCTAATTTATTCTAATCGCGGTAAATTTTAGTGAGGTCTTGATAGTGATCAATTCGACGATCACGTAAGTAAGGCCATATACGTCTTACGTTCTCTGAGCGTTTTTGATCAAGTTCTACCACTAAAATTTGCTCGTCAGTATTATTTGCTTCGCTGAGCATTTCACCCTGAGGGCCTGCAATAAATGAATTGCCCCAAAATTGAATACCGTCACTTTGCTCGCTTGGATCACTTTCATGACCTACGCGGTTGGCACTGATAACGGGCACGCCATTGGCAACAGCATGAGCACGTTGCGAAATAACCCATGCATCTTTTTGTCGTGTCTTTTCGCCGTCATCGTCACGTGGGTCCCAACCAATCGCGGTTGGGTAAATTAATAACTCAGCACCCGCCATCGCCATCAAGCGTGCAGCTTCAGGAAACCATTGATCCCAGCACACTAATACACCTAATTTACCTACTGAGGTTTGAATCGGCTCAAAGCCTAAATCGCCTGGGGTAAAGTAAAATTTTTCATAAAACCCAGGATCATCAGGAATATGCATTTTGCGATATTTACCCGCAATCGTGCCGTCTTTTTCTAGCACAATAGCGGTATTGTGATAAAGACCTGTGGCACGTTTTTCAAATAATGAGGCTACGATGACAATGTTTAACTCATTTGCTAATGCACCCAATGCGTCACTACTTGGCCCAGGGATAGTTTCTGCTAAATCAAAAACATCAACGTCTTCGGTTTGGCAAAAGTAGAGGCTGCGGTGCAGCTCTTGGAGCACCACAAGTTGAGCACCTTGGCTTGCAGCATCACGTATGGCGGCAATTGATTTTGCCATGTTTTGCTCGGCGTTATCACTATTGCTTTGCTGCACTAAGGCAACTGTTAATTTATTTGACGAAGTCATTATGCTGCTCCAACTAAAAATCCGCGAGGTAATTGCATCGTGATGCAATGTAAGCTGCCAAATTGATGAATAATAGGCAAACAGTTTATAGCAATAATGGTGTGCTCTGGGTAAGCGCGTTGAACTTGCGCAAGTGCCTGTTCATCGTTTTCATCATTATAGGTAGGCACTAATACGGCATCATTGATAATTAAATAGTTTGCATAGGTCGCAGGTAGTCTATCACCATCGCTGTTATACACAGCTTTTGGCCATGGTAAATCAATCAAGGTATAAGGGTGACCTGATGGTGTTTGAAAACCTTGTAATTGTGTTTGCATTTTATCGAGCGCGTTAAAATGCTCATCCGTTGTATCATCACACTTTACATAAACTAGGGTGTTGTTCGGTGCAAAGCGTACAAGGGTATCAATATGGCTGTCAGTATCATCACCGGCTAAATAACCATGATCAACCCATAAAAATGAACTGACACCTAATTGCTGTTGTAACTGTGCTTCAATTTGCTCAGCGCTAAGTGTTGGGTTACGGTTTGGATTGAGTAAACATTCGCTGGTGGTAAGCAGTACACCGTGCTCGTTTATTTCAACCCCGCCGCCTTCTAATACTAAATCAATTTTTTGGTATTGATTTGCAGGTGCTGCCAACTGTTTAACAAGTATGTTGTTAATTTGGTTATCAAGGGTGCTTTCAAACTTGTTACCCCAGCCATTGAAGGTGTAATCAAGAATAGCTAATTGGTTCGCATCCTGTTGGTTTGCACAGGTCAAAGGGCCATGATCGCGCGCCCAGGTATCATTACAAGGGGTGATCACAAAGTGCACCCGAGCAAGGTCAATCTCATTGCTGGTTAATAATTGGCTTATGTGTGTTTTTAATGCAGTGTTATGTGCAACAATAACAACCAATTGATGCTGGCATATATGCTTACAAAGGGTAATATAAACAGGCTCTACAGCACTGAGGTTATCTCGCCAATCAGTATCTTGATGTGGCCAAGTAAGCATAACAGCATCTTGCTCAGCCCATTCAGGTAAAAGTCTAAAGTTCATGAATTTAATAAACAAATAAAGGTGTGCCTAGTTTAGCATTTCAAACAGATATGTCAGCTTTTTATAGCTCAGTAGGTTGCTCATTTTCAGGTTTGTCTAATTGTTGCTGTTGGCGCTTTTTTAGTTGCCTTGTTTGTGCGTGCAAACTGGCTCTTACGACTAGCTCTTGATCAGAATCGCGGATAGCAGTAAATAAAAGTGTGTATTGCTTTTGTCCATCATCAAGTTTATCTATAGCAATTACTTCGGTATAACAATAAACCGCTGACGCTTCATGTTGCAAAAATAGTTTAGTACGAAATGCTTGGCCTATTGTATATTGCTCGCTGGTGGTAAATTTAACCCCACCGCCGCCATAGCTATCGCAGTACATGGCATTATCTTGTGGCTGTTCAGACGCGAGGATATGGCTCATTATGAGGTCAATTTTACGCGATTGGGCTTGTAAAAATACAGCCAGTTCTTGGGCCACATCACCTAAATTACGCAATGGTCTTAATGAGCTTTGCTCAAGCTCGCTTACTTCATTAGCTAGTTTAAATAGTGGGGGAATATCAGCTTCTAATTGAGCAGGGCTTTGTGGCACGCTGTGCTTGTCAACAGCAAATAAATTGACTCGGTTACTTTCTGCTATTTGAAAATACTGCTCAAACTCAGCTATTTTTTCACTACTCATTAGTTTGCTCCACAACGCGCGTTTACTAATAGTAGCGCTGACAAGCTTAAATTGCTAGTGATGTAACTGTTATAAAAAAGGGCAAACCTATGTTTGCCCTTAATTTTTTAAAGGTTAATGGTTATAAATTACCTTCAGTGGTATCTACGTTTTCGCGTTTATGATGCGCGGCTATTTCATCCGCCAGTTCATTACGGGAGCGTTTTTCACTGAGTTTACGATCTGTCAGCCAGTAGAAAAACAAAGGAACAAAGAATACTGCTAAGAAGGTTGCAGCCATCATACCACCCATAACACCCGTACCAACGCTATGACGTGCACCTGCACCCGCACCTGAGCTCAGCACTAATGGCACAACACCTAATATAAACGCCAGTGATGTCATTATGATAGGCCTAAATCTAAGGCGCGCTGCTTCAAGTGCTGCCGCACTTGCACTCCAACCTTGCTGGTGTTTCATTAAGGCATATTCAACTATCAAAATGGCATTTTTACTGGCAAGACCAAGTAAAGTAACCAAACCAATTTGGAAATACACATCGTTAGTCATGCCTACCAACCAAATGGACACTAGCGCGCCAAAGGTACCAAAAGGCAGAGCCAGCATTACTGATAATGGCAGTGACCAACGCTCATAAAGCGCAGCAAGAATTAAGAACACCATGATCACAGCAAGACCAAGCGCAATACCGGTTGTGCCCGAGCTGCGTTTTTCTTGGTAGGCAGAGCCAGTCCAATCGTAAGTCATGTCTGGTGGAAGTACGGCTTTTGCAATACGCTCCACTTCGGAAATAGCTTGCCCTGAGCTGTAACCTGGTGCTGCATTACCCAATAACTTAACCGCTGAAAGGTTGTTATAACGGTTTAGGCTTTCAGGACCACGACTAAATTCTATATTAGTAAACGCAGACATGGGCACCATAGTGCCTTGGCTATTTTTAACATAAATACGGCCGATGTCGTCGGGTTTCATTCTAAACTCAGCTTCAGCAGACATAAGTACTTGCCATGCTCGTCCAAATTTATTGAAGTCATTAACGTAGTAAGTGCCTAGCGTACCGGCAAGAGCAGTGAAAGCATCGTCAATTTCAATACCCATGGCACGGGCTTGTTCACGATCAACATCCACTTTTAACTGTGGCGCATTAGGGCGCCAAAGTGTCTGTAAGCCACTTAGAACTGGGCTTTTCTGCGCTTCTGCCATCATTAATCCCATGGCTTGTTGCAGTTTCTCGGGGCCACCAGCGCCTTTGTTTTGAATATAAAACTCAAAACCACCGGTGTTTCCTAAACCAAAAATAGCGGGTGGGTTAAAAGCCAGTACCAGTGCTTCGTTTATATGAGCGGTTTTCATAAATAGCTCATTAACCAAGCTTTTAGTATCTATTTCACGTTCATCCCAGTGTTTTTGCGTAACAAATAAGGTTGCCGCACTATTTTTATAGCCACCACCAATAAAATCAAAACCGGTAAATGCGACAACATTTTCATTTGCAGGGTTTGATTGCACCGCTGCAACAACTTGTTTTACCACTTCTTCAGTACGCTCAAGGGAAGAACCGTCGGGTAAGAAGATAGCCGAAATGTAATAGCCTTGGTCTTCATCTGGCACGAGGGAGTTAGGGGTGTTTTTCCAAAGCCCAATAGTGATAGAGACCATACCTATCATTAATAGCAAACCCAGTGCACCGCGACGAACCATAAAGCCAACAGTACCAACGTATTTACTGGTTATTTGCGTAAAGACTCGATTAAACCATAAAAAGAAGCGTGCGGTTTGTTTGTGCTCTTGTTTCAAAATAAGTACACACAAAGCAGGAGTCATTGTTAGTGCAACAACACCAGATAAACTCACTGCAATTGAAATGGTGATTGCAAATTGGCGGAACAGTTCACCTGTGAGACCACCTAAAAATGCAATGGGCACAAATACAGAGCAAAGCACCAATACAATGGCGACAACAGGCCCAGATACCTCTTTCATTGCTTTAATGGCTGCTTCATGAGCACTTACATGCTCTTCGTGCATAATTCGTTCAACGTTTTCGAGCACAACTATCGCATCATCAACAACAATACCAATTGATAACACCATACCAAATAATGTCAGCGAGTTGATTGAGTAGCCCAGCATGTACATGCCAGCAAAGGTGCCAAGTAATGACACGGGTACTGCTAATGTAGGAATAAGCGTTGCACGCCAGTTTTGTAAAAATAGATACACCACCAAAAACACTAAGATCATGGCTTCGATGAGGGTGATGACCACTTCTCGAATAGATACTTCAACAAAGCGTGTGGTGTCGTATGAATTTAAATGAGCAAGTCCGGTTGGAAATTGCTGTTTAATCTCAGCAAGTACACCGTTTACTTCAGCAGCAACATCTAGCGCATTAGCACCCGGTTGTAAAAATATGCCTAATAAAACAGCTTCTTTGCCATTAATTGTACCACTAAAGTTATAATCTTTTGAGCCAAGCTCAACGCGAGCAATATCTTTTAAGCGTAAACTACTGCCGTCAATATTTGAACGGATAATAATTTCTTCAAATTGTTCAGGCTCCGATAAGCGCCCTTGGGCTGTAACACTGTAGACAAGCTCTTGCGCTGATTGTGAGGTTGGCGTTGCACCAATAGAGCCCGCAGCATATTGCGAGTTTTGGCTACGAATTGCGCCAGCGACTTCTTCAACGGTCACACCGAGTTGGCTCATCACATCTGGGCGTAACCAAATACGCATCGCGTAATCTTTCGCCCCAAATATTTGTACGCTGGTGGTACCTGGAATACGTTTTATGCGATCCAATATATTGAGGGTAACGTAATTTGACGTCCATAAACTATCTCGACTGCCATCGGGTGAGTAAAACGCGTGAACTTGTAAAAAGCTTGAAGACCCTTTTTGCACCACCACACCTTGACGGCGTGTTTCTTCTGGCAAACGGGCTTCAACTTGTTTAACACGATTATTAACGTTAACAGCTGCTTGGTCAATATCAGTGCCAATTTCAAAGGTTACTTCAATGGTGGTCGCGCCTGAGCTGGTTGAGGTTGATGCCATATACATCATGCCTTCAACACCTGTAATTGCATTTTCAATCGGTGCAGCGACAGTTTGTTCAAGTACTTGCGCTGACGCACCGGGGTAGGCTGCTGTAACCTGTACTACAGGAGGGGCAATTTCAGGATACTGTGCAACCGGCAAGCTGCGCATTGCGGCAAGGCCTGCCAGCACAATAACAATTGATATAACAAACGCAAATATGGGTCTGTCTATAAAATAACGAGAAAACATAAGACTCCCTGTGCTTATTCAGCGTTCGCACTGTTTGATGCATTATTTACCGCGACAGGCATGCCTGGGAAGAAAATCTTCGCCATGCCATCGATGATCACTTCGTCACCTTTATTAAGCCCTGACTTAATCAGCCAAAAGTTTTTATCGCCTTCGTTTTCTGGCTTTTGGATCCATTCACCTACTTCTACAGGTGCAGGGCGAGCAATTGTGCCACCTTGTTCATTTTTAGCGACAAGGTAAACAAATTTGCCTGTGCCATTATCAAGCACTGCACGCTGAGGAATAACAAATGCATTTTTACGCACAGCGCCATTTAAACTAACACGCACAAATTGGCCAGGTCGTAGTTGAAAATCAGGGTTGGGAATAATAGCCTGTAATTCGCTGGTGCCGGTATTTGGGTTGATACGTACATCGGAAAAGTTTACCTCACCGGTGTGGCCATAAAGTGAACCATCTTGCAGTTTGAGAGAGGTTTTCCATTGACCATTTTTAGGTAGAGTGAGTGAGCCATTAGCCATATCTTGGCGCATTTGTAATTGTTCGCGCTCAGAAATACCAAAACGTAAGCGAACAGGGTCAAGTTGTGTGATTTGCGTAAGTAATAAATCAGGGCCAGAGACATAAGTGCCCTCTGAGACAAATTCACGGCCCATAACCCCAGCTACAGGCGCTTTGACTTGAGCGTATTCAAGATTAAGTTTTGCTTCGTTTAGCGCTACTTTAGCAGCCGCTAAATTGGTTTGTGCAATATCTTGTGTTGAGCTGGCATTATCGTAATCACGTTGTGAAACCGATTTATCTGCACGCAGCTTTGCCAACCTTTTAACATCGCGCTGTGCTTGGATAAGCGATGCATTTGCACCATCAAGCGCCGCTTGCGAACGCTCAACGGCCAATTGATAAGGTTCTAGGTTGATTGTAAATAAAGACTGATCTTTTTTTACTGTTTGGCCTTCATCAAAATTACGTGATTCTAATATACCTGTTACACGGGCTCTTACTTCAACTTCTTTAGAACCTGACAGTGTCGCAGGTAATTCAATAGTGAAAGGCGCATCTTCTGTTGTTGCTAAGATGGTCGATACTGACGCAGGATGCATAGCGGCTTGTTGTGCTTTAGGTGCTTCACTACATCCTTGAAGAAAGAGCGAGGCAGAGGTAAATAAAAATAATGACAATTTCGATAGTGCGAAAGGCTGACGCATGGTTACTCCACAGTTCCAATTGTATAAGTATAGGTTCAAAGCAAGTTAAGCTGGTTGAGTATGGTTTGTTGTGTGATTTATAACCATAGCGTTCAATTAATGATAGATATTCAGCTTAAGTAAACGCAAGTGTATACCTATTTTCTAAATGGGTATACACTTGCGTTTACTTTTTTCAATGTTAATGTGAAAAAGAAATTGATTAAAATAGGGGGCGATTTGGAATCAAGTAATAGTAAACAAAATGATGTGTTGTGTGCCGCGATTCAAGAATTTGCACAATACGGATTGCTCGGAACTACAATGGAAACAATTGCCAAGCAAGCCAATGTTTCAAAGCGCACCTTATATAAACATTACCCGAATAAAAATGCGCTATTTGACGACGTTGTTGCATTACTATTAGAACGCTTCTCGCAATTACACAAATACCAGTATCAAGCTGATGTCAGTATTTACGCGCAATTGAAAGAATTAGCAAAGGTATGTTTGTCACTTGGCAATGATGAAAACTACGTAACCTTATCGCGTATTGTGATCATTGAGTCGATGCGTGATAAAGAACAAGCCGCACGATTAGAAGAAAAGTTTTTAGACTGCGAGAAGGGGTTACTTACTTGGTTTGAGCAAGCCCATAAAGCGGGTGTATTAAACGATGTGCCTGCGGATATCGCTGCTTCATTTTTTTACGGTGGATTAAAAAATATGGGCTATTGGGAGCAAGTTATAATGTGGAAGCCAGCTCTTGATGAACAACGCTTAGAGCAATTAATAGATTTGACTTCACGGTTTTTTGTTAGCGGTATTAAGTTAACCTGAACTCTGGATAATAAATCTATCTCCAGCGGCTACTTTCAACGCTAACTGCGTTGAATTTACTTGCAATAGGCTAGCTATTGACGCGTAAATTCGCCTTGTTATCGCTAAAAGTCTCCGGCTGGAGACTAATAAATATATTTGTGATTTAATATCAATACATTAGTACATCTCTTAACCAGAGTTCAGGTTAAGTTAAATAAAAAGAGGTTGAGCCTATCCTTAAGTTCAACCTCTGGGTATTGATTTATTTCAGTGTAATATAGTTATTTTAGTAGTTCGACTAACTCAGTTAAATTTTGCACATTAAAGTCTGGTTTTTGTGCTAGAGGGTATAATGCCTTACCAGGACGAGCAATAAATGCAGTTTGTAAGCCAGCTTCCTTCGCTCCAGCTACATCCCAACCATGAGCTGCGACCATTAAGGCATCTTCAGCTTTAACGTTTAATTGTTTAAGTGCCCATTCATAGGCTCGTAGGTCAGGTTTATATATTTTGATATCTTCAATACTGTATCTAGCTTCAAAGTAATCAGTTAAACCTGCACTTTCAAATTGAGCTTTTACGCCATTATTAGATGAGTTAGTTAAGCTGACCAATTTATAACCACTGTCTTTCAAAGCTTGCAAGCCTGCTTTAACGTCAGGGTGAGCAGGTAGGCTTAATAATGGTGTGACGATAGCTGTTTTAGCTTGTTCAGCATTAATTTTGATATCATTGTTTTGTGCCACCATTAATAATGATGCAACGCCAATTTTGCCAAAGTCTTGATAATCACCAATTGCAGTGCTTACTAAAGAATGGTGTAACATAGTCGAAAACCAAAGCGGAAGTAAATCTTCTCGTCCACCAAGCGCTTCACCAATCGATTCACGCATTGAATTTAGATCAAGTAAAGTTTCATTTACGTCAAAAATAATTACCTTAGGTTTAGGTTGAACAGATTCTGCTGCCATCGCATCCCCTCCAATTAATTGGCCCAACAGAACTAATGATAGACTTAGTTTTGTTAGCGATTTAAAAATAGTCATATATTTAATGCCTTTTAGTCACAGTTACAGAGGAGTAGTAATTAAAGATAATAACTTTCCAAACCCTCTAGTATAAAACTTTTGATCAGTATAATGTTTGGATTTTATAAATAAACTCTGTAAAACTAAAAGCTATATTCGAAAATATTAAATGTTATTGAGGAGTGTTTATGTATAGTGTGAGTGATCTCGAAACATTTATTGCAATAGTCGAAAACAAAGGCGTACTAGCAGCGGCAAGCGCACAAGGACTTTCAGCTGCGACCGTCAGCCACAGGTTAGCAAAACTAGAGCGTGAATTAGCGACAGTATTGGTTTTTAGGGATAGCCGACGAATTCGTTTATCGCCAGCAGGTAAAGTGTTTTATCACAAAGTGGCAACCATTCTAGAGGCATTGCATGATGCTGAATATTGTATTGGTGCACGAGGTTCGTCAGTGAGTGGCTTGTTGAGAGTAACCATGCCGCCATGGGTGTTTTCAAAGTTTGTAATGCCTAAACTAATCGCGTTTGAGCAGCAATACCCTGATTTGCAATTGGATTTTTCAATTTCTGATAATTTCGTCAATGTGGTCGATGATGCACAAGATATTGCAATTAGAGTCGGTAAGTTAAATGATTCGGCGCTACTGTCACGAAAAATAGTCAATAATCATCGTGTCTTATGTGTTGCGCCAAGTTATGTTGAAAAATACGGTATGCCTGCGTCTTTTGAGCAACTCCAAACACATTTTTGGGTATGCTTACCTTGGCAGCGGCAATTAAAGTTGAAAGATGACAAGGGAAAAATAGTTAATTTCAACGCCAAGACGCGCTTTACTATTTCAAATTCAGACAATATGACCCAAGCGGCTATTGCAGGGCACGGTATTGCAATTAAATCTAAGTTAGCTATTCAAAATGAGTTAGATAATGGAACATTGCTTGAGGTATTACCTGGCATTTTAGCGGATGGTGACGCACCAGTCTGGTTTTTAAAACCACAGAACAGCTTAACAACACGTAAAACAGAAGTATTTTTTGAGTTTATGAAATCATTATTTGTAAGCCAAAATAGCTTATCTTAGCTAGAGTAAACATGGTAACCCTAAAATAACGATAATCTAACAATTTGTCTTGTAATTAGCGCTAAAACTCGTAACCTTAGCGTAATAATAATATTATGGGGTGATAGGATGGCACAAAGTAAAGTACCAAGCGCATTTGTTGAGCTGTCGTCACAAATACGACGTTTTGTTTCCCGCATAGTATTACCAGATGACGTTGAAGACATTGTTCAAGAAACCTTCGTGAAAAGCTATGAAGCTGATTTAAAACAAGATATTAAATATACCCATAGCTACATGCTAAAAACCGCAAAAAACTTGGCGCTAAATCACATAGCTAAATGGGATAATAAGCATAACGATTCACTCGATACGGGTGATGATTATCAGCAGCATCTAAAATCGATGCAGCTCGAAGACGAAGTAACATCGAAAGAACGGTTTTTACTTTTCTGCCGCGCGACTGAACAGTTAAGCCAGCCTGTACGTAAGTGCTTTATTTTAAAAAAAGTCTATGGCATGAGCCAAAAAGAAATTGCACAGCAAATGAAGTTAAGCGAAAGTACGGTTGAGAAACACATAGCTAAAGGGCTGCTAAAATCGATGCAATATATGCAGCAACAAGAGCAAGTATCCACAGGCACTGAGCAAGTAAATGCGACTACCAGGAGGGTGGGTAAATGAGCAATATTCATCAATTTTCATCTAAAGACGTTATTCAAGCACAAGCAAGCCGATGGATCAGCGCTATGGATCGCGGTTTAAATGACGACGAAAGAGCACAATTCCAGCAGTGGGTACAACAAAGTAAAGCACATCAAGATGCCGTATTTGATTTAGCGCAGCTGTGGGATGAGCTAAGTGTACTCAATGAGTTAAGTAGCTTATTCCCTAATAAACAAGTGCCTTCAAAAAATTCAATTTCAAATACTCGCTTTACATTAGCCGCAAGTATTTTTGCAGTGATGCTAATGGCGACATTTATGTTTGCAGGACACAACTATTACCCGAACTCAGTGCAAGATCAGGCCAAGTACAGCAAAATATACCGCACTAAAGTGGGAGAGCAGGCAACCTACGTATTACCAGATAGCACCATAGTGCAATTAAACACTAATAGCTTATTAGAAGTGGCTTATACCCAAGGACGCAGACAGCTCATTTTAAGTCGTGGTGAAGGGCGCTTCAATGTCGCTAAAGATGCATCACGGCCTTTTAGCGTCATGGCGGGTGACAAATCGTTCACTGCGTTGGGTACTGTGTTTAATGTTCAGCGTAACGACTCATCTGATTTAGAGCTGGTGGTTACTGAAGGGAAAGTGATGATCACTGATCCAAGTGTGGCGGTTAACGCGGATGATTTTGTTAGATTGCAACAGGCTAATAATGAGACTGAGCAAGTGAAGAAAATTAACGCCAGTATTGTTATCTCTGGAGAAAAAGCACTTATTAAAGAAAGCATTACAAAACCAATTAAACAATTATCTATGGATGATGTGCAGCGAGATTTAGCATGGCAGCATGGCATGTTAATTTTTAACGGCGAACCTTTGAGTGAAGCATTACAAGAAGTGAGTCGTTATACTGCTACACGATTTGAGTTAAAAGACCCTTCACTAGCGTCGCTGAAAGTCGCAGGGGTGTTCAAAGCCGGAGATATAATAGGTTTATTAGATAGCCTGCAAGCAAATTTAGCAATAGAGCATGAGCGATTAGGTGAGCATATTGTTAGCCTAACACAAGGCGATCATAGTTAAGTTGGTGAGTTAAACTCTGACTAAAAACATGAAAAGTAGCAATGCTGAAAACAAAAAGTAAAAAAATAACAAATAAAAAGTCAAAGGCATGTAGAGGATTATTCGTTCTCAACTGTTTGTATAAGTTGCGTAGTAACCAAACGTATCCATTATGTGGGTTTATAGCATTAGCACCTTTAGTATGTAGCCTAAATGTGCATGCCAATGCTGTTGAATCACAAATGGTGCAATTTGATATTAAAGCGCAACGAGCAGACCTAGCACTGATTGAATTTGCAAAACAAACTGAACAAACCGTGGTTTTTTCATTTGAATTGGCAAAGCAATATCAAGCTCAATCAGTGTTTGGTTATTACACCCAGTTGGATGCACTCAATACGATGTTGCAAAATACTGAACTCGATGCGGTTGTTGATCAAAATGGTTTACTGAGCGTAAAACTCAAACAAATCAATAGGAATGATAACAACATGAAAAAGCTTTCTGGGGTCAGTGCAGCCGTTATACCACTTTTAATGGCAACAAACAGCCAAGCCGTTAATGCGCAAGAGCAAGCGGCACAAGAGAACATAGAAAAAATAGCTATCGTTGGTAGCCGTGTAGCAGGGCGTTCGGTCGAAGATTTACCTGTTCCTGTTGATATCTTAAGTGCAGAAGCGCTGGAAAATACGGGTCAGACAGAAGTTGGCCGGATGTTACAAGCCATTGCGCCTTCATTTAACTTTTCTAGCTCATCAATCAGTGACGGTACAGATGCACTTCGCCCCGCAACGTTACGTGGCTTAGGGCCAGATCAAACGCTGGTACTTATCAATGGTAAGCGTCGTCACCAAGCCAGTATCATTCATATTAATACATCCGTTGGGCGTGGTACTGCCGGAACAGACATGAATGCCATTCCTGCTGCATCAATTAAACGTATCGAAGTTTTACGTGATGGTGCTGCCGCACAGTATGGCTCTGATGCGATTGCAGGTGTTATCAATATTGTACTTAAAGATGCCGAAGAGGGCGGAAAAGCGGCAATTAACTATGGTCAATACTCAGAAGGTGATGGCGAAACCGTTAACATTGACTTTAATAAAGGCTTTGCTCTGGGTGATGATGGATATTTAAATACCACGATTAATTATCGCGATCGTGCGCCGACTAATCGCGCAGGCCTGCATGGTTCTTGTCAATTTTACGGTTGTGAGGAGCTAAGCGATGGTACTTTACTTGCTTCAGATCCACGTGAACTCACAGCACCGCGAGATACGTTCAGAATTGGTGACGCTGACTCACAACAGTTTGCCTTAACAGTAAACACAGGTTACGAGTTAGCGGGTGGTGAGCTTTATGGTTTTATCACTTATTCAACCCGAGATAATGAGTCTGCGGCGTTTTTCCGTCATAATGCTAATGCAGATGGTAACCCAGTATTACAAGATGGTGATGCTGTTATCCCGATGGGTTTCTTGCCAAAAATAAACACCACGATAGACGACATTTCATATAACTTTGGTTTTAAGAAAGAATTTGATAATGATTCAAGCCTCGACCTTTCATACACCTATGGTGAAAACAGCATAGACTACACCACCAGTGATACTATCAACGGCTCATATGCTAATTTATTACGCTACGAGCAAGGGCTAAGTGCAGATGATATTCGCGCAACTATTCCTCGCGAGGCTTATGCTTATGGCATGGAGCTTTCTTTGCAAACCCTAAACTTGGATTACACAAAAGATTATGATGATTTTTCACTCGCCATGGGGGCAGAGCTGCGAACAGATGAATACCGAATACTTGAAGGCAGTGAATATGCATACCGCGATTACGACACCAATAATGGTGTTAATATTTATGATGGCCTAAGTGGTGGTGTCGGCAGTGAAAATGCAGCGGGTGGTACGCAAGGCTTTGGTGGTTCTTCGCCAGAATCATCAGTAGATGAATCTAGAGATGTTATTTCGTTCTATGTTGATGCTGAAACTTATGTAATTGATGATGTGATCATTTCAGGTGCATTGCGTTACGATAACTATAAAGGTTTTGGTGACACGGTAAACTTTAAACTTGCCGGTAACTGGTCAGTTACTGATGATGTTTCATTACGAGGTGCGGTTAGTACAGGCTTTAGAGCACCTTCAATGCAGCAATTGTACTTTAATAATATTAGTACGCAGTTTGTTGTGGGCCCTAATGGAGATTTAATCGCAGAAGAAGTGGGCACATTTAGAAATGACAGTACCCTTGCACAAAGCATTGGTATTCCAAAACTTAAAGAAGAAAAGTCAGACAATCTCAGCCTAGGTATTGTTTATAACGTGACTGATAACATTAATGTCACTATCGATTATTACTCAATTGACATTGATGATCGCATCGTGATCAGTAACCGTTTAGGTAAAGGTTTATCTTCAACGCTTGATGCTGCGCTGGTTAGTTCAGGTGCTGGTGCTGGCCAGTTTTTCTTAAATGGTGCTGATACCGAAACGCAAGGTGTGGATTTTGTTGCAACGTGGAACACAGAAGGTCTTGGTGGCACGCTAGATTTCACCTTAGCAGCTAACTTCACTGAAACTGATGTGGTTGACTTATTTACCCCTGCAGGCAGTGGCCTTGAAACCATCCCGGTAGAAGATGTTTTTTCAGCTCAAGAAACATCTATTATCGAAGAGTGGCAACCACAAGATAGGGTCAATTTAAGCGCGCTTTACCGTTTAGAAGATTGGACTGTGAACCTATCACTGAACCGTTATGGTGAATACACTGTGGAAGATGGCGGCCGCCAAACGTACGGTGCTGAAATTCTGACAGATGTAAAAATAAATTACTTTGTTACCGACAATCTATCATTAAATATTGGTGCTAATAACTTATTTGATGTCTACCCAGACAAAAACACCATTGGTAACTCAAGATCTGGCACAATTGTAGACGCCTCAGGCAATACAATTGTCAGTTCAACAGGTGTATTTGAATATTCACGTCGTTCTGCACCATTTGGCTTTAATGGTGCTTATTACTATTTAGGTGCCGAATACCGTTTCTAAATAACTTCTCCTACGTTATTTATCTTTTGAAGGGCCGTAAGGCCCTTTTTTTGACTTACCGAATTATATTAGTGCTTTTGTTGCATGCGGCTCATCTCAGTATGGCAGCTTTGCATTGTGAGTAAAACTTTAGATAATGCAGCTTCGCAATCATGAGGCTGGGGTTCTTTCATAGCGGCTTTAATTTCTTCTAGCGTTTTATCTTCAACTTCTTCAAGCTCTTTCACGTAAGTTTGATCGTTGTCTGAGCTGAATTTAGTAATTAATGATGTATACGCACGGCGTGCTTCAACAGCAAACGATGAACCATCTTCGCGTTCACCTTGTTCATTAATAGCATAGGGTTGTAAGCTTTCTACACTTACTTTACGGGCATCTATCATACGTTGAAAAAGTGCGCCAATTGCAGGGTCTTCAACTTTATCTTGGGCTTTTTCATAAAATTCAATGCCGCTGTTCATTACTTGGATAATGTCAGTGATATGATTTGCGTCTTGTCCTTGATGGGTATTCATAATAATGACCTCTTTAAGTTAAATGAATTTAAATGTCACTTACTTCAAGCAAGGCCTGTTCCATCTTGGTTTTTGTTTTTAACACCATGATTCAAAATAACTTATATGAAAAATGAGTTTAACTTACTCACTGGCTTCGCAAATTTTACAAGCTATTATGTAATTGTTTTACTTTAACTCATTTGCCACTTCAGCTATTTTCTGTCTAAGCCAAATATGACTGGCATCACGGTGGAGCAATGGGCTCCATATCATATCTAACTCAAAAGGTGGGATGGGAAAAGGCGGCTCAAGAATTGTTAAACCAGGATCGTCTACATATATATTGGCAGCCTTTGACGGCAGTGTAGCAACTAAGTTTTGTTCTTTGGCTAAATGAATTGCAACGTGATAGTTACGGGTAAATGTGGCAATGTTTCTATGTTTGCCAAAGTGGGCAAGGGCTTCATCAACCCAGCCAAGCTTTTGCACATCTTTAGGATCCATACCTACACCGACGCCAAAACCGGTTTTACTGACCCAAATGTGGCGTGCTTTTAAATAACTATCAAGGCTGAAATTTTCAATGATTGGGTTATCGGTTTTTACTAAGCAGCAAAAGCTGTCTTTCCATATGCGCTTATGATGAAAAGACTGAGGTAAGTTTTCAAAGCGATTGATGGCCATATCAACTTTACCATTTTCAACATCGTGGAAGGTGACATCACTGGGTGTGAGTATATCTAAGGTGGTGTCTGGGGCTTCTTCATGTAATTTACTTAGTAAACGTGGAGCGAGCGTGCTGGCTGCATAGTCACTGGCCATAATTCTAAACACGCGCTTACTCTGACTCGCTTCAAACTCTCTGTTAGGTGCGAGGGTTTCCTCTAGTGTCATTAAAATCCCACGGATCACTGGCTGTAATTCAATAGCGCGCTCTGTCGGGACCATGCCATCACTGGTGCGTACTAAAATAGGATCATTAAATAAATTACGCAGCCGTTTTAGGCCATTACTCATTGCTGGTTGGGTGATACTGAGTTGGTTTGCTGCACGGGTAACGTTGCATTCACGTAGAAGCGTGTCTAAATATACCAGTAAATTTAAATCTATCTTGCTGATGTTCATTGTGTGTCCTTGCGTTTACCAGTGCTGAATAAAACGTTGTGTGTTCGGATATGGATAAATATGGCTCACTACACCATCTTTAATATTCTTTTGAGCCTGCTGCCAGTAACCTACATCCAAAAGCTCTGGATGTGCCTGCATAAAAATAGCTTTATAACGCGGGTTTGGCATTACAAATGTACATAACTGCTCAGGAAATACATCTTGTGGTGCTACAGAGTAACTTTGTTCATCAGTTAAGTAGTCCTCATAACTTTTTGCTTTAGGCAGTGTCCGAAAGTTCATGTCTGTCAGGTATTGCACTTCATCATAATCATAAAAAATAATACGATTATGATTACTAACCCCAAAGTTTTTGAGTAACATGTCACCAGGGAAAATATTCACTGCAATCATCTCTTTAAGCGCTTGCCCGTATTCATTGATTGCTGTTACCGCTTCTTCGTCAGTGGCTGATTCTAAAAATAAATTCAGCGGGGTCATACGTCGCTCTATATATAAGTGCTTTATAATGACTAAATCATCTTCGATAACCATTGACTCACCAATAGTGTTTTTAAGCTGTAGGAGTAAGTTATCGTCAAAACGGGATAAAGGAAATAAGACGTTCGAATACTCTATGGTATCAGCCATACGACCGACTCGGTCATGACTTTTAACAAGCTGGTAGCGTTTTAGTACGGTGTTTCTGCCAAATGGTTTGCTCTCGCCAAATTTATCTTTAATAACTTTAAATACATAGCCGAATGAAGGAAGGGTAAACACCATCATTACCATACCAGGGGTTCCTGGCGCTATAACAAAGTCATCATTCGAGCGGGCAAGGTGAGTCAAAAACTCTCGATAAAATTCTGTTTTACCTTGCTTGTGAAATCCAATTGCATTGTAAAGCTCAGCTAATGTTTTATTTGGCATTAGCTGATTTAAAAAGCGCACCAATGCCGAAGGGGCATGCGTTTCGACCATAAAGTATGCACGAGCAAAGCCAAAAATAACCCGCATTTGTGAGGAATTAGTAAGTAGTGCATCTAGATAGAGGCCTTCCTCTTTATGATGTAACACTGGAATAATAAAGGGTTGTATACCACTGCTTGAAACAACCCGGCCGACAATATATGCCGCTTTATTACGGTAAAAAGGGGTTTGCAATATATCAAAGCGCATCTGCCATGCACTGTGATGGGTATCCGGTGCTTGATTATAAAATGCTTTTACGAGTAGGCGAATATCACGTTCTAAGTTTACAAAAGGGGCTTTAAAATCAAATTGGTTTATTATTTTACGGATCGTGGGCTTTAATCCATCAACAACAGGAAAGAAACTTCTATATTCAGCTTCGATTGGTAAAGCTGGGGCATTAGCGAGTGAGGTTTCTACAAAGATAAAATCATTATTAAAATAACGTCGATGAAATAGCCTGCAAAATACGGAGTTATAGAATGTTTCAGCAAGTTCAGCCTGCGGGTGGAACTGTAAAAACTGTTGATAATGTCGCTTACTTTCAAGCCAGAGTTCTTCATCTAATTGATTCGCTAAGGCAAGGTGAGCTTCTTTTAATTGTGTAATGGTTTCATTTACACGGGTGTCGTAGTGGCTAATTCTAAGACGGCTGATTTCATGTAATTGCGGCCAGTCCTGCTCTGAAAAAGCTATTGGCGCTTGCGAAGTGATTTTTTGAAATAACCGATAGTGCTTTTTAAAGCCCTTTAATATGAACTCTGCAATTGTGTGTGCGTGCATGTGTGAGAGTACTCCTAAAAAAACGACATAGAGTTATTACTCTACGCTTGTTAAGAGTATGCTAAATAATAGTAAAACCCAATAGCTTATTCATAACGTTTTAGTTTTTTTTCAAGCTTATCTATTTGCTTTTCGACTTTTTTAACATCTCTAGCATAACGTTTATTAATCTCTTTGAGTTGTTTTTTTATATCTTTAGTAACTTTTTTTATTTCACTGTCACTCAAAATACGCTTTAAGCGTTGTTGTTGATTAAATTCGGCACGATCTCTGTCGCGTGAAAGTATATCAAGCTGGTGATTTTGACTTCGAATTTGTGCATTCAGGTTACGAATTATTTGTTGTTGTTCCAGCGTATTAAGTGTTTTAACATGGTTCGCGTTAGGATCCGAAAAAGCTACATTGGTTTGTTTAATTTTGTGCTCAGTTGCATTGGAACCACAAGGGAATTGACTAAATACAGTGCCACGATCAGTAGTGCATTTGTAGTAATGCGCATTAGCGGCAATACAATAGCCCGAAAATAGCAAGGTAAGTAAAAAAGATAAAAATAGGATGAGGTTGGTTTTCATATCAGCTTCCTTGCATAATTATCTTATACAAATATAACCCAAAATAGGTAAATAACAAGTCATGTAATAGAGCCACTTAAAATAATTACAGTGGCCCTCGCTTCATAGCTTAAGCTTAATTAGTAAACGTTTTTAACTTTTTAATACTTTGCACTAAAAACGGAATATCTAAGCCTTGCTCAATAGAAAAACCTTGCGCTGCAGAGATGTTTTTATAATTCCCGTCTGAATCAATTAATGTGATCCGGTCTTTTTTATAAGCAATAAACACACCTTGTGAGTAGGTTACCCCTGTATCATCTTTTTTAGCGTATAAGTTTACACCCAGCATACTTTGATTGGTGATTTGCGAGCAATTTAAGTACTCACCAATACTAGTTGCAATGATATCACTTGGCTGAATAAGCCCTTCGACTTGGTTAATTTTTTTATCTGAACTGTAAAGAGTGGAAGTAGTTACTACGTCATTGCTATTTTTAGCTAAGCTGAATGCAAAAATATGGGCTGCATCATCGAATATAAGAGATTCAATGTCCGTATCATTTGCATTAATTATACGAATCGCAGCGTTTTTAGATGCTGTCTCATTGATATAATCAAAATCTGCAAACCCTGTTATTGTTAAACTGCGCTGCTTATTTTGCCAAGCAGGAAGCGCTTGCTGTGTAAACAAAGCGGGTTTGTAATAAGCGGGTAAGCCATAAATCAAGTTAAATAAGCTATCTTGGGTATTTACTGGCTGTAAAAACTGCTCTGTTTGATGTAAGTTGCTGTGCTGATTAGCAAATTCAGCTAAAAATTCATTGTCATTAAATACTAAAATTGTAATGTTAGCTGCTTCATTCGCTTCACAACGTGGGAGCGGTGTGGGCAAAACATAATTAATGTTTTGGCTAGATAGCTTCACGTTATGTGCTTGTTTATAGCTTTCGATATCGAGTAAATCGTTTTTTGCCAGTAAGCTTTTGGCGGTAGTAGGGTATGACAATGGTAAAACGTTATCTTGTTTAGTTATGTCAAACTCCAGATTTGCATCAGCCCAAATGTGAATACTGTGGCTTAACGCAAAGCAAGTGACCAACACAGACGTGGCATAACGGCCAAACTTATATTGTTTTAAGCGTGCTAAATGGTGCCAAGTATAATTACTAACGAGTAGCTGGAACGCTAAAATTAGTATAACAATCCCGCCAGCCAATAGTGTAGTAAGCGCTGGTGAGCTTGTGAGGCGGTGCCACAACAGAGAGACGATTTCAGGCAGCGCTGAGCTACTTAGATGATACCCTAAATTAAAATATACATAGGCGTCTAATGTTAATAGTGATGCCCCTAATGTGGCTAATACCGCTGCCATACCACGAATGTGGCGAGGATAAGGAAACACTAAACTAAGCGGAAAAACCGTCAGCACAAATGCAATGAAGGTAATAAAGCTAGTGTGGCTAAGCCAAGTAACCAGCATGTACAGGGTACCCATTGCTGTTGTCGGTGGCGAGTCGGCAAATAAATAGCTTAAACTAATAAATAAGACTAAACCGATATTAGCAAAGGTAAACCAATGCCCCCAGCTTAGTAATTGACTCGCTTTAGACGAAAACTGATTGTGCTGCGATAAATTCATATATGTTATTTAACCGATTGCGCTAATGCTTTGGCAAAGTTATCAGCAACGGCTTGTCTTTTCCCTGTTGGTACATGCTCTTTTAAGATATGCGTGATAGAATTTCCTAAACACATAAGACTTAAATCAACCGGCGCATTGTGCTCAGTTAACACATCAATGAGCTGATCGACGATTTGTTCTACTTCATCATTAGAATATTTTGATAAGATTGGCATCAGTTGGTTCAATAAAAGAGTTATATTCTCGTATTTTAACACCAGAGGCGTGAAAAACAAAGATGACAATAGATGTTAAAAAGTTAGTCGTTCATTATGTAGACAAAAAAGACGACGATACACAGATCCATTTACGCAACGATGAAATGGCTGTTAATGATAAAGTTGCAGTTTTTATTGAGCAACTACATCACGCATACAATGGCAAACCAGGTAAAGGCTATTGTGCTTTCAGTGGTGATAAAAATAGTGTTGTTGCATCAGCAATGCAAAGCTATCGCAACGACGAGCTTGGCTTTTGGCACATGACAGAGCAAGCGACAACAGTATTGAAAGAAGAGTTAAATAAGTACGCGTTCAATGAAACCGGTTATTTAATTTTTTGTCATTACCAGTATGTTGCCACTGATTATATGTTGATTGCCATGATCAATATTAAAGAACATTACTCTATTACTTCAGAGCTTGATTTAGCCTCATCACGTCACTTAGATATTTCGCGGATGCAGCTAGCGGCGCGAATTGATTTAACAGGGTGGGATACCCAAGCCGACGACAACCGTTATATCTCTTTTATAAAAGGGCGTGCTGGGCGTAAAGTTGCAGACTTCTTCTTAGACTTTTTAGGCTGTGAAGAAGGTATAGATCCAAAACAGCAAAGCCAAGCCATGCTTAACGCCGTTGAAGATTATTTATCTGAGCAGCAATTTGATAAGTCAGAAAAAGATGACTTACGAAAACAAGTGTTTGATTACTGTAATGACTGTGTAACCACAGGAGAAGATGCCAATGTCAGCGAATTATCGCAAGCACTTACAAAAGGCGACGACAACCCATTCGATAGCTTTTGCAAAGAGCAAAGCTACGATTTAGAAGAGTCATTCCCGGTAGATAAAAAAACAGTTACTAGTATGGTGAAATTTTCTGGCCTTGGTGGCGGCGTGAGTATCAGCTTTGAGCGCAAACACTTAGGTGAGCGTGTAACTTATAACGAAGCCACTGATACGTTGGTTATTAAAGGTATTCCGCCTAATTTAAAAGACCAGCTGCAACGGTTTATGGAAAGTGAAGACTAGAGCGGTCAGTTTTAGCTTTAAGTCATAAGCGGTAAGTCTTAAGCCGGTTTGAGTTAGTTTAAAGCGAAGTGTAGGCACTTCGCTTTTTTTTGAGTTTATAATAAGTGAAACGAGTATTAAAAAGCCGCGCTAAAATTAATTAACGCGGCTTTTTAGTGTGCTTTAAGCTAAACCAAGCGTGTTAGTCAACACTCATAGTTTTAGTCATTTCAGCGCTTGCGCGACCAGCTGGCTTGATAGAGCCGGCACGTAAGCCGCTATCTGGGATAGCTTCCCGTTGGTCGTGTGCCATCGCTTTTGGTGTATGAGCAGCAACATCACTATCAGCAACTGGAGTAGGCTGTGCCATTGGTGCGCTTGCATGTCCAGCAGTAATCACTGTTTTAGTGTTTACGCTAGCAGAAGCTACTTTAGCTGTATCTTCAACTATAGCCGCTTCTTTAGCTTCTACAGGCGTCTCTACAGTGCTAACCGGTGCTGCTTTAGCTTCAACTGGTGCTTCTTCAGTTGCAGCAGGTGCTGCTTCAGCTTCAACTGGTGCTTCTTCAGTTGCAGCAGGTGCTGCTTCAGCTTCAACTGGTGCTTCTTCAGTTGCAGCAGGTGCTGCTTCAGCTTCAACTGGTGCTTCTTCAGTTGCAGCAGGTGCTGCTTCAGCTTCAACTGGTGCTTCTTCAGTTGCAGCAGGTGCTGCTTCAGCTTCAACTGGTGCTTCTTCAGTTGCAGCAGGTGCTGCTTCAGCTTCAACTGGTGCTTCTTCAGTTGCAGCAGGTGCTGCTTCAGCTTCAACTGGTGCTTCTTCAGTTGCAGCAGGTGCTGCTTCAGCTTCAACTGGTGCTTCTTCAGTTGCAGCAGGTGCTGCTTCAGCTTCAACTGGTGCTTCTTCAGTTGCAGCAGGTGCTGCTTCAGCTTCAACTGGTGCTTCTTCAGTTGCAGCAGGTGCTGCTTCAGCTTCAACTGGTGCTTCTTCAGTTGCAGCAGGTGCTGCTTCAGCTTCAACTGGTGCTGCTTCAGTTGCAGCAGGTGCTTCTTCAGTTGCAGCAGGTGCTTGTTCAGTTACAGCAGGTGCTTCTTCAGTTGCAGCAGGTGCTTGTTCAGTTGCAGCAGGCGCTTCTTCAGTTGCAGCAGGTGCTTGTTCTTCAGTTGCAGCAGGTGCTTGTTCAGTTGCCGCTGGTGCTTGTTCAGTTGCAGCAGGTGCTTCTTGAGTTACTTCAACTTTTGCTAAATCTTCAGTAGCAAGTGCTTGTTCTACTTGCTCAGATGCATCAGTTGCTGTTTCTTCTGATTTCGCTTTTAGTTCTGCTTCATATTCTGCAGCGGCTTGATCCGCAACTGGAATAAACGCAGGTGGCTGTGTACTTTGTGTTTCACTGCCTTCTTCACCTTGTTCAGGACGACGGCGACGTTGACCTGCAGCGCGTAAATGGCGAGGTGAACGGCGTGAGCGAGTACGTGTTTGACCTTGCTCTTCATCAGCTGATGCATCTTGCTCAGGAGCAGCAGTTTGCACTGGCTCTGATTTTGCTGTTTCAGGTGCTTTCACCGCAGTTGCATTTGTTTGTGCTTCAACTTTTTCAGTTTCAACAACAGGTTTAGCCTCAGGCTTTTGTTCAGCGGTTTTAACAGGCTGTTCAGTTGTCGACTCTACAGCTGTACTTTCGTCATTTTGCACACGAACTTTTTTACGAATATTACGACGTTGACGACGTGCTTTTGGCTTTTGCTCAGCTTTTTCAACGTTAGCGTCTTTATTTTCTACAGACTCTTTAACGTCAGTTGCTGGCTTTTTGTCATCATTGCGGTTTTCATTGCGCTTACGAGAATTCGGGTTACGACGGCGCTTATTGCGATTTTCGTTTCTGTTTTCTTTTTGCTCAGTGTTGCTGCTATCAACTGCAGTAACTTCCTCAGCTGGGCGTTCATTACGCTCATTTTGAGGTTTGTTACGTGAGTTATTATTGCGGCGACGTTGGTTATTACGACGACGATTATCACCATCATTATTACGATTGCGATTATTACGTGTATTCGTTTTATTAGTTTGTTCTTTTTTCTCTGGCTCTTGCTTTTCGCTTGAGTCAGCAAACAAAGATTTAAACCAATTACCAATGCTAGCTAAAAGACCAACTTGTTCAGTAGCTTGTGGGGCGGCTGCTTTTAGCGCTGGAGCTGGTTTTTCCGCGGCTTGAGGAGCTGGGGTTGAAGGCATTACGACACCTTTCAATCTTGGCTCTTCACGTACTGCAACAGCGGGGGTTTTAGATGTCTCAAACACTTCTGGTTCAGGTGCTACAACTTGGTCATAGCTCACTGTTTCAAGTGTTTCATCTTTACGTAAGCGCATTACTTCGTAGTGTGGTGTTTCCATGTGTTGATTTGGAATGATCACTACATCACAACTATGACGTTTTTCGATACGGTGTACACTACGGCGTTGTTCGTTTAGTAGGTAAGCGGCAACAGCAACAGGCACTTGTGCGTTAACTTGTGCTGTGTTGTCTTTGATGGCTTCTTCTTCGATTAAACGTAGGATAGATAATGCAATTGACTCGTTTGAACGAATAGTACCTTGACCACTACAACGAGGGCATGGGCCTTGGCTTGCTTCACCTAGTGAAGGGCGCAGACGTTGACGCGACATTTCAAGTAAACCGAAGCGTGAAATTTTACCAATTTGCACACGAGCACGATCTGGTCTAACAGCATCTTTTAAGCGGTTTTCTACTTCACGCTGATGACGCGGTGGTGTCATATCGATAAAGTCGATAACGATTAATCCACCTAAATCACGTAAACGTAATTGGCGTGCAATTTCGTCTGCGGCTTCTAAGTTTGTGTTCAGTGCGGTCTCTTCGATATCACCGCCTTTAGTGGCTTTTGATGAGTTGATATCGATAGAAGTAAGCGCTTCAGTTGGGTCAATAACAATTGAGCCACCAGAAGGCAGACGTACTTCACGTTGGAACGCAGATTCGATTTGGCTTTCGATTTGATAGTGTGTAAACAATGGCACTTCGCCAGAATAAAGTTTTACACGGCTCATAAAATCAGGGCGAAAACGCTCGATATGGGCTTTAGCTTCTTCAAATACACGCGGCTTATCAATTAAGATCTCACCAATGTCGCGGCGTAAATAATCACGAATAGCACGGAAAATCACGTTGCTTTCTTGGTGGATTAAAAACGGCGCTTTGCCACTGTTTGATGCTTGTTGAATCGCATCCCAGTGAACAAGGAGTGCTTTTAAATCGTAGTTTAGTTCTTCAAACGATTTACCTACACCTGCTGTACGAACAATTAAGCCCATGCCTTTAGGCAATTCTAAACGGCTCAATGCTTCTTTTAGCTCAGTACGTTCATCACCTTCGATACGACGTGAAATACCGCCAGCACGAGGGTTATTCGGCATAAGTACTAAGTAGCTTCCGGCAACACTGATAAAGGTAGTAAGTGCCGCGCCTTTTTGGCCGCGTTCTTCTTTATCAACTTGTACGATAACTTCTTGGCCTTCTTTTATTACGTCACGAATGTTCGGACGACCTTGGAAGGTGTAACCTTGCGGAAAGTAAGTACGAGCGATTTCTTTTAAAGGAAGGAAACCGTGTCGTTCAGCGCCGTAATCAACAAAGGCTGCTTCTAATGACGGTTCAATACGTGTGATCTTGCCTTTATAAATATTGGCTTTTTTTTGTTCGTGACCCGGGCTTTCGATATCTAAATCATACAGGCGCTGGCCATCAACCAGTGCTACGCGCATTTCTTCTTGCTGCGTCGCATTGATTAGCATACGTTTCATATTGTTACTCTACTGTGTTATGTCGCTGACATGACGAAACTTTTCGCCTGTTCAGTTGCCCCTTTCGCTTCTTTTTATGCAGTCTCACGACTGGAACTGTGGCGGAGCTTGGTGCTGTATTAATTACAAGTATCTTTATGGTGCTGGCTGACAATAACGAGTTGTCACGTTATTAGGTTCATAATGGCGACAAAACTAGCGGCTGTTGTACAGCATCGTCTTGGTGTTTTGTCCTGAGTCGACCATTTATTAAATAAACTTGTGCATTTACAGCACATCTGCTGAACGGCGTTTAACGCCGTCACGATCAGACAAATTATCTGTTCAAATTGCTTTTATTTCTGCAATTAAGGCTGTTCATGCTCAAACTTAACTTACGATATATTACGCGCACCGTAGTTAATTGAACGCACGTGTAAACTAGGTCTGTATAAAAGCTTTGGAAAACTTATCTCGGATCTGTATGATCAATTACCTAGAATGTGCATCACGAATGTCTTAATGTGTTAAAAAGCACCGTTGTTATTGCAAATTTAAATCTGCGACGGTGATTATCCCACTATTATAACCGTGTTAGCAACTAAATTATTTTACTTAAATCAGTGATTAGGCAATGTCAGAAAAAACCGGCTTACAAGTATCTTTCGTCACGATTACCGAAGACCACCTAGGTCAACGGATTGATAACTTTCTTATTACCCATTTAAAAGGGGTGCCTAAAAGCGCTGTTTATAAGATTTTACGTAAAGGTGAGGTGCGAGTTAACAAAAAACGCATTAAACCTGTATATAAACTCCAGCTTGATGATGTGGTACGTATACCTCCGATTAAAATTGCAGATCGTCAAGACGACTTTGTACCAAGTAAACTTGAAAAAGTTAAGCAGCTTGAAGATGCCATTTTATTTGAAGACAAATACCTTATTGTGATCAACAAACCTTCGGGTATGGCTGTGCATGGTGGCAGTGGTCTAAGTTATGGCTTAATTGAGGCATTACGCTCATTGCGCCCAGATGAGCGTAGCCTTGAACTCGTTCACCGACTCGACCGTGACACTTCTGGCTGTTTATTAATCGCAAAACGTCGCTCTGTATTAACGGCTTTACATGAGCAACTGCGTGAAAAAACCATGGAAAAAAACTATTGGGCACTTGTCGATGGCCAGTGGGAGTCTAAAACCAAGAATGTGAAAGAGGGCTTACGCAAAAATACCTTGCAGTCCGGCGAGCGCATTGTCAGGGTAGATAATAGCGAGGAGGGCAAGCCATCACATACCCGTTTTAAAGTACTTGAACGTTTTGATGAATGTTCGTTAGTACAAGCATCACCAGTAACAGGGCGTACTCACCAAATCCGTGTTCACACCCAGTGCCAAGGTCACCCAATTGCCTGTGATGATAAATATGGCGATCAGGCATTTGATGCCGGCATGCGTAAAATTGGTTTGAATCGATTATTTTTACATGCCCATGATTTGAGTTTTTATCACCCTAAAAACGAAACCACTATGCGTGTTGAAGCGCCACTTGATAAAACGTTAACTAATTGCATAAAAACGTTACGCGCAGCTAAATCGTGAAAAATTATAAATTAGTGATATTTGATTGGGATGGCACCGTAATGGATTCGGTGACTAAAATCGTCAATTGTATGCGTGAATCTGCATTAGAGTGCGGCTTAGTTGCGCCAAGTGATGAGGC
Organism: Pseudoalteromonas sp. A601; assembly: GCF_002165575.1. Lineage (GTDB taxonomy): Bacteria > Pseudomonadota > Gammaproteobacteria > Enterobacterales > Alteromonadaceae > Pseudoalteromonas. The sequence goes on from NZ_MXQF01000006.1 coordinate 102,482, forward strand.
AATAAAAAATATTATTGGCTTATCGCTTGAGCATGCCGTGGCGAAGTTATTCCCCGGTAACGCCAATTTATACGCTGATTTGATTGCACAATATAAGCATCAGTATAAATATGTTGATGTAACACCTACGCCTTTATTTGCCGATGTAGCAGAGACATTGGCAAGTTTAAAAGCCAAAGGCGTTATGTTAGCGGTAGCGACAGGGAAGAGCCGAATAGGGCTTGAGCGTTTATTGGAAGAAACAAAGCTTGGTTATTATTTTTCGACCACACGCACAAGCGATGATGCACAATCTAAACCGTCACCAGATATGTTGCTTCAGCTACTTAAAGAGCTTGATGTAAGTGCTGATGAAGCGCTGATGATTGGTGATACTAAAATTGATATGGCGATGGCTCAGGCTGCTCATATTGACCGGTTAGGTGTCACTATGGGGGTGCATAATGAAGCGCAACTAAACGAATTTGAGCCAATTGCTACGGTTGGCTCATATCAGCAGTTATCTGCGCTGTTACTCGACTAGCCGGCTTGGTTGTCTAGTACGTCTAATCCAAACTCAGTCAACATTTGGCTGAGTTTAATCAGCGGTAGTCCAATTAAGCTATTTGGATCATCGCCGCTTAGCTTTTCAAATAAACAAATACCGAGTCCTTCACTTTTAAAGCTCCCCGCGCAGTTATACGGTTGTTCAGCATCACAGTAAGCACTTATTTGTGCTGATGTGAGTGTTCTGAATGTCACCTCAAAAGGCTCTACAATGGTTTTTGACCTGTCGGTATTTAAATCGTACACAGTTAAACCTGTTAGAAACGTAACCGTATTTGCACTAAATAAGCTGAGCTGTTTAATGGCGTTTTCTTTATTATGTGGTTTACCTAATATTTGATCATTAAAAACCGCGACTTGATCTGAACCAATGACCAGCCCGTTGTCAAATTGACCTTTTGCGGCTTGGGCTTTTAATGCACTTAAGCGCATAACTAACTGGCTGGATGATTCGTTGGCAATAGGTGTTTCGTCAACATCAGGGGAAAAACTGGCAAATGGAAGATTAAATTTTTGCAATAAAGACTGACGAAAGGGTGAACTTGAAGCTAAAATAAGTGAGTGCTGCATGGATTATTTTCCTAATGAAAATCAGATTGAGTTAGGATAAATCAGATCCGTTGGCAAAACAAAGAAATGAATCAGGAAAAACCAGCTAAAAATGGTTTTTTACTTTGACTAACTAAGTAACTATCTATATGATGCAGCCCCTATGCAAAAGGTGAAAATTCCCATCACTCTTCATCCAGGTAAAGCAGCTCAGCACCGTTTAAGTTATGACGGTATTGTACAGCTTGAGAAACTGACTCGTTTACGAGAAGTTATCCAGGAAGAAGTAGGTGAAATAGCGGTAAAAATTCATTGCAAGAATGATGAGCAAGGTTTAGTTGTGATCCGTGGCAATTTGTCCACACACGTAACTGTAACTTGTCAACGTTGTAATGGTGATTTAGGGTTGGATTTGGATCAAGACTTTGTGTATTCGCCAGTCGGTTTGGATGCAGAGTCAGATGATCTTCCAGAAGACTACGATGAAGTAGCACTTGATGAAAATGGTGAAATAGACGTTTACGAGTTAATCGAAGACGAACTATTATTAGCAGTTCCATTAGTGCCTACACACAACGAAGCTTCATGCAGTTATTCAGCAAAGCCTGCCAGCTTTGGTGTATTAAAGGCGGAAGATGATAAACCAAATCCATTTGATATTTTGAAACAACTTAAGAAAGATTCTTAGGAGAAGACTATGGCTGTACAAAAAAGCAAAAAGTCTCGTGCAAGACGCGGCATGCGCCGTTCACACGATGCGATCAGTGGTCCAACTTTAACTGTAGACCAAACATCTGGTGAGACTCATCGTCGTCACCATGTGACTGCAGATGGTTACTACAAAGGCGTTCAAGTAATTTCTAACTAAGAGATTGCTTATATGCTGACCAATCTAACCATTGCGTTAGATATGATGGGGGGCGATTATGGCCCCCGTTCATCTATCCCCGCAGCCGTTAACGCGGTAAATGCCAATGCCAACTTAAGACTCATCTTATGTGGTAATGAGCAAGTAATATCTAAAGAACTTGAATCTCTCGATTCTTTATCTCATCCAAGATTAACTATTCGTCACTGCAGTGAAGTGGTCACTAATGGCTGTGAGCCTGCTTTAGCAGTACGTTCTAAAAAAGATTCATCAATGCGCGTAGCCCTTGATTTGGTTAAATCAGGTGAGGCACAAGCGTGCGTAAGTGCTGGTAATACCGGTGCATTATTGTTTATGGCGCATTACGTATTGAAAATGTTGCCCGGCGTTAAACGCCCCGCATTGATTTCAGCGGTTCCAACCGAGCAAAAACACCCAGTATATTTACTTGATTTAGGGGCAAACGTGCACTGTGATGCGCAAACCCTATATCAGTTTGGTATTATGGGCTCAGTGGTTGCAGGTCAAGCACTCGGTTGTGATAATCCGAAAGTCAGCTTATTAAATATTGGCTCAGAAGACATAAAAGGCCATGAAGATATTAAACAAGCCGCGCAGCTTATGCAGCAATGTGATTACATTAATTACACGGGTTACAGTGAAGGCAGTGATATATTCACGGGTAAGTCAGATGTTATCGTGTGTGAAGGTTTTGTGGGCAATGTTGCGCTTAAAACCTGTGAAGGCATCGCAAAGCTGATTATGTTTAAGCTAACAAAAGCGCTGAGAAAACACTTTTTCTATAAATGCATGGCTTTTATGCTACGCCCTGTCATAAAAAAACTCTATAAAAGGGTGAACCCCGACCAGTATAACGGCGCTTCTCTGGTAGGATTGCGCGGTATTGTTGTAAAAAGCCATGGAAATGCATCAGCTAAAGCATTTCATGCCGCTATCGATGAAGCCGTCAAAGAAGTAGAACGTCAACTTCCCGAGAAAATAGCCGCTATCTTCGAGCAAACACATTCAACTACAAAAGTAACGGCTGACGAGTAATTAATTATGTCAGGCGCTTACTTAAACATTTATTTATTTGTTTAATAAAAAAGAGCAAAGTATGGCACAAAAAATCGCACTTGTTTTTCCAGGTCAAGGCTCACAATCTGTGGGTATGTTAAGTGAGTTACTTGCAGAGTCTGATATTGTAAAAGCAACATTTGCTGAGGCGTCAGACGCACTTGGTTATGACTTAGCAGCACTCGTACTGAACGGTCCAGAACAAGAACTAAACCAAACCCACCGTACTCAACCTGCTTTATTAACTGCTTCGGTTGCTCTTTATCGTCAATGGTTAACAGCTAACCCAGACGCAGAGGTTACTATGGCTGGTCACAGTTTAGGTGAATACTCTGCACTAGTGTGTGCAGACGTACTGAGCCTTGCTCAGGCAGTTAAACTCGTTGAAAATCGTGGTTTATACATGCAAGAAGCCGTGCCTGCGGGTGTGGGTTCAATGGCTGCAATCATCGGTCTTGGCGATGATGAAATAAAAGCTGCTTGTAGCGCATCAGCGCAAGATGAAGTTGTAGCACCGGTAAATTATAACTCGCCAGGCCAAGTTGTTATAGCCGGGCACAAAGCGGCCGTAGATAGAGCGTCAGAAGCGTGTAAAGAAGCAGGTGCTAAACGTGCATTGCCACTGTCAGTAAGCGTACCTTCGCATTGTGAATTGATGAAGCCTGCTGCAGATAAACTAGCAGCTGATTTAGCCGCTTTAACATTTAATACACCTAAGTGTGATGTAATTAATAACGTTGACGTTAGTGCAGAAAATGCAGCTGATGCAATTAAAGATGCATTAGTACGTCAATTATATAGCCCAGTTCGCTGGACCGAAACAGTACAAGCATTGGTAGCCCAAGGTATTACCCAAAGCTATGAATTTGGCCCAGGTAAAGTATTGACTGGGTTAGCAAAACGTATTGATAAAGCAATGGTATGTGGTTCGGTGAATAGCCAAGCTGCCATTGATGAAGCTAAATAAGAGTAGGATAATAATGGCAAATTTATTTTCACTAGAGGGCAAAGTTGTCCTTATTACTGGCGCGAGCCGTGGTATCGGTAAAGCAATTGCTACGACCTTAGTGGCACAAGGTGCTAAAGTTGCAGGTACTGCAACGAGTGAATCAGGCGCTGCTAAAATCAGTGAATATTTAGGTGATAATGGTAAAGGTTATGCGTTAAACGTAACCGATCCTGCATCGATTGAGGCGACACTTGCTGCAATAAAAGCAGATTTAGGCGATATTGATGTATTAGTCAATAATGCCGGTATTACCCGTGATAACTTATTGATGCGTATGAAAGACGGTGAGTGGGATGATATCATCGACACCAACTTAAGCTCTATATTCCGCTTATCTAAAGCGGTATTACGCCCAATGATGAAGAAAAAGAATGGCCGTATCATTAACATTGGCTCAGTAGTGGGCACTATGGGTAATGCAGGACAAGCCAACTATGCAGCAGCGAAAGCAGGTGTGATTGGTTTTTCTAAATCATTGGCGCGTGAAGTAGCGTCGCGCGGTATTACCGTAAATGTTGTTGCGCCTGGTTTTATTCAAACAGACATGACAGATGAGTTGACAGAAGAGCAAAAAGCAGCAACGCTTGCAAATGTACCTGCAGGTCGTTTAGGTCAACCAGACGAAATTGCGGCTGCTGTTTGTTACTTAGCATCAGATGCTGCTGCGTACGTTTCGGGCGAAACGCTGCACGTTAACGGCGCAATGTATATGGTTTAAGGAACTTTGTTCCTAATTTGTTTTAAGCGAGTTTGTCGAAAAATGTTGAATTTTTTGTGATCTTGCTTTAAACATACTTGAATTCGCTGTGAAAATAAGCGATAAAATACACAAATAACTCTCAAGAGGTTTGACCAGATAAATAATTATCAGCAAATCCTTGAATCACAGAATTATGCGCCGTAAACTACGCCGCAATCTGAAAATAACGCATTGGCGTTTTTAATAAAGGAAAGAAGAATGAGCGACATCCAAGAACGCGTAAAGAAAATCATCATTGAGCAACTAGGTGTTAAAGAAGAAGAAGTAAAGCACGAAGCTTCTTTCGTTGATGACTTAGGCGCAGATTCACTTGATACTGTTGAATTAGTAATGGCTCTTGAAGAAGAGTTTGACACTGAGATCCCAGACGAAGAAGCTGAAAAGATCACAACAGTACAAGCTGCAATCGATTACGTTACAGCTCACGCTGAGTAATCAATCGCAAATTAAGGGCAGCATTCGCTGCCCTTAATCTATCCGTAATATGATACTAATTAATTTAGTACACACCCCACCTAAAATAATAATTCCCTTATTGGAGGCAACCCGTGGCTAAACGTCGAGTAGTCGTAACTGGCTTAGGAATGTTGACACCGCTAGGTAACGATGTTGAATCAACCTGGCAAGGCTTGTTAAACGGCAAAAGTGGTATTCAAACTATCACGCATTTCGATACTTCAAGTTTTGGCACCAAATTCGCAGGCTTGCTGAATGATTTTAATGCGTCTGACTTTAATATGTCGCCTAAAGATGCTAAAAAAATGGATTTGTTTATCCAATATGGCATAGCAGCGGGTGTTCAAGCACTACAAGATTCTGGCCTTGAAATCACAGAGCAAAATGCACCGCGCGTTGGTGTTGCTGTTGGTTCAGGTATTGGTGGTTTAACGTTAATCGAAGAAAACCACATAAAACTATTAAACAGTGGCCCACGTAAGCTTTCTCCTTTTTACGTGCCGTCGACTATTATCAATATGATCTCGGGTCATTTATCGATAATGCACGGTCTACGTGGTCCAAATATTTCGATTGTCACAGCCTGTACTACAGGTTTACACAACATCGGTCATGCAGCTCGTATGATTGCATACGGTGATGCTGATGCCATGGTAGCAGGGGGCGCTGAAAAAGCCTCGACACCAATTGGTATGGGTGGCTTTAATGCGGCTCGCGCGCTTTCAACTCGTAACGATGACCCACAAGCAGCTTCGCGGCCTTGGGATAAAGACCGTGATGGTTTTGTACTTGCCGACGGCGCCGGTGTTATTGTACTTGAAGAATATGAGCACGCTAAAGCACGTGGCGCTAAAATTTACTCAGAGCTCGTTGGCTTTGGCATGAGTGGTGATGCATACCACATGACTTCGCCTCCTGAAGATGGTGCAGGTGCAGCCCTTGCGATGGAAAATGCGTTAAACGATGCAGGCGTAAATGCTGATCAGGTGGGTTATATTAACGCTCACGGTACTTCTACCAACGCAGGTGATAAAGCAGAAACTTCAGCGGTTAAATCTATCTTTGGTGATGCAGCCAAAGATGTGATGGTGAGTTCATCTAAATCAATGATGGGTCACTTACTCGGTGCTGCAGGTTCAGTTGAATCAATCATTACTATTTTGTCGTTGCAAGATCAAAAAGTAAGCCCAACAATTAACCTTGATAACCCTGATGAGGTCTGTGATTTGGATTATGTTCCTCACACAGCACGTGATGCGAAATTAGACTACGCATTATGTAACTCGTTTGGTTTTGGTGGTACTAATGGCTCGTTGCTATTTAAAAAGGTATAATATTTTTAAACAACGAGACAGAATAATAGCCCAGTTGTGACTGGGCTTTTTTATATGCAGAATACACAACAAATACAACAAAATATAATCACTGAACAGCCTAGCGCTGTTAGTAACCGTGATCGCGGCTTAAACTATGGTGATGGCTTTTTTACTACAGCAAAGATTGTTGATGGCAATGTTGAACATTGGTCATTGCATCGTGCGAGATTAATTGAGTGCGCAAGCCGTTTAGCATTTCCTGAAATAGACTTTATTGAACTTGAAGCTGCAATCAGCCAACTTATTGCAACACAAAAATGTGCAGTCCTTAAAGTGCTCGTTACGCGCGGCGAAGGCGGGCGTGGGTACGGTTTACCTGAGCAACCGTTATTAAACATTGTGCTCAGCGTTGTTGATTTTCCAGCTCATTATGAAGCATTGGCTACAAAAGGCCTTAGCTTAGCTGTAAGCCCCATTAAATTGGCATCTCAACCATTACTTGCTGGCCTAAAAACACTAAACAGGTTAGAGCAAGTCATGATCAAGCAAGCCATGCAAACACAAGATAGTGATGATGTACTGGTTCTTGATTATCAAAACAATGTGATAGAAACCTCTACAGCCAATGTATTTGCAATTAAAGACGGACGACTCTTTAGCCCTTTACTTAATGAGTGTGGAATTAAAGGGGTTTACCTGCAATCGTTATGTGCTAAATTGCCTATAGAGTTTGTGAATTTAACATTAAAACAATTAAAACAAATGGATGCAGTATTTATTTGTAATAGCTTAATAGCTGTTATACCTGTAAAAACAATTGATAATGTTAACTTTGATATTGATAATAGTTTAAGCGTATTAAATGGTTTAATCGCCAAGGAGTTTACTTGTTAAAAGTGATAATGGGCATTATAGTCCTAGCCTTGCTAACGACAGCAATTGGCTATCAGCAATTACAAGCGACTATTAACAGCACCTTAGCCGTTCCCGCTAATACTCAATTTGAAGTAAAAAATGGAACAGGGTTTAATCAGCTATGCCAGCAGTGGCAGGCAAAAAAATGGCTTAATAGCTGTTTTAAGTATCAAATAGTGGCAAAATTAGACCCTAGTCTCACTGATTTAAAAGCAGGCCTTTACGAGCTAAACCAAGGCACAGTACTTGATAATATTCGTCGTATTAATGAAGGTGAACAAGTTAGCTTTAGTTTTACCATTATCGAAGGGCAGACAGTACGGGATGTGCTAGCGGCAATTCAAAATGCAGCTAATTTAAACCAAGATTTAACTCAGGATAACTTAAGTCAACAAATCTTAGGCTCAGATCAGCATTTAGAAGGCTGGTTATACCCAGATACATACCACTACCATGCTGGCGATAGTGCAAGCTTATTGCTCAAGCGTGCGCACACTTTAATGAAACAGATTTTAGCTGATGCTTGGCAGCAACGTGCCGATAATTTGCCAATTAATTCTGCGTACGAGGCGTTGATCATGGCATCAATCATCGAAAAAGAAACCGGCCTTGCCAGCGAGCGACCTATGATAGCGTCTGTGTTTACTAATCGACTTAATTCAAAAATGCGTTTACAAACCGATCCTACCGTCATTTATGGTCTAGGGACTGATTATGATGGCGATATTAAACGCAAAGACTTAACCAGTTACACACCGTATAATACCTATAAAATAAATGGTTTACCGCCAACGCCAATTGCTATGCCCTCGAAGGCGGCGATTTTAGCAGCGGTCAACCCACCAAAATCTGATTATGTGTATTTTGTTGCGAAAGGAGATGGTAGCCATCAATTTTCAAAAACACTTAAAGCACATAACAAAGCTGTGCAAGATTACTTACGTTATCAAAAACAATTAAGTAACTAGCCAGTCGCAATCTGAATTACTAAAAGAGATACCATGACAGCAAAATTTATTGTGATCGAAGGGCTAGAAGGAGCAGGTAAATCAACTGCTATTTCAATTTGTCAGCAGTTTTTAACCCAGCATAATGTTGATTTTGTCAATGTACGAGAGCCTGGTGGTACCCCGCTTGCTGAGCAGCTTCGTAGTTTGATAAAAGCGAATCACCAAGAGCAGATTGCCAGCGAAACAGAGTTGTTGATCATGTATGCAGCGCGTTCTCAATTAGTTAATAATGTTATTCGCCCTGCGCTTAATAATGGTCAGTGGGTACTTGGCGACCGCCATGATTTATCATCGCAAGCGTATCAAGGTGGTGGGCGAGAAATCGAGCATACAACGTTAAAAGCACTTTCTGATATTGTATTAAAAGGGCTGAAGCCTGATTTAACAATTTACTTAGATATTGAGCCTTCAATCGGCTTAGCCCGTGCGAAAGGCCGCGGAGAGTTAGATAGAATTGAACAAGAAGCGTTGAGCTTTTTTGAGCGCACTCGTGCACGCTATTTAGCACTTGCAAATAGCGATGATTCCATTAAAACGGTCAATGCAAATCAAACGATGGCGCAAGTTCATAATGATATCATTGCGGTTTTAGAGCAGCTTTTGCAAAGTAATAATTAATATGACCTACCCATGGCTCAACGATATTGAACAACAACTTAGTACTAGCTTTGCAGCTGGGCGTTTTCATCATGGTCAATTATTTAATGGTCAGCAAGGTGTTGGTAAAGCTGCCTTAGTTGAACAACTTGCCAATGCGCTATTGTGCCAACACCCAAACGGTGTTCAGCCTTGTGGTCAATGTAAGAGTTGTCATTTGAATCAAGCGGGCACACACCCCGATAAATTTAATGTCACAATTGAAGGGCAGAGTATTGGGGTTGATGATATTCGTACAGTGAGTCACTTTATGAGTCATTCAGCGGCGCAAAACGGCAATAAGGTGGTGATCATAAAAGACTGCCACAAAATGACCACAGCCGCGGCAAATGCACTGTTAAAAACACTTGAAGAGCCAAGCCCTGAACGGTTTTTATTACTTACCAGCACGACAACCACGCAGTTACCCGCAACCATATTAAGCCGTTGTTCGCGTACTGATGTACAAGTGTCTGATATAGTGAGTGCTCAACAGTGGCTCGCATCATTACAAATAATTGACTACCCTTGGCTTAGTTTGTTTTATAAACAGCCTTTATTAGTTCAAGCTTGGCAAGAGGCTGAGCAATTAGAGAGCGTTGATCAACTCTATAAGTTTGCAACTGAACTAAAACAAGGCCATAATTTCAGTGCGTTAGTAGATATAATAAATAAAGACAGTGAACTAGTACGGGTCTTTTGTTTATTTATTAGTGAGCAGTTAAAGCAACAACTCGTGTCTGGTATGGATTTTGATACTTATCAGCAGTCACAACAGGCTTTAACGGAATTTTATCAAAATAGTACGCAAGTGCTGGGGCTCAATCTGCCTTTAGCTATTTCTCGTTTGGCGTACTCACTACGTAAATAACAATAATTAGGATTTTTATGCAAGAACTACTTGTTGATTTAGAAGACTTAGATGAGCTATATCGCAGCTATATGCCGTATTTAAAAACCGGTGGTTTATTTGTACGGACAAATATGCGTTACGAAATGGGGCATTCACTGGCGTTAAAAGTAACCTTACCTGATGCCCTTGAAGATGATGTCATAACGGGTAAAGTCACGTGGATCACACCACAAGGTGCGCAAAGCTCAAACCCACCGGGTATAGGTATCAGCTTTTTAGATGATAAAACTAACCTTAATGCGAAGATCGAAAAATTACTAGGGACTATGTTAAACTCTGGTAATCCAACTTATACCATGTAGTAAGCAGCAACCGTGATTGTAGATTCTCATTGCCATTTAGACCGACTCGATTTTGATAAACTTGATTTAAACCTAGACCAAGTACTTGATAGCGCACGCGAAAAACAAGTAGAACACTTTTTATGTGTGAGTGTCACGTTAGATCAATTCCCTAGCATGCTTGATAAAATTAAAGATTATAACGATGTTTCGGCTTCTTGCGGCGTACACCCACTTGATCAAAAAGATGCTCTTGATAAACAACGCTTAATTGATTTAGCAAGCCACGACAAAGTGGTTGCGATTGGCGAAACTGGCCTTGATTATTACTATTCAAAAGACACCCATACGATTCAGCAAGAGAGTTTTGTTGGCCATATTGAAGTGGCAAACCAATTACACAAGCCGTTAATTATTCATACCCGTGATGCCCGCGCCGACACGATTAACTTAATGCGCGAGCACAATGCTGAAAAATGCGGTGGTGTATTACATTGTTTTACCGAAGACTGGGATATGGCTAAAAAAGCCATCGATTTGGGTTTTTATATTTCTATCTCTGGTATTGTTACATTCAAAAATGCTACAGAGCTTAAAGACGTCGTTAAACAAATTCCACTCGATAGACTACTTATCGAAACCGACTCGCCTTATTTAGCACCCGTGCCTTATCGTGGTAAAACAAATCAGCCAGCGTATGTGCAAGATGTGGCTTATTATATCAGTGAACTTAAAGGCATTAGTTATAAAGAGCTCGCAACTGCGACCACAGCCAACTTTTATTCCTTATTTAATTTAGCAGGTTAACACTTTATGAGCCAAGCACCACTTCCTCTACTTTTAATGGGGCCAATGGTGCGCCGTGCTGATATAAATGAGGTTTGCATTCAATTTGCAACCTCAAGCCCAATTAACTGCCGTATTGAATTTGCTCATTATGATACTTACTGTGAACATGAGCCGATTCGTTTAGGCGAGCAGTTGTTCTTTCACTTCGTTATTGTAAAGCCTATCGGTGTTGAGTTTCCTTTTGATGAATTAATCAGTTACCGATTGTTTAATAACGAGGAAGAAATTGCTCTCAACGCATTTTGTTACCCGAATAAACATTCCCCAGAATTTGCAATTCCCAACACGTTAAGGCAAATTTTACACGGCTCGTGTCGAAACCCTCATCATCCTGCAAAAGATAGTTTGGTTGCTGCTAATCACTTTGTACAAGCAAAGCGCAGTGATAATGAAATAGGCGCTGATATTTTGCTGCTATCGGGGGATCAAGTTTATGCCGATGATGTCGCCGGTGCCATGCTAATCGCGATTTCGCGCTTAATCGATGTGCTGGGTATTTATAAAGAGCAAGCGCTTGATATAGACTTACCCCAAGATTTACAACAACAGCTGTATCAGCGTCATTTGTATTTACCCAAAGTACCTTGGCAAAAGCGAAATAAAATTGGGGTAGGATATTGGCTGAAAAAAGACGTACCACATTTTTCAAGTTTAAAAGCCGATAACCATTTAGTGTTTTTTGAAGAGTTTATTGCCCTTTATTTATTAAACTTCAGCCCATCGGTTTGGCAGTTAATCGATTTTGACAGCATTGACTATCAAGCTAGCACAGCTAAATGCCAGCAAATATTTGATAATGAAAAAGCGGCCTTATCAGGTTTTAAAGACGGCCTAAAAGACGCACAAGTTTTATTTGCCAATGTACCCAGCTTTATGATGTTTGACGATCATGATGTGACCGATGACTGGAACTTAACCGCAGGGTGGGAGCAAGTTATCTATCAGCATCCAGTTAGTAGGCGAATCGTTAATAATGGTTTAATTAGTTATTGGCTATTTCAAGGGTTTGGCAATGATGCAGGAAATAAAACTAAAAGCCTTTTAAAACCGTTTCAACACAGTTTTACTGCAGATAAGCAGTGGCAATTTAAACCCTTTGATAAAACCATTTTAGAGTTTAACCATTGGCATTATGAGCTTAATACCGTGCCTAAAGTTGTAGTGCTTGATACACGCACCCATCGTTGGCGCAATGAGCAAAACTTTAATGAACCATCAGGCTTATTGGATTGGGAGCGGTTAACAGAGCTTGAAGACAGCTTATTATCTCATGAGCAAGTAATTATCGTGTCGCCTGCGCCAGTTTTTGGTGTTAAATCGATAGAAGCCATTCAAGCAATGTTTAATATTTGTGGTCAACCATTATTGGTTGATGTTGAAAACTGGATGGCACATGAAGGCTCGGCGAAAAAGTTACTCGATACCTTTCGCCGTGACGACACTCCCAAAGAAACGCTTATTTTATCTGGCGACGTGCATTACTCATTTTGTTTTTCGGTACAAAAGCGTTTTGGCAAACACCCTAACCGTATATGGCAACTTACCGCCAGCGGAATTAAAAATGAATTCCCGCGTAAGTTAATTAATATTCTTGATAAGCTCGATTCAATTTTATATGCCCCCAAGAGTCCTCTCAACTTTTTTACTAAACGTTGGCAAATGGAAGTTGATAAACATCAAACCAAAGGTGAAGGACAAAAATATTTAGTGAGCGACTCAGCCATCAGCTTAATTAGTTTGGAGCAAGGTAACCTTGATAAGTACGAGCTAATTCATGGGGATGGGCGCACCACCGAGTTTGATTTAGAGCATTAAATTCCATCTCTATGGTGTTTAATATAATCCGCAACCTCACTTACAGTGCCTAACCAATAGCCATTCTTAGGGTCTTTAATATGGCGAATTAGTTGCTCAAGTACTTTTTTATCAGTGGTGTATTGGTCGCCTTTGCCGATTTCATGGCCAGCTAAAATAAGCCAGCTGTTATTACCTCGAAGTTGCTCTAACATTGCTATGATTTCATCAAAACGTAGGCCATCAATTTTCAGACTCGTTAATTGAGCAAAGTCGGTGAAATTTGGGTTGTTTGCTGTTTCATCTAGCCAAGTACGGCCGGTATCAAAGTGTTTTGCGATCAGCGGAACATAGCTTTGGGTATTTATACCCCGACCAACAAAGGTATTACCGCAAGGGTAGGCAAACGCGCGAGGAGTAACCCCTAAATTAGCTTTTATATACACTTGCGCATCTAAGATATCTTTTTCTAGCCACTTCAAGGTTGTTTGTTCAAGCGATAGATCTAGTTGGCGCAGCCATTCAAAGTTACCTGTGCATACATGCGAACTTGTGTGGTTGGCAATTTCGTGATCAGCAGCCACTGCTTTTTTCCATTTATCGAGTCGCTCTTTAACGTTAAAAGGTGATACATAAAATGTGGCCTTAACATTATGTTTATCTAAAATTGCTAAACCGGTATCAACTTGGCTGTGGCGGGCATCATCAAACGTAATGCTAATAGCGTTTTGAGCTTGATCAGGGTAACCAAAGCCAACGTATTTATTCGTAGCTGCTACATTTTGGGCACAAAAAAGTGCAGTAGAAATTAACAGTAATTGTTTGAACATACTTGTTTCCTTTTTCTTTTATGGAAACAAATTAAGAAAGTGAAATATATGCTACTTAAGCATATTAAAGATAAAAAAATGCCCAGAACGAATCCGCATTGTTCTGGGCTTAGGGGTGGCTCTTGGCGAGCCTGCGCTAACTTTAAAAAACACCTTCTATTCGTTAAGGGAGAAGTAGAAAGTAATATTAAGTGTAGTTAACAAACGTAAAAACGCCCAATAATTGTTGTTTTTTTATACTATGTTAAAACAAGCGCTTGCATAATTAATTTATAAAAAGTGTGATTTTTATACAGGGTTTATTTGCAACTTACCCACAGTTTATGCTTGCCATGTGATTAGTTGACTATTTTGTACCAAATCTCGTGGTAGTGAGTTTTTGATTTTGTTTTTTTGCCATTTACCTAAGCCAATGGGGCAACCACATAAAGTTAATACCACCTCATCAGTTGCATTTGTTACCTCAGCTAAGCGGATGTCTTTACCTTGAAAGTAATCGTTTGCTTGCTGATCAGATAGTGCATAGGTATTTTTTACACAACTCCCACCGAATACAGTGGCAAATTCGTGCGTTAGCCGTACACCGTTTTTATGGATCATACCTAGCTGAATCCCCAACCGCGCATATTTAATTTTATTTTCAATTGCGTTAAACCCATCGGGGAATAACCAAAGCTCTTTATCACGCTGCATCAAGGTCCCTGGTAGTGAGCTTAAACCAAACTGTTTTTTTATAGTCGCGGTAAAACTCTGGCTGGCTTTTTTATCAAATGGTTGAAAAGGGAAGGCCCCTTTTTTGATCTTTTGATTAGGGTTATCAGCACTTACAACTTTTTTAAACTTGGCGATAAAAAAGCCTTCACTATCGAATGTTTGCGGCCAAACGTGTAAATAACCTTCGTCAGTGGTGGCTTGCTCTGCATTTGGAAATAAGTTGGCTAGACTTTGAGCTTCAATACAATCAGGGAATTGCTCAAGCAAATAATCACACACTTGTTGGTTTTCAAGCGGTGTTAAAGTACAGGTTGAGTACACTAAGGTACCACCGGGTTTTAACGCATAAAAGGCGCTTTTAATTAAGCTTTTTTGTACTTTAGCAATATCAATATTCGACTCAATCGACCAGTTTTTTAGGGCGTCAGCGTCTTTACGTACTGTGCCTTCACCCGAGCAAGGCGCATCGAGCAATATGCTGTCAAAGCACTCGAACATGTAATCACCAAATATGACGCCATCAAAATGCGAGAGTGCACAATTACCGACACCCATACGCTTTAACGTAGCACTAAGCACCTTTAAACGAGATGACGATAACTCATTGGCAACGAGCACACCTTGATTGTTCATCAATGCCGCTAATTGTGATGTTTTTGAGCCAGGTGCTGACGCCATATCGAGCACATGCGTAGCATCAAGGAGTGACTCTTTAAGTGCCATGGGTGGTAGCATTGAGCTTGCTTCTTGTACATACATTGCGCCACTTAAATGTAAGTCGGTATTACCGAGGGCAAGGGCATTTTCTTCATCTGCAGGACGCTCTAGCCAAAAACCATCTTCACACCAAGGAATTTGTGTTAACTGCCAGTCTTTTTGTTTTGCCGCAAGTTTAAACTCTTCAACTGACATTTTTAATGTATTTACACGTACGGACTTACGCAGTGGCTTGCGACACGCATTAATAAAATCGTCTAGTGTTAGGTGCGCAGGTAAGTAGCTGGCTACATCATCTATAAAATGCTGAGGAATATACGTGTTGGCGTTCAAGGCTGTGCTCACGAAGAATAATAAAAGCGTATTCTATCATTTTCAATGTGTACTCATAAACATAAATTTGGTGATATGACCTGTCGACACTTAAAGGGGGCTAACTAGTTATTAGGGATATTAACTAGTATTTACTTTGCTTATGTCGACAATAATTTGTTTTAAGCTCCATTTTTGTCGATTTAAGGTTGACACAATTTCACATAAAGACCATAGTGTAACCATGAATTGTCGACAATCTTAAAGAAGTAACCAATGACACAAGACGCTTTTAGCAAAACGCTTATTACTACCGCATCGGATCAGGTGTTTGTCGATATGCGCCGTGAGATTGTTGAGGGCAGTATTGAGCAAGGCAGTAAAATTTCAGAGCCTGAGCTTGCTAAGCGTTATGGTGTAAGCCGCGCAACGCTTCGGGAAGCGCTGAACCGCCTTGAAAGTTGCTACCTAATTGAACGAAAGGCGAATGTAGGGTGTAGAGTGGTTGCACTTACCGCGGAGCGATTAATCGAAGTGTATCAAGTCCGCAGTGCTCTTGAAGGTTTAGCATGCCGCTTGGCTGCCGACAATATGGCAGCTGATGAAGTGCAAAGCTTAAAACAATTACTCAACCAGCATTTGCAAACACAACGAGTAAAAGAAGGCGAGTCTTATTACCAAGAAGCGGGTGATTTAGACTTTCACTATCGAATAATCAAAGCCAGTAAGAATGAGCACCTTATTCATTTATTAAGCAACGGTTTATATCAGTTAATTCGCATGTACCGTGTGCAAATGGGCATGGTAGGGCCGCGGGTGTCTAAAGCGTTTGATGAGCACTTAGCCATTATTAACGCGATTGAAAACCATGATGGTGAATTAGCAGAGTTATTGATGAAGCGCCACATAAGTGCATCACAATCCAATATCCAAGCAAAATTTGACTTAATAGCAGCACAAAAGAAGGCTGCGCAGTAATTTAAGACAGTCACACTGTCATAGTAAGTATTTAAAAATAAACGCTGCCTCGAGCAGTGACCGTTCAAAGGAGACAGCAATGTCAGCAGGATCAAAGTTTAAACAGGCGATAGCAAACAACCAGCCATTGCAAGTGGTAGGTACTATCAATGCTTATACAGCCATGATGGCTGAAAAAATGGGTCACCAAGCTATTTATCTATCAGGTGCTGGGGTTGCTAATGCCTCTTTCGGCATGCCTGATTTAGGTATGACCAGCCTTGATAACGTACTTGAAGATATCCGCCGTATCACAGGTGCCAGCGATTTACCTTTATTGGTTGACGCAGACACAGGTTGGGGCGGGGCATTTAACATTGCGCGCACAGTAAAAGAAATGACTAAAGCTGGCGCAGCAGGTTTTCATATTGAAGACCAAGTAGCACAAAAGCGTTGTGGTCATCGCCCTAATAAAGAAATTGTGAGCCAAAGCGAAATGGTTGACCGTATAAAAGCAGCGGTTGATGCTAAAACAGACAGCGACTTTTACATTATGGCGCGTACTGATGCGTTTCAAAAAGAAGGCTTAAACGCTGCGATTGACCGTGCTGCGGCTTGTGTTGAAGCGGGCGCAGATGCCATTTTTGCTGAAGCCGTGCATGATCTTGCGGATTATCAGGCATTTGCTAAAGCGGTTAATGTGCCAATCTTGGCAAACATTACCGAGTTTGGTCAAACGCCCATTTATACAAAAGAGCAATTAAGTGATGTTGGCGTGCAAATGGTGCTTTACCCGTTAAGTGCGTTTAGAGCGATGAATAAAGCGGCGTTAAACGTGTATTCAGCTATTTTGAATGAAGGCTCACAACAAAGCCAGATTGAGAATATGCAAACACGTGCTGAGCTTTATGACTTTTTAGATTATCACACGTATGAAAACACCCTTGATAACCTTTTTTCAGCAAATAAATAATAATAAAAAATAGTAGGAGAATACTCATGGTCGATAAAGCATTAGGTGGCGCAGGACTTCGCGGACAAGTAGCAGGTCAAACAGCATTATGTACAGTAGGGCAAACAGGCTCAGGTTTAACATATTGTGGTTACGATATTAGCGAGCTTGCAGACAAAGCACAATTTGAAGAAGTATCATTTTTACTTTCACGTGGCGAGTTGCCAACTACCTCAGAACTTGCAGAATATAAAGCTAAACTTAAAAGCCTACGTGGTTTGCCAGATGCACTTAAAACAGTGCTTGAGAATATTCCAAAAGACGCTCACCCAATGGATGTAATGCGAACAGGCTGTTCAATGCTGGGCAACCTTGAAATGGAAAACGACTTTAGTGGCGCAGATGATGCAATTGACCGTATGGTTGCAATATTCCCAAGTGTTATTTGTTATTGGTACCGCTTTACTCATGATGGTGTGCGTATTGAAACACAAACGGATGATGACTCTGTCGGCGCGCATTTTTTAACAATGCTGCATGATGAAGCGCCATCTGAGCTTTTTGCTCAAGTCATGAATGTATCGCTTATTTTATATGCGGAGCATGAATTTAATGCATCAACCTTTACAGGGCGTGTATGTGCGTCAACATTATCTGATATTCATTCATGTGTAACAGGTGCAATTGGTACTTTACGTGGTCCATTACACGGTGGTGCTAATGAAGCTGCGATGGACATGATCCAAGGGTTTACGAGCGCAGAACATGCTGAGCAAGAAATTATGGGTATGCTCGAGCGGAAAGACAAAATTATGGGCTTTGGTCATGCTATTTACCGAGAGTCGGATCCGCGTAATGTGATCATTAAAAAATGGTCTGAAAAATTAGCGGCAGAAGTAGGTGACGATGTGCTTTACCCAGTGTCTGTTCGTTGTGAAGACGTAATGTGGCGTGAGAAAAAACTATTTTGTAATGCTGATTTTTTCCATGCATCGGCTTATCACTTTATGGGTATTCCGACCAAACTGTTTACGCCTATTTTTGTAATGAGCCGTGTAACTGGCTGGACAGCACACGTTAAAGAGCAACGTGCTAATAACCGTATTATTCGCCCAAGTGCCGATTATACCGGGCCTGAAGCACGTAGCTATACACCAATTGAATCAAGAGGCTAATCAGTTAGCGTTTAAGGTGAGCACTCGGCTCACCTTTTATTGTTTATAACGCTTTTACCACACTCTCCTCCGTCACCAAATTAGCGAATTTATTATGACCATTATTAATAACACCCAATTTCGAAAACCGCTGCCGAACAGCAATGTCGATTACTTTGACACGCAAGCCGCCGTTGATGCCATTAAACCGGGCGCTTACGCCACTCTCCCTTATAGCTCTCGGGTATTTGCCGAAAATTTAGTGCGTCGCTGTGAGCCCGATATGTTAACCGATGCGCTTAGCCAAATTATTGAGCGCAAACAAGATTTAGATTTTCCGTGGTATCCGGCACGCGTTGTATGTCACGATATTTTAGGGCAAACAGCCCTTGTTGATTTAGCAGGTCTACGTGATGCAATTGCTGAGAAAGGGGGCGATCCTGCAAAAGTAAACCCTGTGGTGCCCACTCAGTTAATTGTCGACCATTCATTAGCCGTAGAGCACGCAGGATTTGACCCTGAAGCGTTTGAGAAAAACCGCGCTATTGAAGATAGACGTAACGATGACCGTTTTCACTTTATAAACTGGACTAAAACCGCGTTTAAAAATATTGATGTGATCCCACCGGGCAATGGCATCATGCACCAAATCAACCTAGAGAAAATGTCGCCGGTTATTCAAAACCGTGATGGTATTGCGTTCCCAGACACGCTAGTAGGTACCGACAGCCATACTCCTCATGTTGATGCGTTAGGTGTTATTGCTGTAGGCGTGGGCGGCCTTGAGGCTGAAAGCGTAATGTTAGGGCGAGCATCGTACATTCGTTTACCAGATATTGTGGGTGTTGAACTCACAGGTAAACGCCAATCAGGTATTACTGCTACGGACATCGTGTTAGCTATTACCGAATTTTTACGTGAGCAACGTGTGGTATCGACTTACCTCGAATTTTACGGTGAAGGGGCTGATGCACTAACCCTAGGTGACAGAGCGACCATTTCTAACATGACCCCAGAATTTGGCGCAACCGCGGCTATGTTTTACATTGATGATAAAACCATTGATTACTTGCGTTTAACTGGTCGTGATGAAGAGCAAATTGCACTGGTTGAAAACTACGCTAAAACAGCAGGTTTATGGAGCGACAGCTTAAAAACAGCGCATTATGACCGTGTGCTTAAATTTGATTTATCAAGTGTTGGGCGCAACATTGCAGGACCTTCAAACCCGCACCGTCGTGTATCTACCAGCGATTTAGCTAAAGAAGGTATTTCGGGCGTTGTTGAGAGCGAAGAAGGCTTAATGCCCGATGGCGCGTGTATTATTGCCGCTATTACTAGCTGTACTAATACCAGTAATCCGCGCAATGTAATTGCGGCAGGTTTATTAGCGAGAAATGCAAATGCCAAAGGATTAATGCGTAAACCTTGGGTTAAAACCTCATTGGCACCGGGTTCTAAAGCAGTGCAATCGTACCTTGAGGACGCAAACTTATTACCAGAGCTTGAACAGCTTGGTTTTGGTATTGTTGGTTTTGCCTGTACTACCTGTAACGGTATGAGTGGTGCACTAGATCCTAAAATTCAACAAGAAGTAATTGATCGCGATTTATACGCAACAGCGGTGCTTTCGGGTAACCGTAACTTTGATGGTCGTATTCATCCATATGCTAAGCAAGCGTTTTTAGCGTCTCCACCGCTTGTGGTTGCTTACGCAATTGCCGGTACCATCCGTTTTGATATAGAAAAAGATATACTCGGTAAAGATCAGCAAGGTAACGATGTAACCTTAAAAGATTTATGGCCATCTGATGAAGAAATAGATGCAGTGATCAAGCAAAGCGTTAAGCCTGAGCAGTTTAGAAAAGTATACGAGCCAATGTTTAACTTAACCGTTGATTACGGCGAAGATAACGACCCACTCTACGATTGGCGCCCAGAAAGTACCTATATTCGCCGTCCTCCTTATTGGGAAGGTGCATTAGCAGGCGAGCGCAGTATGACAGGTATGCGTGCATTAGCAGTACTAGGCGATAACATTACCACCGATCATTTATCTCCTTCTAATGCAATTATGGCAAGCAGCGCTGCAGGTGAATACTTGACTAAAATGAATGTGCCAGAAGAAGACTTTAACTCATACGCAACCCATCGAGGCGATCACTTAACCGCGCAACGAGCCACGTTTGCAAACCCTAAACTATTAAATGAAATGGTACTGGACGAAAACGGTGAAGTGAAGCAGGGCTCCTATGCACGTATAGAGCCAGAAGGTGAAAATACACGTATGTGGGAAGCAATAGAGACTTACATGGAGCGTAAACAACCGCTTATTATCGTCGCTGGGGCTGACTACGGCCAAGGTTCGTCGCGCGATTGGGCAGCAAAAGGCGTAAGGCTTGCTGGTGTTCAAGTTATTGCAGCTGAAGGGTTTGAACGTATTCACCGTACTAACTTAATTGGTATGGGTGTATTGCCGCTTGAATTTAAACCAGGCACAACACGTAAAACACTTAATCTTGATGGCAGCGAAAGTTATGACGTTAAGGGCGAACCAGCACCAGGTGCAACCTTAGAATTGCTGATCACCCGTAAAAATGGTGAAGTGCTAACTGTGCCAATGAAGTGCCGATTAGACACGCAAGAAGAGCTCTCTATTTATGCTGCAGGCGGTGTATTGCAGCGTTTCGCGCAAGACTTTTTAGAAGCAACACAAGCTTCATAAGGACGTACGTTTATGTTTAAGCCACAAATTAAAGTGCCAGCAACCTACATGCGTGGTGGCACCAGTAAAGGGGTGTTTTTTAATTTAACGGATTTACCAGAGCCTGCCCAAGTGGCAGGTGAAGCCCGCGATAACTTATTGCTTCGTGTTATTGGCAGCCCTGATCCTTATGGCAAACAAACCGATGGCATGGGCGGAGCAACATCAAGCACCAGCAAAACGGTTATCTTAAGTAAAAGTGAACAACCTGATCACGATGTAGACTACTTATTTGGCCAAGTCGCTATTGATAATGCATTTGTCGATTGGAGCGGTAATTGTGGCAATCTCACCTCAGCTGTCGGCGCTTTTGCAATTAGTAACGGGCTAGTTGATAGCGCACGTATCCCACAAAACGGGATAGCGATAGTGCGTGTGTGGCAAGCTAATATTAAAAAAACTATTTTAGTACACGTGCCAATTACACAAGACGAAGTACAAGAAACGGGTGATTTTGAACTTGATGGGGTGACATTTCCTGCAGCAGAAGTAAAACTTGAGTTCATGGATCCAGCTGACGGTGATGGGGCGTTATTCCCAACAGGTAATCTAGTTGATGAGCTTGAAGTGCCAGAGTTTGGCGCACTTAAAGCGACCATGATCAATGCAGGTATTCCTACTGTGTTTGTTAATGCACAAGATATTGGTTACAACGGCACAGAGCTACAAGACGATATAAACAACGACGACGCTGCGCTTAAAAAGCTTGAGTCTATTCGTGCCCACGCTGCAGTTAAAATGGGATTGATCAACAATATTAATGAAGCGGTAGGGCGCCAACACACACCAAAAGTAGCCTTTGTAAACAAGCCAACCTCTTACATTGCATCAAGCGCAAAAGAAATAGCAGCTTCAAGTATTGATTTAGTGGTACGCGCTATGTCGATGGGCAAATTACATCATGCCATGATGGGCACTGCGGCGGTTGCAATAGGCACCGCTGCTGCTATCGAAGGCACTCTAGTTAATTTAGCCGCTGGTGGCGGTGAGTTGAGCGAAGTAAACTTTGGTCATCCATCAGGTACCTTAAAAGTCGGCGCAGAGGCTAAGTTAGTCAATGGTAATTGGCAAGTAACGAAAGCCAGTATGAGCCGCAGTGCACGGGTACTGATGGAAGGGGTTGTTCGTGTACCTTACGATTTCAATGGAGCAAATCACTAAAATAACTGCAAAGTGATTTTACATATGTGAAAGAATGTAAATAGTCCAACAAAGGGGGGAAATCCCCCCAATCTACAGTAAAAAGAATCTATTAAATTAAATCGACAAATTATACTCGCTAGAGTTTAAGTACATCCTCCTGTTTTTGTTTACTTTTATTTGTCACTTCAATGGTGTTGGAGAGCTTGAAAGGGATTGAATTTTAAATTAGTAATTACCGCAAATTGTCATAAATCAATGCTAAATTAGAAAACTCATGAGAATTAATGGCTCATTACATAAGCATGTACAGTTTGATACAAAATTTTAACTTAATAGTTCAATCATATTGATGTAGTCTTATCTTAAATAGTACTATTTAATAACAAGCGCTCAAGGAGATTTACATGGCGACTAAAATAATAAAATTTACTCCAATTGCAGCCTCGGTTGCACTGACACTCGGCCTAACAGGTTGTGGTTCGGATAATGACAACAATAAATATGTTAAACCGGATCCTGTTACCGTTTATAACGCAGAAGTATCTACAAGTTTTAACACACAAGTATCAGGTAAGGCTGTTAAAGGGGCTTTGCAGTCGGCTCAAGTAAGTGTAATGACACTTAATGATGCAGGTGAAGAAGTTCCAGTTGCTTTTCGTTTAGAGGCCGCTGAAGAAAGCTTTACGGCAGAATCTACAACATCTCAAGCTGATGCAGATGCAAGCGCTCAAGCAAAAATTCTAGAATCAAACCCAGAATCAACAATGACAGCGTTAAACGGTGTTTATTCTATTTTCATTGAAGATGGTTTTACAGGCCCACTGACAATTACAGTAACTGCAGCTAAAGAAGGTGATGAGAGCTACGTTAAGTGTGACTCTTTTGTTGGTTGTGGTGATTACACAGAAACGCCAGCAGCATCTGAAGAAGCAGGAATAGTAAATAATGGCGATATGAGCATTGATTTTGGCGAGTGGTATAAAGATGATTTAACACTGCAAGTTGTTAAATATATTAAAGCACCCGAAACAGCGGTTAGTAATGTTCGAAGCGCAAATTTTGCTGAAGGGGATGCATCGGTCAACTCATACTCTGCAAACGTGACTTTATACACAAGTATTGCTGCGAAAATGCTACTTGACTCAGCTAAAGAAGGAACGGCTGTATCAGATGACACAATTGCAGCTGCGAGCCTTAAAACTTTAGTGCAAGTGCTTGGTCCAGATACGGCAATAAAGGCATCTGCTTTACTTGCTGATATTTCACTGGGCGGTGCAGTCGATTTTACCGATATTAGCGAAGGCGATGCGTTAGATGCTGGAACATTAGCACTTGTTCAAACTGCCGTATCATTGCAGTCACTTGCAGGGACCGGGGAAAATGGCTCGTTGAGCGATGTTATTGCTAACCTTTCAACCGCGGTGCAAGAAGGTAAGGTGGCAAATAATGATAATGACGCGATAAAACAAATTGCGGCTGAGCTACAAAAAGCCGTTGAGAATACAAGTTTAATTTTTGCTGCCGTAATTACTGGTGAAGGTATTGACGAAGCGTTTGCCAAAGTTGCAGAAAATATGGGGATCACTGACCCTGAAGCGATTGCAAAATTAAAAGAAAATGCAACTAAAGCAGTTGAAGATGTAAAAGCTAAAGCGACTGAAGCGGGTGTTGGCGAAGATCTGATTGAAACAGCTAAAGAAGTAAAAGATGCTCTTGAGAAAATTGGTTGTGAAGATAACTGTGATGTAGGTGAAGATTTTGATGCAGAAGTTGCTGCACAAGTAAATGAACAACTTACTGCCGTTCAAAGTTTTATTGATCAAGTTGCACCACAAGTTGAAGTTGCTGAAACAGAATTAAATACAGTTGTTGAGTTAGGTGATGTAGGTCTTGAAACATCAGATCAAGTATTAGCATTTAACGATGCGGTATTTACTCTGTCTACTAACTTACCTAAATACAATGATTGGCAACTTGCTATCCAAACGGCTCTAACTAAAGCATCTGGTTTAGTTAAAACGGCGCAAATCCTAGCCGATAATAATACAATTTATGATCAAATACTTACAACAGCTCAAACCGTTGAAGCTGATTTAACATCTGGCCTAGCTGAAGTGGTTGCTATTATTGCAGGTGTTGAAGCGCAAGTAATTCGTGCTAGTGATGCTGTGACTGAACTTGGTTTAGAGCTTGATGTAGCTATTGCAAATGCGACAGCGGCAACTACAAGCATTGAAACGACACAAAGCGCAGCTAACACCTCAGCAACAGAATTAGAGACTGCAATGATAGCAGTAGATGCAGCGATGCTGACAAACTCTGAAACAGCGACTTCTGCCGTTGAAGTTGCTAATACTGCAATTGCCGCAGCTCAGTCACTTGCACTTGATGCTGAACAATTAGAACTTGCCGCAGTAGCAGGCTCATCGGCAGCAAGTGCGTTAGCAGGGCTAGCACAAGAAGAGGCTGATAAAAATTTAGCAACAGAACTTGCTGCATCAGCAACGAGTGCGATGACTTCGTCAACAGAACTTGTAAGCCAAGCGGCAACTGCTTTATCAACAGCACAAACATTACTTAATGATGCAACCATGGCCATTGCTAAGTTTGAGTTTCTTACTCAAGTTAAAGCGGATACAGCAACTATAAGCGACGTTTCACTTGTGACTAAAACAGGTGGTAAAGCTGCATTTGATGTCGGTGAAATGGTGTATGACGTTTTAGATGAGGCTTATGACTTAGGTGATGAAGCCACTGATGTTGTATCAACTCGTTACCCACAATGGACATACAGCTTTAATAAGACAAACCAAGGTGAGCAACGCTTGTTCTTATCACTTAGTCACGAAGATGGTGATCAGTTTGTTGAATTAAAAGGCGAGTATATTTATGACTCAAGTAAAACCGAAGCCCCAGCTCGTTTAGCGTTAGCTTATAATGGTTACCTTGCAGTTGATGTGCTTGATGAAAACGATGAAGTTACTCACACAGTAATGGCATCCTTAGGTAATTCAAACGATGACTTATCAATAGTTGCATCAGCGTGTTTAGCCGGTAATGCAGAGCAAGGTGATACCTGTACTATTTTTGATTTCAGTGGTGATGTGTCATTTGATGATATATTCAACAGCTCACTAGTAGGTGTTGAATCACAAAATGAAGTCACTTTCACAGATGGTGACGTAGGCTTTGTTGGCACTGTTACAGCTAGCGGTGATGATATTACAGAAATGGGTAACATTACAGCCACAGGCGTGACTGGAGATTTAGATTTTACCGCTATGGTTTGGTTGGATGACTCTGTGGAAGATGAAGCATATGGCGTAGAAGTGAAGCTTCATAATGAAATTAGCTACAGCATTTCAATGTTTGCTACTGATAGTAATGATGAATTTACTGGGTCTGTAAATGCAACTTATAACGACATGATGATGCAGTTTGGTACTGTTACTGAAATCACCAATGGAATTTCTGTTGAATACATTGATGGTGAAGTAATCGACTACACTGATATTACATTTTTAGACGAGTCTAAGTAATGTAACACTAAGAGGGAGAAATGTTCTCCCTCTTAACTACAATAATAACAAGTGATAAAAGTATGAAAAAAAAAATTCTTACGTTAGGATTTTCCACATTACTAATTTCCCCATTTAGCTCCGCAGATAGCGATTTTCAAATTTTCTCAACGTTTGATTCTGAAGTTTATACCGAAGCACAACCCGTTAAAGCATTTATTGATGATTTTGATGCACCGTTAACATCAGGTGATAGCGCATTCACTTATAATGTTTTTGAACTTGGTGTTGGTTACGGCAATTTTAAAATAGGGTATCAAAGCCGTTTTGATTATGTGTTAAGTTTTGATCCAGACACAGCCAATTATCTGCATACAGAAAAGAATGACCTGCCATTTGAAGAGCGCGATTATGTTTATTATTTAGATGGTAAACAATCGACTACCAATGGTTTATTTATCTCTTATGATTTTAAATTTTTAGAGTCAGATGCGCTTACAATCACCCCTAAACTTACCGTGTTCGCTAGTACTCATTTTCAAGATGCGAATGTAGAGGGCACTGTATACAGTGATGAAATCCAAGGCGCGTTAGAAGTCGATTATTACTTTTCAAAAGATGTGTTATTCAAGCGTTTTACTCCCGATGAAAACCCATCAGGTGTAGGTTACAGCTTTGATTTAGCCGCTGATTGGAAGGTCAATCAAGATTTAACTCTAGGTTTCTTGGCACAGGATTTATTTTACGAAACAGAATATGAAGACAGCGGCTTCGTTACTGGTTACTCCACAGAGGTGCCATTTACCGAGACTTCAGATGGTGGCATTGCTACTGAACCTACCATACGTTTAGCCACATCTGAACTGGGGCACGAAAAAACACATACATTTGAAATGCCTGTCCGGTTAAAAGCCTATGTGGATTACCGTATTAATTCACAGTTCTCTAGTGAAATAATGATAAAGCGTTACGATCAAGATACTTTTTCACAAGTTAAAGGACGTTTTCACTTTTGGGATCATTGGGCTTTAATTGGCGGTTATGAAACTAATAGTAAATCATTTTTACTTGGTGTAGAAAATGAGTACTTTGGATTAAATGTACAAACAGATAATCTAAACATTGATAAAGCCTATTATGCCAATTTGAATTGGTATATGAAGTTAGCGTTTTAAGGATCACCTATGTTGAAAAAAATATTGTCAACCTGCTTAATTTTGGCGCTATCTGGCTGTGGTAGTTCTTCTGATGACTCATCTGAGAACGAGTTAACGTCAGTTGCGGTTGAAACATCATCGACAGTGAGCTTTTATATTGCCCCGTGGCAAAGCCCAGCAGGTACTTTAATAATAAGTAATGAAGACTCATCACAGGTTCAAACACAGTTAGTCGACGACATTAACAGCGTTACCTTGGCATTAGATAGTTTAGACTTTCACCGAGTAGAGTTTATCTCTGAATCAACAAGTTTAACGTGCCCAAGCTTTGATGGTTGTGGTCGTGCCCTACGAGATAACGAAAATGATCTTAATGGAAACCGCCTAATTGATTTTGAAGAAGTTATGCCGTTTTCTTTAAGTTATAAAGCTATATTCTTTACCGCACCAGGGGAAAATAAAGTATACCTTTCACCTTTGAGCTCACTTGCTGTCGATGAAAGCTTAGATATGAGCCTTGCAAGCTTGAGTGCAACGCCTTTTTATCATCTGACTCATAGTCAACTGAATGATAACCTTGAAGCTGAAATACTGACTAATGCGCTGACTTTTGGTGTCATTTTGCAAGTAGCAAAAGAGATCGAAGCGAATCTTGGTACAGATATAGAACCGCTAACCACCATTGCGACTAGTTTAACTGACATCACAGATTACGCTACTTATGCACAGCAATACGCCACCGAAAACTTGCTAAATACACAAGGCAACCAGCTGATTCAAGCGGTCATTGGTGATGTCAAACAACGGTTATTTTCAATCGGTCAGATGAAAAGTACACAACCTTTTGATATCACCGAGCAAGCGCTTGATTCGCGGGTATTGCTTGAAGATGTTCGTGATGTAATCGGTGTTATTCGACTACAAGAACAAAAATACAGCGATGAGCTTGAAGCAAAATTAACAGAAGTTGAAACTTTATTAGATACTGATTCGCAACAGACAGTGCTGACCCTTAGCAATGTTTTATATGATGTACTTTCTAACTTTTCACCCATATCAAATGAAGATCCGGGAACTTACAGTCTAGGTGATTTAAGCGTTGTGTATACGGATTCTCCTTATACTTGGCAAATCACAGGTACTTATGATGGACAAGACGTTTCTATTGACATGAATGTACCAAAGTGGCAAATAAGCAGTGTACTAGGTAATCAAATCATCGGTGAACTAAATGCAAAAATCAGTAACGAGACGACTGTACTTAGTGTCGATGTAAGTGAGCTGACAATTAGTTTTGACGGTACAGATGATCCATTTGAGCTGGAGCAAGATGAGGTAACAGGTATTGGCACAATCACAACCGATATCTTACTTGAAAAGGATAACGCTCAGCTTGCAGGGACGATAACAGCGTCAATCGATAGATTTGTCAGCCCATTCGAAGAGTTGCTAACGGTGGTGTCAGGATTTGACTTTGATGGCGAAGTTAGTTCAGAGCTACAAAACACAGGGATTATCGTTCAGGCCATTGAAACGACACCTTTTATTAATGAAGAGAATGCAAATATCGCTTTTTCATTAGAGTTGGCTATGGCTTTAAATGGGGCTCCAGAATTTAAACTAGCCTATGTTGGCGAGCTTGATGAGCTAGATAATGTAAGTAATGCTGATCTATTTTTAACGCTGCAAAACAAACCATTAGATGTCAATATTCGCCAAGTTGGTGAAAATATCAATGCGGTAATAAAAGGTCAATATGGTCGCTGGCTTGATATTAAACAAAAGGGTCGAAATTACAGCGGCGGTTTGTACTTCGGTGATACTCAAATTGCTGATGTGACCGCGGTTAGAGGTGTTCCGGGGATATTATTTCCTGATGGCACATTTGAATCTTTGTTTTAAACCTGTTTTGGCTGCCTCACTGGGTGAGGTGGCCATAAATTTTAGTAGTTAAACCTTATAACTATTCTTTAAGCGCTATGATTATTGCCTAAACCTGCCACTCTCAATTAGGCTTTACTGCAGCAATAAACGATTTAATTGCTTATTGGAAGGGCATTAGTCTATTTTCTTTATGACAATCGTAAGTTTTATCTTAAACAAATACTGCTCTATCGTTTCTGATAAAGGAAAAGTCATTGTTTTAATGTATATTTTCGCGTTTATTATGGTGTTAATATTGACAATAGAGCTATAGCCGTTTCTGGTGTATGAGAAAAAGTCATTGCGATGTAACCTGTTAATTGATCTTGGCGGATCAACAATTAACCAGAGAGACATCGCAATGACTGAAAATGATAATGTTATTTCCATCGAGACACCAGTAAATCCGTTAGAGCAATTAATAAAAATTGGGGCTCAGCAGCTGTTAGCTCAAGCTATAGAGGCGGAATTGGCGGAGTTGCTTACTCAATACCAGCATGAGACCGTCGAAGAGCTTCAGCGGATTGTAAAAAATGGTCACCAGCCTGAACGTACTATTCAAACAGGCCTAGGTGATATTGAAGTCAAAATACCTAAAGTAATGGACCGAAAAAAAAGGCGTTAAATTCAATAGTGCATTGATCCCGGCTTATTTAAAACGGACAAAAAAATATAGAAGAACTGATCCCATGGCTCTATTTACGAGGGATTTCAACGGGTGATATGCAGCCTGCTTTAGCGTCATTGCTAGGTGAGCAGGCCAAAGGGTTGTCCGCAAACAGCGTCTCTCGATTGAAATACGCTTGGGAGAAAGAATATCAGCAATGGTCAGGCCGTTCTTTAACTAAACGTCAGTATGTGCATATCTGGGCTGACGGGATTTACAGTAAAGTTCGAATGGATGACAAACTTGTTTATTAGTTATTATGGGCGTGGATGAAACGGGTAGAAAGGAGCTACTAGCGGTAGTTGATGGCGTTCGTGAGTCAGAGCAGAGCTGGACTGAAGTGTTAAACCAGTTACAATCTCAAGGATTAAGCATTCCACCAAAGCTTGCTATAGGTGATGGTGCGCTTGGTTTTTGGAATGCGCTGACAAAAGTGTGGCCAACGACTCAGCATCAGCGTTGCTGGGCGCATAAAATCGCTAATGTACTGAACAAAGCTCCTAAATCAATGCAGCCTAAAATCAAAGCAAGTTTACAAGATATCTGGATGGCAGAGAGTCGCTCCTCAGCTTATAAAGCGTATGATCTATTTGTTAAAAACTATTCAGTTAAGTACAAAAGAGCAACAGATTGCCCGACAAAAGACAAAGATGAAATGCTGGCGTTTTATAATTATCCAGCCGAGCAATGGGTGCACATTAGAACGAGTAACCCGATAGAGTCGACGTTTGCAACGGTGCGCTTGAGAACCCATAAAGTGAAGAGTTGTGGCAGTCGGACAACGATGTTAATGATGGTGTTTAAGCTTGCTCAATCAGCGGAGAAGAAGTGGTATCGTCTGAGGGGGTTAAGTTGTTAGCGGATGTGATAACAGGCGTAAAATTTAAAGACGGAGAAAGAATAATAAAAGATCAAGCAGAGCATCAAGATGAGCTCATACACCAGATTTGACAATAACTCATCAATAGTGCGTTTATAACAAGGTGCTTATCCATATTTTTATCCATCGACCAACCCACTATGCGCCTAGAGAATAAATCCATAACCGTTGCTACATATAAAAATCCTTCATAGGTTCTTATGTAGGTTATGTCGATTACCCACGATTGATTCGGCGCAGGTGGGTTAAACTGGCCTGCTAATAGGTTATCTGCAATACGCGATGTTTTCCCACCTGAGATATGGCGACGCTTGTAACCAATTTGCGCTTTAAGCTTATGTTGTCGCATGATCTTAGCAACACGATTTACGCAGCATTGCTCACCGGCTTCACGTGTATCCAAGGACTGCCATACGTGCCGCCACTGGCGACATAAAACGCTTTAATGAGTTTCAACAAGCGATTGTCTTCAAGCGCTCTATCGCTTATGGGCTTTTTTAACCACGCATAAAAACCACTACGATGCAGTTTAAAAAGGCGGCACATCGAAGTGATGGAAAACTCATTTTGGTGATCACGAATGAAGCCGTACTTTACTCGGGGTTGTTGGCAAAGTACCTTGCGGCCTTTTTTAAAATGTCCCGTTCCTCCGTGACACGTTTCAATTGTGCTTCTAATTTAGCGATCTTCAGCTTTTCATCGGATGATTGAACGGATTTAGGTTTATCTGATAACTGGCTCCGCCAGTGATATAACGTTTTGGTACAAATATCTAATCGTTCAGTGACTTCAGTAACTGAATATCCACGCTCAGTAATTTGCTTAACAGCACCCAGTTTAAATTCGTGAGTATATCGTTTGCCTTTACTCATAAAACACCTCTTATTAGAAGTTACAATGTAACTTGTTTGGTGTTTAGTAAACTATGGGAAGTCCAGTGTTACTGCAAGCCGCACAGCTGCACAGGGATTGGTGGATTATATTTTAGGACGTAACCCCACCGGGTACTCGTTCGTTACGGGCTTTGGCGAAAAAACTCCCTTACATCCCCATCATCGTATTTCGCAAAGCGATACCGTGGCAGCTCCTGTACCGGGTATGCTTGTAGGCGGTCCTCACGCTTGGCAGCAAGATAAATGTCACTACAAATCTAACGAGCCGACTAAATCGTACAGCGACAGCTGGTGTAGTTATTCCACGAATGAAATTGCTATTAATTGGAACGCCCCCTTAGTGTATGTACTTGGCGCGTTAACTAGTCAGTAAACATTTAACACCGTGAGTAGCCTAATGAGTACTCAGTACAGTTATAAACAAGCGGACTATACAACTGTAATGCTTGTACACGCTGTTTGTTAACTTTCTAGGCCATGAACACAACGTAACAAAGTAATTTCAGCCGTTTGTAAATGTTTCTCTAAACTTAAGATGGCCCCGGCATTATTATGGGTGACTAAATTATTCAATAAATCAATATGTTCATGGATGGCGATTGTAAAGCGCTCAAGCTCTCCAGTCTTATCCCATTGATAATGGTAGTGACAGACAAAGGACACAATATCAAAAAATTGCTTTGTAAAGCGGTTCTTTGCACTTTTAAGAATAATAAAGTGTAGCTCTCTATCAAGATCTGGAAATTCTAAATATCGATTTTCCATATCTAAGCTAACTTCTTGATGTTTGACTAAAAGCTCTCTTAACTCTTGCCAGACAGGATGATCTTTAGGCTGCTTTAATAGCTCGGTGATAGCACGCATCTCCACCATTTCTCTAAATGAAATGAGTTCTCTGGCAAAATCCTCGTCAAATTTAACCATTTTCCAGCGGCCACGCGGTATTTTCTCAATGAGACCATTATTAGAAAATTTAATCAGAAATTCCCTAACACTAATGGTGGTACAGCCGGAGTTCTTCGCTAGGCTTAGTTCAGAAAATCGATCTCCGGGTAGTAATTTTCCATGATGTATTAGGCTCATGAAATATTTTTCTATCTGCTTATCCTTCGTTGATGCTTTATCTTCAATATCAAAAAAGTCACTGTCTTGAGGTTGGCGCAATACAACTTTATGAGATCCTTGTCGCTTAACTAAGCCATTTTCTATTAGATGCTCAACACACGCTCTAACAGTCGTACGACTTATTTTTAGTTGCCTCGTTAATTCCATATCATTGGCCATAATATTCTGATCTTCAGGTAGTTCTTGGATATGGTCCAACATCAGGTTGATAGATTGTTTGAACAGATATGTTTTATTCGATTCCATTTTTATCTCGCTTGTTGTAAACGTTATCCATACTATTGAGAAATATCATTATTTAAGCAGAATTTTATAGTTAATTAGCACGTACTTTAACACCACTTTTAGTTTAAACTGGAGTTATTTATAAAACAATTGCTTTTGAGGTATTAGCAGGGGTGCGGCATTTCTATCGTAGTGGTTGCTTAAGTTGCTGGTTTTTAGTTGAGCTTCTTTAATACCCATTGGCGATAACGTGTCATCCATTTTTACAACAGTTTAAGGTTAACGGCACTTTTACTGTCATGTTAGTTGCCGCTACGCCACCCGAACTAAGGGGTGGCGCAATGAATTATGGTTATTTATTTAGATGGGGAGCCGACCCATCTTGCGTTTTTATTTGTTCTAATAGCTGGCGTAACTGACGGGTTTTTTCTGGGTGCTTTTCAATGAGATTAAAGCGCTGCCCACTGTCATCTTGCATATCAAATAATTGACCTTTTTTGTTAACGTCAGTTTTATAACCATGTTTTTTGCCAATCTGCATAATTGAAGCGTGCCAAATTACCATTTTGATTGCCTGAGGGGACATCAATTAAGGTCCAATCATTGCTACGAATGGCAAATTTCCCTGTAGTTGTATTATGAACCAAAGCGTGACGAGGACTTTTAGCAGATTGACCAGTCCAGAGCTGCAATAAGTTAAAGGAGTCTTCGGCAGCATCGTCTGGTAGGCTAAAATCGATAATGGCAGCAATGGTGGTCATTAAATCAATTTGCGACACTAATTCATCAGTTTGCTATTGGCTTGCACATGATTTGGCCAGCGCACTATCATCGGCACTCTATGGCCGCCTTCATAGGTATCTCGTTTTAAACCGCGAAAAGGATAAGATGACCAGTGATCAAATTTCTCATCTATAAGGTATGCGTAATTTTCAGGGCCGTTATCAAAGCTAAAAATAATTAGCGTATTGTCTGTAATGCCAGCTTTATCGATAGCACTAAGGAGTTGACCAATCGAATCATCGGCTTCCACTATCAGATCGCCATACGTCCCTGCCTGCGACGTATTGTCAAACTCGTCATTCGCAATGATAGGGGCGTGAGGAGAAGGGTAGGCAACGTATAAAAAGAACGGTTGCTGATGTTTGGCTTTTTCAGTAATAAATCGATGCCTTTTTGGGTGGTGGTGGGAATATTTTCATAAGGATCCCACCCGGTTATCATTGGGCCCTCTCGATAACGCATTTT
Source organism: Pseudoalteromonas sp. A601 (assembly GCF_002165575.1). Lineage (GTDB taxonomy): Bacteria > Pseudomonadota > Gammaproteobacteria > Enterobacterales > Alteromonadaceae > Pseudoalteromonas. The sequence continues at coordinate 136,640 of NZ_MXQF01000006.1, forward strand.
TCCTTTTTTATTTTTCCATAAGGTACCATCGTGTCGGGTATTTGGGTTACGCGGTTATTTTTGATCCAGACATAAGGCGGAAAGTTAATTACGTTGTCTCCAAAGGAATAGTCAAAGCCATGGGCGGTTGGCCCGTTTTCTATTGCTTTGTGCCAATCAAAATTGTTGGGCGCAGCGCCTAGCGGCGCATCTTGCTTTCTGATATAGCTCCAACCCCAATCTAAATACCACTTGCCAATGGCAGCCGTGATGTAGTCTTTTTTGTTGCAACATTTCTGGCAGAGTAAGTTGCTCAGGGTCAAAAGCAGACTCTCCGAATATCTTTACAATGTCGTGGAATTTACGCTAATGATATTGCCCAGTCAGTAATGCATATCGAGAAGGGGAACAGACACCCGATGACGAATGAGCATCGGTAAAGCTTCGCCCTTGCATCGCTAATTTATCTAAATTAGGGGTGGGTATTTTAGAGCTTTGATTGAATCTACCTAAATCGCCGGCGGCAAGAGCATCGGCATATAAAATCACGATGTTAGGTAACTGCTTAGTACTGGGCTTTGTCTGGCTGACAGTGTTATCGTCTGAACATGCTGACGTTAATGCGATAGCGACGATTAATAGTAGCTTATTTACAAACGGTGCCGGTACTTTTCTATGTCTATTATTAAAAATCATATTGAGATATTCCTGCAGACTTACATTTCGTTTTATATTTGAATTAAAGTTTTACTAGCAAATTTGAAAAATAACAGCTTTAATTGGTTTTAATAAAGATTCAACACTGATATTAAGCGAGCGATCACTTTTATAGTGGCAGTGAATAATAAAACGCCACAGTTAAGTTATCGCTGTTTATAAAAATAGATGTAAAATCAGAACACCTTATTTATATATAAAATATATTTTTACATACGAGATTATCTTGTGTTAATCTGATGTTATCTAAATCTCTCATGGTTTAAGGGGTTATAAAGAGAAGTGAGCGATACGAGTGTTTAAATTGCTTAATCGAACGTTTCAAACCGCATTAAAGCTCGGTGGATTAGATGTAGTTACTGGGTGACAGATGAATTGTCATCAGTTTAAAAATTTCACACACACACAAACAGTGAATTAAGGATGTCACCATGAAAAATGTTTTAAAAACAACATTATCAAGTGTAGTTGTCACAGCACTATTATTTGTAGTTTCTACAGAGGCACACGCTAAGCAAAGTCGCTTTAGTAAATTCGATACTAATTCTGATGGCGCATTGTCAGTAGAAGAGTATTCCGCAAAAATTAAAAACCCTAAAAAAGGTCCTAAGCGTTTCGCTCGATTAGATGTTGATGGAGATGGTTTACTGACGCCAGAGGAATTTGCAGCACAAGCAAATAAAAAGAAAAAGAAAAAAAATAAGTAAGTTAAATAGCAGTCTCTGAATAGTTAAGGCCCTTGTTGTATGCAAAAGCCTTAACTTATCAGCTTAACTTCCTTAAAAGATGTAGGGGGATAGTAGTGACATTTAATAAAATAAAAATCGTTGTTGCGGTTGCAGGCATATTTATGGCATCGGCGTCTTATGCAGCTATTAAAGTTGACTCTGCGGAACAGACAGAAAAGCCAAATATCATTTTCATTTTCGCAGATGATTTAGGTTGGGGAGATATCAGTAAACATGGCCATCCAGATATTCGAACTCCAAACATTGATAGGATAGCAAATGAAGGTTCTGAATTTTATCAATTTAGTGTGTCTAACCCTGTGTGTTCTCCTAGTCGAGCAGCGGTTTTAACCGGTCAGTATCCGGCAAGAAACAGTGTTCATCGTCACTTTGCCACTTTTGAGCACCACGATAATTATGCCATGCCAGATTGGCTTGATAAAAATGTTGTGACCATGCCCAGAGTTTTGCAACAGGCGGGCTATAAAACGGCTCACTTCGGAAAATGGCATTTAACCAATCGAAATATTAAAGATGCGCCATTACCCACTGAATATGGGTACGACGAAGCGGCTGTATTTAATGGGCCGGGTCCACAAACCGATACCTTTAAATTATATGATGATGCGACCGATTTTATTAAACGTAATAAAGACGTCCCTTTTTTTATCAATTTATGGATCCACGAAACACATACGCCGCATTATCCGCCGCAAGATTCAATGGCGAAGTACACCCATTTAAACGAGCAAGATCAAGTTTATGCTGCGGTTGTAGATGGGGCCGATCAGCGTATAGGCAAAATACTAAACCTGTTAGACGAATTAAATTTAGCTGAAAATACACTCATTGTGTTTTCTAGTGATAATGGCCCTGAAGTGACGGGGTCGAAAAACAACCATTTTCACCATCATGACCCAGACGGGAAAGTAGAAGGTATTGACCCCTTAGGCACTTATTTTAGTGTTGGTACAACTGCAGGATTACGCGGACAGAAACGTGACACTTATGAAGGTGGATTACGAGTTCCCTTTTTAGTGCGTTGGCCGACCACTGTACCAGCAGGGCGAGTAGATACTGAATCCGTTGTGACCGCGGTCGATTTATTACCTACTTTTGCAGACATTGCGGGTGCAAAATTACCTCAAAATTACCAACCTGACGGACAAAGTATTCTGGCTTTATTAAAAGGTGGCACTTTGACGCGTGAAAAACCTTTGTACTGGCAATGGCAATATGGCAAAAAGTCGGGCAAAAAACCAATGCTTGCGGTGCGTGAAGGACCCTGGAAGTTATTCTATTTTCAACATGAAAACCGTATCGAACTCTACAACATTATGAGAGATCGCGCTGAAACGATGAATGTTGCCAGTCAGTATCCAGCAATTGTTAAAAAGTTAACTGGCTTAGCAATCGCTTGGAACGAGACACTGCCTACATCGCCTAAGCCATCGACATTCTCAGAATTAAGACAGTAATTTATTCACAATTAAAAAAGTAGTGTCAACACTGCAGTCGAACACTGAATTTTGCACTTTTACTTTGGGTAAAAACAGTTTTGAGTGCAAACAAACGACACATACTAAATATTTAGATTATAGGAACACCCATGAAATTAATTAAACAAAAGTGTGCAGTTGCCATTGCGAGTGCCTTACTTATTTCTACAGCATTATCTGTGCCTGCATATGCTCAAGAAAGCAATGCAGAAAAATCGCAATCTATGGATGAGTTGTGGGGCGATAGCGCCATCGACAAGGCCAAGCATGCCAATGCGGAACGTGGCGAATGGTTTGCACAAGACAAATATTCAATGTTTATACACTGGGGATTGTTTTCTATTCCTGCGGGTGAATGGCAAGGAAAGACATACTATGGGATTTCTGAGTGGTTAATGTCGGGGCGAGTTGCTGATATTCCAAAACAAGAATATAAAGAATTAGCGGCCCAGTTTAATCCAACTGAATTTGATGCAAAAGCTATTGTTCAATTAGCGGTTGATGCGGGTATGAAAAACATTGTGATAACGGCTAAGCACCATGAAGGCTTTGCAATGTACCACTCTAAAAGCAGCACTTATGACATTGAAGATGCAAGCCCATATAAACGCGATCCGTTAAAAGAATTGGCAGATGCATGTGCCGAAGCGGGCATAGGTTTGGGCTTCTATTATTCGCAAATGCAAGATTGGTACGAACAAGGTAGTGCAAGTATTCCTTGGTCTTCAGAAAAACAAGAAGGCGACTTTACGGAATACTTTGAGCGCAAAGTTATCCCTCAAGTTACTGAATTATTGAGTGAATATGGGCCAATTCGTACAGTATGGTTTGATACCCCTGGAGATATGACAAAGGAACAATCTCAACAATTAGTTGATTTAACCCGTCGCTTACAACCAAAAACCATGATAAATAGCCGCATTGGTAATGGTGTTGGCGACTTTTCCACGTTAGGTGATCATAGCCTGTCACTTGTAAATCACCCAGGCCTTTGGGAAACCATTGATACAACAAATAACAGTTGGGGCGATGCTTGGTACGACAAAAACTGGAAATCGGGTACAGAAATTCTACACCGCTTAATCTCAACAGTAGCACGTGGCGGTAATTACATGCTTAACATTGGTCCTAAAGGTAACGGCAAAGTACCCGAAATGGCAGCTAAAGGCTTACTTAGAGCTGGAGAATGGTTAAGGCATAGCGGCGAAACTATCTATGGCGCGGAGGGTTCTCCATGGGGACGAGCACAAGCTTGGGGAGATATTACGGTTAAAGGCAACAAACTATATTTGCATGTTTTTGACTGGCCTGAAAATAACCAAATTCACTTAGCGGGATTAAAAAACCAGATAAGTTCTGCTCGTATATTAAACTCGGAAGAACCTGGCCTTATCGATGGTTTATTCGGTGAGAATTCAAGCGAAGTAACCTTTGATAAGAATGATAATGGTTTTACAAGCTTTACCTTAGCAATGGAAAAGCCAGATGTATTAGTGCCTGTTATTGTTGTTGAATTGCAAGGAAAGCCTGAAATAGATAAAACTATTGGTATCGATCCAAGTATTACAACCACACTTAATTCGGTTTTCGCGAGCTGTGATGGTTGTGTGAAAAAAGAAATTCGCTGGATGCAAAAATTTGGTGACTGGAATTACGCCAACAATTTATTGCGTTGGACTGATGGCGCCAAAGGCGAGTGGGAAGTCGACGTGGCTGAATCAGGAGATTACTTTATAGAGGTGGAGTACTCGGCGGATGACGTGGTTGATTATAGTGAATGGGTATTTTCCTTTAACGGCGAAATTTTGATGATGCAAGCACTTGATACCGGTGAGCGTAAAAACTCTAAACGTATGGGCGGAGGAAAAACCTTATATCGCTACCGCACCGATGAAGTTGGCGTAGTATCACTAAAACAAGGCAAGCAGTCGATTACCGTTACACCTAAAGGTAAGGTTGTTGGTGGTGGCATTAATCTTCGCGCTATTCATTTAACGCCCATTGTAGAATAAGGATTTCTGATGAAAAAAATACTACTGGCATCATTTAGCTTTTCAATACTAATGAGTGTATCCGCGGGTGCTTTAGCCGGCACCACGATGGCAGAGAGATCTGAGCTTGTAAAACCAAATGTTATCGTTTTTTATGTGGATGATTTGGGTTGGCAAGATAGCCAACTCAATGATGTAGATGAGCCAACACCCTGGGAAACTCCCAATATGTTAGCGCTCGCGAAGCAGGGCATGAACTTTACTCAAGCTTATTCCTCGGCACCAACATGTGCACCCTCGAGGGGAGGTTTGCTGTCAGGCCAGCATCCTGCAAAAACAAACCTGACTCACGTTTTAGGTGCTGGGATCCCAACACCTCTAAATAGTCGCAGTCAACTAATCGAGCCTTACTACAACGATCATCTTTCGGATGATGTTCTAACACTAGCGGATGCCTTAAAAGCAAACGGTTATAAAACAGGGCATGTAGGAAAATGGCATTTAGGGCATTACGCAAATAATGCACCTACAACAGCGGGTTTCGATTTTTCATTTGGTAAAAGGGGGGCACACACAGGCAGCAAACAGCGGCATAGAGATTTTGATAATGCACAGTTTCCACTGAGCGAAGAAAAGTATCCTCCTTACAGTGAAAAGAACCCTGACGGCATTTCTTATCCTTTGGATTTGGTGACAGAAAACGCGTTAAATTTTGTGCAGGAAAATAAGGATGACCCCTTCTTTCTTTATCTAGCCCATTGGATGGTACACACGCCAATTATTACTAAGAATAAAGCGTTGTTAGAGCACTACACGGATAAGTTAGGCATACCTTTTCCAACGAGTCCTGATCCGGTAACAACGCTTGGTCAGACTAATCCATATTACGGCGCGATGGTAACAACCGTTGATTGGAGTTTAGGTCGCTTAGTGTCGTTACTTGAACAAACCGATGATCCACGTAACCCAGGTAAAAAGTTAATAGAAACTACCTATATTTTCTTCTCATCTGATAATGGTGGTGCTGAAAAATCGGGGAAAGAAATGATCACCGATAACTTCCCTTTAGATATGGGTAAAAAACATACCGAAGAGGGTGGAATAAGAGTGCCAATGGTCGTTACAGGCCCAGCGGTTAATAAAAATGTGACGCACCATGGAATCGTTAATCAACTTGATTATTACCCAACGATTTTAGCGCTCACGGATTCAACGATAGCTAAAAATGCCAAAGAAAAGTTAAGCGGTGTTAATTTGTCGCCGGTACTGCAAGATGAAAATAAGCCAGCAACGTATGATAATGGTGAGGTTCGGGAAAATCTCTTTTGGCATTTTCCACACAATAGTGATGCGTCTATGCAAAGTGCTATTCGTGAAGGTGACTTTAAGCTAACGTTGCATCACATAGATAACACTTATTCGTTATATCGTTTATATAAAGACGGTAAGCGGTTTGATATCGAAGAGAAAAACAATTTAGCACAAGCACCTGAATATGCTGATGTTGTAGAGAAGTTATCAAAGAACCTAGATCAGCTATTATCAGAAAATAACGCTATTTTCCCCAAGTTGAACCCAGACAATGCAGCAAATGGCCCGACACGATTATTAGCGCCTGAAGTTGCATCCAGTACGTTTAATAAAAAAAGCCGTGTTGCGAAAATTAGCTTAGTGCAAGGTAAAACTAAGCTTAAAGAGGCCTATATACTGGCAGAAATAGCGAAAACAAGAGGCAGTGATAAAATTGAAAAGCGTGGAAAGCTCGTTATTACTTATAAAAAAATACCGGTAGAAATTAATCAACAAGAAATGACTGTGTCTGGGGTTGTTCCTAAAGAGCACAAAGACTATTTATTTATTCTGGTTGATGAGAATAACTTCTTAGTAAGGTCAGATAAGTATAAATCGTAGTTTTGAGTCTAACATTGGGAGCATAAGGTTAATTTACATACTTATGCTCCGTGATTTGTTATTTATTAAGCTCGTATGGATTGCATAAATGTCCATGCGAGCTTTTGTTTATACTCACTAAAAGCGACTCAATGACGTAAGACGCAAGTAAGCATTAGTCAAATTGAGAAAGGATAATCAATGAATCGAAAGTTATTCAGGTTTTCAGTTTTTCCATTTTGTCGAGACGATTATAGTTAAAGCTCATAATTAGTTCCTCAATGGTAATGGTAGTACGGCAGATAGCCGCGTCATTTTACAGACGGCCAAAACAGTTGTTCTCTAGATCGTCAAAGGCCTGCAAAATCTCTGATTTATTATTCATCACAAAGGGGCCATGCCCGACTACTGGTTCATTAAGCGGCTCACCACTAAGTACCAATACCAAGCTAGGTACTTGTGCATGCACCTCGACACTCGTGTCACCGCGACTGAGTAATACCAATTGACCTTCGGTGACCGGCCAAGAACGATTCACACAAACCGCGCCTTCAAGTACTACTAAAGAAGCGGTCCAACCGTCTGGCAGATGAAAACCAGCTTGTCCACCGGCGTTTAAGCGAGTATCCCAGACCTGCATAGGCGAATGAGTATGCGCTGGCCCAGTGGTCCCCTCGAACTCACCTGCTATTGGCCGCAAAGTGCCAGCGTTATTAGGCAGATCAATCACTGGAATGACATCGCTATGTAGTGCCTGATATCCAGCCGTCGTCATTTTTTGATCCGCCGGTAAATTAACCCATAACTGCACCATCTGAAGCACGCGCCATTGTTGCTGAATGCTTGAGAATGGAATTCCTCGTGTAAGATACCAGCGCCCGCGGTCATCCATTGAACATCACCGGGACTTATGACGCCGCCCTCACCAGTTGAATCGCGATGCTCTACTTCACCCTGATATACGATGGTGATAGTTTCGAATCCACGGTGAGGGTGCACGCCGACGCCGCGTTTCTTGCCGTCACCCTGAAACGTCATAGGGCCTGCATAGTCCAGTAGTAGGAACGGGCTTAGCTTTTGCGCTTGTTGGTGATAGGAAAATAGCGACCGCACGGGAAACCCGTTACCAACCCAATGCGATGAAGGGGGACTTACAATGCCTTCCACTTTTTTCATGCTTTCTCTCCAAAGAATGTCTTTGTATAGATAATACATATGGCACAATAATCCGGTAGATTGCTACAATGCGAATCACAGTTCCAAAAATAGAACACTGAAGATGCAAGATCTGAATGACCTTTATTATTTCGTCAAAGCCTGTGAATACGGCGGATTTGCACCTGCAAGTCGTGCGTTAGGAATTCCAAAATCTAAGTTGAGTCGACGGGTGACAGGTCTAGAAAACAGGCTGGATACTAAGTTGATCTATCGTTCGACACGTAGTTTCCATCTAACCGAAGTCGGTCAAACCTATTTTCAGCACTGCAAAGCAATGTTAATTGAAGCCGAGACTGCCCAAGAAGCCATCGATTCACTCAAATCTGAGCCGAGGGGGACGGTTCGATTAACCTGTCCTATCGCGCTGTTACATGCGCATATTGGCGATATGCTCGCTCAGTTTATGGCCAGGTACCCGGAAGTCGTAGAGGAATGTTACCGGCCGTGAGAACGTTAATAGATTTCCTTGCAGAACAATACAAAAGCTTTGACGAAGAATAACGAACAGACGGTGCGGGTACACGTTGGAATTAAGTTTAGTTTCTCTTCATCCGTGTTGTTTGAAGAGAAACTAAAACGGTTATGACGTAATTTATTATTAAAGGTTTGCTTTGGCTTTTATTTCAAACAATTTTAAGGCGCGTTGGTGGATTAAAACATCATCCATTTCGCCGATAAAATTTTCGCCAATTTCAACATCTATACTTTTTGATCTAAGGGTATAAGTGCTAATAATTGTTTGCTCGCCTGCAAGCGTTGTTGATTCTAATACCCCATCAACATATAGCTTTGTACTGCTTAGTTGTTCGTTTGGCGAGACAACTGCAATATGATGCCATTCGCCATCATTAAGCAGGGTGGTACCTTTAATTGATCCACCAGTAATGCTTACACTCAATACCTCATTTTGCACACTGACAACATATTGTTCACCATCGACAGTTTTCTTATTGCCCCATTTAATAATGGTGCCATTACCGTTTGTTGATCTTATCCATGCCATAACAGTGCGAGGTTCGCCTTCATTAACACCATTGTAACGGTCGGCAACAACCGTCGCGTCTCCGTCAAACGAGTACACTTCGCTGTCGCGGCTGCTATCATATACGCCAACAATTGCACCATTGTTAGTGGCGCTTCTTTTATAAATTGAGCTATCAGTAACGGTGTTACTAGATACCTCATTAAAACGCAGATCGTAAGCCACTTCTAAATCGAGATCGGCATCCGCTGAGTTTGCAAGGTAATCTATTTCAGTTTCGGCCAAAGCGCGATCATGAATAGCGACTTTGTCTATCAGTCCGGTAAATGCCCCCCCTATTTGGACAGTGCTATCTTCCACGGTTTCAAATGTAGCAGTATTAGCGCTGAAAGAGACATTTTCCAAGATGCCATTTATATATATTTCAATATTGCCAACGGTATTGTCGGGGGCAACAACCGCAGTGTGATGCCATTGATCATCGTTTATAGCGGTTGTACCGACAACTGTTGCATCATCTAAAAGTAATCTAAGTACTCCATCAGCGAGGTCTAATTGCCATTGCTCACCCGCGGCAGTGTTACCCCACTGGATGATATCGCCTGTAGTGTCTGTGGTTTTTATCCATGCTGATGTGGTACGCGCATTATCACCTAAAACACCCGTATAGCTATCTAGCGTCAGGGTATCGTCTTCAGTTAAGCTGGCAACGTTTCCTCTTGTCATATCTTGCACAAATGAAGCACCATTAACGGTTGCCGTATATTGGTTTACAGAATCATCATAAGCAGTTGAACCGTCAGCACCTTCTAAATTTAATTGTAACTGTTTTCCTCTATTGACTTGCATACGCGTCATCAGCTTTGCTTGAGGCTCAGAAATCAACATGGGCTCTCCTCCTGAAATTGAGCCTTCATGGCTTAAAGCCCAACTATACGCGCCGTTAGCGTTTGTAGCTCTATTTAGCCAATCACTGCCTTTTGCTTCAGAAAATACCACGGTACCGCCATTCCATGCTTGTTGCAGGGGCATAAACATGTGTCCAACGGCATCAACATCATCATCAACAGTCGCTGGAAAGAAACCATTTTCTGTTGCTTCAATCGCGGTTAACATGGGTAAATTAATGTCAGAAGACGACACTGTTCGCGCTATCGGGGTAGGGTGTCCACCCGTGAAGTCCTCTTGGACGTCAGGATTATTATCAAGATGAACGTCTTCAGATAAACCTAAAGCAACGACAGCTTCACTATTGCCAGCTTTTGCTGCATCAGGCAATAATGCGTAATCGCCGTATGTGGCATGATCAAACCACCAACCATCAATAAGCTCGCCATAGCGAAGCGATAATGTTTTTACGATATTGACTAAAGACAATTGAAAACTGTGATGCAAACTCGTTGATGGATATTTTTCTAAGACATGATCTCGCCAGCGGTTCATATTCTCAGAACAATACACTTGCGTGTCTGGATCGCTTACAAGAGGTCTTTTCGATTTACAGGGGCTACCGTCTGTCTCATCAATAATCGAATCGTCATAATCCATTGATCTTTCAGCGCCATGTTTCAGCATCCCTGGCCCTTGGGTGGCAACGTAAGCAATGACTTTTATACCTTTAGCGTGAAGTGCAGTGGCTATTTGGCTGAAAAGATCGGTGCCTGGTAAGGTAGGATCATACAAATCATTTATGCTATTGGGGGCAGAATTGGGGTTTATTGCTTCAACTTCCGGTACGGGTACAATGAAACGGTCACCAAAAGCGCCATTCGTTAAATTTACTTGTAACCAAGTTAGTCCAGGAATTGCAGCCATTTGTTCGACAGCCGGTGTTACTTGATATTCATTTACATGGCTTTCGCCTTGACTGATATCGCCACCTGATATTCTGAAACTAATTCCCCAATTCCCTTGCATCCAGTGTGCTTTTATTGCTGCCTGACTCTCGCCAGCTCCGGGTTCTTCCTGGGTATCTTCAGCTCCGGGTTCTTCCTGGGTATCTTCAGCTTCGGGTTCTTCTTGGCTATTATCCGCTATGAGTTCTGCCTCGTTATTATCAGCATTGGGGTCTGTATGGCTATTACAAGACACGATCCCTAAGGTTAACGCCGTATAGCATGCTGTGTAACACGCTGTTCGTAATTTCATATCAGATCCTTTAGCTAATGTGCTTACTATGTTGTTGTGTATTTAAAACATTGTTTCATATACGGTATGATGAAGCCTGTTAATTGTCAATAAAATGTTACTTTTTATTGCCTTTAGGGGAGCAAGGGCCTTTTTCCTCATTACAATTGTTATAGGCGAGGGGGGGGCAGTCAATGGCGAATGCATTCATAAGTGTTAACAGCTCGACAGGCAACGCTAGGGCGATATATAAAATGGCACCTAGCGTTGCATATCAGGTATTACTTGCTGAGATCGCAGGCAATGAGCGGGGTATATTTTTAATGGCTGATTTTTTTACTTTTTACTTTGCTCTTCTTGTAAATCGTGACAGGGACATCATTACTCCCTGTTTTCCCATCAACGGTGTAACCATTATATACCGCTTGCTCTAATTGTTGTTTAAGCTGTGCCACTATGTCAGGTTTTTCGTTAAACAAATTAGTGGTTTCTGCACGGTCGGTTTTCATATTGTATAACTGCATAGGCGTATTTTTATCCCCTCCTTTACTCCAGCCACATGAGCCTTTACAAGTGGCTAGTTTCCAATCACCTACACGCACAGCAAAGTGACCTAATACGGAGGCATGAATGGCTATTGGATGGGTCTCTTCTTCAGAACCTTTTAATGCAGGTAATATCGAAAAACTGTCTACCGCAGCATTGTTTGGTAGGTCAACATTTAATATGTCTGCGCTTGTCGCGAATAAGCTGTTATGTACTACAGGTTTATCATACGTTGAGCCTGCTTTTACGTGCCCAGGCCAACGAACAATATAAGGCACTCGGTGTCCACCTTCCCATATATCTGCTTTGGTGCCACGCAAGTCTGCAGTTGGATGATGCCCTGCCGCAATCAATTGTTCTATTCTAGCACTGGGCGAAGTACCATTGTCTGTTGTAAAAATAACAATCGTGTTGTCTGATAGCTTAGCCTTGTCTAAAGCATGCAATATGCGCTCTACCGAATTATTGGTTTCCATTACAAAATCAGCATACTTATTAATTCCGCTCTTACCAATCCAATTTTTACTAGGTACTACAGGGCTATGCGGAGCACTAAATGGCACGTATAGGAAGAAGGGGGCTGCTTTCCTTGCTGGATCCGATACATAATCTACCGCTTTCACCGTGATTCGATTTAACATCTCATCAGTATTTTCTAAGTTATAAGTAACCTCATCTTGCTCAATCCAAGTACCCATTTGACGAGCATGATGAAACCCCCAGTATTTATCAAACCCCCTTTCAATTGGGCCACCGACTATTTTGGTGCCCACAGGAACCGCATCGTAATATTTACCTCGACTTTTATCTATTGCAGTATCTTTAGGTAATATATATTTAAAGCCTAAATGCCATTTTCCGGTTATGGCAGTATCGTAACCTTGCCCTTTCAAAAACTGAGCGACTGTGAGTGTTTTTCCATCAATTAAAGGCTCGTCGCCGACACTGATACTTCCATCTGGTAATTTGCTGGTTCTAGCACCTAGCACACCTTTTTGCAGACGAGTACGCCATGGATAGCGACCTGTTAATACCCCATATCTTGTTGGCGTACATACAGCAGAGGCACTATGTGCGTCAGTAAACATCATGCCTTCTTTTGCTAATCTATCAATTGCGGGGGTATTAATTTTACTGTTTGGGTTAAATGCAGACACATCTCCGTAACCCTGATCGTCACTCATTATAAATATAATGTTTGGCTTGCTTACTTCTGCATACGAAAATAGGGGAGCGAGTAAAAAGCTAGCTATGAGCATAAACCTGCAACGCGTTGTTGCGGCACCTGTCGTAATCGTTGCTTTCAATTTATTTATACCTACTTGGTAGGTTTTGCTGCTCATAACGCGGTTTACGAACGTATCAATACGAGCATCATTTATTGTGTCTATAGTGCGTTGACCTATTTTCATTGTACTGTATTTCCTAGTGGGTGCATGGGTAATTGAAAATAATTGTGTTGTGACTGATATTTTTATCAACAGGCTATTTACATCAGTCAGGTGTATCTCGCAATGGGCTAAACAGCAATAAAGCGGGGTTAGCGCATCGAGAGGCTATGACGACAGTATGCCATTGAGTAGCCACAGTTTGATTGCTGTCCCTATAACTAAATCATCAAATAGATATTTTATTAATGGTGAAGCGCGGATTCGCCATTTAAATTTTTGTTAATAACAAGCGAATTTTTTGTTGATATACAACTTGTTCTCAATATAGAATACTGTTTCAAATATAAAATAGTAATTTTATTTTGTCTAATATTAAATAGTATTCGGCGGTCAGAGAGGTTAAGAATGAGTATGAGAAACAACTATCTAGTAGGGGTTATGCTGTGGGTATTGCCTTTAATCGCGTTAGCGGCTAATGATGTCTCTGCTGCATCAAAACCGAACATTATAGTGGTGATGGCCGATGATATGGGATGGGGAGACTCTGCAACCTATGGTCATCAAACGATAAAAACGCCAAATTTAGATAAATTAGCTGCCCAAGGTGTTAAGTTCACGCAAGGGTACTCTGCAGCAGGGGTATGCTCACCGGCACGCTCAGCAATTTTAACCGGCAGAACACCGTACCGTAATGGTGTATGGCGCCACCTATCAGGTAGCCATAAAGCGCATTTACGCGCGAGTGAAATTACTTACCCCACTTTGTTTAAACAAGCCGGTTATACCACTGGGCATTTCGGTAAATGGCACTTGCTATCGAAACAACAATTTCATAAAGAAGGTTATCCTCATCCCGACGACCATGGATTCGATTACTGGTTTGCGACTCAAAATAATGCTGTACCAAGTCATAAAAATCCAAATAATTTTATTCGCAACCACCAACCCGTAGGCGAATTAAAAGGGTATTCAGCGCCATTGGTTGCTGACGAAGCGATAAAGTGGATTGAACAAGGAAGGGATGCAAGCAAGCCGTTTATTATGTCAGTTTGGTTTCATGAACCACATAAGCCTATTGCAACAGATATTAAATTTTCAGAACTGTACCCAAATGAAAATGCGGTAAACAAGAAGTACTTTGGCAACATTACTCAAATGGATTTCGCTTTGGGGAAAATAATGGACGTGCTCGACGAGCAAAATCTCAGCGACAATACCTTAATTATGTTCTTGTCAGACAACGGCCCTGTAGTGGGTGTTGGTGGCAATAGTGGTGGCCTTAGAGGGCAAAAACGAAATGACTTTGAGGGCGGGATTCGAGTGCCATTTGTGGTACGTTGGCCAAGCCATATTGATGCCGGTTCAGTGAACGATACGCCTATAATTGGCTCCGATATTTTTAGTACTGTTCTCGCCGTAGGCGGTATTGCAGCCCCTAGCGATCGTAAAATTGATGGTGTTAACTTTTTGCCCGCGCTAGAAGGCAAAGAACTTAACCGCAGTACTCCTTTATTTTGGCGAACTCACGTTTCTCCGGCAGAAGATCGCGTGGCAATGCGTATTGGCGATTGGAAAATAGTGGGTAACGATACACTTACTGAATTTATGTTGTTTAATGTGCAAGAAGATTGGCAAGAGAAAAACAACCTTGCGACCAAAATGCCAGAAAAGTTAAACACGATGAAAGCCAAGTTAATTGAAACCTGGGAAGACATTAAAACTGACGGGCCAAATCAATGGTGGGAAAATGAAACAAACCCGCCAAGAAAGGGCGCCACCCTGAATTACTAATACACCGTTATTTTATAGGGATAATTTATGTATAAATTTTTAGGGCTTATTTGCATTGTGCTCCTAAGCCAAGAGGCAATAGCAAATAAGGCCACTGTAACGGTTGATAAACCTAATATTATCATTTTTTATGTTGACGATTTAGGATGGCAAGACACGCAATTAAACGATATCGATGAACCAACACCATGGGAAACTCCTAATCTGGTAGCACTTGCTAAACGCGGTATGAATTTTACCCAAGCTTATTCTCCAGCACCTACCTGTGCCCCCTCAAGAGGGGGATTATTATCGGGACAACATCCAGCAAAAACTAACTTTACCCATGTTCTTGGGGCGCAAATTCCAACTGCCTTAAACAAACATAGTAAATTAATAGCCCCTTATATTAATGATCACCTTTCTCCCGAAACGCTAACACTAGCAGAAGCATTAAAAGACCGCGGTTACAAAACGGGTCATGTTGGGAAGTGGCATTTAGGCAATTATGCGAGTAATTATCCCAAAGCACATGGTTTTGATTTTTCTTTCGATAAGCGAGGAGCGCATAGAGGATCAAAGCAACGTCATAAAGATTTTGATAATAAAAAATTTCCTTTAAGTAAAGAAAAGTACTTGCCATATAGTGAAAAAAACCCAAACGGTATTTCCTATCCCTTCGATTTAGTCACCGAGAATGCACTACATTTTGTGCAAGAAAATAAAGATGAGCCATTCTTTCTTTATTTAGCCCATTGGATGGTACACGTTCCCATTATTACTAAAAACAGGGCCCTGCTACAACATTATACCGACAAACTAGGTATTGCCTTTCCACAATCAAGCGATCCTATTACTACGCCAGGGCAAACCAATCCTTACTATGGCGCAATGGTTACAACGGTTGATTGGAGTTTAGGTCGTTTAGTATCGTTACTTGAGCAAACTGATGACCCTCGCAATCCAGGTAAAAAGTTAATCGATACGACTTATATTTTCTTTTCTTCTGATAATGGTGGGACCGAAAATAAAGATACAGAAATAATAACCGATAATTTCCCACTGGATAAAGGGAAGAAGCACACAGAAGAAGGAGGAATTAGAGTGCCCATGGTCGTGGCTGGTCCAGTAGTTAAACCTAACACGACTCACCACGGGATGGTAAATCAGCTAGATTATTATCCAACCATTTTAGCTTTAACTAATACCACAATCTCCAAGCAGTATGAAGCTAAGCTAAGTGGAGTGGATTTATCGTCAGTGCTTCAAAATGAACAAGAAAAAGCAACTCATGCTGATGGTTCGCTGAGAAAAAATTTATTTTGGCATTTCCCGCACTACGAAGGTTCTCAAATGCGCGGTGCAATCCGGCAAGGGGACTTTAAACTTTACAAGTATTACCTTGATGATAGTTATTCTTTGTACCGTTTATATAAAGACGGCGAACGCTATGATCTTGAAGAAAATAACAATTTAATCACAGAGCCAGAGTATGCCCGTGTAGCAAAAGAGTTATCGACTAATTTAGAACAGCATCTCAAAGAAAATAATGCAGTTTATCCACATTTAAACCCCCAGAGTAACGACAATGTTGCGGCCAGAACACTCGTTCCAGAAGTATCATCGAGTGAATTTAATAAGGCTAAACGAAAAGCTCAAATAAGTTTAGTTGGCGGTAAAACTGCCATAAAAGAAGCCTATTTACTGGCAGAAATTGCAAAAACGAAAGGTAGTGATAAGCGAGAGGCGCGAGGCAGAGTGGTAATAACTTACGAGAAGTTGCCGGTAACGATTAATTCAACTGATATGACCGTAAGTGGTCATGTACCAAAAGGTCATGATGCTTATGTATTCGTATTAATTGATGAAAACAACTTTTTAGTGACCAGCGATAAGTATCAAACGCCGCGCTAGTTAAATCAATATTATTAAACGGTGATATTAGCTGATGATATACAAGCTGTAGGGGCTTAGCTATTTCGAATATAGGAGCCAAATGGCTGTTTATCTCGCTATTGAAACTCTTAAATTAAACTCAGAAGGAGGAGCGTTTTTTGACATTAAAGTATGCGTTCGTTTTTATTCTACTAACAATAGTGTTAACCGATGCAAGTGCAAAGCCGCTTGATGAAGCTTTGCCAGGTTCCAAACCAAACATTATTTTGGTTATGACTGATGACCAAGGCTTAGGGGATCTTTCCTTTACGGGCAACGAGATAGTAAACACCCCTAATATTGATCGTTTTGCTAGCAACGCAGTGCGTTTTAACGATTTTCAAGTTAGCCCTACGTGCGCACCCACACGTGCTGCTTTAATGAGTGGTCTACCCCCCTTCAAAGTTGGTGTTACCCATACCATTTTACAACGGGAGCGTATGGCACTAGATGTGCTTACTCTGCCTCAGGCATTGCAATCTGCAGGGTATAAGACGGGATTGTTTGGCAAATGGCATTTGGGCGACGAAGCGCAATATTTGCCGCAAGCTCGTGGTTTTGACGAAGTATTAATGCACGGTGCTGGTGGAATTGGTCAAACTCGTTTAGGAGATTTTCCACCCAATAAAGATAATTTATATTTTGACAATGTATTGCTGCATAACGATACGATTGTTCAAACAGAAGGCTTTTGTACTGATTTGTTTTTTAGCGCAGCATTGTCGTGGATAAAAAAACAGCACTCGGCAAAGCAACCGTACTTCGCTTATGTCTCGCTAAATGCATCGCATGGACCTTATATAGCTCCTGAAAGTTACAAGAAACGCTTTTTAGATGCTGGATATGATGAGAAAACTGCTGGTCGCTATGGAATGATAGAGAATATTGATGATAACGTCGGTCGCCTAATGTCGAAATTAGCACAATGGGGCGCATTAGATAATACACTCATTATATTTATGACCGACAATGGCATGTCTATGCCTCCTATGATTAAAAATGGCAAGAAAATCATACCGTTTAATGCGGGATTAAAAGGTCGTAAAAATTCTGCTTATCAAGGCGGTACAAAAGTTCCCATGTACTGGCAATGGCAAGGTGTACTCAATAAAAATATCGATATTAATGCTTTAACTGCTCATATTGACCTCTATCCAACATTAACTGTTTTAGCCGGTGCAAAGCTGCCTAAAAGCATGCAGCAGCTTGATGGGCGTTCATTAGTACCCTTATTAAATAATCCTAGAGCGTTATGGGATGATCGTAAGCTATTTTTTCATACTGGACGCTGGAAAGCGGGTGAAATGGAAGCGAATAAATACGGTAAATATGCAGTACGGACCGAGCGGTGGCGCTTGGTTAATAATACAGAATTATATGACCTTAATGCAGACCCAGGGGAAACTAAAAATCTAGCATCACAGTACCCTAAAGTGGTAATTAGTCTTCGTAAAGCTTATGAAAAATGGTGGGAAGAGGCTGTTCCGTTAATGGTTAATGAAGGCCTACCTAAAGTGAAAGAAGCTGATTTACCACTGGTTAAACGATATTACCAACAACGAGAAAAAAGCGGAATAATACATTGGAGTCCAGATGAAAGTTAGTAATAATTTATTTAAAGCCTCATGTTTAGTGACCCTCATGTGGTGTTGCCAAAGCACGTTAAGTGCTTACGCTCAGGAAATTAACGATAATCAAACCCATTCTGAAAATAAGAACAAGTTGGTTGAGCCCAATTGGCAGTCTTTGGCAGAGAATTATCAAGTACCAGAATGGTTTGTGGATGGGAAAATAGGGATTTGGACCCATTGGGGGATTCCCTCAGCGATAGATGAAAATCGTCCTCATGATGGTTCTCACTATGGACGCAGAATGTACGGCACAGAAGGTTTTATCACTCCCTCTCCAAACCCTCAAAGAGATATGCAAACCACTGCTACCTTAACCGAGTGGCATACCAAACGATACGGACACCCTTCAAAGTTTGGCTATGAAAAGTTTATACCCACCTTTAAAGCTGAAAACTGGGATCCTGAGGGCTTAGTTAAATTTTTTAAAGACAATGGTGCTAGGTTTGTTATGCCAGTGGCGACACACCATGATAACTTTGATATGTACGACTCGTCTCATCCATGGAATGCGGTAGATATGGGCCCCAAGAGAGATACGATCCAGGAGTGGAAAAATGCAGCAACTAAGTTTGGCCTTAAGTTTGGCGTATCGACACATCTGTATTGGGCCCCCCGATTTTTTAACGCCGCTCGTCAATATCAGCAACCTAATACGTTAGAGTGGCAACTTTTTGCAATGGACTACCATCCAACAGAATTTGCATCCCAGGAATCTTGGAACAGACATTGGTTTGAGCGCAGTTGGGAATTGATAGAAAAATATAACCCAGATATGTTTAATAATGATTCACCTTATCCGTCTGATAAATTTGGCGATGTTTCTGGTGTGGCGTTATTTTCCGATTTCAT
Source organism: Pseudoalteromonas sp. A601 (assembly GCF_002165575.1). Lineage (GTDB taxonomy): Bacteria > Pseudomonadota > Gammaproteobacteria > Enterobacterales > Alteromonadaceae > Pseudoalteromonas. The sequence continues at coordinate 155,893 of NZ_MXQF01000006.1, forward strand.
TAATCGCGATTTGATTGAAAATAACGGTAAACAAACGCGGGTGCTATCATTTAAAAACACCAAAGTGGATAAGGCCGCTTTTACGTACAATCTAGAGCGCGGAATGTTTGGTGAAATACAGGCGCAACCATGGATGTGGGCCACGGATGTTTCAGGTAACTGGTTTTATCGTAAAAATTTAATAACCAAAATGAGTGTACCTGTGTTACTTGGTAACGCTGTTGATGCCATTAGCAAAAATGGCGTAGTAATGATGAATGTAGCATTGCGCGGTGACGGCACTTTACCAGCAGAACAAGCTGCCTATATTCGTGCATTTGGCGACTGGATTAAAATTAATGGTGAAGGTATCTATGCTACGCGGCCCTGGAAAATTTTTGGTGAAGGCCCATTAAAGATTGTCACAAAGCGGGCAGGTGAAAACTTGAGAGCTTTTTCTGCTCAAGACATTCGCTTTACGCAAAAAGACAACAGTTTATTTGCCTTTGTACTTGCGCCACCCGAAAAAGACATTCAAATCAAAGCATTGAAAACGGGTGGGCTATTGGAGAAAGATATTCGCTCGATATCTATGCTTGGCTCAAACAGCAAGATTGACTGGCAGCGCAACGAGCACGGACTGATTATAAAACTGCCTAAGACTTTACCGCAGCAACCTGTCATTGGGTTTAAGATTTTACTAAATTAAAGCGGCCAAGCTTGCAAGACTGTGCCGCGTTTTTTGCAAACGCGCCAGTCTTGCATTGCCTAAAAGCCACTATAGGTTTGTGCTAACTCCGAAAGTTCTGCGGCGGCTTCTCGAACATAAGATTCCGTTTCGGACAGGCTCAAGGAAATACCTTTTTCGACAATATAAGGGACGGTGATACACGCAATCACTTCTTTAGTTTTGCCCAGAAAAATGGGGAAAGATAGGTCAATTAAACCAGAAACAATGGGGCTTTGTGATCTCGCATGGCCCTTACTTAAAATCCGGCCAATCAATTCTTCACATTCATCACGATTAAAATCGTTATCGGTTTTTTCGAACATATTTAGACTGTCTGCTCTGGCTTTTTCAGGCATATAAGATAGCAGCACTCTTCCTGAGCCTGTTTTATATAAATCAAGATGATGACCCACTCGAACAGATAAGCCAACAATACCAGGGCTCTGTACCCTGGCAATCACTACCATACGTTGCTGGTTTGCAACCGCGATATGACAAGATTGCTTAATATCTGCAGACAGTTTATGCATAACCGGAAATGCCGCTTCTACTAACGTACCAACAGGGGGGACTTTCATCCCTAAATCAAATAACTTATTGGTTATGTGATATGAGTCACTCCCTTCATTTTTTGACAGATAGCCTCTATGCTCTAATGCCGAAATCATTCTATATATTTCACTTTTAGAGCGCTCTAACGTCGTCGAGATTTTGGCAAGTGACATCGGCTCTTGGACTTCAGCCAATAGTTCTAAGATTTCAAATCCTTTCTCTAATGCCGGAGCAGAATAACTTCGTTTCTTTTTCTCTTCCATCTGAAGGACAACCTCTAATTTAGTTTGTATATAATATAGTGTTTCATATTCTACTAATGGTCAATAGTTATTCCTCTAGCCTATGCTGCATTGTTAATAATGCGTTAAATTAAATTGCCAAAATTCAACCTGATGATCTTTTTTTAAACGCTTTATAGAGGCTTAAACCTTAAAAAATAGAGGCTTAAACCTTAAAAACAGCCTTTTTAAGTAAATATATACTGCTGGGAATCGTACCCTAAGATATTGTAAATAATGTGTTTTATTTTTATTAAAAAATCATTTTAAAAAAATAACAAAAAAAACTGTTTTAAATGTGAAACATTGTTTACCATGTAAATAATAGGTAAGTGAATGAATGAAATTTATACAGGAGCACACACAATGTCTTTGAGTTTTCATAAGAAGAAGAAGCTGACAATTGCTATATCAATGGCAATCTTCTCTACGGGCCTGTTAACTGCAAATATTGCTGCAGCGCAAGAGTCGAAACGGAAGGTTGCTGATCCAGAAGAATTTGAAGTGATTGAAGTTCAGGGGATTCTAGGTAGTTTAAAAGATGCTGCACAAATCAAACGCTATGCTGATACCGTTGTTGATGCAATCAGTGCTGAAGATATCGGTGAGTTTTCTGATGACTCGATTGCCGGTGCAATCCAACGGATTCCAGGTGTTCAAATAGAAACAGATGATGCTGGTACCGACGGTGACCGTGTTTCTATCCGTGGTCTTGGCCCAGAGTTTGTAAACTCGACGATTAACGGGCGCCGGTTATTATCATCAGGTAATGAAGGACGAAATCTACGCAAAATGAATTTTAATGCCTTCCCGCCAAGTGTTTTATCTGGTGTGAAGGTAACGAAAGGATCAACAGCTAGCCGTCCTGAAAGCGGTTTAGCGGGCCAAATTGATTTAGAGACAATGAAGCCGTTGGATGTAAAAAAACTAAGAAAGAAGAGCAGTTATTCGACAATCGGTGTTCGAGCTGGTTTAAATGATATTGATGATGAAATTGGTTTTCGCGTGAATGCACTGAGTGCATTTCGTAATGAAGATAAGGATCTAGGTGCTTATTTTGCGCTTGTAGCAAGTGAGGAAAAAAATGCACGAGACCAAGCAAGAATTAATTGGGGGGACGATTTAGCAATTGAGCAAGTAACAAATGGTGTAAGTGAAACTATAAACGCTAGAGCACCAAGAAATGTCACCTTAAACCCCATTCGTGAATCCCCCACACGCGTGGCATTTGCAACGGGCATTCAATACCAGCCGAATGAAGATGTAGATATTAACTGGGATTTAATGTATTCGCACTACAACAATAAATCTCATCGTAATCAGTTTCAATTAAATATAAACCAAAATAGAGTTTGGCGACGTACTGTATTTGATCAATCTGAAGCTGGAAATCCAGCTGTAGTGGTTGATGATAATGGCACTGTTCGTTATGCTAATTTTGCTCAGTCTGATCTTGAGGATCAGGGTCTAGCCGCTAGAACAACGTCAACACAGTTTGACAACGAAACAAAAAATTTAGTGACTGGGATCAATGTTGATTGGATAGTAAACGACGTCCTTACTGCAAATTTTGATGCCTACGTTTCTACTCTTGACTACACGCAAGATTTACGTTTTGTTCGGTTTGAAAAAGAGCTAGATCCAGCTACATTTATCTATGATGGAACGGGTAGTTTACCTAATACTACCGCACCCGATGCCCATGTGCTTGAGGGATGGGAGTATTCGAATGCATCTATTCGAGAAATTGCTACCGATGGTACAAACTATGGACTAACTGCTGCTTTTAATTACGCTATTGACAATAACCGGTTTTTCTCTTCTGTTGATTTTGGGGCTCACTTTGATAGAACGGATATCGATGCAAGACGCACAGGTGATGGTTCAAGAGTAAATGTGTTAAATGAAGATGGCTCTATACTGCTAGATGAAGATGGCGAGCCAGTATTTAATGTGGATGCTAATAAATTAAGTGACTTCCCTGATGAAATGGTAAGCGCTGCTTTAATCGGTAATACATTGCCCGAAGCTTTTTTGGGTGGTGAAGGCTTTTCACCTACAGGCTATTTCATTCCTCTTTATTCATCTGCCGTTACCATTGACCCAAGAATCGCAACTAATAGCTGGGATGAGTTAGGTGTCGACCCTATGCAGTCCTATGAGATGGTTGAAGATATTTATGCGCTTTATGCCCAAGCAAACTTGTACACAGAAGTATTTGATTTACTTTTAACGGGTAACGTTGGTATACGTGCAGTTTATACCGATAATGAAGCAACTGCCTTGCAGGAGATTGAACTACCGGGTAATGAATTTTCTGAAGAAATAGTTACAACCGTTAATGACTATTGGACATACCTGCCCAGTCTGAATTTAAAGCTTGCTTTAAATGATGACATGGCCCTGCGCTTAGCTTTATCACGGACGATGTCCCGCCCTGATTATCAAGATACTGCGCCAATAAACAGAATTAGGTTAGATGACGAGGGGACTGATAATTCTGCTGTTATAGGCAACCCATCATTGAAGCCTATGAGCTCACAAAATCTAGATGTTACCTTTGAATGGTATTCGCAATATGATGGCGCATTCGTATTAAGTGGTTTCTATAAAGAAATCGATGACTTTATCATCAGAGATAGAATCCCAGATCAGCCTTTACCTGGTTACGAAGGTCTTTGGGAGCTAACTACGAATGTTAACTTCTCAGATGGTACTGCCGAAGGTGTTGAAATCGGTTTACTACAACCACTTGAAAAGTTAGTGCCCGCTCTAGCTGGTTTTGGTTTCTCAGTAAACTATACCTATGTTGATTCTGAATTTGATGAAGACGTGGGTGATGCGGGTTTTGGTTTCCCAGGCTCATCTAAAGATAACTTCAACTTTATTGGCTTTTATGAAGCCGATTGGTACTCCATACGAATGGCATATACCTATCGCAGCTCTTTCTTCCGTTCTTTAGGAGGAACAGGTTCACAATCAAGCACTTCTCGTTTTAGTGGCGAACAAGAAAAGCTAAACCTAAACCTTAGCCTTAAACCGATGAAAAATGTATCTGTTAGGTTAAGTGCCAATAATATAACAGGCGAAAAACGTCGTGACTTTTATGGCGATGAATCTACTTTCTTAGATTACTTCGATCGTGGAAGAACTTACTCTGTTTCAGTTAACTATAGATTTTAATGTGATTTTGCAGGTGCTTTATAAAAACACCTGCAAATAAATTAATGGTTAATTGCATTATGTGAAATTAATTAAATACTAAATTGTAAATATAAAACAATAATTTAGGACATAAAATGAATAATTTAAAAAGTATTTTTACGGTATCGGCACTTGTTTTAGCACTAAGTGCTTGTGGCGGGGATTCTGAAAACCAACTCAATGTAGAGGGTGGGGTGTCTCTATCAGGCCAAACAATGTCTGGTGAAACATTGTCGGCAACAGTTCGTGATGTTAATGGGGTCAATGAATCTGCCATATCATATCAATGGTTAGCCGACGGGGTTGCAATTTCAGGTGCTAACTCAAGCAATTATTTACTAACTGACAACGAGGTAGACACTACTATAACGGTAGTCGCAAGCTATACTGATAATGACAATTTTGCTGAAGAAGTTACATCAGCTGCAACAGACGCGATTGAAGCTATTCCTGTAAATGTTGAAGGCACAGTCGAAATTACAGGTACTGTTGAATCAGGACAGCAATTAACGGCCACAGTGACTGATGATAATGGATTCTCACTTGAAAATGTTAGCTACACTTGGAAAGCTGACACAGATATTATAGGTTCGGATTCATCAACAGTCATTTTGACCAATGACGAAGTTGGCAAAACGGTTACGGTTACTGTTAGCTATATTGACGATGAAGCGTTTTCTGAAAATATTACGTCTGACGCTACGGCTGCTGTTGCACCTATACCTCCTACCGATGCAGAATTTTCTGGCGATTTAAGCGCTACGATTTTCTCTAGTGAGACTGAAAGTACTACGGGTACAGCGATTGTTACCGACATTAATGAAGGTGAAGATTCATTCGAAGAATTAAATGATATAACAACAACTTACGGTGTTTTTAGCATAACAGAAAGCGGTGCTTGGACATATACTTTAGATACCAGCAATGCAACGGTTGCAGGGCTGACGAGTACGGATGATGATTTAGTCGATACGATTTTAATCACTTCTTTCGATGGTACGGTAGGCACGCTACTTATTAATGTTACTGCTGCTGAGCTTGTTCCCACTAAGGTAGTGAAAATATCGGACACTAACACTAATACCAGTACAATCGCCAACAATAATGGTGATGGTGAGTTAAAGAAGATAATTGGAGCTGACCATATTGTAGCTGGAAAAATGACCTTCTCATTCAAATTTGAATTAGGTGAAAATTTTGATCCTGCGACTGAGCTTACGACTGAAACACAAAGTCCACGCGTTGGTATATATGGTGACAGAGACAATTTCCCAAGAGCATTAGTTGAATTAAGGTTTCATAAAGAGGGTGATATTGCGATCCGTGACGGTGGTAGTCAAATTTTGATTGACCAAAAATTCGAATTAGGTGAGTGGGTTGATGTTGCAATAACATGGGATACAACGAATGCTGATGGTACAACTCCACCTATTATGAACATAACAATTGATGACACACCTATAAGCAGTTCAGACCCAGCATTAGTGATAACGAATGGTTCTTATTCTTCCCTTACAAGTCATCCAGGTGATGTTGAAAATGGTGTGTTAAATACAGTATTTAGATTAGGTTTAAAAAACGAAGTGGTGACCGATGGCGCATATTACATTGATGACTTAAAAATATACTCTGATTTAGACGGTACAACTATAGCATTTGAAGATGACTTTGAAGCTTTCGCTGAAAATACGCAACTTAGCAGTGAGACGTCTACATATGAAGAGAGTTCAAATGAAGCGATTATTGTCACGCAGCAAGTAATGCCTAAGATTTAATAAGCGTAGGTATCACATTTAATTTTAATATTGACCAATTAGCGCTAGTTTTATAGCGCTATTTTTTTATATATTAAGTGAATATTTAGAAGGTTTTAGGATAAATATAAAATGAGAAATTACAAAAAACTGATAACGTTCGTATCACTAGCGTTGCTTTCCTCTAACTATGCCAATAGTCAGGAAAACAATGATTTAATAAAGCCCAATGTCGTTATATTTTATGCAGATGATTTAGGTTGGCAAGACACATCATTAAATGATTTAGATGACCCCGTTGTATGGGAAACCCCAAACATTACAGAATTAGCAAAAGACTCTGTCAATTTTACTAATGGATATTCCCCCGCACCTACGTGTGCACCTTCACGAGCAGCCCTTTTAAGCGGCTTACATCCGGTGAAAACAGGCATAACCAATGTGTCTGGAGGAGGGGTTCCAGCCGCGAAGAGATCAGAAAAGTACATTACCCCCTATTTTCCAATTGGGTTGATGCCAGAGCATTTTACTATCGCAGAAGCGTTAAAAATGAATGGCTACAGAACGGGGCATGTCGGAAAATGGCATGCCGGATCGCTTCAGATTCAAAGCTCAAAGAATCAAGGTTTTGATTTTGTTAATGAATCTAGAGGCGCGCATCAAGGTCCTAAAGGTTCAAATAATCGCGTAAACTATTTTGCGACCCATGATAAAAATGATAAATATCGCTTAAGTGACGAAAAATACTACCCGTTCACAAAAAAATCGCCTGAGGGAATTTCATACCCAACTGACGAAGTGACTGAAAGTGCACTTGAGTTCATGAGTAAAAACAAAGAAGAACCTTTCTTTTTATATATGGCCCATTGGATGGTGCATTACCCAATTCACACTAAGAACCGAGAATTATTACAATATTATTCTGATAAATTAGGTATGGATTTCCCTACGGAAGATGTAGACATGACTAAGGGCGGACAAAACAACCCTTATTTTGGTGCAATGGTGACCACGTTAGATTGGAGCCTAGGACGTGTTGTTAATTATTTAAAGAAAACAGACGACCCTAGAAATCCAGGTAAAAAGTTATACGACACAACCTACATATTTTTCTCATCTGACAATGGTGGCGCCGAAAAACGTAGATTCGAAGTAATGTCAGATAATGCACCTTTGGATAAGGGTAAAAAATACACTCAAGAAGGTGGGATCAGAGTTCCCATGCTTGTTTCGGGACCAAACATTGCTAAAGGAAGAACAAAGGATGTTTTAATCAACCAGTTAGATTTCTATCCTACACTGTTAAATCTTACCAAGAGTAAAATCCCAGAAAAATATAGCTCGAATTTGGATGGTTTAGATATTTCGGGAGTGTTACTCAATAATGAAGATGACGTCAAAGATAGTAATGGCAATACCAGAGAAGAGTTATGGTGGCATTACCCGTTCGGTCTCGATTCTACACAACAGTCTGCGATAAGATCTGGAGACTTTAAGTTATATAAAAACTTTTTGAGCGGTGATTACCTTCTATATCGTTTATACAAAAATGGTAAACGACATGATCTAGAAGAAATGCATAATATCGCCAAACAAGAACCCGAGGTTGTTAAAACGTTATCGCAAAAATTAGAGAAATATCTAAAAGATTATGATGCAAAATATCCTCATAAAGATCCTACTCGATTTAAAGATAAAGCACATAAAGAACAAGTAGCCCGTATCCCGAGCATTGTTAATGACGATTTTGATGCTAAATCTCGCCAAGTTTCTATGACATTAGCAAAAGGTAACACTAACGTTGTTGAGAGTTATGCCCTTATAAAAATATCAGACGAGGCTAAAGCAAACAAAAAAGCGAAGAAAGGCAAAAAAGTTAAGAAAAAGAAAGTTAAATCCACGTATATAAAAATACCGGTAGATGTTGCTGCTAATAAGCTAGATTACACATTTACGGTGCCTAAAGAAGCGAAAGAATATGGTCTCATTTTAATTGATGAAAATCAGTTTATGGTTAAAAGTAAATTTCATACCGTAAATTAATTGGCCTAGGTAACTTATATAGTTAATTTATATAGTTATTTTACGTAAACTTTAGCCCACTGCCATGCAGTGGGCTTGCATTCGTTAAATCTACTCCCCGCGCGCTCAGTTGCAGACAACTCCTTTAAATTTGCAATATCAATCATCTCTAGTGTTCTACTCATTTAAAGTGACCAACTTTAATTATACCAATTTGGCATTACGCCACAAATACAAAAGTCACCCCTGTTGAGTACGCTTATTTTATGTACTTTTCGATCAATTTCACCCTCAAGTAAATCATATGTAAAATATGATTTTAAATATGATTTACATAAAGGTGATTTATGTTAGTCTTGAGTTATACGCTTTACTCAATAATATGGGTGAAATAAAATCAAAGGGAAAGCAGAAATGAATAAATATAAATTTGCTAAAGTAGTAAAGAATATTGACTTGACTAGTTGCGCAGTATCCAGGCTATTAAGACAGGCTAAGATCGTGGCGTTAACGAGCTTAGTCAGTCTGACACTCAACGCCTGCGGTTCTGCAATAGATGCTAACGATGGAACAAATTCGCCAGAAAAACTCTTGGTAAAGCAACCCAATATTATTTATATTTTTGCTGATGATTGGGGATGGGGAGATTTAAGTGTTCATGGTAATGAGCAAGTAAAGACACCCAATATCGATAAATTAGCTAAGGAGGGGACTGATTTTTACCAATTTTCAGTGAGTAGCCCTGTTTGTTCTCCTAGTCGTGCGGCGGTGATGACAGGGCAATTTCCCTCTAGAAACAATATTAATCAACATTTTGCAACCATCGAACATCATGAACGTGCGGGTATGCCTGATTGGCTTGACGCTGAAGCTGAAATGTTACCACGTATTCTCAAAAATGCAGGTTATGCTACAGCACATTTTGGCAAATGGCATTTAACCAATGTACAAATTAAAGATGCGCCGCTGCCAACTGAGTACGGCTACGACGAATACGGTGCATTTAATTTACCCGGCTACAATATGCCTCCATCCGAGACTGCCACGCAAGCCATTGACTTCATTAGACGCCACAAAGACCAACCGTTTTTTGTTAACTTGTGGATCCATGAAACACACACGCCACATTATCCAGAACCTGCATTAATGAAAGAGTATGGGCATTTGAAAGAGCAAGAAATGCTTTACTCAGCCATTATTGCGGCAGGAGATCGTGATGTTGGAAAAATTATGGCATTACTCAAAGAACTGAATATTGATGACAATACCTTAGTTATATTTAGCTCAGATAATGGCCCTGAAGTCACAGGGGAAAGAAAATTTATGAATGATGATTCAACCGGTCCAGGCTTTGGTACTTATTATTCTGTGGGTAAAACACTAGGCTTGAAAGGCGCTAAACGTTCACTCTATGCAGGTGGAGTGCGCGTACCTTTTATTGCGCGTTGGCCTGGCGTTGTGCCTGCTGGCGTTATTGATAAAACATCAATGTTAAATGCGGTTGATTTACTGCCCACTTTTGCTGATCTTGCAGGCGCTACACTACCATCAAAATATGTGTCTGATGGAGAAAGCATACGTTTGGCGCTTACTGGTGAGACCTTTGCGCGAAGCAAAGTTATGTATTGGGTATGGCCACCGGGAAAAGGAAGTAAAAGCACGGCAACACCCAATTGGCCAAATTACGGAATACAGAGAGGGGACTGGAAACTGTTAGTCAATGATAGCCTTGGGATAGAAGAATTATACCAAGTAAAAGAAGATTGGTACGAGAAAACGAATGTTGCTGAACAAAACCCTAAGGTTGTAAAAGCGCTTCGCGCTGAAATGCTTCGCTTACAGCAAGAGTTCCCCTCAACTATTTCTGAACATGTGAAATCTACATTGCGGGATAAAGGTTAATTATGACTATCAATAAATATAAAGCAAAATTAACTCAGGGTGTTGTTTCCTTGGTTGCTGGGCTAGCTTGTAATGCTGTATTTGCACAGCAACAACCGACACAACCGATAGAAAAATCACAACCTAATATTGTTATTATTTTTGCTGATGATATGGGGTATGGCGATATACAGGCTTATAACCCTGAGAGCAAAATAGCGACTCCTAACCTTAATGAAATGGCTGCCAATGGCGTGTCATTTACTGACGCGCATACATCGTCTGCTGTATGCACACCTTCTAGGTACTCATTGTTAACCGGTAGGTATGCATGGCGTACTCATTTAAAGCGTGGTGTATTAAGAGGGCATTCTCCCGCACTTATTGAGCCAAACCAAACCACCATGGCCTCAATGTTAAAGTCGCAAGGTTACAATACGATAGCGGTTGGTAAGTGGCATATCGGTATTGGCTACCCTGAAACTGAATATTGGAGTAGATTGACTAGAGGTCCAAATTCAGTCGGCTTTGACTATTTCTATGGGATACCGGCTTCGCTTGATATGGAGCCCTATGTCTTTATCGAAAATGAAACGTTGTCGACACCATTAACAGGAAAAATTGTCGAAGGAAGTCAACATCGTCGAGGCGGTGGAGAAGGATTTTGGCGTAAAGGACTTATTGGCGATGGTTTTGAGCACCAAGACGTATTACCCACGCTAACCAAAAAAGCGATTGAAAAAATTCAATTAGCGTCACAATCTGACGACAATAAGCCTTTCTTTTTATATTTCGCGTTACCAGCGCCACATACGCCTTGGTTACCCAGTAAAGCGTCACAAGGTAAAAGCGGCGCAGGTTATTACGGTGATTCTGTGATCGATGTGGATAATGTGGTAGGGCAGGTTAACGCTGAACTCAAACAGTTGGGCATTGCTGATAATACCATTGTTATTTACTCTTCAGATAACGGTGCGCATTGGACTGAAGATGATAAGAAAAAATATGGACATTACGCAAATGGCAAGCTTCGTGGTCAAAAAGCGGATATCCATGAAGGGGGTCATAGAGTACCTTTAATTATTAGCTGGCCTAAAAAATTTGTTGAAGGCAAAGTCAGTTCATCATTAGTGGTACTTAATGATTTGTTGGTCACATTGGCTTCTATTACGGGCGCGAATGTTAAACAGCTGGATAGCTTAGATAGTGTCGATTTTTCATCTGAATTAGTGGCAAAACAAAACATCGATTACGATCGTGGTGCCATTATCCATCACTCGCATAGAGGTATGTTTGCTATTCGAAGAGGTGATTGGAAGCTTGTCGAAGGTCAAGGCAGTGGTGGTTTTACACGCGTTAAGCCAGATGGACAAAAAATGCAGTTATATAACCTGAAAGATGATCCGGCAGAAACCACTAATCTATTTGTAAAGCGACCTAAGATAGCTAAGCAATTACTGATTGAGCTTCAGCAAATTCGAAATAAAAAGTAATGATCGACAATAACTATAAACAATATTTATAGCTATTTATGTGTTTGTATTTAGGCTTTTGTTCCTGTTATTAAAAAACAGCGATAAAAAGTCAGTTAATAAAAAGCAGAAATCGAATAACTAAACTGAGTAAACCTATGCTGCCAGAGCCCTTATCTTGCCTTCACTAGAAGATACTTGGGCATGGCAGCCAATTGTGACGAAGACACTAAAGTACAGGTATTTAATACCATCTTTCTTAAATAATAAGTAAATAAACAATGTTAAAAAAGACAATTAAAACACTATCCTTGCTTACCGGTTTTGTGTGTTCAAATCAGGTGTTGGCAACAAATTTAGATAAATATCCCGAATTTTCTTGGGATACGGTACCGTTATATATGCACGTTTGGAAACAGACGTCATATACCAAGGACGAACTTAACTATCTGGCACAATTTCCACTTATCACGATAGAAAAAGCACAGGGTAATAAAGAAGGGTCTATACAAAAGGGTACTTTAAAAGCAGCGCGTGAAATTAAAGCAATTAACCCAACAAGTAAGATACTTTATTATAAAAATATAGTGATAGATTGGAACAGTGGCGTGAGTAAAGAACTCGCCAATATCCCCAATGGATATTTGCAAGCTGAAAATGGCGATTATCCTGTGGTGAATGCTCAAAGTAAGGCAAAGTTTTTCGACATCACCAAAGAAAGCGTTCAACACTGGTGGCTTAAAGATGCAAGTGCAATGGTTGCAGATGAGTCAATAGATGGCCTATTTATCGATGCCAATATTAAAGTACTGATTGGTACCTACTTTGCTAATGCAAAGAAGTTGGGACAAGATAAAGCCGATGCGTTAATTACTGGTTACCATGACTTACTCAGCACAATTAATGAAAAATTCAGAAAAGATAACATTATTATCGGCAATATTATTAGAGCACGCTTTGATAATGCAGGGCTAGAATACATAGAATATTTTGATGGCTCATATTTTGAAGGGTTCGAGCATAACGTTGGAGGTATTTCCAAGCCTGACTATCTTGTAAAAGGGATTGAGGCAGGTCAAAAGGCTGGTCAAGAAGGAAAAATTTTAGCCTTTACTGCAGGGCTTGGTGAAGCATTAAAAAAAGACAGTTCAGAAATAGGGCTAGATGAAGCCCGAGGGAAAATAGATAGTGTTCAAAATATACAGAAACGTTTAGATTATCTAACAGCAATTTTTTTGGTTATGGCCGAAAAATATAGTTACTTTTACCCGCATGATGGTTTTGGTGTAAAAACCGATAGACAAGGTGTACAACAAAATCGAACCTGGATGCATATGTTTCCCTCATTTAAAAATAGACTCGGTGCGCCGAAAGGACCAGCGAAAAGATCAGGCTACATTTTTACTCGGGAATTCGAATACTGTTCTGTGTACCTCAATGTCGAAACTGGCGAAGCTAGGTTAACGTGGAAGTAATGGTGCTGTATTGACAGAGCAGGCAATCAGTTAGTAACGAGGGCTGTAAAGCATTTATGCTGATCGATGCTAAGCGCAATGTACATACCGATAAGTCTTATCGCAATGGGGCTAGCAGCAGGGCTTACATATCTGTGATGCCGCATTTAATAAACATGATATTAAAGTACTTTTAAATATTTCGTTTCATATGTTAAATAATGTTTTAAATGTTATTTTTGTTGCTATAATATTCGTACACAAAGCAATCATTCATTTTTATAGTTAATCGAATTAAGAACTGAATGAGAATATAAAGTAGGGAAATATCTTGGTTAATTATCACTCTATAAAAAATAAAATGAAAACCCTTAAAACCGTGCAGCTTAAATCTGTTGGGTTTGCGTTGGGAACCTTGTTATTAGTGTCTTGCTCAAGCGGCAGTGAAGAGGTTGCCGCAGGTGACTTGGTTAAGCCTCAAATAGATGTAAATATTGATTACAAATCTTTTTTATCGCAACAAGATCTTATTTGGGATCGTATCCCCAATAAATGGACTGTCGCGCCTTATACCGGTAACGGTAATGTTGGTTTTTTATTCTACCAGGCTGAAAATGAAGCAAAAAATGTTATTTCCATACACACTGGAAGACATGATTATTATGACCATCGCTTACCCTACAAGGGTGAGGAAATGCTATGGATTTATCGAGGTAGATTGCCATTAGGGCACTTTAATCTTACCTCTAAAGGCGATATTGAAGACGTAGACTTGAGACTGGGTTTATATGACGCAGAACTTACTGGTGAAATAACCACAACGCTTGGTTCATATAAGATTAAAGGCATCACGCATAGTGACGAAGATGTCATCTATTTCGAAACAGACGCAGCAAATGGTGAGTCAATCGTAATTAGCTGGCATCCAGATGAGCCATACCCACCAGTAAAAGGCTTTTTCGATAGAGGAAGGGGCCCAAAATCAGCGGGTTGGGATCGCATGCGTAATGCACCTATGCCTATGCCCGAAAAAGTCTCTTTGTTCAAAGAAGATGACATGAATTTCAGTTTTCAACCTTTATACCAACACCGCGGTGAAACCACAGTAGGTTGGGAAGTCGTTGGAAAAGAGTCAGGTAAACAATATTTATCAGCCAGTATTCATCATAGTTTCCCTGAAAAAAACAGTCACGAGAAAGTAAAAGCGAATCTATTAACTGCGCGTAAGATGTTAAAAGAAAATACCTTTTTCGACACCCATCAAGCGTGGTGGCATAGTTATTATCCTCAGAGTTTTTTAACTATCGGAGAGCCTGAAAAAGAAGCCTTTTATTGGATACAAATGTACAAATTAGCCTCTGCTAGTCGCGGCGATGGACCTATTCTTGACTTAATGGGACCATGGTACAACGATACCTTCTGGCCAATGGTTTGGGGTGATTTAAATGTTCAGCTAATTTATTGGACACACTTAACAGCGAATCGCATGGAATTAGGTGAATCATTAGTAAATAACATTGATAAATATCACGATAATTTAACCGGGAATGTACCTAAACATTGGTCTGATAGTGCTGCTGTAGGTGCGTTATTTCCGCAAGACATGAAGTCTACTAATGGTGGTAAAGTACCTGACATGTTGGCTTGGTTGTTACATGATTATTGGTTGCATTATACGTACTTAGGTGACAAGAAAAAATTACGTGATGGTTTATTTCCTATCTTACGTAAAACAGGGAATAGTTATTTAAATTACCTGAAAGATAATGCTTTAGTGTCTGACGATGGCACCATTCATATCAAACATAGTTGGTCTCCTGAGTATAAACCTGGTCGTGGTCAGGACATCAATTTTACGATTGGCTTGCTTCGCTGGACATTTGAAACACTAATCGAACTTGATGAAACTAATAATATTAATGATCCACTTGTCGCACAATGGAAACACGTATTAGACAATCTTGTACCATTTCAAGTTGATGAGAATGGTTTGAGAATAGGCAAAGATATTCCGTTTGATAAACCTCATCGCCATTATTCACATTTGCTTCCAATATACCCTTTAGCACAATTGAATGTTGATAACGAAGAAGATGCTAAGTTAGCACGCACCTCAGTTGATCATTGGTTAAAGGTGACTATGGATCCTTCAAGTAAAGCCCAAAAAGCTATGAAAGTAACAGGTTACACCGCAACAGGTGCAAGCTCTATTTATGCCACCCTAGGTGACGGTGAGCAAGCCTATAAATATTTAGACTTTTTCATTAATCATAAAAATGTGTCACCCACTACAATGTACGCAGAAGTGAAAACGCAACCCGTAATAGAAAGTCCACTATCGTATGCAACATCAGTGCACGACATGTTATTACAAAGTTGGGGCGGTAAAGTTAGAGTGTTTCCTGCAATACCCCAACATTGGGAAGATTTGGCGTTTCACCAACTACGTACACAAGGTGCTTTCTTAGTAACAGCTAAGAAAACTGAGGGGGAAACACAATTTGTAGAACTACAGAGTTTAGTGGGAACGCCTTTAGTTATTAACCCTGATATTGCGAATCCAACAATCTATATTGATGGTAAGTTGGCTGATACCACCCTTGTTAGACAAGATGAAAATGGTTTTTTCCACATCGAACTGGCCAAGGGCGAACGAGTTTTATTTATGTCGCCACACATATCTCAAAAAGACTTGTTTATTAGCTCACAGGATATTGAAAAGTCACAGCAAAATTTATTTGGTCTAAGCGAAAAAACTAAGCGTTTGCCTTCTCATACGTATTATTATGGTGAGAAATGAGCTCAAGTTAAGTAAGTGTTGTAATATTTGATTTTGAACAAGCGCTACCGTTGTAGCGCTTGCCTATTTGTAATTAAATGTTAAATTTCAAAATGTTAATTCGTTTTCTAGTAACCCTATTTCCCAACCCCCAACTAACTAATTTTTTACTGCCTGAATAAGTTATATTTTCAGGCGTGAATTGTTTTCACTGTATGTCTTAGGAATATCGAATGAAGTTACTGTCCATCCCATTTTTATGCTTAGTGCTGATTTCTTGTATTAACATAAACTCAAGTCAAATCAGCGCACATAAACAACAAGTATTAGCAGATCCTATTACGCCAGATAATAGTGCTTATCCAGCTTCGCTAATGTGGAAAAATGGCGTCCCATACTTAAATGTTTCTCGCCCCGAAGACAACTATTTAAAGGGTTTTAATAAAGAGAAAACAAAGTTAATTTGGCAGGCAGGAAAGAACCAAATAGAAGTAAATCCTGTCGATATGCAATTTTATTTCAGTAACGCAGATAAAAAACAAACGAGCTCCTTATCATTTAATGTTTTAACGACAACAGGCGATAAGTATGCTTTAAAGTTACAACTACCGCCTAAACTAAACCATGCTTTTCCTGTTCGCTTTATTGAAACCGGTAATTGGTTTCAATATGTATCGTTTCATGAGTTTTCTTTAGTTCCAGAAAATAATGCTTATCCAACCATTAAGATAGGAGGCCACCTAGATTGGAAAGCTTGGCACAACACTGGTGCTATTTCCTTAACATTAAAACCCTCTAAAAAGATTGAAATTCATGCGATTAAACCAGTTTGGCACAACAATACCCAAGATGTAGAAAATAAGGTTGAGCATGAAAAGCAACAAAATTTTACCTTGGCACTAGCTTATAAGTTACCTGAAAATCAAGATATACAGTGGTTCAATTTAGCAGAAAACCCAGTTAACAATGTTAAAGTTGAGTCAAAAAACTCAAGCGTTTCATTTGAAGCTGTTAATAATGCATGGGAAATAACACTGCCTAAAATAGAACGAAAAAAGTATCTAAGTCGCACTTCGCCTGAAGCTTTAAATCAAAGAACAACAAATCGCTTTTCTCTCTCCAATGATAGCGCAGTAGATCAAATCGTTAATTTGCGATTTATACACTCTAATCACGCAAAAATAGGTTTTGTGCCTATTATCCGTGACAACAATGGTATTCAAACCGGTTGGCCAATTCAGGTTAGTAAAAACTGGCATACTCGTGATGGTTTACCTCGTATAGAGAATGATGGTGCATGGGTACATACATCTATTAGTTTAAAAGTTCCGGCGAATAGTCGGCACGACTATACCTATGAAATAGTGCACGCTAATTTTAATGGCGTACCCGCAGCTTCTGTGGCTCAACTGAGTTTAGTGGGTTGGGGCGGTAATGGTTTCTGGCTACAAGCAGCGTTAGGTAATTGGAGTGAGCATTTTTGCTTTCAACCGGGACGGGCGCTGCGTCGTTCAATGATCACTGATATTAGACCGCTTTTTCAAAAAGGCATGAATCCTAATAAGTCGGATGACGCTTATAGTTGGACCAGTAATGTTGGCGGCGGTGACACGGGCTTATTACATGATGAAAGTGGACGTTATATTCAGTGGAAACAAGCAAAAACAGAATTTCATTCCTTAGGGCCTATATTAACTGAAGTATCTGTCTCTGAAATTACCTCGGATGATTCGGCAACATTGCAAAGCACTTTTATGATGCCCCGCAGCGATGATTTAAATCGTAACTATATAAAACTTGAATTTAAAGTCCTTAAGCCTTTAGCTATTTCTCGTTTGGCATTATTCCAATTTGGTGGTGATTACTATGCGTCAGGAAAATCATTATCGGTAAAATACGGTCAAGGCAATACAATCACAGAAAAACCGAAATCGTTAAGAGCTCTACAAAGTTCAAAGAATATCAAATCAGCTTCTGCACCGTGGCTTGGTAATGCGCCTTGGGCTTTGTTGCCCGCAGAACTAAACCCTAATGATTTACGAATCGGACATGGTAATCGTGCGGCCATTCTTCGTGATTTTAGCGCATCAATTAATGGTGAAAAGTTGAATAATGCTTGGTTACATTCCTATAAATTGGGCGACAATAACCAAGCTGATAACGTGAATATTGAACTAGGTATAGACCCTAAAATAGTGAAGTTGATGCCTGGAGATAGCATTAATGCCACAATTGAACTACTGACATTGCCAGCGCGAGCTGATTATTACCTTGGAAATGACAGCACCATCAATAGAATTATTAACGCCGATAACGGCATTCAAGCTTTAACCATAAATGAAGCTGTTAATAATCAGGTGGTTATTACCAAAGCTGATGGAAGCAAAGTGGTATCAACATTACCCGAGTTAACGTACGCCGATGCGATACAGGGTTTTACTGTTTCAGGTGGACAAGGTTGGTATCCGATCAAAATTACTGGATTGCCACAACCAACAAGTGTTTATTGGGTCGAAGAAATAAATGAACGTTACGTACCATTAGGGACTAGTTTTAATGAAGAGGTTGAAGGGCAGTGGAATTGGCAAGCTGATACTAATACTTGGAATAGTATCTTAAGCCTACGTTCTTTAGCTAATAATAAAACATTACGACGGCTGAAGTTAATGCCAAGATCGGCTACCGAACAATAATAAACACTTTTTTCAAAATAACACGAGTTGAGCAAACTACTATGAGGTCCATACTATGAGGTCCATACCATGAGGTCCATACTATGAGAACTTTTAATAAAATAGCGCTATTGAGCGTCATCTTGATTTCAAGTTGCGGCACTGTTCAGAAGGAGAGCGCACAACAGCAGACTGAACAGCAACGCCCTGAAAAACCGAATGTGATTTTACTGCTAACTGACGATTTGGGTTGGCAGGATGTGAAAGCCTACGACATTGATGAACCGTCGCCATTTGAAACACCAAACATCGACGCACTAGCAGGTAAAGGCGCAATGTTTTAGCAGGGCTATTCACCCGCTCCGTCTTGTGCACCAAGCCGTGGTGCCATTATGACGGGTTTACATCCAGCCCGCACTCAATATACCCATGTGATCGGTGGCACACCGCCAGCACCTTATAGTAAAACCAATCATCGCATGATGCCGCCTTGGTATAGCGGACGTGTCTCGACCGAGTTTACTTCACTGCCACAAGCACTCAAGGATAATGGTTATACAACAGGGCACAGTGGTAAATGGCATATGTCTAGAACTTACCCTGAACCACAAGAACTTGGCTTCGACTGGACGCGATCTAACCCAGGTACAACTAGGCGAATGACACCGCATCGTTTAACCGGTTTTGCGACCGACGACCCTAAAGACAAGTATCGTCTTGACGAGAATGGGTTTGCCACGCACGAACTGAGTGAAAATGCTTTGACCTTTGTGCGTGAAAATAAAGCGGATCCGTTTTTCCTTTTTTATGCCACTAAACTAGTTCATGCGCCTATTCATACACGTAGCGAACGTTTGCTGAAAAAATATGTGAAAAAAATGGGGGTTGAACTACCAGAGAACCCTCAAGAATGGAAAGGTGACGGACAAACAAACCCTTTTTATGCTGCTATGGTTGAAGAGCTTGATTATTACGTAGGGCAAATGTTCGACTATTTGGAAACGACCGAAGATCCACGTTGGCCTGGACATATGTTGAGTGAAAACACTTACATTATATTTACCTCGGACAACGGTGGTATGGAAAACATGCCAGGTGAAAAAATTGCCGAAAACTTCCCATTAGATCGTGGCAAAATTTCTGCTATGGAAGGCGGTACACGTGTGCCTCTAATTATTGTTGGCCCTGGAATTGAAGCTGGCGTGCAAACCGATGTTATGGCTAACGGTCTAGATTTTTATCCAACCATTCTCTCTTGGACCAATACACAAAAGTCTGAAGGTCTTCAGTTTGACGGCAGCGATCTTTCCGAATTACTGGCGACAGATGTTACTAATCCTCAGCTGGTGAAACAAGAAGACGGACAGGTACGTGATACACTCTTGTGGCACTTTCCAAATTCTTTGGCGCTAGAGAGTACGATCCGAATCGGTGACTATAAGCTGGTGCGTAACTACGATCATCTAGATCCTAGAAATGATGAGTTAGAGCTGTATCAACTTTATAATACCGAAGGCGATAAACAAACTCGAGTGGACATCGAAGAAGCTAAAAATCTAGCGAAAAAGATGCCAGAAAAAGCGCAGGCAATGAATGCAAAACTAACTGAAAAGTTAGAGGCCATGGACGCAAGCTATCCTTATTATAACCCATACTTTAAAGATGCATTGCCTCATAAAGAAACTGTGCCAACAGTCTTGTCTCATCAAAGAAATGGCAAAGTGGTTGAGTATCGCTATCAAGAAAATGGAGCCAAGCTAGCACGAGCGCAACTTATGTATACATTAAATGGTGGCGCTAAGAAGGAAGAATGGTTCAGAACGCCTGCTAAGGTGTTACCTGGCAATAAAGTGACAGCCACTTTGCCTGAGGGAACGACTCACTACCTGATCAACTTAATCGATGAGAACAATTTCCTGGTAAGTTATCCATACGTGAAAAAATCGTCACGGGGTAATAACCTGCCGTCAAAGATTGCGCCGTCTGTTAAGGAAAACCTGAAAAAGAAATAGTTTAAAGGACTATAAAGTGCTTGAGCTAAGGCTTGAAATTGGTGGTAAGTACCACCAATTTCAAGCTTAGTGGTTAACATAAATATCTCAACTTAGAACCACCCACCACGTGATCTTGGCGCACAAATATCACCATTAGATATCACGACATTTTATCAATAATACGTTTAATATTTATTTGTCAACAACACAAGTGTATGTAGTCAGTAGTAAAGTCGTTTCTTCGAGCTTGGTGAGCCCTTTATAAGCTAAAGAGTTTGACCCTAAATTACATGAGAGTGTGTTTTTAACTGCAACTGAATAAGCTCAGCCCTTTGTGGGAGAAATTTCGAATTGGCATGACTACATTATGTATACCGATGGTGGGCGCAAAGTTGTTGTGCCCAAAACAGTGGCAGATGGCAAGCCATGGGTTTGGCGTGCTCGCTTTTGGGGACATCAACCACAATTTGACCTTGCTATGCTCGAAGGTGGTTACCACGTTGTTTAATTGTGAATGTAAAACTCTATTAAGGTTTTAAGTTATCAGTACGAAATGGTTGGGTAGGCAAGCCCGCACGGTTAACTAAATTTACTTTGGCTGTGCCTGAAAATGCATACCTTACGTAAAGTGGGTGGGTAATTTCTCCACTGGTAAGTACCACAGTATTGTCGATAATTTTTGCGTTTGCTTTTACCCAATGTTGTTTGTCGTTGGCAAGCCAGAATCCCGTAGGGCTTTCGTTATTAGTGGTAGTTAAACCATGGTTGTGGTGAAAATTCACGGTGATTTTGCCACTAGAAACTACAGCGTTTTTCAACACGGGCCCTTGAGCTTCAATACTTTGCTGTAAAGTGTTTTGCTGTAAAGTATCTTGCGCGGCTAAATTAGCTAGGCGTTGGCCGATAGGTAATTTGTCTTTGGGGTGCACATCGCTAGGGTGGCCTAAATCTATGGTATTCACCACTGACACATTAGCTAAGTTTGATGCGGCTATTTGCGACTCACGTAACCATGCCCAAGAATGAGCGCTTGGGTTCTCTGCATCTTTTGTAGGGCTTGATTTTAGTAATTTACCAAATTGCGGCAACATCACTATCATGAAATTCATCTCATCATTATTCCATTCTTGGCGGTAGCGTTTTATCCATGCTTGCAGCGCTTCTTTATATTTCAACATGCCTTGCATACTGCGTGTATTGCTTTCCCCTTGATACCAGACCAAGCCTCTTGAAGTATAAGGAGCAATTGGTTTCATCATGGCATTAAACAGTATATTGGGTTGGCGACGCAGATAAAGATTGTCTTTTCTAGGCCGTGGTTTAGGGCCTGCCAATATATTGGTAATTTTGCTAATGCGGTTTGTGTCGTTGTCAAACTTATCCATGATTGTAGCAAAGTAAGGTAATTGACTCGTTAGATCACGAGGCATCCAACCTTCTATTGATGAACTGCCCCAAGCGCTTAGGATAATACCAACGGGAACTTCAGCACGTTGTTGTAAATAATAAGCAAAAGAAAAAGCGACGGCACTATTTGGAATGTCGACTTGCCAGTTACCTTGCATACTAACTCTTCTGTAAAAGAAGCAGTATGTTCAACCATGAAACTACGGATGTGTTTAGCGGTTGGTATAAGTGCTTTAATTTCTTTTACGCTGGTTACTTTCATCTCCATATTAGATTGACCAGAAGCAATCCAAACTTCACCTACGACAACATCATCAAGTTTTATTTTTTGGTCATTGCTAGAGGATATGGTCATTGTCTCAGGTGTAAAACTACCTTTTAGCGGTGATAACTGTAATTGCCAGTTACCATTATTATCGGTAACTGTGGTGTGCTTTTGATTAGAGAATGCTACTGAAACTTTACTACCAACTTGCGACGTTCCCCAAACAGATATAGGTAAATCTTGTTGCAACACCATGTGGTCTGAGAAAATAGAAGCAATTTGTAACTTATTCTCAGCGCTATTCACCACAGGAGAAAAACTGAAGCCGAACAAAAATATCATAAGAAGTGTAAACATTACTTTTTGCATGTCTTTATACCCTTTATTATTTTAGAGGAGTACTGCAGAAAAATAGGTTTTATAAAAGCCGAAGTTTACCTTGCACTACACATAATTGGTGCATGGACAGAAGTACAAATTCAAATTAAAAGTACTTAGTTACATAGAATTAACATTCTGGTATGATGGTTTTGTATTTGCAATGCTATTTCGTATTTGATTTAATATTTAGATCTAGGCGGTAAGATAAATTTATGTGGCCATAATAAATATCTTATGTTGTTTTATTAATAATCCTTTGCATGTTGCTTCGATAAAGAAAGAACCTGTGATGTATAACCTGATTGTAGAGTAGGAATTTTATGAAAAATTCTAAGTTTTATTCAGTTGTTAGCTTGCTAATGTTAGCGAGCTTGTCTTCATGTTCGACGACAGACTTAGAGACAAAAGAAGCTATAACAGCAAAAATGCCTAATATCATTATTTTATATGCGGATGATTTAGGAATGGGAGATTTAGGTAGCTTTAATAGTCAGTCGAAAATTCCTACGCCCAATTTAGATAAGTTGGCGGCTCAAGGCATGCGCTTTACAGACGCTCATTCGTCGTCGGCGATATGTACGCCGTCTCGTTATGCATTGCTCACTGGCAGGTATCATTGGCGTAAATTTCACAGCATAGTGCCATCATTTGGCCCTTCGGCATTTTCACCACAAAGGCTGACTATGCCTGAAATGTTGCAGCAAAAGGGGTATAACACAGCCGCTATTGGTAAATGGCATTTAGGTTGGGACTGGAAGGCTATACGCATTAAAAGTGGTGTAACACCAGATGCTTTTGATTGGGATAAATCGATACCTGGTGGTCCTCTAGATAATGGCTTTGACTATTACTTCGGCGATGCGGTAATTAACTTTCCTCCTTATGTTTGGATTGAAAATGATAAAGTGACTCAAGCTCCAGACACTATGGTTGACAAAAACCTTTGGTTGGTTAAAGAAGGAAGTATGCAATTTCGCAATGGGCCCATGATCACGGGTTGGGATCCTTATGAGAATATTCCTACCACTACTCAAAAAGGTGTTGATTATATTGTGCAACATGCAAATGATGACAAACCCTTCTTTTTGTACTTTGCCTATCCGTCACCTCATGCGCCTATTATTCCAAATGATGAATTTGATAATACCTCTAAAGCAGGGCCATACGGTGATTTAGTGGTGGAAACAGATGACTCTATCGGAAAATTATTAAAAGCAATAAAACAAGCTGGGATTGAAGATAACACGATAATTATTTTTAGCGCAGATAACGGACCTGAGCATTATGCCTATTTGCGTGACGAAAAATTTGAGCACTGGTCAGCTTATCCTTATCGAGGTTTAAAGCGAGATATTTACGAAGGTGGACATAGAATGCCTATGATAGTGCGTTGGCCAAATAAGGTACCCGCAAATAGCCAAACTGATGAGCTCATTTCACAAATAGATATTATGGCAACACTCGCTAATGTTGTAGGCTTTGAGTTACCCAACGATGCGGCTGAAGACTCGTTTGACCAACTTGCCTTGTGGACAGGCAAATCACAAACTAGCAGTCGTGACGCTTTGGTTCATAATACCTTCGCCAATAAATATGCTGTTCGTAGTAATGACTGGACCTTAATTGATAACAAGACAGGTAATGAAAATAGTCGTTTAGAGAGATTTAATTATGCCAATTGGCAAAAGAGGCATGGTTATGTGAGTGATGATAATGCTAAAGGGCAGTTGTTTGATATGGCGAATGATAGTAGTCAACGCTTTAACATTATTGAAAAGCATCCGCAAAAAGCCGCTGAACTACGTAAAATTTTAGAAAAAATTAAAGCACAAGGCTGGTCAGCACCCCACGCCAAACCGTAATTTTACTTCTCAATAATATGCCCTATCTGATTAGACAGTTAGGGTTTTCAAATAAAAATAAGCCTTACTAAGGGAAATAATGACAAAAATAATGTTGCTTGTCCTTGTGTGTTTCACCCGTTTTTTAGCTGCTGAAGAAGAAAAACCCTTTGTGGGAGAAATTTCGAATTGGCACGGCTACATTATGTATACCGATGGTGGGCGTAAAGTTGTTGTGCCTAAAACAGTGGCAGATGGCAAGCCATGGGTTTGGCGAGCTCGCTTTTGGGGACATGAACCACAATTTGATCTTGCTATGCTTGAACGCGGTTACCACGTTGTTTTTTGTGATGTTAAGGGGCTATTTGGTAGTCCTCAAGCGGTTAAACGTTGGGATGATTTTTATCATTATTTACGCGTAGAGCAGCGCTTTACGGATCGAGCCATTTTAGAAGGTATGTCCCGTGGAGGTCTTATTATCTATAATTGGGCTGTCGCTAACCCTGAAAAAGTCGCCGCCATTTACGGCGATGCCCCTGTCATGGATTTCAAAAGTTGGCCTGGTGGTAGGGGTATAGGCCAAGGAGCTGTGGGTGCTTGGAAAACAGCGCTCAAAGCCTATGGTTTTAACGAAGAACAAGCCCTTAATTATCAGTTCAATCCCATAGATACTCTTAAAACGCTTGCAGCCGCCAATATTCCTATTATCCATGTGGTCGGTGATGCAGATAAAATTGTTCCCATTGCTGAAAATACAACTATTGCGCAGCAGCGTTATATTAACATGGGTGGCACCTTTGAGGTCATCCACAAAAGCGACGTAGACCATCATCCTCACTCACTCAAAGACCCTAAACCTATTGTTGATTTTATGCTGAGATACACGACAACAATAAATGATGAGCCTGGCGCAAAATAGTCTGCGATAAGAACTTTATCCTGCATAGAAATCTATAAAATAGTGGCATTCAATTTGATGAACCCAAAGGGGCCAAGGTAGTTTTTGAATCCTAAAATCAAGGTCTTATTTATTCTTTTTATCGCGGATACTCTTTTCAACTGTAGGTTTTTATCCATTTTGAGCATAAATTCAATGACTTGCTGATTGCGCACCAGTTTAATATTGAGTAAATCCGACGGGTACGTTTCAAGGTTTGATTCAACTGACGTAGATTGGAAACTGATTGGCCACTAATATTTTGAATGACATCACCTACGTGCAAGCCCGCTTGCGCGGCTGCACTATCTTTTGCCACTTTATTTA
The DNA here is from genome assembly GCF_002165575.1 of Pseudoalteromonas sp. A601. Taxonomy (GTDB): domain Bacteria; phylum Pseudomonadota; class Gammaproteobacteria; order Enterobacterales; family Alteromonadaceae; genus Pseudoalteromonas. The sequence continues at coordinate 181,825 of NZ_MXQF01000006.1, forward strand.
GAACGATTCCTCCGACTTGCTTACTAACGCAAAATGCAGAAAAGTCATTACCGGGAAGGTTGACTAAGCTCGCTCCCATCCAGCCGCCTGTAAACGCTGGTCGTGCTTTGTGTTTACTTTTTACAGGGGCACTAAAACTAAGAGTTCAAGAGATAGCGCGTAACGAAGCTTTTTTGACACCAAATTGATCCATCGAAAATTATCAAAACCAATCTTCAAAGCCGGGTGATATCACCTGCCCATTTTTGGTTCGGTTTATCGGCGGTAAAGTCCTGCTCAAGTATATTAGGAGCCACAGGAAAGTTGTGTCTACTGTCGGTGGTAGACTTGAATTTACGCGTGGCTTTAGCCACTAAATCCTGACGTCCCATGCTTTTGTTAATGGTTTTGATATCATGTTTATATCCTTGTTCAGTAAGCTCTACTGGGATATGTCTGGCACCGTGTCGCTGTTTACTGTCAATAAATACGGCTTCCACCTGAGTATCTAATTTGCTGTTGTTTACGCTTAAACGTATGCTCGCATGATTTTATCTCTGCATAAAACCCTCTTGGCGATACACAAAGTACCTTAGTCATTCTGATAATGCTGAATGTGCTTGGGTAGCTTTGCATAAATTCAAATCGTGTTATTTTTGATTTTTCGCGAAGTAGGTGGCGGCATTTTTATGATGTCTAGCTCCTCTTCTTGCACCACTATTTGGTGTTTCAAATGAGCATTCTCGAAAGCTAACGTACTTTCTCTATCTGATGTAGATGCCTTTATCAGAGCAGCAGGTCGCCAATAATAAAGCGGAGACTCTGCGATACTTAATTCTCTGGCAGCTTGAGCAAAACCGACTTTACTCGCCAGGTTTAGCGCTTCTGCTTTGAATTCTTCCGAATAGGATTTACGTTTGGTCTTGGTTGTCATGATTCACCTCTATGAGTTAGTTTACTCACTTAATGAGGTGTCCAAAACTGTTGGTTCAGATCATATTTTATGGGGGTAAAATAGGAGAACAAATTAAATTAGATAAGTACAGCAAGCTTAGCGCTTGTAAAAAGGATGGTAATTAATGATATGAAATTATTATGTTATGCGTGGTAGCGCCACAGTCGACATCCTCCTTGCTATCGCAATAAGGCATACTCACCTAATTTAAATATGGAATGATGTTTTACATGTGGTTTGGCTTTATGTTAACCTGATGTTGTTATTTTGCGATCTCGTTATTGAAAGTTATTCGTTTAGAGACTTGAAAAGTGACAGGAAAAATTTTTGAGCTCCATCTGAATTGTATAACGAGCACATTGTGAATGGGTCGTTAAATGTTAAACGAAGAAGCTTATGGCGACAGCTGGATTGCCGCCATAAACTTCTTATAAAAAAAGAAGGTGTTATTTTGAAAATTTTATTAAAAACAGTGGTTACTACAGCACTTGTAACAACATTATTTGCATGTTCAACAACCTCACCAACCTCAAATACTAAGAAAGACCGATTTAGCAAAGTAGATGCTAATTCTGATGGTCGCGTAACCGTCGAGGAGTTTTCGTCTAGTATTAGAAAGCCGAAAAATGGACCAAAGCGCTTCAGCCGACTCGATGTTGATAAAAACGGCTACCTTAATAGAGCCGAACTTGAGGCTGAAAGAAAGAACAAGAAAAACAAGAAAAAAAATTAACTGAATTATTTGGTAAAAATGCCGTGATATTTGATGTCGATACTATTACTGGTATTGTTCATAACAGCAAAGCTCGGTTTATCGCAACTGAATCACATGTGGTTGCTCTAATAGCAAAAATGGATGATTCAGTTGCGGTTATAAACTAACTTTAGGTTACCTTGCGATGCATAAGTTTGTGGCCATAAATTAATAGCAAATTAATAGGACGCCCACTCAAATTTGTATTTTATTAACGCTGTTCTATAAAAAAGATTGATTATCCTTAAATATATTGACAAAGCTTCATTGCACATTTAAATCCATCCATCAGATTTTGCTGCCGTTATATCAACAGACAATATTGTGATGACTGGTAAAATTATTATTTACATTAGGGCTGAAATGGAAAAAGAATTATGATGTTTTTAACTAAGCTAATAAGCATTACAACAACCCTATGTTGTTTATCTTCATCGCTTGTCTTTGCCCATGATATTTTTAAGGCCGAAGAATATTATACTGCGAAAAATTTTAAACTCGCAAAAGCTAGTTATTTGGATGCGGCAAAAGTAGGTAACCCTTATGCTTACTATCGGCTTGCTACTATGTATTTCAAAGGCTTAGGGACCGATAAAGATGCGTTCAATGCACTTATATATTTTTCATTCGCGGCCGAGTACGACTTTCATGATTCGAAATTGTTAGTAGAGAAAATATTAAGTAACATGCCTATTCAAGAAAGGCTAAACATTCAAAAATTTCTGAATAAGTTACTAAGCGAAAAAGGTAAAAAATACATCAGTAAAAAATATTTGCCTGAACTTGCTGCAAACAGATTGGTAAACAAGATTACCTTTGACGGAAAGGCGCAATTAGAATTAGACGATTTTGAATTAGACCTTGCTGACAATGACTTTCTAGATGATTCTGAATACGGAATGGACGGTGACAGTGACAGTGAAGACTCGTTGGATATGGATTTCAGTTTCACGGCGACGTCTAGCGAGCCCTTTGTCATTATAGATTTTGACCTTGCGCCTGACGGCTCTGTTCGAAATATTGTAGAAGTGCAGCGCGATGGGCGTGCCACTACTTTGCTCGATCAATTCTCTCGGATTTCTTTAGCTAAGCCTACAATACAACACGAAAACGTTGAGTTTGTTGCTAGAGTCAATTTAGGTACTGCTAGTTACGATAAACTCACTTTACGTAGAGAAAACGCGCACTTCTACAGATCGCTACTTCGGTTGAGTGAAAGACTCAAGGCGAGTTCTAGCTTAACAGACCGTTTTCAATATGCGCAGGTATTGCAGTATTTTAGTTGGTTAGAGCAGTATGAAGGAGAAGCAAACGAACGCCTCAAAAGCTTGGCGGAAGAGGGCCATCCAGACGCTATGTATGAATATGGCCTTAAGCTTTACCGAGAACAGAATAATATTGAACAAGCCATTGATTGGATTGCGCAAGCCAGTACTTATGGTCTGGCGAAAGCAGAATCTCGCTTAGGTAAATTATTGATTAGTAGCCCTTGGGTGCAGAAAGACGAAACGAAAGCCTTGTTTTGGTTAGAATCTGCAGCGGAGAAAGATGATATTTCGGCTACCTTAAAGGCTGCAGAATTGAGATTATTTGCTCAAGATAAAGCATTACGCAACTTTTCTTTGGCACTAGAATATCTAACAAAAATAGGCGAGCAACAAAAATGGAATCCAGAATACTACTATTTACTTTCACAAGCATATCGTTTTGGTGAACAGCGTAATTTCCAACTAGTTGTTCAATATCTAAAACGGGCAATAAGCATGGGAGAAAGAGTCAATTGGGACATTGAGCCATGGCAAACGCTGTTAGCACAACTCACCATAGGGAAAGTGTTTATTATTGATGAAAGTTAAGAAAATTTCAATACAATATCAAGCTGTTATTTTGACTCTGTAGTTGTCGCCGAGCACCAGTAACTGTGCGGTAATTAGCCCAAGAAAATACTAAAATATAGGCGGGTTATCGCTACTCATCTCATATTCCAGACAATTTTGGCGAAGACAGCTCCCCGTTTGCTAGCCATTGTTCTTCTATAGATTTATCAACCCTACCGTAATTGCGGTTTGGAACAAACACATAGGGCGTAGTAAACACAACATGATGATCCATATAGATGCGTCAAATGGGGGAGGTAACACGCTGACAAACTATAACTCGTCAACATTTCCTTGATACTCGGTCATAATAGATTTTAAGTTGCACCTGTGCCACGTTGGTAAATAGAACAGACCATTTGATAGTATGACAAGAGTTAATTTCATTTATTGAAGCTGCTTCTTTTTAGGGCTTGATACTCTTTTTAACTGCAGGTTTTTATCCATCTGGAGCATCAACTCGATGACTTGCTGATTGCGCACCAATTTTAGGTTGAGTAGATCCGCAGGAGTACGTTTCACCACTTGATTCAACTGACGTAACTTGGAAACTGATTGGCCATTAACATTCTGAATAACATCGCCTGCTAATAAACCTGCTTTAGCGGCTTCGCTATCTTTTGGCACTGTTTTTATCACAACGCCTCCAGCTTGTTTACTGACGCCAAAAGCAGAAAAGTCATTACCGGAAAGGTTTACTAAGCTCGCTCCCATCCATTCGCCTGTAAATGCTGGTGGTGCTTTGCGTTTGGTTTTTACAGGGGCACTAAAACTAGGAATTCGAGCGATAGCACGTAACGAAGCTTTTTTGACGCCGAATTGATCCATCGGAAAATTCTCAAAACCAATCTTCAAAGCGGGGGAGTTAGACTTCACGCGAAAATCTCCGTTTTTTGCATCGATAAACATCGGGTCGCCAAAGATTGAGTTGTTATCCCACGCTAAGTTGTTAGAGACAGACATTACTTTTTCTTCGCTTTCGCCATAAAAGTTTTTATCTACTATAACTTGGTCAACAAAGGGGCGAGTCATTCGAGCAGGCTTGTGCTGCGACATAAAGATATTTTGATAAACCTTATCGCCACTTTTATTATACCAAACATGAGGGTGCAGACCGCTGTGAACCGTAATATTATTCCAAGCGTGACGGCGAAAACCTTCACGCAGTTTTAATCCTCCAGCCAACATCACATTATTATAAATATCGTAATTGGAAGAACCGTCATCTAAGTCAATATCCCAGCCATGCTCACTGCGCCAGCGGCTATTACGGATGGTGCTGGTATTAACTGCGTCCAAAAAGGGTAAGTTGGGGTCTTTATCAACCGCTGCCTGTGATGTGGTTTGGTCACTGCGCCAATATCGATCACGTCCCCACGAATTGAACGAACCATGGTCGTGTGTTTCAAGAACAGTATCAAACACATCAACGCGCTCAATTAGATGCCCCCCCCAGGTACCATCGCCAATATTAATACCCGCTCGGGCGGTATCGTAAATGGAGACATCGCGAACCGTGATACCTTTGGCCATAGAAATTTGTATGCCAGCAGGTTGACGCTCTACAGTGCCTATTTTATGGATAAGACAATCTTCAACCGTCGAATTAGCAGGGTAGTTGTTGCTTTTTGGCCCTGGCGTTTTGTTAATTTTAGATAAGTCGTTTTTCTCACCGTATTCAAACAAAGGGTTCCGCACCGCATTTGGGTCACCAACAAAGGCGATACCACTGGCTCCGGTATCATGAATATGACAACCTTTGATCAACACGTCACGATTATAGTTGTTGACGAAAATAGCATTGCCACCCACTTGATCGAATTCAGTATCCAAAATATGAATATTTTCACTGCCGGTAAGAACGAAAGCGCCTCCGCGATAGATTGTCCAATCTGAACGCAGCAAAGGCTCTTTAGTTTGCATGAAAGTGCGAGCCGCATGACGCACGACAAAACCTTGTAAGGTAATATGCTGTACTGGGTTTAATTCAGTGCCATTAAACTCGACAAGATGATTCAGGCGAACCACTTCTACCTTAGCCGCTTGTAGATCTATCTCTTTGGCTGGTTTAAAATAAAGTGTATTTTTTTGGGTATCATGAAACCATTCGCCTGGCACGTCGAGTTCTTCGAATATATTCTCGACCATTCTAAAGTCTTCATGCATGCCCATTTGGCGGTTATTCTGCCAACCACCTTCATAAGTTACCTTATTGTTGTTTTTCCCCGTGATTTTATAATGGTAGCCGCCCCAGCGTGAACGATGCATGGCATGAATATAACCACCGCTTGGGTCGGCCCAGGCTTTGGCTCGTTTTTCAGAAAACGCATCGGCCGCATAACCTTGATACGCCGCTGTTTTTTTGCTTGCATCATAATTGGGATAACGTGCCATGCGCTGATTTTTACCATCAATAAAAAGCTGATCGATGTGTAAACCTGCTGGTGTATTGGCTTGGAAAATACCATTTTTATAAGCAGACCAAGTAAGCTGCAATTTGGTACCGCCGCTTAATACTGCAAGCCCTTCATGCTCTGCTTTGTAAATGACCGGATATTGCTCACTACCAGAATCCATCCGTTCAAACACTAATGTTTCGGGTAGATAATAAACGCCATCGGCAATGTGTACTGTTACCGCTTCTTTTCCTGCAAAAGATCGCGCTAGTTTTTTGGCTCTAGCAAGTGAAGCAACAGGTTGCCCTTGTAGCCCGTTGTTGCTATCAGCGCCTGATGGTGCGACAAAAATGTCTGCTGCATGAGCCGAAGATATTAAACCAACAGCACATAGCATTATCGGCGCGAGTGCACATTTATAAACGGCACTTTTGTGACTGTGGAAGTTTTTTATAAAGTATTCTGTACGCATGAAACGTTCCTAGTAATATGGTTTGTAAGTAAGTGTCTTGTGTTGGCCTACTGAAGGACTTCTGCATAAAGCTTTGCTGCCTTTTTGCGCATTTCTGCTAACGTCGATTTATAGTTCGGATCAGATACGAGGTTATTTTGTTCATCAGGGTCGTTTGCTAGCTCATAAAGTTCTTCAACGACCGGTGTATGTTCGAAATACTCAAAATATTGATACTGTTTAGTACGTATTCCACGGCTACGATAAGAGCGATTATTTTTTACTACATCATCGTTCATGGCTTCGACATTTTTCCCTCTTGTTCTTACTAATTCCTGAATGAAAAAGTTCTCTGTTAATACCCCATCTCGCCACTTTGTCATGTCTTGATTGCCGTTCATAAGTGGAACTAAATCATAGCCTTTCATCACTGCCGGAATGTCCAATCCGGCTAAAGACAAAATAGTGGGGGCAATATCTGCAGACGACACCATGGCATCAATCCGATGCCCTTGGTTTTCTTTGGTGGCTCTTCCGTCAAATATTATCAATGGTTGTTTAATGGCTTCATCGTATTGAATCGCTTTGTCGTAAAGCCCACGTGAACCGTGATAGCGCCCGTTGTCGCTGGTGTAAATGATGATCGTATTATCTAGCACGTCCATCTCTTCTAATTTAGCCAGTAAACGACGTACCTGATCATCTACACTATAACTCTGTACTGCAAAGCGTCGTGCAAGCGTTTGGTACAGTTCAGGCGTAGATGTTCGTTTCATGTGAAGGTAGGTGCTGCGGCTATAGTCCAATACTTTAGGAAGCCGTTCATTTTTTCCTTCGACCCAATTGTCAGGTATTTGCATTTTCTTATCTTTAAACAGTTCAACATGTGGACCATACATGTCAGTATCACGGTCATTCTTAACCGCATCGAAACTGACTGAGAGGCTAAAAGGTCGACCCTTTGGCTGTGTTTCTAAAAAGCGGATCATAGCGTCCCCTTTAATTAAGGTACGCTCTTTAGGATTACGATCTTTACGGTAAATATGAGCTAACTTCTTATCACTTTTCGGGAAGTGAGGTCCTTTTTTACTGGTAGTAGAAATACCTGCATAAAAATCAAAGTGTTCGGCAACTGTCTCGGGTAAAGTTTCCAAGCGAACGCCAAACTTGCCAATAAACCCTGTACGATAACCGGCGTCTTGCATTAGTGCCGGATAGCTTTGAGCAAACTCTTGCGCCGGTAACGTACGTTTATATGGGTAGGTGAAGCCTACACGATGATCTGAAAAATAACGTCCGGTGAACATCGTCGTCCTGCTAGGCATGCAAATGGCCACAGCATGATAGGCATTGTCAAAACTAACCCCTTGAGCGGCAAGCTTATCAACATTAGGGGTGATAGCATCTTTACTGCCATAACTGCCTATTGTGTCCCAACGTTGGTCGTCGGTCATTAAAAACACAATATTAGGAGGGAGCTCAGTTTTGACTGGTGACGTCGGTGTAGCTGATTTCGCGGATAAAGCTGTTGGTTGCGAAAATAGCAATATCAAAAATACCCTATGAAATAGTTTAAACTTCATCATAATTAAAGTGCCTTAAGTTTGTAAATGACGAATACGCTGTCTATTTTGCTTAATTAAATATCAGCTCAACCGTATCGATAATTGGCTTGGATGGGTTATCAGTGGTATCTGTGATACGCAGCTCAAACTGAAATCCATAACCAGGTGGCAGCCCACTAAGATCGAGTCGCGCAGGTGTTTTCGCTATCTGCTTCGAAAATCCGGGGATTGCAGCGTAGTGTTCTTTAACTTCATGCCAATCAATCCATTTATCTACACCACCATTTCCATCTGTATCAACGCCGGCACGTACATCCACACTTTCTACCCATGGCCCAGGACTTACAAAATCAGTAGGTCTTTGAGTGACTAAGTAAAACTCTCCTTCGGCAAAAATAATATCTGGATCAGGGTGACCTCTGCCAATTTGACCGCTAAAAGTAAAGGGCTTGTCGATACTAGAGGAAGTGAACCATGCCACGCTCATTGGGCTTTTTTTAGGGTGAGAGGTCGCGGGATCAAAATCGCTAAAGAGGTAATACTGTCCGCCAATAGCAATGGCGGCCCAATCACCATATGCATTCTGCGCGGGCTGATGAATTTCATACTCACCAAAAGCCACTTTTTCACCGGGTTTGATCCCATGATAGGTTGCTGTGCCCGTATATGTTTTTCCGGTATAATTGGCGGGGTCTTCTTTAAGCCAATGAGGGTGTAGATATTCGCTAAATTTACCTGTTGGCTGAGTGCGTTCATCAACTGCTGGCGCAAGAATTTTAAAGTTACCTTTGCCATCTTCGCTAACAGCATGACCGGCCAGAGGTGAATCCCACGCATGTCGACTTGCATCTATCGGGCTCCAATCTTCATAAATCAAATGAAATTTACCGTCTAAGTCACGAATAATCGCGGTATCTGAACCATGCGAAGGGTCTTTAAATACCATGCCGTAACGCTTGCCAATTTTACCATCGGTCAGGTCATCATCGATGATAAGATGCGGGTCTTGATCATTAGGAAAGTCATAATATAAATAGGCCTTGCCATCAACATATTCAGCCGTTGTCATCCAACGGCCTTTGCGGTCCGATACTGGGCCGTAGTGAACCCAGTTGATAAAATCTTTACTATGCCAAGCGTGATAGCCTTTTTCTGTTTTTTTTAGCCCTACAGGGGCATTAAACACATTCGGATATGGCGTTGTCACTAAAGGCTCATCGAAGCCTTTGATTTCAATAGATTCAGCATCAAACTTTTCTTTAGGTGCTTTGTAAAGACCGAACATCCAATAATTTCCGGGGGCTACCTGTAATGCAACTGGTGCACCGCGTAAATTCATTGGGCCAACACTTGTAGCCGGTTGCCAATTTGCCCACTCGGATGATTGATTGATCGTAATCGCTGCAGCATTGCGTTTATTTTCGAATACTTTTAAATGACTTTTTACCATAATCGTTTTCGCGTTTGACGTGACTTGGCCATTTTTTATTTCGACATCTTTGTGCACAAAAGTATTATCGACCCACTGTTGTTGTGTGCCGATAGTCCACTTGTCTTGAGCTAAACTAACTTGTGCTTGTGCACTACTAATCAAGGTAGTGAGGGAAACCAACACTGTGGTATAACAATTTTTCATTCTTATCTCTATCGTTGTTATCAGTATGCTACGTTGTTTGTTAGCAAGGGCTTTAATTTGTTCTTATACGTCAGAGTAATAAAATTGCTCTTATTTTGGGGGGCAATGTGTTTGCCAAGTAGTGTTATTCAAAAATGACCTCTACGGCAAAACCATTTTCTGTGTTTTGCCAGTTACGGGCATCAATTTCGAGGGCTTGTTCGGTTTGTTTCCATGTTAATTTTTGAGTACTGCCAAGTAGCCTTACCGCACCAATTTTTCCTTTATCTTTTCGCAAAGAAACAATATTAACTTTGTCTTGTGGAGGTACTAAGGACATTGCATACACTTTATTTTGCTTGGCTGTAAACCAAAAATCTTTATGGGTGAATTGACGATTAAACCCTGATTTTTCACGATGTCCCGTTCCCGATAACAGGGTTTCGCTCGCGCCTTCATAACTTATATCCCAGCGCGTTGTACCAAATATCGCTTCGCTATTGGTTAATACCCACAGGCCCATTTCAGTTAGGTGTTGGGCACTCTCTTGAGGGATATTGCCTTTACCATCAGGTCCTATATTGAGTAAATAATTGCCACCTTTGGAGATAATGTCGATAAAATAATAAAGTAATTCTTTGGTACTCTTCCAGTCGTCATCATACGACTTAAAACCCCAAGAGTTATTGGTTGTGCCAACGGTTTCCCATTGTTTGTTTATTTTTTCTGATGCAGAAGGAATAACATTGTCTCCTGCATCTAGGTAGTCACCAAATTGATAACCAACACGACGGCTCACTAATACATTAGGATTGATTTTGTATGCCAATTTGTAAAAGTCAAAAGCTTGCTTTTCGGTAATCAATCCATCTCCATCAAACCAAATTAAACGAAGTTTTGGTAATAAAGTGAGTAATTCTTTAATTTGCGGGTAGGCTTTGTTGTTTAAGTATTCTGCATGGGTATTGCTACTAGGATCCCATAAGTTCTTACCTTGTGGATGGGTGTATATTCCTAGTTTGTCGTTCTGCTTTTTAACATTCGCGTAGTTGCCGTCAGTGCCATCTTGCCAGTCGTTACCATGGGAGTAATACACGCCAAACTCTAGTCCTTCAGATAAACAGGCGTCATACAGTTCTTTGATTAAGTCGCCCTGATAAGGCGTCGCATCTGCAATATCGTATTCTGATACGGCTGAATCGTACAGTGCAAAGCCATCGTGATGTTTAGCCGTAATAACCACATACTTCATGCCGGCATCTTTCGCCAGTTTTGCAAAATTTTCAGCAAAGGATTTGTCTGGGTTAAAAGACCTCGCGAGTTGTTGATATTCTGCGCGAGAAATTCTGAAGGTCGACATCAGCCACTCTGCCACTCTAGGGCCAGGGTAGGGGGAATTTTCTATGTGGGTATTATTCCAAATACCACCTGCCTGAGAATATAAGCCCCAATGAATAAACATGCCAAAGCGCGCGTCTTTAAACCAACGTAAAGCTTGTTGTTTTTCTGATGATTGGCGCATCTTCAGCCATTCACTGTCATATTGACCTGTTCCGATAGGGTTTTTAAAGTGAGGAATAATTCTAATTTGTTTGACTTGCAGTTGTGTTGTTAATTTTAGCTGGTATTGAGTTTTAGCTTCCAACGTTACCGGCTGGGGAAATTCATAAACAGTGCCCGAATCAATCTTGTATTTAGCCTCCAATACTTCGCTTTGGGTTTGACCGTTGATGTTTATTTTACTTAAACGTTTTTCATCAGTGTTATTGCTAAGCAATTGGACGACAAACTGACCTTTGTGTTTAGCGACGAACGACAATTCTTTCGAGTCATTTGCTGAATTAATATCGAGCACAACCCAATTTTGTTGGCTTGAATGTGGCTTGTTTACCGTTAATGTGCTGCAGCCATTACACAACAGAACAATACTAATAAAAGTGATACCAATGGTGATTCTATTGACTATTGTCATGTTGATTCCTTTTAGTTGAATAACTTAAATGTGAAAGCCTTTAATACTATTATTAATAAATATTAATAAAGTTCTTTTACCAATGACTTCCTGCAAACTAACCAATTTAGTTAACACTTTAATATTTATGCTTTATCTAAATGTCTCCAGAGGTGGTGAGCTTTGTTTGTTGCGCTATTGATATCTACGCCAATTAAATATAAGCATGGCGTTAAAATTAGGGTAGTCAGTGTAGCGAATATAATGCCGTATGCGAGTGATACCACCATTGGCACTAAAAACTTGGCTTGCTCTGTATCACCAGAAAGCATAGGAATTAAGCCGACAAAGGTGGTAAAAGAGGTGAGAGTAATAGCGCGAAAACGAGCACGGCACGCTGCCTTTACCGCCATAAGTGGGCTGCTGCCTTTAGCCCGTAAATTATTTAAGCAGTCTACTAGCACAATATTGTCGTTTACCACGACACCAGCGGCCGCTAAAATGCCTAGCATCGAAAATGCGCCAAAATAAACCTGATGGGCTAAATGGCCGAAAATAGAGCCAGTGAATGCAAAGGGTATCGCCGACATGATCAGTAAAGGTTGGCTATAAGACTTAAAGGCCACGGCCATTAATACGTAAGCAATAAGCAGTGCTAACCCCTCATAGTGATACACTTTATCCATAAATTCATCTTGGTTTCGTGAACGGCCTTTTCTATCCATATTAACTTCGGGATGGCGTTTGGCCCAAGCGACTAAGTATTCATTGCGAATGCTTTGTTTTAATGCATTCAAGTTGTTGCCGGCATAGTCGGCATAGACCCAGGCGACCTTCATGCCATCTCGTCTTTGTATTCGGCTAACACCGGGCTTGAGTTCAATATTCACCAGGTTAATTAGCGGAATTTCTATTTTATTTCGGGTTCTAATTTTTAATGCGTACAGTGAGTCAATGTCTTCTCTTTCTGCCCGGCTATAGTGCACGCGTACTCTTGAATCGCCGCCTTCTCTGGGCAGGCGTTGTACTTCTTGGCCATAAAAAGCTTGTTTCACTTGTTGACTGATATCTTTTAAGCTCACTCCTAATGCTGCTGCACCGGGTTTCATGGTGAGCATGATCTCTTTACTGCCACGGGCTAAACTGTCTCTGACTAAATATACATCGTCATATTCGGCTAAATGATTTTTAAGTTCTTTTACCGCAACGGTCATGGCATCTAAATTATGACTTTGTACCATAAACGCCACTCTAGGCTCACGCTCGTTTAATGTGGCTTTAAACTCTATTTCTTCGGCATCAGGAATATCGCCAATGTATTCAGTTAATAACTTAGTCGCGGTGTCGGTATCTATTATTCGCTGTTCATACGGCACTAGTTTTAAATAACTTGAAATTCGACTGCCGGATATCCGACTGTAATGATGATCGATAAATTGACCATTACCGTCTAGGCTAAGCTTTGCAACATGCTGAGTAAGCAAATCTTGGCCTGCATTCATTTGATTGAGTACTTGGTTCATACGTTCAAATGAGACATTTTCGGGTAAGGTGACGTTTAGCCTAATGGTGTCGGCTTCAATTTTTGGCTCAAAAGATTGCAATATAAAATTGTCATTCAATAATTTAACCGACAAACTAAATACTAAAATAAACACCGCAACGACTAAATAACGATACGCTAATAAGACGTCGATAACAGGGCCGTAAACGTTATTACCTAACCAGGCTAAAAAGTCAGCAAATTTTTGTTGCAATAGAGCGAGTTTAGACGGGCTATTGTCAGCATCATCATCGGGTAAATGACGTAAGTGAGAAGGCAAAATAAACAAAGCTTCAAATAATGAAAAAGCTAAGGCCAACATAACCACGATGGCAATAGTACGGGTGAACTCTGCGGTGCTGCCAGGTAAAAATGCCATGGGCATAAATACAATGATAGTCGTGAGTACGCCAAACACCACAGGTTTAGCAACCGCTTGTACGCCTAATAATGCGGCTTTTGCTCCGTGATGCCCCAACTCATGTTGTTTATGAATACTTTCTCCGATTACTATCGCATCATCTACCACTATGCCAATAACCATCATAAAGGCGAATAAGGACAGCATATTGAGCGAGATCGAAAAGCTAGGCAATAACCAAAAAGCGGCGGCGAATGTTGTCCCTATACCAATAGATACCCATACGGCAATACGAGGTTGTAAAAACAATAACAACAAACTAAAGACCAAAATTAAACCACTCAGCGCGCTATTAAATATCGTATCTAAGCGACTCTGATAAGCATCATTCCAGTCTTCCCAAATGGTTAAGCTGACTCCTGTGGGTAAGTGCTGAATTTTTTCTTTTATATATTCTCTGACATTGGCTGACATCTGCACAATATCCATATAATCGCCGTTGTACACATCGATCAGTAAAGCGGTTTCACCGTCGAAGGAGGAATAACGTTTACTGGCGGCAAGGCCATCATAGATGGTGGCGACATCGCCTAATGTTAATATGGCGCCGTCAGCTGAGTGGCGTAAGATGATTTTTTCGAAGTCTATTTGTTTTTCAGCCCGGTTGCGTACATTTAATCGAAAGGTTTCAGTTTCGCCATAGACGCTACCTGCGGAAGTATTAATCGAGTTATTACGTACCGCCGACTCTATTTCATTAAATGATAAGCCAAATTGACGTAATTTTTGCTCTGTGACTTGGATAGATATTTCTTCGTTAATATTACCGCTGATATCGACATTGGTAATTAAGGGCAGCGCTGCCACCTCTCGACGAATTTCCTGAGCCAATTTATTTAGCGTGAGCTCATTAATATTGCCATGTAAGGCGATTCTGATCATTTGATCACGTTTTATACGCTCTGTGACTATGGGTCTATCGGCGTCAGAGGGTAAGCCATTAACAGAATTAATTTTTTCGCGCACATCATCAGAAAACTTACGTCGGTCGACTCTTTCCTCCCCAGTGATGGTAACTTGGGCACGCCCTTCGAAGGCATTTGAGACAATAGATTTTATTCCTTCTACATTTTTTACCGCCTCTTCAAAACGGACGATTATTTGATCTTCGATATCTCTAGGACTCGCTCCTTGCCAAGTCATACGTACATCCATGATAGGTAACCGAACGGTCGGGAAGGGTTCTTTTTCTATGGTTAATAAATAAGACATACTGCCAGCTACAACCAGTATTAACATTGCGAGATTAGCGGCTATAGGGTTACGTATCCACCATGCGAGAATAGAGTTATTTTGCATGGCTTTTGCCTAGTTGAGCCAGTTGCTCATTTTCAAATAACGGTAATAATGGCATACCCGGTGTCGGGATGGCTAAGGCTGAGGTGATCACTAAGCTTTGGTCAGGTAAATTTTTCACTATGATAGAGCCCGGAGTGCGCTGCACGATATCAGCCATGTGTATTTGCAACTGATTGTTTTGATCTACTATCCATAATTGCTCGTTACTACGCAGAGCCAGCTTAGGCAGTGACGTAACATGCTCGACTAATTGGCCCGTAATTTCTGCATTAACATATAAGCCTTTCAGCAGTGGCTGCTGCTGGTTTTGCTGTTGATGTATTTCGGCTACGGCATAAAGGCTATGTGTTTGGGGATCAATGGCCGCTTCTACACGGGTAACCTGTGCTTGCCATTGGTAATGTTGATTGCCAATAGTGGCACTAAGATTAACCGGAAACTCAGAGCGAGTGTGATCAGTGTAATAATCAAGTGGTAAGCCTATTTGGCTAAATTGTTCAGAGGTCATTGGCAACCTTATTTCCATGATATCTGTGCCATGTAATTGCGTGATTAATCCGCCGCGATTGATATATTGACCCACGGTTAAGTTTTCTTTTTCGATACGGCCATCAAAGGGCGCAAATATTTGCGTTCGAGCCAAGGCTAGCTCAGCGATAGCTAAATTTGCTTTTGCAGCGTTTAAAGCGGCTTCGGCTTGTTTTAGTTGTGGAATACCTAATGCTAAATCAGATGGGTTTTGGCGGCCTAAGTCGGCCAGCTCTGCTTGTGCTGATTGTGATTCGGCTTTAACTTTAATTAATTGCTGGGCTGCTTGGGCAACGCTTGACTGCCTTTGGATCACTTGCAATTGATAATTTTGTTGGTCGATTTGTACTAACAGTTCACCTTTTGAAACTTTACCGCCATTCACTAGGTTTTCAGATAACTTCGCTATTTTTCCCGCTACTTCGCTACGAATTTCTAAATCGTATTTGGGCAACATTTGACCTTGGCTATAGCCCAATAAAGCCACACTCGTTTGCTGGGCTTTATGGACAAATACTTTATGTAACTTAACCCGAGAGGGACGCTCACTCGGCTGAGGTTTATTTTCATCTAGCCAGTTGACCACGGCCCAGCTAAGCAAAAATAACCCAAAAGGTAATAGAAACCACTTAATTATTTTGCCGATTAATATTTTACGTTTAGCAGGGGGCAGGTTGCCAATGAAAAAATATGTGCCAGACATGTTACAAAATCTCACTAGAAATAGGGAAGGGTTCACCTAGCGCTAAAATTAAATTCACTCGGTTTGATAAAATCGCAAAACGGCTTCGGATCAAATTGACTTTGGCAGCAATACGCCGCGTTTGTATATTGAGCAGTTCAAAACTGCTGGCTAAACCATTGTGATAGTTTGCTAGCGTGCGTTTTTCAGCGTTATCAATTTGTGTATACGCATTTTTTAAGGCAATAAAGCGCTGACGTTGCAGCTTCTCGGTGTATAAGGCTTGCTCTATTTCTTGCCAAGCCGTAAGTAAACTCTGTTGATATTGGGCTAGGGCTAAGTCCTGCCTAGCATGTTGTTGTTTTATACGTGCATCAATAGCACCGTTGCTAAATAGAGGCTGCACTAAGTTAGCGGTTAAGTTTGCGAGCCAATACTGCCAATCGAATAGTTGGCTAAAATCGGCGCGGTTTACTTGCAGGTTCGCGCTGAGGTTAATGTCGGGCAAATGCCCTTTGTCTGCCGCTTTACTTTGATAATATGCGCTCATTAAGCGAAATTCTGCCACTAATAAATCAGGTCTTTGCGCTAATACTTTGTTAGGGGAAATAACCTTGATGAGAGTAGGTAAACCAATCTCTAAGTTGGTACTGGCAATGGGCGTACTGGGGTAGCGCCCAACTAAAAGGTTAAACCTCTGCTTGGCTAGATTAAGACTCAGTTTTTGTTGATTAAGATCCGCTTCAATGGTGTGTAAGCTATTTAGTGCTAAACGGTAATCTTGAGTGCTAGAAAGTCCAGAATCTAAGCGTTGGGCGGTCATTTTTACTCTTCGTTGTTGGCGGGCTAAGTTTTGTTTAGACCAATAAACCAGTTCATTCCCTTGTTGGATATCTAAATACCTTAATAACACTTGCCCCATTACAGATTGTTTTGCAGCCGCTAAGTCAAACTCGGAGGCGGTAAGTTCAGCCTGGGTAGCGGCACGCGTATTGGCTAATTTTTGCCATAAATCTAATTCCCAGCTCGCTCGGAAATTAGTTGAATACTGACTTTGTACCCCTTTTTCATCAGCCCATATGAATTGCTCTCGGCTAGAACCTAAAACAGCATCCAACTGGGGTAAGGCAGTGGCCTGAGCGCTTTGCTTAGTCGCTTGACTAATTTGAAGGCGTGCTAATGCCATTTTAATGGTTAGGTTATCTAGCTGAGCCTGTTTGAGAATGTGTTGTAGTGCTTTAGGGATGCTTATTAAGGGCTCGGCACTGAGTTTATTTTCACCCCCCGCCAGTTGCCCAGTATTAAACCAGTCTGCAGGAATGGTTTGCCTGCGTGAGAGTTCACTATTCGCTGTTTCTACAGAGGAACTACACGCGCTGAGAAATAATACAGTGATTAAAACAACAAGTTGATACATGAGGGTAGGACATCCTTGTCTCGGTAAATGTAAAATGCACAGCAACTTGTTTCCACTTATATTGATAGCTAATAAAAAATTGATAAACATGCGTTTTCACTGTTTATTAGCGGTGTAAATACAGATAAAGCGTTTAAATTGGCTTTTAGTAAAGCTCTTGTACCAATGACTGGGTTCTCGCGCGATAGTACGCTAGCTCTTTCGCATAGTTAGGGTCTTTAGCGAGGTTGGTTAATTCGTTAGGATCTGCAACGATATTAAACAGCTCTTCATAAATAGGTTCTTCGTTGGTAGTAAAAGACTGCGCTGGTAAATACTTCAATCTATCTTGTTTTTTACTGAACGAGCGAATGTATTTAAATTTCTTATCTCGCACCCCTTCTTGTCTTGGGTAGCCTTGGTCGGTAAACAAGTTTTCAAGAAACACCTCTTGTCTCCATGGTGAGTCTGTTTTCTTTCCCTCTATCAGTGGCACTAGACTTTTACCTTGATATGACGAAGGTATATTTGCACCGGCCATATCTAAAATAGTTGCTACGATATCTTGGCCAACCACTAACTCATCTACGTGCTTACCTTGCGTGTTATTGTCAAAAAACGGAGAGTAGATAATAAGCGGAACGTGCACCGACTCGTCATACAGAATCGTTTTTCCACCTAGCCCATGTTCGCCAAGTAACAAGCCATTATCTGAAGCGAAAACGATAATGGTATTTTGATCTTCATTCATACTTTTTAGCTGTTCACGCAGCTCACCAACAAACAGGTCTATGGCATGTACTGCTCGTGTCATCTTTAATTTATCGTTTAACAATTTTTTCTTATTACTCGTGACATAGTATTTGGTTAAGTCACTTGTGCCATAAACGTCTTTAGGTAAACTAATTGGCACAGGATAACCCGCAGGTAAGTCTATTTGACCGCGTTTATCTTCAAAAAGGGTTTTATAAATAGCGGGGTCGCTTTTCAGACTACCCATTGAACCAATGCTTGATGCATGAGGTAAATTGAAGTTAATCCATGCCGCAAATGGTTTGTTGGGATCTCTACGCTGTATACTTTTTTTAGTTAAAGGCTCAGCATTCTCATAAAAGTAGTCGTAATCTTTGTTTTGAGTTAAATAAGCTTTAGTCGCCTCCATCAAGCCTTCAATTTGTGTTTGATTTTTTAAATTTGAGAAGGCTTTATGCTTACGTTTAAAATGAAATCCCAAATGGCCATTGCCAAAGTAGGCAAAATCGATATTTTTACGTAAAGGCGTATCATTTTTATCGGCAATTTTTGTATGGTGTTTGCCAATAAACGCAGTGGAGTAACCCTGCTTTTTAAGCTGCATTAACCAACTATCATCAAAAACCTCTTTTGTAATAACGTTTTTAGATCTGGTGTGAAAACCAATTTTATTTTTTCGCTCCCACTGACCGGTAAACATGTTTGCTCTGCTAGGGCCACAAATAGGGCTGGTAATAAATGCATTGTCGAAGAAAATACCTTCTTTAGCCAACTTATCGATATACTTAGTTGGCGATAAGGGATCGCCGGTCATGGTAAGCGAATTAAAGCGTTGGTCGTCGGTAAAAATGAAAATCACATTCGGTTGCTTGCCTTCTTTACTGCCAGCGGCGCTTAAGGACTCAGCAAACGCTGGCATATTCAGAGTAAGTAACGACACAAAAGCTAAACAGTGTAATAGGGATATTGAATTTCGGCGCATTGTATTTACCTGTTGTGATAATCAGTCAAACGGTTTGTGGTAACTAGTTGCTTAGTCATCACACTTTAAGTTGTCAGTCGTCATTGCTTTGAACACTCATAGAGCAAGCAATTAATTAAGCGTTATGCTGTTTAGCTTATTAAAAATGCAGCTACAGCGGATTAAAATCCCATTCTGGTGGGTTTTTTTAAATATGAAACGACAAGTTGTATATGAAATATATTTTGATGTTACTTTTTTGTCAATTCTTTATTTGCATAGCTATTAAATTCGCAATTTCTTTAAAGTTCGTCCTGGCTATTATTTAACAGTACAGCACTGACTCCTTTTTCAAATATAAAATTTAATTGAGTATATAAAATTAATCATTTATGTTAATTTTTTGTATAAAATACAACAAAGAATGACTTGTTTAAAAATGGGCTGTTCGGTAGTGATGAGGACTTTGCTCTTCAGCGCTCCTCTAAATTTGCTGCTGTGAGCGTTAATTTATAGATTAAAGCCAAGACCATTGATTGTCATTTGCTCGTTATTAATCGAACAATGACAACACCTTTTTGAAATTTGAGCCGGATAATTAATGAAAAGACTTAACATTTTGCTGGTTAGCATTTTATGTAGCAGCTTATTGAACGCGTGCGCATTTGCAAACTCTATGCAGATTAATACAAGAGCGCAATTAGAGGCGCATTTTTCCCAGCTATCGGCAAACGCGAACGCAAAGGTTATATCTTCTAAACGTCGAGCAGACGGTATGATGGAGCTCTATTTAGAAGGAGAGCCCTACACCGCAGCCAATGGCAATATGACAACCACGCAGATTTTTGCTCTTTATAAGCTGCCCGTTATGCCGTTAAAAACAGCTAAGGGTAAAACGCCTGCGATGGTACTCGTTCATGGTGGGGGAGGCACAGCCTTTAAACAGTGGGTAGAAAAGTGGAATGATGCGGGATTTGCAGCAATGGCTATCGCTGTTGAAGGGCAAACTGACACGGTTGTTGATAACCTTAACACAACAAAAATTAAAGGCAGTTTGAAGTGGCAAAAACATTTAAACTCTGGGCCCTCTCGAGATGGAATTTACGCTGACTTTGATAAACCCTTAACAGAGCAATGGATGTTTCATGCCGTGTCAGCAGTGATCCGTGCCAAGAGTTTTCTAGCATCGCAACCGGATATTGACGAGCAACATATTGGCTTAGCCGGGATTTCTTGGGGCGGGGTGATCACT
This sequence comes from Pseudoalteromonas sp. A601, assembly GCF_002165575.1. Taxonomy (GTDB): domain Bacteria; phylum Pseudomonadota; class Gammaproteobacteria; order Enterobacterales; family Alteromonadaceae; genus Pseudoalteromonas. The sequence goes on from NZ_MXQF01000006.1 coordinate 202,203, forward strand.
GCAACGGTTATGGGATTTGATAATAGCTTCGATTTTTCAATTCCTATTTACGGCTGTGGTTTTTTAGACAGCATGGAGAATCAATATAAAGAAGCCTTACAGGGGAACTTTGCATACCAAACTTTTTGGGAGCCAGGCCTGGCGGTTGGTCATTATTTAAAGCCTTCTTTGTGGTTAACGTGGCGAGCAGATAAACATTTTTCCTTAGATGCTCAAGCGCGTACTTATCATCAATTAACGACTGATTATTCGGTGAGTATTAAGCCGGGTATTAAACATGGGCACAGAGTGGGTTGGCAGCAGGACGAGCCTTATCTTTTTGCTACGCAAGTTGTGCGTCAAGGTAGCGTTTGGGCTAAGTCACTTGCAGTTAAAAATCTCAACTCAGGCAAAGTACAAGCCGAGTTTATAGTTAACCTAGGTAATCAAGAGTACCAAGTGACAAAAGCAACAATTCACTACACAAAAGATAACGGCCATACCGGCAATGCGAAATGGCTAAAGGCTGAAATGGAGCTGGTGGCTTCAAAAACACAACCTGGACGATATACAGCAACGTCAGACGTACTTGCTATGGGGGTGCGCCATTGGTTTGTTAATTTAGAAGTGAAGATAGTGAATGAAAATAAAACATATACTGTGAGCAGCACTCTTTATTCAAATTAAGCAAGGTTGATTTTGATATTGGTGTTGCAGAAAACAGGCTTGTTCTTATAAAAAATGTAAAGCATCATATTACACAGCGAATATTAGCAAAGACTAAACAAGGTTAAAAAATGACAAAAGATAAGCCAGAGCAATCTAAGCGCAAAACATACAGTGCACCCGCACTTGAAAAAGGATTAGATATTCTGGAACTACTAGCAAATCAGGCTGAAGGTTTAAACATTGGTGAGATCACCAAAACGTTAAATAGATCAGTCGGTGAGTTGTTTAGGATGTTAGTGGTGTTAGAGCAACGCGGTTATGTTTCACTGCAACCGGGTAGCGATAGATATATGCTAACCTTAAAAATGTTTGGTTTAGCACATCGTTTCCCGCCAGTTAAACGCTTGACCAGTATTGCAACGCCTGTATTACAACGCTTATCGTACGCGATAGAGCAGTCTTGTCATTTGGTGATATATTATGAAGGCAAAGGGCATGTTGTGGTGCAACAAGACTCACCATCAACAAGAGTGTTTAGTGTTCGATTAGGCGCTGAAGCCCCTCTAATGCGCACTTGCTCTGGACATTTGTTATTAGCATTTGCCGATCAACATACCCGCGAACAAATGTTAAGTCGTATTCCTGCCCATCATGCAAATGATACTGAATTTGATCTTGACAAAATGGTAAATAAAGTACGCAAGCAAGGTTACGAAAGCATTCACAGTGCACAGGCTCAGGGTATACAAGATATTGGATATCCAGTTTTCGACTACCAAGACCAAGCTGTAGCGGCTTTAGTTGTTCCTTTCTTTGCATACTTAGATGGCTCACATCAAACGAGTATCGACGATGCCCATAAATTAATTAAACAAGCCGCGCTTGAGATATCCGCTGCGTTAGGGTTTGATGCTGCTTAGCTCGCCTTTAAGTATTTATTATTTGGCGTTATTCTAAGCAGCGTGCCGTGATCATAATGTTGTGAAAATGTGTAGCGGGTTTGGAAAGGCTTTTTTGTTTTTAAATTAATTAACCGTTCACTACACCCATATCAGTTAAAATGTGGCTCATTTGTTTTCAGCAATGAGCTGCTCTTCTAGTTATTCTATGTAACATAAAATCATTCATACAGTGACTGTTAGTCAGTGTATAAAAATACGTTGGATTTACACGGTTTAAACTAAGTCTGTTTTAGCCGCTGCTTACTAGCTGGTAAAATGATATTAGCATGAGCATTTCACCTTTGTATTCTTTTATATTTAAAAGTGCATTTAAACTAAAGTTTGATAGCAGAATTTAAGTTTTTTATATTATGCTCTGCTAATTTGCGTTGGTAACAGCTTAACGACCGAGAAGGCATTGCAGAGGCAAGGCTAACGAGCACAAGCTATTTTTATTCATTGATCACGAGCTTTATTTTAAATAGATCACCAGCTGCAATCCCAGAATGACTTATTTATAGCTGAGCTTATCGCTGCTGAAGCTGCTGTTTAATTAGTTGTTATAAAACGGCAGTATGGGTTAAATACTTGTTATTTTCGAGCGATGCAAATTGTTGACATATTAAAAAACCCTGTGTATCTTTTTATATATAATAAAACCTTGTTGTCACTTGTGTTCTATTAGTGGTGACTAAGCTTAAATTGTTGTCAATGTTGTTAAGTTGATCTCTGCTAGTTGCATGTTATTTAGCATGAACGCCTCGAGATTTTATACATGGACTAATGAAATTTTTTTCCATAAAAATTAGTTAAGGGAAAGGTTATGAAGTTAAGTATGTACTCCATTCAGCGTAAAAGGTTGAATATTTTTATGTTGGCCATCGCTGGGGTGATAAGTCTGGCTGGGTGTGGGGAAAGTAGTCGTTCAGATGCAAATGACCCAACTGGCGAAGTTGTATCCGCGGCTAAAAAACCGAACATTATTTTACTAATGACAGACGATCAGGGGTATGGTGATTTTAGTATGCATGATAACCCAATTGTGCAAACCCCAAATATTGCGACGTTGGCTGAAGAAAGTCAGCGTTTTAGCAACTTTCATGTTGACCCTACTTGTTCACCAACTAGAGCCGCTTTAATGAGTGGTCAATATTCATTACGTGCTGGGGTATGGCATACCGTAATGGGGCGACATATGTTGTCGAACCAACATAATATCCTGCCAGAAATTTTGGGTGACGCAGGTTATACCACCGCGATGTTTGGTAAATGGCACTTAGGCGAGAACTACCCATTTCGACCAGAAGATCAAGGCTTCGACCATGTGTTAATGCATGGGGGAGGCGGTGTTGGCCAAGCACCTGACTATTGGGAAAATGATCAATTTGATGATACCTACTTCCTTAACGGCCAAGAAAAGAAGTATACCGGCTTTGCTACCGATGTGTGGTTTGATGAAGCTATCGAGTTTGTACATCAGCAAGCTAAACAAGATGCCCCTTTCTTTTTATACCTATCTACCAACGCTCCACACACTCCTTGGCGGGCACCTGAAAAGTATATAGAACCCTATAAAGCATTAGGCCTTGATGATGACTTAGCTAAATTTTACGCCATGATCACCAATATTGATGATAACGTTGCACGCCTTCGTCAAGCCATGCGCGATGATAATATTGAAGACAATACAATCTTTATTTTTATGACTGATAATGGCTCATCAATGGCGACTAAAAGTAATGGTGAACCGCTTACTCGACTTTCTGCCGAGGTGAAGTCTGCTATTGAAGCTAAAACAGGAAAAAAATTAAGTACGCTTAATAGTTATATGCGTGGGGGTAAGGCCTCAACCTATGAGGGTGGACACCGAACCCCATTTTTTATTAGATGGCCGAATGGTGATTTAGGTAAACCAGGTGAGTTTGTTGATTTGGCTGCTCACATTGATTTATTACCCACTTTACTAGATTTAGTAGGAATAGAAGCGCAAGGCATCGACGTAGATGGTATTTCATTAGTGTCTCTATTAAAAGAGGGGACGCCTTTACCAGATAGAACCATGGTGGTGACTAATCAGCGGGTGTTAAACCCAAGTCCTCAGCGCCCTTATTCAGTAATGCAAGGTAACTGGCGTTATGTTCATGCCGAGCAAAATGGGGGAGTTGAATTATTCGATTTAAGCACCGATCCAGGGCAGCAACTTGATGTGAGTGCACAATACCCAGAACGTGTTGCAGCGATGGCTAAAGCTTATGATCAGTGGTGGGAGCATACAACTAGTAAAGGAACACCGACTACACGTCCTATTATTGGTTCTGAACATGAAAACCCATCTCGATTAACAGGTATGGATTGGTTGTCGCCTAATACAGGGCAAGTACCATGGTGGCCGGGATTTGGCACCGATAAATGGGGTAAAGGCCATGGTTGGGTAGGTAACGAAGACAAATTTATGGTTTCACCTTGGGCTTTAAAAGTAGATAAGCAAGGCACATATAAAATGACCTTATATTTACATGATATCCCAGCTAATAAAGTAATCGGAAAAAAGTTCGCTCACTTACAGCTTAATGGCGAAACAATAACCCAGCCTATTAAGCCTGGCGCGACTTCGGTAAATTTCGAAACTCGTTTAGAAACTGGCAACTTAGATGTTCGAGCTTGGTTTGATGATATAACGGACGAAAGTGGTTTAGCGAAAGGTTTACCGGCGTTCTATATGTACGTGGAAAGAATTTAAATTAGAAAGCTTAATTTTTTATAGCAATCTAAAAGCGTCAACATAGAAATGCCTCTGCAACGGCCGTTAATGAGTTTAGTGTTAAACTCATTAACGGCCGTTGTTATTTTTACTATTACGCCCGAAAACATATTCGGGTAGTACATTTAAATTAACAGAGCGAACACTGCTTTGCCCACCTTCTCTACCAGCAGATAATAAAGTACGGCCATCAACAGTCGCAGTTACAAACTGTGGTCCCAAACCACGTACACTAATTCGGTCTCCTTGCTGACCTCCATCATTTCTTTCAACTTGACCCCAGGGACTCGAGACAAGCCATCCACAATATTTTCATCTGCAAATTTACCTAAATCATCGGCTGAAATAGCTTCTACGACAGATGCTGAATATCGTTTAATCATTTGTGAGTGACTTAAGCTTGAGCGAATACCTGTTACAGATATTGTTTCATTATCATCTGTTTCTATTTCGTTTTGCTGGGCTGCATTCGCTAATGTTGAAATAGTCAATGTGTTGATAATTGCTAAACTTAATGCACTAACCTTTAGAGCTTTCTTTATTGTGTGTGTTCTCCATAGTTTAATTAATAAAATTTACATTATTTTAAAATGACACGTTGATACTTTTAAATATAAAAAAACACAGTAAGCAATGATAAAGAATATTTTCAATAACTTATATTATTTCAATTGGTTATGGGTGGGGGTTAAGGTTTTATAGCGGTTTTTTAAAAAATGCACTCGTGGTGAAGTGTGTATTATTGTTGTGGTCATTCAAAACTCAAATGGTATTTACAGTAAAAAATCTGCTACAACCGAGTGTGTTTAGTTTGTTAGTAAAGCTTAAAAGGTAATTAAAGTAATAGGTTGCAACACTATAAAGAGTCAACTTAATTTTTAAGTATTATCCATTTTTAGGAGTTTTATTTGCTGTCGACTCGCTAGATCACGTATCTCTAAAGTTTCTTTTTATTAAGATATTATAATGCTAACTAATTGTAATTTATTATTTTTAAATTTTTTGAGGAGGGGGTAAGTTTATGATCTTGTCATGTTTGAGTTGAGGCATACAGTATCACTCCTACTTTAAGTAACGAGTCACCCGGCTATGGCTTGAACCAGCCACACGGTTTAACCCCGTTAAGTGTTTTTAATGATTGCGTTTAGATTGGCTGTAAGCTTCTGACCTACCTTTATAGACTGCTAAATTTCGCTTTCCTAAATATGTATGATCATGTCTTAGTTGCATTTATGTTAATTAAATTTAAATTGAATGCTTTATCCGTTTCCCTCCGTTTATTTTCAGTTTATCAATTTAAAATCAGTAGCTTACAATTATTTCTTGTTTGTTGTTGCCTTCCTTGTATTGTACATTTAAATATAAAAATACACATTTCTTATTGACCGGATTTTAAATAAGTGCTTAAATCAAATCATGCTCAGGAAAGCTTGTTAGCAGCCAGGTAAATATTTTCAATTAATGTGGGAAAGGTCTTTTACTTGGACAAGAATGGCCCACTAGAACAATATTTTTAGGATGTAGAAATGATAAATAAACATTTTGTTCTATTGAACAAAGAAGACAATGTTTTTGTATGTTGTAGAGAATTACTTGCTGGTAACTCGATAACGTTAGAAGGCGTCACAGTAACGATGACCGCAGATATTACTGTTGGGCATAAATTGTCTCGAACACAAATTGCCGCAGGTGACAAAATTTTAAAATATGGCGTTTCTATTGGTTCAGCAACTCAAGACATCGCTTTTGGCGAACATGTACACCTGCATAATATGAAAAGTGATTACATAGCAAGCCATACTCGTCAATCGAAAGTAGGGAAAAACTCATGAAAGGCTATTTAAGGAAGGATGGCCGCAAAGGCATTCGTAACGTTATTTTGGTGACTTATTTAGTTGAGTGTGCCCATCATGTAGCAAGAGCAATTGTGAATGGCTCAGCTCAAGACGATGTGCAGTTAATCGGGTTTCCAGGTTGTTATCCAAATGATTACTCTTTAAACATCATGGAAAAATTATGTACTCACCCAAACGTAGCAGGTGTGTTGATTGTGTCTTTAGGGTGCGAAGGGTTTAATCGAGAGCAATTGGCAAATACTATCACTTCGAGTGGCCGTGATGTTGAAACCTTGGTCATTCAAAAAACGGGTGGTACTCGTAAAACAATTGATGCTGGTTTAGCTAGCGTTAAGAACCTTCTCCAAAGTGCATATCAAGCAGAAATCGTGCCTATGGACATCAGCGAATTGGTGGTTGGCACCATTTGTGGCGGTTCAGATGGTACCAGTGGTATAGGGGCAAACCCAGCTGTTGGCGTTTGTTTTGATAAGTTAATTACTGATGATGCCGTTTGTATGTTTGAAGAAACGGGTGAGTTAATTGGCTGCGAACAAATTATGGCTGAACGTGCCATTACCCCAGAGTTGGGCGTGGAGATCATGAAGTCGGTCGAAAAAGCTGAACGCTATTATACCAAAATGGGGTACGGTAGTTTTGCGCCAGGTAATGCGGAAGGTGGTCTGTCAACGCAAGAAGAAAAATCAATGGGTGCTTACGCAAAGTCGGGTAGTTCAAAAATACATGGTTTAATTAAACCCGGTGATATTCCCACACAAGGTGGCTTATACCTAATGGATGTGGTCCCCGATGGCGAACCCATGTTTGGCTTTCCGAACATTGTTGATAACGCCGAGATAGTCGAAATGATTGCATCTGGTTCGCATATTATTTTATTCACTACCGGTCGCGGCTCGGTTGTTGGCTCTGCGATTTCGCCTGTAATTAAAGTGTGCGCAAACCCAGAAACCTATGACAATTTGTCAGACGATATGGATATTAATGCGGGTAAAGTGATTAATGGCGAGGCAAGTGTCGAGCAAGTTGGTGAAGAAATTTATCAGCTGGTACGCGAAGTTGCTCAAGGTAAGTCATCTAAATCAGAGGCATTAGGCCACCAAGAATTTGTTTTAACTTATAAGAAGTTTGAGGCGATTGGCCCAACTTGTTTACCTACAATTAGGTAGTGGAGTTAAGTTGTATGTTTAAAAATAGACAAATTGGTAATACAGCAGTAAAGGTATCTGAGCTAGGTTTTGGTGCGGCATCACTCGGTAATTTATATAAAAAAATATCTGATGATGAAGCCCAAAAAACATTGCATACGGCGTTATCTTTGGGGATCAATTTATTCGACACTGCGCCACGCTATGGCTTGGGGTTAAGTGAACGTAGGGTGGGCGATGTACTGCGCACTCGCGCTAAGTCTGATTATGTTATATCGACTAAGGCTGGGCGGATATTAACCCCCGATCGCAATGCCAAAGTAGATGAATTGAGATATGGCTTTGATACCCCGATGCCATTTGATGCCCATTATGACTATACCTACGACGGTATTATGCGCTCGTTTGAAGATAGTATTCAGCGCTTAGGCTTAGCGGAAATTGATATTTTGCTGGTTCACGATATTGGTGTTGATACGCATGGTGATAAAGACTCTTACTATTACCAACAATTAATTTCAGGTGGCTATAAAGCACTGGATGAACTTCGCCAACAAGGCTTGATCAAAGCAGTCGGCTTAGGCGTAAATGAAACTGAAGTTTGTGAAAGAGTGATGGGTTTAGGTCAATTTGATTGTTTCTTATTGGCAGGACGTTACTCGTTATTAGAGCAAGATGCCTTAGATAGCTTTTTACCTAAGTGTCAGCAGTATGGCGCTTCGATAATCTTAGGCGGTCCTTATAACTCAGGGATTTTAGCGACAGGCGTACAAAATGGTGGTGTGCCGCATTACAACTATGAACCTGCACCTACAGATATCATCACTAAGGTCAGTAAAATAGAAGATATTTGTAAGGAATTTGCGGTTCCTCTTGCAGCAGCCGCACTGCAGTTTCCACTGGGCCATGATGCCGTTGCAACCGTTATTCCGGGAATGGGCAGTGAAAGCAGAGTGAGTAAGACAGTCGAGTTATTTAAGCACGAAATACCAGACGAATTTTGGTCAAGCTTAATCCAGGCTGGTTTATTAAGAGAAGATGCGCCACTTCCTAATAAAAGGTAAATGTTATGTCTCATACAGTGATAGATAGCCATCATCATTTTTGGCAGTTAAGCCGAGGTGACTACCAGTGGTTAACACCAGCGCTAACGCAATTGTATCGTGATTATTTACCTGAAGACTATACGCAAGCAGTCAGTCTGCATAAACCAGCTCAAACTGTGCTGGTCCAGGCGGCTGCCACAGATGCTGAAACTGATTTTATGTTAGCACTGGCTAAAAATAGTGCAGTTATTGGCGGGGTTGTGGGTTGGATTGATTGGACCTTATCTGAACAACAGGTATGTCAACGATTATCTACCCTTTGCGAGCTGCAAAAATTTAAAGGTGTACGGCCTATGCTGCAGGATATTGAGGATGTTGAATGGATTTTAAATCCCGCTTTTGCACCGATATTTAAGCAGTTAGAAACCCGGGGTTTAACCTTTGATGCGTTAGTTAAAACAGAGCATCTGGAGAGTATAAAAAACATTTCGCAGCAGTATCCGCAGTTAAACATTGTTATCGACCATTGTGCGAAACCAGACATTGCCAATAATGAGTTTCAGACATGGGCAACCGCGTTAAGTACTTTTAAAACCTGTAGCAATGTGTATATCAAACTATCTGGCCTAACAACAGAAGCTGCGAGTGAGCAAACTGAGGCTGTAAATTTCATTCATTATTTACAGCTCGTGACTGAAATTTTTGGCTCGTCACGAATGATGTGGGGCAGTGATTGGCCGGTGGTCAATATTAACAGTAGTTACACGGATTGGTACTCATTAACCGAGCAACTAACTGATGATTGGTGCGCAGAAGATAAACAAAACCTTTGGTCTAATACGGCGAAAGCTTTTTATAAATTAGTAAGTTAAGGAATATTAAAATGAAAAATAAAATAGCAGTAGTAACCGGCGGTGGCAGCGGCATTGGCTACAGTATTTGTAAAGCTCTCGGCGACGCTAACTATAAAGTAATTGTCCTTGATTTAAATTTAGCAGCGGCAGAAGCCACTGCCACAGAAATTAAAACTACGGGCGGGCAAGCCGATGCATTCACGGTTGATGTTTCAAATGCAGCAGCGGTGTCTGACGTATTTTCACAAATTACACAAGACAATAAGAGCATTGATATCTTAATCAATAACGCGGGTATTGGTTCAGTTGGCACAATTGAAGAAACATCAGAGCAAGAACTAGATAAAGTCTATAACGTCAATGTTAAAGGTGTTTATAACTGTGCTGCTGCGGTAGTGCCTATCATGAAGGCGCAACGTGCCGGGGTTATTATTAATATGGCGTCGATAGCGTCAACGGTGGGTATTCCAGATCGTTTTGCCTACTCAATGAGTAAAGGGGCTGTTTTAACGATGACCTATTCAATTGCCAGAGATTATGTTGATTACGGTATTCGTTGTAATTGTATTGCGCCTGGGCGTGTTCATACTCCTTTTGTTGAAGGCTACCTAGAGAAAAATTACGCCGATAAAAAAGAAGAAATGTTCGAAAAGTTATCTAAATCTCAACCTATTGGCAGAATGGGAACACCGGAAGAAATTGCGGGCTTAGTACAGTATTTATGCTCAGAGCAGGCATCGTTTATTACTGGCTCTAATATTCCGATTGATGGTGGGTTTGTCACTATTAATAACTAGTCCAATACAAAGCTAACACACAACACAATACACAATAAAAAAGGTTGTCAAAATGAACAACACGTGCGTAATGAGCAATACATCTCAAAAGTATGAAGTCGTACCGAAGGCGTTTTTAGCATCATTTATTTTGGTGACGTTATGTTTCCCTTTATGGGGATTTGCTAATGATATTACTAACCCTTTAGTGAAAGCGTTTTCTAAAATTTTGCAAATGAGCGCTGCTGAAGGCACGTTAGTGCAAGTTGCCTTTTATGGTGGGTATGGTTTGATGGCTATTCCCGCTGCTATCTTTATAAAAAAGTACACTTATAAAGCGGGCTTAATTTTGGGATTAGCTTTTTACGCATTAGGGGCTTTTTTATTTATTCCTGCAGCGGGAGCACAAGCGTTTGCGCCCTTTTTACTGGCATTCTTTGTAATGACCTGTGGTTTGTCTTTTTTAGAAACCAGTGCTAACCCGTATATTTTATCAATGGGGCCAAAAGAAACAGCTACACAACGCTTGAACTTAGCTCAAGCATTTAACCCTGTTGGATCTTTATTGGGTATGTTTATTGCCACCCAATTTATTATTCAAAAACTAAATCCGGCAACAGATGCACAGCGCAGAGAGCTCGCTGCCCAGGGATCTAATTCCGCTTTAGAGCAACTGGCTGCAATTACAAGTAATGATTTACAGGTTATTCGTAATCCTTATTTAGTTATTGGCTTTGTAGTACTTGTGGTTTTAATCATTATTGCTATTAAAAAGATGCCTACGACAGAAAAAAAATCGAGTGACTTAGATGTTCGCGGCACGTTTAAACGCTTGTTTGAAAACCGTAACTATCGTGAAGGGGTTATCGCACAAATGTTTTATGTGGGTGCACAAATTATGTGTTGGACCTTCATTATTCATTATGGCACTGAAGTGTTGGTTAAAACGGGTATGTCAGAAAAAGCGGCTGAAGCGCAATCACAAATGTACAATATATATGCCATGATCATTTTTTGTATAAGCCGTTTTGTATGTACGTTTTTACTAAAGTACATTAATCCAGGTCGCTTACTGATGATATTAGCCGCGGCAGGCATTGGCTTTACTATTGCCACTATCTTTTTAGAAGGTATAGCGGGTATTTACGCATTAGTTTGTATTTCAGCTTGTATGTCACTTATGTTCCCTACAATTTATGGTATTGCGCTAGAAGGGACTGGCGATGACGCGAAATTAGGCGCTGCAGGTTTGATAATGGCTATTGTCGGTGGCACGTTCTTACCAATGGCACAGGCATCAATCATCGATATGAACACTGTGCTAGATGGATTCTCTGCGACAAAAGCATCGTTTGTACTGCCACTTATTTGCTTTGTTGTTATTGCGAGTTATGGCAAACGCTCTCAAAAAGTAGGGTAAATGATGAAACAGTATTGTTTGGCGCTGGATCTCAAAGATGATCCTGAGTTAATTAACGAATATAAAAAGTACCACGCTAAGGGCAATGTTTGGCCTCAAGTGATTGACTCAATTAAGCAAGCCGGAATTATAGATATGCAGATTTATTTGCTAGGTAATCGCTTGTTTATGACTGTAGTGGCAACAGATGATTTTAGCTTTGCACAAAAACAACAAATGGATCTTATGAACAATAAGGTACAAGAGTGGGAAGCATTAATGAGTACATTTCAGCAAGCATTACCAGGTTATGACTTGGGGAGTAAGTGGCAGCTGATGGAAAGAGTTTTCGATTTAAATGAATAGTAATAATTAACGAATAGAGGTATTTATGAAATTAGTAAGATTTGGTGAAGTAGGTCAAGAAAAGCCAGGTATTTTAGATGCTGACAATGTACTTAGAGATGTATCAGAGCATATTAATGACTATGACAGCGCCTTTTTTGCTGAAGATGGCCTAGCTAAATTACAGAAAATTGACCTCGCATCTTTACCTGCAGTTGCAGACAATGTACGTATTGCTGAGCCAGTCGCAGAAGTAGGAAAAATGATTTGTGTCGGGCTTAACTATGCTGATCATGCTGCTGAGTCAGGCATGGATGTACCGCCAGAGCCGGTATTATTTTTTAAAGCGACGTCATCAATTGTCGGTCCTAATGACAATGTCGAATTACCTCCTAAGTCTGAAAAAAGTGATTGGGAAGTTGAGCTAGGTGTGGTAATTGGTAAAGAAGCGAAGTACGTATCAGAAGCCGATGCTATGGATTATGTTGCTGGGTTTTGTGTCGTTAATGACTTATCTGAGCGCGAGTACCAAATTGAGCGTGCAGGCCAGTGGTGTAAAGGCAAGGGCTGCGATACTTTCGGCCCAGTAGGACCATTTTTAGCCACCCCAGATGAAGTAGGTGACTTTAATAATTTAAGTATTTGGTTAGAGCTTAATGGTAAAACAGTACAAAATGGTAATACCAATACCATGGTCTATAAAGTGCCTTTTTTAGTGCACTATATTAGCCAATATATGAGCCTACAACCAGGTGACATCATCAGTACGGGTACCCCTCCTGGAGTTGGTCTAGGTATGCAACCGCCAGTGTACCTTAAAGAAGGTGATGTAATGCGCTTAGGTATTGGTGGTTTAGGTGTGCAAGAGCAAACCGTTGTGCGCTATAAAGGTTAATAAGTGTAAGAGCAATTGAGAAACATAACTTAATTGCTCTTAATTATTCTAAGGAATAGACGATGATTATATCTGCACCAACAGATTTCAGAGCAGCAGCCAAAAAGCGGCTGCCTCCATTTTTATTTCATTATATTGATGGCGGCTCTTATAAAGAAGATACACTGCGCCGTAATGTTGAAGACTTATCTAATATAGCGCTAAAGCAACGTGTATTAAATGATATGTCTAAGCTTGATTTGAGCACTGAGATATTTGGCGAAAAGTTAGATTTACCGATTGCTCTTGCGCCTGTTGGCTTAACCGGAATGTATGCTAGACGCGGCGAAGTACAAGCGGCTAAAGCGGCTGAAAATAAAGGCCTGCCTTTTATCATGTCAACGGTTTCAGTATGCCCTATAGAAGAGGTTACTCCAGCAATTCAAAGACCGATGTGGTTTCAGCTGTATGTGCTAAAAGATCGTGAATTCATGAAAAATGTCTTGCAACGGGCTAAGGCTGCAGGTGTAACAACGTTAGTGTTTACTGTTGATATGCCAGTACCGGGCGCACGTTACCGCGACATGCACTCTGGGATGAGCGGTCCTTTTGCTTCTTCTCGGCGTATTCTCCAAGCTATGAAGCACCCTAAATGGGCGTTGGATGTTGGGGTGTTAGGTAAGCCTCATGATCTTGGTAATATCTCTAAATATCGAGGTGCTCCCACCGAGCTTGAGGATTATATTGGTTGGTTAGGCACTAATTTTGACCCTTCAATTAGCTGGAAAGACTTAGAGTGGATCCGTGATTTTTGGGATGGCCCTATGGTCATAAAAGGTATTTTAGATGTCGAAGACGCTAAAGATGCAGTCAAGTTTGGTGCTGATGGTATTGTGGTGTCTAACCACGGTGGCCGCCAACTTGATGGCGCAATGTCTTCCGCTCGCGCACTCCCTGCTATTGCTGATGCCGTGAAAGGCGATATGAAAATATTTGTAGACTCTGGTATTCGCTCTGGTTTAGATGTTTGTCGGATGATGGCTCTCGGTGCAGATTGTGCGCTATTAGGCCGCTCTTACATATATGCTTTAGCTGCTAGAGGGCAACAAGGTGTTGAGGAACTTCTTGATCTATATGATAAAGAAATGCGAGTAGCAATGACGCTGACAGGGGCGAATAGTATTAAGGAATTAACTCGAGATTCATTAATAACAACATGATGTTTGTTGCACGATAATCGTCTACTTAAAAGCCTATTGAGTTATTAATCAATAGGCTTAATTTGCTAAGCTGAACACTAAAATTGCACAGCACTGAATTACATCTCTGGGGTACAACCTTTTTCTGCATCGTTTTACTATCAACTTGCTAATGACTAACAGCAAACATCTGTTTATATTAGAAAAATTCAAAGTTAAGCGAAGCTGTTAACTATCTAATTTTCTTGAATAACTGCCAATAGTGTGAAATATTAGATACTGATTTAACAAGCAAATAACATCGCCTTTTGTCGAGTCCTGACACCATTTTTAGAGGGAATGTTATTCGGTTTTCATACTTTTTTGATTTTAGTTTACTGACTACTTATGCTTTGACCAGCACATAATGAGAGCTGTGACTTAATAAAAATAATTTAAAAAATAAGCAACATTTTGCTTTTGAGTGCAGGGTTAAAATGAGAAATATATTTAAAATTTTACTGGTTATTAGCTTTTCCGTTGTCGCTTTTCCTTCAAGTGCAAATGATGACTGTCAATCTTGCCATCAACAAGAAACTGCCGAATGGCAACAATCTCATCATGCCAACGCTATGGCGGTTGCAAATGAAGAAAATGTGTTAGCAAATTTTGATAATGTAACTGCTAAACACTTTTCTCAAACAGCTTTTTTTTATAAGAAAAACAACCAGTTTCTTATCGATTTAACCGAAAAAAAGGAAAAAAAAACCTACACGGTTAGCTATGTTTTTGGTTTTACGCCATTACAACAATATTTAATTGAGGTTGAAAAAGGGCAATATCAAGTATTTCCTTTTGCTTGGGATAGTCGTAGCTTAGAAGATGGCGGGCAACGTTGGTATGCAAATTATGAGAAAGAAGATGTTGCTCCAAACGACCGGTTGCATTGGTTACAGCCGCTACAAAATTGGAATGGCATGTGTGCGGATTGCCATTCAGATAATTTAAAGCGCAATTACAATATTGAAAAAGAGACCTTTGATACACACTTTACCAATATAAATGTAGGGTGTGCTTCTTGTCATAGCAATATATCGGATGAACATAAAGAAAAAAAATATAATAAAAGCAATAAAGTAGGGCCAAGCGATATGTCGCACTGGCAGTTTGTTGGCGATGATAAAATTGCCAGTTGGCAAGGCGAAAAGCGCGATAATAGTTTTATGGAAGGGTGTTATGCTTGCCATTCTTTACGCAGCCCACTGACAGATGGCTTTGATAATAGCACTGAGTTTTTAGATCAGTTTAGCCCTTCTTTTATAGAGCCTAATTTATACTACCCAGATGGACAAATAAAAGAAGAAGTGTATGTTTTTGGCTCATTCAAACAAAGCAAAATGTATGCAGCTGGCGTAAATTGTATTGATTGCCATGACAAGCACTCGATGAAGGTTAAAACTAAAACCAATGGCCTTTGCTTGCAGTGCCATAGTGCGACAGAATACGAAACAAAAACTCATCATCGCCATGAAGATAACTCTGCGGGCGCACAATGTGTAAATTGTCATATGCCAACCAAACGTTATATGGGGGTTGATGATCGTCGTGACCATAGCTTCAAAATTCCTCGCCCAGACATTTCTATAAAATATGACACTCCAAATGCCTGCGTGGAATGTCATACTGATCAAACTAATGTTTGGGCTAAAGACACACTTGAACAATGGCATGGTAAAGCGCCTGAATTAAGTATTGCAGAGCACACAATGTTAGAGCTACGCTCATTAAATTCAGTGCCTTTTAATGCGCATATGAACACGATTAATAATTTATCTCTGAATGAAATCGACAGAGCAAGTGCCATTGCTTTTTTAGCAAATAGCGGTGTGGAGCTAAATAACTCAATTGTGGAGAGCTGGGTTAACTCTCCATTCCCTTTGGTTCGTTTAGCGATCGCAAGAATAGGGTTTTTGCTTCCTGAAATGGAACGGCTAAAAAGCTATAAACAGTTACTTAATGATAAATTTAAAGCGGTTAGGGTTGCTGCTGCTCAAAATTTAAGCAGTCAACAACGGCCGTCAAATGAGCTGAGCCAAGCGATTGTGGAGCTTGCACATTCAAATAATGTTAATTCATGGCGTGGTGAAGGAAACTTAAACCAAAGTAGTTTAGCGTTGAATAAACAAGATGTTAATGCTGCAATTAAATCTTTAGAAAAAGCAATCTCAGTTGATCCTTATTTTGATGTCAGTTATGTCAATTTAGCGGACATATATTTTCGATTGGGTCAAACCGACAAGATGCAGCAAACGATTGATAAAGGCTTAATCGCCGTGCCGATATCTGCTCCGCTTAACTTTACCCATGGTATGGCATTAATTAGAGCGGGTGAAAAGCATAAAGCCGTGCAGTCTTTTAAAACCGCTATGGAATTAGACAATACTAATGAGCAGTATGCTTATTTATATTTCTTAGCGTTAGATAACGTAGGGCTTACAGCTCAGGCTGTTGAAGAGTTGCAAGCAAGCTTAAAGCATTACAATAATTCTAATAGACTGAGAGAATTAGCAATGGGCTTCATGCAAAAATTAAACAATACTAAGTAATGAGATAGATACACAGCCGCAGTGCTGACTATTCATAACGGGCTATCTTACTCGTGAAACGCCACCGTGGTTTACGATATGTTGTAATGCATTCAAATAGAGCAGCCTCTAAAGCGTACAGCTAGCCTTGTGAGCAAGGCCTGGCCTTCTTTTGGTTTTTTCACCGCCGTCTCATATTTTATACATAGCAGCTATTATCCAATGCCGATGCCAATTAAACTCACACATTTTTTATATTTTAGCGTTGAGCTCTTTTGCATATAAGTTTATTTGTGATTGGTACGACTGAGTGGATTCGAACCACCACCCCTATCATGTCAAGGTAGCGCTCTAACCAACTGAGTTACACTCGTACAATAGAATTCTTAAATTAAATTCATCACAGGGAGTAATAAATTTGGTACGACCGAGTGGATTCGAACCACCGATGTCGGCGTGGGGCATAAAGAGTAGGTAGCGCTCTAACCAACTGAGCTAAGGTCGTACAATAGAATTCTTAAATTAAATTCATCACTGGGAGTAATAAATTTGGTACGACCGAGTGGATTCGAACCACCGATGTCGGCGTGGGGCATAGAGAGTAGGTAGCACTCTAACCAACTGACCTACGGTCGTACAATATGAATACTTAAACTAACTTTATTACAGGGAGCAATAAGTTTGGTACGACCGAGTGGATTCGAACCACCGACCTCTACCATGTCAAGGTAGCGCTCTAACCAGCTGAGCTACGGTCGTACAATTTTTTTAGGATTCTTAAATGTTGGTACGACCGAGTGGATTCGAACCACCGACCTCTACCATGTCAAGGTAGCGCTCTAACCAACTGAGCTACGGTCGTATCATAAATTTAAGCGCTGTTAATTGCTTAACAACGGTCGATAATATATAGCGTGCGCTTGTGTGAATCAAGCGAGAATAGTGTTTTTTGGTTTGTTTGCCGTTTTTTTATTCATATCGGACTGATTTCGCACGTTTTATAAAATCTTTGCCACCAAATTACATGCTCTTTCGCTGATTGCTTTAAGCCGTTAAGTAGATTGTTTGACTGACTGGGTTGTAACATAGGTGCTAAAGCGTTATCCACGTGATCATTTTGTAACCAAATAGCGCGATAATAGGGCATGAGTCGCTCTAAAGCACCGGTGAGCTGTGCTTGATATGGCTGCAATTGCGCTAAATAATATTTTTTAAATACATTGCTGACAATATGCGCCTGTTTTTTATTTTTTATTGGATTACAAAGACTCGTTAAATCTATATCTGCAAGGTAGTTTGTCGTTACATTGTTAAGTAGCGTTTGCTTTCTTACGGCTGTGATGAGTGCTTGATTAAAGTTAAAGCGATTTAGTTGCTCTAAACTTTTATAAATATGATGAGTATTAATTTGCTGATATTGCTCAGCGGTTATTTGGTTTTTTATATTCGCTAATTGCTGTAAAGCCAACTCTGTTTCTACTAAGCCGTTGAGGTTGGTATCGAGTTCATAATGAGTTAGTTGCCAACTTTGTTTGAGTTCAGCTTCGGCATATAAAAATTGCATGAAGTAGGCAGGCAGCTGCGCCTGTTTATAATGCAGTGCGGCCTGTATTTGTTGGTAGCTATTTGATGTTTTGTCGAGGGTCCGCAAACACGTTGGAGCGGTCTTAATGAACTCTATTTGATAAATCAATTTAGTCGCAGGAGTGGCTACTTTACCTAGTTGAGAGTTGTGCTGAGCAATTAAGGTGCTCAGTGCGCATGAGCTAAGTTGCGCTAGTTGTAGAATGCTCACGTTGAGCTGTGTTTGGCTTAATAAAAGTTGGGGGGTTAATTTTATATTAGTAAGCTGTGCGTTCGTTGGCACAGGGGATGACAGCGCATTAGCAAGACGCGACTGGTATTCGTGATACGTGTCACTGGGTTGCTCGCTACAGGCTGTAGTCAGTAAAATTGAGACAAGCATAGTCAGGTAAACAAAAACGCGTTTGTGCTTACCTGATACTGTTTTAAAGTTATTGAATAAATGGTTCACGTTTAAAGCGCTTAGCGACGGTTAACATTAATAAAATAGCAGCTACGGTTAAACCAACAATAATACCTATCCAAAACCCGTGTGGGCCCATCGCTGGCACAATCAAATTAGTACGAGCTAAAACATAGCCTAATGCAAAGCCTATTAGCCAGTACGAAATAAACGTAATGTACGAAATTGGCGCTGTGTGTTTTAAACCTCTTAGAATGCCATTTGCGGCAACTTGTAGAGCGTCTGGTAGCTGATAAATACAAGCTAAAATCATAATCGATGTTGCAAGTGCGATTACTCGCGAATCGTCGGTGTAGAGTTGGCTTATAATATCACGACCAAAAAATGTTATGGCTGCTAATAATATCGCTATCATAACGGCTAATAAGTAGCTGGTGGAGATTGCTTTTTTCAATTGCTCAAAGTGATTTTGCCCATACAAGTTACCAATACGAATACTGATAGCGATAGACAAGCTAAGTGGCATCATAAAAAGTAGAGTGGTGACACTGGCTGCTATTTGATGCCCAGCAACCGCCACCGCTCCTAAATGGGCAATAAAAAGTGGAATACAGGCAAATAAGGTAACTTCAAAAAAGGTGGCCAGTGAAATAGGAATACCTACTTTGGTAATATTCCACATTGTCGCTATCTGTGGTGCTTTAAAATTCGCGAGTAGCCCTTTTGCATCGACTTTTTTACTCATTTGACAATATATCACCTGCGCGATTGCCATGGCAGTAAATACCAGTGCAGTGGCGATACCACACCCAGCGCCGCCCAATTCAGGCATGCCAAATTTACCGTGAATGAATATATAGTTAGCGGGGATGTTAACAGTAAGTCCGAGTAAACTAATATAAAATGCAGGTTTAGTCATGCCCATGCCTTCGGTAATATTACGATAAACACTGAACACTAAAAAACCGCCAATGCCCCATTTTACAAAATGAATATATTCATAGGCCATAGCAGCAATGGCTGGGCTAGTATCAAGTTGCAAAATGATTAAGTCAGCAAAATAAGCAATTGAAAAACCAAGTACACTTAATAAACCGGCTAAATAGAGCCCTTGTTGAAAGTAGTGACTAATGCCGTTTTTATCATTAGCGCCTGAGAACTGGGCAATAATACCCGTTAAGGCCAGTAGTATACCTTGCAGGGCAAGCATTGCAGGGTTCCAAACACCGGTAGCTATTGACAGAGCGGCTAGATCAGTAGGGCTCACTTGACCTGCCATAATGGTGTCAACCACCGACATTAATACTAAGGTTACTTGTGCTAAAAATACTGGGATCGCAAGAGAAATAAGGCGTTTAGCTTCCCAATTACAAAAAGTCATAGTGCTTGCTAAATAAGAAATAATTGGCCGCTAGTGTAATTGATTTATAAAAGAATAAAAGTTTATATCGATGATTCACTAACCCTTAAGTGATAAACTCACTACCAACGTAGAAAAGTGAAGATGATTTAATATGTTTACTGGAATAGTACAAACTAAAGCGACAGTTTTATCGACAGAGCAGCGTGAAGGCGTATTACGCTTAACACTCTCGGTAGGCATCCAATACATTGATAAATTAGAAATCGGTGCAAGCATTGCGATTAATGGTTGTTGTTTAACTGTAGTGAAATTTAGTCCGGCTGAGAACCAATTAGCGCATGTTTATTTTGATGTGATTGACGAAACCCTCAAATTAACAAACTTAGGTCAATTAGCGGCTGATGGCAAAGTTAATTTCGAGCGCTCAATGATATTTGGTTCTGAATTAGGCGGGCATATTATGTCGGGTCATATTCATTTTACAGCACGTATCGATGACATTATTAATACGCAAGATAATTGTAAAATAAGACTAGCTTTAACCTCTCAGTGGCAGAAATTTGTATTGTATAAAGGCTTTGTTGGTGTAAATGGCGCGAGCCTAACTGTGGGTGAAACCGATGATAATGGCTTTTGGTTGCATTTAATTCCAGAGACATTAGCTATTACCAACTTAGGCTTAGCAAAGGTTGGCGAACAGCTAAATATTGAGGTTGATCAACAAACCTTTACAATCATCAACACTGTTGAGAACTATTTAAAGCAAAGCCGTTAAAATATTTGTTCGTCGTCACTATCGATGTGTAACTCTATTTTATTATAAGCATGATCGATATGCATATTAAAATGAATAGGGTTACAGCAGGCACTGCAATCTTCAAAGTAATCTTGGTCGCCTTCGCTGGCGTCTAAGGTTACGTGGATATGATGCCCGCAATGTGGGCAGGTAATGCGTTGTGAGAGTTGATTTTTCATAATTACTCCAACCTGGCAATTGAGCCAAAGGTAACAGTGCTAAACACGTATCGAGTCATTTTAGCGACTGCACGGGTTTTCAAAATCCTATTTTAAATATAGTCGGTATTACGGCTTTATGACATCGTCTTTACAATAAAAAGTACGTTATTTTAAGAGTGAATCAATTTGTTTTTTAGCTTCAGTGAGATAATGACCAGCAAAAATATTAGCATGATTTAATATTGGGTAAAGTTGGTAGATTTGTTTGCGGCTCTCGTATCCATTACTCAGCGGGTACTGCTTATTGTAAGCTAGGTAAAATGCTTCGGGAAGCGGGGCGAATAGTTCACTCATGGCAATATCGACTTCCCGATCACCATAATAACAAGCAGGATCAAATATACAGGGTACGTTTTGAATAAAGCCCATATTCCCACGCCAATAATCGCCATGCAGTAGCGAGGGCTCCACATGGTGACTATGGAGTAAGTCTTTTATAAATCGGATCAAATATTCTTTATCAACTAAATTAATGCCTTTTTCTTCAAGTAACTGTAATTGCCAACCAATACGTTCTTCAGCGTAAAATACATCCCACTTTTTATGCCATCGGTTGGGCTGTAGAGTTGGGCCAACAAAATTGTCATGATCAAAACCAAACATCGCTTGTTGATGTTTTTGGTGGAGGCTTGCCAGATGTTTGCCCATAATATGCCACATAGTGTGTGGTTGTTGATCGAGCTTAAGCCATTCAAGTACTAAAAATGCATATTCAATGTTGGATCCACTTGTGACGCAATCGGGCACCATAAAGAGGCTTTCTTGGGTTAGAAGTTTTAAGCTATGAGCCTCAGACTCAAACCGCTCTAATTGTGTATGATGGGCAACTTTTACAAAGTATGTGTGAGTACCATCGCTTATTTCAAATAACATATCGTCATTTGAACTTTGCAATTGGCGTTTAAAGGTATACTTAAAGTCAAAATGCATTGCTTGGCTGATCTGCTCATTAACGGTATTCCACATAATATTGCTCGCCTTTTATACATATTACTAAACTATGGCAAAAAGTAGTTAAATAAACAAACTCTTGTATGTAAAATTCAATAATCAGTTTTAAGCAATGATTTAGCCTTCTATGGAGAATAAAATGAACAAAAGTACGCTCACTAATTTTACAGCTGCAATTCTAGTATTAGTTGGTTACTTTTTTAACCAGGCGATTGTACTCTCAATTGGTTTGTTTGCTTTATCGGGGGCTTTTACCAACCTACTTGCAGTGCATATGTTGTTTGAAAAAGTACCATTTTTATATGGCTCAGGTGTTATCCAAGTAAAGTTTGCCAAGTTCAAACAGGCTATCAGAGAGCTAGTTATTACTGAGTTTTTCTCTAAAGACAAAATAGAACAATTACTTGCAACTAAACAGCCGCAGCTAGATTTAAAGCCAGTGATTGAAGAAGTGGACCTAAACCCAGCATTTGACAGCTTACTTGAAGTTATCGAACAGTCTCAATTTGGCGCAATGCTTGCTATGTTTGGCGGCACAGAAGCGGTTGAGCCAATGCGTGAATCATTTATTGAAAAAATGAAAAATTCACTGTCAAATATGAGTGAGACCACACAGTTTAAACAACTTGTAAATGACAAACTAATGCAAAAAGCAATGTCTTCAGACAAGTTATACGATACGGTATTGGGCCTTGTTGATGACAGGTTAAATGAATTAACGCCAGCGATGGTCAAAGATATAATTCAAACCATGATCCGTGAGCATCTTGGTTGGCTCGTGGTTTGGGGTGGGGTATTCGGTGGTTTATTTGGTTTGCTTGCAGCTATTATTTAACTGTAAAAATATTAAGCAGGCCAACTACACGCCTGCTTAATTATGGCTTAAGTATTCCATACTCTATTTTGAACCAGCGACGACTAAAATAGTGCTATCGTTTGTTTTCGCTAAATCATGAATACTTGTTTTGCCAGTTGTATCGAGATTTAAGTATTTCGCGCTTTTATTAAAACCATGCATGCCTGCAAATTTTCCTAGCTCCATATCGTTACAGTGTAACTTGTTTATTGCTACTTTTTTGCTCATTCGTACGTCACGCAAAGTGGCTGACAATGTAATAGGTTTGTTTGAAGTAACGGCCATACATACTACAGTACCTGGGCTGTTATCTGCCGCAACAAATTCTGCTGCTTGAGTTGTGGTTGCTGTCAATGTTGCTGTGCCAATAAGTAAAGTTGTACAAAGAGTAGTTGCTAAAGTTTTCATCATCATTCTCCAGTGTTTGATGTTAGTTGACGAGTTAATTATTGGCTTTATTTATAAAGAATGCTGTAAATGAAAATCGACAATATGTAAGTAACTATGTCAGTCATGTATTACTAATTTAAATGCTTGATTTAAGATAATTTAAAATATGTCTTTTGACACATTTAAGGTGATTTATTTTCCAGTTTTTATTGGCTTTTGATTGTTTTTCATCCTGTTTTCATTGGCTTTACAGCACATTTACTTTAGAGTAAAAGCACTTTATAGATTATCTTGGCTGACATATATTCTCAGGCTGTTATCATTCTCAATAATTATTTTTATCTCGCTATGGAGACTATGTGAGTAGCAAGTTTTCCCGTTACTACCAGCAAGCGTATGCTTGCGAACAACAAAACTTTAATCAGTGTTTTTATTGTGGCTGCGAGGCTACAGAGCGAGATCATTGCCCGCCATTGCATATGCTACAAAGCATTATAGATTTGGGTGAGGATGCGGATTTTATTAGTATAGCTGCCTGTTATGAGTGCCATGCATTACTACATAATGAACGATTATTGACAATTGATGAGCGCTTTACCAAGCTTAAGAAAAAGCTCGCATCTAAATATGCTAAGCCATTACGAGTTTATAATATGTGGCACGAAAGTGAGCTCATTGATATGAGTGATGAATTTGCGCATAGTATCAAGGCCGGTATGACACTCGGTGAAGAAGCGGCACAGCGCATGGCGTTTACGGGCTTTAGTTATGCAACTGAAGAAGCTAAAGTTACCGTTAGAGAGAAAACACCTGAGTTTGATGTTGAGGGCGTGATCTTTACAGACTTTAAAGAAGCACTTAATTACTGTATTACAGAGCTCAAAGTACACAAAAGCGACTTTTATAAAATACTTGTAGAAGACTACCAAGGTGATTTTAATAAGGCACTGAGTCAGTATCGCCATCGCCACGACAAAGTAACAGCAGCAAAAGATGGCAATAGCTTAATAAAAGATTTTTCAAAACAGCATAAACAAAACTCAGACTTTGTTACTCGCACGGTAAAACATTTTATTAATAAAGATCCAAGTTTAACTACAGAAGCTGCTTTAGATAAGCTCTACATTAACTATATAAAAAAATAACATATGATGTAATTAAATTACATTTACCTTAAATAAACGCAGCTTCAGCTTATTTTTTGGCTTTATGCTGCGCATTTATATACATTAATAAAAAAACAACAGAGATTAACATGATGCAAAAATTTGCTCCCTCATTGCTGGTCGTTGCACTGGGTGTCGCTTTAGCCGGCTGCCAAGATAACGGACCACAAGACGAAAAAGTAACAATCAATAAAAATCCATACCCAAGTACCTATCAGCCACTTAAATCAACTAGTACGTTGATCACCAATGCCACAGTTTTAACTGGCACCGGTGAGCGTTTAGAAGAAGCTGACGTTTTACTGGTTGATGGTAAAGTACAACAAGTGGGTAAAGACTTATCAGCCAGTGCCGATCTTACAATTGATGCACAAGGTAAATGGGTAACGCCTGGATTAATCGACGTTCACTCACATTTGGGTGCGTATCCAAACCCATCAGTTGAGTCACATCAAGATGGTAATGAAATGACCAGCCCTAATACAGCAGAAGTATGGGTTGAACATTCTATTTGGCCACAAGATCCAGGTTTTAACCGTGCTCGTGAAGGCGGTATCACTTCGTTACAAATTCTACCTGGTTCTGCAAACTTATTTGGCGGGCGTGGGGTAACACTTAAAAATGTGCCAGCTCATACGATGCAAGGGATGAAGTTCCCAGATGCACCGTATGGCTTAAAGATGGCGTGTGGTGAAAACCCTAAGCGTGTTTATGGTCGTAAAGGCGTATTACCTTCAACACGAATGGGTAATATGGCAGGCTATCGTACTGCATGGATTGGTGCGGCTGAATATAAGCGTGAATGGGATAAATACGAGTCAGATTACGCTGCAGGTAAAAACCCGGAAGTGCCACACCGAGATATCAAATACGATACATTACGTGGCGTATTAGATGGCGAAGTCATGATCCATAATCATTGCTATAAAGCCGAAGAAATGGCAATGATGATTGACCTATCTAAAGAGTTTGGTTATCACGCTGGTACATTCCACCACGGTATAGAAGCCTATAAAATTGCTGATTTATTAGCAGAAAATGGCTCATGTGCTGCACTTTGGCCAGATTGGTGGGGCTTTAAAATGGAAGCCTACGACATGGTTCAAGAAAACGTTGCGATTGTTGATGCGGTTAAAAACTCGTGTGCCATTGTTCACTCGGATTCTGATACAACCATACAGCGCTTAAACCAAGAGGCGGGTAAAGTAATGTTCCGTGCAAATGACAATGGTTTTGATATCTCCGAAGAGCATGCCATTAAATGGATCACTGCTAATGCTGCTAAATCACTGGGTATTGCAGATAAAACAGGCTCACTTGAAGCAGGTAAGCAAGGCGATGTAGTAATTTGGAATCAAAGTCCTTTTAGTGTTTATGCTAAAGCAGAACAGGTCTTTGTTGACGGTGCCAAAGTGTATGATCGTGATGATGAAGCATTCCAAGCACAAAGTGATTTCATGTTAGGTCAAAAATAAGGAGTAACTAGAATGACAAAATTAAAACAATCATTTTCGCTCTCACTAGTTGCTGCTGGTTTAATCGCAAGTGCAACAGCTAATGCAGAGTCTTTAGCCATCATTAATGCCACAGTTCACACATCAACAGAGCAAGGTGTTTTACAAGGTGCCAGTATCATTATTGATGAAGGCAAAATTACTGCCATTAATCCAGCAAAAGTAGATGCAGATACAATTATTGATGCTAAAGGCCAAATCGTAACCGCTGGTTTTATTGGCAGTATGAATCAGTTAGGTCTGGTTGAAGTTGGGGCTGTAGCTGGCTCGCGTGATGCCGGTGATGATAAAGCAGGTATCGACTTTGATCCAAGCTTAGCTTTTAACCCTCGCTCAAGTCTTATCCCTTATGCGCGCAAAGGCGGTATTACTCGTGATGTTGTTACTCCGCACGGCGGTGACAGTATTTTTGCAGGTCTTGCCAGCGTAGTTGATTTAAGTGGTGAGTTTGACAGCGTTGAACAAACACAGGTTGCATTAGTTGTTCACTTAGGTGAAAAGCGTAAAGGCTCTCGTGCTATGTCGCTTAAAACATTGATTGATAAGCTGACTAGCCATCAGCAAAAATCAACGAAAAAAGATAAAAAAGACGATGGCAAGCCGAGTACTGAAGATACAGTATTAACAAAAGTACTTGCCGGTGAGATGCCACTTTTAGCCAGTGCTTCACGTGCATCTGACATTATTGAGCTTATTAAGCTAAAACAGCAATTTTCACTTAATTTAGTGATTGCAGGTGCGCAAGATGCAGTGGTTGTTAAACAGCAACTAGCAGACGCGCAAGTTCCTGTGATTGTAAGTTCGATGGACAACTTACCGGGTAGCTTTGATTCATTACATGCTGGTTTAAGTAATGCGGGTGAACTTGAAAAAGCAGGCGTAAAAGTGTTACTCGCAATTGCTGGTGATGGCAGCCATAATGTGTATCAACTGCGCTTTGATGCAGGTAATGCTGTGTCGTATGGTATGACACAAGAAGGTGCGTTAAAAGCCATTACAGCTAATGTTGCTGATGTGTTTGGTATTAATGCAGGTCGCGTTGCAGTGGGTACTACGGCAGATTTAGTTATGTGGAATGATGATCCGTTTGAGCTCAACAGCCACGTGACTAAAATGTTCATCAACGGCGAAGAAGTATCAACTGAATCACGTCAGGACAAATTACGTAACCGTTACATGACTGACTCAGAAATGCCACGTGCATACACTAAATAGTGTTTAGTTAGTGTAAAAAAGCCGCAGCAGCGGCTTTTTTTATACACTTTGTCATAGAGCTGGTTTATCCCAGACACAAAAAAGGCGCTCAGTGAGTAATGCCGATCAGTTAAGCAAGAAAAAGC
>NZ_MXQF01000060.1 GCF_002165575.1 Pseudoalteromonas sp. A601
AATGATTGCACTTAATACTTGAATTCAAGAATGAATAAGCAACAGACATCAAAGCCTAATCGGCCTGATAAACTGAGCTTTTGCTGGGCGAGTAAGTTCAGAGCACGGCGATTATAAATATTAGTGAGTGGATCTAACATTGCGATTTCGCGCATTTGCACAAAACTGTTTATTAATGCTAAATCATCTTCAACCATGTCTCTGAGTTGTTTGATTAATTCCAAGTAATTGCGCTGATAATCAGTTTGTTCAAAGTCCATAACACAAAAAGTGCCAAACACTTCACCATCAGGCCAATGTATCGGCAAACCTAGGTATGATTCAAACCCATCTTGCGTCACCTCAGGGTTGTCTAACCACATATCATCTTTACTAGCATGATTAACATATAAAGCGTGGTTGTCTTGCACCACTTTTTTACAAAAAATATTTGTATCAAGTGGCACGACCTCCCCTGCTTTATACGGGTTTTCTCGCTGTTCGCTGGCAACTACAATTCGGTAACCAGCGTCAGTAGCTTGAACAACAAATCCTGCTGGAGCTGAAAATAACTCAGTCATTAAATCGACTGTCTTTTGCCATTTCTGTAAAGATATTTGGCTGTCTTTTCCTGAAAACACCCATTGATTAGTTTTAAACATACTACTTACTCAAGCTAGTTGCAGAGCTTTAAGTATAAGAAACTTATCGGCGTCGGTTTGAACTTTTTTTACCTAAAATTCGCTTTTTATCCCGATCTTTTCGCGATTTATTCGTATTTTTTCGATTATCTTTAGGCTTTTTGGTTGGATCGGGTTCATAACCTGCAAGCCATTGAGGGGTTAACCGAGTATCAAGTAAGACTTCAATTTCTTCCAGTAACCATTGCTCATCCAAGCTCACTAGTGACATAGCAAGACCTTGTTCGCCGGCTCGACCTGTACGACCTATTCGGTGTACATAATCTTCTGCTATGTACGGCAACTCAAAGTTAATAACATATTTAAGCGATACAATATCTAAACCACGGGCTGCAACATCTGTGGCTACCAGTACGCGGGTCGTTCCCTCTTTAAAGTTTTGCAACGCCCTATCACGTGCCCCTTGTGATTTATCGCCATGGATAGATTCTGTTTTCAGGCCGTCTTTGCACATTTCTTTAGCAAGTTTGTCGGCCATTTGCTTAGTACGGGTAAAAATCAGTACTTGGCGCCAATTTTTCATGCCAATCATATGAGAGACAAGTTCACGTTTACGGTCTTCATCAACCGCATAAATCACTTGTTCCACTTCAACTGCAGCAGAGTTACGTTTATCAACTTCGACCAATTTAGGGTCTTTAAGCAGTTTTTTGCTAAGCTCAAATACGCTGTCATCAAAGGTGGCTGAAAATAGTAAGGTTTGGCGTTCACTTGGAATGTGGCGCAAAATACGTTTTATTTCGTCAATAAAGCCCATATCTAGCATGCGGTCTGCTTCATCAAATACCAGTGAATCAACACTTGAAAGTTTAATACTGCCTTTGATGATGTGATCAAGTAAACGCCCTGGCGTTGCTACGACAACTTGTGCGTCTTTCATGGCTTTGACTTGCGGACCAATACTGGCACCACCATAAGCTAATGCACCTTTAATATCAGACCCTTGAGCGTATTTTTCAAAACTAGCAAATACTTGCTGAGCAAGCTCTCGAGTAGGCGTTAAAATTAATACGCGGGCCGTGCCTTGCTCATCTTTTTTGTTAGTGGTTAACAGTTTATGCAGTAATGGAAGCACAAATGCCGCAGTTTTACCTGTGCCCGTTTGTGCACTGCCCATTACATCGTGATTAGCTAAAATTAATGGAATAGTTTGAAGCTGAATAGCCGTTGGCGTTTGATATTCATTTAGCTCAAGCGCTTTAAGTAGTAACGGGTCGAGGTGGAGATCATTAAAGGTTGCAGCAGACATAGCATAGACTTGAAATAACTAATAGTGGCGCTATTGTACGCATAAAACATGCAACAAAAAAGGCGCTTTCGCGCCTTCATTCAAAACCTAAACCCTTTATTTATTAGGCTACAGGCTTAAGCGTCTCTTTGCGTTGATTATAAAACGCTATTAAATCATCGACCGTGTCTTGGCAATACTCACGAATGCCTGACACTAGCATGTGCTTTTCACCCGAACCGACTTGTTTACCATTTTCAAGTAAATTAAAACGCAGAGTTATTTTTCCTCGCTTACCCGTATACTCAAAATCAGGTTCAGCAAATTCAAGTGTTGGCGCAATAATATCAAGGTTGTCTAAATTAATAAGCATAGACTCATAAATAACCATAGGCCGAGCAGGATTTATCATTACCTCTTGTTTGCCCATTAAAGGAATAATTACATGTGGGAATGTAGTGCCTGAGAACTCAACGTAATTTTGAATTAGGCTGTCAGTCAATGTTTGGCAAGTACTGTTTTCACCTTCGCGCTTAACGCGAAGCATCACTTTCTCACCACTGGTTATAGCAAATTCTTCTCCGCCTTCTGGAAAATTTAGCTTGGTATTTTCATCGACCATGCCAGCAAAGGTAAATTCCATTTTTTTACTGATGCCATATCGACTTAGGACCAATGCAAACAGCAAATCCCCTGGTACGCAAAACTTCTTTGCATCTTTATCATGAAGAGGGTTGTAATCATCGGCTACGCACTTTGCAAAGCGACAACCTTGTTCACGGGAAATAGAAATATGATCAGCATGCTGCTGATAAAAAGGACTTAACATAGTTTGTTCACTGCTTTAACTGCTTATAACCTGACTATTCTACCAGATTAAATAATAATAGAGGTCGAATCTGTTAACTTTTTGTTTATGAATAAATTGATGAGAGAGTATGTAACGCCCACATAACACACCAAAGAAATAAACTATACATTTTACTACACAGCCAAAACGATGCTTTTTATTCTCGCGCGTAACCAAACTCACTCCATACGAAATTAGAGTGGCTGCACTTTTCTGCAGGCATAAAAAAACCCTTGCTAAAAAGCAAGGGCTATCAAAAGTGGTACCAGCGGCCGGGCTCGAACCGGCACGCCTTTCGGCAGGGGATTTTGAATCCCCCATGTATACCAATTTCATCACGCTGGCATCATTTTTCTTTAACCTTCTAAACACGAGAAGATAAAGAAAAACCACTTTAGAGCTAAGACTTATCAAGCTGTCTTCGTCTCTATGCAAAGCATTATACAAACAATAAGGTTAGCAGCAAGCTGTTTTTTACAATTTGATGATCAACAGCTTAACAATTGAGCAACCATTAACATTGAAGTCGTTTTACGATCCTAGTATTTGTCATTCTATTTGCTAAACTAGCGCGCATATTAACTTTGTGAGTGTATTTATGTCTGGTGAGTTTCCACGTGCGGGCTTTTGGCGTCGCTTTGCTTCATTGATTTATGACTCTTTAGTCGTTATATCGCTATCTATGCTGACTGCTATTTTGTATTTTGCTGCGATTCAGAGCTTAATTGCACTCGGGTTTATTCCACAAACAGAAGACCCTGCCGCGCTAATACAAGACTCTCCACTACTTTATGGTATGCGTAGTGCACTATTTATTGGCGTAAACATTGTGTTTTTTGCTTACTTTTGGACTAAAAGCGGGCAAACAATTGGTATGCGCGCTTGGCGTTTGAAAGTACAAACACGGGATGGAAATTTGATAACTTGGCCGCAAGCAATTATTCGCAGTGTAGCTGCGTTGCTTGGCCTTGGTAATTTAGTGGTATTAGTTGATTTTAAAAATAAGCGCGCTTTACAAGATTATATTTCGAAAACGGATGTTGTTGCACTAACTAAAGAAGAAAATAAGCGTATCTATCGCTCTTTAGATTAACTTGCTAGGAGCAACTTAATTCCTAGCAAGTTTAAAATAACTATATCCGTTTGTTCAGTAAGTAAGTAGCAAAACCGATAAATAAAATACTTGGTACAGTAGCCCCTATAATAGCTGGAATTTGGTACACCATCACCACAGGACCAAATATTTCGTTGGTTAAGTGAAACACAATTCCAGTTACCACTCCCATTACAATACGAGCTCCCATAGTCACCGTACGTAATGGGCCAAATATAAACGACAATGCCACCAGCAACATCACGGCTATAGATATAGGCTGCATAATTTTACGCCATAACGCCAGCTCATAAGTGCTGGTGTCTTGCTCATTTTGCTTGAGGTAACCTAAATATGACCACAGCCCTGTGAATGACAATGCTTCGGGCTTAACTGAAACCACGCCAAGCTTTTCAGCAGTAAGTTGTGATTCATAAAGCTCTTCGTCTTGCGTTTGTGTAGTAATTTGCTCTTCGCTTAATTGCACCTTACTAACATCGCGAAGTAACCAGCCTTCGTTTCGACTCACCGCTTCACGCGCTTTTGTAATTTGTGTTAATTGTAATGACTTATCAAAATGATACATATTAAAGCCATGCAAAACACCATTTTGATCAACGTCTTCAATGTTTATAAAGTTACTGCCATCTTTTGCCCACACACCTTGTTGGGCGTTAAAAACATCTCCACCATAAATTGCTTGGTTACGCATTTCTTTGGCTTTTTGTTGCGCTTCAGGTGCGCCCCACTCGCCAAGTGCCATCATACAAACAGCCATGAATATTGCGGTTTTCATTACCGATATAATAATTTGTAAACGCGACATACCTGCCGCCTGCATTACTACTAGCTCACTGTTTGAAGCAAGCGCCCCGAGACCAGTTAAGCCACCAATTAATGCAGCCATCGGGAAGAAAATAACTAAGTCGCCAGGCATGCTATACAAGGTGTAAAGTAACGCTGTTGTAATATCATAACTACCACGACCAACCGACTTAAGCTGCTCGATAAATTTTATAAGAGTACTAATACCCACTAAAACCATTAAGGCAAAACCAGTCGTTTGTAAAATACTGCGGCCTAAGTACCAATCGAGAGTTTTCATCATGCGCTTACCTCCCGTTTCGTTACAACCGCTTTAAGCCATGCACCAACAGGACGCCCTTTGATAATCAAAAACCCACCTATAAATAGAGCAGTAAAGTGAATCCACCACAAACCAATTGACGGTGGGATTTTGCCATCTTCGACGGCAAACTTAGCCGCGTTCAGTAAAATGAAATAGCCTAAATATAAACTGATAGCGGGCACTAATTTCGCAAATTTCCCTTGTCGTGGGTTAACTACACTCAAAGGCACTGCAAGTAATGTAAGCAACGGAATGGATAAGGGTATGGCTAAGCGCCACTGCCACTGAGCTATCGCTTCAGAGGAATTCATCGCCATTAAATCAATAGTTGGTACTGCTTCGAGCTTACGGCGTTGATGTTCAATTTCTTGCTCACGAATTTGTACGCTGTAGCCATCAAATTCTGTTAAATTAAGTGCAGGTGTTGTGCCATCAGTCTCATAACGTTTACCATCACTAAGTACCAGTTGTTGTTCGCCATTATCTTGCTCAACAACAACACCACGCTCGGCATAAACCAAACGAGCTAAATTATCTTTTTCAGTATCAGGCAGTTGTGCAACAAACACTTTATTTAACTTTTTACCACCATTTTCTATATTATGAATAAACACTACTGCTTTTTCGTTACCAGTTTGTTGGAACCTTCCGGCCCTTAGTGCAGATAAACCTGCATCGGCTTTAGCTTGCTCTTTGAGTTGATATTCAAGTTCACTAGCCCAAGGGGCAACGTACAATGTTAAAAATCCAGCTAATATCGCAAGACCAATACTAGATATTAAGGTCACTCTAACCACATACCATTCACTGACACCGCAGGCTTTAAGTACGGTCATTTCACTATCAGCGTATATTCTGCTATAGGCAAGAATAATCCCCAAGAAAATACTTAGCGGTAAAATTAAGGAGGCCAATTGTGGAAGTTTAAGCGCGATCATCGATAGCACTAGCTTAGCGGGAATACCACCTTCGGACGCATCACCTAAAATAACCACAAATTTTTGCGACAAAAATATGGTCATCAAGGTTAGAAATACGGCGACCTGAGATTTTAAAACTTCAGTGGTCAAATAACGGAAAATTAGCAATGCTTGCCCCTGTTAAACATCTTGTTTTACTGCAATAGCGGGAAAATAAAAGTAAACTTAGCGTTTTACTCTGTTTATTATATGCCATCAGTATTAAATATCCTACCTAACAACTCGATATATTGTCGCATAAGTGGTATTAATCGATACAAAGGTATAAAGTTCAAAAACACATAATGAGTTAACATTTTTAGACTAAGATTAAAGGTATTAGATAACTTAGCACTAGAAATATATTTAATTACCCATATTAAGGGTTCTATGACTCAAAATTAGGAGTGACAATGGAATTTAGCGTAAAAAGTGGTAGTCCTGAAAAGCAACGTAGCGCATGTATTGTAGTTGGCGTTTATGAGCCACGTCGTTTATCCCCCATTGGTGAGCAACTCGATAAAATCAGTGATGGTTATATCTCTAATTTACTACGTCGTGGCGATCTAGAAGGTAAGCCAGGTCAAGTGCTGTTATTACATCATGTACCAAATGTACTCAGTGAACGTATCTTACTAGTAGGTTGTGGTAAAGAGCGTGAGCTTGACGACAAGCAGTATAAACAAATTATTTCAAAAACCATTAATACCCTAAACGAAACAGGGTCGATGGAAGCGGTTTGCTTTTTAACTGAGCAACACGTTAAAAGCCGTGATACCTATTGGAAAGTACGCCAAGCAGTTGAAACAACACAAGACTGTTTATACACGTTTAACCAATTAAAAAGTAAAAAGAGCGACCCACGTCGCCCATTACGCAAAATTGTGTTTAACGTGCCAACGCGTCGCGAATTAACGATTGGTGAAAGCGCCATTGAACATGGCTTAGCTATAGCCGCGGGCAGCAAGCTATGTAAAGACGTAGCCAATATGCCACCAAACATTTGTAACCCTGCATATTTAGGTGAACAAGCACAAGAACTCGCAACCAATTTTGAAAACGTTAGCGTAGATATAATTGGCGAAGAGAAAATGGCAGAACTTGGTATGAATTCATACTTAGCTGTTGGCCGTGGTAGTGACAACGAATCAATCATGTCAGTTATCAACTACCAAGGTGGCGCAAAAGATCAAGCCCCGATCGTATTAGTTGGTAAAGGCCTAACCTTTGACTCTGGTGGTATTTCTATCAAGCCTGGCGAAGCCATGGATGAAATGAAATACGACATGGGCGGTGCAGCTGGTGTTATTGGTGCAATGCGTGCACTTGCGCAAATGCAGCTGCCAATAAACGTTATTGGCGTATTAGCGGGCTGTGAAAACATGCCTAGCTCAAATGCCTACCGCCCAGGTGATATTCTAACTACCATGTCAGGGCAAACTGTTGAAGTACTCAATACTGATGCAGAAGGTCGTCTAGTATTATGTGATGCGCTTACGTATGTTGAACGCTTTGAACCAGAAACCGTGATTGATGTTGCCACTTTAACTGGTGCATGTATCGTCGCATTAGGTGCTCATGCCACTGGTTTGCTATCAAACCACAACCCACTTGCCCACGACTTATTAAAAGCATCAGAGCAAAGTGGCGACCGCGCATGGCAACTGCCACTGTGGGATGATTATCAAGATCAACTAGAAAGCCCATTTGCTGATTTTACTAACTTAGGTGGTCGTGCAGCAGGTACTATCACAGCAGCTTGTTTCTTATCTAAATTTACTAAAAAGTATAACTGGGCGCATTTAGATGTAGCCGGTACAGCTTGGCGTAGTGGTAAAAACAAAGGTGCAACAGGCCGCCCAGTGCCTATGTTAACTCAGTACTTACTCAATCGCGTAGGTGTAAGCGACGCTGCACAAGACTAAGTATTCATACATAACGTTATTGAAAGGCGCTTTTTAGCGCCTTTTTTGTTACCTATTAATTAATGAGTAACGCAGCGTATTCATTGAAGCAAACCCTGTTTTATGGCAAAATCCTTGCTCTAATTTATGTGTGCTAAAAAGTCACATATGCAATGCAATGGGAAACCCCGATACAATGAGCATCAATGCCCAATTTTTTGTTCTAAAGCAACAAGATGAATCATTAGCGAAAGCAGATGTTCACTTTGCCTTAGCTGCACAAATTGCTGCAGAACAGTATCGTCTTGGTCATCGTGTTTTCGTTTATGTTGATAACACAGACACCGCCCATGCCATTGATGAAACGATTTGGTCATTTGACCCAGACAGCTTTGTGCCCCATAACCTCCAAGGTGAAGGCCCAAAAGGCGGTGCACCTGTTGAAATAGGCATGACACCTCCCGTCAGCAATCGTAAAGTTTTAATAAACTTGGCCGCACAGTTGCCGGATTTTATTCGTCGCTTTAACCAAGTTTTTGATTTTGTGCCAGTCGAGGCCGCAGCCAAACAAGCCGCCCGCGAGCGCTTTAAGAAGCTCCGTCAACTAGGTGCCAACATCACCACGCAAGATATTAATAGCTAGCAGCCCTAGGCAAACTAGCTAACCAACTCATTTAAGTACTTATTTAAGGTTCTGTGTAATGGATAAAACCTACAATCCGCAAGATATTGAACAGTCGCTATACCAAGACTGGGAAGAGAAAGGCTACTTTAAACCATCTGGCAAAGGCGACGCATATTCAATTATGATCCCGCCGCCAAATGTCACTGGTAGCTTACACATGGGCCACGCCTTCCAAGATACCATTATGGATACCTTAACCCGTTTTAAGCGTATGCAAGGCAATAATACACTATGGCAAGTAGGTACTGACCACGCAGGCATTGCAACTCAAATGCTGGTTGAACGTAAGCTGTCTGCCGAAGAAGGTAAAACACGCCACGATTTAGGCCGTGACGCTTTTATTGAAAAAATTTGGGATTGGAAAAACCAATCTGGTGGCACAATCACCAAGCAACTTCGTCGTCTTGGCGCATCAGTAGATTGGGATCGTGAACGCTTTACTATGGATGACGGCTTATCTGAAGCGGTTAAAGAAGTTTTTGTTCGCCTGCATAAAGAAGACTTAATCTACCGTGGTAAACGCTTAGTAAACTGGGACCCTAAATTACACACCGCAATCTCTGACCTTGAAGTTGAAAACAAAGACAAACAAGGTCATATGTGGAATTTGCGCTACCCGCTAGCGGATGGTGTTAAAACTCAAGATGGTAAAGACTACATTGTCGTTGCAACCACGCGCCCAGAAACTATGCTGGGTGACTCAGGTGTTGCTGTAAACCCAGATGACGAACGCTATCAAGATTTAATCGGTAAGGATATTTTACTGCCGATTGTTAATCGCCGTATCAAAATTGTCGCCGATGAACATGCCGATAAAGACAAAGGCACGGGCTGCGTAAAAATCACTCCTGCCCATGACTTTAACGATAACGAAGTGGGTAAACGTCATCAAATGCCAATGATCAACATCTTCGATAAAGATGCAGCGGTATTAAGCCAAGGTGAAACGTACACCTTTGATGGCAAAGAGCTTGAGTTTGATGCGCCCATTCCTGAGCGCTTACATGGCCTTGACCGTTTTGATGCGCGTAAAGCGATTATCGCTGAGTTTGAAGAACTTGGTTTACTTGAAAAAATTGAAGACCATGCGTTAACCGTACCTTATGGCGACCGCTCAGGTGTGGTTATTGAGCCACTACTTACTGATCAATGGTATGTACGTGTTGCTCCCCTTGCAGAGCCTGCAAAAAACGCGGTTAAAAATGGCGACATTCAATTTGTGCCACAGCAGTATGAAAACATGTACTTCTCGTGGATGAACGACGTACAAGATTGGTGTATTTCTCGTCAGCTTTGGTGGGGCCACCGTATTCCAGCTTGGTACGACAACGAAGGTAATGTCTTTGTTGGCCGTGATGAAGCAGAAGTACGCCGTGAAAATAACATCGCCGATGATGTTGCGCTTAACCAGGATGAAGATGTACTGGATACTTGGTTCTCATCTGCACTTTGGACCTTCTCAACCCAAGGCTGGCCTGCGAACACTGATGATTTAAAAACATTCCACCCGTCTGACGTGTTGGTAACCGGTTTTGATATTATTTTCTTCTGGGTGGCGCGTATGATCATGATGACCATGCACTTCATTAAAGACGAAAACGGCAAGCCACAAGTGCCATTTAAAACAGTTTACGTTACCGGCCTTATTCGCGATGAAAATGGCGATAAGATGTCTAAGTCAAAAGGTAACGTACTTGACCCAATCGACATGATTGACGGTATCGACCTTGAGAGCTTAGTGACCAAGCGTACTGGCAACATGATGCAGCCGCAGCTTGCTAAAAAAATTGAAAAGAACACTCGTAAAACCTTTGATAACGGCATTGAAGCACACGGCACCGATGCATTGCGCTTTACATTAGCAGCTATGGCGTCTACCGGTCGTGATATCAACTGGGATATGAATCGTCTTGAGGGTTACCGTAACTTCTGTAACAAACTATGGAACGCAAGCCGTTACGTACTAATGAATACCGAAGAGCAAGACTGTGGTTTTGCAAACGATGCTGAAAAAGAATACTCGCTAGCTGATCGCTGGATTTTAGGTCAGTATGAAGCGACTGTTAAAACGTATACTGAGCACTTAGACAACTACCGTTTTGACCTTGCCGCTAATACGCTTTATGAATTCACATGGAACCAGTTCTGCGATTGGTACTTAGAGCTTACTAAGCCGGTATTATTCAAAGGCAATGAAGCACAACAACGCGGTACACGCCATACACTTATTACAGTGCTTGAAAGCCTACTACGTTTAATGCACCCAATGATGCCATACATCACAGAAACTATTTGGCAGCGCGTTGCACCGCTTGCAAGCCTTGAAACAGAGAACACCAGTATAATGGTTCAAGCTTTCCCTGTTTATAATGCTGCAAGTGTTGATGCCAAAGCGATGGAAGATCTAGAATGGGTAAAACAATTCATCGTCGCTATTCGTAATATTCGTGGCGAAATGGACATCAGCCCAAGTAAACCACTGTCGGTGTTGCTTGCTAATGCATCAGATGAAGACAAGCGTCGTATTACTGAGAATGAGAGCTTCTTAGCATCACTTGCTAAGATAGAAGCATTCACATTACTTGATAATAAAGATGATGCACCAGCTTGTGCAACATCGTACGTTGGCAACCTTGAGATAATGATCCCAATGGCAGGCCTAATTGATGTAGATGCAGAGCTTGCGCGTATAGCTAAACAACTTGAAAAAGCTGAAAAAGGCCTAGCCCAAGTGCAAAATAAATTAGCTAACGAAAAGTTTGTAAATAATGCACCTGAAGCGGTACTTGCCAAAGAGCATGAAAAATTGGCGGAATACTCAGATGCTAAAGCGAAACTGCTTGAGCAAAAAGCAAAGATTGAAAGCCTGTAAAAGTTAAAGTAGGGGCTCCTCCCCTGCTTATACTAGAATAACGAGAAGTGAGGCCCCTCACTTCTCCACTTTATCTCTAAGCGTTCTAAATATTTGGCATACAAGCATCCTCCGACCACCTTCTTACATTATGGATTACATCTCGTTCGAAGCACCCTAAGCAATCAGTTCAGGCGCAAGAAGACTTTAAAAAATTTCCTTCGTAATATGATCATCACAATTCCAGGCCACGTATCACTAGATAGAGTCAATGTCTGGTTCCAAGATGAAGCGCGGTTTGGTCAAC
>NZ_MXQF01000061.1 GCF_002165575.1 Pseudoalteromonas sp. A601
TAATGATTGCACTTAATACTTGAATTCAAGCGTGTATAAAGTATGGCAATTAGGTATTTTTCTATTATTAAGTTCTGTGGCACATAGCCAGGAAAAGACTGAAAAACTAAGTTACGATGGACTACTAAGTAATTATAAGTACGACTT
Source organism: Pseudoalteromonas sp. A601 (assembly GCF_002165575.1). Classification (GTDB taxonomy): domain Bacteria; phylum Pseudomonadota; class Gammaproteobacteria; order Enterobacterales; family Alteromonadaceae; genus Pseudoalteromonas. The sequence goes on from NZ_MXQF01000061.1 coordinate 148, forward strand.
TACTACTCAATTTTTTGATATTAAATCTCAACAGCTGTCATTAAAAATGGCGTATATCTATTTACCGCCCAAAACAGATAAACCAGTTGTAACCCTCATGCATGGTAAAAACTTTAACGCCCATTATTGGACTTCAACAGCACTGCTTTTACAATCCCTTGGATATGGTGTGCTAATGCCCGATCAAATAGGCTTTGGTAAATCGGCAAAACCAATAAATTATCAGTATTCATTTGCAGCACTTGCTCATCATACTCACGCTTTATTAAAATCACTTAATATTACAAAGTCGATTGTATTAGGCCACTCAATGGGCGGCATGCTTGCCAGTCGTTTTGCATTGATGTATCCAAACACCACTGAAAAACTCATCCTGATGAACCCAATCGGGCTCGAAAACTACCTTGAATATGTTGATTACAAAGACACTAACTTCTTTTATAAAAACGAGCTTGCAAAAACACCAGCAGGCGTTAAAAAGTATCAACAAAAAAATTACTACGATGGTCAATGGAATAGTCAGTTTGAATCACTCACCCACTTTATAACAGGGCAAATTCAAGGCCCGGATAAAGAGCTAGTTGCATGGGTTAATGCCAAAACTTACGACATGATTTTTACCCAACCGGTAATCACTGAATTTAGCAATTTTAAGATGCCCGTAAAGCTCATTATTGGCACACGTGACAGGACAGGCCCTGGCCGTAATTGGAAAAAACAAGGTGTAAACTATGAATTGGGTCGTTACGATAAATTAGGCAAATCAGCCGCAGCGCTTATTCCAAATTCAGAACTATTTGAATTAAATAACTTAGGACATCTACCGCATATTGAAGACTTTACGCGTTTTAAAAACGTGCTTTTAAAGGCATTGGAAGACAAGTAGTTTTACTTTGTCGCATTTAGAGGTTAAAAAGCGACTTGGATTAAGTTAAACATTTAACTTAAAGCTTAACTAGTAGTTGCTTTTTTATTTAATATAAATTTATCTTTCAAGGTTGTGAAGTAAGTGTTTGAAATTAACAATGATGTATATAGTCACCTGAAAAAAAGATACCCTTGCATAAAGTGCAAGCATTGGGGAAAGTTCAGTGACGAATATTGCCACCACTGCTTTCATACCTTTACCCATCAAGACAAATGGACAATGCGTAACGCATACTTAAAAAACCGCAACCATAATTGGCATCACAGTATATATTTAGCTATATTTGTACTGTTTATTATTGCGATTTTTCTATTTTAAAATCACAGCTTAACTAAAGTCTGATTTATATTTCGCTATCAATAACTTTCGTCATCACTAAACACCCTAACCGACAGTTCTTCATCCATTGTTTCAAATACCAAAAAATTAATCGGTTTACAGCACACTTGACAGTCTTCAATGTATTGTTGATCTATGACCGCAGGGTCAAGTAATACATCTATATGCTCACCACAATAAGGGCAGGCGATAGTTTTTTCTGTTAATTGATTCATAAATAAAGCTCCTGCCGGTTTTATGTTTACGAAATACTCCGTCAAAACCTGTGTTTGAATAAAATAGCTTGTTTAATACGCTCACTAAGCAAGCAAATACAGTTACTCTAGCAAACTATTAACTTGCTTAAGTAAAGCCTCAGTTGTCCATTCAAGTCCATAATATGGAATATCTGGCTGATAATAGAATCCTTTTTCACGGGGCCTGTCTACGTACACTTTATTAGGAATAATCACCTTACTCAACCCCGAAGGTGTATCGATTAACCTTACTTCCATATAAGTAGAGTCTGAACTACTTGGCGCGCCAAATAGCGCTGTATTTGAAAACAGCTTAAAGATATCAACAGCATCCAGGCAGGCGCTACCGCACTGCCCTGGTACAATCACTATCGCTTTATTTTGAAAGTCGCTGCTTGTTACTTCAACTAAACTTTGCTCAGGAGGCTGATTATGCTCTACGTAAAACGCATCACCTTTATTTAGCGATAGTTGCATGCCCGCAGAAACTTCTTTTACCATTTCGTACATTTCAGGTTGGTCTTTTAAAACTGCCTTTAATGACTCTACATATTCGGTATTTTCTTTTGATGCGCGCCACCAAACTTGAGTTTTTGCGTTCGCTTTTTCTCTACGATAACTAACAATTTGTTGCCCCCATAACTGCTCTGCAACTTTTAGACTCCAAAAAGAAGATCCCCCTTGGTTATGGCGAAGATCAAGAATTACCGCTTTGGCCGTTAATAACTGGGCGCGCTGCTTTGCTAAATCGGCAAATAGTTTTCGGTAATCAGCCTGTTGTTGTTCATTGGGTGAAAATGTTGGCATTGCAATCCAAGCGATATCCTTATTTGCCCAATGAAGACCGATAGGGAGCTCATCCCCATTAAAAGCATGTCCTAGTTGCTCGCGAACGTTTTGTCGGCGAACAGACCACTTAAGTTGCACACTATAAGTCGCTCCATTTACGTTGACAAAATCACAGCTTTTTATTTTAGTCAAAAATGGGTTTCCTTCATCAATAAGCAATCGCCGGCCTTGATTCCACCATTGCCTAGGCAGCTCAACCTGCCCATGAAATGTAAAAATGGTTTTGCGTATTAAAACGTGCAATTGCAGCTGCATAGGCCTGAGGCGTTGTTACTTGTTTAGCAAGCTCTAGGGCTTGGTATCTAGCACTATCGAGTAACTCTGGAAAATCAAGGTTGAGTTTGTCAAACAGACCCGGGTGATTCGCCGCTGTTTGCGCGTAGGCATATTGAATATCTTGCTCTGTTACAGCTTGCCACTGCGTTGCAGTTCGCTGCAGATCCTGCATAGAGCTGGCTTCATCATTTTGCGCATAAACATGGGCTGCTAGTAAAGACATAACGACCACTAGTAGCTTAGGAGACGATTTAACCACCTTCTTCATACAAATCCTTTTTAATTATTATATTTTACTGATACCTAAGTAAACCAAACTCTAAAATGTAACTAGTTTATATACAAAAAAGCGCAGCCAGTGGCCACGCTTTGCATTACTTAATTAAATTACAGCTTCGCTTAAACCGCGTTTAAAAAAAGCCGAGTGGATCTTCGCTGTAGCTAACCAACAAATTTTTAGTTTGCTGATAATGGTCAAGGGCGAGTTTGTGGGTTTCGCGACCTATGCCTGATTTTTTATAGCCGCCAAATGCAGCATGGGCTGGATACATATGGTAACAGTTCGTCCACACACGGCCGGCCTCTATCTTACGGCCAAAGTGATAAGCGCGATTCATATTACGGCTCCATACGCCTGCACCTAAACCAAACTCTGAGCTGTTAGCAAGTTCAAGCGCTTCTGCTTCATCTTTAAAGGTCGACATTGAAATAACTGGGCCAAAAATTTCTTCTTGGAAAACTCGCATATCGTTAGTACCTTTAAGCAAAGTAGGCTGAATGTAATAACCGCCATTTAGCTCATCACTTAATTGCTCAACATTACCTCCCGTGAGTACTTCTGCCCCTTCTTTTTTACCAATTTCAATATAACTAAGAATTTTATCAAACTGAGCTTGTGATGCTTGCGCACCCACCATGGTTTCACTATCAAGGGGATTGCCACGTTTAATTTGTAAAGTGCGCTGTAAAATACGTTCAATAAACTGCTCGTAAATATCTTCTTGAATAAACAAACGCGACGGGCAAGTACACACTTCACCTTGATTAAAGTAAGCAAGCACCGCACCTTCAATGGCTTTACTTAAAAATGAATCGTCTTTGTCCATCACATCGTTAAAGAATATATTGGGTGATTTCCCCCCAAGCTCAACAGTGGATGGAATAATGTTATCTGCGGCACATTTTAAAATATGTGAGCCAACTGGCGTCGAGCCAGTAAAGGCAATTTTAGCGATACGAGTACTGGTTGCCAGTGCCTCCCCAGCTTCTTTACCAAAGCCATTTACGACATTTAAAACCCCTGCTGGTAGCAGATCACCAATAATTTCCATCAATACTAAAATGGAGGCTGGAGTTTGCTCCGCGGGTTTTAGAATCACACAATTCCCCGCAGCAAGCGCTGGCGCGAGCTTCCAAGCAGCCATCAAAATAGGGAAGTTCCAAGGGATTATTTGCCCGACTACGCCCAGCGGCTCGTGAAAATGATAGGCAACGGTGGTTTCGTCTATCTCACCAATACTGCCTTCTTGGGCGCGAATACAACCGGCAAAATAGCGAAAATGATCTGCTGCCAGCGGAATATCGGCCACTAAAGTTTCGCGAATTGCTTTACCGTTATCCCATGTTTCTGCAACAGCGAGTAGCTCTAAGTTTTGTTCAATACGATCAGCAATTTTTAATAAAATATTGCTACGCTCTGTGACTGAAGCTGTGCCCCAAGCCACTTTTGCTTCGTGGGCTTTATCAAGCGCAAGCTCAATATCCGCTTTATCTGAGCGCGGTATTTTACAAAATACCTTACCGTTTACAGGACTAATATTTTCAAAGTACTGGCCATTAACTGGCTCAACCCATTGCCCACCAATATAATTACCATACTGAGATTTAAAGTTAATGAGTGCACCGTCACTGCCTGGATTTGTATAGATCATTGTGTGTGTCCTATATTCAAGTTGTTGTTAAATTCACTGCCGAAAAGGCAAATCTAGCGGGGAATTATTGGTTATTTATCCGCCATTTATTGACATTAGCGCATAACAGGCTTACAAACTTGATTACCGGTCCAAAAAACGTGTCTGTGTGTCCAGACTTACAAGTGAGGTAAAATGGCGGCTTATTTAACTAAAGATAAACTCACCAAACAGCGACAAGCAGTTGATGTACTTATAGAAAACAAAGTTACTTTTGCCTCAGATAACGCACAGCTGAGTATTTACGATACCTACCAGGATGCACAAAAAGTGGCGCTGCATTCCAGCGAACTATTGTTTTGCGGCATGATCAGCGGTAAAAAAATCATGCATGTTGGCGACAGTGATTACCACAAAGAGTTTTTACCACAGCAGTCATTTGTGCTAGCACCTGAGCAAGGTGTACTGATTGATTTTCCAGAAGCGTCAGTTAAACAACCAACCACCTGTTTAGCAATTGAAATAAGCCGTGATAAAATTAGCCAAGTCGCTGATGCACTTAATATGCAGCAACAAATAAGCAATGATGATTTTTTTCAATACATCCCTAAACTTATCCATGCCGAGCATAATCAACAAACCCAACAGTTACTTGAGCGTATGATTGGTTTATTCAGTGAAAACGAGCAAGATCGACATTATTTAATAGAGCTTTCAGTTAATGAATTAATCACTCGCCTGTTACAACAACAAAGTCGCGATTTAATGCTCGCTAATTGCCATCAACCACAAATTAATTGCAGCCTTAATAACGCGCTGGATTACTTAGCTGAAAACCTTAATCAACCTCTCGATATCGATAAGTTATGCAAAATAGCCTGTATGAGCCGCAGTAAGTTTTATCAACAATTTAAACTTGCGTTTGGACAAAGCCCTGCATTATGGCTACAACAATTACGACTTAAGAAAGCACAAACCCTACTAAAATCAGGTCAAAAAGTAAGTGCTGTATGCTACGAATTGGGCTTTAATAACCCAAGTCATTTTAGCCGTTTATTTAAACAAGCTTTTGGCATAACGGCTAAAAGTATTGCGATGAAAGTAAAACAAGACAAACATAGTTAAAATAGCTCTATAAAAATAATGGCTTTAAATTAAGATATTTTGACACACATCACATATAAACAGGAAAAACGATACAAAAGTTAATTTTTTTAGTCGGTAGATATATACTATGGTTAGTTTATTTTAATTTTTACAACAGTATTTTTTAAGTATTGTTCTAGGAAGCTTATATGTTTGTCGCGAAAAAAAGCTATTTATCAGTTAAGAATAAATATGATGGATTATTAAAAGAAGTCGAGGCATTAAAAGCTAACAACAATGCCCTTACTATTGAAAACCAAGAATTACAAGAGCAGCTCAACCACTTTACAGCCAATGATAATAACGAATTTAAGGAAAGCTTATTAACAAGTTCAATTGAGTGTATCAACCAAATAGAGCATGTTCGTCAAACTGTTTTAGAGTCATATCTTACAATTGATGAAGAAAGCAAAGTGAGTTATCAAATAAGTGAGTTACTTGATAACTCAAACACATCACTGAGTCACATCGTCCATGAGATGGAACAAATGGCACGCAAAATGGGGAGTATGACTGACAATATTTCAGGCCTTTCTAACATGGCTGACAGTATAAATGATTTTGTTGTTACCATTTCTAAAATTTCAGATCAAACAAACCTACTTGCTTTAAATGCCGCTATAGAAGCCGCTAGAGCTGGTGAAGCAGGCCGAGGTTTCAGTGTTGTTGCGGACGAAGTTAGAACATTAGCAACCAATACCAATCAATCTGCACAGGAAGTATCTGAGCTTGTGAAAGGGATCATAGATAAAACAACTGAAACCGTTAACTCAGTCTCTGATATTCAACATAATAATTCTCAACTATCTACTAATTTCGATTCTTTAAACAGTGATTACAGTACTATTATCAGCCACTGCACAAATATGAAGAACACAATCACGAGCGCAGCTATTCGATCGTTTATTCAAACAGTTAAACTTGATCATATTGTGTGGAAAGGAGAGGTATATGCCGTTGCAAATGGCTCTTTGAATAAGTCAGTTGATGACTTTACTGATCACACTATGTGTCGTTTAGGCCAATGGTACAACTCTGATCAGGCTCTGGATTTTAAAAACCTTAATGCGTTCAAACAACTTGAAGAACCACATAGAGAAGTGCACCGCAATGGTGTTGAAGCTTTAGTTCTTATTCATAATAATGAAAGAATTAAAGCAATCAAGCATATAAACTTAATGGAGGCTGCAAGTGAGCAAGTAATGAGTTTACTCGATAGACTCATGGCTCCCTAAACTAGCTTATAAGATAGAGGTTCGTTTACTCAGGCTAACCTCTACTCAATCATTTAATGAGCCATGCAGTTACTCAATTGCCTTATACTTTGCTTTAACTTTACTCATGCCAACTGGCTAACGCCAGCAGAGCTTGTTCTTTTGAAAATTAACCTCGACTATTACTTGTATCTGCTCCCCTAAAAAGCGGATAATTGCAGCTAAATGAAAATATACTGATCAAGCCTGGCACAAACACTTAGCTGCCTTGCTTTTTAGTGCGCATGAAGGTGGACCAACTCAATGGAAATTAAAGTTAATTTTCTCGATAATCTTAGGTTAGAAGCTAAGTTTGACGATTTTTCTGTGATCGCAGATCAACCAATCCGTTATAAAGGGGATGGCTCTGCGCCAAGTCCATTTGACTATTTTTTAGCATCGTCAGCTTTATGCGCTGCGTACTTTATAAAAGTGTATTGCAATGCTCGTGATATTTCGACCGACGGCATTCGTGTTGCGCAAAACAACATCGTTGACCCTGAAGATCGTTACAATCAAATTTTCCAAATTCAAGTTGAGCTGCCTGAAAGCATTTCTGAAAAAGACCGTACCGGTATCCTACGTTCAGTTGACCGCTGTACAGTTAAGCGCGTTATTCAAACCAAGCCTGAATTTAAAATTGACGCAGTAGAAAGCCTCGATAACGATGCCCAAGCCATGTTAATGGCAAAGCCTGAGGGTAGCGAAAATACCTTTATTCTAGGTAAAGACTTGCCTCTTGAGCAAACCATTGCAGATATGACCGCGATTTTAGCCGACTTAGGTATGAAGATTGAAATCTCATCGTGGCGCAATATCGTACCAAACGTATGGTCGTTACATATTCGTGATGCCGCCTCTCCAATGTGTTTTACCAATGGGAAAGGCGCAACCAAAGAAAGCGCATTGTGCTCTGCCCTTGGCGAGTTTATCGAGCGCTTAAATTGTAACTTTTTCTATAATGATCAATTCCTTGGTGAAGAAATTGCCAACAGTGAGTTTGTCCATTACCCAAATGAAAAATGGTTTGCACTTACCGATGACGATTCATTGCCAGAAGGCATTTTAGACGACTACACGCTAAGCATTTATAACCCTGAAGATGAGCTGTGTGGTTCGCACCTAATCGACACTAACTCAGGTAATGTTGAACGCGGTATTTGCTCTATTCCCTATGTACGTCAATCTGACGGCGAAACCGTATACTTCCCATCAAACTTGATTGAAAACTTATTTTTAAGTAACGGCATGAGCGCCGGTAATAACTTTGCCGAAGCCAAAGTACAATGTTTATCTGAGATTTTTGAGCGTGCGGTTAAGCGCCAAATTATCGAGCAAGAAATTGTATTACCAGACGTACCAGACGCAGTGCTTGCTAAATACCCAGGTATTGTTGCCGGTATTAAAGGGCTAGAAGAGCAAGGCTTTCCAGTTGTGGTAAAAGATGCCTCGCTTGACGGTCAATTTCCAGTAATGTGCGTGACCTTAATGAACCCAAAAACTGGTGGTGTATTTGCTTCATTTGGCGCGCATCCAAGTTTTGAAGTCGCCCTTGAACGTAGCTTAACTGAGCTATTACAAGGTCGCAGCTTTGAAGGTTTAAATGACGTACCAAAACCAACATTTAACAGTATGGCCGTATCTGAGCCGGAAAACTTTGTTGAACACTTTATTGACTCAACAGGTAAAATCTCGTGGCGCTTTTTCAGTGCCAAGCACGATTATAACTTTGTTGAATGGGACTTCTCGGGTACGAACGAAGAAGAAACGGCAAGCCTATTCGGTATTTTAAAAGACTTAGGTAAAGAAGCATACATTGCTGAGTTTTCAGATTTAGGCACTGCATGTCGTATTTTAGTGCCTGATTACTCTGAAGTTTATCCTGTTGAAGATTTAATTTGGGATAACACCAATAAATCCCTTAAATACCGTGAAGACATTTTAAACCTGCACAGTTTAAATGAAGATCAACTGGCCGATTTAGTTGAGCGCTTAGAAGACAGCCAGCTTGATAACTATATCGACATTATCACCCTAATTGGCGTTGAGTTTGACGAAAACACCGTTTGGGGCCAGTTAACGATTCTTGAGCTTAAGCTGTTAATTTACTTAGCACTGGGTGACTTAGAAGCGACGATGGAGCTGGTTGAAACCTTCTTACAATTTAACGATAACACCGTTGAACGCGGGTTATTTTACCAAGCAATGCATGCAACGCTGGAAGTTGCCTTAAGTGATGACCTGGAAATAGAAGACTATATTTATAGCTTTACTCGTATGTTTGGCCAAGAAGTCATGGATGCCGTGGTAGGCTCAATCAATGGCGATGTTGTGTTTTATGGCTTAACACCGACCAACATGCAACTTGAAGGGTTAGAGCGTCATCAGCGTTTAATTGACAGCTACAAAAAACTTCACGCCGCACGCGCTGAAAAAGCTAAATAAAGAGTATGAGTGCGAGTTTGCGAGTTTGCGAGTTTGCGAGTTTG
>NZ_MXQF01000062.1 GCF_002165575.1 Pseudoalteromonas sp. A601
GAGTTTGCGAGTTTGCGAGTTTTTCGAGATTAAAATACAGACCATTAAAAGAGGCAAGATTTTTAAAGGTGGACGTGGCGTTCTTTTCTCCGTGGGTATCAAATCTCAACCCACGCTACGGCGGTCAGGTTGACGCTGTGCAACTCGCTAGCTTTACCCTCGCTAACTCGCTTATACCAATGCTATTTATTAAGTGATCAAATTTATCCATTTTCTCGAACAGATACGCTTAACGTTATCAATGTCTGAGCGAAATACATTCCACGCCCTACTTA
>NZ_MXQF01000063.1 GCF_002165575.1 Pseudoalteromonas sp. A601
CAAATTATAAAATATGACACAATGAAAGCTAAGGGCCACGAGCTAAAAAGACATCTAAATCCTAGCACATTTACTATCGTAAGAGAGCGCTTTAGCGCCGATTGGTTTTAACACATAACCAAAAAACAATCACGGCTGAAGCCTGTTCCCACAAAAGCTAGACACCTAGCACCTAGCATTTTCCTAATACCTTTGTCCTTTAACCTTATTACTTACAACTAGGCGCTACGCGCCTAATCACTACCAAATAAGTCGCGTGTATATACTTTATCAGCAATATCATTAAGCTCTTCAGCCATACGGTTTGATACGATCACATCAGCAAGCTGTTTAAATTCATTAAGGTCTTTCATTACGCGAGAGTTAAAAAATGCATCTTCTTGTAACGCAGGTTCATAAATAACCACTTCAATGCCTTTAGCTTTTATGCGCTTCATAATCCCCTGAATTGCAGAGGCTCTAAAATTATCAGAGCCCGTTTTCATCACTAAACGGTATACACCCACTACTTTAGGGTTGCGATTAATTATTGAATCAGCAATAAAGTCTTTACGAGTAGTATTAGCATCAACTATTGCGCCAATCATATTATTAGGCACATCTTTATAGTTGGCTAATAATTGCTTAGTATCTTTAGGTAAGCAATAACCACCATAACCAAATGATGGGTTATTATAATGATTGCCAATACGTGGGTCTAAACTAACACCTTGTATAATTTGCTTTGCATTTAAGGCATGGCTTTCAGCGTAGCTATCAAGTTCATTAAAATAGGCTACACGCATAGCAAGGTAAGTATTAGAGAATAGCTTAATGGCCTCAGCTTCGGTTGAGTCAGTAAACAAAATATCAATATCTTGCTTTATTGCACCTTGCGCAAGTAAATTAGCAAACGTTTGCGCACGCTCACTCTGCTCACCAACAATAATACGCGATGGATACAAATTATCATGCAATGCTTTACCTTCACGTAAAAACTCTGGCGAAAATATAATATTGTCAGTGCCAAACTTTTCTTTAACCGATTGAGTGTAGCCAACTGGCACCGTCGATTTAATCACCATAGTGGCCGTTGGGTTAATTTTTATTACATCTTTAATAACCGACTCAACACTATTGGTATTAAAATAGTTGGTTTCTGGGTCGTAATCTGTGGGTGTTGCTATAATTACAAATTCAGCTCCAACTAATGCTGACTCTTTGTTAGTTGTAGCGGTAAAATTAAGCTGTTTATTTTGTAAAAAATCACTAATTTCAACATCAACGATAGGTGATTGCTTATTTTTTAAAAGAACAACTTTTTTCTCATCTATATCAAGTGCAATAACTTTGTTATTTTGTGCAAGTAACATAGCGTTAGAAAGGCCAACATAGCCAGTACCAACCACTGCTATTTTCATGTAAATCCTTTAATGTTATTTAATTGTTAATGTGAAAATTTATTTCATGTTCGAAAAGTTAGTAATTCGTTCAAGTTCAAAGAATATTAACGAGCATATAGAGAAATGATTATAAATTTCAAATCTAAATACGTTTGAGCTTATCTCCTTTTAAACCTGGCATATGCCATTCAATAGAACTCATCGATAATAAGTGATAAGTGCTAAAATCAAGCTCGCTAATGATAGTTTAGGTAACTCATTAATGCCAGCAGCTGCTGCTCTACCACCACCAGTTGGGAATTGACTACATACATCTACGGCCCCAAATTTGTTATTTAAAGGCGCTCTCACACTTATCGTGTAACTATCTTTATTATTATAAGTGACAACTGCATGGGCCTTATTGGGTGATTGATTTGCGAGGTCATTTCCCAGTACTCCGCTGACCCGGCGCGCCCATGGTGCATCTTCAAGTAAAATTACTTTCGCAACGTCACAATCATGTAGCACTTGTGCGTTAGCAGCTTGATTCATATCCGCTAAATACGCACTTTGTAGAGTATAAAAAGGAGACCCTTTATCAGCAATTGCATCTAATGGCGATTGATAGCGTAGTAGCTTTTCATAAAGCGCTTCTGGAGCAAAGTGAAGGTCAGCAACTTCACTACCATAACCATTATAATTAATATATGTACCAAACGCTTTAAGTTGCGATTTTTCAGTTTCAGAGAGCCCTAATTCGTCGGCTTCCCGATCCGCTTTTGCAAATAAGTTATCACCATAAGCTGCTGTAATTGCCCATAAATGATACTTTTTATTTACTAAATTACTCACAATTAAACTAGTACACATATCTGGATCAAGATCGATATGCGCAAACAAATTTGTATGATTAGGAATTGTACCTGGTTTATGGTGATCTACATACATGACTCGTGCCCCGACACCTAGCGCATCGTGTAACGCAGCCATGTTTTTTTCCATTGAGATATCAAGTACACGAATACAATCGCCTTGTTTTGGAGTTATCTTTTGTAAAAGATTAATATCTCTTTTGACACCAGTTATTTTTACAGTATCAGTAGGGTTAGCTAATTGAAGTTGAAGCAACGCAATTATGCCATCTGCATCACCATTAAAAATATCGTATTTCATAATCTCTCGAGCATATCATTCTGTTTACAGCTAAGGGTTATTATATCTAATAACTATAACTTCACTATGTTTTTATCTAGTAAATATTTAACTATTTGCTCTGCACTTTGTTCAATATTTTGCTCAGCCGTTTGCACATGTATTTCTGCAGACTCAGGAATATCAAACGCTGAACTAATTCCTGTAAAATTAGGAATCTCTCCGGCTCTTGCTTTTTTATACAACCCTTTAGGATCGCGGCTTTCACATATTGCGATAGGTGTATCGATAAACACTTCAACAAACTCACCTTGTGACATAATACTTCGTGCTAGCTGACGCTCTTTTGCGAAAGGGGATATAAAGGCTGTAGACACAATTAACCCTGCATCAACAAATAGTTTGGCAACCTCGCTAATACGCCTAATATTTTCAACGCGGTCTTCATCACTAAAGGTTAGTCCTTTATTTAAACCCATTCTGACATTATCGCCATCAAGCAAATAGGTATGACAACCCAACTCAAATAACTTTGCTTCAACGGCATTTGCAATTGTTGATTTACCAGAACCACTTAAACCTGTATACCAAAGTAAAACGGGCTTATGCCCTTTGTGCTTTTCTTTTTGTTCACGCGATACAGTTTGTGCGTGCCATACTATGTTTTCAATCATTATTGTTCCAAATATGATATTTAGCGATAAGTTAAATTCGCTTTTCAATAAATTAGATAATTAAGTTACGTTTTTAAAACGGAAAAAATACCGGCACAAAGCTCAGCACGATGACGGCATAAACAATACTCACAGGAAGCCCCACTTTAATAAAGTCATTCACTTTATAGTTACCCGCGTTAAACACCATTAAATTTGTTTGATAACCATAAGGACTTATAAAGCTACCACTGGCTGCAAAAGCAACAGCCATGACAAAAGGAAGCACAGCAACACCAAACCCCGTCGCGATGGTATAGCTTATCGGAAACATAAGAGCAGCGGCAGCATTATTAGTAACAAACTCAGTCATTAACCAAGTGGCCACGTACACCAAGATAAGCGATAAATAAATATAGCTTGGATCGTTAAACTGATTAAAAAAATTACCCAGCATCAGTACAACTCCGGAGTTAACCAAGGCTGTTGAAAGCAAAATCGCTGAAGAAACAATAAGCCAAATATCTATCGGAAATCGGCGAATAATTTCATTGGTTGTTAAACATCCTGCGAATAGCAAACCACCTAACAATAACACCAAGCCTTCTAATAAATCCACAACACCTAAAGCAGCGCATGCAATCGTCGTGATAAACCCACCCACAGCCAGCCATGCACGCCATCCATTTATTCGGCTTTCGGGTTCAACCCCAGACACAACTAAAAAATTTTTATTAATATTCGTTCTAGTTTTATAGTCATCACCCACCGCTAGTACTAAAAAATCACCAGAACGGATCTCAACATCTCCTAACTTTCCTGAAACTTGCTCGCCATCGCGCCTAATAGCAACAACGGCGGCATCAAATAAAGCCCTAAAGCCCGTTGTTTTTAATGTTTTCCCTACAATGATACTTTCTTGCCTAACAACAACTTCAGTTAAATTACTATGTAAAGAACCGTTTTTTTCAGCAAAAATCTCCAATCCAGAGAACTGACTCAGTTGAAGAACTTTATTAATATCGCCACAAAATATAAGCCGGTCTCCCGGTTGGATAACTTCAGACGGTGAAACAGGGCTAATTAAATGTTTATTACGCACAATTTCAACAAGAAACAGCGACTCTAAATGCCTTAAACCATTCCCTTCAACGGTTTTACCTATAAGCTCTGAACCTTGAACTACTTTTGCATCTATAAAATACCCTTCTGAAGATGCTTTACTTTGTTCGATATCGGGTAAAAATCGCTGACAAAAAAATAACACGGTGCCGCAGCAAACAACCAAGATCATGCCAATGGCAGTAAACGAGAAAAACGATAAAGACTCTCCTGTAGACTCCATAAACATAGAGTTTACGATTAAGTTTGTAGACGTACCGATTAACGTTAAAGTACCACCAAAAATAGAGGCGTATGATAATGGCAGTAACAGCTTACTAGCATAGTGATGGGGGTTATTCCTAATAGGTGAAAGTAACGTCGCAACAACGGCAGTATTATTCAAAATAGAGGAAAAAAAGGTCGTCACACCAAACAACCGAAACCACGTAGAACGATAGTTCCTAACAATAATTTTAGCCGCTAATAACCTTAATAACCGTGTTTTTTCTATTCCCAAAGAACAAATAACCAACAAAATAAGCGTTACTAGTCCAGGGTTAGAAATACTTCCAAGAAATTGCTCTTTAGAAACCAAACCAAAGGCAATTAAAGACAGGAGTGAGCCACCAAAAATAATAACCGGTTTAGTTTGTAAAACCACTAAACTTAATATGGTACAGGCAAAAATAGCAAGCGTTAAAAAGGCATCTAATGGCATAAATACACCAGCCATCCTTAATAAAAGTAAAATGTGCGGGCCAATAAGCCCGCATCCCATAAAAGTAATTTATCTAATTACTTTTGCTCCCCAATGCGGAAAGTGTTTACGAACCAAGGCATTAAACTCAACCTCAAATGCAGAGTGTTCGCTTGATTGTTGCTTTGGTTGTGACTCAATAGGTTTACGGATCATACCCGCCCCAACCGTCACATTTGATAAACGATCAATAACAATAAATGCCCCAGTATGCTTATTTACATCATAGGCATCAAATTGAACAGGTGCAGTTAGAGCAAGCTGGCATCGACCTATTTCATTTAAGTTAAGTTGGGTCGCCTGTTGATATTCTAACGTGTTGACATCGACTTTATAATTTATCGCTTCAGCATAACCAAATACCGACTTACTACCCACTTTAATTTCGTATTCACGATCTACATGTAATGGTTCTTCTGTCATCCACACCATATCAGCTTCAAAGCTACTTGTTGAAAACGGCTTCTCGTGTGGGCGTACTAACATATCGCCACGACTGATATCGATTTCATCTTCAAGCGTTAGTGTAATAGCCATTCCTGCCGATGCTTTTTCTAAATTGCCATCAAAAGTAACAATTTCTTTTACTTTACTTTCTTTTCCTGATGGCAAAGCACAGATTGTGTCTCCCACTCTAATATCACCCGCAGCAATCGTGCCGCTAAAGCCTCTAAAATCAAGATTAGGGCGGTTTACATATTGTACTTGTAGCCTAAATGCATCATTTTGTGCACGTTTAACTTGTACAGTATTAAGTAACTTCATTAATGTAGAGCCAGGATACCAACTCATAGCTTCACTTTCATTAACCACATTATCACCACGCAATGCCGAAATAGGCACAAATCTTACGTCATCAAATGAAAGGTCCTTTGAAAATTCACGGTAATTTTTTTTGATATCTTGGTAAACAGATTGCTCATAACCGACAGCATCCATTTTATTAATCGCAACAACGACATTTTTAATACCAAGCAATGAACATATATAGCTATGACGGCGTGTTTGTACTTGAACACCGTGACGAGCATCAATCAAAATAATAGCTAAATCACACGTAGAAGCTCCCGTAGCCATATTCCGCGTATACTGTTCATGTCCTGGGGTATCGGCAATTATAAATTTACGTTGTTCGGTTGCAAAGTAACGATATGCGACATCAATAGTAATGCCTTGTTCTCGCTCAGACTGCAACCCATCAACGAGTAGCGATAAATCAAAATCATTATCGGTGGTATTAAAACGTTTAGAGTCTTTTTCTATTGCTGCCATCTGATCTTCAAAGATCATCTTGCTATCGTAAAGCAAACGACCTATTAAAGTTGATTTACCATCATCGACGCTACCGCAGGTTAATATGCGCAGCATGTCTTTATTTTCATGTACTTTTAAATATACTTCTATATCAGTAGCAAGTAAGTTCGTTTCTTGTGACATAATTTTCTCTACAATTTGGTTCAATAAGTTAACGGTTATTAAGTGTATTCAACATATTAAGTAAGCATGTTGTACACTTTATAAATTTTTTAAGCCTTACAATATGGCTAAAAATAACCTTCCATTTTCTTTTTCTCCATTGAACCCGAAGAGTCATTATCAATCACTCGCCCCTGACGCTCAGAGGTAGTACATAACAACATTTCTTGAATAATTTCTGGTAATGTTTGCGCAACTGAATCAACAGCCCCAGTTAAAGGGTAGCAACCTAGCGTTCTAAAACGAACCATTTTATTTTGAATTTGCTCATTTTCTTCAAGTTCCATACGCTCATCATCCACCATGATCAACGTTCCATCACGCTCCACCACAGGGCGTTCTTTAGCAAAGTATAACGATGGGATGTCAATCCCTTCAAGGTAGATATACTGCCAAATATCAAGCTCTGTCCAGTTACTTAATGGAAATACACGAATACTTTCGCCTTTATCCACTTTGCTATTGTAAACATTCCATAATTCAGGTCGTTGACTTTTAGGATCCCAACGATGATTTTTATCACGGAAAGAATACACTCGCTCCTTAGCTCGCGATTTTTCTTCGTCGCGGCGAGCCCCACCAAATGCAGCATCAAACCCATGCATATCAAGCGCCTGCTTAAGGCCCTGAGTTTTCATAACATCTGTATGCTTAGCACTGCCGTGAACAAATGGGCTCATGCCCATTGCTATACCTTCCGGGTTTTTATGAACAATTAGATCAAAGTCATACTTTTCGGCCATTTGATCTCTAAACTGAATCATCTCTTTAAATTTCCAGTTAGTATCAACATGCATAAGCGGGAAAGGTATTTTTCCGGGGAAAAAAGCTTTTCGTGCCAAGTGCAGTAATACTGACGAATCTTTACCTACAGAATAAAGCATTACCGGATTATCAAACTCAGCAGCAACTTCACGCATAATTTGAATGGACTCTGCCTCAAGGGCTTTGAGATGGGTTAATTTTACAGTCATAGTATCAACTTATATTAATGATTTAAAATTTAAATATATAATTACAAAGTAACATTTCGAGTAACCGAAGTACCAGCCTAACTAAAATATACAACAGTTATTACTAATAATTAGCTTTGAGTTAGTCTATCAAACTTAATCGAATTAGATTAAGCAAAGTTAATTGTGCTTTAAGCTATACTTTAGTGAAAACACCTTATATAACTCATTAAAAACATGAAAAATGCCTGATTTAGCAAAATATTTATTTACGGATATTAATTATTTTTTGTTTATTGTGGGTTGAAAGATACTTTTTAGCATTCCATACCAAATCACAAATACCGTCAGTTGGGTTAAAACCTGTTGGTGCATCTAATAATAACTGGCGAATGGTTTCATGGTCAAAATTATGGCACGCAATATCTAACGCTTCTAAAAACACATTTAGCTCAGCAAAAGGTAACATTACTTCGCTCGCGGTCATTATGCGCTCATGAGTAGTTTCGCCTACGTTATCGCCAATAAGTAACTCTTCATATAGTTTTTCACCAGGGCGAAGGCCGGTGCATTTTATTTCAATATCGCCATGGGGGTTATTTTCATCTTTAATTTCAAAACCAGATAGGCGCACCATTTTTGATGCTAAATCTTTTATTTTTACCGACTCGCCCATATCGAGCACAAATACATCGCCACCTTTACCCATTGAGCCAGCTTGAATAACAAGCTGTGCCGCTTCAGGTATGGTCATAAAAAAACGGGTGATGTCTGGGTGAGTAAGCGTTATTGGCCCGCCTTCTTGTATTTGCCGTCTGAATAAAGGCACCACCGAGCCAGATGAGCCCAACACATTACCAAAACGTACCATACAAAAACGAGTTCGGTGCTTAACCCCTTTATTTTGCGCAAGGCCTTGTAACACAAGCTCAGCCATACGCTTAGTAGCTCCCATTACATTAGTTGGGCGTACTGCTTTGTCGGTAGATATTAATACAAAGGTTTCAACCCCGGCATTAACAGCCGCTTTTGCAGCATAGTATGTACCAAACACATTATTACGCACGCCTTCTACCACATTATGCTCAACTAATGGCACATGTTTATATGCTGCAGCGTGATAAACGGTTTGCACACCAAAGGCAACCATTACGGTTTCAATCCGATTTATACGCTGCACCGAACCCATAATAGGAACCAGCTCTATATCAAGCTGATTACTAACTATAAACTCATTGAGCTCTTTTTCGATTGAATATAAACCAAACTCTGAGATTTCAAACAACACTAGTTTACTTGGCTTTTGTTTAACTATTTGCCTACAAAGCTCTGAGCCTATAGACCCGCCAGCGCCAGTTACCATTACTATTTTATCAGCAATATTCGCTTTCATTAGCTCAGCCTTTGGCGTAACAGGGTCACGGCCTAGTAAATCTTCAATTTCGACATCTCTAAATTCAGATAGCTTAGCTTTACCCTCAACTACATCTGCCATACCTGGGATTGAGAGTACTTTAATGCTGAGCGGTTCAAGTTGGGCTAACACCTCTTTACGACGGGAGCGACTGGCACTAGGCAAAGCCAAAAGTACTTTAGTCGCTTTACCTTTATTAATTAACTCGTAAATACCTTTAAAACTAATTACTGGTACACCTTGTACTATTGAGCCTTGTTTAGTTCCGTCATCATCTATAAATGCGCGTACATAATACTCAGGCCCTGCACCTAAAGCTGTAGCAAGTTGGCGACCTGCAGAGCCTGCACCATAAATAATAACCGACTCTTTATTAACCGTAGCCATTCTACCTATCATGGCACGCACTAAAATACGTGAGCCACCCACAGTTAATAAACATAACCAAGCAAAAATAAATGGCATTGTTCGAGGAATAATTATACCAACAAAAAACGAAAGCAGCACTAAAGCAACGGTGGTAATAAAAGTACCTAGTACAATGGCCCACAAAGCTTGTGAGTTCATATACCTAAGTACCGCCCTGTACAAGCCTAAGCAAATAAATGCGTATAAACCTGTAGGTATAAGTATTGCGAGTAGCAACCAATTACCTATTTCATAAAAAGGCGCTAAGCTATCTAAGCGCACAATTAAAGCCAACCAAAAAGCTGCCGCAATAAACAGGGAGTCAATAAATAAGGTAATAGCGCGTTTTTTAGCCCGCGGAGCATTTAAAATAGACCGGATAAAACTATCCACAACAAGTTCCTTTTTTTGTACCATTGATTCAAAATTAAAAAACTATTCTAGCTCTTTAATTGTTAAAATTTTATGAATTATAGCTTATAAAAAGCGGGGGAGCTAGGAGCACACAAAGGTCAAAGGTCAAAGGTCAAAGGTCAA
>NZ_MXQF01000064.1 GCF_002165575.1 Pseudoalteromonas sp. A601
AAATTGCACTTATTATCCGAATCTAGGATTGCATTAAATAACTCTATTAACTGACTAAAATAAGTTCGGTTCTGGAGTAAATCACTAACTTGTTGACTTGCATTAGAACTCTTAAATAAATTGTACAAAAGCTCATAAAATCGGTGGGTAACTTTAATTACTTTTTCATTAGATAATATAGATTCGGTCCACGTTCGCGCATGCCTTCCTGTTGAGCCTTTATAGGGGAGTTCACAATAGTTTTTTAAAGATACTACGTTTTGATACACATCAAAAGTATCAAGCATTCTAGCAATGATGTGAAATGTATTCATAGGCCAAATGATATAAGATAGGAAAGTATCTTCTTCTAACGAAATAGCAATAAGACCTTCTTTACTATTATTCTTTTGCACTTTAACAAATTCAGTAGCACGCCCCTCTGCATCATCACCTAAAATTGTATTTCTTAAAAAAGTAGCTAATTGCATATTATAAAGCCTGTTCGACTATGGCGTCGGTGAAGTGAATTTTAGTGGTTTGCGCGTCGTTTAAACAAGCTTTAAGTTGGTCACAAAGTGTCATTAATTCATCGACTTTAGTAAAAGTGCGGTGTTGCTCCTTTTGTGGCGAGAGGGCAACAACTAAGCTCCTAATTTGTTCTCTTGATGCATTTTTCATGGAACTACTTAGGAGTACACGGTCTTTACTTGACGATATAGCCTCTACTGTTTTATTAATTGCTTGTAGCTGATAGTAACGCGGGTGTTTGCCACTACCATCATCGTAATAGGCTTGGTTGATTATGGGTAATTGCGATTCGGTATAGCCTTTGTAGGCACAATATTTAGCCCAAAGCTCTTGCGGTGATGGGAAATCTTCTAAGCGTATTTCGGTTTCAAGGTTATGCGCATTAGACGTGCCTGGCTTGGTTTTATCGTGGAATATAAAGCCATCGCCATTAGAGGCGAATATAAACGGCACATCAAGCAGCCTGGCGTAATCTAAGCCTTGTTGAAGGCCTTTACCTACTTCGTGCTTATTCGCTTTAGCTTCAATAACAGCCAGTGGCATGCTGGGTCTATGGTAAAGCACTATGTCAGCCGATTTAACCGTTTTACGCACACCAAGCTGCCCACGAACGGTTACTTTACCGTCACGTAGTTTAACCTCTTGGCATACTTGAGTTATGTCGTCCCAGCCTGCTGTTTTAACTGCGGGTAGGATAAACTTACTGATTATATCGGTTTCGCTGAGCTTTCTTTTATCCATAACTTAAACCATCCCTAAATACTACGCTATGAGTGCGCACAACTCGTTGATTCAACGCGTTTCGTGCGATTTAGTGATGCTATATAAAATATGGCGAATTAGCAAAAATAAAAGATAAACTTAAAAGGAGATAGATTGCCTCTCGCTTTCAAATCGGGCTAACTCAATTACTAATCAACTAGCGAACCCGTTAACCTCACATATTTCTCTGCCAGTTCATCTAAACTTTCACGATGATTAGGATCGGGCTTTATACAGTCAATGGGGCATACACTCACGCAGGTGGGTTTGTCGTAGTGGCCTACGCATTCAGTGCATTTATCTGGGTCTATTTGATAAATTTTAGCGCCCATATAAATAGCTTCATTTGGGCACTCTGGATCGCACATGTCGCAGTTAATGCATTTACTATTTATCAGTAAAGCCACTATCTAACCTCATTGCATATTGCTAGCATAAAATTACAGCCGTAAATTATGCATTTTATTCTCTATCGCTTTATTGATCTCAAACAACAAAAAAGTTTAAAGTTACTCGGTTTATTTCATTCAGGCAGCTATTACTTTTGTGGCAAACACTCGACGATTTAACTCGTTTATATGAGTTAACAACCGCGCCAACTGAAGGCAAGAATGTGCCAACGTCTATTGTTCAGGTATTAAAGCGTTATTAAATAATATCGATTCAAAGGTTATGGTAGTTTGTGTTTTTAATTTTTAAGCTTTAATTATGATCTCGATTTAACGCAACGAGCTGCAATGTATTACTTTTACCAGAGTGATAAACCCCTTCATTTATTTCTCGCTCTACCTCATGAAAAATAATAAATGAAAGTGCTGAAAAATCATTAATAAACATTGGTTGAGTATATAAAAGCGATTGGTCTTTTGGGCCACCGGTGTTGTTATTAAGCTGCAAAGGCGTATAACCTTCAATTATAAGTACACCATTTTCTGATAATCCAGACACACACTGAGAATGCACCTGCTTTCTAACTGCTGGAGGAAGGTGTGCAAATATCATGATAATTGCATCCCAGCTATTTTCAGCTATTTGATATTGTGACAGATCACTGAGTACAGTTGTTATTTCAACTTGTTGCTCTTGTGCTAAGGCCTTAGCCTTAGCAAGGGCGGCACTTGAAAAGTCTACTAAAGTAACTTCGTAACCTAGCTTTGCTAGATAAACAGCATTACGCCCTTCCCCTTCAGCTAAACACAATATTTTTTCGCCCGTAATATAATGTGTATTTTCTTTTAAAAAATCATTAGGCTCTTTGCCATAAGCATAGTCACTTGATGCAAATCGGTCGTCCCAAAAGTCAATAGGATTATTCATTATTAAGCCTCATTAATATCAAAGTTGATAAGGTTGCTAGTCTGATTTATCTGATAGCTTCTCTGGTTTTGCCATCCACTCTCTGCCTTTTAACATGCCTAACCAATAAATAGGCGGCAACAGTTTTTCTTTTAGTAGCCAAGCAAGTCTAGATGGGCGTTTACCATTAATAATCCATGACGGAAAGCTATTCATTACTTTACCACCATAACCAAATTCAGCTAATACGACTTTACCAAGTTCAACAGTCAGTGGACAGCTACCATAACCGTTATATATAGCTTGATTTTTAGATAATCCTCTCGCATATAAAAGATTAGTAGCAACAACTGGTGCTTGCATTCTTGCAGCAGCAGCCGTTTTTGCGTTTGGCGCATTAGTAGCATCACCTAATGCAAAAATATTACTAAACTTTTTATGCTGTAATGTTGATTGGTCAACATCTATCCAGCCATTTTTATCAACAAGTGGGCTCACTTTAATAAAGTCAGGAGCAGACTGAGGGGGCACGACATGCAACATATCAAATTTAACTTTTTCCACAGATTCATTTTCGCCATTAACCACTTTAAAAGTCGCTATTTTTTGCTTTCCATCAACAGCAATTAACTCATGATTGAAATTCATATTGACATCGTACTTTTTAATATACTCTAGTAGAGCTGGTACATACTCTTTAACACCAAAAAGAACTTCGCCTTTATTGTAAAACTCCACATCTATATTATTAATTACTTTGTTTTTAAACCAGTAGTCAGATGATAAATACATGGCTTTTTGGGGAGCTCCGGCACACTTTATCGGCATTGGTGGCTGAGAGAACACCGCCTTTCCCTTCTTGAGATTTTGCACCAACTCCCAAGTATAGGGTGCTAAATCGTACCTATAATTTGAGGTTACGCCATTTTCACCTAATGTTTCGCTGAGCCCATCAATTTCATGCCAATCAAGCTTAATTCCAGGACATACTACCAAGTGCTCATACTTAACCGTTCTACAACCGTCAATTATTACCAAATTTTCATTGGGGATAAATGCAGCTGCCGCACCTTTAAGCCACTTTACACCATCAGGTATTACGGAAGCTGTAGTTTTAACCGTTTGCTCAGGAGTAAAAACCCCTCTGCCAACTAATGTCCAACCTGGTTGGTAATAATGTATTTCATTGGGCTCAATAATGACTATTTCACTCTCTGGTGAACGTGACTTAATACTCGCAGCAACAGCGACACCGCCTGCCCCAGCACCTATTATCACAATCGGGTAAGAAAAATCAGCTTTACTGATTTGCGTTTCACCATTATTTTTTAAGCGTCTAATAACGCCACTTAAATCATAGCCCGCTTTTTGTGATAAATTTAAAATCTCTTCATAAGAATATGTTTTTGGTGCACTCATGGCCCATAACGTGATTGAGCGAGTACCTGTTCTACAATAAGCTAAAATAGGTTTCGGTAAGTCTCTAACAATATTTTCAAAGTTTTTAATATCATTATCGGTCACCTTACTACTTACAACTGGTAAGTAATGGCAATTTAAGCCTAAATTATTTGCTTGTTTTTCTATTGCAGCAAAACTAATTTGATCAGCTCCCTCACCATCTGGTCGGTTACAGACAATAGATTTAAAGCCTTGTTCTTTTATATGCTGCAAATCGTTCAGCGTTATCTGTGCCGATACAGATAATTCAGGTGTTACTCGCTTAAAGGTCATAATCGTTCACCCTCACTATTTGCATTAACCATTGAATACAGAATCCCTGAACGAGTGCCAGTTCTGCAATATGCAAGAATAGGCTTTGGTAGCTTACTAAGGGCAAACTCAAATTCTTGCTTGTTTTCTTCTGTAATTGCACCGCTAATGACGGGTAGATAATAAGTTAATATACCAAGCTCATGAGCTTGTTCATTAATAGAAGAAAATAAAGGTTGTGTTTCGCATTCACCATCGGGTCTGTTACAAATAATGCTCTTAAACCCCATTTTTAATACTTCTGTACAATCTTCAATACTTATTTGGGGTGATACTGATACATCATCAGATAACTTTTTAATGTTCATAACATCTCTCCAACTAGATTGAATTAACAGGAACTCTAATAAAAGGTTTACCTGTCTGTTCAGATTTTAAAAATTGGCCATTTCTCAAGTTACATTGAATTGCGGGTAGTAGTAATTTAGGCACTGCTAGTGTTGCATCCCTTTTCTCACGCTTGGTAATGTACTCTTGCATTGTTACACTCGGCGAGACTTGAACATTTTCAGATTTAGCTTGAGCAATTGAAATACAAGAAAGTGGTGATGAACCCTCTTTTGGGTAATCGTGGCCTAAATACACCTTAGTATCATCACTCAAAGTGAAGAATCGCTGGATTGTATTATATAAATCTTTTGCGCTACCGCCTGGAAAGTCACATCGAGCAGTCCCAAGGTGGGGTGCAAACATAGTGTCACCAACAAAAATAGAGTTATCAATTAAAAAGCTTGCGCAAGCAGGTGTATGACCTGGTGTATGCCAGACGGTTACATTAAGATCACCAATATTGAATGTGTCACCTTCTTCAAATAATTCATCGTACTGACTGCCATCGCTTGGCGTGTCATCACACATTTCGAATACAGGTAACCAAGTAGCTAATACTGCTTTGATACCGCTGCCTATGCCTATTTTTCCTCCAACATTAGATTTTAGGTAGTGGGCAGCTGTTATGTGGTCTGCATGAACATGAGTCTCTAAAATCCATTCATTTTGTAAATTATTGCTTTTAATAAACTCAATCACTCTGTCTGCATTAACGGTTGATGACTTTCCTGAAAAAGCGTCATAATCAAGCACAGAATCAATAACAGCGCACTTACTTGTTGCTTTATCAACGATGACATAAGTAAAAGTAGCGGTTGTTGTGTCGTAAAATGTTTCAACGTTCATCGTTTTTTCCTTCTAGATTAACTCTTTAGAAATAATAAATATGGCGATTACCAAAGTGAAAAAGGCAAAGAACTTTTGCAATGACGCACCGTCTAATTTACTCGCTACTTTTGTTGAAATAGCCATACCGATAAAAGTAGCAACGAGCATAAGCGGAAGTAATGGCACTTCGAGAGAAATGCCCGCTTGTAAATCACCAACAAATCCGAGTAATGATTTAAGCGAAATAATAAAAAGTGACGCACCAACCGCGTTTTTCATTGGCATTCCCAGAAATAAAACAAGTGCGGGTATAATTAAAAAGCCGCCTCCAGCCCCTAAAACACCTGTCACTAAACCAACTACAGCGCCTTCTGTCATTATTAAAGCAACTTTAGAACTAGGGTTTGAGATAGAAGGTGCGGAGTTAGTTACAGCTTGAGATTTGTACGCTTTACGTAACATCATTACAGCCGATGCCAACATTAAGATGGCAAATAAAACCATAATCGCTGTATTTTTAGTGATATGTATGGGCGATAAAAGTATATCGTCTGGGATATTTGGCATTAAGAAGGCGCGAGTAAGGTATACAGCTACAATTGAGGGTATCGCAAAGAGTATTGAAGCTTTTATATCAACTAGCCCTTCACGAAAATATCTAATTGCGCCAAATGCCGCTGTAGCTCCAACTAAAAGTAATGAATATCCCGTTGCAATATCTGGTGAAATGCCCATTAGATAAACAAGGATAGGAACTGTAAGTATCGAACCTCCCCCCCCTATAACGCCAAGAATTAGCCCCATAAAAACGGCCATTAAGTATCCAAGAATAACCATACCGCAAACCCCAAACTAAAAAGAATATAATATAATTAAATGTTATAACAACCAAGTAGCAATATGTCTAATTAAAAAAGGTGAATCACGCAATCTATTTTTAAGATAATGGATAATAGCCAGAAAAATAACATTTTATAAATACACAAGGCATTGATTTACATATATTATTTTCAATATTAGACAACACTAATGTTAAAAACAAACAAACAACACCTTGTCAACTTTAATTTTGAGATATAATATAACATCTTACTTTTGTAAGGGCTAAATATGAATCAAATTAAATTGATACTTTTATTACTACTGTTTTCTAATTCTTTATTTGCAAATCAAGACAAGCATAGTCAATCAGAAATAGAGCAAATAACTGTAACCGCTTCTCCTTTTGCTACTAAGGTTCTTGATTCTGCTGCAGCAATAAAAATACTAAATGGGCAAGAAAAGAGATTAAAACAGACTTTATCTTTGGGTGATTCATTAGCCAGTTACAGCGGTGTTAGCTCAATATCAACAGGCAGCCAGTCTGGGAAGCCAGTGATCAGAGGTTTGAGTGGAAATAGAATAAAAATTTTATGGAATTCAGTGGCGCAAGACTTTTTACAGTTTGGTGTTCGCCATCCTCCAGGTTTAACACCTGTAGTGGCCCAAAGAATAGAGTTAGTAAAAGGGCCGATGGGTGTCTTATATGGTGCAGATGCAATAGGTGGCGTTGTTAATTTAATAAGCAGCGATATTCCCATTGGCGCAGATAACATTATTTCTGATGCTAATGTAGGGCTAGCGTATCAAACAAATAATTCTCAAAAGGATTATAATCTGAGTTTGTCAGGTGGCTCAAAAAGGTGGGGCTGGAATGCAGCTTTAACGGAGTCTGCGGCTGATAATTTTAAAACACCAAACACGCAATCTTATTACGATTCACAAACACTAAATGCTCCAAAGTTTACAGGCGAAATTCCTTTTACAGACTTCAATATTCAAAATGCTGATGTTGCCATAGGGTATTCCGTCCACCACTGGGATGCGGATTTTCGCGTAAACATTTGGAATAACGATCAAAACTTCTTACAACCGAATGGCCTTCCTACAGGTCAAAAGTTACGCAACGAAAACTTTGCAGCAAACTTAAATTATGAATTTTTATCTCAGTGGTCAGCTAATATTAAACTGAGCCTACAAAAAAACGAGAGGGATGCAGTAACAGGCGCTTCCTATCAACAATTAACGGAATATAATAAAGATTTAGCTATCTCTTTAGAGCGAAAGCAAGCCACTATTACACTCAATCACCCACAAGTACATGGTTGGAAGTGCCAATTTGGCACTGAGCTTGTTAATAAAAATCAGAACACCTCAATTGGCACACTAGTACCGGATGCTGACTATAATTCCAGAGCGATATTTCTATATGAAGTATTAGACTCCGATCTATATATAGCTGAGTTCGGTGCTCGTTATGACTCAATAAAACAACAAGCTATTAATACAAAACAAGCATGGGTTAGTGATTTTACAGAACATCAATGGCAGGCACTGAGTGGATCAATTGGTATAACATGGAAGCTTGACAACCAATGGCTATTGATGAACAGGGTTGCACGAGGTTTTAAAGCTCCTTCAATATTCGACCTTTACGCAAATGGTATTCATGGTGGTGTGGCTGCATATCAAATAGGTAACCCTGAACTAAAAGAAGAATATTCCTTAAATAAAGAAATTGGCTTAACTTATTTAGGAAATAAACTAGAGAGTACAATAACCTATTTCCATAACAAAATAGACGACTATATATACCAAGCAAACTCCTTATCGTTTGATCAAAACTCCTCGCTCCCCATATACGTTCAAAAACAAAACAACGCCACTATCGATGGTGTAGAAGCTGAACTAAATTGGAAGATTAATGAAAAAACGTCCGTCGAAGCAAACTATACATGGATTAATAGTGAGTTAGCGCAAACAACTGAAGAACTTCCTATGATGCCCGCGGATAGTGGCTACATTGCAGTGAATTATTTGTTTGACGATACAAAGCTAGCAAAAAATCTACAGCTCAACGCTAACTATTCTTTTTATGCAGATAAACAGTCAGCTGGGGCTTATGAGCCATTCTCCCAATATGATTATTTACCTTTTGGAACCGCGTCAACTAAAAGCTATGGACTTTTTGGGATTAGTGCATCGGCAGATTCGCTGTTGCTTGATAAGCCTTTTTTTATTCAACCCTAGATTCGGATAATAAGTGCAATTTCTTA
>NZ_MXQF01000065.1 GCF_002165575.1 Pseudoalteromonas sp. A601
TAACCAAATGCGTAATTTGCTTTTTAAACGCAGTATCTAATAATCGCAATAAACTAGACAGCCACTTTAATTGAGTAAATAAAACTGTGCTACTAAGATTACTCTTTTGGGCTAAAAACTTATCTCTTTTTTATATCATCACCCGCACATCATTCATGAAGCAAGCATCTTTCACTGTTAAATCTAAATTACACGCATAAAAAAGACTGCATGATTGCAGTTGTAATTCTTTATTCAAGACTTTTAACTTTATGCCAGTAACTTTTCGCTGTTGCTGACGTTGCTACGTCGCTTTCTGTTCAAATGTTCGCAGTAACTTTCTTGTGAGGTCGTCCTACCTACTGCGCCATGAAATACGTGTGTGAATTGCGTGGTCAGTTTTCTAGGGAAATATTGACTCTTTCTAGTAAAGGTAAATGTGTGCTTTCAATGTACCCGCGTTTGCCTTCTCGTATACAACGCCCTGTTAATTCAACCAGTTCAAGGTAGGATTTAAGTTCAAACGGTATCCCTTTAGCATGATTTGACGTGGAATGCCGGCAAAGCGCAATAGCCTTTTTGGTTGCTTGCCTTCTGTTGCGCTTTTTATTCGTGCTTGAACACTTGTATGTGATGACTCTTCTGGCGTGTTTGCCATTTTGGCCCTGATAGGGTTTAAATCAACATACGCCATACAGGCTGCCAATGCTGCTTCATCAAGAAGTGCTTGTGACTTAAAGCGTCCTTCCCACAAAGTTGTAAGGAACAACTTTGAACGCCTTAGGCGGCCCGAAGGGTGAGCGCCATGGATGGCAGCGAATAAAACCTGCCTGTGCAGTTATCTTCTTTATTTGCTTTGCGCGCAATATCTTCATTTAACAAGCGCATAAACCAACTGATGCTAGATAGCCGCTCTCGGTATTGTTTTACTGTTTGATTGAAAAAGATAAGCTCTGCTTTAGTGAGTTTTTCACCTTGCAGGTATTTTTGCGTTAATAACGTGCCATTACACACTTTATGCCAACGAATAATAATGGCTTTATCATTAAGCCTATTGGCCTTTTTATCATCTACATACAGTACTCGATGAGTGTGATTACTCATCTCAGCATAAGCACACACATCTATGCAAAATATACAAGTAATCTATCTTCAACCCAGCTTCTGCGGTGCTCATACGGCTGACCTGTAAAATGGTCTTCTCAGCATAAAAAGGCTCGGCGTCCACAGCGTGAAATACAGTGATAATATCGCGTATCAGCCAAACTAATCTGACGCTTTCTTGCAATCGCCATAAAACATCCTGCTTAAATTTCATATTAAATGAAGTCTAGTTTGAAACCATAAAAAGTACAAAATTTGAGATGGGTGTCTGTGTATTGCTGTTTATAGTTAACAAATGTCCTCTAACTTAATATCATATTTTTTTTCAATAAATTCATTTATCTTATCTCTCCTTTCTTCATTTATAAGCCAATTTTTTTCTTCAACTGTAAAATCATAAATACCAAATGATTTTATGTAATTCTTACTTAGTGACATATAACCAGCTCCATAAGGCTTGCTTGTACTTTCAATATAGAACCAAAACAAACGTGAGCTCATTATCTTCTGAGCAAGCTTTATTTTCGATAGGTCATTATCTAATAAACTTAAGCCATTATGAAAAAAAAGCTCCTCATCATTGTTAATGACAAAGTTAGGGGAGTTAGGTGCTATGTGAGGGAAGAAAAGCTTAAATTTATATTTTTCTAATGACTGATTTCGTCCATAAGCAAACCACTCTTCATATTTGCCATTTCCCTTATCTCTAGTAGAAAGTAAATCTTTATTTCTGAGAAGGTATGAATAAGCATTAGGGTAATTTTTTTTAAAATCACTTTCAGATATTAAAAATGCAGAGTTACCACGATAAAAGTAAGGAAATATAACCTTTCTTTTTAGTAATTCTAAATTAGTTATCTTAGTAAGTTTATTTGTGTTTAAAACTTCTTTACAGACTTTTTTTTCTATTGGAGTCTGTTCATCAATATAGAAGAAATCATCATCTTCAAAAACAGAGTCAAAAATATATACATCATTTTTAAGTGTAGCAATGCCACTACTAGTCTTAAACAAAGTAGAAAATGGTTTTCCTATACTCTCTATCTTTTTAATTACTTGATGAAATTTTAAATTCCAACCATTATAATTATTCAAAGATAAATAAGGAATACTTGAATATACTAAATCAGACAATTCACCTTTATTCGATGACGCAAAAAAAACAAAATCCTCCTTCTTTTTTTGCAATAAACAAATACATGTATAGGTATTATTCGCAGTAAAAACTTGGTTACTTCCAAAATCAATAATCTTTAGCTTATAACTTTCAATAGAAAGGTAATCTCTAAGAGCTCGCCCATTTAAACTCTTATAAAAAGAATTCATAGTTATAAAACCTAAATAACCATTTTTTTTCAATATAGTCATGCCGATCTCGAAAAATGGGATATAAAGATCAGGATGGCCTGTTGATGATACGCTCCAGTTCATTAGAAGGTTCTTAGACTCTGAATCGATATTCCTAGAACAAACATATGGAGGGTTTCCAACCACAACATCAAAACCTTTAAAATCATCAATATATTCTTTCCAGTGGTTAGATAAAGCATTACCTACAAAAAATTTAAACGAAATTTCTTCATACTCTTCACCATTATCAATTGTAAGTAAAGTTAAAAGAATTTTTGACCTTTCAATCGCATAATCTTTAATATCCAACCCAAAGATATTATTTTCAATTATATCTTTGTAGTTTTTATTCGTTACCAATCTGATTTTCTGGATAGCTGAGAATAAGAAACCAGAGCACCCACAAGCAGGATCACATATAGTTATGTTTTCAAAGTTATTTATCTTTGAAAAAATATCATCAAGAATAAATTCTCTTATATTACTTGGAGTATAAACTGCCCCCGAAACGACTTTATCTTCTGGAGATATCACATATTCGAATGCCTCAATCACTTTTTCAAGTGTATCTATTTTAAATTTGCTATTAAACAACTCTAATTTTGAAAACTCATCATCTCCCTCTCTAATCAATAGAGATCCTATATGCTTATTTTTTACCTTTTTAATACTTTTCGATAATAAAAAAGATGAGACTATCAGTTTATTAATAATCTCAACATTAGTAGTATATTCTTTCAGAAAGCGAAATAGCTCTTTTTTCATATTTTAGTCATGAACCGCTAAAGGAAATAATTTCGACATATTAAAATCTTGGTGTTTATTATCATCAGAGCTTAAACCTTTAAAATACGGAGCCCACATGCGCTGTTTAGCTCTATCAATAATGAGTTTATAATCATCATCACTATATAAATCCTGGATAAAAGAATATGCTGTTTCTTTAGCACTATAAAAATTTTTCAAAATAAAGTGGATAGATAAAAATATATCCATCGGGGGGTGAGGTATTCTTGGAGCTGCTAACAGTAAAATTTCACCTGAATTTTGTATACCCATTTTGTCACCTCCAAATTGAAAATGATATAGTGGATGCGTGAACTTCTGAACACCAGTCATTTCAATAACTTTTCCATCGTCATCATAAAATCTATCGCAATCTAAATGCCAGCAGTTAACAAAGTTTTGACTCTCACTAAATCCTGTTACCATCATATCAAATTTATAATTATTGATAGGGTCTTGATTAGAGGCATCAATACTTGGGTCTGTTGAAATCGCATGGTGTAAGTTTATTTTTATAGAGTCCACTTTAGGTGACGTTTTGGCAATTGGTTTGAAAAGTCTAAACTCAATTTCAACATCCTCTAATTTACAGTAATCTAGCTGCTCCATTGATTCGGCTAGAGCTGTCAGTTTATCAATGTCGAATGTGTATCTTTGATCGTGACGCCGAACAACCTCAACTAAGTCTACCAGATCTCTAGTGATTAATTTGTTACTCCAAATATCCATGGAAAGTATTACTCCGTAAATGCTAGGTATCTTTTTCTATCAATTGTAGCGATGTCATTTAGAGACTCTAAACTCGAAGCTCCTTCAGCCGAAAAATATGTTTTGTCAATCCAAGGATCTTTGGTTACATTTTTTTCGAACCCATCTATTGGATCTAATGGCCTTAAACTTTGATTGCAAATTGTCCAAAAATAGTCACTCTGAGAATAAAGGCTTTTTTCGGCTGCATTTATGTTCACAATACCAAGCACTGATTTTAATATTTCAACTCTTTGAGTAGCTCTTAACCTTTTTAGCGAAGGGTGATCTGGAGATACTGATTTCCACCACATATCGACTCCACTAAACCACCAACGTTTGTATGTGTCAGCAAAAACCCCTGAGTATTTATAATCACCTAACATAGCTAGTAAATCTGGCCAATCTTCTGATGAAAGAGATACCCCTAGCCTTGCGGCCAAAATATCCTCTCCAATTAATAACCCTGATGGTTTAACTATTCTATTTAAGAGGAAATCGCTAGCCATAAAAATATTATTTCTAATTTTATTACTTTCAAGAATATCTTTGACTCTCACATCAAATTTTTCTTCAATAATAGGGGGAATCTTTAGCATTGAAAAAATTGCAGAACATTCACTTTTTGATGTAGCAAGCATTGAATATGCACTAATTAAACTCTTCATTCTTCCTGTATATTTGTCGTGTTGCTCAGATAAGGCTTTTTTTGATATTGCGAAGTCGAATAGATCTTGACTTGTATAATCTTTATAAAAACCACTTATTTTGTCTTCGCTTGAGATTAAAACTATCGGTATATCTCTGTGAGTTTTGCTATGCTGTGTTCTCAATGTTTGTGCTAATGTTGGGGCATCGTAGATGACTCCTTTTTTATCTGAAAGTCTAAAGTCGAGTAGTAATAAGTCTACACTTGTAGCTGTGGCTGCTGCTATTGAACCTTCAAAATCTAAGGGGTCATGATATTCAACAGTTAGCTCTTTGCATTTCTTCAAATCAGAAATGGTTGATTCAGGATTTCCATCTTCGATGTACAATATATTATATGCCATTACTATCTAATTCCTTTTCAGATGCTTTTGAGATTTCTATTCTAAAGCATGTTGAATAAACACTTTTTGGAGATACAACTGAAATTTCTCCGCGATAACTTTTAATAATATCTTTTACTATCTTCAAGCCTAAACCAGTGCCTAATATTTCATTCTGGCTATCAAGATCATCAAAATTAACTGAAGAGGTTGTTGTATAAAATTCATCAAAAACCATATTTTCAGTATCTTTTTCAATTCCATCTCCGTTATCGGAAAATTCTAAATATATAACTTCATTATCTTCACCACATTCAATAAATATCTTGCCATTACTATTAGCCCTTTTTATAGCTTTTTTAGAATTGGTGTATAAATTAAACAAGATGGATGACCACTCAGAAGGATGCATAGGTTTAGTAATCAACCTAAGTTTATTGAACTTAGGCTCTATAATTTCGATACCTGCTCGTTTAGAGTCATTTAAGATTGATTTAGTGAATTTTTGTACAATAAACTTTAAATTTTGTGGTTCAAGTTCTCGAACTACATTTTGTGAAACGACGTCGCTGAAATATGAAGTGTATGTTTGAAATGTGGTAAAATTATCTGTAAGAGTAGCCATTCTAGAAGAGTATTTTTCATCATTTTTAACGGCATCTGTTACATAGCGAATATCACTCTGAATATTATCCATATAATATTTAATTTCATGAATAAATTGAGATATAGTTAAACCAACACTGCTTAACACTCTCAACATAGATCGTTCTTTTATTAATTTTTTCAATTCAACTTGTTGAAGCTTATTTACGTCTTCGATCTCTTTTTTTACTTTTTTTATTTTCTTTTTTCGACGAGTTCTAGCTTCTATGCCAGTACCGTCTTCATCAAGCTCCCGATCTAGCTCATCTAAGGTTAAAGCAATATTTTGAATTCTTACCTCTAAGTCTTCCCATTGACCGTTTTCGTCTAGCTGTTGATTGGTAGTTATTTTTGATTTACGGACACTTGCGACTTTAACAACACCTGTCATGATTGTTCTATAAACAAAGTTTTGTAATTGGATAAACGCATCGTTTTTAATTAAACCTTCTCGACTAGACGTTTCATTAAATTGATTATCAAGGTCTTTCATTTCAACAAAACCAAAAAAGTTATTATTGCTATGTGGGGCTAATAAACTTCTTTTTCCTGCTGATTGGTCTAGTTTCAACCAGTCATCTCCTGGCTCTGCATAAGGAAGTACTCTGAACCCATTTCTATATAGACGAATTCCTCCTTCCTTGCGTCCCAAGTTTCGAATACTTGTCTCTTGCCCTTTAGGTATTAAATTATTTCCATAAATATAATAATAAGCTCTAAATCTAATATTTTTTAATAGAGAAAATGGAATAGTTTTATTATCAGGATCATTGCCTATCTCACCTATTTCATTTAGTTCTATTTTATCACTGTCTAGTGTATATATGCCTATACCCGACTCATCAATATACCCTTCAAAAACAGCTAATGCATGCTGTAAAACCATAATAGATTCATCGGCAATAA
The DNA here is from genome assembly GCF_002165575.1 of Pseudoalteromonas sp. A601. Lineage (GTDB taxonomy): Bacteria > Pseudomonadota > Gammaproteobacteria > Enterobacterales > Alteromonadaceae > Pseudoalteromonas. The sequence continues at coordinate 6,549 of NZ_MXQF01000065.1, forward strand.
CTTTTTTTTCATTATTTTCTACCTTTTCGAAAGAAGCTTTAAACCCTGGGTCAACTATAGTGTTTCCACTGTCAGGTAATGTAGCTAGTGGAAAAGGCTGAATAATGTCAGATACATATTTATAAACCCTTTTAATAGCAGCTGAAGTCCATTTATCTCTTAGGCCCGAGATAACAAGTGTTGTGCCATGTTCTCTCTTTTTATCAACTACTTCTAATTCATTTGAGATAGAGAGTAAATTTGTGTCTTGTTCATAGTCATTCCAATTGATATTAAGAGTTAATGCATCAGTGGAGTTTTTAACTTGAGTTGAAATAACTAATTGATCACCTAATCTTTGAACCGCAAATCTACCAATACCTTTTTGTCCAGCTCTTTTCCTTATATATAGTGGTGATACAGGCTCATGAACTTTACCTGTAGAAGATATTTTCATAAACCCATTAACAAGTTCATCTCTTGTCATTCCACTTCCATTATCCTCAATAATCAATATTCCACCGATATTATTTGAATTCACAAATGAAAGTGTTACTTCAGTAGCGTCAGCATCATATGAATTTTTTACTAATTCTGAAACAGCGGTCTCTTGACGCGCAACTAACTCTTGCCCTAACCGGTCAATAACACCTGCATCAATTGAAAATCGGACTTTATTTTCTTCCATACCTGCTATTAGATGTGCCAGAGTAATTAAACGATCATTATCAATCGTTCCTTTTTTTAACAACCCCTCTAACTCATCTTTCAGTACGTTTAAGCTCCCTGTTCCGGTACTCATAATCTTACTCATTTTTTAATTAATTGATATTTGCAGTTCCAATTAAACAGTATACGCGAATTCAAATGCTAAGTGCACTACTCGCGGAACTAGCGATTATTAAAAATATAGGCTCATAAATAATGTCAGGTCTTACATCTTTGCAAGACAAAATCCAACTTCACGTTTTATACCCTTTCCGCGTTATAGCGCTTTAAACATAAGCGATTGATGAGTAATTGTGATGTTCTGATTGCACTTGGGAAGTTCATAGAGGAAGCGGAGCTAACTCCCTATATGCTGCTATCGCCTGTGCGACTGGAAATATTTTTAATATAGGTCGTGGATTTACTTCGCTATAGTTAGGAAGCTGCATGCTGCTTGGTTCGAAATACAAAAATGACAGCTACTCTAATTAAAGAAACAAAGCTGTACCATCAAATTAGTCGTCATTATCCCCGAGCTTAAATTACACCCATAAAAAAGCCCGCTTAATATTGCTCAAGCAGGACTCCAAACTAATTTTGTATCAATAAAAGCGCCTAAACTGCAGGCACTTTGCATTATTGAATTTTATTGATTTACTACGCTCTTCAGTGGATTCACTGGCAGTGCATTTTCATCGAGTAAGTTCATATCAAAATCAAACTCATCTA
>NZ_MXQF01000066.1 GCF_002165575.1 Pseudoalteromonas sp. A601
GCTCTGTGCCATCGGCATCTGTGACAGTTAAGGTTACTGTCGCGCCTATTTCATCGCTAGAACCTGTAATAGTTGGTGTAGTGTCATTCGTCGCTGTAATTGGATCAATATCAAACGTGGGCGCTTGCGTATCAATTACTCCGCCGGTTTCTGTATCGCTGGCGGTATTACCCGCTGCATCCGTGACACTGGCATCTACCGTAAACGCACCTTCAGCTAAATCAGTCGGCACATCCACTGACCACGTACCATCAGCTTGTACTGTGGCAGTTAGGTTTTGTTCCACACCGGCTGCGTCTGTCACAGTTAAAGTCACTGTCGCGCCAATTTCATCACTGGAGCCTGTTATCGTTGGGGTGGTGTCATTCGTCGAACTTAATGGATCAATATCAAATGTGGGCGCTTGCGTATCAATCACGCCGCCGGTTTCTGAATCGCTGGCGGTATTACCGGCTGCATCCGTCACGCTGGCATCAACGGTAAACGCACCTTCGGCTAAATCAGTGGGCACATCTACTGACCAGGTACCATCAGCTTGTACTATGGCAGTTAGGTTTTGTTCATTGCCTGCTGCATCTGTCACGGTTAACGTCACTGTCGCGCCTATTTCATCACTAGAACCCGTTATCGTTGGCGTTGTATCATTGGTGGCAGATAATGCATCAATATTAAAACTAGGAGCTTCATTAGTTAGATCAAACGACGATGTTGCTTGAGCCTGATTTCCGGCGGAGTCAGTAATACTTGCTGAAACAGTAATTTCGCCATCCAGTAGTGGCTCTGGTACATCTGCACTCCAACTCCCATCAACACTAACAATTGCTGTAAAGGTATATGTATTCAAGCCATCTGAAACAGTGATACTTACCGTACTACCTACAGGCTCATCTGTTTGCCCACTAATAGTCGGGGTTGGATCATTTACCGCGCCAATACTATCAATAGAAATAATTGGTGCTGAAATATCAATTACACCACTGCCTGAAGTTGATGCTAGGTTTCCAGCCTCATCTGAAATTGTGGCTGTAACTGTGAACTCCCCTTCGTCTAATGGGAGTTCAGGGCTTATTGCCCAATTACCATTGGCGTCCACCAGCGCCACTAATGTATATATACTTCCAGCGCTGTCTGTAATAACCAGTGTCACTTCACTACCTATTGGCGCATCTGTTGTTCCATTAAATAGTGGAGTGCTATCATTCGTTAAAGAGTCAAAATTAAGAGTAATACTCGGCGCTGTCACATCAATAACACCCGTTAAACTATTACTTGCTTCATTATCAAAGCTATCAGTTACAGTGGCCGTAATTGAAAACTCTCCTTCAACTAACTCTTGTGTTGGTGTAACAGTCCAATTACCTTGGGCATCAACTACAGTAAATAACGTTTCTGTTTGACCATTCAGTGCGGTGATGATTATGGCAACTTGATCGCCCTGCACCGTATTTTGTGTACTACCTGAAATTGTTGGAGTAGTATCATTTGTTTCGCCAATAACATTGATTGAAATAGAAAGTAAACTTGAATCAATCAAGCCAGTTTGTGAATCTGAAGCTTCATTACCTGCCGCATCAGCTACAGTAGCAATGACCAAAAACTCTCCCTGAGCTAAGCTATTAGGAACTTCAATTGAAAAGCTACCATCGCTTAAAACATGAGTCATGAATTGCTGCTCAACACCGTCAGAGTCAGTAACTATCAAGCTAACGATTGAACCTGTAGTAGCTCCTTGTACTTGCCCTGATATAACAGGAGTGCTGTCTGCCCCCTCATTAATTGAATCTAAATTAATGAGGGGGGCAGTTAAATCAACCACACCAACAGTTGAATCAATAGCTTCATTTCCAGCGCTATCAGAAACTGTTGCTGTTATTGTGAACTCACCCTCAGAAAGTAATTTATTCACTCCTACTTGCCAGCTGCTATCAGCATTAACAACTGTCGTTAATAATTGTTGATTCCCATCACTATCAATAACAATAACAGTAACGGACGTACCAACAGCAACACCTGAAACACTTCCAGATATAATAGGTGTAACATCATTAGTATCTGTAAAGTCAGCTATGTTAATCGTCGGCGCTGTAGTATCAATATTACCTGTACTAATATCTTGAGCTGTATTGCCTGCAGCATCTTGAGTATCTGCAACAACGTCAAATTCGCCTTCTGCTAGCTCATTACTAACTTCGATAGACCAACGTCCATTCGATGCAATGGTCGTAGTTAGCACTTGTACTGTTCCTGCATTATCCGTAATAGTCAGAGTAACGGTGCTTCCATCAGGTAAACCGAGTGTCGTACCAGTTAAAGTAGGCGTTAAATCACTTATATCACCAATAAAGTCAATGAAAACTTCAGGAGACGTTAAATCAATAGTGCCTGTTGCTGTTGCAGTACTGCTATTACCCGCAGCGTCAGAAACACTTGCAGTGACAGTAAAATCACCTTCATCAAGCTCGTTTAAAACATCTGCTTGCCAGTTTCCATTTAAATCCACTGTCGTTGTTAGTGTTTGTTGAGCACCATTGCTATCCGTAACTAGTAATGTAACAACTGTACCAGCGTCTACATCTAAAACAGTCCCAGAGATTAAAGGAGTCGTGTCATTTGTATCTGCAATAGGATTAATTTGAATCGTTGGGTCGGTTAAATCGATTACTCCAACTTCAGTTGCTTGTGCAGTATTACCTGCAGCATCTGTCACAGTAGCAGATACCGTAAACTCACCTTCAGCAAGTGGAATACTTGCTTCTACAGACCAATTTCCATTTTCATCTGTAAGTACCTCTATTATTTCAGCTTGCCCATTACTGCCAACAAAAGTAACGGTCACCAGCGCGCCAGGCTCCACATCTTGAGTTGAACCAGAAATAACAGGTGTAGTATCATTTGTATCAATAATAAAATTAATACTCACGGTTAAATCTATATTACCAACGGCGCTCGCTTGTGCTTCATTACCTTGAGGGTCTGTAACCGTTGCAACGACTGTAAAGTCTCCTTCAGGTAAAGGTTCTCTAAGTTGAATAGACCAGGAGCCGTCAGCTTGAGTAATAGCTAGCAACGAAAATGTATTACCATCACTAGTTGTAATGGCAAGTGTAATTGTACTACCAGGTGCAACCCCTTCAGTTGTACCACTCAAAAATGGAGTCGTATCATTAGAATCAGCAATTGCATTTATAGCGATTGTTATAGCTGAAAATGAAATTTGACCGACAGTTTGTGCCGATGCGCTATTACCTGCTGTATCAGACACTGAAGCAGTTGCAGTAAATTCTCCCTCAGCTAAGGCTAGTGAAGCTTCAATACTCCAACGACCGTCGTTATCAACTTGTGCTGTTAATTGCTGTAACACACCAGCACTGTCCACAACATCAATAGTCAGTATTGTGCCAGGTTCTACACCTTCAACTTGACCAAAAAAGGTAGGTGTTGTGTCATTCGTGTCAGCGATTGATGAAATAGTGATTTCAGGAGCAGTTAAATCAATTAAGGCTCTTTCAATATCTTGCGCTTGGTTATTAGCTGCATCCGTAACAGTAGCTAAAATACTAAACTCACCTTCAGACAATTCATTTAATACATTGACTGCCCAGCTACCATCAGCATTACTTAAAACGGTAAATGTTTGCTCTTGGCCATTAAAGTCAGTAACCATAACTATAATTGCAGTTCCTTGAGGGACTCCCTGCACTGAACCTGTAATTATTGGAGTAGTATTTTGAGAATCATCAAGCGGTAAAATATTAATCGTAGGAGCTGTCAAATCTATCTGATTTATCGCTGTATCCGAAGCTTGATTACCCGCAGAGTCTGCTACCTGAGCCGTAACTGTGTACTCTCCTTCACTTAATAACTCGGAAACTTCAATTGACCAACGACCATTATCATCCACTATACTAGTAAAGGTCTGTTCGTTTCCTGCTGCATCTAAAACACTAACAGTAACTAGACTGCCAACAAACACCCCACTCACCCCACCGTTAATAACAGGGGTTGTGTTATTTGATGGGGCTAAAGCATCAATAGTGATGATGGGGGCAGTTAAATCTACTATCGCTAAAGTAGAGTCAACGCCTTGATTGCCTGCATCATCAGTTGCAACAGCATCAACGGTATAAGCACCTTCAGATAAGGCTTGTGTTGTTAATGACCAATTACCTTGCTCGTCTATAACAACAGTAAAATTTTGAACTTGCCCTGCGCTATCAGTCACCGTCACGAGCACATTATTACCCGCCGCCACACCTGCCACAGAGCCACTTATTGTCACTATTTCAGAAGATGAGTCAGCTAATGCATTAATACTCACAACAGGTGCCGTGGTATCAATCTCTGCGGTGATTGTCTCGGTAATCGGATTTCCATCTGAATCTGTAACTGTCGCATCTATCACAATAGGGCCATCTATTAGTGGCTCTTCTACAGCAGCTGAAAATGTACCATCCTCTTCAATTACGACAACTAAAGTTTGCGTCTCCCCTGCAGAATCCGTGATTATCATAGTAACAGCTTGGCCAGCCAGATTTTCACTCGTACCGGTGATCACAGGTTGCGCATTGTTTATCAAACCCAAGTCGTTAATAGTTAATGATGCCAATTGATTGGTCTCTGGTAACACGCCATCGGTGGTATCTCTTAAACTAAAAATCCCATCATTAAAACTTTCGTAACTATCATCAAACGATAAACCGTTATTACTCAAAGCTTCAGCAATTCGAGTCAATGTAACAAAGGATGTACCACCACCAGACGTACCCGGTGTATTGCCACCAGCAGCAGTTGCATCTAAAGCGTCAAGAATATCTCCATCACCTTCTAACGCTTGCAAAAAGTCTGTTACATCTGGATTTTGTGTATCTGTGGGGTCTTGTGCTTCGGGTGAGTTCAAACTAGCAATAGCATCATCAATTGATTCATCAAACAAGGTGGTTTCAGAGTCATCTCGAGCGGCTTGTGCCATTAAATCAGGCGTAATTTTAACTCTTTGATTTGCAGGTATCGCGAGTGACAAACCTTTGACATCGATTATTAACGAAGAGTTTGCTGCAGTTACAACAATCTCGCCAACAGTCACTGTGTCGCCTAATGTTAGCGTGCGAAAAGAGCCATCGTCTAAAGCAACCTGTACTGTGCCTTGTACGTCAATAACTAATAATTGATTTGCATCCATGATTTCACCTACTCAGTCAAAAAAATTTGCTATATAGATAAAATTTAGACAAACCGTACTAAAGAGCTACTGGACTAAAGTACAGGGCTACAAAAAAAGAATTAAAAAAATACGACTAAAATAGGTGGTATAAATTAATTTTCATGCTACTTCATAATTAGATTTGCACTATTTAACTTCATTGTCTAAAACTTAATTAGAGGTGCTTCTAACTGATCTAAGAGGATGCAATGATTAGAAAAAATAGCATAAAGCAAAGTAAAACTATCTTGGCTATTGGCCTAACTTTAGCCATAAATGGAGTTATACCTAAAGTGCATGCGGAGGAAACTTCCTTAATGCCTTTAACCTATGTTGCTGACAAAGCAATTTCTAATAACCCTGAAGTACAACAAGCATGGCATGCATTTAAGGCATCAGTGTATGGTGTTGATGCCGCTTATTCGGGCTATTTACCCACTGTAGATGCCACTGTTAGCGCTGGCTATGAAAAACGCAACTACGGCGTCGAAAACGAATACAATCGTAATACTGCAGAGTTAACTCTAGGGCAAATGCTATACGATGGCTTTAGAACATCAAATACAGTAGAGCGCTTTGAGCGTATTCAACTAATTCGTTATTTTGAAATGATGTCGCAAGCAGAACAAATCGCATTAGAGGCCAGCGCAGCTTACATCGATGTACAAAAGTTCACTCGCTTAGTTGAACTTGCTCAACAAAACCTAAAAGAGCACGAGTCTGTGTATCAACAAATCGAACAAAGTGTTGGTGCAGGCGTAGCCCGTGCTGCCGATTTAGAACAAATAAGTGGCCGTCTCTCATTAGCCCAATCAAACGTAATGACCGAATATGCAAACCTACATGATGTAAGTGCCCGCTATTTAAGAGTTGTTGGTGAACTACCTCAACAAGGCACAGTTGAGGCAAGGCTAAGCGAAGACAGTATACCGATTTCAATAAATCAAGCTCTTGATATCGCTTATAAAAACAGCCACGACTTTTATGCGTCGTTATATAATATTGCCGCACAAGAGGCGAATGCCCAAGCACAAAAATCTGCATTTCACCCAAATGTTGATTTATCAGCTCGTTATGGCACACAAGACCGTGATGAACTTGGATTTAATGAAACACGTACAGAAGCACGAGTCGGTATAGATGTTAGCTATAACTTGTACAAAGGAGGCCTTGATAGTGCTAATTTAGAACAAGCATATCAAGAGGTTAATGTTGCAAAATACCAGCGTGATCAGTCATGCATAGAGATTAGACAAAGCCTACAAATAGCTTATAATAATGTGAAAGTACTTGAAAGCAAACTACCAGCATTAGAGCAACACAAGCGTTCATCTAATAAAGTGAAATTTGCCTACAAAGATCAGTTTGATATTGGCCAACGTACATTGCTTGACGTCCTTGATGCAGAGAACGAATCTTTTCAATCTACCCGCTCATATATCTCGGCACTTTATGAGCGCCAAGAAGCGATTCTAACCATGCTAGCGCAAATGGGTAAACTTTTACCTACACTCAATGTTACATCAGATAAATTTCCTAAAATAAGTGATTTAACTGACGATCCGCTTGCGCACAACCCTGAAACTATTTGTCCTAAATATGACGTTGGAGCAACTATAAACCGCCAAGCTTTTTTACAAAAAAAGAAAATGCAAGATAACGCCTATATGTCAGTGACCGCAATGCCAAGGTACTTAGAGGCACCAGCATTAAATACGACATTAAACAGTATGAGTGACTTTCAAGATGATGATGGTGATGGTGTTGCTAACGAAAATGATGGCTGTCCAGCAACACCTGCTTTTACTGACGTTGACGAAACAGGCTGCACAAAATATAAAGCTGATTCTGCCAATGTAGAAATTGGCATCCCGTTTTCAGCCGACTCCAGTGAGGTACGCCCACAATACATGCAAGAAATACAACGGTTAGCTGACTTTTTAACTCAACACCCCAACAAAAAAGTTGAAATCCAAGGCCATGCCTCATTAGAGGGTCCTGCATTATACAACCGTAATACCAATGCTATTTATTAAGTGATCAA
>NZ_MXQF01000067.1 GCF_002165575.1 Pseudoalteromonas sp. A601
CGCGTTGGTGCGGACATCTCGGTAGTGGGATACGACGATACCGAAGACAGCTCATGTTATATCCCGCCGTTAACCACCATCAAACAGGATTTTCGCCTGCTGGGGCAAACCAGCGTGGACCGCTTGCTGCAACTCTCTCAGGGCCAGGCGGTGAAGGGCAATCAGCTGTTGCCCGTCTCACTGGTGAAAAGAAAAACCACCCTGGCGCCCAATACGCAAACCGCCTCTCCCCGCGCGTTGGCCGATTCATTAATGCAGCTGGCACGACAGGTTTCCCGACTGGAAAGCGGGCAGTGAGCGCAACGCAATTAATGTAAGTTAGCTCACTCATTAGGCACCGGGATCTCGACCGATGCCCTTGAGAGCCTTCAACCCAGTCAGCTCCTTCCGGTGGGCGCGGGGCATGACTATCGTCGCCGCACTTATGACTGTCTTCTTTATCATGCAACTCGTAGGACAGGTGCCGGCAGCGCTCTGGGTCATTTTCGGCGAGGACCGCTTTCGCTGGAGCGCGACGATGATCGGCCTGTCGCTTGCGGTATTCGGAATCTTGCACGCCCTCGCTCAAGCCTTCGTCACTGGTCCCGCCACCAAACGTTTCGGCGAGAAGCAGGCCATTATCGCCGGCATGGCGGCCCCACGGGTGCGCATGATCGTGCTCCTGTCGTTGAGGACCCGGCTAGGCTGGCGGGGTTGCCTTACTGGTTAGCAGAATGAATCACCGATACGCGAGCGAACGTGAAGCGACTGCTGCTGCAAAACGTCTGCGACCTGAGCAACAACATGAATGGTCTTCGGTTTCCGTGTTTCGTAAAGTCTGGAAACGCGGAAGTCAGCGCCCTGCACCATTATGTTCCGGATCTGCATCGCAGGATGCTGCTGGCTACCCTGTGGAACACCTACATCTGTATTAACGAAGCGCTGGCATTGACCCTGAGTGATTTTTCTCTGGTCCCGCCGCATCCATACCGCCAGTTGTTTACCCTCACAACGTTCCAGTAACCGGGCATGTTCATCATCAGTAACCCGTATCGTGAGCATCCTCTCTCGTTTCATCGGTATCATTACCCCCATGAACAGAAATCCCCCTTACACGGAGGCATCAGTGACCAAACAGGAAAAAACCGCCCTTAACATGGCCCGCTTTATCAGAAGCCAGACATTAACGCTTCTGGAGAAACTCAACGAGCTGGACGCGGATGAACAGGCAGACATCTGTGAATCGCTTCACGACCACGCTGATGAGCTTTACCGCAGCTGCCTCGCGCGTTTCGGTGATGACGGTGAAAACCTCTGACACATGCAGCTCCCGGAGACGGTCACAGCTTGTCTGTAAGCGGATGCCGGGAGCAGACAAGCCCGTCAGGGCGCGTCAGCGGGTGTTGGCGGGTGTCGGGGCGCAGCCATGACCCAGTCACGTAGCGATAGCGGAGTGTATACTGGCTTAACTATGCGGCATCAGAGCAGATTGTACTGAGAGTGCACCATTGCGGTGTGAAATACCGCACAGATGCGTAAGGAGAAAATACCGCATCAGGCGCTCTTCCGCTTCCTCGCTCACTGACTCGCTGCGCTCGGTCGTTCGGCTGCGGCGAGCGGTATCAGCTCACTCAAAGGCGGTAATACGGTTATCCACAGAATCAGGGGATAACGCAGGAAAGAACATGTGAGCAAAAGGCCAGCAAAAGGCCAGGAACCGTAAAAAGGCCGCGTTGCTGGCGTTTTTCCATAGGCTCCGCCCCCCTGACGAGCATCACAAAAATCGACGCTCAAGTCAGAGGTGGCGAAACCCGACAGGACTATAAAGATACCAGGCGTTTCCCCCTGGAAGCTCCCTCGTGCGCTCTCCTGTTCCGACCCTGCCGCTTACCGGATACCTGTCCGCCTTTCTCCCTTCGGGAAGCGTGGCGCTTTCTCATAGCTCACGCTGTAGGTATCTCAGTTCGGTGTAGGTCGTTCGCTCCAAGCTGGGCTGTGTGCACGAACCCCCCGTTCAGCCCGACCGCTGCGCCTTATCCGGTAACTATCGTCTTGAGTCCAACCCGGTAAGACACGACTTATCGCCACTGGCAGCAGCCACTGGTAACAGGATTAGCAGAGCGAGGTATGTAGGCGGTGCTACAGAGTTCTTGAAGTGGTGGCCTAACTACGGCTACACTAGAAGGACAGTATTTGGTATCTGCGCTCTGCTGAAGCCAGTTACCTTCGGAAAAAGAGTTGGTAGCTCTTGATCCGGCAAACAAACCACCGCTGGTAGCGGTGGTTTTTTTGTTTGCAAGCAGCAGATTACGCGCAGAAAAAAAGGATCTCAAGAAGATCCTTTGATCTTTTCTACGGGGTCTGACGCTCAGTGGAACGAAAACTCACGTTAAGGGATTTTGGTCATGAACAATAAAACTGTCTGCTTACATAAACAGTAATACAAGGGGTGTTATGAGCCATATTCAACGGGAAACGTCTTGCTCTAGGCCGCGATTAAATTCCAACATGGATGCTGATTTATATGGGTATAAATGGGCTCGCGATAATGTCGGGCAATCAGGTGCGACAATCTATCGATTGTATGGGAAGCCCGATGCGCCAGAGTTGTTTCTGAAACATGGCAAAGGTAGCGTTGCCAATGATGTTACAGATGAGATGGTCAGACTAAACTGGCTGACGGAATTTATGCCTCTTCCGACCATCAAGCATTTTATCCGTACTCCTGATGATGCATGGTTACTCACCACTGCGATCCCCGGGAAAACAGCATTCCAGGTATTAGAAGAATATCCTGATTCAGGTGAAAATATTGTTGATGCGCTGGCAGTGTTCCTGCGCCGGTTGCATTCGATTCCTGTTTGTAATTGTCCTTTTAACAGCGATCGCGTATTTCGTCTCGCTCAGGCGCAATCACGAATGAATAACGGTTTGGTTGATGCGAGTGATTTTGATGACGAGCGTAATGGCTGGCCTGTTGAACAAGTCTGGAAAGAAATGCATAAACTTTTGCCATTCTCACCGGATTCAGTCGTCACTCATGGTGATTTCTCACTTGATAACCTTATTTTTGACGAGGGGAAATTAATAGGTTGTATTGATGTTGGACGAGTCGGAATCGCAGACCGATACCAGGATCTTGCCATCCTATGGAACTGCCTCGGTGAGTTTTCTCCTTCATTACAGAAACGGCTTTTTCAAAAATATGGTATTGATAATCCTGATATGAATAAATTGCAGTTTCATTTGATGCTCGATGAGTTTTTCTAAGAATTAATTCATGAGCGGATACATATTTGAATGTATTTAGAAAAATAAACAAATAGGGGTTCCGCGCACATTTCCCCGAAAAGTGCCACCTAAATTGTAAGCGTTAATATTTTGTTAAAATTCGCGTTAAATTTTTGTTAAATCAGCTCATTTTTTAACCAATAGGCCGAAATCGGCAAAATCCCTTATAAATCAAAAGAATAGACCGAGATAGGGTTGAGTGTTGTTCCAGTTTGGAACAAGAGTCCACTATTAAAGAACGTGGACTCCAACGTCAAAGGGCGAAAAACCGTCTATCAGGGCGATGGCCCACTACGTGAACCATCACCCTAATCAAGTTTTTTGGGGTCGAGGTGCCGTAAAGCACTAAATCGGAACCCTAAAGGGAGCCCCCGATTTAGAGCTTGACGGGGAAAGCCGGCGAACGTGGCGAGAAAGGAAGGGAAGAAAGCGAAAGGAGCGGGCGCTAGGGCGCTGGCAAGTGTAGCGGTCACGCTGCGCGTAACCACCACACCCGCCGCGCTTAATGCGCCGCTACAGGGCGCGTCCCATTCGCCAATCCGGATATAGTTCCTCCTTTCAGCAAAAAACCCCTCAAGACCCGTTTAGAGGCCCCAAGGGGTTATGCTAGTTATTGCTCAGCGGTGGCAGCAGCCAACTCAGCTTCCTTTCGGGCTTTGTTAGCAGCCGGATCTCAGTGGTGGTGGTGGTGGTGCTCGAG
>NZ_MXQF01000068.1 GCF_002165575.1 Pseudoalteromonas sp. A601
ATCATTTCTTTTACACAAAGATAAGAAAGAACAAGTTTGGCAAACTGGTTTCTATGACTCATTAATTAGAAATGAAGAGCACTTATTGCATCAAGCAAGATATATCGCAGCTAACCCAATAAGAGCCGGCATTGTTAATAATTTAGGCAATTACCCTCATTGGGATTGTATCTATTTGAATTCAGATCAATATGATTAACACATTTCCTAAATCTTAAACACGATCACGGCTGAAGCCTGTTCCCACAAGACAAACCACACTCCACACCCTGTAGGAGAGCGCTTTAGCGCCGATTGGTTCAACACATACCCAAAACATTAAACACAATCACGGCTGAAGCCTGTTCCCACAAGACAAATCATACTCCAAACCCTGTAGGAGAGCGCTTTAGCGCCGATTGGCTTTTGCACATACCTCAAACACAATCACCATCACGGCTGAAGCCTGTTCCCACAAGACAAATTACAACACACAAAGGGGTGATTACGAATTTCATTGGATAAAGGCTAAATTACATAACAATAACTTAAGTCGTACAAAGTAATTTCGGTTAGTACATATTTACTTGAGAAGCTTTTGAAAGTGGTGGCCCCTCGCAGACTTGAACTGCGGACCTAACGATTATGAGTCGTGTGCTCTAACCAACTGAGCTAAGGGGCCATATTGTATTAGCATGTATTAATCATAACTAAATTTTTTGAAGCGTTTAATCACCTAAGCGATTAAAGCGGATTGCAGTATAAAAAGTTTTTACTGGCTTGTCACTAGCAAAAAGCTTTATTTTAACAATCAACAAGCTAACTGCTTAAATAGTAGCCTCAAAGTGGCTTTATTGGTCAGAAAGGCAATTCATAATTTAATATTTCCCTTTTACTGCTACACTTTTCATTTGCACTAAAAGGAGTTAACTATGCAAATAAAGCACCACGGAGCAGTAAACGGCGTAACAGGTTCTTGCCACGAGCTTATGGCATCTAAAAATACTTCAATATTAATCGATTGTGGGCTATTTCAAGGAGAAGATGCAGGTATTGATTTATCAATACAATTTGACGTATCAAATATAACGGCACTCATTGTTACCCACTGCCATATTGACCATGTTGGCCGTATTCCATATTTATTCGCAGCTGGCTTTACTGGGCCTATTTATACCTCTATAGCATCGGCGAGCTTGCTACCCTTAGTTATTAAAGATGCGCTTAAAGTTGGCGTAACCCGCGACGAAAATATTATTAACGCATGCTTAAACCTACTTAATAAGCGGATAGTTGCCGTAGAATTCGGCCACTGGTTTACACTACCTAGTAATGATCAAGCCCCGCTCAAAGCCCGCCTACAACGAGCCGGACACATTTTAGGCTCAGCTTATGTTGAAATAGATATAGCTGATAGAAAAAATAAACACCGAGTGGTATTTTCTGGTGATTTAGGCGCCCCATACACACCATTATTACCGGCTCCAAAACCGCCCTACAAAGCTGATACTTTAGTGATCGAGTCAACCTACGGCGATAAAAATCATCAAGGCCGTAAACAGCGCACACAAACGCTCAAAAAAGTAATCGAAACAGCAGTAGCCGATAACGGTATCGTGCTTATTCCTGCGTTTAGCATAGGGCGAACACAAGAGTTATTGTATGAGCTCGAGCAGCTAATTCACAGCTCAAGTAAGCAATCACCTTGGCGAACCATAGAAGTCATTGTTGACTCTCCTATGGCTGCAAATTTTACCCAGCAATATCGTCAATTTAAAAGCCTGTGGGATACCGAAGCCAAAAAGCGTTTAGCAAAAGGCCGCCACCCACTTAACTTTGAAAGCTTACATACAATCGACAGTCATAAAGAACATATGGCAGTGATTAATTATTTAAGCCAACGAAAAAAACCCGCAATCATACTTGCAGCAAGCGGCATGTGCCAAGGTGGTAGAATCGTCAATTATCTTGAAAGGTTTCTGCTAGACAAAACCGCTGATGTTATTTTTGTTGGCTATCAAGGTAGAGGAACATTAGGGAGAGAAATTCAAAAATACGGCCCCCGCAGCGGCTATGTATTTATCAATGATCACAAAATAATAATTAATGCCAAAATTCACACCATCAGCGGCTACAGCGCCCACGCAGACCAAGAAGGGTTAATAAAATTTGTTACCGGCATGCGTAAAAAGCCACGCTTAATAAAGATTGTTCACGGGGATGATAATGCAAAGCAGGTATTAGCTCAGAAGTACCGAGAGGTTTTAGGGAAAGAGGTTGAAGTTGAAATTGCGAAAGGATAGGTTCTAGGTTCTAGGTTCTAGGTTCTAGGTTCTAGGTTCTAGGTTCTAGGTTCTAGGTTCTAGGTTCTACAAATTATAAAATATGACACAATGAAAGCTACGGGCCGCGAGCTAAGAATGCGCCTAAAATCTAGCGCCGAGACGCTTCGCTACACCGAGAAGAAAAAACTAGGGCCATAAATAAACATAGAACCTAGTTACTTCCCTAGAGCCTAGCACCTTAATACCGTAGGAGAGCGCTTTAGCGCCGACTAGCTTTAATACATAAGCTCAAACATCATCACGGCTGAAGCCTGTTCCCACAAAGATAAAGTCCACCTTTAACCTCATAAACCCAGCGCCTCTTAACCTCTTTGTGAATAAATCACTTAAAATCAACGCGGCATACAGCCGCGTCAAAGCTAAACTTACACCGCTTTTAAGTGACTCTTTTCTTTTGGCTTAACCAATTCAGATACAAAGCCTGTAAAGTCAGTTCCTAAGTTTTCATCACGCATGCTGTATTCAACAATCGCTTTTAAATAACCTAGCTTATCACCACAATCGTGAGAGCTCCCGCTCATGTGAAACGCCTCAACCGTTTCTTTTTCCATTAACATATCAATAGCATCGGTAAGTTGAACCTCACCACCTGCACCCACAGGGGTTTTAGCCAGTAATTGCCAAATAGCTTTAGATAGCACATAGCGACCAACAACCGCTAAGTTAGAAGGTGCATCTTCAGTGTTTGGCTTTTCAACCATGGTTTTGATTTTTGCACTTTCGCCCGCACCAATTACAGCACCATCAATATCAGCAATACCATATTTGCTCACATCTTGCTGTGCAACCGGCTCAAGCATAATTTGACTTGCTTTTACGTCGTTAAAACGTTTGATCATTGCCGCTAAATTTTCAGTTTTTTGGTCAGCTGTGTATGCATCTAAAATTACATCAGGCAATACAACCACAAAGTCGTCATCACCTACGATTGGCTTGGCACATAATATTGCATGCCCTAACCCTTTAGCTTCGCCTTGGCGAACGCTCATAATAGTTACATCAACCGGGCAAATTGAGCGTACTTCTTCAAGTAAGGTGCGTTTAACACGCTTTTCAAGTGTTGCTTCTAGCTCGTAACTAGTATCAAAATGGTTTTCAATAGCATTTTTTGAGTTGTGCGTTACTAATACGATTTCTTTAATGCCTGCAGCAACACATTCATTAACGATATATTGAATAAGTGGTTTATCCACCAGTGGTAGCATTTCTTTTGGAATTGCTTTGGTCATTGGTAACATACGAGTGCCAAGGCCAGCTACAGGGATTACAGCTTTCATTATTAGTCCTTTATTCAAGTTTTTATTAATTCAATTTAAGTTTAAATTATCAGCTTAAAGCTTTATAGGAAGTGAATGAGTTCTAGGTTCTAGGTTCTAGGTTCTAGGTT
>NZ_MXQF01000069.1 GCF_002165575.1 Pseudoalteromonas sp. A601
AGAAATTGCACTTATTATCCGAATCTAGGATATGTAATTTTAGTAGAAGTCTGAATTAAATAGGTAACCAAAAGGAACAGGGTATGACACCAGCTATTTTACTGCTCGAAAAATTGAATATTTCCTTTACTGTTTTAAGTTATGAGCACGATCCAAAAAATACTCAGTTTGGTTATGAAGCGGTTGAAAAGCTTAATTTAAATTCGGCCCAGGTATTTAAAACATTAGTGCTAGAAACTGCAGAAAACGCACTGATAGTGGCAATTACACCTGTGGTACAACAAGTTAATTTAAAGCAATTAGCTCAGGTCTGCGGTACTAAAAAAGTCCACATGGCTGATCCGCAAAAAGTACAAAAAAGCACAGGTTATATTTTGGGAGGCGTAAGTCCGCTGTCACAAAAAAAACGCTTGCCCACCTTTGTACATAAAAGCGCAATACTATTTGATGTTATCTATGTCAGTGCCGGCAAGCGGGGGTTGGAAATAGCGCTCAGCCCACAGGATTTAATTTCACAGTGTAATGCTCAGCTTGCTGATTTTTAATCTTTAAATCACTCATTCATCTTTTTGCCTATCAGTGAGGCCGCAAAAAGCCGGAATATCCGAAATTCAGCGTACATGTGTAAGCTGTTTTTATTCAATGGCTTAGCTACTTTATTAAAAAATAATTGAAAATAATGTTAAAAAAACTGGTTGGACCAATTGATCTCTTGCTCATTTTATGACGTAATGTAGATATTACTATCTGGTCGGATGAGTCCATTATGAGCTTACGTACAAAATTAAAAAAAGTTTTACCAAGTATTTCAATCACAGAACAAGAGGCACTTGATGCCGGTGATGTGTGGTTAGAAGGGTCTATCTATCAAGGTAAACCTGACTTCAGTGCATTACGTGCAGTGCCTGCAGCAACATTAAGCGCTGACGAACAAGCATTTATCGACGGCCCATTACAAGAACTATTGGGAATGATCGACGATACTGAAATACAAAGCGGTGTTCATTTACCTGACTACATCCTAGAGTTTTTGAAAAAAGAACGTTTTTTCTCGTTGATTATTCCAAAGTCATTTGGTGGCTTAGAGTTCAGCCCGTATGCAAACTCAACAATTGTTGCAACCATTGCGACTAAGAGCTCAGCAGTTGCAGTAACGGTGATGGTGCCTAACTCATTAGGGCCGGGTGAATTATTACTGCACTTTGGTACACAAGAGCAACAAGCACATTATTTACCGCGCTTAGCCAATGGTCGTGATATTCCATGTTTTGCATTGACTAGCCCTGAAGCAGGCTCAGATGCTGGCGGTATTCCTGATATCGGCGTAGTGACTAAAGGCATGCACAATGGCGAAGAAGTACTTGGTCTTGAGATCACGTGGGACAAGCGCTATATCACCCTTGCACCGATTGCCACAGTGCTTGGTTTAGCCTTTAAGGTTGTCGATCCTGAGGGTTTACTTGGTGGCAAAGAAAACTTAGGTATTACCTGTGCGCTTATTCCAAAAGAGCACCCTGGTGTTGAACTTGGTAATCGTCATGATCCTATGGGTATTCGTTTTTACAACGGTACAACACGTGGTAACAAAGTATTTGTACCAATGGATTTCATCATCGGTGGACAAAAGAACATCGGTCGTGGTTGGCAAATGTTGGTTAGCTGTTTAGGTGCTGGTCGTGGTATTTCATTACCTGCACTGGGTGTGAGTTCATCACAGGTGGCATTTAAAGGGGCATCAGAGTACGCCGCTGTCCGTGAGCAATTTGGTTTATCCATTGGCCAATTTGAAGGTATTCAAGAAAAACTCGCTGATATTGCGGGTAAAACATACCTTCAAGAAGCAATGCGCGTATTAACTACCGAAGGTTTGGGCATGGGCTTAAAACCATCAGTTGTTACCGCAATTGCAAAATACCACATGACTGAAATTGGCCGCGATGTGCTTGATTCAGCAATGGATATTCAAGCAGGTAAAGCGATTCAAAATGGACCGCAAAATACACTAGCCAGTGGTTATGTAGCACAGCCTATTGCCATTACGGTAGAAGGTGCGAACATTCTTACTCGTAACCTGATGATCTTTGGTCAAGGTGTTATGCGTTGTCACCCATATTTGCAATCTATGGTTGAGTCTATCCACAGCGAAGACAAAAATGCAGATAAAGAATTTAACAGCATTTTACGTAAAACAGTGGGTTACAGTGTAGCTAACAGCTTACGTGCATTTCGATTAGGTGTATTACCATTCACCGCAGGCGCAGAGTCTAAGCTACCAGAAGTGCGCGAATACGAAAAAGCAGCGCAGAAATTATCAGCTAAACTTGCTGTATACGCTGACTTTTCGTTATTAGTACTGGGCGGTAAGCTTAAGCAAGCTGAAATGCTTTCTGCACGTTTAGGCGACGTAATGAGCTTCTTATATGCTGCAATGGCCTCAATTAAGTATTACGAGCAAAAAGTAGCAAACAGCGAGCGTGAGCAAGCAGCGCCTTACTTCCACTACGCGACTCGTTTTGCTCTACAAAGCGCAGAAGAAGCACTACATAAGTTTTTAGATAACTTCCCTGCAAGTGGTACTCGTAAGTTCATGCGTTTCATTACCATGAACTACTCGACTAAAATGCCAAAAATCAGTGATGATTTAATTCGTGAATTAGCTAAACAAGCACAATTAGATACGGCGTTTAAAAAGCAAATTACGCATTTGGTTA
>NZ_MXQF01000007.1 GCF_002165575.1 Pseudoalteromonas sp. A601
GCAGAAGGGCTTGCCCCGGGGATGTTTATTTTTTTCTCTGTCCATAGTGCGTTGCATCGCTCTACCTTCATCATCATTACCAGGGTAACCACCTAGCGGATGCAAGGCATCCGGTGCAAAAGCGATAAAGCCAGCTTTTGCTAAACGACGAGCAACGTCTTTAACATAAGGGTTTAATCCGCGGTTTTCATGAATCACTAATACAACAGGAAGTTCACCACTTTGATTCGTTGGTACGACTAAATAACCTTGTCCTTTACTATGGCCTTTTGGTGAGTCAAAGGTTTGATACGTTGCTTTGATATCATCATCATTAAAAGAGACTTGTTCTGCGAGAGCGTAATTTGGAAGCAAAGCTGAAGTTAGCACCGCCATTGAATACCCCAGAGCGGCTAAGCCACCGAGTTTTTTCATAAACGTTCGCCTATCCATCATGCCATGGGCATATTCATCATACCAATCAAAGGCTTCTTGAGGGATATGACTCGTTTTTGGCTTATTCATGTTCACTCCTTAAAGTTATGTAGCGCAGTCAATAACAAAATTATTTAGTACTGCCACTAACATAGCTGAGCTAATACAAAAAGTATATTAATCTGTTGCAAGCATAGAAATAATCGCCGTCAGTATTAATGAATCATATACTTTTAGTTAACTTCTTCACCTAGGTGCTTAGCGGCTAAGTCATCAAGCTCAGAACATGTATAATCAAACCCAGTGCCATCAAATTGGTAACTTACTTTTACATCTAACCCGCCATTGAGTAGGGTTGTTTTTACTTTCGCAACATGCCAGTCTTTAAGCTCATTTAAAAAGCGATTGGCGATTTGTCCTGACTGAAAACGATAACGTATCTCTGAGTTCATAATTACTCTCACAGTTGGAAATTTTTACCACGCAGTTTGTGCATTTAGCTTAATTAGTCAAGTTTTTTATAATATTATCAATAGAGCATTTCATCTATAAGCTAAGTACGGTATAAGGGCGGTATGAAAACACCTAAACAAATTTTACCGTTAATCGAAGACGGTATAGTTGATGAAGTCATCAGCCAATTAATGAGTGGTAAAGAAGCCTCAGTCTACGTTGTACGTTGTGGGGAGGCTATTCGCTGCGCCAAAGTTTATAAAGACGTGCAACATAGAAGCTTTAAGCAAGCAGCTAAATACCAAGAAGGCCGAAAAGTGCGCAATAGCCGTCGTGGTCGAGCGATGGAAAAAGGCTCTAAGTTTGGTCGTAAAGAGCAAGAAAACGTGTGGCAGAATGCCGAGGTAGATGCGTTATTTACTTTATCAAAAGCGGGCGTAAAAGTGCCGCAACCTTATGGCTGTTATGATGGAGTCCTAATCATGGATCTGGTAACAGACGATGAGGGTGATATTGCTCCACGTTTAAACGATGTCAGCATGACCGAAGAGCAAGCGATTGAAGATCATGCCACTATGGTGCACTACATTCGACTGATGCTATGTGCAGGCATTGTTCATGGTGACTTATCAGAGTTTAATGTGCTGGTGGATAGTTATGGTCCTGTGATTATTGATTTACCTCAGGCGGTTAATGCCGCAGCTAATAATAATGCGCAAGCTATGTTTTTACGAGATGTACGTAACATGCGCCAATACTATGGTCAGTTTGCCCCCGATATTTTAGCTACTCGTTTTGGTGAAGAAATGTGGGCGTTATACCAAGCGGGTGAATTAACACCACAAGTAACTTTGTATGGCGATCCTGAAGAAGATAACACCACTGCAAATGTTGACTCTGTGCTTGATGAAATAAAAGCTGCTTTTGAGCAGATGCAAGAAAATCAAGAGCGAATAAAGGCAGCGCAAGCACCTGATGAGTAAATTAGCTAAATTTAAATAGGTCGTCCCATTGTTTATCAAGGCTCGCTTTAGCTTGGTGCAAAGGGATGGCAGTAAAAATCTCATTTTGTTTGTTAACTAACTGCATTTTAGTTAGTTTTTGCAGCGCATCGTTGATTTCAAAATCGAGCAAACAGTGATGTTGTTGCTCAAACCAAGCCTCAATTTTTTCATCTAGTTGTGTTGGGCTCAGACCCTTAGGTGAGTTGAGTAAAAAGGTATATGCAAGTAGAGCTTCTTTAACGTCTTCTTCTTGTGCAGAGTCAACTAATGTATGAAAAACGCCGGCGTTATTATCTAAATTTTTAAAATATAAATTATCGGAAAGTGCTTTCATAAAGCGAATTTTTCGGTTTTTAAATTTACTCCATTCTTTAAATATAAATCCACCAAAAACCCCCATGCCAATTGCAAAAGTAATAAAATGTTGTTGGCCCATATGAACTTCTTCGCTGCGCCAACCAAGCCAAAAAGAGAGTAGTGCAGCTAGTAATACAATTGAAGCCCCTAATTTAGTTACCAGTACCACAGCACCACCAACCAATGCTGAAGAGGCGATAACAGCCTTATCGATGGGGCGCATTTTTACTTCACTGTTTGGAAAGAGCATTTCTAAATCGGCTTTTGGTACATTCTGGAATAACTTTACAATGGTAGAGTTTGGCTCATATCCTAGTGGTTGTTTATTTTTAGCGGCAAAGTAATCAGCATCTTTAAAGCGAATAAATACGGCTACTCGGTCGTAATTAGTAAACTGCAGAGGTTTTTTTCTTATTCCCCACCATGATGTTAAAACTTCGGTTTTTTGTGATTCACCCCGTCGATAGAAAACGACTTCTGCAAAATCATCGAACTCGACGGCCAAGCGTACTTTAAATAATGACTCTTCATTGAGAGCATCTTGTAAATCATCTTGTGTGATTTTTTCGTAATTAGCCGCATTGAGTATTTGCGCAAACCCTTTGGCAAACTCGCTTTGATGTGCAGCTTTTTGTTCTGCTGTTAGCTGTTTAATTTTTCGAGTGTCGCTGTTTGGATCAAAAGGCGCATAGTGATATTTAAGGGATTCAAGGTGAGTATAGTATTGATGATGAATTAAACTCGATAATAGGTGACTAAATTGCTTAAACGATTCAGGCTCAGGGAGTAATTGAGCACATAAATTAATAACATCGTATTTTGTAAAAGGGATAAATCTATCGTAAGGCATATTATTTTTTTCACCTATTTATCTATCTTGCGATAGTAAGAAATTCTGCAACAGAATGCGACCTAAATTTAGGGTGAGCACCTTGGCAGATTTACACATAAGAGTATCGACTTTACATTTTATATTAAACATACAATCCAGAGTTAGCTGTTAATTTTTAATGTAAGTTTATGATATTAAATATTTTAAATTCTATTCTTGTTACTGGCACCTGTATTGCAACTTGTTGTGTACGTAATAGCTCTTAAAGGATTTATTTTGAGCTTGGCATATCAATTAATGTGATAGGTGAATGTAATGAGGTTAATCAGGCAAGATAAAAGTAGTAGCTCAACTTTATTAACAGCAAAGAAAGCACTTGTTCAAGGCGCTGTATTTGCAAGTTGCATTGTTGGCTTTAATGCATCTTTGTTGTCTGCTAAAACATCGGCGGGTATAACACAAGGGCACAGTTCACAGCATGCGGCTAGTTTATTTGAACCTGTCTATTTAGATCCTAATTCCACACAGCTTATTGAGAAAATGAAGAATGTGATTAGCTGGCATCGTGAGCTGGTTAATCAAGGGGGCTGGCAAAATTTAAGTCTTGATGAAGTTCTTGAGTTTGGCAGTAAAGGACCCGCGGTTGCAGCGTTAGCAAATAGATTAATACAAGGTGGAGATCTGACTCACACTAGCTGTATTGGCTATTCAATACTTAGTCAGGCTAAAGCGATAGAGCCCTGTGTGTTTGATTTAAATATTGAGCAAGCCGTGAAAAGTTTTCAGCAACGTCATGGATTATCAGTCGATGGGGTTGTAGGTAAAAAGACCCTGCGCGAATTAAACATACCAGCGAAAAAACGTTACGCGCAACTATTACTTAACTTCCAACGCATGACTCAGTTTTCGGGGTTAACGAACGAAGAATATGTATTGGTGAATATTCCCGAGTTTAAACTTCGTTACATAAACAAAGGTAACGTCATTTTAAAAAACCGTGTCGTTGTAGGTAAACCGAGTTGGAAAACTCCCGCATTTAGTGACCAAATAGAAAAGTTTGTTGTTAATCCAACTTGGCGCATACCGCTTTCAATTGCAACAAGGGAAATCGCACCTAAAGTTGCTGATGATCCTGATTATTTAGCGAAGAAAAATATTGAAATCAGAGAGAACAGCTATATTGATAAAAATATAATTCCCGCTGATAAGATAGATTGGGATGAGATCGCGCCATACCAGTTTAAGCACTTTTTAGTAAAACGTGCAGGCAAAGATAATCCTCTAGGGGAGATAAAGTACTTATTTCCGAATGTGAATGCCATCTATATTCACGACACGCCGGCCAAAAATTGGTTCAAACAAACTAAGCGTGCGGCTTCACATGGCTGTATTCGTATGGAGCAACCCTTTTCCTTAGCTAAGGCGATTATTGAAAAGCAAGGGTTAGATGTTTTTAATGATGTAAATCAAGCGAGAGATTCAGATCAAACACGCACATTTCATTTGAAAAAGCCGGTGCCAATCCACTTAGTTTATTGGACTGCGTGGGTTGATGAAACAGATACCGTTAATTTTAGAACTGATGTTTATAACAGAGACAAGAACTTACACTTGCTTGAGTCGCAAGAACCAATGATTGCGGCTAATTACTCGGTGGATCAACGTGCAGTCACGCCTTAGTATAGTTGGAGGAGTTATGAAGTATTTTTATGTATTCACCTGGCTATGCTTCGGGTTTTTACTGCCGAATTATGTGATTGCGCAAGCTAAAAGTAATCATGAGGCGGTTGTTATTAAAAATACAGATGCCTTACCTGATGCAGAATTTAGCCTAAAAATAAACGACATTGTTGTGCCTTATAGTGTGTTTTCAGTATTTGTATTACCAAGCGAAAATGTAGAATTTGAAGTGCTTTATTCTCAATCACAAAAGGGCTATGTGTTAAAGCAAGTAGATAAACAACTCAAGGCAACATCAACGAATCGTTGGGTATGGCAAGCCCCTAACAAGCCAGGCTATTATCAGTTGGTCATAGAATCGAGAGACGGCCAGCAGCAGATGCAAATTAATGCGTTTGTTAAAGTACCATCAGAGCAAGTGGAAGGCGGGAAACTAAAATATTTTCATATTGGTCACTACCCCAATGAGACTGAGCTTGAAGGTAAAGATCACTATATTGTACCTGATGGCTACATAGAGGTAACACAACAAAATCAGAATGTTCTTGTGTCACCATATTTCAGGTTAAAAGAATTTATAAGTAAACAGCGAAGCAAGTTTCCTAAGTATTTGTATTTGCAAGGGGCATTGTTACTCAAATTAGAAAAGATAAGGAAAGAACTGGAACTTGAAGGGCATCCTGTGGCAAATATGGTTGTCATGAGCGGATACCGTACGCCTTATTACAATAAAGCAATTGGAAACGTAAAATTCAGCCGACACGTATTTGGTGATGCCGCAGACATATTTGTTGATAATGATGGTAATTACCGAATGGACGATCTTAATCGTGATGGTAAATTAACCATAGCGGACGCTGATGTGATGGCGAGCATCGTAGAGTCTTTAAACAAACGGGATTCTTTTAAAGGCTTAATAGGCGGGCTCGGTGTATACGGACCAAAGTCGCACCGCGGTGCATTTATACACATAGATACGCGTGGATTTAAGGCGCGTTGGCGCAACCCCTGATCATCGATAAGGATGGACATGTCGTTAACAAAAAATGTGAAACAAAAAACACGCAACTTTATAGATTCCAAGCATATGCTAAGTGGCATTACGGTGGCTTCTTTTTTAGAGTCAACCATAGTGCCTATTCCACTTGAAGCGGTAATGGTGCCACTTATGCAGGCTCGAAGAGAAAAGTTATGGCTTATTGCGTTAATGGCCACGATCGGCTGTATTATTGGGGCGGTTTTTGGCTATGCAATGGGTTATTATTTATTTGATTTGATAGGTGACTGGGTTATTAATTCTTTTTCATCTATTGAGCAGTTTGAAACGGTCAAGCAAAAAATGCAGGAGCAAGGGTTTTGGTTTGTTATGACCTTAGGCATAGTGCCTATCCCCTTTCAAATTGCCATGCTTGCTGCGGGAGCGACAAAGTACTCGCTAGCTTTGTTCCTTTTAGCGACGACCATTGCACGCTCGATACGTTATTTTGGTTTGGCTTTAGTGGTTTATTATGCGGGTGATAAAGCTGAAAAAGTAATTAAAAAGCACAAAACCAAAGCGTTAATTGGCATAACCGCAGTGGTGTTAATTGCATGGTGGTTAAGTACTTTGTAAGGCTATTGTTTATTTGGTAGTTGCTTGTTCATATAGCTAGGTTCTATTGAGCGCTGCCAAATAGCTTTAAAAGCTTTGTTAAATATATATAAAAATAGTAGTGGCATTAAAATGAGTTTCACAACTAGCAGAGATAAAAGATTGATAAAATCGATAAAGAGCGCCTCTAGTGACGCAACCATTTCAGTAATACCCGATGTTACCGCATCAGCTACTTTACTCACCATATTTCCTGTATTGCCTGTTAATTGATCATTATATAGCTGAACCTGTTGTTGTAATTGTTCTGTTTTAGCATGTAATGCCGCAAGCTGATTATTCAGTTTGGCTTGCTGTTGTTTTAAATCTTGTTGTTGCTTAATAAGTGGCTTAGCCTGTTCAAGTTGTGTCATTGTCAGCTTTTGTGTCAAGCTACGGTTAGCTTGAATTGCATCGATATCAGTCGTAAGTTGTTTTAATTGTTGTTGGTTATTTTTAACAATTTTGTTTAATTGGCGTTGCTCAGTACTGAGCATTGTTAGCTCATCTAAAGTTGTTTGTTTTTGGCTTGTAATTTGCGAACGCATATTTGCGGATAATGCTGAGGTGGCATTTGCCTGTTCCGTTAGATTGTTGACGGTTTGACTGACTGCTTTACTTTGCGTATCAATTTCGTCATCCAAAAACACTTGGCTTGCAAACCCTGTGGTAATTACCACAAGCGGTATTAAAAAGCGGATCAATACTAAGCTTGCTAACACGTTCGTGCTTAGTTTTTTTAAGTAACCAAAGTAATCACACACAACATAGCACGCAACACTTAAGGTAAATAGGGCACTAAAAAGTACTCCCGAGGCAATGCTAAATAAAATCCGCTGTATAAATAAAGAGCCTAAAGCTAGACGCATCGCATCTGACATATATTCAGCTAAATCATTCACAGGGTCGAGCAATTGCGCAGGTTGAATACTGGCTATACCTATGCCGACTTCAGCGGATTGTAATAGCGATATAATGGCATTTACAGAGCGAGATGAGGCATACAGAATGCCTGACTGTAATAATGCTTGATCAATGAAGTCGAGAATAAAGTGCTGAAAATGAGGTAACCAAGCTAGCAAAACTAAGCTACTTAGAAATATATACTTAATGACTTGGTGCGAAGTAAAGGGCAAGCTAACCTCTAATAAATAGCTAGGTATTATTCACTATAAAGCGAACAACACCTATTGCCAATTATTTATCACCAATGAGCTGCTGCGGAATGTCCCAACTGTGTTGGAGTAATTCATTCTGCCAAGTTTGAATGGTTACCCAAAGTTTATCATTTTGGCCAATAGTGACAGGTGCAATTGCATGAGCGTGCTGGCCGTGATCCGTGCCATGCATTATGCCTTCGTCACTTTTAGCAAACTCACTCAATGGGAGTGGTGCAGGGCCAATATTTAAGTACGCTTGGCGGATATTGCTAATGTCACCTTGGTTAAATGCTAGATAAAAGTCTTTCACATACTCGTTGTGATGAGAATATGGCTGTTCCATATTCAGTGGCATAGGAGCTATTTTATATTCCCCCATGGCGTGTTCTTGCCATAAATCAGGGAAGGTTGGGTTCAAAGCTTGGTAAATAAACACACAAGGCAGTATTAAAACCAGGGCATTGAGTAAGTATTTTTTTTGTTGCCACCAAGTGCTTTTTAAACGCGCCATTAGTTTGCCTCCGCAGTATTGCTGATGGTTGCTGAGCGAGGCTTTTTAGCTTTAACCAGTTTTTTTGAGTACATCATAAAACCTGTAATTGACATGCCACTTAAAATAACACCAAAAATAAACCAAATTATCTTCGTCCAAATACCGCCGATCGTGCCGTAATGTAGAGGGTCTGCAATGTGAGATAATGTTTGTAAAGTGGTCATTGTTTCAGGATTCTTGCTTGTGGCTATCTCACCTGACCATGGATTTACCGAGGTAGAATATGAGTAACCATCGTAAAAAATGGTATCACCCGCACCCATGATGTTGTACATACCGCGATTGTGTTCAGGCAGCATGATATAAGTAGGAGTAAAATCGCCAAATTTATTTTTAGTCAAGGCAACAGCACTATCTAAACTAATAGGTTGAGTGTTCTTAGAGCTGGGTAATTGAGCTTCGCTTATTAAAGGTGCATGCTCTTCAATATCAATTTCGTTATGCCACATAATTGATTGAGCCAAGTACCAAAGCCCAGTTAAACTCATGATTGCCATAAACCAAATGGACCACACACCACTGACCGTGTGCAAATCTTTTAATAAAGTTTTACGACCTTGATTGAAGCGAATTTTAGGTTGGACAAAGGCGCGCCAAAAGCTTTTGTAAATAATTAAGCCGGTGATCAATGCCCCTAGAATAACGATTGCCATAGCACTAACAAGGTAATAGCCAACGCTGTAACCTTCTTGCCAAGGGAAATATAGCCACCCATGCAAGGTGCGCATAAACTCAATAAAAGAAGTGGTTTGGTTTATTGCTTGTACTTCAC
This sequence comes from Pseudoalteromonas sp. A601, assembly GCF_002165575.1. Lineage (GTDB taxonomy): Bacteria > Pseudomonadota > Gammaproteobacteria > Enterobacterales > Alteromonadaceae > Pseudoalteromonas. The sequence continues at coordinate 8,856 of NZ_MXQF01000007.1, forward strand.
CTGTGTATTGGTTTACGTAAGCTGTGGCGTAGGGTTTATCTGTATCAGTAAAAATAAGTGCATTTACTAAATAAGGTTCATAGCTCACAACACTCATTACATCAGCTGTGGGGTGCTGAGCTCTTAAGTTGTCGATAAGTGTTTGTTTAGATTTCTCTGGCAAGTTGTTAGGATTGCTAGCGCGTGCCTCAGAGTTTGTAAGCCAGGTTAACTCATGACTGATCACCGAAATTGTACCAGTTATACAAATAAAACAAAATAAAACCCAAATAGGCAGTGAAAACCAGCCATGTAACTGAAACCAAAATCGCTGGCTTATTTTTGCCATGTTAACCCCTGATGTTAATAATAAGAATTCTCAATGTATTTTACGATTGTACTATTAAAGATATAAGGAACTCAATTAGCTTAGCCAAATGTTCCTTATACAGGGGGGGGATTTGTTTTAAATACCTATTCTTTATTAAAAGTAACCACTCGCTGAGGAAATGGGATTTCAATATCTGCGCCTTGGATTGCGTTATAAACACCACCGTTAACAGCGAGCTTAGTTTCAATAATTTTAGTTGTCGGTACCCAATAGCGATAACTAATCGTCACGCCACTATCTGCAAAACGCTCTATACCGACTTGTGAATGAGGGTCATCGGCGACGAGTGCATGTTCTTTTAACACGCCTTCTATTAAGCCTATTGCTTGCTCCGCACTGGCGTTATAGGCAATATCTATTTCACCTTTTACCAGTGAGTAGCTAAATGAGTTATGTAATATTTCACCGACGATGTGTTTGTTTGGAATGGTAATTTCTACTTTTTCTTCGTTGATAAGTACCGTATGGCCAAGCTCAATGGTTTTTACTTGGCCACTGACGTTCTTAACTTCGATAGTGTCGCCAACAATAAAGGGGCGCGTAGCAATAATCGCAAGGCCAGCGCCATAATTTGACAGCATTCCTTGTAATGCTAAACCTGCACCTAGCGAAGCAGCACCAATTGCTGCAACAAACGGGGTAACACTAATGCCAATTTTACCCAGTGCGATAATTATAAACATGATGATTAATAGAACTTTGACAACGTTACTGACAAAGTTAGTGAGTGTGACATCGATGTTATTGCGGGACATGATCCCTGCAACCACCTTTGACAGCTTTTGCGCTATCCACAGCCCAAATATTAATATCAGTAGTGCACCAACAAGCTGCATACTGTACTTAACTAAATACTCACTAATCATTGTGTAATATTTTTCGACTTGTTCTATTTCTGTGCTGATCATCCAAAATCCATGAAGTGATAATTAAAAACGTTGTAACCAAGTGTGTTTATCATAACAGAGCTTGATACAAAAATGGATAAAGCCAAGGCACTATAAGTGCAGTTAAAAGGGCGCTTAATGCCATTGCTACTGATGCATAGGCACCAGCTGATACATTTTCGTTTAACACAGCGGCTGTGCCAATTGCATGGCAGGCTGTGCCAATTGCGACACCTTGCGCTTGGTGATTAGATATACCAATAAAGCGCAAAAATAACACGCCAAATAAAGCACCTAATACACCAATAAAAATTACCATTGCCGCTGCTAAAGAGGGCACCCCGCCTAAAGAATCAGTAACCAGCAAGGTGATAGGCGTTGTAACCGACAGAGCTGCTACTGAAGCGGCCAGTGCTTTTGGAGCAGCAAAAAACAAAGCTAGAACGGTGCCTACAAAGGTTGCATTTATAATCCCTGCGGTACAACTGAGCAAAATTAAAAGCGCATTTTTACGAACATGTACAAACTGTTGGTATAAAGGAACTGCAAGCGCAACAATTGCAGGCTCTAACAACCAGCTGAGTATTTGAGTATGTTGATAGAACGGCTTATAAGGCAACTTAAACAGCAGTAATAAAGCAGCTACAATTGTAATTGCCAGAAATACAGGGTTTGTCAGTGATTTTATAATCGAGTTACCGCTCAAGCTATTTAGCCGCTTAAGTATAATGAATAAGCCAACCACCATAAAAGAGCTTAACCACCAATAATTAATCATGCTGCGCACGACCTTTGTAATAACCAATTATGTGGCTTATCAATAATAGGCTTGTTAACGGGATGAGAATTAAAGTTGCTGTAATAAATTGCCAGTATTGCTGTATTAACCCTAAGTGTTCAATAAATCCAACCCCAGCGGGGATGAAGAACAATGGCATAAAACTTAATAGAGGTGATGCAAAGGGGATAACTTGGGCCTCTTTTATTATGCCTGACAAGAGCAAAGTAACTAAAAGTAGCATACCTAGTATGGGAGCTGGAAAGCTGCCGCCAATAAAGTGCATAGTCAACTTAGCTATTAGCAAGCAGCCCAAAATAATGCCACAACTGACTACAAGCTGGGAGCTTGTTTGCAAGAATAACTTTAACTTTGTCATAGTAGGCTCTGTAATAATTTAAGATTTTATAACACTAAAATTAATCATATTTGGTGACTTTTTAATATGTGACATATTTACCAGCGTTTTGGGTCTGAGTATTCAATGCTCTCGTCACCTTTTGCTCTAGCAATTGCTTTTTTTGTATTTTTATTGAGTAATAGTCGAATTTGGCTAAACGTTTCTTTCGCCAGAATTTTTCGTCTAGGAGTCGCGTAACTTTGCTGAGTAACACGTTTAATTGCTGCTAATGTGTCAGGTGAACGGGTCATTAAGGTATCAATCATAGCTAAACACGCTTTAAGCGGCTCGTTGCTTACCTGTGTTATTAACCCTAGTTGCTTGGCAGTCTTTGCATCAATTGCGGATGCGTGACTGGCGAGCCATTGCGCTTTATCTTTTTGCATTAAACTAGGCAGCACAACGTTCGCTCCCATGTCTGGGCATAAGCCCCAGCGCGCTTCCATAATCGCTAACTTAGCATCTTCATGTACAATTCTATAATCTGCACCTAAAGCTATTTGTAGACCACCACCGAAACAGTTACCTTGAATTACAGCAAATACAGGGATACTTAAAGACTGCCAACCTAACACAACTTGCTGAGCTAAATTACAGTTACCTGGCAACCACTTGAATAACAAGCTAATAATATTCATTGGGTTTTTCATCACAGCCGCAACATCAAGGCCAGCACAAAAATTAGCACCTTCGCCTTGGATAATAACTGCGCGAATAGAGCTATCTTTTTTAATTTGTTTAATCACTGATGCCAGCTGTTTAAACATAATGAAGTTGAGTGCGTTTTGTTTTTCTTCGCGGGTAAAAGTTACGAAAGCGATGTGTTGTTGTTTTTCAAGCTTTACCATGTTAACTGCTCTGACCTGTTTTAACTTAGCTTACGAATTAAAAAGAATGATGTAAAGCGATGCTTTTTAATTTTAAAAATATACACCTATTTGTAAACCTGACCTACAAAAGGTTACAAAGTGGTGTATATTTTTATCTGAACTAATAGCTATCTCAGAGCTCAATACTAGCCGGACAAACAAGTTATGCGTTTTGATGTAACTAACAATAATCATAAAAGGTAGTTTTTAAAAAGCTATCAAGGAGAAAAACCATGCTTAAACGGTTTACGCCAAGCATTTTAGCAAGTTATATGTCGTTAGCTGTCAAAGGTGCCTTAGGAATGGCATTTATTGTATCGTTAGCAGGTTGCTCTGATGAAAATGCAGCAAAACAAGTTGCTCCCGCGCCTGCTGTTTCTGTATTTAATGTGGTTTTTCAAGATGTTGGTGACTACCGGGAGTTTGTAGCGCGAACAGAAGCACACCAAGAAGTTAAAATAAGAGCTCGTGTTGAAGGTGAGCTGATAGAACGTCACTTTAATGAAGGCTCTTATGTAGAAAAAGGCCAGTTACTACTTCGTATTGACCCCTCAGAGTATAAATCTTCAGTGGCTGAGATTGAAGCTGATATTAAAAGTAAAATGGCAGGTGAGAATGGAGCGCAGCGTGATTTAAAACGAGGCAAAGAAGTTGCTGCACAAGGGTTTATCTCGCAATCTGATCTCGATAAATTAACAACTAATTATGAGCAAGCCGCTGCTGCAGTTAAGTCTGCCCAAGCGAGTTTAGAAAAGGCTAAACTAAATTTAAGTTATACAGAAATTCGCGCACCATTTGCCGGGCGTATTGGTAAAGTAAATTACGATGTAGGCAATATCGTAGGACCAAGCTCTAGTGAATTGGCAGAACTAACAGACGTTGACCCTATTTATGTAAACTTTCAAGTCGAAGAGGCTGATTACATAAGTTACCGGCAAAAACACCAAGATAGTGTGAATGACCCACAAAATGTGCCGATTGATTTATCACTGCGATTACCAAATAACACTAATTTTGCCGCAAAAGGGCAGTTAGATTTTGCCGATACGAAAATAGATAGAAGTACGGGTACGGTAGAGTTACGTGCAACTTTCGCAAATGAGAAAAGTATTGTTATGCCAGGATTGTTTGTAACTTTAATAGTAGAAAGTAAAAATAAGCAAGAACATGCACTGATCCCACAAGCCGCGGTACAAGAAAACCAACAAGGTAAATTCGTATTGGTGGTTGGAGACGATAATAAAGTTGCTACACGTATTGTAACTTTAGGTCGACGTATTAACGCTATGTGGGTTGTTGAATCTGGCTTAAAAGAGGGTGAAAAGGTCATCGTTGAAGGGTTACAGAAAGTACGACAAGGAGTTGAAGTAAAGCCAGTTGAGAAAATGGTTGATCACGTCACCGGTACTATCTCAAGTAAAACAGACCCAGCGAGTTAATAGGAGCGTATATGATAAGTAAAACGTTTATCGCGCGACCTAAATTTGCTTTAGTGATCTCTATAGTCATTACCTTAGCTGGTTTGATTTCAATGGGTTTGCTTCCAGTAAATATGTATCCAGAAATAACCCCGCCGCAAGTACAAATAACGGCTGTTTACCCTGGAGCGAGTGCGCAAATAGTTGAAGAGTCAGTGATTCGGCCCATTGAAGAGCAAGTCAATGGGGTTGAAGACATGATGTATATAGAATCGAGTTCCACTAATAATGGTACAGCCAACATTACGGTGTACTTTAAAGTCGGGACTGATACAGATATTGCACAAGTTAATGTGCAAAATCGGGTTGCGCTTGCTGAGCCTGGGTTGCCCTCAGAAGTCACGCGACAAGGAGTCTCGGTTAAGAAAAAATCCAGCTCTATGTTATTGGGTATTAACCTTTACTCTAATCAAGAAAATATTGATGCAATCTTTTTAAGTAACTACGCTACAAATTATATAACAGAGCCTCTTGGTCGTATTGAAGGTGTCGCGTCAGCTGAAGTGATGGGTGAACAAACTTATTCAATGAGGTTGTGGCTTCGTCCAGATAAAATGGCATCTTTGGGCCTTAGCGTGACTGAAGTGCAAGCTGCGCTGCAAGAACAAAATACCATTGTTGCTGCAGGTAAATTAGGTGCTGCGCCTTCGCTACCGAGTCAACAATTCGAATATTCAATACAAGCTAAAGGGCGTTTAAAAACCCCCGCAGAATTTGGCCAAACAATTATTCGCGCTAACCAAGGCGGTAATTTTGTGCGTTTAAATGATATTGCGCGAATAGAGCTAGGTTCGGCCGATTACAGTATAGCGGCTAAATTGAACCAACAAGATACCGCATTTGTGGTTATTTACCAGCTAACGGATGCAAACGCTACGCAAGTTGCCACAGATGTAAAAGCAACAATGGCAGAGCTTGCTAAACAACTTCCTGACGGCGTTGAGTATTCTATACCTTATGATACCACTGAGTTCATTAACCGCTCGATTGAAGAGGTGGTGGTTACCTTATTTCAAGCCGTAGGCTTGGTGGTGTTAGTTGTGTTTTTATTTTTACAAAACTGGCGAGCCACGCTTATTCCTACCATTGCAATTCCAGTTTCTTTAGTTGGTACTTTTGCTTTTATGATGGCTATGAACTACTCAATAAACCTAATAACTCTGTTTGGCTTAGTACTGGCAATAGGTATTGTGGTAGATGACGCAATTATTGTTATAGAAAACGTTGAGCGGATCTTAAAAGAAGATAAGCTACCTATCAAAGAAGCTGTAACCAAAGCGATGGAGCAAGTAACTGGGCCAATTATTGCTACAACACTAGTGTTGTTAGCTGTATTTGTTCCTGTTGGCTTTATGCCTGGTATTACTGGGGAGTTGTATAAACAGTTTTCGGTGACAATTTCATTCGCAGTGCTTATTTCTTCAGTAAATGCGTTAACACTCAGCCCCGCATTGTGTGCTTTGTTATTAAATGAAAAAGCCATGAAACCGATAAAGTGGCTTGCTCCAATTGAACGAGGCATTACTCAATCTACCTCAATTTATAGCAAAGTCATTCATTTTATCCTTAAGCGTGCTGGGCGAATGAGTTTATTTGCGATCATCATATTTGTTGCAGCCGGATGGCTTGCGAAAAGTGTTCCGACAGGGTTTGTACCAGCAGAGGATCAGGGTTTTGTATTTGTTGATGTTCAATTACCTGATGCCGCGGCGTCAGGACGCACGCAAGATGTGATGAAAAAAATAGGCGATATAGTTAAGAACGAGCCCTCTGCGACCGACTTTATTGCCGTGTCTGGTTTTTCTTTAATTGGCGGTGCAGGGTCAAATAACGCTTTAGGTATTGTTATTTTAAAAGACTGGGAAGAGCGCACAACAGCAGAGCTAGGGCTCAAAGCAACGATAGGTCGTCTTATGGGGCAAATGTGGGCGATGCCAGATGCGCAAGTAATGGTGTTTAATCCGCCGCCAATCCCAGGGCTTGGCACAAGTTCGGGGTTTGAATTTAGGTTACAGGACAGTGAAGGACGGGATCCGACTGAGTTGGCTCAAGTGCTTAATGGCTTGGTGTATGAAGCAAATCAACATCCGAGCTTAAGCAATGTATACAGTACATTTCGTGCCAATGTTCCTCAGTACTTCTTAGAAATTGATCGTAATAAAGCCAAAGCTCAAGGTGTTGCTCTAAGCGATATATTTATTACCCTGCAAGCTCAATTGGGCTCTTTATACATTAATGATTTTAATCAGTTTAGTCGCACATATAAGGTTATTATGCAGGCTGAAAGTGAGTTTCGTAAAGACCCAGCTGATTTGCAGCACTATTTTGTGCGTAATGATCAGGGTGACATGGTGCCGTTAACGACCCTTGCTAAACTTGAGCCGATCCTTGGGCCTACCACATTAAACCACTTTAACTTATACCGTAGTGCCAGTATTAGTGGTCAGGCTGCGACTGGGTTTTCAAGTGGTGACGCTATTGCCGCTATGCAAGAGCTTGCAGGGCAACTACCTAGCGGTTATACATTTGAATGGGCAGGCCAATCTAAGCAGGAAATAGAAGCAGGTAATATGGCGCCATTACTATTTGGCTTAGCGGTTTTATTTGTCTATTTATTTTTAGTTGCACAATATGAAAGTTGGACCATTCCATTTTCTGTTATTGCGGCAATACCGCTTGCGATGTTTGGCGCAATGCTTGCTTTATATGTGATTGGTATTGAAAACAATATTTATGCTCAGGTTGGCTTAGTATTATTAATAGGCATGTCGACTAAAACAGCTATTCTGATAGTTGAGTTTGCCATGGAAGAGCGAGCTGCTGGGAAAAGTATTTTTGAGGCAGCATCAAGCGCAGCTAAAATGCGATTTCGTGCAGTACTAATGACTGCATTCTCTTTCGTCTTAGGTGTGTTGCCGTTAGTGTTTGCAACAGGCGCGGGGGCTGGCAGTAGGGTGTCATTAGGTGTCACAGTGCTTGCAGGTATGCTAGCAGCTACTATTTTGGGTACTTTACTAGTGCCGTTATTTTATAGCTTAGTGCAGACTATGCGTGAAAAAATTAAAGTTACAACTAGTCCTGAATCGTAAAATTGAGTTTTGCTAAAAAAAGTCAGGGAAACCTGACTTTTTTTTGGCATAATTTTGTTGAGGTTTGATACTATAGCAACCATAAAGTCGATAAAGAGTAATGGCAATGACAGGACCACGTTTATATAGCGAAGAAGAAGTGACGCATCAAGCGTACGATATTTTTTTAGAGTTAGCGCCAGATAATTTAACCGATCAAGATGTTGAAGACTTTAATATGCACAGGGAAAACCTCGGCTTTATTGAAGAAGGTGAACCAGACGAACAGTGGCAAGACTTCGTTGCATTAGAAATAGAGCCAGAACATTTTTTACAGGTGTTAGTTGGTCTTGAATTTGAGAATCAAGACATTTTATTTGCTAAAATTTTAATCAGTCGCGATAAAGATGCGCCGTTTTGTCATATTTTGTGGAAAGATAGCGAATAAACAATGAATTATTTTGGTGAATTAGCTAGCAATAGCGTTTATGTATTAGCGAGTAAACAGTGAATCGTTTTTTACTGTTTTTTTGTTTATTTGTGAGCTTTAAAATTTGGGCAGTTGATCCGTTTGAAGACTTTCATGAATATGGCCAGCTTTCTGAAGAAGAAATACATAAAATACATCAGGGTGAAATGCTGTATGGTGATACAGAGTTTGGTTTTATTGTAAGTCGCGGCAATACAAGCTCTACCAGTTTTAAGCTCAGAGGTAATTTGTACCAAGACTTAGAGAGTTGGCGAAACCAATTCAAAATAGACACGTTGTACAAGCGTGATCGTAATGATACTACTGGTGATGATGAAGTTTCGGCTAATCGTATATTTATATCGGCGCAAGGAAACTATAAAGTAGGTGTTAAAAACGCCTCTTTCTTTGTCTACGGTGATTATGAAAATGATGAGTTTAGTGGCTTAGAATTTAAAAGCACAATTGCAACCGGTTATGGTAATCGCTTGTACCAAGGTGTAAAAAACCAAGTGGATTTTGATATAGGGCCTGGTTTATACCGCTCTGTTGCTGATGACGAAACAGAGTTGGCAACAGATGAAGATGCTACCAAAACCGGTTATTTATTACGAGTTGCGTTGCAGTGGGAGCGTACAGTTTCAAAGCGTACCCGATTCAATCAAGATGTGAGTATTGAGCAATCATTGTCTGGCTTAAACTCACGCCTTAAGTCTGAGACATCGTTGATCAGTCAAGTTATGGGGGCTGTGTCATTAAAGTTTGCCTACCTATATCGATATAATTCAAAGCCAGAAGATGACAAGCTTAAGTATGACTCTGAGCTTAGTGCTACTTTTGTATATAGTTTTTAACCCCTTATAGAGATTTTTATGTATCAACATAAGCAGTATGCTTTATTTATTTTTGCGATACTAGCGTGGATTGGCAGCTTCGTTGGCCTTGCATGGTATTTAATTGGCGCAGATATGCCATTAATGGTATTTGCTGGGATACTTGTTTTAGTGGGTTTTATTTTCCACGGTCTAACCATTAAAGTTGATAGTGAGACTATTGGTTGGGGCTTTGGTCCGGGTTTATTTGGTCAAACGTTAATGCTTGCAGATATTGTAGAAGCAAAAGCTGTGGAAAATTCATTTCGCCATGGTATTGGCTTACGGATCACTCATGATGGCTGGGTTTATACTGTGTCCGGGTTTAGTGCGGTTCAGCTAACGATGAAAGATGGTAGCCAGTATCGCTTAGGTACTAATGATCAAGCGGGGTTACTTAGCGCGCTCGAAGGTAAAATTTTTCCGTCAGAAGCAGTTGAAACAGCTTAGGAATTACCCATAAAAAAAGCGCCGAGGCGCTTTTTTTATGGGTAATTGTGATTAATGCTCGTGACCACAGCCACCTTCACCATGTACATGGCCATGAGCAAGCTCATCAGCCGTTGCGTCACGCACTTCGAGGATTTCGACGTCAAAGTTTAACGTAATACCTGCAAGTGGGTTGTTACCATCTACGATGACTTCTTCATCTTGAATATCGATGATCATAACTGATTGGTCGCCGTCATCTGTTGTTGCACGAAATTGCATACCAACCTCAATTTCCATACCTTCAAACATAGATTTAGGCACTGCTTGCATTAATTCATCATGACGTTCGCCATAGCCGTTTTCAGGCTCAACAGTAACACTAAGTGTATCACCTGCTTGCTTGCCCTGTAGCGCATCTTCTAGGCCTTGGATTAAGTACCCAGTACCAACGATAAAAATGAGTGGCTCGCCATCAAATGAATTATCGATAGAGTTATTTTCATTATCCGTTACTGAATAATGCATTTTTACCACTTTGTTTGTTGCAATGAGCATAGTCATTCCTATTTATTCGTCTTCTAGAGAGTAGGGTAGAGGCTGGATTGTGAGCTCTACCTGCGGTTCATGTTTTACACGCAGTGATTGACTAGGTTCACTGTCGTTTGGCAACACAACAAGGCCATAAAAAGTATTCGTGTGTTTATTGTAGGCTTGGCTAATTAATTTTCCAGCACGACGCCAGTTCTCCCCTACTTGGGTTTCTAAATCAAGCTCAGCAAAGGTACCTTCACTTGGGCCTGATACAATAAACATGGCGCGTTTGTTCTTGCCAAGGTATTTCATGCGGGCTACGGTTTCTTGCCCGGTGTAACAGCCTTTACGAAAGCTAATGCCACCTATCGCTTGTAGGTTAACCATTTGCGGCACATATTCACCAATCGCTGCTCGGTTAAGCGCTGGCTCACCAGCTAAAATTGCATGCTGTTGCCATAACGCATCATCGTCTAGACAAGTAATGTCTTGCGATAGAGAAAAGTCACTGTCTACCATTAATAAAATACGATTGTCTGCTAATTTAAGTGCTTTACCAGCGCTAAAGTCACATGCCGTTGCGTCTGGTGCAAACTCTATTGCTAATTCATTTTGCACTTGCGTTAAGTCATCGCCAAGTAAACCAATGAGTTGTAAAGGTGATTGCTGGATTTCAACGTTTGAAAAAACCGCATATTTTTTCAATTCGCTTAAAGACTGCTCTACTTCGTGTGCTGTGGCTGCAAGATAGAAATTATCTTGATGAGAAAATAACTTAGCAACACTCCAAAGCTTACCCTTAGCATTACAGTGTCCAGCCCACAAAAAGTTATCTTGCTTGAGCAGGTTTAAGTCCTGGGTAATTTGGCCATGAAGGTAAGCGAGTTTATCAACCCCACTTATACTGATTAGCTTATGTGATAAAGGACATGCATATACAGTGGACATAAAAACCTTCTTTGCGAGAAATTGAGATGCTTATAATAACGTAGATGATGCTATGGGTATAGATGCAGCTAAATGATATGTCAGCGTATTGGAATTATTTAGTGAGTGTTATTTAAAGCTGTTTATTCAGAGGTAATTTGGTAAACTCAATAGCAACTAAGTACGAGGTAAAAAATGACTGAAATTCATAGTAAAGCACGTATTCGATGGGCTTGTCGCCGTGGTATGTTAGAACTTGATGTATTGTTTATGCCATTTGTTGAAGAAGCGTTTGATTCATTATCTGCACAACAACAAGCAGTATTTCAGCGTTTATTAGAAGCGGACGATCCTGATTTGTTTGCTTGGTTTATGGGCCATCAAGAATGTAAAGATCCAGAACTTAAGCAAATGGTGAACCTTATTTTAGACCGAGTTCGTGTATAGATTTACATTGACGAATAATAAAGCAGACCACGCCCCTTTAGTGGTCTGCTTTAGCCTGTTTGCATTTTTTTCTGCCGCCTTTCTTACAACACCCTTGGGGCAAATTGCCAGTGTTATTGTCACAGGCATTACTGGCTACATAACTTGGCTTTACTTTAAGCGTTTACACCCACTGCGTGGTACGATAATTTTAGATTTACCACATTGTCATTTTATAAATTTTGAGCAAGAAATTAAGGGCAAAATAAGTGCGAAAAGTCGAGCTTATCAACACTGTGTTTGGCTTTATATTGAAGGGTTTGCAGCTTCCCACTGGCTGGTGATTAATGCCAGTGGGGTCGATGAGCAAAACTTTATCAGGCTCAAACGCGCAATTATTGCTAGCTCTAAGCTTTAGCTGGGGTTAAAACTGTTGGCTTTGGGTCGCCACTTTGTTCGGGGTAGTCAATGGTATAGTGTAGACCGCGACTTTCTTTACGCTCCATCGCACTGCGTATGATTAATTCAGCTACTTGCACTAAGTTTCTTAACTCGAGTAAGTTATTGGTGACTCTAAAATTTGCATAATAATCATGAATTTCTTGTTGTAATAATTCAACGCGATGCAATGCCCGTTCCAAGCGTTTTGTTGATCTAACAATGCCTACATAATCCCACATAAATAGGCGCAACTCATGCCAGTTATGTGTTATCACCACTTCTTCGTCAGAATTCGTTACGCGGCTTTCATCCCATTGCGGTAAAGCTTGCTGAGGCGGGCTGCTAGCAAGTTTTGCAAGAATATCTTTTGCTGCGGCATGGGCAAATACAATACACTCTAGCAGTGAGTTACTTGCCATTCGGTTTGCACCATGTAAGCCAGTGTACGCTACTTCGCCAACGGCATATAAATTGGCTAAATCTGTTTTACCGTTAAAGTCGGTCATTACACCGCCACAGGTATAGTGCGCTGCGGGAACCACAGGGATCGGCTCTTTGGTGATATCTAAACCTACACTTAAACACTTTGCGTAAATGGTAGGGAAGTGTTCAATTATAAAGTCTTTCTCTTTATGGCTGATATCTAAATAAACACAATTTGCACCGAGGCGTTTCATTTCAAAGTCGATTGCGCGGGCTACAATATCGCGTGGGGCAAGCTCTTCACGTTCATCAAAATCTTTCATAAAGCGAGTACCATCAGGGCGTTTTAAATAAGCCCCTTCGCCTCGCATAGCTTCAGTGATTAAGAAGTTTTGTAGTTCAGGGTGGTATAAGCTCGTTGGATGAAATTGATTAAACTCCATGTTTGCAACTCTACAGCCTGCGCGCCATGCCATAGCGATACCATCACCACTAGATACATCAGGGTTTGACGTATATAAATACACCTTGCTGGCACCACCTGTTGCTAAAGCAACGAATTTAGCAGCAATAGTTTCAACACGTTTAGCACGTCGATTCCACATGTAAACGCCGTGAATGTGATCGCCCGCGTTACCTAACTTTTTATCTCCAATTAGGTCAATTGCATTATATTGTTCAAGCAAAGTAATTTTAGGGTGGGCTTGTACTTGGCTAATTAACGTCGTTTGTACTGCGCGACCAGTGGCATCCGCGGCATGTAAAATGCGACGGTGGCTATGTCCGCCTTCGCGGGTTAAATGAAAGCGTTCTTTGCCCTTGCTGTCAAACTCCATATCAAATGGCACGCCTTGTTCAATTAGCCATTTTAAGCAATCGGGGGCATTGCTTGCAGTGTAATGGACGACTTTTCGGTCGCATAAACCCCCACCGGCATCTAGTGTATCTTGTACATGAGACTCGATACTGTCGTTCTTTTTATCGAATACAGCAGCGATACCACCTTGTGCGTATAGCGTGGAACCTTCTTTTAACTCACCTTTACTAATTACAGTAACTTTACAATGATTTGCTAATGAAAGTGCCAGAGAAAGTCCGGCAGCGCCGCTGCCAATTATGACAACGTCAGTGGCGTGGTGTTTATTTTGGTTCATGTCCGTGGTCTTTGCGGTTACAATGCTCTAGGATACTAATTTAAGTAATTGGTACGAGCAATCAATATTATTGTGATAAGCGTATATGTATCATATTTTGACATGACACTATTAGTGATTTTCAACTTTTACGTATTTATTTATGCGCTATTTTATAAAAAAATAATATTAAATGAACTTTTCATTCATGCCTCAGTCAGAGTATTTGTAAACAATGGCTAAGATATGAATAACAAGTAATAACTAGATATAGGAGTACCGGCTCGAATGAGCGAGCAGGATTTAGATTTAGCGCTAGTAAAAAGGGTTCAACAAGGCGATAAAAATGCCTTTAACCTATTAGTAAAGAAGTATCAGAATAAAATAGCCGGTTTGATCTCTCGTTATGTTTCAAATCAGGGTGATATTGCTGATGTGGCACAAGAAGCTTTTATTAAAGCGTATCGTGCACTTCCGAACTTTCGTGGAGATAGCGCCTTTTATACTTGGTTATACCGTATCGCTGTTAATTGTGCTAAAAATTACTTAGTGGCTCAAGGCCGTAAACCGCCAGCAAATGATGTAGACGCTGATGAAGCTGAGTTTTATGACGGCGCGGATGCAATGCGTTCTAACGCATCACCTGAGAATTTATTATTAAGCGACGAAGTTCGCGCTGTAATATTTAACACGATTGATAGTTTGCCTGAAGATCTTAAAACCGCGATCACCTTACGAGAAATCGAGGGGATGAGCTATGAAGAAATAGCCGTGGTAATGGATTGCCCAGTCGGGACGGTGCGTTCACGTATATTCCGTGCCCGTGAAGCAATTGATAACAAATTAAACCCATTAATAGGCGAGTCTTAATATGACAAAAGCACACGTTAACAAGTTGGATAATCAAGACTTATCCGCATTACTTGACGGCGAACAACTCTTAACAAACGAAGAGCTTGCTGCGCAAGATACTAAAACCTTAGGGCGCTACGCGTTAATAGGTGATGTAATGCGTGCTGAGTCAGAAGACGCTTTTGTGCTCGATATTAGCGACAGTGTTGCTAAAGCATTAGAAAGTGAACCTGTTTATGCTGATTTTAACCAAAAGCAAGATGCACAAGTTGCTGCCACTGGCACTGACAATGTTGTTGCTTTTAATTGGCGTAAACCAGTTGCACAGCTTGCCATTGCAGCAAGTGTCGCTATGTTTGCAATTGTTGGGGTGCAAACGCTACCTCAAGGTGAGGACTCACCTGCTAATGAAATTCCAATACTGCAAAGTACACCGTTAACCGGGGTTGCTTCTCCAGTGAGCTATTCGTCAGAGCCAGCCCTTGAAAATGCAGAGCAGGGTTTACGTGAATTACAGCAGCAACGTATTGGTGCATTAGTTTTAGAGCATCAACGTCAAGCACGCGTTGCATATTCACTTGAAAAGGCTCACACTAAGGGGCAAGCTGAAGAGGAAAAAAACTAATTAAATGAAAGTAATTACTTTTATCTTGTCGTTGGTAATACTGGCCCCCGCCTATGCCAGCGACGAACCCCCTGCAAAAGAGCTTTTGCTTAATATGGCTGAAGCCGTTCACAACCGTAATTTTGATGCGTCTTTTGTGGTTGTAAAAGGCAAGTCAATGGAACCGTATCGTTGGTTACATGCCAAGCAAAATGAGACTGAACTAGAGCACTTAAGTTTACTTAACGGTGCAGGGCTTGAAATGGTCCGAATCGATGATCAAGTAACGTACTTTGAACCGCAGTCAGCGCCTTATTCAATCGCAACAGATTCAATAGCAGGTCCAATTCCTGAAGTGCTTTTTAAAGATATTGAACGTTTGAGTAAAGAATATGACTTTGTACTGGGTGGTAAAGGGCGCATAGCAGGACGAGCAGCACAACTAGTGCGTATTGAATCAAAAGATGAATTTAAGTTTAACTATTGGCTTTGGATAGATGCTGAGTCGTCATTACTTTTAAAATCAGCCTATGTAAATCAAGCTGGTGAAATGCTGGAGCAACTACAGTTAACACATATAAGCGTGACCGAAGAGCCAGCGCCACTATTGCTCGAAATGCTTAATCGTGATTTCCCGACTCCCTTACCAAGTAATGCTGTTGCGCAAGAGCAACCCAATGTTGCGAGTAATAATTGGCAAATAGGTTGGCTACCAGATGGCTTTAGCTTACTAAAATCTGATAGACATAAGCTTGACCTAAATAATGAATTAACCGACTACTATTTATATTCAGATGGCTTTGTTGAAGTATCTGTATTTGTGCAGCGCCCGTTACCAGGACGCAGGCCTAGTGGCTCTTTATCATCTGGAGCGACTACAATTTATGTGCATAATGCAGGTAGTTTTGATGTGTCAGTGGTGGGTAATATCCCCGCTATGACAGCAAAAGCAATTGCAGAATCAGTCGCACGGCCACTTTAAAACCTCATGATTGAACAAACGCTTACCGTGGTGTCTATTACAGGCACCATTGCTCATTTAGAAGCCCAACAAAAAAAGGCCTGCGAAGGCTGTAATGGACGTTGTGGTTCACAAGTTTTTGGTAAACTATTCGGCACTGCAAAAAAAACGTTCCCGTATCAATTCGACATCCCAGTCCAAGTTGGGCAAAAAATAACCTTGGCTTTAGATGACAGGCACATGGTTAAACATGCTTTTGCCGTGTATATGTTACCTTTGTTATTAAGTATGCTATTTGCTTTGCTTGCTAGTGAATTATTTAAAGCCGCAGAGTGGATACAAATAATTGCCGCTGTAGGCGGTGGCATAACAGGCTTTGGGATTGCTAAAAGTCGGGTCAAAAGTCTAAAGCACGATATAAAAGTAATAAAAATTCACCCAATTAGCCTCCCTTTAACTCAAATAGATGGTGATTGAAGCCAATTAAATGTAAAATTGCGGCTTTATACACTTAGTCCATTAAAATAGAAGTTTAGAATCCAGTTTATGAAGCATATCCGTAATTTTTCGATCATCGCCCATATTGACCACGGTAAATCGACCCTTTCTGATCGTTTGATCCAAGTTTGTGGTGGCCTAACCGACCGTGAAATGCAAAAGCAAGTATTGGATTCAATGGACATTGAGCGTGAACGTGGTATTACCATTAAAGCGCAAAGTGTTACCCTAAATTATAAAGCTAATGATGGTGAGACCTACCAGTTAAACTTTATCGATACACCAGGGCACGTTGACTTCACTTATGAAGTATCGCGTTCACTTGCCGCTTGTGAAGGTGCATTACTGGTTGTTGATGCAGGGCAAGGCGTAGAAGCGCAAACATTAGCAAATTGCTACACTGCGATAGAGATGGACTTAGAAGTTATTCCGGTGCTCAATAAAATTGATTTACCGCAAGCTGATCCACTACGTGTAGCTGAAGAAATTGAAGATATTATTGGTATTGATGCTTTAGATGCAGTGCAATGTAGTGCTAAAACAGGTGTTGGTATTGCCGAAGTGTTAGAAATGATTGTAAAGGATGTCCCGCCGCCAGAAGGCGACAAGGATGCACCGTTACAAGCATTGATCATCGATTCATGGTTTGACCCATACCAAGGTGTTGTATCGCTTGTTCGTATTAAGCACGGCGAGTTACGTGCTGGCGATAAAATAAAGATTATGTCGAATGAGCAAGTACATATTGCCGATCACGTGGGTATATTTACACCAAAACAAACAAATACAGGTGTACTTAAAACCGGTGAAGTTGGCTTTGTAATTGCGGGTATCAAAGAGATTCATGGTGCACCAGTAGGTGACACAATTACGCATCAGAAAAATGCTGCACCTGCGCGTTTACCGGGTTTCCAGAAAATTAAACCACAAGTTTATGCGGGTATGTTCCCAATTGCATCTGACGAGTATGAATCGTTCCGTGATGCGCTTAATAAATTAAGCCTAAACGATGCGTCACTGTTCTTTGAGCCAGAAAATTCAACAGCACTAGGCTTTGGTTTCCGTTGTGGTTTCTTAGGCATGTTGCACATGGAAATTATTCAAGAGCGTCTAGAGCGTGAATACGATATTGATTTGATAACCACTGCACCAACGGTAATCTATGAAGTAGTGACTAAAGATGGTACAACGCAAATAGATAATCCGTCTGATTTACCGCCAGTAAATGATATTTTAGAAATTCGTGAGCCCGTTGTTGAAGCAAATATTCTTGTGCCGCAAGAGTATTTAGGTAGTGTGATCACTTTATGTGTCGAAAAACGTGGCATGCAAACAAAAATGAGTTATCACGGTAAGCAAGTTGCAGTGACATACGAACTACCTATGGCTGAAGTGGTCATGGACTTTTTTGATAAATTAAAATCAACTAGTCGTGGTTTTGCCTCGCTTGATTATAACTTTAAACACTTCCAAGTGTCTGACATGGTACGTGTAGATATCTTAATCAATGGCGACAGAGTTGATGCCCTTGCTATTATTGTACACAGAGAAAGTGCGCAATCACGCGGACGTCAATTAGCCGATGCACTTAAAGAGCTTATTCCTCGCCAGATGTTTGATATTGCAATTCAAGCTGCAATTGGTCAGCATGTTATTGCCCGTACGACAGTTAAGCAATTACGTAAAAATGTAATCGCTAAATGTTATGGTGGTGATGTAAGCCGTAAGAAGAAACTTCTTCAGAAACAAAAAGACGGTAAAAAGCGAATGAAGCAACTAGGTAATGTTGAGGTACCACAAGATGCGTTCTTAGCTATTCTTAAAGTTGGTAAATAAGTTTAAAACCCAAGTTAGTAAGATAAAGGAATGAATGAATGGCAGGTTATTTTTCAATATTTTTAGTGCTATTAACTTTAGGTTCGGGCTTAATCTGGTTAATTGATCATTTTATGTTTGCACCTAAAAGACAAGAGCGCTTAGCCTTGGCTACGAGTTCTGCAGGGGGCGAATTAGATGAAGAAACTGCATCGTTGATTGCACCTGAGCCTACAATTACTGAAACGGCAAAGTCTATTTTTCCGATGATTGCAGCGATTACTATTTTTCGCTCGTTCTTATTTGAACCGTTTCAAATCCCGTCAGGCTCTATGATGCCAACCTTATTAGTTGGCGACTTTATCCTAGTACAAAAATACTCATACGGGGTAAAAGACCCGGTATGGCGTACGCAACTGATGGATGTTGCTGAACCGGAACGTGGTGATATTGTAGTGTTTAAATACCCGCTTGATGAGCGTGTGGATTACATTAAACGTGCTATTGGTCTACCAGGTGATAAAATAGTATACCGTAATAAACGCTTATACATTCAGCCTAATTGTGAGCAAGGACAAACTCAGCAAGGTGATTTATTGTGTAATGAGTTTAATAAGATTGATATGGAAATCATCAATCGTGACGAATTTAAGCAAGGCTCTATGGATTTAGTACGTTTAAATGAGAATTTAACAACACTAAACCATGATATTTTAATCAACCCAGAAGCGCTTGAAATGAAAGGGCGCTACTATCAACAACCGGGTACACGTTCTGATGAATGGGTAGTACCGGCTGATCATTATTTTATGATGGGTGATAACCGCGATAATAGCCAAGATAGTCGTGTGTGGGGCTTTGTACCAAAAGAAAACTTGGTGGGTAAAGCCGTCTTTATATGGATGAGTTTTGAATTTGATAATGGCCCAGATGACATTTTACCAGGCTGGGTTCCAACTGGAGTTCGTTTTGAACGCCTAGGTAATATTCAGTAACAATGAAAAAAAATGTAACAGAGTTATATAAAAAAATAGGGTATACGTTTACTGATCAAGGTTTACTTGAGCAGGCAATGACCCACCGCAGCCATAAAGGCCAGCATAATGAACGTTTAGAGTTTTTAGGTGACTCGATTCTAAGCTTCGTCATTGCCAATGCACTTTATAGCAAATTTCCAAAAGCCCGTGAAGGTGACTTAAGCCGTATGCGCTCTACTTTAGTGCGTGGGCAAACTCTGGCTGAGTTTGGCCTTGAATTTGGTTTAGGTGACTATTTACGTTTAGGTCCAGGTGAGCTTAAAAGTGGCGGTTTTAGACGCGAGTCTACACTGGCCGATGCCGTAGAAGCTATTATTGGTGCTGTATTCTTAGACTCCGGTATCGATGTATGTGGTGAGCTAATTTTACAATGGTATGAAGCGCGTCTTGATGCGATTTCTCCAGGTTTAAATCAAAAAGATCCTAAAACCTTACTACAAGAGTACCTTCAAGCCCGTAAATTATCACTGCCAGGCTATACTGTAGTGGATACTAAAGGCCAAGCACATAATCAAACATTCACGGTTGAATGTATTGTTGAAGGTATGGATAGCATTATCTCAGTAGGTAGCTCACGTCGTAAAGCCGAGCAAAAAGCCGCTGAAAAAGCATTGAAGATACTAAAAAATGAATCTTGATACATTGATCCAACCACATGAAGGTGAGCTTGATACTTTTTGTGGCATGATAGCCATTGTTGGTCGTCCTAATGTCGGTAAATCAACCTTACTTAATGAGATCATTGAGCAAAAGGTAAGTATTACTTCGCGTAAGCCGCAAACAACACGTCACCGTATTATGGGTATTCATACAGAAGGTCAGCATCAAGCTGTTTATGTAGATACACCCGGATTGCACGTTGAGGAAAAGCGCGCCATTAACCGTTTAATGAACCGTGCAGCTTCAAGTTCGATTGGCGATGTTGAGCTCATTATTTTTGTGGTTGAAGGCACTCATTGGAATGCTGATGATGAGATGGTTCTTAATAAAGTGAGCCAAAGTGGCAAACCAGTATTATTAGTCATTAATAAAATTGACCAGGTTAAAGATCGTGACTTAGTACTTCCACATATGAAGTGGTTAGGCGATAAGTTTGATTTTGTAGGTATTATGCCAGTGTCAGCGACACAGGGTAAAAATATTAACTTGATCAAAGATGAAGTAACGAAACGCCTTCCACCGTGTGAATTTTATTTTCCGGATGACTATGTTACAGACCGTTCTATGCGCTTTATGGCAGCTGAAGTTATTCGTGAAAAGCTGATGCGCTTTATGGGTGAGGAGCTACCTTACTCAGTGACTGTTGAAATAGAGCAGTTTAAGTGGCAAGACAATGGTGTTTGGCATATCAATGGCTTGATTTTGGTTGAGCGTGAAACACAAAAACGGATGGTTATAGGTAACAAAGGCGAAAAGCTAAAAGTTATTGGCCGTGAAGCACGCAAAGATCTTGAAGAAATGCTTGATAACAAAGTATTTTTAGAGCTTTGGGTAAAAGTAAAATCGGGTTGGGCTGATGATGAACGAGCCCTGCGCAGTTTAGGCTATGGTGAAGATTAACTTCTGCCTAAATTGACCTATGGATAGCGACTTCTACACAGCATATTTATTACACCGACGTCCTTATAGCGACTCACAAGTAATGCTTGATATGCTAGTAGAAGGTGTTGGCCAATTGCGAATGTTAGCCCGCATCAATGGCCGACAAGCAACAAAGCATAAAGCACAGTTACAACCCTTCCAAACCTTACTAGTAAACTACACTGGTAGGCATGATTTAAAATATATCCAACGCTTTGAATTACATGGTGCGCAATCACCACTGGTAGGTGATCAGCTTTACTGTGGATTTTATTTAAATGAACTCACTAACCGCATTGTGCCAATTAATGAGCCAATTGATCATGCTTATAAGTTATATAAAACTCACCTCAAGCAACTAAACCAGCATCCAAACTTACAAGCCGTGTTGCGCTCTTATGAGTTTCAGTTACTAGAATTGCTGGGCTATGGTGTTGATTTTACTTTCGATGCGGCGGGCGATCCAATTGATGCGTCGTACACGTATAGTTACTTTGCCGAATACGGTTTTGTTGTTCAGGATTTAAAAGGGGATGGGTTTACGGGAGCTCAGTTAAATGCAATTGCAGATCATGACTTTAGTGCACCTGATGTGCTATATATGGCGAAGCAATTAAGCCGTCATTTAATGAAGCCATTGCTTGGTAAAAAACCATTAAAAAGCCGCGAGCTTTTTATTAAATAATTTATATAGGTAAAAAATGAAAGACATTCTGTTAGGTATCAACGTTGATCATATTGCAACTTTACGCCAAGCACGCGGCACAAACTACCCGGATCCCGCTCATGCAGCAAGTGTAGCTGAACATGCTGGCGCTGATGGCATTACAATTCACTTGCGTGAAGATCGTCGTCACATTCAAGACCGCGACGTTTATGTTATGGCAAAGACAATTCAAACCCGTATGAACTTAGAAATTGCAGTGACCGATGAAATGCTGGATATCGCGTTAGATGTTAAGCCTGAGTATGTATGCCTAGTACCAGAAAAACGTGAAGAGCTCACTACTGAAGGTGGCTTAGATGTTGTTGGTAATCTAGACAAAATTAAAGCTGCCACTGCTAAGCTAACTGACGCGGGCATCAAAGTATCATTATTTATTGATGCAGATAAAGCGCAGCTAGATGCAGCGAAAGCATGTAATGCCCCTTATGTAGAAATACACACAGGTGCTTACGCAGATGCAGAAAATGACAGCGATATGCAAAAAGAACTTGAACATATTCGCCAAGGTGTAGAGTATGCTGCGGGCTTAGGGTTAACGGTTAATGCAGGGCATGGCCTGCATTATCATAACGTCAAACCAATCGCTGCGATGAAGGACATTTACGAGCTTAACATTGGTCATGCCATAATCGCTCGTGCTGCTATTGATGGCCTTGATAAAGCCGTACGTGATATGAAACGTTTAATGCTTGAAGCAAGAGCGTAGATAAAAATAAAAAAGCACCGCAAATTGCGGTGCAAGTTACTACCTACTACCAGGAATCATTAAAACTGGATTTTTATACCCATTTTAAATTTACGACCAAGCACATCATAATTACTTGGGAATGTGTTACCAGAGTTAGAGCTAGTATCACCAGCCTCACCCCCCACTACCGGTGGTTCTTTTTCAAATATATTATCGATACCAAAGTTAACAACTATATTTTCTGTTGCGTAATAACTAGCAAATAAATCAAAGTAATCATAGCTTTCTATACTTTGGAACTCTTCGTATACGTTTGGTGCTTCAATTGGCTCAACATCAACACCATCAATATGACGCCACTGAAGCGATAGCGTTAGATCTTCCCACACCCAGCTTGTTCTTTGAACCCAGCGAAGTTCTGAAACAGGATCACAACTGGTACTAAAGTAGCCTTTACAATCAATTATACGGGCAGTGTCTGAGCTTTGAGATTCTTGAGTAAGATACTTATTAATATTACCTGAAAATTGTAACTCTCCCATCTGATCAATTAAAACAGCAAAATTAAACCCAAACTCAAGACCTTCAGCTCGTTGGTTTTTCAAGTTAGTTGTAAATTGCTCAATACCTGCACCTGCAATTGTTAAATCACCACCAATTCTATTAATTTTTGCACATTCATCAGCGTCTCCTAAAACATAACACGCATCAAGAATCTCCTGAGCTGAAAAGTTGCCAATAATATTATTAATGTCTATATCGTAATAATCTAAAGTGATAGTAAAGTTTTCTAAGCTGTTTAATTCAGGTGTCCAAACAATACCAGCCGTAAAAGTATCAGCTTCTTCGGCTCCAGGAGGGTTTAGTGGATCGCTACCGCTAATAACTTGTACTTGTCCAGATATAACATCTTGCACATTACCAACCTGTGCTTCTGTCATTCCTGTTGACATACATAATTGTTTTAAGTTTTCATCAATATTACCAGCATTAGCTATTGAACAAGGATCGCTCTGTGCGTTATCTAAACCTGTTACAACAGGAGAAGCAATCTCCCCTACATTAGGTGCTCGAGTTGCTTGTTGTTGCATAACTCGAACTAAAATGTCGCTTACCGGACGCCAGTTAAAGCCTAACTTCCAAGTTTCATTACTACCAACGGTATCGTAGTCAGCCCAACGAAAACCAAACTCTACGTCAAGAGTTTCAGCACCAGGTAATCCATCTAATACCGGTAGATAACCTTCCATGAATAGCTCATCAACAGAAAAACCACCTGAAATTGGTAATTGATTACCACCGGCGCCACCTTGACAGCTTGCAGGGGCTAGTTTTAAACACTCATCTGGTTCAAAAAGGCCTTTTTCGGTGCGTTTTTCATAACCGAAGCTAACAGCTAAAGGTGCTCCAGCACCTGGTATTTCAATAAAATCAAGACTGCCGTTTACGCTGGCAGTAAAAATTTCTTGGCTGTATTTTTGTTGTTGTAAAGCAATAGCTTGAGCGTATCCCGCCATTTCTTCAGTAATAGTTCCAAAGCCACCAAAAAGATCTATAGGTACACAGCTTGAGTCACCATTTTTACATGTTTCTCCATCTGTAGTATCTAAAGCATTTTGAATATTAGTTAGATTGGTATAGCCACCGCGAACGGTTGTCCGGTTTGATTCACCATATTGATAGCTCGCATCGTATTCCCAATCATCTAAAAAATAGCCTTTAACACCAGTTACAATTTGAAACTGAGTACTATCAAAGCGCTCTGTACGAGCTCCAAGCTCTAATGTACGTCGTCTTAATTGAACAGTTAGATAATCAGCTTCATCAACAATTCCGTTTCCATTTACATCTTGCCAGTTGCTGGAATCTAAGCTGCCTTCACCGAGTGCTTGTGCTGCACCATCAAGCATAAACTGTAGTGCTTGCTCACCAATAAATGGGTTTGCTAGAGGTAAATTAAAGCTTGAGCCAAATGTACCAGAGGGAGCGACTTGGGTATCTACACTCGTATTTGTAAAATTCACTGAAGAATATACTTGATGATCATCAGTAATATAGTAATTACCTAGAGCCGTTGCTGAGTAGCGTTCAGAGGGGGTTTGATAAAAATTGTAGGGATTAAAGTTAAACACACTACAAGTATCAGACTCTAAAGTACCATCGTTTCTAAATTGCCCTGCGCCAGTTTGGCCAGCTCCAACGATAGCAAAGCGAGTCGGAAATGCCGTAGTAGAACCACCGCTTTCAACAGAGTTAGGGCCGCTACATTCCTCTGGAGCAGGAATTGGTGGTTCGCTATTTAGAAATTGCTCATAGTTTGCACCGCTCGCAGTTTCAATACCTAAAAGACCGAGAGGACGATCACCTAATAATATTTGATCTCGTTTCATCCAGCCAAGAGAAAGTACAACATTACCTTTATCATCAGCTAAATTTGAGCCTAGAGTTAAACTGAAACTATCCTTATCACCATCACCATCACCTGTTTCAGAATGTTTTGCGTCAAAAACCACCCCTTGAAAGTCGTCTTTCAGAACAATGTTTACTGCCCCAGCAATTGCATCGGAGCCATATACTGCTGATGCACCACCAGTGACAATATCAATACGTTCAATCAAAGCGCTCGGGATTGTTGAGCTATCAACTGCACCATTATAATTGTATGGGATCATACGACGGCCGTTCATTAGTACTAATGAACGTTGTGCGCCCAGACCCCTTAGGTTTATAGTTGCTGCTCCTCCGGAACCATTATTTACATTACTGCCATCTCCAGGAACTGTTGCAGGAAGGTTTCTTAAAATTTGTTCTACCTCAGGCTCTTGTTGGAATCCAAGCTCTTTTTCTCCAATTGATATTATTGGGCTGGCGGATACAGCTCCAGGTTGACGTATTCGGCTACCTGTAACTGAAATAACTTCTACATCTTTTTCTATCGTTGTTTCTTCTTCGGCTATCGTGAGGGGGGTATAAATTAATGCAGTTGATATAAGTCCTGCGCTGAAGGCTGATTTTACACCGAGTGACACTTTATTTTTTAACATTGTAATCTCCCAAATATTTATAATAATTAGGCTAAAAACAACTGAAGGTACGCTAACGATACCTTTAATTAGCTATTTAAAGATAGTTGCAAATTTAGGACATACAAATAATAAATTTTTAGAAAAAAATATTTGCTCCAGTTTTTTCAGTAAAATTAGTAGTGTGTAAGTTTGATATTTAGAGGTATTTTTTGAGGGGGGAATAGGTGACAGATCGTTTAAAGTAAACAAAAAACAACTCAGGTGAGTCGTTTTTTGTTTACTATTAATTATGGATTAACAGTTAGTTTCTTCAGCATTTACGCCTTCTTTAACTTCTTCACAGGCGTCTTCAACACCATTTTGTACGTCTGTTACTGCTTCATCAATGCGCTCACCAGCTTCTTCTGCATGATTGTCTTCACAACCCATGATAAAAAAGCTTGCGAAAAGTGCTATAACGGCTGTTTTAACTGTTGTTGATTTCATAATGTAATTCCTTGTAAGTAATGTATGTATTAGTGTTTAAATTAATTTCCTGTTAAGGGGTTTTGCCTCGAAGCGCACCTGAAACGAGTGAAATAACTAATAATACTAAAAAGATAAAAAATATAATTTTGGCAATTCCTGCTGCGGCACCTGCGATACCACCAAAACCTAACACTGCAGCAATAAGTGCAATAACTAAAAATGTAATTGTCCAGCGTAACATTGTTGTCTCCTTGGTTTGTAAATTTGTTCGATATGGTTAATGCCAGTTATGTGCCATAAATAAAAGTACTTTAAAATCAATATCTAATATATTTATTACAAAGAAAGACAAGCGCACTGTAAGTAATATTTACTTTATTACGTGTAACTTATTCTTAAAATAAAAAATAACGTGTTATTAAAAGTCTTTCTTGGTAAGACCAATTTAACATGGTGAGGCATTTCCTCTTAAATTTAGTGCAGATTCATACTGCTATCATGATTTTTTAATCAACAGTATGCAGGATAGTTATAACTTTTAACTATATTCATTATTTATATTGTCTATATCTCAGAAAATAATAGCAAAATGTATGGTGTTAACTTTAATGTGGATATGTTAGCTTAATATTAATTGGTTTTACCAATTTACAAAGTGTTGGACTTGGTCTGTTTCTTTGTTATGATTGGTGCATAATTATTTATATAAAGTGATTTTTTACCTGTTTTAGGTTGGTAAATTAAAACTATAAGTTTAGTAATCAAGGGGGAGCAGCATGGACATAGGACAACTACTTGCGACAGCAGCAAATTTAATGGTCACTGGAATGGTGGGCGTTTTCGTATTCTTATCGCTGTTAATTTCAGCAATTATCTTTATGTCTAAAATAATGAGCCGCTTTGAAGAACCTGTGGTTGAGGCTGCTCGTACACCATCTATTAAAGCCCAAGGTGTGCCAAGTGCACATGTTGCTGCTATCAGTGCTGCAATCGCTCAGTACAAAAATAAACAAAAATCATAAGGGGTGACTCATGGCTAAATTAAAATTAACTGAGCTAGTACTCAGAGACGCGCATCAATCTTTATTAGCAACACGTATGCGTTTAGACGATATGCTACCAATTGCTGAAAAACTCGATAATGCGGGTTATTGGTCTATTGAATCTTGGGGTGGGGCAACGTTTGATTCATGTATTCGTTACTTAGGTGAAGATCCGTGGGAACGCATCCGTGCGCTTAAAAAAGCAATGCCAAACACGAAGCAACAAATGCTACTTCGTGGGCAAAACCTTTTAGGTTACCGTCATTATGCTGATGACGTTGTAGAAAAATTTGTTGAACGTGCCCACAAAAATGGTGTTGATGTATTTCGTATTTTTGATGCGATGAATGATGTGCGAAATCTTGAAACTGCAATTAAAGCCGCTGTGAAAGTGGGAGCTCATGCACAAGGCACGATTTCATATACTGTCAGCCCAGTGCACACACTTGATATGTGGCTTACTTTAGCCAAGCAGTTAGAAGATTTAGGCTGTCACTCAATTTGTATTAAGGATATGGCAGGTTTGCTTAAGCCTTATGATTGTGAGGAATTGATCAAAGGGCTAAAAGAAACCGTTTCTATTCCTATCGCTATGCAATGTCATGCAACAACAGGTTTGAGTACAGCAACTTATCAAAAAGCCATAGATGCTGGTATTGATATGCTTGATACCGCTATTTCATCAATGAGTATGACCTACGGTCACAGCGCGACGGAAACAATAGTATCAATTGTCGAAGGTACTGAGCGTGATACCGATCTTGATTTAAATCAGTTAGAAGAAATCGCGGCTTACTTCCGTGATGTGCGCAAAAAGTATGCGGCATTTGAGGGGAGCTTAAAAGGTGTAGATGGCCGTATCTTGTTAGCTCAAGTGCCAGGTGGCATGTTAACTAATATGGAAAACCAGCTAAAAGAGCAAGGCGCAGCAGATAAACTGGATCAGGTTCTACTTGAGATCCCACGCGTACGTGAAGATTTAGGTTTCTTACCATTAGTTACACCAACTTCACAAATTGTTGGTACTCAAGCAGTATTGAATGTATTGACCGGTGAACGTTATAAAACCATCACAAAAGAGACTGCAGGTGTACTTAAAGGCGAATATGGTTCAACACCAGCGCCAATGAATAAAGAATTACAGGAACGTGTACTTGATGGTAGTGAGGCAATTACTTGTCGCCCTGCTGATGTACTGCAACCAGAACTTGAAACATTGCAAGCTGAACTAATAAAAGAAGCACAAGAACAAGGTTTAGACCTTGCTGATGAGCAAATTGATGATGTATTAACGTATGCATTATTCCCACAAATTGGTTTGAAATTCCTGAAAAACCGCAATAACCCAGATGCGTTTGAAGCGGTGCCAAGTGCTGAGTCAGCTAAGCAAGACAAACCTTCTTCAAGCAATAAATCTAATAACAACACAGTTAAAGCTGAGCAGTACAGCGTAAAAGTTGATGGTAAAGTATATGACGTTGTCGTTGCACAAGGCGGTGAACTAAAAGAGGTAACCCTCAAAGACAGTGAGTTAATTCCGCAGTCTGCGTCGGTAGCATCGGGCGAAACTTTGAATGCTCCGCTTGCAGGTAACATCTTCAAGATCAAAGTGAAAGCGGGTCAAACAGTTAACGCAGGTGATGTTGTGATGATTATGGAAGCTATGAAGATGGAAACAGAAATTCGCGCTACTCACAGTGGAACTATTGCTGAACTGTTAGTTGCTGAAGGTGACTCTGTTGCCACAGGCGAAGCAATGATTGCAATGGCTTAGGAGTATAGAGGATGGAAGCGTTATTAAACCTCTGGCAAGCAACGGGTATAGCAAATTTCACTTTTCCTGCGTTAATCATGATTGCAGTAGGGTGCTTATTGTTGTACCTCGCAATTGCACGAAACTTTGAGCCACTATTACTATTACCAATAGGCTTTGGTGCAATCTTAACAAATATTCCAGTAGCGGGCTTATCAGACCCTGGTGGCTTATTATATTACGTTTATCATATTGGTATTGATACTGGTGTGTTTCCGTTACTGATCTTTATGGGAGTAGGGGCACTGACAGACTTTAGTGCCTTAATTGCAAACCCGAGAATGATGTTGCTTGGTGCTGCGGCTCAATTTGGTATTTTTGCTACATTATTTGGGGCGATTTTACTTAACTATGTACCAGGCTTTGAGTTCTCATTACAAGATGCATCAGCTATCGCTATTATTGGTGGTGCTGATGGCCCAACGGCTATCTTCTTAGCATCAAAATTAGCGCCTGATTTATTAGGTGCAATTGCAGTGGCTGCTTATTCGTATATGGCTTTAGTGCCAATTATTCAGCCGCCAATTATGCGCGCACTTACAACGCCTGAAGAACGCAAAATTCAAATGCCACAATTACGTACAGTGTCTAAGAAGGAAAAAATTATTTTTCCTCTAATGGTATTGGGCTTAACTATGTTGTTTTTACCTGCGGCAACACCGCTAGTAGGTATGTTTTGTTTAGGTAACTTAATGCGTGAATCAGGTGTGGTTGATCGATTAAGTAACAGTGCACAAAATGAGATTATCAATATCACAACGATTTTTTTAGGTTTAGCTGTAGGGTCTAAATTAGCCGCAGACAAATTCTTAACTGTCGAAACGCTGGGTATTTTAGCGCTAGGTGCACTGGCGTTCTCTATAGGTACAGCATCGGGTGTATTTATGGCGAAAGGTTTGAATAAGTTTTCCAAGTCACCGATCAACCCTTTAGTTGGCGCGGCAGGTGTTTCTGCAGTACCAATGGCTGCTCGAGTCGTTAATAAAGTTGGTCTTGAGAATAACCCACATAACTTCTTGTTGATGCATGCAATGGGGCCAAACGTAGCAGGTGTACTTGGTAGTGCCGTTGCTGCGGGTATTTTGTTAGCACTTGTAGGTTAAAATACAACACCAGTGCTCTTAATTTTGAGCACTGCTGAAGTAAACTTTTACTTCCAACCGACTGGCGCAGTTTATACTGCGCTTTTTTTTTTGCCTGCTTTTTAGGTATACTCGAATTTCGTCTTACTAATTACCTTAATTTAGCACCTGAACTTAAAAGGCAGTAGTATGAATATCTTTGTGATTTTAATCTCTTTGTTTGTCGCTCTTGTTATTCTGGTGCCACTACTTGAAAAGTACCAATCAAAAATGGGCTTAGAGGGGGCAACTAAATATGCGAAATATATTTGGCCATTAGTCATGATTTCATTGGTTGTGCAGTTGATTTATATGTTGGTGCGGTAGCCGTCAGTTTTAAGCTGCTCGGTGTTAAAATGGGCTGCGTAGGTTGTGGTTGAGCACCCCGAAACCCAACGAAAATACCCTATCAAGAAAAAACCGTTGCTATTTGCATAGCAACGGTTTTATATTTTCTGACCGCTGACCGCTGACCGCTGACCGCTGACCGCTGACCGCTGACCGCTGACAACTCTTACTTAAGCGCTAACTGTAGCTCTCTGTTGCGCTCTAATTGCGCTAAGAACGTATCTGCAATTGGCTTAAACTTCGCAAGCTCTGCGCGTGGTAATGGCTCAGACTTAGGTAGTTTAACTGTTTTAGGGTTACGGTGAACGCCGTTAACCAAAAACTCATAGTGTAAGTGTGCGCCTGTTACACGGCCTGTTGCACCTACAGTACCAATTTTTTGGCCTTGCTTAACTTTTTGCCCCGTTTTTACTGCGCGTTTATTTAAGTGTAAGTATTTAGTCACGTATTGTGTGCCGTGGCTTATAAATACATAGTTACCGTTATACTTGCTGTAGCCTGATTTAATTACTTTACCGTTACCTGATGCAACAACTGGCGTACCCGTACGTGCTGCGTAATCAATGCCGCGGTGCGCTTTTACTTGCCCAGTAACAGGGTGTAAGCGGCGCGGGTTAAAGCTTGAGCTAATATATTTAAAGTTAACCGGTGCACGTAAAAATGCTTTTTTCATGCTGCGGCCTTCAGGGGTATAAAAGTTATCATCGCTGTGGCGAATAGCGGCATAACGCTCACCCTGATTTATAAATTCAGCGGCAATAATTTTACCCGTGCCAATAAATTCACCATCTACATAGTGTGACTCGTAAATGAGACCAAACTGATCGCCTTTACGAATATCATTTGCAAAATCCACGTCCCAACCAAAAATATCAGCAAAGTTCATAATTTGGCGTTCGCTTAAACCTGCTGCAATACCTGAGGTCCAAAAGCTGTTGCTGATTTCACCGCCAGTTGATTTAGTTAGGGTTTCGATTTCTTTGCTGTCGATTGAGGTATCGTAGTTACCTTCTTCGTTTAAAGTTACAAATAAAGTATCTGTCTTTGAGATAACGTAGCGTAACTGCGCTAAAGACCCATCTTCAGCT
Source organism: Pseudoalteromonas sp. A601 (assembly GCF_002165575.1). Classification (GTDB taxonomy): domain Bacteria; phylum Pseudomonadota; class Gammaproteobacteria; order Enterobacterales; family Alteromonadaceae; genus Pseudoalteromonas. The sequence continues at coordinate 40,030 of NZ_MXQF01000007.1, forward strand.
GTGGCAAAACTAAGAATTTCACCAGGATGAATTTTAGTAAGTTTGCGAGTTTCTGCGTTGGTGTTAAGTAATTTATGAACGGTTTGCGCGTTAAAACCTGCACGCTTAAAGATAAGTGCTAAATTGTCACCGTTCTTTACTTCAAAGTCGACTAGGTCATATTCTGGTAATTTTGCTGCGTCTTCTTGCGAATTTAATTCAGTTAATTGCTCAGCATCATCAACTTTAATTTGTAATTCGTAGCGCTTGCCAATTTCTAGTGCGTCTGCACTGTTATCTTTAGAGGCGGTTGCTTTTTCAGAAGGAATAAGAGTCAGGGCAGCAATAGCAGAAACCAAACCTAGAATAAGCAATTTGTGTTTTTTTGGGAGTTTGTGCACAACGTGAACCATAACGTGCCTTTTTCTGCTGTCAAGATAATTAATCACTAATATTGCAGGATATACCTAATAAAGCGTTAATACCAGTGTTTTGTAGATTTAAACTGTGGCTAATTTACGCTAGAATCCCTAAGTTGACTGAATTTTTTGGAGTAATAAACAGTGGATTTACAAACCGCTCTAGCAGAGATTAAACGCGGTGCAGAAGAAATATTAATTGAAGACGAGTTAGTTGAGAAGCTAAAATCTGGTAAAAAGCTTAAGATCAAGGCGGGTTTTGATCCAACTGCACCTGACTTACACTTAGGGCACACAGTATTAATTAATAAAATGAAAACCTTCCAAGACTTAGGTCACGAAGTGATTTTCTTAATTGGTGATTTCACCGGCATGATTGGTGATCCAACTGGCAAAAATGTAACGCGTAAGCCACTTACTCGTGATGACGTGTTAGCAAATGCTGAAACTTATAAAGAACAAGTGTTTAAAATTTTAGACCCTGCAAAGACCACTGTTGCGTTTAACTCATCTTGGATGGAAAACCTTGGCGCTGCAGGTATGATCAAATTAGCTGCAAGGCAGACTGTTGCACGGATGCTTGAGCGTGATGACTTTAAAAAGCGTTATGCAAGCGGCCAATCGATTGCAATTCACGAATTTTTATACCCATTAGTACAAGGCTGGGATTCCGTTGCACTAGAAGCAGATGTTGAATTAGGTGGAACTGATCAACGTTTTAATTTGCTTATGGGCCGAGAGCTACAAAAAGATGAAGGTCAAAAACCGCAAACGGTACTAATGATGCCTTTATTAGAAGGTACTGACGGCGTGCAAAAAATGTCTAAGTCGTTAGGCAACTATATTGGTATTACAGATGCACCGAATGACATGTTTGGTAAAGTGATGTCAATTAGTGATGAACTCATGTGGCGCTATTATGATTTGCTAAGTAGCTTATCAATTGAAGAAATTGCTGCGCTAAAAGAAAAAGTCGCCCAGGGTACAAACCCACGAGATATCAAAATTGATTTAGCAAAAGAGATGATCGCTCGTTTTCATAGTGACGATGCTGCACAAGGTGCACATGAAGATTTCATCAAGCGTTTCCAAAAGAACGCATTACCAGATGATATCCCAGATGTCACTGTGACCATTGATGAAGATACTGTATTTGTAACTAACATGCTTAAAGAAGCGGGACTCGTTGCCAGTACTTCAGAAGCTATGCGTATGATCAAACAAGGTGCTGTGAAAATTAACGGTGAAGAGAAAGTAACAGACTCTAAGCTAGAAATCGCAAAAGGCAGTACGGCTATTTACCAAGTAGGTAAACGTAAATTTGCCAACATTACCGTTGCTTAATTAGCTAAGAATGAAAATTCAGTAATAATATAGCCAAATCATCTAGGTGGTTTGGTTATCCACAAACCAGCGTCGGCTGGTTTTTTTATATTGTTTTTATAATCTCAATACCAAAGATCACTAACAACCAAAACCCGCGAGCCTGATTTAATCGGTTTACAAGCACTGCTATATCTTCAGCTTTTGGTAGTCTGTCAGTACCTATACGCATTTTGTTAAAGCGCTGAGCTTGATACATTGCAGGTCCGCCAAGTTGAACAGCCACTGAAGCTGAGCATGCACTGAGTAGCCAACCTGAATTACTTTGATAAAAGTGTCGGCCATAATGTTTTATGTAATGAATACTTTGTTTTGTCGCTTTGCTCATAGCGATTGTAACAGCAAGCATGCGCATTGGCAGCCACTCGATAATAAATAAAAACCCTGCAATAGGTTTTAAAAAAGCATTGTTAGGGGGAAGGTCGCTGCGCCAAGTTTGATGTATTAAGCTCAATAAGTGATAACTTAAGGTCGCCATAGCTCCAAAGACTAAATATATAAAAATAACGGTGAAATAGTGGCGGGCAACTCTCAGTGCGAAAGTTTCCATGGTCGCTTTACAAATTCCCGCACTTGAAAGCTTACTTACATCGCGTGCTACTAGCGGGTTAAGTAAATCGCGCGCGGTGGCTTTTTGATTTTGTTTAACTAGTCGAGCAATGCGGAGTGCTTTTTTTTGTAAGCTTTGCCATTGCAAACACATATATAAAATTAAGCCTGCGAGTAACTCAGGGTAATAAGCAAATTCTAACAGTAAGACAGTAATAGTCATTATTACAAGAATCACTAAGCTAAAGCATAAAGTTGATGATAAATAGTGGTAGCTTTTTGGTTCTTTTTCGCGGTATATCCGTTTACCTAACGGGCGAAAAACCGCTGTGAGAAAGGTATTTGGGTGATACCAGCTACTTAAAGGTAAAAAGCGCTCAACGAGGAGCGCTAACAAAAACACAATAAAGTCCAAATGTTGTTGAACTAGATTGAGTAACACCTTATAAACTAACCGCTGTTAGTTTTTCAAGCAAAGCCACAACCATTTTAGAAGAGTTGACAGATGCAGTTTCTAAGTATTCTTCAAACGATTGCGGCGATTCTTTACCGGCTATGTCAGACATAGAGCGAATAACCACAAAAGGGGTTTCTAAGCTATGACATACTTGAGCAATCGCAGCACCTTCCATTTCTACTGCAAGCATAGTTGGAAAATCAGCACGCGCTTTATCGATACGTACAGGGTCACACATAAATGAATCGCCAGTACAAATTAAACCAATTAAGGTCTTAACGTCACTGATTTGAGCAATACTTTGCTCAGCTGCTTCAATTAGTTTTGGATGTGCAGCAAAACCAGCAGGCATTTGTGGAACTTGGCCAATTTCATAACCAAACGCAGTTACATCAACATCATGGTGGCGTACTTGTGACGAAATAACCACATCGCCCACGCTAAGTGATGGATCAAAACCACCGGCAGAGCCTGTATTGATCACGCAGTCGGGGTTAAAGTTATCAATCAATAATGTTGTTGCTATGGCTGATGCTACTTTACCAATACCTGATTGAACCAAAGTAACAGTGTTGCCAGCTAATTCACCCGTATAAAAAGTAAAACCTGCTTTTGTTAAAATTTGTGGATTTTGCATAGCTTCACGCAAAATTTTAACTTCTGGCTCCATTGCGCCAATAATACCAACATTCATAATTTTTGATTCCTCGAATTAGATAACTAGATTATACGTGAAGTTAGTACTAAAAAACAAAAATGCGAGCCTAAACTCGCATTTTTAAATATGATTTATTACTGCTGTTATATTTCTGCTAAAGCTGTTGAATGTGCTTTTGCTTGTGAAGGTGATAGTACAGCAGGTTTGGTTGCTCTGTTGCGGGTAGGTCGGGGAGCTTGAGCTGCGGGTTTACCAAGTTTAAACATAATTGCATCACGAACTTCGCTAGGGCGGTAGCCTGATTTTACTTTCATTCGAATATGAGGAATGCCAGCAGCTTCTAATGCACCGTTTACGAACCAGTCACGTTGTGCTTTGTGGCCATCTTTATTTGCGTTGTTAACTAAATCTACAGCGGCCACAATCGTCAGCTTCTCTTTATCAATCAGTACAAAATCAAGTTGCTTATTTTTTGCCTTTGCTATAGCAGCACGTTTAGCTTTAACCGATAGGCCTTTCTTACAATCAATAATGTCGATTAGTTTCACACGACTAACGATTTTATATTGATCGCCTACAGCGCGCTCGAGCAAATTTAAAAAAGCACTTTCTACTTGAGTAAATACACTCTGCTTACGGGTGAAGGGATAAGGATTGCCGCCATCATCGGTAAATTTCGATGCAACAACAGAGGCCCCTACAACTAGCACTAAAATTGATAATAAAGCGAATTCCATACGGTAACTCCACAACAACAAATTGACACTTTGCTAGTAATTAGCAATTTATGTGCCTAGTTGATGTGAAGTTATATATTAATTTAAGGTTGGTAACCGCCTGCAACACCTTTAACCGCGATTGCGAGCGCATCGTGTGCGTGCAAAGATTCATAATGGTTTATCTGTAGCCAGTAATCGGCGTACTGGGCATGCTCTAGTACTGCTTTTATTTTACGCGCAGCATCTTCGCAAAACATTAAATTTTGCCCATTTAAACGAGCAAACTCTTGTTCATCTTCACGCTTAACGGCCGCTTGTACTGGGGTTTTTAGCTCAGTTTCAAGGGTATCAATCAAACTTAAGATATCAAACTCAGTAATGTTGTTATCAAGTTTAATTTTCACGTTTGCGATTGAACGCTGTGAATGCGGAGTTGCCACAATACCACCAGTACTGCCTAACCAAGCGACTACGTCTTCTTGGTTAATTGTTTGTTGGTCAAACTTCTCTACAAACGCATTTTGTATTAGTTGACGTGCTAAAGCGGCAGAGCAAGGACAAGTTGATGAGTAAGTTACATCTAAACTAAGCTCAAAACTAAGTTGCCCGCGGTCAATTTTTGCCTCTAGTAGAATAGGGTAGCTTTTCCAACCAACTTTACCACTAAGCAATGACTTTCTGCGTAGTGGTAGTTCAAATTTGAATTCTACTTTAGCTTGATCACTTAAACCTTCGTGACTAGATATAAATGTATCGAGGGCTTGAGCAATTGTTTGCGGGTTAACATGCTGCTCAGTAGAAAGTGTATCGAGTGCCAAAAACAAGCGCGACATATGAATGCCTTTTGCATCTTCTTTATGTAGATTTACAAAAGCGCGCGCGTTGGCATTTACATTTACAGGTGCAAGGCCACGAGATTCAAAAATAAATGGCAGCTCAATATCGGCCATACCAACCCAGTCTAATTTACCGGTTTGTAAGGCGGGAGCCGTATCTGCTATATCGGGCATATTGCTTTGCATGAAAAATCTCGTTATTGGCAATTGTAAAACGCGGTATTTTACACGAAATAATTGAAAAATACGTAGTAGATGAAAATTTTATGTTTTCGTCGCGGAAGATGAAAATTGCTAATGTAAAAATGCTAAAATAGCCGTACAAGAAAATGGGCCTAGCCATCTTTTTAACATGCTGAAAATCTTAATGATTAAAATAGCGAATGGATTTACAATTTTATACCGTATTAGAGTAGTGTTATTTAGTATTATTTAATACCAAAATTGGGTTAGGCATTTTCATTTGAAGCTGTGGCGCTAGCTTTTTTATATACTAATAACACTAGATTGAAGCATTGCTTAGTCTGTTGATGTTAAAACCCATAGTCATGAGACAAGTTTATATATGATCGATTCTTCTTTGAGCCCTTGGGCTCGAATGCTTTCAAGTTTAATCACACGGTTTGGTGAGTTCAAAACGGCAGCGATTTGCTATGTGTTGCTGTTAGTTGTTTCACTGATTCTAGCCTGCATGTTTTATTATGTTGCTATCGGTCATGTGGTCATCCTTGATGTACTCGCTATGTTGTTTTTTACTGCGGTTGTATCACCTATTATGATCAGTGTGATTATAAACTCGATTCGCCAACTTGATGCCTCATACGCATACCTTGATAGTGCAACTAAACAAGAAAAGCTATTAAACCAAACGTTAAAAGATAATATCACTCGGCTAAACGTTGAGATAGACGAACGTAAAATGGCTTTTCATGCTAAGCACCGCGCAATTGAAGAGCTTAGACGCGAAATAGCAGAGCGTAAGAAAACCCAGCAAGAGCTTGCCCAACAGGGAATGTTATTACGTTCTATTGTCGATTCATCTCCTGATTTATTTTATTACCGTGACAACAATGGGGTTTTCGCCGGATGTAATAAAATGTTTGAAAAAGTGATTGGCAAGCCGGCAACTGAATTAATTGGCAAAACCGCTGAGCAAATATACCCGCAACCTTATTTACCTGAGGTTCTTAGAACAGACAATAAAGTGGAAGAGACTCACCAAGCGCTCACCCTTGATGTAGAGTACCCGGTTGATAGTGAAAATCGCTGGTTTGAAATGCGTAAATTACCTTTTATTAACGATGAAGGGGAATACATAGGCTTGCTTGCTTTTGGCCGTGATATAACGAGCCGAAAAGAAGCAGCTCAAGCCCTTGAAACCGCTTATAAAGACAAGGGGAAATTTATTGCCACTTTAAGCCATGAGCTAAGAACGCCACTTAACGGTATTGTTGGTTTAACACGAATGTTACTCGACACTGAACTTGATAAACAGCAACGTAGCTGGTGTAGTACGGTTTTTTCAAGCGCCGAAACCTTGGGTAATATTTTCAACGATATTATTGATTTAGATAAGATTGACCGTGAGCAGCTGGATATTGTCACTACACCAATAAATGTCTCTGACTTTATAAATGATGTAGTAAATTTTGCGGGCTTGATCGCAGAAGAGAAAGGACTTGAATTTGAAATTGAGCGTAAAGGCATCTTAGATATTTATGCTTCGCTAGATCCTACTCGTTTACGCCAAGTTGTTTGGAATTTAATTAATAATGCCGTTAAGTTTACTCAGCAAGGGAGAGTAGAATTATCTTGTATTAGAGAGAATCGCGCTGACGGTACGTGGTTAGTGATGAAGGTTACCGATACTGGCCAAGGAATACCGCAAGAGCAATTACAGCGTATCTTTGATATGTACTATAAAGCGCCTGACTTAAATGGCACAAATGCTATTGGTTCAGGAATTGGCCTGGCAGTAACCAAAGCACTCGTAACGGCAATGAGTGGGAAAATTCGAGTAAGTAGTACTGAAGGTGAGGGTAGTAGTTTTGTCTTTGAGATACCATTGGCTTTATGTGTTGCGCCAACAGAACAAAGTTATGCTGGGCGTAGTTTAAATATTTTGTTAGTTGAAGATGTGCCGTTAAACGCTGAAATTGCCACTAATTTACTTGAGCAGCGTGGTCATGAGGTTATTTGGGCTGAAACAGGTGAAGATGCTTTATCATTTGTTGAAACTGAGGATGACCTTGATTTAGTTTTATTAGATATGCAATTGCCAGATATTAATGGTGATGAAGTTGCAAGACAAATTCGCGCCGATAGCTATTTTGATAAATTACCTATAGTAGCATTAACGGCAAATGTACGTAGTGCCGAGGAAGAGCTAGAAGGAATCTCCATCCAAGGAGCACTCGCCAAACCAATCAATACCACTAAACTTGATAAAATACTCGCAGAGTTATTTGATATTAAACAAGCTCAGCAATGTGATGAAACGCGCTTAACGGTATCTGCGCAGGATTGTTTAAATATAAATGTAGAACTACTTGATGTTGAAACTATTGAAGACTTTGTCAATTCAATGGGAATAGATGTATTCAAGCGTAGCAGTAATTTGTTTGCCAAACTAAATCCACAGTATCAGCAAGAATTAGTGAGCTCATTAGCGCAAGGTGATAGAGAAGAATATAAATCGGTCGCACATAAGCTTAAAGGAGCTGCAGGTTCGGTTGGTCTTAATGACGTGCAGCTGCATGCTAAAATGATGGAGCATGGGGCACTTGAGCAAAATGATGGGGAGTTACAACAATGGTTGATAGAACTTACAGATAAAATAAATGAAGGACAACAAGCCCTTCATTTATTCTTACAGCAGTTAGAGAAGTAACTGCTGTAGGTTAACCAACAATATTATTAGCTGTCGATTTTACCGATGAATCTATAACCTTCACCGTGAATGGTGCTGATCAATTCAGAGGTGCTGTTGTCGCTTTCAAAATGTTTACGAATACGGCGAATAGTCACATCCACAGTACGGTCATTAGCACGTAGCTCACGACCCGTCATATGTTTAATTAACTGTTCACGACTAAAAATGCGACCTGGAGAATCAAGCATTAAACGTAGTGCTCTGTATTCACCTTTAGGAAGACGTTTAGCATCGCCGTTTGGAGATGTTAAACAACGGCTATTTTCGTCAAGCTCCCAGCCATTAAACGTAATAACACCATTTGTTTCGATATTAGCTTCCTCACCGCCAAGAGCAGTACGAGAAATTAAGTTACGAGCACGAATGGTTAGTTCACGTGGATTAAAGGGCTTAGTAATATAGTCGTCCGCACCAATTTCTAGGCCTAAAATACGGTCTACATCATTATCACGACCAGTTAGGAAAATAAGCCCAACGTTACGCTTTTGACGCAACTCACGTGCTAAAATTAGCCCGTTTTTGCCTGGTAGGTTGATATCCATAACTACAAGATTCACATCATCATTATTTGTAAGCTTGTCATGCATGTCATCGCCATCTATGGCTTCAATAACTTTATAACCTTCAGCTTCAAATAAACTAACGAGGTTTAGTCGAGTTACGTCTTCATCCTCTACAATCAGAATGACTGGCGTTTGCATTATTAATTAACCTTTTTCGGAATATTTTATTTACAATTAATTCGGTATTGTATTATAAAACCGAATACAGAGATTATAGGAGTATATCCATTTGTTAACAAGTAAAATCAATTTGGATAAAACTTTGAAACAGCTAATAACCGAGATTGCATTTTAAAACTACTACGCAATAACTGCTGTTTATTGATATACAGTCGGATTTTATTCCCTTCTTGGATCAAAGCGGCAATCCCGCCTTTTTCTAAAAAACTGATACTCTCACCAACTGTTAAGGTGTCTGACGAAATGGTATCGATCCAAAGTGGAATTATATCATCTTCTTCTGTTTCATCAATGTATGTGATATCACAAAAGCGAGAAAGTTCAGAAATTTGCTGTTTTTTATCTATTAAAATTATTTTGATGGCTTTATCGTTAACACTTAATGATGGAGTGCTGTTTAAAATCGCTCCCACCCCTAGCTTTAAGTCATAAAAACAAAAGGTCATAGCGTGGTTTTTGTCAGCTTTTGCAAACTCAACAAACTTACTAATTTGATATAAAAATGCAGATTTAACCTGCTCAGGAGACTTTGCTAAAATGCTAAATGGAGCAAAAATTATTATGCTAAGTAACATCAGCTTTAATTTCATTTTATGTTGGCCTGCTCATTCGGCAGGGTGATTATAAATCGAGTCCCTGTAGTTTCTTGTTCATCGTAGTGTACATTGCCGCCTAATGCTTGTGTAACTAAGTTATACACTAAATGCATACCCAGGCCGCTGCCTCCCTCGCCGCGTTTAGTTGTTACAAATGGGTCAAAAATTCGCTTTTTAATTGTTTTATCAACGCCAATACCATTATCAAGATAATTAATAATTAAACTGCTTTCATTACGTTCTATTGTGAATTCAATTTTATTGCCGATATCATCTTTAAAACCGTGGATGACAGAGTTGCTGATAAGCTGCTGTAACACTTGTTGAAGTGGGCCTACTTTAGTTTCAAAAATGAGTTCAGATGGACAATGAATAATAACCTCTGGGGCCTTTTCTTGCATTTCAGTACGCATGGATAACAGTACATCTGAGATCAGATTTTTTACGTTTATTAACGAATTCAGTTCACCATCTTGGTTTACCGCTACTTTTTTAAAGCTAGAGACAAGCTCTGCAGCTCTGTTTAAGTTGCGGTAAATTAAATCAAGGTTTTCTATACCATCATCTATAAAGCGTTTTAACTGGCTTGAGGTGAGTGTTTTGTTTTCAAACCCTGAATTAATTTCAGCAAGTTTATCTCGTAATAGAGTGGAACCTGTGATGCCCAGACCGATGGGAGTATTAACTTCATGGGCGACACCTGCAACCATTTGACCAAGTGAAGCCATTTTTTCACTTTCAACGATTTGATTTTGATATTGATGCATGCGCTCAAGTGTATTTAATAGCTCTTGATTCGCTTCTCTAAGTGCAATTGTCCGCTGATTTACTTTTTCTTCTAGACTTTGGTTTAGCTGTTTAATTTCGAGTTTATCATTCTTATGCCGCTCAATTTGGTTTTGCGTTCGCGTGAGCATAATATTTAAGCTACTAGCAAGAGTGTTTATTTCAGTAATGTTCGTTTTTGGTGCGCGGGCATTGTAATTGTGATTTTTAGAAACATCTTGCAGTAACATGCTTAATTCATCGATTGGGTTTGCAATACGTTTTTGGATACGCTTAGCTACAAAATACACTAGGACTAAAACAAATAGAGTTAGTAATATATCTATCAGTATTTTTTTATTTATATAGTCGTTAAGACGCTCTAGCCCGCCACGAATATAAACATAACCTTTAATTTCACCTTCATAGAGTATAGGCTTTATCAGTTCGACTTGATCGCCTGTAATTTTAGCTTCTTTTAACTGCTCGATACTATCTACACGAAGTGGTACAGGTGGCGTTTTTTTTGCGTTAAAACTGGTAAAGAACACAGCTTTATTCGATATTTCATCAATTGAGTAGATATGTATATTCTTAACTAGTGGAATGGTTTCAAAGGACTTAAGTCGTTGCTCTTCCGTTTCTATATCATCAAATAAAACGGTAATTTGGGCGTTAAATGCAACAATTTCAGCAAGGATAGTGAGTTTATTTATGATTAATTGTTTTTGCTCTTTAACATCAAGATAAGTTGAAATCGAAATAGACAATGACAAACAAAGAGCCGTAACAAACATCACTGCACTGATCAACGCTTTTCGAATACTTGTTTGTGGTAGAGATTTAGGCATTTTTTATTATAGCCTGATATTCATCATAGTGACTTCGTTTTCTAAGTCTAGCAAACGCAACGAAAAGTGACGAAGAAATATCAAATAATTGTCACTTTTTGTGTATTTACTTTAAAAACGGGGTCTATATGTTTAAGTAGGACTTTATTTAGCTACTATAAACTGCAAATTTATTGTTTTTATGAACTGTTTGATACTCACCAAATTGAGACTCTAAAATAGGTGGGTATTTTAAAAAGCAATTCGCAACAATTGTCAGTTTGCCCGATTTAGTTAAGTGTTGTTTTGCATTACTTAAAAACTGCTCTGCAATCGTATAATCAGTTGCAATACCCGTATGAAATGGTGGGTTAGAAATAATTAAATCAAATTTGCCATTAATACTAGTAAGGCCGTCACTAAGCACAGCTTTACCATTTATATTATTAAGCGCTAGAGTTTGTGTTGTGGCATAAGCTGCAAGCGCACTTACATCTGAGCAAACAAAGGATAGGGCTATATTTTTAAGGCCTAGAAATGTAGCTATTAAACCTGCGCCGCAACCAAAATCGAGCACTTGGCCACTTTTAACATTTGGTGCGTTTTCTAGTAGCATTTTAGTTCCGGCATCAAGTTCACCGTGATTAAATACTCCGGGGATACTAATTGCGTTAAACTGCGTTCCTGCTACTTCAACAGTGAATTGCTTGTGATACCGGCTAATACTGAACTCTGCTAGTTGTGCAATACCAGAGAATAAATAGAGTGCGCAGTGGCGAGCACTATCAATTTTACGGCCAAATTCGCAATGATTAGTAAATTGTTTTTCTATCGACTTTACGCCACTTTTATTCTCGCCAACAACCAGTAAATCAGCATCAGGGTTGAGAACTGCACGAATATTATCCAGCGTCATTAATGCTTCTGGTTTTGATTTTGGATAATAGTAAATCACCAAATCAAACTGTTGCTCTGTTATTTCATGGCTTATACAAACATCGATACCGTTAAGGTTGTTAGCAAATTGACCATTGGCATGGTTGTAGCTAAAAGCGGTTATTTTACTGTTAGGGTTTAAACTTTTAAGTTGAGATAAAAAGCCATCTTGCACAAAATTGACCACCAAAATAGATTCAGCATTGAGTGATTCACTATTTCGCAGTAGTAATGAACTTGGGTTAGTTAATGCGCTCATAAATGGCTTTACCTTAAGTGTTGTTTAATAAGTTACTGGTTTAGCTAATGCGTTCAAACATTAAGTCCCAAACACCATGGCCTAAACGATGGCCGCGTTGCTCAAATTTAGTCAGCGGACGTAAATCAGGACGAGGCACATAATCATTGCTTTGCGATTGGTTTTTATAGTGCTCAGCAGCTTGCATTACTTCAAGCATGTGCTCAGCGTAGTTTTCCCAATCTGTTGCCATGTGAAAAACACCACCAATTTTTAATTTACTGCGTAAGCTTTCAACAAATGCAGGTTGCACAATACGACGCTTATGGTGACGCTTTTTATGCCATGGATCAGGGAAAAACAACTGCAACTTACTAAGGCTGCCATCAGCTATACAGTCTTTGAGTACCTCAACCGCATCATGTTCAAAAACACGTAAGTTGGTTACACCAGCTTCATCTGCGTCCATCAAACATGCACCAACACCTGGGCGATGTACCTCGATACCAATAAAGTTTAAGTGCGGTGCGTTTTTAGCCATTTCAACTAATGACTTACCCATACCAAAGCCGATTTCTAAAACAACATCATTGTCATTACCAAATACTTGAGCTAAATCAAGCATGCCGTTTTGGTGCTCAAGGCCCATTGTTGACCAGCACTTTTCAATTGCTGCTGCTTGTCCTTTGGTTAAACGACCTTCACGTTTAACAAAGCTACGAATTGTACGAATATATTTACCTTCTTGCTTTGCTTGCTCAAGGTTATCGTTACTTGAATCACTCATATATTTTGGCCTGATGAAAACAACATGTTTAAAATGGTGGCGTATTATCCCTGACCGTGGGCTTGATCACAAGGCTTTATCCTTTGTGTATGTTTAGAACTTGATATTTTAACTCACTGCAATAGACTGCCCGCTATCAAGGGTCGAGTTATAAAGTAGTTATTTTGAAGTTAAACAACACTGATGCAAGTTGGTTTTCAGGGCAGGTAGTTGATTGGTATCAATTACATGGGCGTAAAACCTTACCATGGCAATTGAATAAAACACCTTATAAAGTCTGGGTGTCTGAGGTAATGCTACAACAAACTCAAGTTGTGACCGTTATTCCTTATTTTGAAAAATTTATGGCAAGTTTCCCTGATATTATCACTTTAGCGAATGCAGATGAAGATATTGTACTGCATCATTGGACTGGGCTGGGTTATTACGCAAGAGCACGTAATTTACATAAAACAGCCAAAATAGTACGTGATCAGTACGATGGTGAGTTTCCAACAAATATTGAACAAGTAATCGCATTACCAGGAATAGGGCGTTCTACAGCTGGCGCCGTTTTGTCTTTATCTCTTGGCCAGCATCACCCAATTTTAGATGGCAATGTAAAGCGTGTCTTGGCTCGCTACTTTATGGTTGAAGGCTGGTACGGGGTTAAAAAAGTCGAGAATCAACTATGGCAACTAACAGAGCAACTAACTCCTAAAGGTAATGTCACTGAGTTTAATCAGGCAATGATGGATTTAGGTGCAAGCTTATGCTCTCGTAGTAAGTTTGAATGTGAACCTTGCCCCCTTAACAGTCGTTGTAAGGCATTTAATAACGCAGTCGTTAAGCAGTTTCCTCATTCAAAACCTAAAAAAGCCGTGCCTAAAAAAAGCTGTCATCAGTTGATCATTCAATGTGATGACCAAGTATTAATGGAAAAAAGGCCAAACTCTGGTATTTGGGGGGGGTTGTTTAGCTTTTTTGAATTTGAACAAAAGGAACAACTTGATGTTTTTATCGCACAGCAGGGGCTTGAGCTGACTATCACACAAGTGGAACCATTTACTCATGTGTTTTCGCATTTTGAATTAACTATTAATCCTCATGTGCTTAAGGTTAGTAAAATGCCTGATGTAGTTAATGAGCGTCAGCTTGTTTGGTATCCGTTAGATCAGTCCATTGAGGTCGGTTTAGCAGCACCAACTAAAAAGCTGGTTAAACAAATTAGCACAATGGTTTACACTAGAGATAAGTCTTAAACGCATATTAAGAAGAGATCAATTATGGCACGTACAGTATTTTGTCAAAAGTTACAAAAAGAAGCCGAAGGCCTTGGTTATCAACTATACCCTGGTGAGCTTGGTGAAAAGATTTTCAATAATATTTCAAAAGAAGCATGGGGTCAGTGGCAGCATAAGCAGACTATGCTAATTAATGAAAAACATCTAAACATGATGGACCCAGAGCATCGCACATTTTTGGAAGAGCAGATGGTTGGCTTTTTGTTTGAAGATAAAGAGGTTGAAATCGAAGGCTACCGTCCGCCTGAGAAGTAATTTTTTGCAAGGCTAGTTGATAAAAGGGCGACGTTGCCCTTTTATCAACCACAAACTAGATACTATTTTCTTCTTGTTCGTCAGATTTTCTAATTTGCTCTTTCAGAAATTGCGCGACTCTAGAGTACTCGATTTCTAGAGTATCTCTTTGTTCTATTAGCTCATCACTCGATAAATTTTCTAAATTACAGTGCTCTTCAAAATGGGCGGATAATTTACTAATCTGTTCAGCTCCAATCGTTTTAGAAATTGATTTTAACTGGTGGCAGGCTTGTGCAATACCTTGATAGTCTGTAACCATAACAGCACTGTTTATTTCTTTAGTTAAGTTATTACTTTGCTCTAAGTACATTTTAAAAAAGCGGATTTGTTTAGCTTCATCGTTGTTTACGTATTTAGCTAGCATTTCTAAATTAACTGGGGCTGCAGGTCTTTCGCTGAGCTCGCTTACATAAACAGTACCTTGCTGACTTTTTTGAGCCCACTTCTCTAAAATAGCTTCTAAAGTATTTAATTCCACAGGCTTAGTAATAAAATCATTAATACCTGCATTTAAACAGCGTTCTTTTTCGCCTTTAAGGGCATTCGCTGTGATCGCTATTATATATGGCTGTGCATTAATATCATCAAGTAATGAAGCTTCTTCTCTGATTGTTTCGACCATATCGTAGCCTGACATTTTAGGCATATGTAAATCAGTAAGAATGAGTGAGTAGCGTTCTTTTCGCCATTTTTGCAAGCCTTGTTCACCGTTTTCAGCGACTTCAACACCAAAGCCTAGCAAATGCAATTGATCGGTTAGTACTTGTTGGTTTAAGAGGTTATCTTCAACAAGTAAAATGAGTCTATTTTCCTCTCTAGCCTGTTCTACGTTTAGGTAGTTATTTAGAGTTTTAACGGGTTTCACTTGTTTAGGTTTATGAAGTCCAGCAGCTACAAGTAATGACATCATAAAGTTAGATTTGCACAATGGTGTAGCATTAAGATAAAAAATATTTTTATGGTTAATTGCTGCTTCATCTAGCTTACTTAGTACAACAACCTGTTGGTTATGATCTTCTAGAGTGTATATTAGGCGACGTAGTAATGAATTAGTTTTTTCTATCGAATCAACACCATCAAGAACCCAGACAATACCAAAACTCTCTTGGTGCTGCTCTATCTCATCAAGAGTACCCGCTTGAAGTGTTTTAGCTCCCATAAACGATAGGTAACGTGATAACGTTTGCTTTCTCGTACTATTTTCGCTTATTAAAACTACAAGTTGATCTTTTAATGTATTTTTATGTGCGTACTTAATTGTTCCTTCGGTGCTAAAAGGTAATTCAACAACAAATTCACTGCCAATGCCTAAATCGCTTGTAACATTAATAGTACCAAGCATGAGCTCGGTTAAACTTTTACAAATTGAAAGGCCAAGCCCCGTGCCTCCATATTCTCGAGTGATAGAATTTTCAGCTTGGATAAATGGGTTAAAAATTTCACGTAATTGTGCTTGGCTCATACCTTTTCCATTATCACTGACGATAAAACGTAGAGTGAAATGATCGGTCGTGTTTTGAGCTACTTCAACGGCTATACGAACATGGCCACGACGGTTTTCATCGGTGCTAGTGAATTTAATAGCATTACTACATAAGTTGTACAGTACTTGGCGCACTCTCATGGTATCGCCAATTAAGTTTGTTGGAATATCTGGGGCAATTGCTAGTTCTAAATCGAGCTGACGTTTTTTGGCAACCGATGATAAAACTCTGGCTACTTCTTCAATAGTGTCAGAAACTGAAAATGGAGTTGGATCTATATTGAGCCTACCAGCTTCAATTTTAGAAAAATCTAATATGTCATCTAAAATACCTAATAATGAAAAAGCAGATTCACGAATAATGGTGCTTAGTCGATGTTGAGCACCATCAAGCTCTGTTTGCCTTAATAGATCTATTGTGCCAATTACACCATTCATTGGGGTGCGTATCTCATGACTCATTGTTGCTAAAAAAGTAGTTTTTGAATCACTTGCTTGTTCAGCTCTCAATGTTGCTTTCTCAAGTTGCATAGTTCGTTTTTGAACTTCTATCTCTAAGCCATTTTGCAGGCTTTGCAATTTGGATTGTGTTGCTTGATTACTAACAATCGCGTTTTGTACTTGCTTGAGAAGTTTATTTATATTTATTGCAACTGTTTTCATTCCTAAATCTAGCTGCTCTTTTACTTGTGATTCATAGTTAGATGATTGACAAATTGTATCGATTTCTAAAGCGAGATAGTCGCTACTTCTTTTTATTCGTTTGTTTAGAAAAGCATTAATATAGAAAGCAAATATAAATAAGCTAAAAAATGTCAACCCTGCCAATACGTAAGTAAGTAGCATTGAATCTGCTATAGCTGAAACTGAGCTATTTCTATCTTTAATTATTAGCTCTCCAACAGGCTGATCATTCAAAATTAATTGTTTATGGATAATTGTTTTATTTTGAGTAAAGGTGTCTAGTTTTAAAGGCTCTATAGCGGGCTTATGACTTGAATAAATGAGTTGGGGTGCACTTAATGATGTATACCTATATAAGTAATATTCAAATCGGTTATTTAGCTTTGAGCTTAAAACTAATAGTTGCTCTGCTTTGTTCTGCCCAGGTTTACTTAGAGCGATGACTAACTGCTTGTCTAAATTATCAGCTAGCTCGCTTAAGTCAGTAGTGCTCTTGACTTGAAAGTTATTAATTTGTTTATTCGGGTAGAAGTAGTAGGCAGCTAAAGCTAATGTTATTGCCACAATATTTGTAAATATAATAAGTGGTAACAAGCCCTTAACCGGCGAAGAAAATTTACTGTGCATTTATTTTCCAATTTTAATGTAGTAGCTACAAACCAATCAGCAGCTTATTTACTTGCAATCAATCCTAACATTTACTGAAATAATTCACTACGTTATGTACATAATATTGCA
This sequence comes from Pseudoalteromonas sp. A601, assembly GCF_002165575.1. Lineage (GTDB taxonomy): Bacteria > Pseudomonadota > Gammaproteobacteria > Enterobacterales > Alteromonadaceae > Pseudoalteromonas. The sequence goes on from NZ_MXQF01000007.1 coordinate 57,342, forward strand.
ATATTTACTGTTTTAGATAATAAAGGGATTTAATTACCTATTAGCAATTATAAGGACTTAATCTTAATCACATATATTTGATGCAAAAAGCAGCGTTTAATATGTTTATTACCCACATTGCTGTAAAACTGTGCAAACAGTGGGGCGGGATAAAAAAAAAGTTGACTTGCAGGGGCAAAACCAGTTTAATACGCCGCACGCCCAGATAGCTAAGTCAGTAGAGCATCTAGGGAAGAGTATTAAAAATCCTTTAAGATTTTTAATTAGAGCTGAAGTTTCCTTGGTAGCTTAGTCAGTAGAGTGGTAGGAAATGTACTGAAAATCCTATATGATTTATAGGTAAACTGAATTTGCCTCGATAGCTCAGTCGGTAGAGCAGAGGATTGAAAATCCTCGTGTCCGTGGTTCGATTCCGCGTCGAGGCACCATTATTATTGTAATAATGTTTAAATATACTTAAATGTTGTTACGCGTGCCAAAGCACATGATTTAGTGTGCCGACTTAGCTCAGCTGGTAGAGCAACTGACTTGTAATCAGTAGGTCAACCGTTCGACTCGGTTAGTCGGCACCATTTATTTTAGATAATTTGAACAGAGCAACTGACTTGTAATCAGTAATTCATTTAAGTTATCCGTTCGACTCGGTTAGTCGGCACCATTTATTTAGATAATTTGAATAGAGCAACTGACTTGTAATCAGTAATTCATTTAAGTTATCCGTTCGACTCGATTAGTCGGCACCATTTATTTAGGTTAAATGTTTTAAACATTTAATTAGCACTATTAAGTGCCTCGATAGCTCAGTCGGTAGAGCAGAGGATTGAAAATCCTCGTGTCCGTGGTTCGATTCCGCGTCGAGGCACCATTTATTTGAAAAGGCTTCGCAATAGCGAGGCTTTTTTAATAAAAAAATTTAAGTTAATCAATCTTTAAAATTGATATGTGCCATAGCACACAGTTTAGTGTGCCGACTTAGCTCAGCTGGTAGAGCAACTGACTTGTAATCAGTAGGTCAACCGTTCGACTCGGTTAGTCGGCACCATTTATTTTAGATAATTTGAACAGAGCAACTGACTTGTAATCAGTAATTCATTTAAGTTATCCGTTCGACTCAATTAGTCGGCATCATTTATTTAGTTAATAGTTGCTACTGTTAACAAGCACTGTTTAAGTGCCTCGATAGCTCAGTCGGTAGAGCAGAGGATTGAAAATCCTCGTGTCCGTGGTTCGATTCCGCGTCGAGGCACCATTTATTAAAGTTAATCAATCTTTAAAATTGATACGTGCCTAGCACACAGTTTAGTGTGCCGACTTAGCTCAGCTGGTAGAGCAACTGACTTGTAATCAGTAGGTCAACCGTTCGACTCGGTTAGTCGGCACCATTTATTTTAGATAATTTGAACAGAGCAACTGACTTGTAATCAGTAATTCATTTAAGTTATCCGTTCGACTCGGTTAGTCGACACCATTTATTTAGATTTATTGTTAATTTAGCAGTAAATCAGCACAGTTGATGTGCCTCGATAGCTCAGTCGGTAGAGCAGAGGATTGAAAATCCTCGTGTCCGTGGTTCGATTCCGCGTCGAGGCACCATTTATTATAAAGCCCTGCACTCGCAGGGCTTTTTTGTTTTTGAAATAATTTGTTATTTAGATAATAAAGTTTGCCTTCTACTTGGCAGTGATTTTTAATTCTAGCACCTAGCACCTAGCACCTAGCACCTAGCACCTAGCATCTTTCACTTTTAACCTTTCATCTTATTAATCCTGCACTTTAACGTACTGTATGCTAAGAATTTGTAATGTTATGTAAAGTCAGTTGAGCAAATAGGAATTGAATGCTTGAATTACACTTAGTGATCGATGTATTCAGGGTTAAACATGAACTGGCAATTAAAGCCGAGTATTGTTGCATTATCTGTGCTGTTCATTGGAGCATGCACCACACAGCTTACTCAGCAAGAGCGTGTGCAACAACTCGAAACGCTGCCAAATAATTGGCAGCAAAAACTAGAACAACAAACGGCTGGGACAGTCGCAAATGATTGGTTACAGCAGCTTGAAAATCCACAAGTTTATGCACTTGTCGATCAAGCTCTGAAGCATAACCAGTCAATTTTACAAGCTAGCTATGATGTTGCTATAAAAGAGCAGCAACTGGTTGCCACAGGGGCTGCTCTTTGGCCAAGCTTAGACCTATCTACACGTACAAGTAGAAGTAAAGATAATCGTCCCGTTAGCTACAATAATGCCAGCTCTGCCGATTTGGCATTGAGCTATGAGGTTGATTTATGGGGTAAACTATCAGCAGCAGAGCGTCAAGCAAACTTAGAGTATTTAGCTGAAAAAGCAAATTTTGAGCAGTCTCGTCAGCAATTGGTCGCTGATGTCGTCAGTGGTTGGTTTAATGTAATAACTGCCCAGCAGTTATTAGAGCTATATCAACAAAGAGAAAAAATAGCAGAGCAAAATCTTGCGATTATCGAATCTGGCTATCGCCAAGGCTTAAATGAGGCGCTTGACGTGTACTTGACTCGTAACGAGCTAAATACTGAGCGCTCTAATATTGCTGAGCAACAAGCTACATTAACAGAGTCTATACGGACACTTGAGCGTTTAACTGGCGAGTATCCAAAGGGGGCATTGAGTATAGATGCAGACTTACCGTTGCTTGATAAACCAATCCCTAAAGGGCTACCTTCAGAACTTATTACCCGTAAACCAGATTTGATGGCAAGTTGGTATCAGTTATTGAGTACTGATGCTGGTTTAGCATACGCTCATAAACAGCGCTTCCCTAGCTTAAATCTAACTGCTTCACTCGGCGACAGTACTGATAAAATGAGTGATTTATTTTCGCCATCCAGCTTAGCCTGGTCATTGGTTGGCAGCATCGCGATGCCGATTTTTGATGGTGGAAGACTAGCTGCAAATGAAGAACAAGCACGTCTTACAGTAAAACGCCAAGAACAAATATATCTTGAAACTTTATATGATGCGTTTGGTGATGTTGAAAATGCAATTACACAAGAGGTGTCGCTACAACAGCGCTATGAAAAAACACTTGAAGCACAAACTAATGCGATAGCTGCTGAGCAATTATCGTTTGAGCAATATCAAAGTGGTTTAGTAGATTACACGACTGTGCTTGATGCACAGGATCGCTCTTTCACTGCGCAAAACTCAGTTATCAATATTAAAAATCAACTCATCCTTAATAGAATCAAGTTACATATTGCCCTTGGTGGCGATTTCTCAGAGCCTAACCAAGAGTCAGAAGAGCAATAACTATGAATAATAAACTTCGTAAATTTCTAATTCCAACCATTATTATCGCCGTGACAGCGACAGTTATTCTCGTTATCAAAGGAAATCCTCCGCAGAGTAAGCGCTTTGGCTCTGCGCCTAAAGCAAATGTGACAGTTGCAGTGTTTCGCTTAGAGGCTAAGCCTTATCAAATTATGATCAATAGTTTTGGTACAGTAAAGCCAAAAACACAAAGCATGCTAGTGTCGCAAGCATCGGGGCAGATAATTAAAATTAGTGACCAGTTTCGTGAAGGGGGCTTTTTTGATAAAGGTGAAGTGTTGCTTGAATTAGATGATAGAGATCATCGCGCAGAGGTTAAATCTGCTCAAGCTAACCTTCTCACTGCCCAGCAAGCCTTACTGGAAGAGGAGGCGCGTGGTAATCAAGCACAAACAGATTGGCAGCGTTTAGGAAATGGTGAACAAGCAAGCTCTTTAGTGCTGCGTAAACCGCAACTTGCTGCTGCACAGGCAGAAGTGCTTTCAGCTCAAGCGCAACTAGAAAAAGCAGAACTGAATCTAGAACGTACTAAAATTACAGCCCCTTATGCAGGCAGAGTATTAAGCCGCAGCGTCGATTTAGGTCAAGTGGTAAATAATAACACTGAACTTGCCTCGATTTATGCAATCGACAGTGTCGAAATTCGCCTTCCAATTAAAAATAAAGACTTACCTTTTATCGAATTACCAGAACAGTTTCGCGATGGCGTAAGTAATGAGCAGGGCTCCGCAGTTGTTTTTCGCTCCGATCTTGTTGGCGAGCAACAATGGCAAGGGCAAGTGGTACGAACTGAAGGTGCAATAGATTCATCTGCTCAGCAGCTTTATGTGGTTGGACAAATTCACGACCCATATAAAGCAACTGCAAATAATCAATACCCAATTAAAATTGGTCAATATATAACGGCTCAAATAAAAGGTGTTGAGGTACAAAATGCCATTGTTATTCCTAATAGTGCTATTTACCAAGGCAGTTATGTTTATATTGAAGAGCAAGGGATCTTAAAGCGCAGAGATATTAGCTTAAGATGGCAAAATGCGGATGATGCAATTATTGCATCAGGCCTTAGTGCCGGCGACAATTTAGTTATTACGCCGCTAGGACAAGTGAGTTCAGGTACACAAGTAAACATCATGGGTGAGCAAGCTTACCAAAATACCCGTGGTAACAAGCAAGGCCGAGGTGAACGCCCAAGTAAAGAACAACTAGAGGCAATGGCCAAAGAACAAGGCATTTCAGTTAAAGAGTTAATGCAGCAGCGTCGCCAAGCTCGCGGCCAAGGAGCTGGGCAATGATTGCTTGGTTTACTAAAAACCATGTAGCCGCCAACTTACTGCTTATTAGTATTGTGTTGTCTGGGCTATTTAGTTTATCGACTCAAATTCCTTTAGAAGTTTTTCCTTCATTTGAAACGGATCGTATCAGCGTCAAAGTCACATTACGTGGTTCAACCCCGGAAGATGTTGAAAAGGGTGTCACTATTCGTATTGAAGAAGCAGTGCAAGACTTGGAAGGAATTGAGCAAATTTCAAGTAGCTCTTCTGAGGGGTCATCATCGGTCAATATTGAAATCGAAACTGGTTATGATGCTCGTGACTTATTGGCTGATATAAAAAGCCGAGTTGATGCTATAAATACCTTTCCTGTAGACGCAGAAAAGCCAGTAGTAGCACTTGCTCAGCGTATACGTGAAGTTATAGCGGTAACAGTTTCGAGTGAATATGGTGAAAAAGAAACCCTCGAATATGCTGAAAAAGTACGTGATGACTTACTGCGTATTCCATTAATAACGCAAGTTGAGTTAAGCGGTGTTCGTGATTACGAAATCGCAGTTGAAGTAAGCCAAGATGTACTACGCCAATATGATTTAAGCCTTGCGCAAATATCATCTGCTATTTCTCGCTCAAGTACCGATGTCTCTGCGGGTAACTTAAAAACTGAAGGTGGTGAAGTACTTATTCGCTCAAAAGGCCAAGCCTATCGCAAAGATGAGTTTGCTCAAATCGTAGTTAAACAGCAATCTGACGGCACTATTATTCGCTTAGGCGACATTGCTAGTATTACTGATGATTTTGAAGAAACCCCAGTGCGCACCCGCTTTAATGGTAAGCAAGCTGCATTTATCGACGTTTATCGTATTGGGCCGCAAAGTGCGATTGATGTGGCTGATGCAGTAAAGGACTATATTAATGAACAACAAACAAGCCTACCGCAAGGTTTTCAGCTCAGTTACTGGGATGATGATTCGCAAGTTGTAAAAGGGCGTATTGCCACTTTAACAACCAATGCGATTCAAGGTGGTATTTTAGTGCTGGCGTTACTGACGTTATTTTTACGCCCAGCCATAGCAATATGGGTGTTTGTTGGTATTCCGGTATCGTTCATGGGCGCATTTTTAGCGATGCCTTTGTTTGGTGTTACGCTAAATATAATGAGCTTATTCGGGTTTATCTTAGTGCTGGGTATTGTTGTTGATGATGCGATTGTCACCGGCGAAAATGTTTATACTCATTTAAAAACCGCAGAGTCTGGTGAGCAAGCTGCTATTCGAGGTACGCAAGAAGTAGCGACACCGGTAACTTTTGGTGTGTTAACAACCGTCGCTGCATTTCTACCGCTGGCATTTATCGAAGGCGGACGTGGTGCTTTGTTTGCGCAAATTCCCGTAGTGGTTATCCCGGTATTACTATTCTCATTAATTGAATCTAAGTTCGTTTTACCAGCGCATTTAAAATACATCAAACTGCGTAACCAAAAATCAGAGCCTTCAAAGCTAGAGCGTTTACAGCAGCGTTTTGCCGATGGCTTTGAAACGGCGATTATGAAGTATTATCAACCAGTACTTAATTTAGCACTAAAAAATAAGTTAGCTACAGTAAGCGCATTTATTGGTATATTTTTAGTGATTTTAACACTGATATCGAGCGGATGGACTAAGTTTGTTTTCTTCCCGCGCATCCCGAGTGAGACTGTACGTGCCAACGTTACTTTCCCAGCGGGTACACCTTTTGATGTGACTAATAAATATATTGTGCTTATGGCAGACAAAGCCAAAGAGTTACAAGATAAGTACCGTGATGAAGATGGCGAAAGTGTTATCTTGAATATTTTGGCAAGTACCGGTGGTCGAGGAGGCACATCAAATACTGGCTCTGTACGTTTTGAAATTACGCCAGCAGAAGAGCGCGAATCTAATATTGGCTCGCAGCAGTTATCGAGCGAATGGCGGGACTTGATTGGTGTGATCCCAGGGGCAGAAACAATTACTTTTAGAGCTGAGATTGGCCGTAGTTCAAATCCAATTGATGTTCAGCTCTCTGGTAGCACAATTGAGACATTAGAAACCGTCGCTGAAAAAATTAAAGAGCGTTTAGCAACCTACCCAACGGTATTTGAAATTGCAGATAGTTTGTCAGACGGTAAAGAGGAGCTGCAAGTTGAACTGACCGATCAAGGTTTAGCGCTGGGTTTAAACCGTACTGATGTATTACAGCAAATCCGCAATTCGTTCTTTGGTTCTCAAGCGCAACGTATTCAACGTGGTCGTGATGATGTACGTGTAATGGTAAGGCTACCACTTGAAGAGCGTCGTTCAGTAGCAGATTTAACTGATATACTTATTGATTTACCAGGTGGTGGCACAGTGCCATTATCACATGTTGCTACGCTCAAAACAGGTGAGAGCCCATCGAGTATTCGCCGTATCGATCGCTACCGTACTTTAAATGTGACCGCTGATGTTGAGAAGAACAACACCAATATGACGGTTCTTCAAGCGGATCTTAAAGGTTACTTAGACGAGCTTGTGCAACAGTACCCTGGTGTTAATTATACCTTAGAAGGTGAGGCGAAAGAGCAACGAGAGTCGTTTGGTTCACTGGCGTGGGGCTTGTTGTTTGTATTCTTTATTATTTACGCATTACTCGCGATCCCGTTTAAGTCTTACTTACAGCCATTGATAGTAATGAGTGTGATCCCATTCGGTATGATAGGTGCGGTAATGGGGCATTGGATCATGGGCATGGACTTAACCATTATGAGTCTACTCGGCATGTTAGCGCTTGTTGGTGTGGTCGTGAACGATTCATTGGTATTGGTTGATTATGTAAACAAAAAGCGCAGTGAAGGTGGTGACTTACTCGAAGCTGTAAAGCGCGCTGGTGCGGCACGTTTTCGTCCTGTAATGCTAACGAGCTTAACGACCTTCATCGGTCTAATGCCATTATTATTTGAAAAAGCCACACAAGCGCAGTTCTTAATACCGATGGCAGTTAGCCTTGGCTTTGGTATTATCTTTGCGACATTCATTACCTTGTTACTAGTGCCCGTAAATTATATGTTGATGGAACGCTTTCAAGGTTGGTTTAAGTAGTTAGAATTAATCTTTCTGCTTAAAATAGACAAACAAAAATGCCGCAGTTTAGCGGCATTTTTTATTGAGATTAAAACAAGAGGTTGAGTTATTTCTTGTATCGCTCAAACCATGCTAGCGTGTGCTCTACTTTAGAGATCATGCGAGATGGGCGCCCTGCAATACCATGGTGTGAGCCAGGCACACGAATAAGAACTGTGTCTACTTTTTGTAACTTGAGAGCTTGATAAAACTGCTCAGATTCTGAGATCGGCGTGCGTCGGTCTTCTTCACCTGTCATCAGCAAAGCTGGTGTTGTAACATTGCCTACGAGTGATAATGGTGAACGCTGCCAATAATGCTCCACATTATCCCAAGGCATACCTGGGAATTGATTGCGGATTTGGCCGATATAACTGTCAGCCGTTAACGTTTTACTCAGCCAGTTAATTACCGGCTTTGTGATTGCCGCGGCGTTAAAACGATTAGTTAAGCCAATGGCGTAAGCTGTGGCAATACCGCCTGCAGAGCCGCCCGCAATAAATAAGTTTTCTTCATCAATAAACCCTTTAGCTATCATGGCATCAACCGCTGAATTATGGTCTGAAAAATCTTCTTTAGAGCTATATTTTCCATCGAGTAATAAGGCGAAGTCTTTACCGTAACTGGTTGAGCCTCGGTAATTTACATACACCACAACATAGCCTTCACTAGCGTATCGTTGTAGCTCAGCTGTAAAGTTTGGCCCGTAAGCGAGATGTGGGCCACCGTGAATTTCAAGTAATAAAGGATACTTTTTAGTTTTGTCGAAATTAGGTGGGGTAATGTACCAACCTTGAATATTTTCATTGTCAAATGATGACTTAACATTTAACTCATGGACCTCACCCAGTTGCTTATGACCTAGTAAGTCTTCATTTAAAGCCGTTAAGGTTTTACTTTTTCCTTTGTATAAATACGCTAAATCAGCAGGGCGCTGACTACTACCTTTGGTATATGCAATTGCTCCGTTTTTAGCGAGGCTGAAACTACCACTGATATACGGGCGACCGATAGAAGTTCCTGATAGTGAGTCAACTAGATCGGATACTTTACCTTTGAATGATAATTTTGCCAGCTTGCGCTTACCAAAATCGTCATATTGAATAATAAAATCACCTTTACCTGACCATTTGTAATCAGCAACAGAGCGGTCAAAGCTATTACTTACATTGGCAATTTTTTTATTACTTTTAGTAATGACATTGAGCTGGTAATTTATATACGGAACAGGAGCATTATCACGGGAAATAAAAGCAATTTGTTTGCCATTTTCTGAGTAGGTAGGACGAAACTCTCGACCAGGTAATTGAGTTAACTGGGTATAAGTCTTTTCGTTTATATCCACTTCATATAAATCAGATTCAGTGGTGCGATATTCCCAATCAGTATGTTGGTCTGATGAAAAAGCAAGTTTGCTATCATTAGGAGACCATGCAAGTGGTCCATAATGCTGGAAATTACCAGTCGTTAATTGTCGGGCAGTGCCGCCATTGGCAGGTATAACAAATACATGACGATAGGCTGGCTCTAAATAGCCCGAACCGTCTGCCTGATAACGCGCTTTTTCATAAACCTTTACAGGTTTTGACCAAGAAGCTTCTTTAGGCTTTTTAGGTAATTTAACGGACTTTACAAAGTCTGTTTTACCAGCGGGTATATTCATCGTAAATGCGATGTTGTTACCATTGTTAGACCAGCTTAAACTGCGAATTGATTTTGGCAGCTGCGTTAATAATGCTAATTTGTCTTGCTCTAACCAATACACGTAAAGTTGATTACTGCCGCTTCGATTAGATGTAAACGCGATTTTTTTAGAATCGGGTGACCAAGTCGGTTGCCCGTAATTATGTTCATCAGCGAGTAATGGGTAATGCTGATTTTGTTTTACATCGTACATCCAAATACTGCGTTTTGCAGAATCTTTCATGATGTCATAGCCACTCCTTAGGTAGATAATTTTCTTACCATCAGGACTTATTTGTGGATTATTAACATATTCTAGTTGAAAAATATCTTCGGCAGTGAAGGTGTCATTTGCGTAAAGGTTTACGCTGTAGGAGGCACATAGTAGCGCCGAACTTAATGTTAGTAATGCATTTAATTTCATAGTTTTTCATTTTTGTATAATAAAACACCATCCTATGACGCCTCAATTTTTTGAACAAGAAAATTGAGATTAATCAGCGCATCGTTAAGTTAAATGGCAATACATACAAAACTGCTAATGACGATATTTTTGGGGGATATGGGCAGGCTTTATTCACGTTTACTTAAAGTAGGGCAATCATGACTGTTTGAAAATAAAAATGCCGCAATGAAGCGGCATTTTTTATCTATAAATTTTACTTACTGTTTATTTAATGGCTTTTTTTACTTCACGCCAGTCAATAATCTTAAAGTTTTGTGGCTGAAGTGGCATACGGTTGTAGCCGTCTTGCACTATAAGCATGCCTTCAGGGTAACCAGGTAAAGCTGCTGAGGTAACAGTTAAACCGTCTGTTTCACCTGCGCCATCAATGCCTTTATCAAGATTCGCGATGACATTAAACTTACCCGCAAAGCTCAAGCTTGGCTGAGTATCATCTGAGATATTATAAAGCACATAACTATTATCGCCTTGGCTTGATACCACTAAATAGCGCTCATCATCGCCATGGTAAATTTCCATACCTTCAACATCTGCCACAAGTTGTTCATTAACACCTTGCAGCATAACTGGTGAATTACCCGCTGTAGGCTCTGCACCGATATACCAGATACCTTGATCTTCTTCGCCAGCAAATAATTGGCCTAGTTTATCATCTGCAGTACAGCCTTCAGGTTGGCTTGGTAAAGTAAACTCTCTGACTAATTCGCCGCTGACGTTATTTTTCTCACCGGTTAATTTGTATTGCTGAAATAAGCCAGATTTATCATTTACATAAACATAATGGCCAGAATCAGATGAATACATACACATACCGTAAATTTCAGCTAGGTTTGTTGCCACTTCTGTTACATGTTGTACCTTGTTGTCGTTATCGACTGTAAAAACGCTGATGCTGTTCAGTGTACGGTTACTGGCAGTGATCCAGGTGTTAGTTTGATTGTTTATACCTTGATGTTGACGTACATCAACATTATTTAAGCGGCCAATATCTAGCGACTGTACTTTGTTACCCTCAAGGTTATAGACCATTAACCCACGGCGTTTATCTGTGCCCAATATTAAGCTGTTTTTAGCGTCTTGCTCGTTGACCCAAATAGCCGGATCATCAGCTGCATCACCAAATGCTGCAACGGGTGTTGTTTGTGCATTGGCATGAATATGAGTCATGGCAACTTTATTTATTGAAGGCGCAGGCTGTGCACTGTAGTTAACGTTTGCTTCGATATATGCGCCCGTTTCATCATCTATTAAAACAAGCTGTGCTTGACTATCATTAATCAAATTTGCTGCAACGGATTCAATTGCTAACTCGCCACTTAGTGACCATTTGCTTAGTTTTTCTGTTTGGGCATTATAGGCATAAACCATATTGCCATCAGTGGCACTGAGCCATAAAGTACCGTCTTGTGATACTGATAAAGCCCCGATTTCAGTTTTTAATTCACCGTAGGGCTCAACTAGTGCAACAGGCTGTTTATTGGCATCTGATTCGGCATCAGCATTAATTGCCCACACGCCGAGCTCTGCTTCACCAACATACAGAGTTTTAGTTTCATCATTTACGGCACAGCCTGAAGCCTCAGTGACTGCTGAGAACTCACGTACTGCAATGTTTTTAGCTTGGCTTGTCGCTAAATCATAAATAATAGTTTCGCTTATTAAACCACGAACATCAGGCACAAATGCAGATACGGTTTCGGTATTGTTGTTTTTAAATAAACAGACGGCATCAGGTTGGGCTTGAGGCGGACTAATGCGAGTGAGCTCTTCTAGCTGCCAAGATGATGCATTGTTGACTAGATTAAAAATAACGACATTGTCTTGATTGTTATCAATACTTGCGAGTATGAAATGCTGCGCCGATATTTTTTTCAGTGAAATTGACTCGAAGTTACCAGCCAACAACACACTGCTTTGTTTGCTATCGCTAAGTAATAAACCTTGGCTTTCACTTGCTACTAACCATTGATTATTACCAAGAGCAGCCGCTTGTGACCCTTGCATATTTTGTTGTGGGCCAAACGGCGTTACCTTGATAGAGCTTGTTGCTAATAGCGCTTCGTTTTGAACGGCTTCTTTATGGTTACTACACCCGTTGAGTACAGTTAAAAGAAGTGCGCTTGATAGCACTGTTGAGATTGTATTTAGTTTGAATTTCATTTTTTATCCTTTACTTTCCAATGTGCTTTTCAGTGCTAAAACGTACTTCACCCAAATGGTTGATAGCGCTAACTTTGAGTGTTTCACCATTGATTGATACACTTAAAAAGCCTGGGGTTGCTTCTGCATAGCGGGTAAACTCACGCTGTTTCACAAAGCGTGCTTCACTGCCTCCACCAGAGACAAAGTGAGCAATATTGCTATTTTCAGGTTGGTTGTATTGCAAGTCGTGCTCGTGTCCTGCGATATAAGCCTGCACGTTATGACGCTCCATAATGGGTTCTAAAATATCGCGAAGACCTTGGTTACGACCAAAGCGTTTACCACTTGAATAAAGCGGGTGATGGCCAACCACAATCTTCCATTTTGCGTCACTACCCGCAAGTTGGGTTTCAAGCCAAGTAAGCTGGGTTTTATAACCTTGCCCTTGAGTTGAACGGTATTTGTCGCGGGTTTTATATTCAGGCTGAATTGGGTTGGTATCTAAAAATACCATCAATACTTGCTCGTTGTTTTCAAGCTCAAACGCTTTGCTGTAATACCTTGCTGGTAATTGCCAGCGCTGACTTTTATTTGTGTAGTCAATTTGGGCTTGAGCATTACCTAGGTAATCGTGATTACCCAAAACAACGTACCAATCTTCAAATGTGTGCGGGCCGTGGTAAATATCTTCATAGGCTGATTGCCAAAGAGGATCGTTAACGCTTGCCACGCCATTTGGATAAAAATTATCGCCAGTTGAGACGATAAAGTCGGCATCGGTTTGGTACATGGCTATCTCTAGTTGGTGAGCCACTTCTTTTTGATAAAAGTGGCCATTGTGTCCCCAATCACCAATAACCATAAAGTTAAGGCTATCAGGTAGCGTATTTAATTTGGTTATTTTTTGCTGTTGATAAAGCTCATCTTTATATATAACTGGTTCGCCAGCACTGAGCGCTGATGAGCTCAGTAGGGCAGCCACTATGAAAGACAATTTAAACATGTTCTAACTCCAAAAAAGCACGTGATAGCAAGCCATTACGTGCCTAATATGATTATGGCTGTTATTAAAATGCGTAACGTAACATTAGCTGAATGACAGGACCTGCTTCTTCAGATTCAAGCTCGTACTCATCAAAGTCACGGCTGTTTTGGTCATCAAGTGAGTCAAACTTGTTGAAAACTTCATCTTTACTGGCATCAAGTAAGTTTGAACCAACTAGGCGAAGGGTTACGTCATCCCAGCGCTTTTCAACGAATAGCTCTAAGTCAGCACCGTAAGAGGTTGTTACTTCTTCACCCACAAAGCGTCCGTATGCATCACCTTGGTTGCGGTAAGTTGCACCAAATGATGCACGTAATGTTGGTAAATCTTGAATAAAGCCAATGTTATAAACATAATCAGATTGGTCGTTAAATTTACGCTTGCCAAAACTGTCTTCAACTTCACTGTCGAGCCAAGAGTAGTTTAAGAAGATACCGGTGTTAGGCATGTTTAATGCGCTAAGTGGGGTTGATAAATCAAACTCAATACCTTGAACTGTGCCATCGCCGGTATTTTGTGGTTGCAGTACAAATGTACCTTCGCCCTCAGAGCCTTCAACACCTGTACTGGCAATTTCGATTAAATCGCTAACGTCACGATAGAATACGTTCACACCGACAACACCACTTTTACCTAATCGGTATTCGTAGCCTAAATCGATACCCCAAGATGATTCTGGTTTAAGGTTTGGGTTACCTAAAAAGTCATTATCAGCGAGTTCTTCTTCAAGTAAGGCGGGTGTCATGTAGTCAAAGTCAGGGCGACGTAAGCTACGTGCAACAGAGGCACTCACCCGACCATTATCACTTACGCTGTAACGAAAGTGAGCCGACGGTAAGAAAAAGTCATAATCATTTTCGGCTGTTACGCCCTCATTGGTATCGTTAATGCTTGAGTCAGTTGACTCCCAACGCACACCCATTTCCCATGAGAACACATCAGCTTCGTGTTTAATGAGTGCAAATAAATCAAAGCGGTCTTCTTCAAGCGTATTAACGCCTCCGTCTACTGCTTCAAACTCGTTATTGAATACAGCGAGTGACATAGGTGTCTGGTAAAATTGGTCCCAGCTAGTAAGTGTTTGCTCACTCTCATCTTCAGCTTCAAAAATTGCGGTGTCACGTTCTTTACCTTGTACAAAAGCACCAAACTGAATTTCTTTTGAATCACCGACTAGTAAACTGTGCTGCCATTGTAATGACCACTCTTTATCATCGATATCAACGGTTTCTTCTGCTTCTTCAAAAACCATGGGTAGTTCGGATGTATCAAGCTCAACTTCTTGCTCGTAAACGGACTCTTCAAAGCTTGCATAGCCTACTTTGAACTTACTGGTACCGCCCAATAACGGTAATTCATAACCTGAGTTAATGTTGTAGTTAGTTTGGTCAATAAACGAAACGTTTGCGTTATCAGAAAGTAAATTACCGCCTTCTACAACCGATCCTGACGTGGCCGTTGCGTCGTCATACTCAAAAGAGCGTTCGTCTTCGGTACGGTCGGTATCAACCCACATGGCGCTAATATCAAATTTGCCGCCATTATCAAATACTTTTTCAAAGCTGGCATTGAGTGATGTGTCATCACCATCTCGGGTATCAGATTGATCTTCACGGTTATCAAAATCATCTGTAGCGTAATTAGGGTTATTTTCAGGGCTATCGCCATAACGGATGCTTGATTTTTGTTTTGGGTTATAACGACCTTGTAAATTAGCACCTAATAGTAAACGGCCACCTGCAAACTCAGTACCGTAAACACCGGCAAAGCTTTCTTTTAGCTCACCGTCATCATAGCGTAAGCCACCTGCGCGAATGTAACCACCGTCTAAGCTGTAGCCATCGCGAAGTACAATGTTAAGGGTACCCGCTATTGCATCGGCAGAGCGGTTGGCACTTGATGAACGAATAATTTCTACACGCTCAATTAATTCTGCTGGAATACGGTCTACAAAAAATGAGCGATCAGCGCCAGCACCTGGCACTTCCTCGCCATTGATAAGTACTTTTGTGTAAGCAGGGCTTAAACCGCGCATACGTGCGCCGTCAGACTCAAGTACGTCAGATAAAAAAGTAACACTAGGAACACGCTTTAATGCATCGCCCGCTGTGAGAGGTTCAAAACGTTGAAAATACTCTTGTGAATATTCAAGTGTTGGTGCTAATTCTTGCGAGCGGTTGCGATAACCAATCTCACCATATACAACAAGCTCTTCAGAGACTTTTACTTCAGGCTCTGATAGCGATGTTTGCTCTTGTGCATTCACGCTAACACTAAATTGACTCAGTGCTAATGCCGTTACAACAGCATTTAATTTAAATTGTTTCATTGATTTGCTCCGGTTGTCCTTGGTTTGGTGAGCAAACTAAAAAAAGTTAATGACGCTAATGTGACAGTTTCATCGTTAATGAGTGAAAAAATCTTTATTTACAGGCTTTCTAATACCTATTTGAGCTTTTAAAACAGCGCTGAAGGTCGCTAAAAATGGCTGTTGCGAGATAATTTATTTATAAACTTTAATCTGAATGTCATATCAATGAGCCAAAATGACCCTGACGTATAAAATGATCCCGCGCTAGCATATGGATCAAACCAAGCTTAAGAAGATTCAATATCATGCGATATAACCCATTTACCAGCCATGTAAAATTAACTAATACGATTATTTTATTCTTGGTTATTGCTGTAGCAATATGCGCTTACTTTGGCGAACTTAAGCAATGGCAAGAAATTGCATGGCTCGATATTGTCGGTGAAGGCGGTATTGTGTTGATGACCCTAAGCTGGATAATCGCTTTACTTATCTCACGCCCGCCAGGCAAAGTAACTACCTTATTAGTGCTGGGTTTAGGTTTGTTTATGTTTTCAGCCACGCTTGATTTACTCGATGAGTGGTTAAAACAACCTTCGCAATTATGGCTCACTTGGTTTGAATCATTACCAGCACCATTTGGTATGTCGCTAACCAGTGTTGGGCTTTATTATTGGCATCAAGAGCAGTTTGTTTTAAATTGTCAATTACGTCGACGTGAAGCACATTTAAGAGAGCATGAAAAAGTCTGCCCTGTAACAGGGTTATATCGAGTTAACTATTTACATTCGCTAATACAGCAACGCCAAAGTGAACAACAAGCAGCCACCTTAGGCATTATTGATATTCGAGACTTTGCAAAGTTTAATGCGCAGTTTGGTTTTAGTGAAGGTGATAGGTTACTACGAGAAATTAGTGACTTATTAGTAATGAATTGCCGTTTGAATGATGTGCTTTGTCGCTATGCGGGAGATTGTTTTGTTGTGCTTATACCGGGTACAAGTCAAAGCCAAGCAAAAGAATTATTAGCGCAAATGAAAGCGGCGCTTAACCATTGTGCGTTTAAAGTCGCAAAAAGCAAAGGTGCACAGTTTCAGCATATTTTAACTGCCACAATGGCTATGGATTTAGCGCAAGACCCAGTGCAGCAAACCAGCCAACTACATCAACAATTACAACAACAAAAGGCGCTTGCAGGTGCAGCAGTATATTAGCCTAGATGATAAGTACATCAGTGCTGAAGGTATTATCACTGCGCTGGTGGAGCTTGCTCAAGGACGTGGGATCCCGCTACATAAGTTGCTCCGTGGTACGGGTATTTTTGAGCAAGACTTGTATGATTTATCACAGCGCTTTAGTTTGTCGCAGCTACTGGCATTAATTAGCCAGTTTAAAACCTTAATGAAAAGTAACGACAGTGGCTTTTTACTTGGTCATCAATTAGTTAATGACTTTAGCCCTGCAATGCAAAGTGTTCAGCTAAGCCCTACGCTAGGTGAGTCTTTAAAACAATTACACCTAATTCGCGCCACGCTTGCGCCTTTATTTTTTACTCGCCAGCATATTTTTCACGATGATTTTTATCTGTACTTACAGCCAAGTGTTGGTATGGACGAGTCATTAAAAAATTATTGCTTTGAAATTTACAGCGTTGCGTTTATGAGTTTACTCAAAAGAGTTAGCAATCACTATCCGCACTGTTATTTTGACTTTACCTGTAAACGCCCGCGGCATATTCAAGAATATGAGCAACATTTAGGTTTACGGGTACGGTTTGAGCAACCGTTTACTCGCTGGCATTTAAATAAACAGTTATTGAAGTGCCCAAACCCAGAATCAAGCACGTTGCGCTGGCAGCAGTGTTTAGCTCAAGTGCAGGGGGGAGCGGTGACGTTTGTCGAGGCTGTGTGCCAACGAATTCATCAAAATAAAAATAATAGCCTAGTTAGTAGCGCAGAATACTTTGCAATGAGCCCAGCTACGTTTAAACGTAAGTTAAAACAACACGGTATGAGTTATTCACAATTACAAGATGAGCAAAATAAACTCAAAGCTCTGCATTTACTGGGGGTTTGCCAGCAAGGTAATGAGCAAGTCGCAGAGCGCTTAGCATTTTATGATATTCCCAATTTTCGCCGCGCTTTTAAGCGTTGGACCGGCATTACACCGAGTCAGTTAAAAATATAATAGCTAATTTTAGTCACCCTAAGTTAGACTCATGTTATTACAATCTTTTACCGAGTTTTAATATGATTGAGTACCCAGTTGATCAACTCCCTCAGCTTATTGATGAGCTATTACAGTGCGACACCACAGCACGAAAAAACAAATTATTAGCTGATGCTAAAGAAAAACTCTCCACTGAGCATTTGTCGCTATTATTCGAAGCCTTGCCAAAAGAGCAGCGCTTGGAGGTGTGGGAATTACTTGATGAAGACACCCAGCACGAAATATTTATAAATCTAGGCGGTGATAGTTGTCGGTGGCTCTTACAAACCTTAGATGAAACACAAGGCTTTAAGTTATTAGACGAAGTAAGCGTTGCAGAGCTGCTTGAGCTAGAAGAGTTTATTCCTGAGCGTTTTATAGCATATGCTCGCCAGCAACTTGATGAAGTACAAACTAAACAATATGAGTTAGCGCAGCAGTTTGATCCAGAACAGCTGGGCCACTGGCTTGATTTTGACGCTTTAAAGGTGTCAGAAAAGCTGACCGTTGGTGGCGCACAAAAAATCTTACACAAAGGGCTGCCACAGTTTACCGAAGTGATTTATTTAGTTAGTCGAAAAGGCACGCTTATTGGAGAAGTCAGTGTAAATAACTTATTAAAAGCCGCAGAATCAGCTTCATTGTTAGAGTATGCCAATTTAGATGTAGCTTCACTGCATGCTGATGACGACTTATATGAAGCAGCTGAAGTGGTGATCCACAGTGAAGCTATGGCAATGCCGGTGGTAGATGCTGAAAACAAATTACTTGGCCGTTTAAAAATATCCTCTGCTTACGAATTACGCCAAGAAGTGACCGATGAAGCGGCTGCTAAAGCGGGTGGTTTACGTGAGGATGAGGACTTGTTCTCAAGCGTTGCAAAATCAGCTAAAAACCGTGGTATTTGGTTGGGTATTAATCTAGCAACCGCCTTTTTGGCTTCGTGGTTTATCGGCTTGTTTGGCGCCACTATTGAGCAAGTTGTTGCTCTAGCTGTGTTAATGCCTGTGGTAGCGTCAATGGGCGGTATTGCAGGTAGCCAAACGCTTACCGTGATAGTACGAGGCTTAGCGCTGGGACAAGTAACAGATTCGAATCGTAAAGCATTGCTGAAAAAAGAATTACGGGTAGGGGCCGTCAATGGTTGTGTATGGGCTATTGTTATAGGTGTACTCACTAACCTTTGGTTTAATGATGTTATGCTCAGTATTACTATTACGGTCGCAATACTGTTGAATTTAGTGGCCGCGTCGCTTTCGGGGGTTATTATACCGTCAATTTTAGACAAAATGAAAATAGATCCTGCTTTGTCTGGATCTGTTATTCTAACCACTGTCACTGATATTGTTGGCTTTGTGACCTTTTTAGGGTTGGGTAGTTTGTTACTTCTTTAAAAGGTGGCTAGATTTATTCACTAAATTGAGTTTGAAGTGGGTACGGAAATAGCGAAAGGGTTAGCACTTTTTTGCATTATTTTTGTGAAATGGTTATGTCCATCAGCTTATCTGATTTCAGTTTTATTTCTGCTTTATGAATTTTTCGTGAATAAGTGGTCGCAGGCTATTAACTACTACTTTTTTATAATATTGTGGCTTTCTCTGCAACCAGAGATTCATCAATTTTAAAGGAAAAATAATGTCAAAAAAGCCAGCTAAAGCTAAGAAAAGTGACGCAAAACTTGCTAAAAAAGAAGTAAAATCAATCAAAAAAGAAATCAGTGCACGTAAAGAAAAAGTTGCTAAGCAAAAAGCAAAAATCGGTAAGCTTAAAAAAGCACTTAAGAAGTCAGCTTAATTTTAAGTGGCAGCAGAAACGCTGTTTAGTGCTCGACAATGATGATAAAGCTATCACCATTGTCGGCATCTCCTTCCTTAACTAATTTTTATAGAAGCTACTCTTTAACCATAGTTAAAAGCTATAAGTGATATTGCCGTAAATAAAACGGCCATCTAGGCTATATGGTGTAAACGGGCTATAGCTAAATATTTGATTAAAATCACTAAAGCCAATATTACTCACAGTATCTTGTGGATATTGGTCAAATAAGTTGTTCGCACCGACTGCCACTTTCCATTGCTCAGATGGGCGATACGCCACTTCAAGATCAGTGATCCATTTTGCTGCAATGACTTCATCGCCTTCAGGCGTACTTGAAGTATCCGTGACTTCGCCGTAGCGAGTTGCGCGTAATGTTGTTTGAAAATCAGCGAAATCCCACGTTGCTGATAGATTCCATTTATCGGCTGGGGTGCCTTCTTCAAAGCGCGTGATTTCACGACGAGCAAAATACTCGTAGTCATCGCCCAGTGCTTCAAGTTCTGGTGGGTTTTCTTTTACATGAGTCACTTCGGTATCATTAAAGTTCACAGCAGCGCTTAAGCGTAAATCACCATAATTTTCTAAATTTAACGAGTAGGTTGCCACAATATCAACCCCTTGCGTGCGTGAGTCAATTGCATTAGTGAAGTAACGAACGCTTTGCGTGTTTAGCTCGCCTGACTGAGCTAAAATTTCTTCAACTTCAGTCCCTTGTAGATTTTCAGATAACACAATTCGATCATCAATTTCAATACGGTATGCATCAAGCGTTAGGCTTAAATTACCTCGAGTAAAGATAAATCCAGCTGTCATATTCACCGACTCTTCAGCATCAAGATCGCGGGCACCAAGCGCTATTGCTGCTGGCTCATCTACTGGGAATAAGCCAACTTCACTAGGAACACCGTTTTCAAATACCGTGCTCACAGATTTATAACTAGTTTGTGCAAGCGAAGGAGCTCTAAAACCTGTACTAATTGCGCCACGAAGCGATAATGACTCGTTAATGCTATAGCGTGATGCAAGTTTTGAGGTAAAGGTACTGCCAAAATCGCTGTAATCTTCAAAGCGCCCAGCTAATACAAGATTCCAATCTTCAGTTAAATAAGTATCAAACTCAGCAAATACAGCTATATTATAACGGCTTCTATCAGTGGTGTTCTGTGGTGAAAAACCGGCTAATACTTGTGCTCCGCCAGCAGCAATCGGATCACCGTTGTCATCAAGTACAGTAATATAAGAAGCTTCTTCACCGGCTTTTATTTGATATCTCTCGTGGCGGTACTCAGCCCCAATAGTAACAAACACATCATCAGGTAAGCCAAAGTCAAAACTGTTGTTTGCATCCATGTTTACTAGGTATTGTTCGTAAACTAATGCTCCGTTATCAAACTCGGTAGGGCTATCTATGCCCATTGAGGTATTTATACTGTTACTTACGCCTAAACCAAAGTCATTTAAACCATAGTTAGTACTTACATCCCATGCCCAGTCTTTGGTTTCGCCATTCAGGCCAATAGCAAATGAGTAGTCGTCTACGTCAGTATCAATTTGTGGTAAAAAGCCGTCAGGGTAAACCTCAGGTAAATTACGTATGTCGCTCGCACGGCGATAAAAACCAGCTGAGTTACCTTTACGATTTGAATAGCTAGCAAATGAATACAGTGACAGCGAATTGTCAAAATCGTAGCCTAGGTTGTAAAACAGGGTGATGTCTTCAATATCGGCTTTACCAAAACGGTGGTTATAGCGGTCAAAGTCAAATTCACGTGAGTCTAAAGCATCATTTGCATCGCGGCTGTATTGCTCACGTTCGTCTATACCAGAACGATTGGTCGGTTCATTATTACGCGATTCAATAGATATATTAATAAAGCCGTTATCAGCCAACGAAAAGCCAGCATTAGCACTAGCAGTACGTGAAATACCATCTTTTAGTTTACGGTCGCTGCCTTTGGTAAAGCTTAACCCGCCAGCTTGGTCAGCGCTGGTGCCTAACAATTGGGGGGAGCCTGCCATTTGTGTGTTGTACTGGCCAAAGGTGTAACTAACGGTTCCACCGTCATCGGCATCCTTAAGGATGATGTTGATCACCCCTGCAATGGCGTCAGAACCATATTGCGCAGCTGCACCATCGCGTAGTACTTCAACGCGCTTGATAGCTGAGGTTGGAATATTATTTAAATCGACTGCAGTTGAGCCACGCCCTACAGTGCCACCTAAATTTAATAATGCACCTGAATGACGGCGTTTACCGTTGACCAACACTAGAGTGTGATCTGGCGCGAGGCCACGAAGCACTGCAGGTTTTGCATGATCAGTGCCATCAGCAAGGGTAGCACTTGGGTAATTAAAGCTCGGTAATTGTGCGGCAAGAACTTGGCTGATTTCTAGCTGACCTGTTGTTGCAAGGTCGCGGCTTGTTAATAAATCTACAGGCACTGTGCTTTGGGCAATACTGCGTAAGCTACGGCGTGTACCAGTGACTGAAATAACTTCAACCTCTTGTGCTGTTGTATCCACTATCTGTTCAGCAGCGATTGCAGTCACTGAAGCCCCAAGTGTAGTTGCAATGGCGAGTTGCAATGGCGAGTTGCAAAGGTAATTTCTTAAAAAATGTCATAGTTGATCCCATCTGACTATCGTGTTTTAGCGCAGTCTATATAGCCAATTAGGAACAAACAAATAACATTAAAGTATAGTATATGTGTAACGAGTACGACTTGTTAACCTATTTTTTATAATGTTAAGCAGGTGTTTACGCACTGACAATTATTTTATTTCTGCCGTCGGTCTTAGCTCTATATAAAGCGGTGTCGGCTGCGCAGATTAATGCTTCATAGGTGCGGTATTGGTTATTGTTTTCGCAGGCAATACCTTGGCTAACGCTAATTTTAACGCCTGGCGGTAGGCCAATATCGGTAAAGGTCATGGTGTTTATTTGTTGCTGTATATGTTTTGCCACTACGTTTGCGCTTTCACGGTTACAGCGTGGCAATATCACTGCAAACTCTTCACCGCCGTATCGCGCTGCCAAACAATCTCTTGAAGGAGCGCAATCTAGTATAACTTTGGCTATTTTTTGCAGGCATTTATCACCTTTAATATGGCCATAGGTATCATTGAATTTTTTAAAGTGATCCACATCAATGAGTATACTGCTTAATGCTTGTTTACTTTGGATGCTTTCTTGCCAGTATTTTTCTAATGACTCATCGAGCGTTAACCTGTTTGCTAAACCAGTTAAATGATCGGTCGATGCCTGTATTTTTAATTTATTATACATAGCTTTATGTGAGCTAATATCATGCAAAATACATAAATAGAGTTTTTGTGCGTTCGCTATGCTATTTGGAATACTTGAAATAGATAAGTCGGCTTCAATAATATTGCCATCAGATTTAGCTATTTTTACTTCGTTTGGGCCAAAGTTAAGGCGAGTGTCTTTAATATCTAGCCAATTTAATAATGTATACATGTATTTGTCACGATCAGTATTATATAAAAAGTCTAATATACTTTTACCAATTAACGCTTGTTGTGAGTCCCCCAATAATTGAGCGGCTACTGGGTTTACAAATTCAAAATTACCATGTTGGTCGATTACAAACATGCCCTCAGCTGTGCCGTTAAACAATTCAATTAAAGAACCAAATTGCAGATGAGACAAAGAGGTAGACAGGCTATTTCCAACTTGCTCTGTTTGTACATGTGTAGCCAACAGTTGGCTGTTATTATTAGTTTGGTTAGACACGTTAATTCCTTTACGCTTTACTATACGTTTTTGGTGTCTACTAATTTATGAAAAAAACAGCAAATATACCTTCTGGTAACCTTCTGATTTTAAATTGTTGATTTTAATGTTTTTATAAATATTCACAGGTTCTTAAAAAACCTGTGAACTATATAAACTTAGTGAGTACTAGCGCCTTAATTAAACCTCTTCTTCATTTTTAACTTGAGGATCGCGGCTTTTATAGCTCTTTCCGTTGCACTCTACGATGAAAATCATACACACTACACCAGTATTTTTATCTGTATCAGCAATATGTATTGACTGGCCGTTCTCAATCAAAGAGAAACTAAAATCTTGAGCGCAGTCGCCTTCAACATTTGTAAAGCTTGCTTCTGTAAATACAAAACCTTGCTCAATTGTTGCATCATCTAACGTGTAAACCCCTAGGCTGTTTCTTTCGTTAACTGTACCACCGCCAGATACTTTTTGAGCATTTTTATAATAAGTAAATACCGCTTCATTATTACTATCTAATTTAATGCTTACCGTAAAGTTATAGGTTTTATTCTCGCTCATGTTACTTCCTTTTTAATTTGGTTTATAATGTGAAATCACTAATTCCTAAATCAATAAGTTTGTTTTTTAGTGTGTCTAGTTTACTTGCTTTATTTAAACAGCTGTATGCCTGAATGAGAGGGTGAATTTTATTTATACTTTTACTGCCATGATTTTTTTCAATGCTCGTATTTATAATTTTATTGCATGCTGCCAGTTTCTCTAATTTATTGCTAGCAAGTTTTGCTTTTATTATATTTATTCTTAAAAAGTTTAAATAGTTTTCAGCTTTGCTCATGTCATTAATTTTCTCTTTAAAATCGGAACTACTTTCAAGCTTGGCTAAAAGCTCTTTCGCTTCATCAAAATATTTACGATTAATAAAGTAGTGAACTAGGCTAAGTTGGATGTTGATAATACTTGTGTTTGAAAACCCCTGCTGATTGACATAACCTATAATTTCTTCGAGTCTGTTACTCGTTTTGTCGTTATCTAACAGCATCAACTGATATGCAAGAGACCGATAGTACTTTCGTATGAAGTTTTGATTTTCTGGATCTTGAGCTTTTGCTTGCTCTATTGCATCCGTTGCTTTCACTGCTTTTATATAGGCGTTATTCTTTTGCGGGAAATAACTTAAAAGGTAGCTTTGTTGCATATATGTATTTGAAATATCATTTAGTAGGCTTGCATCATCTGGCTTTATAGCTAATAAGGTATTTAGCTGAGCTATTGCTTGATCAAGCATATTAAATGCTGCGTTAAAATCACCTAAATTTTCTTCTGTTTTTGCAAGCCAGCTGATGGTGTCGGCTTTGTCGCGCAATAAGTTTTTATTGTTTGGCTTTAGTTTAAGGGCTTTGTTTTTAAGGGCGAGCGACTCTGTAAAGCTTTGTTTTGCTGCGTTATAGTTAAATTGCTTTAAATACAATGACCCCAGTGAATTATGTGAGTACGATAGCTCCATAATGGAGTTAAAGTCATTCGGTGCTAACGAATACATGGTTTCACTATAAGCGTGGTATTTTTTAAATAATGGCTCAGTGGCGGCGTAGTCACTGTTATCATAATTAAGTTGACCCAACCAAAAGGCATTAGCTCCTGCAAGCGTGAGTATCTCTATGTTGTTTGGTTGGGTTTTTAATAATGCCTCAAGACGAGTGCGGGCGTTTTCAAAGGCGGTAAAGGCTTCGTCTGTTTTACCGCGGGAATAGGCCACTTCTCCCATAGCCTCAAGGGTTTGTGCATATTGAAAGCGGTTGTTAAAGTCTGTTTTTTGGTCGGTAAAACTAAACAGAGAACTGGACTCTTCGGCTTGATTGGTAAAGTATTCAAGTGCTTTATTGCTTATGCCATCAAGTAAATCCATACGTTTTACACTACGCAGTTTATCGGCAAATTCACCTACCATAAAGCCGAGTAAGCTCTCTGCTTCTAGTCGTTTTTGTTGGGCTACTTGCTCAGCGTGGTAGCTGCGGACACTCATCGTAATGGCAATGACACTGATAACAAAAAACACCCCAGTGGTTAATTGTAGTAAGCGTTTATTACGTTTTGCTTTTTTGTTTGAGGCTTTAAGCAGAGCAGCTTCAGAGTTTGATATTTTAAACAGTGGGCTATTAGCAATACTTTGCGCTTCTTGCAGTGGTTTACCTTGAGCTAATAAAAAGTCAGGGTGTTTTTGCTCGTTTAGCCAGCGCTCAGCAGCGTGTTGCAATCGGCTTTTTATCGCAAGGCTTTCTTGGTGCTCGCTTATCCAACTAATAGCACGTTGCCAATGACGCAGTAATGCTTCATGCGCTAAGCTAAAGCAGGCTTGCTCATTTTTAAGATGTGATACAAATAAGCGGCTGTCGACCATCGCTTGTACTAGCTGGGTTTGCGCTGGATTGCTTAGCTCATCCCAACGTGCAGCGCGGCTGGTCAGGGTTTCACCATCTGCGTTTAAGGTAATTAATCTTGATAGTATTAAACCCAGCTCGGCTTGTTGTGGTTTGGGTAATTGCGTAAATACTTGTTCGGCTTTTTGGCCAATAGCGCCTTCAATACCGCCTAATGCTTGGTAGTGTGAAACTAATAATTCATCGTTGTCACTACGCTGTAAATACAATTGTTGCAAGGTGTATTGCAACATGGGTAGGGCATCTGGGTTATTAATGGTGTCGTTACAGAGTATTTCATCCAGTGGTGTTTGGTGTTCAGGATCAAGCTGCCATTTAAGGCCAGCAGCTAAAGCTGGAAGGCGTATCATCTGTTTGAGTTCAGCGCGCGTTGGCGCAAGTAAATCAAAATGAGCACCATTGGCTTTGCCTGCCATTAAGCTTGGCTCGTTGACAATATGGGGATAGAAGTCATTACGGCAAGCACTAAAAATTATCATGCAATCGCTGCTAGCAAATAACTCAATTAAGGCGAGAAATTGACTGCGCTCTTGCTCGCTAAATAACGCTGATGAGAGTAATACTTCAAGGCGGTCAATAAATAAAAACAAGTAGGGTTTTACTTGGTTTGCTTGTTGCTTTAGTGATTTTTTACATAGTTCAATTACTTGCTCTGGTGATGTTAACAGCAACTCGCATAGCGCATCTGCACTAATATCGTTGAAAACAGGGGTATGGTTAATTTCTAAATCAAGTAAGGTCGAGGCTAAATCAAGAAACAATCGCTCTTTGTTAATATCGGCAAAATCGAGCTGACAGTATGATTCAACCCGAAAACCATCGTAGCCGGCGCCACTCATTAATGCTGGTAAAACACCGGCGTTGACTAATGATGATTTACCAGAGCCACTTGAGCCAAGTAATAAACAAAACGCGCGGCCATAACTAATTTGTGCTGAAACACGTTGTAGCAAGGTGGAAATTTGTTTGGAACGACCAAAAAAAACATTGGCTTGCTCGGGTGAAAAAGCGCTTAGGCCAACAAAGGGCGAGTCACCTTGCCAGGTTGTATTATTTGCTTTTTGCTCGTCATCAAGGGTGAACCTAATAGGAGCAATAACACGATAACCACGTTTACGAATGGTTTCAATGTACTTAGGGTCGCTCGCTTTATCATTAAAGGCTTTACGTAATTGAGTGATAACTTTGTGTAACGGGTTGTCACCTACAGCAATATTTTGCCAACAATGATTTATTATTTCGTCACTGGAGAGTAGTTCACCTTGCTTTTCACAAAGTAATAACAGCACATCCATTGCTTTGGGTTCTAGTTGCTTGACGTTATCGCCCAAGCGAAGGGTGTTTGTTGCTGGCGTTACTTGCCAATCACCAACAAAAAAGATAGATGTGCTCATGCTTTGCTCATTATTGTTATTTAAGCAGTATTTACTCTATTAGCATCCTACTGCAAGAGTAAATTTAATACAATATTATGAGGTTCATGAGGCTGACAAGATTAAACAGTAGCCGTTAAAGCTTTATTTTTGCCCATCTGCATGGCACTTATAAGCCACATTATTAAACCACCAGCAAATAAAGCAGCTGCAACGTAGCCGGTTTGATTGGGTAGAGCACCATTTGCTATAACTAGCCCACCAACCCAAGGGCCAATCGCATTTGCAACATTAAATGCGCATTGCACTAATGCTCCTATCATGGCATGGCCGTTTGGTGACACATCCATTAGCATAGTTTGAATAACGGTACCTAGACCTACGCTACAGCCAATAAAGAAGATAACTACATACATGAGCCAAATATGCTCACTTGCACTGACGTACATAGCTGCAAAGGCAATAGCGCTTAATAGTGCTATGCCTGTTGTATATAACGGTGAGTGATCTGCCGCTTTACCGAGTATGTAGTTACCCAATGTGCAGCCAATACCAAACATAATCATAGCAATAGAAATAGTATAAGCTGGGGTGTGTGTAACTTGTAAAATTGTATCGGCTATATATGTGTATATGCAAAATACACCACCAAAGCCAATAATTATGATGCCTAAAATAGACCAGACTAATTTATTTTTAAGTACGCTTACTTCACCTTTTATATTTGATGCTTGTTGATTGTCTTTATTTGGCACTACTTTATAAACCAAAAAGAATGCGATAAAAGCCAGTATGGCTGCACCAGCAAGGCAATAACGCCAGCTAAAATTTTGCCCGATTAAGGTAACTACGGGTACACCCACAATGGTTGCGACGGTCAGGCCCATAAATACTTTAGACATAAAGCTTGCTCGTTTACCTGATGGGGCAATGTCTGCTGCCAGCAATATAGCAGCGCCAAAATAAGCGCCGTGGGGTAACCCACTTAAAAACCGAAACAGTACTAATTGCTGTAATGATGTTGCAATAGCACTTAGACCATTAGCTACACACATCATAGCTAAAAAAATTAACAAAGCTTTACGCTTACGCATATTAGCCGTACTGAGCATTAATATAGGTGCGCCAACCACCACACCTAATGCATAGGCGCTTATCGCAAAGCCGGATTGCGCAGGTGTTGATGCAAATGTTTCGCTGATCAACGGGAGCATCGGCATCATAGAAAATTCAGAAAGACCTAAAATAAATGTGCCAAGTGCCAGCACCAATAAAATAGCAGAAGTACTTAGCGCATTGTTAACAGCGCTAGGTTGTAAAGACATAATTAACCCTTGTAGATAGAAGCATAAAGAATATGAGAGAAGAACAAACTATGTTAAAGCTCTGAACCAGTAATGCAGAATACGTAATATTGGTATACTTTAATTTTATTAGGAACGTTCCAATAAGTGTGATTTTACAGCTCGATATTTAATAATCAATGATTAATTTGATCTATTAGCAAGTAAATAAGGTATTGTGTGGGTCAAGTTTAAATAAATATTGCGGAGCAGTAAGATGAAAAAATTAAGTAGTATAGTATGCCTATTAGCTATTTTGCTTGTGGTACTTCCTGGGCCTTTGTATAAATGGCAATTAATTGAGCTTAGTACCGCTTTTACCGGCATTCGCTATGGTGTATTTGCTGCAATTGCAGGGCTTATTCTACTTGTTGTTCAAGCTGGTTTTTTTCGTAAAAGCACATATTGGCCATTATTTGCTATAAGTGCAGTACTTGCTATTGTTGCTGTGGCTATGCCTCTTAGTATTATGAGTAAAGCTAAAAGTGTACCGCCTATTCATGATATTTCGACCGATGTAGTTACCCCACCTGAATTTGTTGCTATAGCAAAATTACGAGCCGATGCTCCTAATCCGGTTGAGTACGCAGGACCAGAAACTGCCGCGCAGCAGCTTAAAGCCTACCCAGACCTAACTACATTAAGATTTAAAGAGAATACAAAACATGTGATCCGTGTTTCTATTGACTCGGTAAAAAGCTTAGGTTGGGAGCTAGTCAGTGCTGATATTGAAAACGGAATTATTGAAGCCACAGATACGACCATGTGGTTTGGCTTTAAGGATGACGTTGTTATCCGAGTGATTGCTAAAGGTGATGGTAGTGAGCTAGATATCCGCAGTAAGTCACGAGTAGGTAAAAGTGATTTAGGTAAAAATGCTGAGCGTATAAATCAATTTATTGCGCAATTAAACACAGAGCTTAGTCAACTTTAATCACCTCAGGCCTTTGGTAGGGCATGCTGCTAGGTAGCATGCTCACTATTTGTAATTATATAAAACAGGGGGTGCGACAATTTGTCGCGTTTTCAGGCTTGTTACCAAGTTATATACTTTGCTCATCTTAAACCTATTGTAAATAAACAATAAAATGAGCAGCAAATTATCACTATCTCATCCTCAGTATGTACTTTCTCCTTTAGCTATTAGTATTGCATGTTTACTTTCTCCCTATGCAGTTGCTGATAATTCAATTGAACATATTGAAGTTCAAGGCCAACATCTCAATTCACATGCAAATTTAGGTAATGCAGATCAGCTACTAAGTGAATTGGGCGTTGATTTTTCTGCCGCGGGCGGTGTGTCTAGCCTACCTATTCTAAATGGTATGATGGGCGATAGAGTAAAGGTTTTAGTTGATGGGGCAGATATTACAGCGGCATGCGGTAATCAAATGAATCCACCTTTGTCTTATATATCAGCAAACCAAATTACCTCATATCAAGTGGTGGCAGGTGTTTCACCTGTGAGTGCTGGTGGCGATAATATTGCAGGGGTGATCAGTGTTAATTCTATAGCTCCTCAGTACAGCAATAGTGATTCATTAAGCTGGCATTCGGGTTATGTTTCTGCACAATACCGCAGTATTAATAACGCGCAAGCTGTGGGCGTTGGCGCTCGTATTGCCAGCGACACATTCAGTTTAAGTTATCAAGGCGCATATGAAGACGCGGATAGTTACGAAGATGGTAACGGAGATCTTGTTTTAGATACCTTGTATCGCGCCCAAAACCATGCACTAACAGCTGCATTAAGAGATGAAAAACAACAACTAGTTGTTAAATTAACACATCAAAAAATACCGTTTCAAGGGTTCCCAAACCAATATATGGATATGACTGATAACACCAGTTACGGTTTGATCAGTCAATATAAACGCACTCTCGAAAGCGGTGAGTTTCAAGCTCAGATTAACTATAACGATGTAAAGCACGAAATGGGTTTTTTCACGGCTGAAAAAACTGGCATGATGCCGATGAATACCGATGCGCAAGATATGAGTTATCAACTTAACTGGCGTTTAGAACTCGATAAAGATACTACATTATTATTAGGACAAGAATACTTTGGTTATCGCATTGATGATTGGTGGCCTGCGATTGAAGGTTCAATGATGATGGGGCCAAATGATTATGTAAATATAAATGATGGTGAACGCGATCGCTACACTGCTTTTGCAGAGTTACAAAAGCAGCTAGATAAAAAGTGGTGGGTATCAGCGGGCGCACGAATTGAATATGTGCACACGGATGCTGGCGAAGTACAACCTTATAGTGATATGACCATGGATGGCGGCATGGACGATATGTCAGGTATGGATGCAATGGGTGATATGTCGGGTATGGGCGACATGTCATCGATGATGATGGATGACCCAAATCAAGATGCAGCAATGGCATTTAATGCTATGGATAGAGAACGCAGCGATACATTAGTAGATGCAAGCCTACTCGTGCGCTATCAAATAACAAATGAAGATGAGCTAGAACTTGGCTTAGCACGTAAAAGCCGAGCCCCTAATTTATATGAACGTTACAGTTGGGGAGTGAGTACCATGTCAACCAGTATGATTGGCTGGTTTGGTGATGGTAACGGTTATATTGGTAACCCTGATTTAGAAGCAGAAACCGCACATACACTCAGCAGTAGTTATACTAAATCTGCGAAAGATGATACTTGGCAGATAAGCGCCAATGTTTGGTATACCCAAGTTAATGATTATATTGATGGCACAGTTGTGGGGAACACTAATCGAACTGAAATGGCCATTACGCAGCGAAATACGCTCCAGTTTACTAATTTAGACGCTACATTATATGGTGGAAAAATTGAAGCTGCTGTACGTGTGAGCGATAGCAAAAGCGCAGGTATATGGGACTTAACAGCGGCTATTACCAGTACTCATGGTGAACGTGATGACAGTAATGAACCACTTTATCAAATTATGCCATTACACAGTAAAATAGCATTAGCACAGCAAATGGGTAATTGGCAGAGTTCACTCAGTTGGGAGTGGATTGATAGTAAAACACGTATTGATCCTCGTCGTCTCGAAAATCAAACAGATAGCTATAGCTTATTAAATTTACAGACGAAAGGTACGTGGGATAAGCTAACCGTTAAACTAGCTATAACAAACTTACTTGATGAATACTACCAACAGCCATTAGGCGGCGTGAGTATCGCGCAGTTTAATGTAGATCAAAGCCAAGGCTTTACGCAACTTGCAGGACAAGGTCGCTCGATTAATTTGGGTATGAGTTATAGTTTTTAGAATTTTTAATTAAGAATAAAGCTATGACTATAAATAGCTTTATTCTTCTTCAGTTTCA
This sequence comes from Pseudoalteromonas sp. A601, assembly GCF_002165575.1. Taxonomy (GTDB): domain Bacteria; phylum Pseudomonadota; class Gammaproteobacteria; order Enterobacterales; family Alteromonadaceae; genus Pseudoalteromonas. Next base: position 88,954 of record NZ_MXQF01000007.1, read on the forward strand.
TCTACATGATCAAGTTGGCTTTGCTCTAACGCTAACTTTTCACGCTCAGCCTTTGAAACATAAGCAGGCTTATTACTTTTATGTAATTTTGCGTTAGCGCGTTTATCTTTTTTCTGAAATTTAGTGACGATCTTCTTTCTACGGTTCATGTTTGATTACGCTAACAGCTACTTAAAATTGGTGGCGTAGTATACAGCGTATAAGCCATGTTTAGCTATTTAAATATTCAATCTTTAATAACTGGTACAAAGCTGGCTAAGAGGGAGTTAACAGCGTTACAATTATAACTTCTTGCCTACCTTTCATTTATAGGAATTTGCTTTGAAAAAGTTTGTTATAGCTAGCCTCGCATTACTCACCGCCAGCGCTCATGCTAATTTACACCAAATCAGTGATGATGCGGCTGCATATGCAGTAGATACATACCAAAATGCACAAATTCATACTTTGACTAATTTAGTGTCATACCCAACAGTCAATCAAGAGGGAGTAGCTACGCCTACTAACCCAGACTTTATTGGCTTTAAAGCGTTGTTAAAAATGAAAGCGGCAGAGCTTGGCTTTGACTACCAAGATTTAGGCTACACCGTGTTGATTGGCATGGGGCAGCAGGCTGAAAAAGTCACGATTGTGACCCATGGGGACGTACAACCGGCTGATGCGAGTAAGTGGCAGCAAAGCCCATTTAAAGTAGATAGCACGTCGGAGCCGGGTAAATTAATAGCCCGTGGTACTGAAGATGACAAAGGCGCAATCGCTACAGCACTTTATGCGATGAAAGCCATTAAAGATCAAGGCATAAAGCTTGAAAACCGCATAGAGCTGATGATTTATTTAGCAGAGGAGTCTGACTGGGCACCGCTTGAAGAGTTTATGAAAACCTATCAGCAACCTAAATACGCAGTAACGATTGATGCATCGTATCCAGTTGTTGTAGCAGAAAAAGGCTGGAGCTTAATTGCACCCACGTTTTCAGGCAACTCAGACCAAACAAGTGCATATGTAAGCAATTTAGAAGGCGGTGCATTTGTAAGCCAAATCCCAGAAGACGCCAGCGCTATCTTACATAATGCGACAGAGGCAGATATTGAAACGCTTAATACCAATATTGCCGCACTCAAGGATGTCAAAGTTGCCGTTACTGAAGTTAATCAAGGTATTAAGGTATCAGTAAAAGGCACGTCGGCGCATTCATCAGAGCCAGAGGCGGGTTTTAACGCCATTGCCCACCTAGCAGAAGTCTTTAAAGATATTGAGCTTGAGAATAATAGCGACGGCCAAGCAATTGAGTTTATAAACCAGCTCATAGGCTTGGATTTATATGGCAAACAGTTTGGTGATATTGCGTATACACATGACTTTATGGGGCCGATGACAGTTTCACCTACGTTATTAAAACGAAATGATAGCGATATTACTTTATCTGTTAATATGCGCCGCCCAGTAGGTAAAGATGAAACTGTGCTAAAACAACAAATCGACTCGGCATTGGCTAATTGGCAGGCTATTAATCAGGTTACATTAAAAGATACACAGGTGATCATTGGCACACCGATGCTGCTTGATAGCGCACCCCATGCCCAAGCATTACTGGATATATTTAAATACTTTACGGGTGATGAAGATGCTGGCTTTGTGTCGATAGGAGGGGGCACCAACGCAAAATTATTTGATAATGCAGTGTCGTTTGGCCCATCTATGCCTGGTAAAAAATACACAGGTCATTCAGAGCATGAGTTTATAACCACTGAGCAGTTAAAGTTAAATCTTAAGATGTACACCGCAATGATGATAAAACTGGGTAATATGTGATGACTTTAATTTAGCCTATACAAACGTACTTAAAGCTCGACTACTCTATGACTAGTAGTATCCATGTTGAAAAAGGCATGGATACTATTTTGCTTTAAAAATCGCAAGGTGGATTCTCAATAATTGCTTGTGATGTTACTTGGCCGAATAATGCTTGAGTAGCAGCATCACCTGGTAACGTATCACTGAATGTTAATAAGTCTGCAGATTCACCGGTTATTGTTTCGTATAAAACAAGCGAAGTGAGGAGTTTACCTAACTGTTTTGCATGGTTTCCATCTGAGCTATGAAGGTCTAACCCGGGGGACAGCATTAACGCTTTATTCCATGTTAATCCAATAGGTGCAACACAACTGTATTGTTTTTGTGCAATTCTTGTGTGTATACCGTGCACGTAAACGGCATCTTCCGGCCTATTTTTCAGCGGATGTTCTGGAAAAAGAATTGGCGTGGCTCCTATCGTTTTAGCACGTTGAATCCAAGTAACTGTCGCATCTATAGGGTACAAAACTGAATGACTTTGAGAGTATTTTTGCCCTTGTAAAATAACATGTGTCCATTGGTTATTTTGTAATGCTTCAACAATACTTTTGTTGTTGATAATAGTATCGAGAAACATACCCCCATGAGTTTCAATATTAATAGTTTTATCGGCTTTGACATGAGTGAATATTTTAGTTAGTAAAACCTCAATGCCTGCGACATGGCTGTTACCCAGTATTAAAACATTATATGTATCAAATTCCCTATTGTTGGGAATAGATAAATTTTCCGTCGATTCGATAGGTTGGAATGGATCATCTGTAACCGGAACTTCATCCTCTGGAGTGTTTGTAGAGCCTCCGCCACACGCACTTAGCATAAATATTACAGCATAGATAATTAAATGTTTGTTCATCATTCCCTCGTATTTATTAGTTTCAAGCGCAGAATGCAACCCTGTTATAGTTGAATATTGCGTACCTATATTTTATTTTTTGTAAAAATATAGAGTCTTATGCTAGGTTAAAAATAACCCACTATGTTATGAGTACAAATTAAACTTGGTGCGCTATTAAGTACAAAAACATCTCTTTATGTCAATGGAAGGTTGATTTTTTGTATCTTGGTTTTAAGCATAGCATAGGTACACGGGTTAAAAGCAAGTAAGCGAATGCAATTTGTTTGAAGATCTTTTAGTTGTAATTGTGCACATAATTAGATCTATCTTTTATAAAGTACCTAACAATTGTGCCTTAAAATGGTAAAAATTTTCTATAAGGATAATAAATATAAAAGCTGAGTAGCAGTTACAATGGATTTTTTAAATTTAGCATTTACTTTCCCTACAGCCATTTTTACGGCGCTTCTTTTGGTTGTGATACTTTTTTGGCTGATAACCCTTGTTGGTTTTGCCTATATAGGTATGTTCGAATCAGATCTCGATATTGATGCCGATGCAGCGCAAAGCCCAAGTATATCTTCATGGTTTAACATGGGGTTTGGGGGGCCAATTACGGTTTCATTGAGCCTCATTGTGTTGACAAGTTGGCTTATCTCTATATACGCTCATAAGTCCTTTCATTCTTGCTAGGTAATGGCATATTATTTTACATTTTTGGAATATTAATGGTGGCTACCAGTGTGTTAGTGGCTATGCCTATCGCCGCGATTATTTCAAAACCTCTACAGCGCTTTTTTAATAGCGCCGAAACTTCAAAAAGCTCTGACTTATTAGGCTTAGAGTGCACAGTTGTCACGGGCAAAGTAACAAGTACATTTGGTCAAGCGCGCGTGCAGTTTCAAGGTACTGAGCAACTTATTCAAGTTCGCGCAGATACTGAACAGTTTACCTCAGGTGACACAGCCGTGTTGCTTGAACACCTCAAAGATCAACGCTGCTACACCATAACTCGTAAACCGTGGTAAGCAGATTGCCTGAAATGGTATGCGTAGAATATAAAAACCGATAATTACGTTAGAGGACATAACATGGAATTTTTATATAATCTCATCCCTATACTAACATTTGTAGGTATAGCAATAGCGATCATTTTTGCTATCTTGCTTATCGTTGGTAAGTTTTACCGCAAGGTTGAGCAAGGCCAAGCTTTAATCATCAACAAAATGAAAAACGAGCCTGATGTCACTACAACGGACGATATTGTTTATCCTGTGAACCATAAAATGGAAGTCATGGATATTTCGACTAAGCGCATGGTTCTGCAGCGCGTTTTAAACTGTTTTCGCAAAGCATTACCAATGCGCTGAATAATGCAAAAACCCCTGAAGCCTGTGATGACCAACTTTCACGGCTGCTTATCCAGCTAGAGGAACTTGAATCTCAATTTAGTGAGTTTGATGAATACCTCAGCGAAATTATCGCCAATCAAGCATTGTTTGATGTAGAATTTGAAAAAGCCGTTTTAGAGGTCGTGACACCACAAGCAGGCGTTATTCATAACTTTAAAGCAAAAGTAGGTGATATTGTAAGCTCAGAACAAGTCATTATGCACCTACGTGAAAAACGCCATGGCGAACACACTGCAGATAAAAAATTACCGCTGGAAGAGGAAGTTGCGTTATTAAGAGAAGAAAACGAGCGACTCAAAAAACTGCTAGCACAACAGCAACTAACAGCAGCTGGTTAATTTTCATTGGGCAAGTATCAGCGCTCATAACGTATAACCATCACTTGCCATAAAGTAATACGTGGAGAGTGGAGTAAGCTACTAAGTATCGTATTTGCCATAAACATTAAAAAGCCAAGCAAAGTAGCTTGGCTTAAAAATAATTAATAGTTAACTAACGTATTAATTTAAATGAGTTGACAGTGATATCTCAGCATTCATTAGTTTTGAGATAGGACAACCTTCTTTGGTTTGTACACACAGTTCGTCAAACTTTAATTGTGAAATACCCTCAATCTTAGCCTCTACATTAAGCGCAATGTGGCTTACTTCAAAGCCATCATCTACCTCATCTAGGCTAACGGTTGCGGTGGTTTTGATATCATCGGCTACATAATCCGCTTCAGTGAGTGCCAGTGAAAGCGCCATGCTGTAACAAGCACAGTGGGCTGCTGCAACCAGCTCCTCTGGGTTAGTGCCGGCTTTGTCTTCAAAGCGGGTGTTGAACCCATATGGCTGGCTCTCAAGTGCACCACTTTCGCTACTTATTGATCCTTTACCTGATTTAATATCCCCTGACCAATTGGCTGATGCTGATTTTTTAATCGTCATAATGTCTCCTTGGGTTTGTTGTGTAAAGTTTGCAATAACATTGCAAGCTCTTCATGCTTATACCGGCTAATCGGTATTTACACGATACTCAAGTAGGGTTTTGCAATATTGACACCAAGGTTTATTTTGCGTTTCGCCGACACCGCTCTGAACAGTAAATTACGTTGTCCCAGTCCCGTTGCCATTTTTTTCGCCAGGTAAAGTCACGCTTGCAAACGGGGCAGTTTTTTTGCGGTAAATGTAATTTCTTATGTGCCATGTTTACCATTCTTTTTAGTGTTTTTGGGTCACGGTGTAATACTTACGAGGGCTTTGAGTATCGCAGGGATGGCCCGTTGTACATCAACCCGTTCACGGTATTGCCACAGCCTATCGCGCGCTTCTTTTGAGGCTTTTGTTAAATCTACCATGGGTTCGGGGTAGTCTTCGCCTATTTTAAAGTCGTTAAATAACGCTTCCATTGGCGTTTGTTGCCATGGTTCATGTAAGTATTCAATGGGCAGTTTTTCAAGTTCTGGGCACCACTTTTTAATAAACTCTCCGTTTGGATCTTGATCCTCAGATTGTTTAATCGGGTTGTAATGGCGAATAGTGTTGATACCTGTCACTGAGGCTTGCATTTGTATTTGCGGATAGTGAATGCCTGGCTCAAAGTCTAAAAAGTAATTAGCTAAGGGGAAGCTTGCTTGCTGCCAGCTAATGTTTAAGTGGTGGGTCACAAAGCTCACTAACATGGCGCGCATTCTAAAATTAATGTAGCCGGTGTGCTTTAAACAGCGCATGCAGGCGTCAATAATCGGCACACCTGTTTGCCCCTGGGCCCAACGCTGTATATCCTCAGCGACCTGATCGTCATCGCGGTAGGGAAATTGATAATACCCCGCATTAAGCGCTTTAAACTCCATTGAACATTCGCTTTCAAACTTTTGCATAAAATGGCAATGCCAATGCAAGCGCGAGACAAACGCCGCTAGTGGGCGCTTCCAGCATCGTTTGTCAGGGTGTTTTGAGTCATATGCATCGATTGCTTTTTGGTACACTTGCCTAAGGCTAATGTTGCCCCACGCTAAATAAGGCGAGAGCCTAGAGCAATGGATTTGGCTTAAACTGGGACTTGAAATGCCTTTTTGATAGCCTTTGCCTCTACTTTCAAAAAAACTTTGCATAACTTGCTGGGCTTCCAACGCACCGCCAATTTGAAAGTGCGGATGTTGCTCTGTGTAGCTATCGGGTAACGTGGGCATTTGGTAATCATTTAATGCCACCGCATTGACGTTTTTCCAGTTTGGAATAGCAATAGGGCTATGCATGTATTGATGCCAGTGTTCGTTCCAGCCTTTACGGCTTTTAGCCCCGCGTATAACCCCACCGGTAGGAAACTCAAGCCAGTTTATTGCATGGTGTTTACACCATTTTTTAACTGCTTTGTCGCGTTCAAACGTATTATTTAAGCCAATTTCTTGATGGCTCAATAAGCTAACAATTTCAAACTGCTTGTTTAATGAATCAAGTAGCTCATCCATTGGGCAATTGAACAGATAAACGCGGGCATTAAAGCGCGCGAGCTGTTTATTCATTTCAATCAACGATTGATAAACAAAACGCCAATGACGCTCGTTATAATGAGCATCATCAATGAGCAGTGGCTCAAAATTATAAATAAGCAGGGTCGGTAGTGCGCTGTCAAACGCGTACTTAAGTGGCTGATGATCAGATAAACGTAAATCTCGTTTAAACCAGACTATATTAACCTTTTCGCGCATTATTAACTGCTTAATGGCCAATCTGCAGCATCGGCAGAGTCTATGCTATAAACCTCATCACCTCGCCAGCGCTTAATAAAGGTATTTTCGGGGTCATAAGTGTGAGTTTGTTTAACTAAATTAAAATGCCTGCCAGAGCGAGGATCAGCACCCACCCCAGCAAGGTATTGCCAGTTGCCCCAGTTTGCTGCCACATCGTAATCAATGAGTTGTTGTTCAAAGTAAGCTGCACCAAAACGCCAATCTAATTTGAGCTCATTCACTAAACAGCTAGCAACAAGTTGGCGTCCGCGATTAGACATATAACCCGTTTGATTTAGTTGTTTCATACACGCATTGACAATGGGGTAGGGGGTGGTGCCCATGCACCATTGTTTAAAGCGTCCAGAATAAAAACTGGTCAGTGGTTTGTTTGCACTTATGCCACTAAATGCAAATAATTGATGGTCATAGCGCACACTATAAAGCTGAAAATATTCACGCCAAAGTAGCTCAAAGTAAATCCAGTAAGTTGAATCATTCGCGCCGTGTTGTTGCTCATACTTTTGCAGTGCGTGCATTGTCTGTCGCACCGACACATTACCGTTGGCAAGCCAAGGCGAGAACTTAGTTGAGTTTGCCATGCCATCAAGGGCATTGCGAGTCAGTTTATATTCGCTCGGAGCTGAACTTGAAAAATACTGTCCAACGTGGTGCTGAGCTGCTACTTCGCCTGCATCAAACTCACAGTATAACTGCTCAACCTTAGGTAAAGATTTAGGCCAAGGTACTGGGGCAATTAACGGCGCAGGGAAATGGCTCGGTCTCTCAACGGGCGATTTTATAGAGAGGTTTGATGATTCTACCTTTTTACGAAATTTACTGAATGTTGACGGCAGATCACTTAGCTCAAAGGGCAGTTGATGCATGTCATACAAGGTAAATGTATTACTTTGTTTAAGTGTAATTTCGCTGTATTTATCAGTGATTGCACTGAGTGATTGCCGTTCGTATAAGCCAACTTGGTCGCTACAGTAAATTACTCGGGTATTATGATGAGAGTAATAATGATCAATCACGTCCAGCGGCGATTTAAAATAAACAACTAAGTGTTGCCCACGTGCATTAAGCTGACTGTTTAATTGGTGCAGCGATTTAACCAAAAACGCCCATCGTTGTTCGCCCAGTATTTGGCAGTTAAAACGGTTGCTTTTAAACCAATCAGGGTCAATGCAATAAATAAAGCTGATTGATGAGCTTTGCTCGCATGCATGGCGTAGTAGCGCGTTGTCAGATAACCGTAGGTCGTGAGTGAACCAATATACAGAGTGTGTCATATAATAAACTTGTCATTAGGGTTTTATTAATCCATTTTGTGTCAATACGTGACAAACACTGAACACGTTTAATACGTGTGACTTTTTATTTTATCAACATTAAAGCGAGCGATACGTGTTTTTAGATTTAACTCAATCCCTTGAAAAACCAAATATCTATAGTCAATTAGTCGGCGGCATAACGCCAAGGCCGATTGCGTGGATAAGTACGCTTAGTAGTGATGGAGTGGCAAATATTGCGCCTTATTCATTTTTTACAGTGGCGAGCGTTAACCCGCCTGTATTGAGTGTTACCCAAGTTAACCCCGGTGAAAAGCGCAATAAAGACACTCTAAACAACCTGCTGGCGAGCAAAGAGTGTGTGGTTAATATTGTCAGTGAGCAGCAAGTTGAGCAAATGAACCAAAGCTGTGCAAACTACTCATCTGAGGTCAGTGAATTTGATGCGGCACATATTGAATCAACAGCAAGTCGGCTTGTTAAACCCATCAGCGTAAAAGCGTCAAAAGTCCGCTATGAATGCTCCCTCCGCGAGGTGATTACCATTAGTGAACAATCAGCTGGTGGGCAAATGATGTTACTTAATGTTGTGGGAGTTTATATTGACGATGCAGTACTTGTTGATGGTTATATCGACCCCGTTGCTTTAAAAAGCGTAGGTAAACTGGGCGGAGATGAGTTTACTAAAACAACGGACATGTTTAGTTTAAAGCGGCCAACTTTATAACGCTGCCATTAAGCTTATAGGGGAGTGCTTTTTTAAAGTGTTAAACGAATCAGTGTTAATGTTTAAAGGCAGATTGGATTAACAGACGCGATCTGACAGTCGCAAAAGTGTCTATCGCAGGTATTCAAATAACAAGTGTCAAAAGGTAAGACGCGGTCTCATTTTGAGTAAAAGCTTAATTAACCATCAAATTAATCAGTTCGGGGGGTCTGTAGCTGATTGATTTCTCCCCTGCGACAATTTGTCACATTCTCAATATTCCTAAAATCTTTATCATAAGCGCCTATTTTTAAAATAAAAATTTTAATAGGTCATATTTATGAATAACCTCATGGCACTTTCTGCCATTTCACTTGCACTGATAAACTTTAACGTATTTGCTAATAATAAAAACGATAATATTGAACGCATAAATATTACTGGCTCACACATTAAACGCACTGATTTTGAAAGTGCCAGCCCGGTAACGGTTATTGATGCTGCGCAAATTGCTCAGACAGGCATAGTAAATGTGGAAGACTTACTACAGCGTATGTCTTTTTCTGCGGGAGTTGCAGGTAATGCTACTAATGCCTATTGGACCAGTGGTGGTTATGGCACGGCTCAAGTTAACCTTCGTGGCATGGGGATCAAACGTACTTTAGTTCTACTCAATGGGCGACGTATAGTTAATGGCGGTACAGGGGCAAATAGTTCAGTTGATGTAAATATGATACCTACCTCAATTATAGAACGAGTTGAAGTTCTTAAAGATGGTGCATCAGCTATATATGGCGCTGATGCGGTCGCAGGGGTGGTTAATATCATCACTAAAACACAACTAGATGGCGCCGAGTTCACCGCTAAAATAGGTGCTGCCGATGATGGTGAAGGGCAAAGCCAAGAGCTAAGTTTTAATATAGGTGGTGAGTTTGAACGAGGCCATTTTGTTTTTAGTGCAAGCTATATAAATACCGAAGCAGTCAGGCAGTCAGACCGAATTGAGTGCGCTAAAAGTGAAACGATTAATGATGATGGTAGTAGCCAGTTAGATTGTTTTGGTAGTGCGACAACCGCTGGTGGACGGGCATTATTAGCAGATGGCAGCAGCGTGCAGTTTAATCAAGACCCAAATGGTGATGGTAATAGCTATGAAGCTTATGACTCAGCTAAACACGGTTTTAATTACATCAGTTACTTAAATGCCGTTAACCCAAGCGAACGTATTAATTTATCGACTAATTTTACCTATCAGCTGACCGACAACTTAAATTTATTTACCGAAGCGCAGTACAGCAATCGTCAATCAGAGCAGATTGTTACGCCGCGTAGTATTAGTGGCATCATGGTGTCAAAAGACTTTGCTTATAATCCAACAGGGCAAGATTTAGAAATAACACGACGTCGTAATGTTGAGCTTGGCGCCCCGTACTTTTTCCAAGAAACCAATACTACACGTATTGTTGTTGGCCTTGATGGGGTTTTAAATAATGATTGGACTTGGCAGCTAGCTTATAACTATGGTCGTAATACAGGCACTGATGGCTGGACGTTTGATCAAGATATTAGCAAAGTGGCCAATACGCTCGATGACAGTATTTGCAGTTATGAAAGTGGTGCTGTTATTCCCTGTGGAGATTGGTTTGGTGTTGATGAATTAAGCCCAGAGGTAATTGATTATGTAAAATATCGCCGTGAAGGCAATGGCGGCAATGAATTAAGGTCGCTTACTTTCAATTTATCAGGCGATATTATTGAATTACCAACAGGGACTTTAGCTTTTGCTGCGGGGGTTGAAAAGCGTGATGAAAAAGGCTGGCGTAACCCGGATTCAACAGTACTTGCCAATGGCGGTGAAGATGCCATTGATGGCAGTTACTCCGTTACAGAAGGTTTCATTGAATTTGCAATTCCAGTACTTGAGAGTGTTGAGGCGCAAGTTGCTACGCGGTACTCAGATTACAGTACATTTGGCAGTAAGATGACTTATAAATTGGGTTTAACATGGCAAGTTGTTGATAGTTTAATGCTGCGAGGAGTTAAATCAACAGCCTTTAGAACACCGATGATCACGGAGCTATTTGGTGGTACAAATGCCGAAAACCTGCGCACTATTGATCCTTGTGAAGGGGCTACTGGTGATATTGCTACAAACTGCTTAGCAGCTGGTTTACCCGCTGATTTTGTTCAAGATGGTACAACAGTGCGTACCTCAGTTGGTGGCAACCCCGATGTAAATCCAGAATCAGCAGACACACTCACCCTAGGTATGGTGTGGCAGTCTAATACTATTGAAGGCTTATCGACTACCGTTGATTATTTTGATATCGAAGTTGAAGATGCCATTACCTCAGTCAATGGCTCTGATGCGCTCAAATTATGTTATACCGATCCTGATGTATATAGCGCTTACTGCGATACATTCACGCGTCATCCTGTGACAGGTCAAGTTAACTCCTTAAGTCAACGCCCGGTAAATGCAGCATTTGAAAAGGTCAGTGGGATAGATTTCAACACGCGCTACAATACCGAGTTATTTGGTTTAACTAGTCAGTTTGAATTAGATGCCACACGCTTGTTAAAGCACGAAACAACCCCGTTTGCAGGTCAAGATACGCAAAGTCTATTAGGGTATATCACCGAAGATCAGGGCAGTTATACCAAATGGCGCGCTAACTTAGGCGTGAGTGTCAAAGCTGATACGTGGTCGGCACATTATGCGATGCGTTATATTGGTACCGCAGACGATGTTAATGGTGGTGGTCCAATTGGCAGTGCAGTACCGAGTATTATTTATAACGACATTCAAGGGCGTTATTTTATTAGTCAAAACACTTTCTTATCGATCGGAATTGATAATATTTTTGATAAAAAAGCGCCGTTTTTAACATCATGGAATGATGCCAATACGGATGTAATGACCTACGATTTACTCGGTAGACGAGGTTATTTAAAGCTCAATATTAATTTTTAGTTGTTAAGCCAGATACACATTTATGTATCTGGCTATTTTTAGTTAACCAAAATTTAAGTTAATTAATAACGGTTTTAATGCTGCTAGTGCCGTCTTCTTCGGTGAATTTAAAAACAAAGTCTTTCTTATCGTCATTGTTTATATCGACTAAAAGTATATCGCTGTTGTTATCAGGGAGTTTATGTTTGATTTTTTTGCGCTTTGAGCTGAGTAAATTATCATTACCATAGTATACCGACAGTGTTTTACTGCCACTTTTATAAATGGCGTCGAGTTTGCTATCACCGTTGATATCAGCTAAAAATAAGGGTTTTAATGATGAATCGTTAGACATAGAAAGTGGGGTTTCCACCTCAAAGTCTGCATTAGGTTCTTCGCTAAATGTACCATCTGCAAGCTGCTTATGAACAGAGAACTCAACATCAACATCAGTATCACCGCCCCCCATGGCCATGGACGCTAAGGTGCCAAAGCCAAAATCGATATTAAATCGTTGTAACTCCATTAAGCCATCGTTATTAAAGTCCTCATCAAACTTTAAGTTACCTATCATACTTGTTTGTGGCAGAACGATCGCTTGTGTTGAAAAACCGCCGCCTGCAAGGCCCATATAAAGGCTGCGGTGCACTGTCGCATTCATGGCATCCATGCCATCAGCATCAGGCATAATTTTGGTGATAAGATCGACAAAACCATCATTATTAATATCATGTATTAAATCTATATAGTGGAAATTGTCGTTTTCTATTTTTCCAAATTTTACAGGAAAGGTAATGTTAGTCACCTTATCGGCAAAAGTTGTATCTTTTGTTAGCAATACTTGGGCTTGTTTATCATTGCTAAACACCAAGTCAGTGCGGCCATCTTGGTTTACATCAATTACTTGTGGGGTAATACTTATATCAATATCTAATTTAAATCGTTTAGATCTAAAATCGCCCTTAAATTGTGCTTGTTTGGCAAATACGTAAGGGTGGAACTGCCCTTGTTGATCTTGAACGTAGAGTGTATTGGTTTCAATATCAGGTAATAAAATGTCACTTAGGCCATCATTGTTCGCGTCAATGACAAAGTTAACTTTAGTAAATTTGCTGACTTCTAATTGATTTAATACAGATTCAAATTTAAATAGCGGCGTGCTTTTACTCTGCTCGCTCAGATAGACGCCATCAGTGGTTAAAACAAGCGCTTGAGGGTTTAAAGTATTTGCCAGCGTGGCAGTATCAAAGCCAATTAAATTTTTAGGTAAAGTAAGCATCTGGTTTTGGTTATTTGCTAAATCAACCTTCGCAAGCTGTTGCAGCTCGTCATTATAAGCAAACACAATTGGTGAGTCTGTTGTAATTAATCCTTTTGTGGTTTTTATAGTTAATTGCTGACTAGCAAAAGCAAGTGGCGCTAGAAGTAATACTGTAGTGGCTAATAAAGGCTTGAGCATTGTAAGTTCCATTTAAATTTAATCGTCGATAAATTTTGTAAATATATTATTAACAATTAAGTGGTTTTTACAATCTTAGTTTTGTAAGCAAGTGTAATAAACCTAAATTTGTAAAAATGAGGAAGGGAAATTGAGTTTGTATAATTATACTCGCAACATAATCAAACGCTGCGAGTAATTTCCTAGAAGCTAACTAAAGTCATTAGTGTTATGGCGTTCTGCTAATTGCTCTTCTTCAGGGCCCCAAACGCGATTAACTCTTTTGCCGCGTTTTACCGCTGGGCGTCGCTCAATTTGTTTAGCCCAGCGAACTACATGTGTATAAGACTCAACATCTAAAAATTCAGCAGCTTCATATGAATTGTTTATCACTAAATTGCCGTACCACGGCCAAATAGCAATATCGGCAATTGAATACTCACTACCTGCCATATAATCATGGTCACTTAAATGACGATTAAGAACATCTAGTTGACGCTTAACCTCCATGGTAAAACGGTCAATAGGGTATTGCATTTTGACCGGCGCATAAGCGTAAAAGTGGCCAAATCCACCGCCTAAATAGGGGGCAGAACCCATTTGCCAAAACAACCAATTACGACATTCAGTTTTACTGGTGTGATCGCTTGGGATCAAGACATCAAATTTTTCAGCTAAGTATTGTAAAATCGCACCTGACTCAAACACACGTGTAACTGGATTGGTGGAGTGATCCATTAAGGCGGGTATTTTAGAATTAGGGTTAACACCGACAAAGCCAGATCCGAACTGATCACCATCACTAATTTTAATTAAAAATGCATCATACTCAGCTTCACTAATACCAAGCTCTAACAGCTCTTCGAGCATAATAGTGACTTTTTGGCCATTGGGAGTCGCTAAAGAGTACAGCTGAAGCGGATGCTCACCAACGGGTAAGTCTTGCTGGTGGGTTGCACCTGCTATTGGCCTATTTATTTTAGCCCATTCACCGCCACTTTCTGCATCCCATTGCCAAACTGCTGGGGGCGTATAGTCGTCGTTGTTACTCATCAAAACTCCTCAAACGTTGGTTACTTAAATCAAGGTATAGATGCTATTACGAATACTCCATCCTAGTTGATCATTAAGACCAAGGGAAGTAAAGTTGTGCTTCATCATAAAAAACCAATCCTTAATACTCAACTGAGCAAATTTTGATAAAAAACACGCAACTTAAAATTGCTACCTTTAATCTGTTTAATTACCTTGAGCCGCCTAATGCATTTTATGAATTTGAGCGTATTTATAGTGCGCAGCAGTGGACCAAAAAGCAGCGTTGGATAACGGATTATTTAACTGAATATCGACCAGATGTAATTGGCTTTCAAGAAGTATTTAGTATTGAGTCCCTCAAACTATTATTAAGTGGCCTTGGCTATGAATATTTCGCAGTAGTTGATGAGCCAGAGGTGATAGATGATTTTATATATAAGCGCCCTGTGGTGGCTATTGCCTCTCGAGACCCAATTGTTGCTGTGGCTGCCATAGAACATGATGTTGAACTTGCGCAAGCTCTTGGCTTGGCTGATTCATTTACATTTAGCCGCCAAGTGCTTAGAGCGACAATTGAGCTGCCACATATAGGTTTAAGTGATTGTTATGTGGTCCATCTTAAATCTAAACGTTCGATGATAGAAGTTGCAGAATGCAAAGTTACAACACCTGAAAAGAATATTATTGAACATTTGAAGGCGGATATCGCAGGTGGTTGGGCATCAACTGTCCAGCGAGGGAGTGAAGCCACCTTATTAATGCTTGAAATGATCAAGCGCCGCGAGGCCACTCAAAACCCAATGCTGCTAATGGGGGACTTTAATAATAATCTAACCGATGGCGTACTTAGTCATTTGCTCACCAGCTCACTACGTTTTGCTCCAGCATTTGATAGCAAAACCTACCTTGAAAAATATTGCTTAAATGATGCGTGGCAGCTATTCGTAAAGGCGCAAACCGATTGTACTGAACAAGCAAAACAAGAAGCTACAACTGTGCTTAAGCGCACTCCCACACATTATTTTGGTGCAAGCAGCTCAGTACTTGATTATATATTGTTATCTTGTGAGTTTGATGCAAGTTACGACGATAGCTTCTTTTCAGTAAGTGATTATTATACCTACGATAGGCATTTGGTTAACCCCGTGTTTGAGCGAGATGACCAAAGCACGGACCATGCAGTGATACTTATTACATTAACCTTGAGATCTTAAAATTGAGTAAATCGATACATTTATTGTTATCAATGGTGGCATGCCTAGCGTGTATGAAAGTAAATGCTGAAAACATTAAGCCTTTTACATCAGATGGCTGTAGTTCTTTTCCTGATGGTACATTTAAACAGAATGAACTTTGGCTAGGGTGCTGTACTGATCATGACTATAGTTATTGGCAAGGCGGTACGTATAATGAAAGACTTGAAGCAGATAAAGAGCTACGAGAATGTGTACATGCCGTCGGCGAACCGCAAATAGCTCAGCTTATGCTCGCAGGTGTTAGAGTAGGTGGCAGTCCTTATTTACCAACATCATTTAGATGGGGTTATGGTTGGTCTTACCCACGCTGGTATCAAGCGTTGACTGACAATGAAAAAGCACAGATAGAAAAACTTACAGTTGACGATGCGAATTGATACTTGATTTTCAACTCGCCAACTCGCCAACTCGCTAGAGCCTCGTTTTCTTATCTTTTTTTGCTAGATAATAACCAATCACTATACCGGCAATAGCCCCAAAAAAATGACTCTCAAAAGACACGTGGGGTCGCTGCGGTAATACGCCCCAGATTAAACCACTATATAAAAATACCACTACAACGCTTATTGCCATGGCTTTAAATGAGCGATGCATGAAGCCGTAACAAATTAAAAAGCCCCACAAACCATACAATACGCCACTAAGTCCAACATGAATATTGCTACGGCCAAATAACCAAACTAACAATCCACCAGCGAGGGCTGTGAAAATAAACACCAACCAAAACCGCTTAACACTGTATTGGCAAACCAACCAACCAAGCACAGCAAAGGGAATTAAATTACTTATTAAGTGAGCCCAACCGCCGTGTAAAAACGGTGCGAAAAAAATTCCAGTTAAACCACTAAGGCTGCGCGGGTATATACCTAAGCCATTTAAATTAACACCCGGTAAGCTATTAAAAACTTGTAATGCAGTACATAGTAAAATGATGCCAATAAGTGTAAAGCGCTTACTGGATAAAGGAGGGACGCTCAAAGAGCTTTTTTTGGTTGGCATACTTAGCTTAATTGAAAATGGGTTTGGGTGAGTATACCTATCTTGATGCTTAAATGAAAAGCCTTGCACTAGGGTCTGTTGACCTTTCAGGATTAAAATTTGTTCAACCTAGGTGCGATTTAATCGCGGCGCGAGATTTGTAACCTAGTGGGCTAAGTAAAAATCGAGCAACAAAGAGTTAATCGCACTTAGGAAGAACCCGAAGGGCAGCGCGCGTTTGGCATTTATGCTGCGTTATCGCCTATTTATGGGGAATAACCACACTACGTAGGCTCTGCCTTGCCTAAAAACCAAACGCACTGCTGCAAAATCAACCTCGAAAGATAAACAGACCCTAGGCAAGGCTTTAAAATCAATAGTTAACCTAATTTGGTTAGTAGCTTTTTAGCGGCAAGCTCAGAACTTGCTGGGTTTTGACCGGTGATCACAAGCCCGTCTTCTAGTGCAAGTACGCCCCAGTTATCGGTTTTTTGATAATCGCCACCTTTTTTGATTAGCTCGTCTTCAACTAGAAATGGCACAATGTCAGTAAGTTGTACTGCGGCTTCCTCTGTATTACTAAAGCCTGTTACTTTTTTACCTGCAACTAATGCATTTCCGTCTGTGTCTTTAATATTTAAAAATGCAGCACTCGCATGGCAAACCGCGGCAACGGGTTTTTGTTGCTGAATAAAGTTTTCAATTAAGTTTATTGAGTCAGCATTATCAACTAAATCCCATAGTGGGCCATGGCCGCCTGGGTAAAATACTGCATCAAAATCGCTGGCGTTTACTTCGCTTAAAATTTTGGTATTAGCCATCAATGTCTTTGCTGCACTGTCGTTGTCATAACGTTTAGTGGCATCCGTTTCAAAGTCGGCTAGTGTACTTGTCGGATCAATCGGTGGCTGACCACCGTCAGGTGATGCCAAAGTTACTTCTGCACCCGCATCGATGAAAGCATAATAAGGGGCTGCGAATTCTTCTACCCAAAAACCTGTTTTTTCACCTGTGTTGCCTAAATCAGCATGTGAAGTAAGAACCATAAGTATTTTTTTAGCCATAACGATATTCCTTCTGATGAAATGAATTTTAATCTGTTAATTACTATATGCGCCAAGGTTAGTTTAAACAACGATGATAAATTTAACTTTATTGATTTATAAATTGATACAATAAGTGCGTTTAAAGTTGGAGAGACCATGAAAGTTTCATTTGAACAATTAAAAAGTATGGTAGTGTTTGCACAAATTGTTGAGCAAGGTAGCTTAACAGCAGCTGCAAAACAGTTAGGTTTAACCCGTGCAGTGGCGAGCTATCACTTAAAAAAATTAGAAACCCAGCTTGAAGTGAGTTTACTAAATCGCTCTACACGGACCATGGCGTTAACAGAGGCGGGTATTGCCTACTATGAACGTTGCAGGGTTATTACAGAGCAAGCAAATGCTGCAAACCAACAGATAGAAAACATTAAAAATGAGCCTCAGGGGTTATTAAAAATAAGCTGCCCTGTAAATGTTGGTATGCAATTGATAGTACCGGCCATTAACGACTTTAAACGCCAATACCCGAAAATCGATATCGACTTACAGTTAAGTGATGAAGTTGTTGATATTATAAAGCATGGGTTTGATTTTGCGATTCGTGGTGTAGCTCTTAATGATTCCAATTTACAAGCAACTAAGCTAACAGTGATGAGTACTTGTATTTGTGGCTCGCCAGATTACTTTGCTCACTTTGGTAAGCCTAAAACCCCTGAGCAACTTAAAGCGCATAAATGGGTGGTGTATCAGTTAGGGAGTAAATCACTGACATTGCAAAAAGAGGGCAAAAAATACAGTTTGATTATGCAAGGTGGGTTAAGCACGAATAACGCCGCAGCACGTACTGCGTTTGTTGAAGCTGGGCACGGTATCGGACGTATTCCTCTTTATGATGCGTGGCCTAAAGTGCAAGCCGGTTTGCTAGAAATTGTATTGGATGATTACAAAAGTAAAGACATCGAGCTCTATGGCGTATTTCCGCCTGGCGGTGCTGGGTCGAAGAAGTTGCGTCTATTTATTGATTACCTTAAAAATTACTTTGTAAAAAAGCACACCGCTTTGGGTATGCTTAAAAGTAACTAACGCAGCAGCCAGTTGCTTAAAATAAGCTTATAAAGTACGACTGAACAGTGCCACTGCTTGCTGATACATGGCAATCGCTAATGCAGGGTCGTAGCGCTCGCCTTCGTCTCGCATAAACGCATGCTGTGCATTTACCTCTTGCCATTGGTAGTTAATGCCCGTTGTTACAGCTTGCTGATAGATTTTAGCGCGGCCTTCTTGTGGTACATGCGGGTCTTGCTTCCCCCAAATAAAGTGAATTTCACCTTGGATATCTGCCATACGTTCGAACGAATTATTGCCAATTTCTGCGGGCAGGGTATCGCTATGAATATCTGTAGCATATAAGCAAAATGCAGCTTTAATTGCTGGGTTTAGTGCCGCTCTGTAAGCTAAATGCCCACCAATACAGACACCCATCGCACCCACTGAGCCAGTACAATAGTGTTGTGTTTGTGCAAAATCTATTAATGCTTGAGTATCGCTGTCATGGGATTCAAGTGGTTTTGCCCATTTATCCGCATTGCCTTTGTCTTTACCTTCGTCGTCGTAAGCAAGTACAGTCCCAATAGGGTTTAACTCATGAAACACTTCTGGTACGAATACTACAAAACCGTGACCGGCTAAAATAGCTGCGCTGCGTGCAATGGGAGCGGTTTGTTGGAAAATCTCAGAGTAAAAAATTATAGCCGGGTACTGTCCATCCGCTTGAGGGCGATAAACACTGGTACGCATAGTACCCGTTGCCGTTTCGATATCATGGCTTTGGTGCTGAATAATCATAGTGAGCCTTATACTAAAGAATATGGCCTATCATAACAAAGCAAAAAGGATTACTCACTGTTTGCCATATTCATGCAACTGGCATAATAACTTACCGTTGCGGGCCAGTCTGAAAATATGGCCATTACGCCAACTTTTTGGGCGAGCACATCAACCACCTTCATCATGTCGCCATCGCGATCAATTGCTTGTTTAATTGATTGATAGTAATAACCTCCACCGCTATTTAGCGGGCCAGAGCGTTCAAGGCTCCATGCTATAAGTTTAAGCCCTGCGGCTTTAGCGGAAGTAGCGTAAGAGGACGGCACAATCTGTTTGTTGTCATCAAGCGCTAACAGCATCCAAATAGGTGGTGCAAGAATACGTATGCCGTCATCATAAAGCTCTGCCATACTCGGTTGCCACGTCGCAGGGTTGTTTGGGTTAAAATTAGCTGTTTCGTCGCGACCATCTAAGTACACACTGTTGTTTGCAAACTCAGGGTTATTGTTTATCCAATATTTTACGTCATCAAGGTTAAATGATTGTGGAAAAACGTGGTCACTTGGCACGTTTTGCGCTGAGTATTCATTAAGCATCTTTTGTGCATAATGGGCTCGAGTAAAGCCATTAAATGGCATGGTTACTTGCGGCGACTTAAGCTCTGGCGTCATTTTTACATCCAGCTGCTTGAATAGGGTAATGCTTTGTTTATGGCTCATTAATGTGCCATTACTTGCGTATAAATCAGTGCGCCAACTCGGCGTACCATTTAAATATTCAGCGACTGTGGTGGCTTTGGGGTTCGCGCCGTCCATTTTACCTTTTAACGTTAAAAACTCAGCGAGAGTAATATCGCTGGTGCAGCATTTTGCTTGAGCCGGTTGGCCGTTTTGAGCTGGCTTAAATGGCACGGTACATTTGGCGGCAAGTTCAGGTACGGCTAAAATATTGGTGGTGGTATGTAAATCACATTGAGAGTGGCGACACACAAGCTCTTTATCTTTGGTAAAGGCTACATCACACTCCAAAACACCCGCGCCCATTCGCGCTGCTGCGATATAAGACTCTTTAGTATGCTCAGGATATTGCATTGGCGCACCACGGTGACCAATGGAAAAGTCTGTTTTGTAAAAAGGGCCTTCGCTACATGCCTGTAGTTGTGTTTTTAGCTCACTGGCTGGCAGATCGTTAATGAGATAATAAGGCCGAGAGCCCACTTGAATATTTTTACTTTGGGGTGTTTGGCTACAAGCACTCAGCAATATTATCAATGATGTACAAATCAGTAATTTCATAAAACCCTCACTACTCATTAATGACAGTCTAGGCTTTATTTGTGGCATTTCTATTAAGGTATTGATTCAATAATAGAGCTGAGATAATAATCGCACCGCCAACACTGAGTTTTACAAGGTCAGCTTCGCGATTCCAAATAATAACGTTAACCAAAATACCGGCGGGAATGAGTAAATTATTCATCACTGCTAGGCCACCGACGTTAACCTGAGTTGCGCCCTTATTCCATGCAAAATAACCAAAGCCAGAGGCAATTGTCCCTAAGTAAATAAGAATTCCCCATTGAGTGCTGGTGGTGGGAAGCTTACTGGTATCACCAAATAAAGCAAAACATACACATGCAACAATCAGTGCGCCAACGAAAAACCAGCCAAACACGGTACGTTGTGGTAGCTCACTACCAGCCATTAAGCGTTTGTAGGTGACTTGCCCGGTGGCAAAACATAAGTTTGCAGCTTGAACCAATAATAAGCCCAAAATAAAGTTTTCATCAACACCTTCATAACGAATCGCAATTGCTCCTGCTATAGCAATTAATGCAACCAGCAAATATTGGGGATTAAACCGGCGTTCAATTACATCGTTCAACAGTGCGATGTATAAAGGTGTCATTACAGTAAAGAGTAATACTTCGGGTACGCTAAGGTATAAAAACGAATGGTAATAAAAGCTATACATGGCACCCAGTTGTATTGCACCAATAAGCATAAGCTTAGCAATGACAACTTTGGGGACGGTTTTAAATTTTAAAAATGGTAGAAATACCAATGTCGCTAGAGCTACACGCATTAGCACGCTAAACCATGCATCAACTTGGGCTGCCAAGTACACGCCGATTAAACTAAATGAAAAAGCCCAAAGTAGGGTGGTAGCTAACAGGTAGGTCATGGTATTACATCAGTAAGTTTAAAGCCTTACTATAACAAAAAGCCCGCAACAGTGTGCGGGCTTTATTACTAAAATTAAGTAGTTATTATTCTACTAAACCACGGCGCTTAAGTAATGCGTCTGTAGTTGGCTTTTGACCACGGAACTCAATGTAGCTTTGCATTAAGTCGCGGCTGTTACCTTTTGATAAAATTTCTTTACGGAAGTTATCACCGTTTTCACGAGTAAGGCCACCTTGCTCTGTCATGTGGGCAAATGCATCGGCTGCAAATACTTCAGTCCAAAGGTAAGCGTAGTACCCCGCTGAGTAACCACCGGCAAAAGTATGACTAAAGTAGCAAGACTTATAGCGTGGCGGTACTGGGTAATAGGCAATACCGTGTTTTTCTAGTGCTTCGTGTTCAAACTTTTGAACGTCGCTGATATTCATATCAGAACCAAATGAGTGCCATTCCATATCAAGTAATGCAGCAGCTAAGTATTCAGTTGTGCCAAAACCTTGATTGAAGTTTTGTGACTCAAGTACTTTATCCAGTAGCTCTTTTGGAATTGGCTCACCCGTTTTGTAGTGTTTAGCGTAGTTAGCAAGGACTGTTGGTTCAATATTCCAATCTTCATGTGCTTGAGAAGGAAACTCAACAAAGTCACGTGCTGTTGCAGTACCGGCAAGGCTTGGGTATTTAACATCTGAGAACAAACCGTGTGCTGCATGACCAAACTCATGGAACATAGTGGTTACTTCAGAGAAGGTCATTAAGGTTGGCTGACCTTCTGCAGGCTTAGGAATATTTTGCGCATTATAAATAACAGGTTTGGTGCCTTTTAAGCCACTTTGACCAACGTATGAGCTCATCCATGCTCCGCCACGCTTACCTTCACGTGCATATGGGTCCATATAGAACAAGCCAATTGCGCTGCCATCGGCATTAAATACTTCAAACGCCATTACATCTTCGTGGTAAAGCGGTAGGTCTTTACGTTCTTTAAACGTAATACCGTAAAGTTTTTCCATTGCGAAGAATAAACCGTTATGGATCACTGATTGCATTTCAAAATAAGGTTTTACTAATGCAGGATCTAGGTCGTACTTTGCTTGACGTACTTTTTCAGAATAAAATGCCCAATCCCATGGTTGCACTGCAAATGTTTCGCCTGATGCATCAATTACCTTTTGAATCTCAGCAGCTTCAGCTTTTGCTTTATTTACGGCTTTTGGTGCTAGATCATCTAAAATACCGTAAACGTTCTCGGTAGTTTTAGCCATACGCGTGGTCATTACATATGACGCCCAATCTTTATAACCGAGTAACTCCGCTTTTTGTGCACGTAAGTTGGTTTCTTTAATGATGATAGGGCCGTTAGTGTTTTGTGCACGTGTTGCAGACGCTTTAAAAATACGCTCACGAAGCTTGCGGTTTTCAAGACTGCTTAAAATAGGCTGTTGTGTCGTGTTCACAAGGGTGATCATGTAGCCTTCTTTGCCTGCTTTTTTCGCAGCAGCGGCTAGGCTTTCAATTTCACCTTCAGATAAACCAGCAAGTTCGCTTTTGTCTGTTACTAGTACAACGTCTTCTTTGAACGACTTTAATACATTTTGTGAAAATGCGGTTGAGAGCTTAGCAAGCTCAGCGTTAATTTCACGCATTTTTGTTTTTTGTGTTTCGTTTAGCTTTGCACCTGCATTAATAAACTTAGTGTAGTAAAACTCAACTAAACGTTGATCTTCAGCGTTTAAGCTGTCTTTATCGTTGTACACACTTTCAACACGTGAAAATAATGCTTTATTTAGGAAGATATCATCAGAATGGGCTGACAATACAGGTGCCATTTTAGCGGCAATGCGTTGGTATTCTGAATCAGAAATTAAACCTGACAAGTTATAAAATGCAGTTGAGACACGATCAAGAAGCTCACCAGAGTATTCCATTTCAACTAACGTATTTTCGAATGTTGCAGGTGCTGGATTATTAGCGATAGCAGCGATTTCGGCTTTTTGCTGTGCAATACCGGCATCGAAAACAGGTTCATAATCTTTTGTGCCAAACTTATCAAACTCTGGCGCCATATATTGCAGTGGGCTTGGCTTCATTAAAACGTTATCAACATTCATTGTTTGTACTTGCGTTGCTTGTTCAGTTGAATCTTCAACGTGTTGTGAACTACAAGCTGAGAGTAATAAAGCGCTGGCGATAGTGCTAGCGATGAGAGATTTGCGCATAAGAGCTCCAATAAAAAAATTAGCCTTTAAAAACAAATAAGGCATTAGCATCTTAACTTAGCAAATTTTGGATTATATACAACAAAGTTTATCGGTTTAATGGGGGGATTGAGCGCAAAAAATGAAAAAAGCAGATAAGTTATCGGTAAAAATTAAAAAAGTAGCTTAATTATAAATTATATAAAAAAGCTACTGTTGGGTTGTTGTCATATTACTTAATGGGTAATTTAGAAAAAAGTTAATCATGCTAAGCAAAATTAGTTGTAGCCAAGTACAAACTTCTTTTCGCTACCAAAACCTTCCGGTTGTGCATGACCAAACTCTTTATTAATTGAATTAAGCGTTTGCTCTTGCTCGGCAAGTACACATAAAATTTTGTTACGGTAAGCTAAGCTAGATTCGAATAGCGCTAGATCAACCAATGGCTGTAAGCTGGCTAATTTTTGATTTAAGGTTAGTTGTGACATCGCGTTCTCCTCGTGCTGTATTGACCTTACAATATAGGTATAGCAGCGGTTGTAAAGAATTGTTAATATTTTGTTCATAAAGAGCATAATGAACTTAGACGTTCTGCACTTAAAAGGTATTATGGCGTGTCAAACTTACTAACCCCTGAATAGCTAAACTTTTTTTTGCAGATGCTTATGAACTTAGAACAGATCGTTCATTTTGTTTGTCATGTAGTTTAATGCACAGCGATATTCACTTAGGTGGTGAGATTGTGATATCGCGTAAGGACTATTAAAGCTAAATTGATTTAATCGCTGTGGATTATTGAATAGGTATAAATGCCTTGAAACAGTAATGCTCCAAGGCTTTCTCATTATTGTAAAGTACCAAGCTTTTTAAGCTTCAAAGAAAAACCAACAATTAAGGTACCAAAAATAACGGCGTATGTTGCAACTAACCACAGTAGGGTATGAATACCCGCACTTGGATTAAACACAAGGTATAAACCAAATATTACCGATAATGCACCAGTAATAATCAATAGCCACTCACCTGATATCTCAACCCTTAACTTGACCGCTACGAGTATCTCAACAGCGCCGATAGCGATTGCCCAAGCAGCTACATAATAAAGTAATAAAATAGTTGTTATGTTTGGCGCTAGTAGGGTAACTAATCCAGCAATAATAGATAACACACCGCCTATCAATAACCAACGCCAATAGGGGTTATTTTGCCGGGAGTTCCATGCAATCCAACTACGCAGTAAACCGTCAAATAAAAAGTAACCAGCAAAAAACAATAACATAATACTCAACGATGCTTGTGGGGCTAGCCAGGTTAGTACGCCTAATACGATTGCTATTAGTCCACGTATAAAAAGCACAGACCAGTTTTTTGCAAGTGTTGTTGTTAGATTCATCTTGTTCCTTAATGATAAGCATAAGTTTACGAATTTCGAATACACTATTTTACTCTGTTTAAGAATTCAAACTCCACGAGACATATTAGCCTTTTTAGCATAGCAGTTCGCAAGTAGCTATTAGATGGCCATGAAAAAATAGCGGATGATCCTTGCCGTGTTAAATTCAAAGGAGTCACACCTAGGGCAGTACAAAGTGATGTACTAAGCTATGTTAATACTATCGATTTTGCCAGAGTGAGTGGTTAAATACGAATTAAGCAGTTTAACCTTGTAAGTGATAGTTATTGTCATTTATAAGATTTGGCTATAGCTTTGCAAATGCTTGATCAAGGACATATGTCCGCTAAGTTCAAAAATATATGCATAAAACTGCCTAAGTTCGCTGATTGTGTCGTTAATTGTTGTAAAAAGTTTATTTAAATGTACATATTTATGCAGTAATAATGTCATGAAGTGTTATAATCTTCATCGTTCGTTCAGCCTCACTACTTCGTTTTGCACTCTCGACAGTGAGGTCCGCGCAGCTTAATATAAGGCGCGAAAAATTGGCCGAGCCCGCTAAGTGAACTAGCGCAACACATACACCGTTGAACAAGAGTGCACACAAAAGGCTAAACCCCAACATGAAAGCAATGAAAAGATCTACGTTAGCAACCCTTATTAATGCAACGTTGTTCTCTGCAGTAGCAGGTACTTCATTTTCAAGCGCAGCAGAAGACGCCCCCGCTGCAGAAAAAAGCAATCAATTAGAAGTTATTCAAATCACCGCACGCAAACGTGTAGAAAACGCACAGGAAGTTCCTGTAGCGGCATCTGCTTTACAAGGTGATGGGTTAGAAGCAGCAAGCTCTGCTGGTATGGACATTCGCTTTTTAAATGCGAAAATCCCAAGTTTAACTGTTGAATCTTCATTTGGTCGTTCATTCCCACGCTTTTATGTTCGTGGTCTTGGTAACTCAGATTTCGATTTGAACTCATCGCAACCAGTATCTTTAGTAGTAGATGAAATTGTTCAAGAAAGCCCTATTTTAAAAGGCTTCCCTGTATTTGATACGGGCCGAGTTGAAGTTCTTCGTGGACCTCAAGGAACGCTGTTTGGTCGTAATACACCGGCTGGCTTAGTTAAAATTGATTCAGCGCGCCCAACGCAAGACTTTGAAGGTTATGCTGCTTTATCTTATGGTTCATTCAATTCAATTGATTTTGAAGGTGCTGTAAGTGGTGGTTTAACTGATAACTTATCTGCACGAGTGTCTTTATTACGCCAAGAGCGTGATGACTATATTGATAATCGTTTAGCAGGTAACGAGATTGATGATGCAACGGGTGGCTATCAAGAAACAGCTGCTCGTGTGCAGTTTTTATATGAAAAAGATGACTTAAGTGCACTATTTAACTACCACACACGTGATTTAAATGGTAAGCCAATTGTATTCCATGCAAATGCAATTGAAGCGGGCACTAATAAGCCTCGTGCTGATTTTGACCCAGAAGTTATTTATCAAGATTCAGTGCAGTTTGCGACGCAAAATGTTGAATCTCAAGGTGCAAGCTTAAAAGTTGAATATGATTTTAATGATTATACTCTAACATCAATCACCGGTTGGGAAAGTGCTGAAATCTTCTCTCGTGCGGATGTTGATGGTGGTTACGGGTGTGATAACCCATTTCAACCAGGTTGCCCTACAGCTGAGATGGGGCCGGGGGTCATCTTTTTGACATCTGAAACGGCAGATGCATTACCTGATCATAATCAATACACGCAAGAGTTACGCTTATCAAGTGACTTTGCTGGCGATTTCAACTATCAAGTAGGTGCTTTTTATTATAATGAAGAGCAGGTAATCGAAACTTACGGTTATGACGGTTTAGGCGCCAATATCTTAACGGGTTATGTACGTCAAGATCAGGAAACGACTGCATGGGCTGTATTCGCATCAAGTGAATATCAGTTAACTGATAAGTTAGAAATCACAGCAGGTTTACGTTATTCAGATGATAAGCGTGACTTTACTGCGTCACGTTATGCATCACCTGAGTCAACTACTGCTAACTTAACTAAATCAGTGGCACCAGAAGATAGCCATGTGTCATGGGATTTAGCTGCTGCTTATAAATACTCTGATGACGTAAACTTATTTGTTCGTGCTGCAAACGGTTTCCGTGCACCAAGTGTTCAAGGACGTATTTTATTTAGCAACGACGTGACAGTTGCAGACTCAGAAACCATTAACTCTATTGAAGCCGGTATTAAGTCAGACGTACTTGATGGCAGTGGTCGTGTTAATGCAACCGTTTTTTACTATCAAATGGATGATCAGCAGCTAACGGCTGTAGGTGGTAGCTCAGGTAATGAGGCACGCTTGCTTAACGCTGATAAAACAGTGGGTTATGGTTTTGAAGTGGATACGCAGTGGGTATTATCAGATAACTTTGATGCAACCTTTAACTTCAGTTATAACAATACAGAGTTACAAGATGATGGTTTATATTCAGCTGGTTGTTTTGCTTGTACTATAACTGACCCGCTGACAGAACAAGGTTATAGCTTAGACGGTAATAGCTTACCACATGCGCCAGAATGGATTGCTAACTTTATTTTACGATATACAAAAGAAGTGGGCGATGGAGAGTTTTACGCATACACTGACTGGTCTTACCGTAGCGAAATTGACTTCTTTTTATATGAATCGGTTGAATTTACTGGTGAAGCCCTACTTGAAGGTGGCGTGCGCACTGGTTATAAATGGTTCTCAGGTGACTATGAATACGAAGTTGCTGCATTTGCGCGTAATATAACAGATGAGCAAGTGTTTATTGGTGGTGTTGATTTTAGTAATAATGCAGGCATCGTAAATGAACCTCGCTTTATTGGCGCAGAGTTTAAAGTTAACTTCTTTTAAGGTTAACTAAATATATATAAAACCCGCTTTTACAGCGGGTTTTTTCGTTTATATTACCCGCTGTTACTGCTAAAGTAGCACTAATTATATTTTAAAGAGGATGACCATGGCTGGATTTTGGAACTACCGCGTAATTTTTTGTGAAGCAACCAAAGATGAAGCGGCGCAATATCAAATTCATGAAGTTGAATATAACTTAAATGGTAAAGTAACGAACTGGTCTGAAACCGGTGCTGCACCATTTGGTAACACTGTCGAAGAACTACAAGCTGACAGTGATCGCCTAAAAACGGCATTTGATAAGCCGGTGTTAAAAGTGGTTCGTAAAGAACGAGGTTATGAACTTGTTGACGTTGAAACAGGTGAAGAGGCCTTTGCCGAGCCTCCTGCAGGCTTAACGCAATAATGTAAAATGAAAAGGTGCCAAGTGCGCCTTTTTTTAGCACTTTAAATAAGGAGTGGTGATGACTTTACAGGCAATACTATTTGATATGGACGGCACGCTGGTTGACTCCGAAAGTGTGCACTTTAATTGCTGGAATGACATTTTAGCCGAGTATGGAATTCGTTATGAAGAAGATGAATTTTGTCAGCGTTTTTCAGGTAAAGCAACTGTAGAAGCGGCAAAAGAAGTTGTTAGTTATTACAATTTAGCAATTTCACCGCAAGCACTAGCGCAACGTAAGTATGACTACTTTAGTGAATTTGTCACAACTCACTTGCCACCACTTATGCCATTTGCAAAAGAAACCTTACTCGCGGTTAAACAAAGTGGTCTAAAGATGGCGTTAGTAACAGGCAGTGCACGAGATGAAGCCTTACCTATCCTTAAAGGATATGGTTTTTATGAACTGTTTGACTGTGTAGTAACGAAGGATGATGTGGTAAACCCAAAACCTGCTGGCGATCCGTATTTATTAGCACTGCAAACACTCGCAATTAATCCTGCAAATGCCGTCGCGGTTGAAGATACCAATACCGGCGTAACTGCTGCTTTTAATGCAGCGCTTGCTGTAATTGCAGTGCCTAATAAACATACTTTAAGCCATGACTTAAGCAAAGCAACGGCACAGCTTGTTAATTTGCATGAGTTTTTGCAATGGGTACAAAATAAACTATAGTTTAAGTATCTTACTTGTAAGGATACAACAATGAAAAAAGGACTCTATACTTTATTATATTTATGGCTAGTTTTACTAAGCTTACCTTTTTTAGCCCAAAGTGCTGATAAGGCAGATACCACACCCCACGTACAACTTGCAAAAGTGTATGATAAAAATAACACAGCTGAAGTATCTGAATATTTAGTAAGTGAAAAGTTTGACGGAGTCAGGGCCATTTGGACTGGGGCTGAGTTTGTCACTCGAAATGGCAACTCCATTAATCCACCGCGTTGGTTTAGCAGTGTTTTGCCTAATGTGTGGCTCGATGGGGAGCTTTGGACAAAGCATAATGACTTTGCAGCTTTAAGTGGCATTGTGCGCACAGCCAAGCCGATAGACAGTGATTGGCAGAAAGTGTCTTTTCGTATATTTGATATGCCCGATCAGACAAATCCATTCAGTATTCGCTATAAAAATTACCAGCAGTTAGTGAAAGCAATTAACAAGCCACACATCATTGCTGTAGAACAACATCAGTTTTTATCAAACCAAGCCTTAACCGCCTTTTTTGAACGAATAATTAAACGCGGTGGTGAAGGGGTTATGTTACATCTTGCGAGTGCAAAGCATCAAAATGGCCGTACATCAGCACTATTAAAACTCAAACCTTACTTTGATGATGAAGCCATTATACTTGACTATTTACCAGGTAAAGGTAAATACTTAGGTATGCTTGGTGCAATACGCGTTAAAAATGAAGTCGGCATTGAATTTACAATCGGCACAGGCTTTAGTGACCTCCAAAGACAAAATCCACCCGCTATTGGCGCAAAGATAACGTACCGTTACCATGGCTATACAAAAAATGGATTACCTCGCTTTGCCAGCTTTTTACGTGAGCATGTGCAGGAATAACGTTTTAAAGCTGGATTAAATGTGCTAAATTGCGCGGCCTTTTTGTCGTCAACGTGGTGAAGCAATGGTAGTAGGTTTTGATTATGGTAGCTCTAATTGTGCAATGGGTGTCATGGGTGAAAACAACCTTGTTGAACTTGTGCCATTAGAGCAAGGTAAGCATTACTTGCCATCGACTCTATACACTCATCATAGTGCATTAGTCGTTGATTTTGTTGCTAAGCACCTAACTGGCACTCCATTCGAACACGATTATAAAAGCCAACGCCAAGCCTTGCTAAATACATTGCCACGTATAAAGTCTGACCTTGATTTAGCGGTTGATGAACAAAGCTTATTTATTGGCCGTGAAGCAATTAACGAGTATGTGCAATTTCCTGAAGAAGGTTACTTTGTTAAATCGCCGAAATCATTTTTTGGCGCAACGGGCTTAAAACAAGGACAAATCAATTTTTTTGAAGATATTGCTACGGCAATGATTTTAAAAATAAAACAACGCGCTGAAGCGTCTTTACAACAATCCTTAACACATACAGTAATTGGTCGCCCAGTTAACTTTCAGGCTGTGGGTGGGGACGAGTCAAACCAGCAAGCCATTGGTATTTTGGAGCGCGCAGCTAAACGTGCAGGTTTTAAAGACGTTGCATTTTTATATGAGCCTTTAGCCGCAGGGGTTGATTACGAAAGTAATTTAACTCAAAACCAGAAAGTACTCGTGGTCGATATTGGTGGTGGTACGAGTGATTGCTCATTTGTGCAAATGGGCCCTGATTTTCGTGGTAACAGTGAGCGCGATCATGACTTTTTAGCCCACAGCGGTAAACGTATCGGTGGAAATGACTTGGATATTGCGCTGAGCTATCACGGTTTAATGCCGCTATTAGGCCTTGGCAGTTCGTTCAAATCGGGCTTACCTTTACCCAATCAGCCTTTTTGGCAGGCATGTAAAATTAACGATGTGAATTTGCAAAGCCAATTTTACGCGCAAGCACATGCTCGTGAGCTCATTGCTGCGCTTCGTGAAGTAAGTGAACCTGCGCTTTTCCAACGCTTAATTAATTTACAGCAAAATAAACAAGGGCATCAGCTAGTACAACAAGGCGAAGCCGCTAAAATTGCCTTATCATCCCAGCAAAGCTTTAATTGTAATTTAGACTTTCTAGCGAAGGATTTATCTAAAATATTGAATTTAAGTGACCTAGCGTTAGCCGTTGATGATTCTATAAGTCAAATAGTGACGCTGGCTAAAGAAGCAATTAAAGAGGCAAGTGTCACGCCTGATGTTATTTATTTAACGGGAGGCAGTGCACAGTCGCCGTTAATAAAAGCGGCACTCAAACAGCACTTAGGTGATATTAATATGGTGAACGGCGACCACTTTGGTAGTGTTACCGCCGGCCTAACCAAATGGGCAAATATGATTTATAAGTAAGCCGATGTTTACTTATAAATCTACTTGCCGAGTTGCGAGGTATTTTTCGTAATCCGGCAAGGTACGCTCAAGCTCACTATTCATTAACGTTGAGCTTAATAACATATCTGCACTGACTTCATTACAGGCCACAGGAATATTCCATACTGCAGCCAATCTTAGCAATGCCTTTACATCTGGATCATGGGGTTGTGATGCAAGAGGATCCCAAAAGAATATAAGCATATGTACTTCGTGCTCGGCAATCTTTGCTCCGAGCTGTTGATCGCCACCCATAGGGCCGCTCAATAGTTTTACAACGTTTAATCCTGTCGTGCGTTCGATTAAATGTCCTGTGGTGCCTGTACCATACAATGTGTGTTGGCTAAGGCTTGCGTGGTGTTTTTTACACCAAGCTTGAAGGGCTGCTTTTTTACCATCATGGGCAACCAAAGCGATATTTTTATGTGCTGGGAGTGACTGTAATTTTTGTTCCATATTGACTCTTATTGTTATTACATCAGTAAATTAATGGCCAGTGCTATAAATACTACGCCTGTTAGTCGATCTATCCAAATCTGGCTTTGTGGATGTGCTCTAAAATAGTTTGCAATTTTATCGCCAAAGTAAATATAAGTGCAGTCGATAGGAAAAGCAAAAAGAGGGTAGAGTAAACCAAAAAATGCCAGCTGAAATGTGGTTGAACTCGACAACGTCGGATCAACAAATTGTGGTATGAAAGCAATAAAAAACAGCGCCACTTTTGGATTAAGCACTTCTGTCATCATAGCTTGAAACATAACATTGGACTTCTTTTTGGAGCTTACATGAGGCTTCTCGTCACTACTGCATTGTGGTTGCATAAACGTGCTTTTAAGCATAATAACGCCTAAGTAGCAAAGGTAGGCAGCGCCAGCGTACTGCACTGTCGCATATGCTGTTTCAGAGGCTTTTAAGATAGCTGTTAAACCAACTACGGCTAATAAAGTGTGTACTACGCCGCCAAGGGCAAAACCAAACGCACTTTGTAAGCCGGCAGCACGGCCATTAGCAAACGTTTGCGCCATTAAAAATGCATTAGAAGGCCCTGGTGCCACTGCTATTAAAAAACTCGCGGCTAAAAATGATAATACAAATTCAGGATTGACGAGCATTACTTTACCACTTCAGTTGTTGGATGATAAATATCTGCTTTGCGCGTGATTAAAATTAGCCATAGTGGTAACAATAGCAATAAATGAAAGGCAATAAATTGCGGTGCATTAAAGGGCAGCACTTGGGTTAGTATGACTAATACACCTGCACCACTCATTTGCATTAAGCCAATCAGTGCTGATGCGGTGCCTGCTTGTTTTGGGAAATGTGACAAGGCCATGCCCGCGGCGGAACCTAAACTCAGTGCAAAGCCAAGTGCAGCAATCAAAATGGGCAACATAAAAGTAAATGCTGTTTTAAAATGACTCAGTAACAATATGAGCACACCAGAAAAAATGAGTAAGCTAACTCCTAGCTTCAATGCTTTTTGACTGTGACGCTTGATATACATAGGCGCAATAAAGCTGGCGACGATACTAATAATCGCATTCAAGGTAAACCAAAAAGTAAAGTCACTCACAGTGCCACCCAACTCGGTCATGATCCAACCCGGCGCAAGAGTGACAAAAGCTAAAATTGCCGACATGGCTATCATGCATAAAAGGCTGTTAAAAAAGAATACATTTGTGGTAATAATTGGCACAAACCGACGTAAGTCTAAAATATGCCCTTGATAGTGACTATCACTTGGCCGAGTTTCTTTAAAAAACAGCAAGGTGATTATAAGGCCTAGGCAGGCGAAGCCGACTAAAAATAAAAAGTTCATTCGCCAGCCAAATTGCACGGTTAACCAAGCGCCTAAAATAGGTGCGAGCGCTGGCACAAAACATACAATTCCATTTAAGTAAGTAATCATTTGGCCACTCTTAGCGCTACCGTATATGTCTCGTACAATTGCAAATGCCACTACAAAAGTTGCACAAGCGCCAAATCCTTGTAGTGCTCTAGCAAACATTAAAACACTAAAGCTTGGTGCTAGGTAGGCCAGTAAGCCCGCGATGCCATAAAGGCTTATTCCTGTAATTGCAATGGGTTTACGGCCAAACTTATCAGCTAAGGGCCCTGCAATAAGCTGACCCAAACCAACAGTGAGCATAAAAATAGCAACAGTGAGCTGCACTTTTTGCTCACCTACAGAGAGGGCTTGCGCTATTTCAGGAAAAGCAGGCAGGTAAATATCAATAGCCAACGGGCAGAAAATAATTAATAAAGCGAGAATTAATACGGTATGCAATGAGTGTTCAGTTTTTGGCATGGATGCTCCTTATACTCGTATTTTATTGTGCCTGTTATGAAATGGAAAGCGATAATAGAGAGACATATACCCAAATCACCTCAAGATGCAGAATTCAGCGTTTAACTGGCGCTTAATATCAAGATGCACCATAATAATTAAACTTCTGTTAACTGGTCTGATGTGTTAGTTTTATTGATAATAAAAAATTTGCTTGAGAAAAATAATGAGTGATAAATCTGCCGTTTTAAAAACCTGGCTAAAATTAAAAAAGCTACCATTTGGGAATTGGCTATTTACTAAAGCCGTCTGTGTTAAAGCCCCTTATTTTGCTTCAATGAAGCCCTATATTTTAGATGTTAGAGATGGCTATTGCAGTGCCGTGGTTAAAAACCGTCGTAGCGTTCATAATCACATTGGGACTATTCATGCCATTGCACAATGTAATTTGGCTGAACTATGTGCTGGGGTTATGGTTGATGCAACAGTTCCCTATAAAACCCATCGCTGGATCCCAAAAGGAATGACGGTTAATTATTTAGCAAAAGTGGATACAGATGTCACAGCTATTGCAGAGATTCAGTTGCCAAGACCATGGATTGATAAAGAAGATTTAGTGGTTCCGGTCAAACTGTACAATACCCGCAATGAGCTTGTATTCACCGCAGATATTACAATGTACATTACTAAGAAAAAATAACCTTATTCCTTTTCTGCGGCTTGCTTGTTGAAAAACGACAAGTCGTTATCACCTTCGTTTAAAACCGATGTTAGCTCAGGTTTTGACTCAATTGATTGACTGATCAACTCAACAGTTTCGGCCTCATGCCGCTGTTTTAAGTTACCCTCAATAACAGCTCCAGCTTCAATGCTTAACGTATCTTGATAAACATCGCCGTGTACTTCGGCAGTCTGTTCAATCGTGACTTTACTCGCGTTGAGTGAGCCAATAATTTTGCCTTTGACAATAACACTATCTGCGACAACGCTGCCTTCAACAGTACCTGTGGTACCAATGACAAGATGACTAACTTTTACATCACCATCAATTCTGCCATCAAGTTGAACTTCGCCCTGACTGACTAACGAACCAGTAAGACGAACGTCTTCAGATATAATTGAAGGTGCGTGATTAGTTCTTTTAAGTTGGTTACCAGCTGAGTGAGTATTAATTTGCTTTTTTTTACCGAACACGAGAGAGCGCCTTTGTAATTTTAACTGGATTAACATGTTTGTCGTTAAGTAACACTTCATAGTGTAGGTGAGTGCTCGTACTTCTGCCAGTACTGCCCATCAAGCCAATGACATCATTTTTAGTAACTGACTGTCCTTTTTTAACTTTAATTTTATTAAGGTGGCCAAAGCGTGTTACAAAACCATTTTTATGCTCAAGCTCAATAAAGTTACCATAGCCGCCATTGCGTCCGGCTCGTAGTACGGTGCCATCGGCAGGGGCAAAAATTTCAGTCTTATGCCACCCAGCTAAATCAACACCTTTATGAAAAGCACGACGACCATTCATTGGATCTTTACGTAAACCATAGCTGCTCGAAATATAATAGTCAGCAGCGGGTAGCGACTGTGGAAGTTCGCTGAGTAAACTCTCAAGGTTATTTAAGGATAATAGTTTATCGGCAGTGGTTAAAAATTCGCTGGGGATCCTTGATTCATCAAATAAATTTAAAGGACCACCTTGGGCCGAATCATTAACTGGATAATTTAATTGATTAGCAAACGCTGTATCAAGGCCTGCACCTTTGAGCATTGTTAAAATGTTTTTTTGGCGCTGATCAATATGAGTTTCTAGCTTATTAAAGCTTTGCTTATATTGTGTACTGAGTGCAGCTAAGCGTTGCTCAAGCGAACTGCTTTGCTGTAGTGGTATATGACTTCCTTTGCTTTCATCTATTAACGGCTCATGTAAGTCGCTTTGCTGTTGTTTTTCTTCAATTTCAAGTGTCGTACTATCTTCAGCTTTACTTAGAGAGTCAGGTAGTGATTCAATCATGCTTTGTAGTAGTGCATGTTTTTGTTCGAGTGTGGCTAATTGTTCTAACTGTTGTTCATGCAGACGCTGTTGCGCTTGTTGCTGCTGTTGCCATTTTTGTTGTTTTGTTATTTGGCTTTGCTCAATATCAGAAATTATATTGGTTTGGCTATAAACCTGCAAAGTAGAAACTGTTAACCAAGTTATTGCTGTTAAAATACAAAACATGGCAAAAACTTGCAGCCAAGGGGTTAAGATCACATGCTTCACTTCACCATTTTGACGGATCAAAAGCTGTCTAACTGGGAATAATTTGTGATAAAAAGACTTAATAAATACTGACATGGCTTATAAATACTGGCTATTAACCAGATTAAGATAGCAATTTGATATAAAAAAGCCAGAAAAAAATTGTAACCTTTACAATTTAGTGTGTAAAAAGCGCCCAACTGGGCGCTTTCATTTTTTAACATGTAGTTAAAAAGTTAGGTGGTTTAATCACTTAGCAGGTAGAACTGTGCCTTCAACAGAGCCAAAGCCAATTCGAGCAAACCCGTCTTTTTCACACCAGCCACGCATAATAACATTATCGCCATCTTCTAAAAAGCTACGTTGCTCTCCATTGCTTAGCGTGATCTTCTCTTTGCCACCACGCGATAGCTCAAGTAAAGAGCCCGCTTCTTCATGCGTTGGGCCTGATTGAGTACCTGAGCCTAACATGTCACCTGGCATAAAGTTACAACCATTGACGGTGTGGTGAGTAACCATTTGCGCTACCGTCCAGTATGAATGCTTAAAGCTTGATTTAGACACTTGCGCTGGTGCATGGCCTTCGTCACGCATTTTCTGCGTTTCAATCTGTACATCCATTTTAATATCAAAAGCACCGTGCTCACGGTTATGAGCTGACTCTAAATAATCTAATGGTTGTGGATCATTTTCATCACGGGTCCATGATGTTTTGTAAGGTGCTAATGCTTCAGTGGTGACAATCCACGGTGATACTGTTGAAGCAAAGTTTTTCGCAAGAAATGGCCCTAACGGTTGGTATTCCCATGCTTGTAAATCACGTGCTGACCAGTCATTGAATACACAGAAACCAAATACGTGATTTTCTGCATTTTCAATAGCAATGGCATCCCCTAACTCGTTACCTTTACCTAAGTAAATACCAAGCTCTAATTCATAATCTAAGCGTTTACATGGGCCAAGCGATGGAACATCGGCATCTGGCGCTTTAGTTTGTCCG
The DNA here is from genome assembly GCF_002165575.1 of Pseudoalteromonas sp. A601. GTDB lineage: Bacteria > Pseudomonadota > Gammaproteobacteria > Enterobacterales > Alteromonadaceae > Pseudoalteromonas. The sequence continues at coordinate 125,976 of NZ_MXQF01000007.1, forward strand.
TTAGGGCGATGGAACGTTTGTCCTGATACATCAATTGATGATGAACGGCCGTGGTAACCAATTGGCACCCACTTGTAGTTAGGCAGTAATGGGTTATCAGGGCGGAATAAACTGCCTACGGCTGTTGCATGATAAATTGAGGTATAAAAGTCAGTGTAATCACCGATGCGACATGGCAAGGCAAATTCAATGTCAGCTTGAGCGATTAATGCATCAGTTAGTTGTGTTTGCTCAGCTGCACCTTCACGTAGTGCTTTAGATAAAGCTAAACGCAATGCTGACCAGTATTGTTGGCCAAGGCCCATAAATTCGTTCAAGGTTGCTTGGCTTGCAGCAGCAGCCGCTGTTTGGGCATCACCAGAAAAAATAGCGATCTCGTTTACTTTTGCAAGGTCAATTACTTGGTCGCCAATAGCAACCGCACCGCGAAAAGCTTCGTTAGAGTGCTTACGACGAACTTCAGCAAAAGGTAAGTTTTGAATTGGGAAGTCACAATTTTCGGCGTTGGCGGATTCAACCCAGCTAGTTAAATTAATATCATGGGTTTCGTTAATGAGGCTCATATTCTTTCCTTATGGTTTGCGCTGATTGAATACACTAGTATATGGAGGCAATCAGCACAAATTTAAACGACAAAAAGCAGCGAGTTCGCTGCTTTTTAATTTTATATTCTAAAGCTTAAAGGACGCCGCGACGCTCTTGGTCACGCTCAATCGATTCAAACAGTGCTTGGAAGTTACCTTCACCAAAACCACCGTCATCAACACGTTGGATCATTTCGATAAAGATTGGGCCAAATAAGTTTTTAGAGAAAATCTGTAATAGGTAGCAGTTTTCGCTTTGGCTATCGACTAATATTTGGTGCTCACGGATTTTTTCTTTGTCTTCTGCAACCCAAGGTACACGGTCAAAAATAGTGTCGTAATACTCAGGAATAATATCAAGCGTGGCAATCGTTGACTTATCTAGCTTATCGAGCGAGCTTACTAAGTCATCTGTTAAGAATGCTAGATGCTGAACACCTGGACCATTATACTCACCTAGGTATTCATCAATTTGGTTATTATCGTTGCCTTTACCTTCGTTAATTGGAATAGAGAAGGTACCGCACGGTGATTTAAGTGCATACGAAAGTAGCGCAGTTTTTTGACCTTTAATGTCAAAGTAACGCACTTCGGTAAAACCAAACACGTCTTTATAGAAGTTAGCCCATGTTTCCATCGTGCCTTTATAAACGTTGTTTGTTAAGTGGTCGATGCGCAAGAAGCCTTTGTCAGCAACAATATTTTGTTCGCTTAAATCTTCAAAATCATTTTCGTAGATAGAACCATTATCACCAAATTGTTCAATGAAATAGATTAAGCTGTCGCCAATACCGTAAATTGCTGGGTATGGTAGGTCTTTATGGGTTGAGTCAGTCGCTGGTTTTGCCCCACGTTCTACAGCTGTTTCGAATGCTTTTTGTGCATTCTCAACACGCCAACCCATCGAACAAATAGCAGGGCCATGGCTTTTTGCAAATTCAGCAGAAAAACCGCCGCGCTCGTTATTCAGTAAAAAGTGAATATCGTTTTGATTATAGTAAACGATATCTTTACCTTTAAATGTTTTTAATTTAGAAAAACCAAAATCGGTAAATACTTTGTCCATGTAGTCAGCGTCTGGCGTTGCGTACTCAGTAAATTCGATACCAACTAAACCTAAAGGGTTTTTTACTTCACTCATTTTAATTCTCCCGCAATATTTAAGCACTGCGTTTTGTTGTATTTAATAGCGCAGATGATTAACCATAAATTGCATGAGGGGAAGAGGGGGCAATTATTTAGCTCAGAGGAGGTTTGTAAATTAAATGGGACGGTGAGTCAAAACTGAATTGCAGGTTCTAGAATACCGTTATATAAGCTTGAGATTTTTCACTTTAAAAATAATGCTAATGTATTTTTTAATATTGATTTATATAGTATTTATGAGACTTTCAGTGAAGTCGCAGGGTAAATAATAGGAGCGTTTCTCTCTATATCTCACCCTGCGATTGTAATTATTTGTTTACGTTTTTAGCGCGATTGTTAAAAAACTTGCTACGTTGTTCAAGCCAGAGGTTAGGCATGATGGTGGGGGCGTTTTGATAATGGCGTTCTACAGTTTGATTTAGTTCACGAGTGCTCGGTATAAATTGCAGTTGTTGCTGCGCACCACCCATTGCCTTTATTTCATCTCGAGTCATACTTCGCCCAGCGTATAACAGCGCATTTAAATAACCGGGTTCTGTTTCATAATCATCGTCAGTTAAAAGCAGTACTGCTTTATTCAGTGCCCAGCGACTGTTTATTTCACCTTCAGTTTTCACTCCTGCTAACTCACCATCTACATACACCTCAAAGACACCATTGCTTGGTGCGGTATAAAAGACAAATGCGATGCGATGCCAAGTATCAGGTTGAGTTGCACCAAAATACCCACTCTTACTTGTAGACTTGCCCAAACCGCCCTCAGGATTAATAAAAATATCAGCATCGTCTTCGGGAGTATTTTCTATGTTTGTTTGCATCAGTGCCCGGTAGATATCCTTAGCGGCAAATGGCCAATATATATCCATGACTATTGTGTAATCTGATACTAATCCTTGCTCTGCAAAATCGCCATTAGCTGGAGTATTTAAATTAATAATTAAGCCTTCATTTGGTGCATGATCGCTAAAAGCCATAACGCCAGATGGGCCATCAATTAAATCATCTATTTCTAGAGAGGTGGTAGTATCGAATGTACTTTCTCTTGGCCCCCAATTTGTAGTATTTGGATCATAGTAGTTTAGTGTTGACGGTCCATAGTCTGCTTTGAATGGATTACTTGCGTCGTTAAAGTTCCAAACAGTTATATTATCAATACTTTGGCACGCATTTAGAGGTTTATCTGTATCTATATGTAAACACTGACTGGTGCGATAGCGGGCATATTTATCAAGTAGTTCCCAGGTTTCAGCTAATAAAGCAGGGTCAGTGAAACCTATATCGTTAAAGAATAGTTCACCATTAAATGCGGGCCCTTTTTGTAAAGCTAAAGTGTAATTACTGTCATCATTAATAGACTCAGGAAGAAGCGATACCCAGTCAGGTTGACTAGAAACAATGTCTTTTAATTGCGATCCTGACACTGTTACCTGATAGATAGCGCTAAAACCTGGCGTGTTAGAAGGCTGTCTTTCGACTTTAAAGGCATTATGAAAATCTTCTTGTGTTAGTGTGCCCGGTGTCCAGCGAGTTTGTACTTGAGCGGAGTCAAACAATACAGCATCGACTTGATACTGATGCTGTGCGCTTAGCGCGGTAATTTCCATGACTTGTTCTGCTGTAGGGTAGTTTTCTGAAATTGCTATTTCAGTATTTGCATCTGGTGCATATTTACCCATTATTGAATCTATTTCACTCTGCAGCTGTTCATCAGTCGTTGAGATGGTAGATGTTGCTATAGTTTCGTAATCAATATTCGTAAGCTCTTTCGTATTTGAATCGAAAGTAAGTGTTAAATCCGTCAGCCCTTGGGCAAAGAAGTTAGGTTGTATAACAATACTGCCATTTTCTAATAGTTGATAATTTTCGCCACCATGGGTATGTCCGCCAAGTACTAAATCTATTCCCGGAACATTTTGTGCTATACGGGTATCAGTGCCTTCACCTAGGTGGCTTAGCATCACCATGAAGTCTACATCTTGGCTATATTTACCGACTATTTCTTCAGCTATTTCTTGCCATTCCCAGTTCATTTTAAAGTTCGCGATGAAGTCTGGGATCGGTGCGGTTTCTATTGGTTGATCTAATTCATTCCAAGGCACAGATGTCATGCCAAAAAAGCCTACTTTTAGGCAGCCGACTTGTACGATAGAAAACTCCACCCCATCAAAGGTTTGTTCACTATTTCCAGCGTAACGGGTATTACTTGCTAGTACAATTGCATGATCATCATTGGCATACTCTAATAACTGTTGCGGTCCCCAGGCATAGTCATGATTGCCCACAACACGTACATCAAATTTCATTGCTTTTATAGCTTCAACAGTTGCTACGCCTAATGAGGTTTGTTCAGCGACCGTGCCTTTTTCATAATCATCACCGCCATTGGTAAATAAGGTATATGGCTGCTCAGTTAATGCGTTGTTATAGTAACTTTTAATACGGCTAAAATACTGCTCTTTAAAGCCAAAACGGGCGTGCAAGTCAGCAACGTGGATAAAACGCAGAGTTTGCTCTGTTTGGTTATCTGTACAGGTAGGGCCTATATTTTTTGTTATTGTAGGAATTGTTCTTGCCTGAACGGCAAAAGTACCAAAGCTAGTCATTAATGCACTAACACTGTTTGAGCTACTGGTTATAGTTGTTAAAGGCTGCCAGAGACCATCGACCAATTGCACGATAGTCAACATTTGCTGTGGTTCAGTACTTGTAACATCAATTTTTATGGTAATAGACTTTTTGAATTCTAAGTTTTGGGGTCTAAATGTATAAAGAGGAGAAACAATATCGAGTTCTTTATTAGAGGTATCTAACTCGGCTTTACTAAAAATAAAGCTTGTGTCAACTGTAACTGAATTAGCGGGGGCGCTTAGCTGAACTAAATTGTTATCAAAACTTTTAACTAACCCATTATTTGCTGAAATCACTAAGCCTGTTTCTTCAACTTCAAAGTTAGTGTCTTTGTTCGTATCGTCACCGCCACAACCGTTTAGTAAAACTAAAGTAGCTATAAAAATAGGGAGTTTAATTAATGAAGAGAAAGACATATACCTGTGCTACCAATTAATTGAATAGCTTAATTATATCAGTTATAGAAACAAGCTTGTAGGAAAATCAATCATCAACGATTCGAAATACACTAAATTAGTTTGTTGATTAATACTCCATAATGCTTAATTGCTTCTATTAAACATTATTTTTAGTGACTAAAAATGAGTAAATTTAAATTGCGATGGGTTTGAAAGTAATAAGGCAAGATATTGCTATCTTGCCTTTTAGGAAAAGTACATTGCTGTTAATGCATCAAGTTTATGAACTACTGAGCACCTGTCTCAGATAAACCTTGCTTTTCCCATATTTTGGCTTTAAAGCTCATCAGTACTAATACAATACCTACACCTATACTAAATAATGCGATTTGTAGATATAGGTAAGGAATTTCTTCCATATTATTAGGATCAAAACCACCAGCAAGTATACCCGCAATAATGTTACCAATAGAGTAAGTAAGTACGAATATCCCCATCATTTGACCAGAGAAGCGTTGTGGAGATAAACGGCTAACAGCACTTAATGCTACAGGGCTTAAACAAAGTTCACCCACTGTATGTAAGAAGTAGGTTGTTACTAACCAATAAGGCGCAACCTTTAAGCCTTCAGCGGCGTAATGAGCTGCCATAAACATAACTAAAAAACCACTCGCCATAATGATAAGACCAAATGCACATTTGACACTGTATGACGGTGAAATCATTTTTTTAGATAGGTTAATCCAAAGGGCAGCAAAAAATGGAGATAATACAATAATAAAGATAGCATTTAATGACTGAAACCAAGCGGTAGGTATTTCAAAGCTACCTACAAGACGATCGGTGTAGTCACGAGCAAATAAATTCAGTGAAGAGCCCGCTTGTTCAAAACCAGACCAGAAACACGCTGAAGCAACACACACTAAAAATAAGGCCCACATGCGGCGCTTCTCAGCTTCGGTTAACTTGCCTTTAAAATAGATAATGCCAAAGTATGCGAAGAAAATTAGTGAAAACACGATCGCTACATAACCGGCAATAATCACAGGGTCAATAACTAAATGACCTGTCATTGTTGCAGTCATTACTGATGCTACAATAATAACAAACGCTGCAATTGCAAACCAAGTGCGAGTGATACCGCGAGGGCTTAATGGATTAGCTGGAGCTGAACTATGACTAGGTAAGTGCTTAGTGGTTAAATGATATTGAATTAGACCAATACCCATACCAACAGCTGCTGCACCAAATGCCCAGTGCCAACCGACATTTTCCATAAAGTAACCACAAACGTAGTAACCAATAATTGAACCTAAGTTGATACCCATGTAGTAGATGGCATATCCACTATCACGGCGCTCATCTTCACTCGAATAAAGTTGACCAACCATCGCGCTGATATTTGGCTTTAATAAACCAGTACCCGAGGCGACGAAAACTAAACCGATAAAAAACGAATACTCATGCGGTACAGCCAAAATAATATGACCAATCATGATGATGATACCACCGTACCAGACCGCTTTTTGGCCACCAAATAAACGGTCAGCGAGCCAACCACCTGGTAAGCCTAAAAAGTAAACCGCACCTGTGTATAAACCATAGATAGCCGCTGCTGAGGCGACAGTGAAACCAAGACCTTCTTGTTGCAAACTAGCAGTCATGAAGAGTACTAGTAAGGCACGCATGCCATAATAGCTCATTCGCTCCCACATCTCAGTGAAGAACAGTGTTGAAAGTCCTTTTGGGTGGCCGAAAAACCCCCCAGTTGAAGATGAACTCATATTTACTTCCTAACTTATATTATTATTGCGGCCTTATATTTTTGCTTTTATTGCTCGTGTAAGTAATACACTAACTGAACGGGCGGCCATGAATGTTTTTTAATGCAGCTAAGGTAATGGTTTGCTTACTAAGATGTTACTTAGTGGAAAGAGTCACACCCTTATCCTAGCTACAATTGCGGCTAAGTATACATAGACCTTATGGTTAGGGGAAGTGCTTGCGACAGTTGGTATAAATAGTGGGTATTGCCAAACAATCTCATTTTGAGAGTCTTATTGAGATTGTTTGGCATATTTTAATAGTCTGCGTAAGGTACTACAGGTGTTCCTGGGAATATCATTTCGCTGTACACCGGATTGAAATAATACCTAAAGTATAACTGTGCGTAGTTTGGCTCGTAAAAATCAGCACGGTCTAAATTAAAGAAACCACCGAAAAACCAATGCGGAGTAAAGCGGTACTCAAAACTGCCTCCGAGGTTGTAAGATATCCCTGAGCTTGAATCCCCTTCAAAGTAAGGGTTAACACCCGTTATAGACCTCCATCCTTCAGCTTGTTGTTGGAGTTGTGAGTCATTGGGGAAAAAATCGCTCCCGTCATTGGTGGTCGTTGACCATGATAGCCCAGCCCGCAATTGATATATAAAGTCGTTATTTACCCGTTGGTCAAAGGTAACTGGTAGAGAAACGCCTATATAGCTTTGTGGGCTATAATAACCCCCATGGCCAAAGGTTTCTTCACTTAAATTGTACTGATAAGCCCAATGCAATAAGTTAGCCCCCAGAGTTAACTCGGTATTTTTTTCGCGAATGTAGCGATGATATACTCCACCCATAATACTATAGCGCTGGTTGTCTTTAACGTTTTTACCTTGCAATAGTTGAAAATCAGTTGAGCCCCAAAAGCCCCAGTCGAGACCAAGATCATGAGATAGGTTAAAGCGTAAACTGGTTGCTCTTACACCGCCCCATATTTCATTGGTACGTACATCTTCTAGGCCTGCATACGATAATACGGAGCTAGTTACGGGACGTTTATTCAATGTAACGCTATAGCCGAAGTCACCAAAATTGTCATTATAGTCAACACCCCAAACAACATCTTCAATTAAAAAACCAAGTGGGGTCGTCCCTAAGTCAAATCGCCAAGTTTCATTTTTCCATGCTAAACCAATATCAAGACCTTGCTGTTTTGGTGTAATACTATTCAATGGGCAATCTAAAATACATAATAGGCCTTGGCCATAACGGCTACCTGAGAATGTTTCGTCAAAACGGGTTTCTTGACTCGATACCGACATTGGATCGAGCTTAATAATAGCCATCCCGTCCCATAACGAAAAACCAGCTTCTATAGGAAAAGAATTTGCACCTAAGGTCGCATCGCTTTGCGTACTTGTTTGACTACTTAAATTAATACCTGCGGTGATATAGGCTTGGTTTTGTTGCTGCATTCTTGCAAGTTCTCGTTTAGCATTATTGACATACCATGGGGCATTTTCATCTATGCTGTAAAGTTGGTAATTTAGAGAAGGGTTGTTTTTCGACCTAATACTACTGTGCGGCTCAATCGCTTCTTTATACCAGTTTTTAGCAAAATCTGCTTGTTCATGACTTTGTGCAACTTGCGCTGCTTGATAATACATCTCTTGACTATAGTTTGATTTTACAAGCAAGTCATTTGCAAGGCGTATCACATTCGCTTCGTCTTTGAAGTCTGTAAGTGCGGTCATTAGTAATTGTTGTTGATAAGTCTGCTCTTTATCAACGTCATTTATTAACCCAGCGATGATTCGGTCGGATAAAGTATCTTCACCTAATTCACGGCTAACTCTTGCCACAGCAAGCTCTGTTTCTTGAGCTAAGGCTACACCTTGCTGATATTGCTGTTTGTATAATTCAATGGCTTCATTAGAGTAACCCAACTGGATATTTGCGTTAATCAAAGCATCGTATACAGCAGAATTATTGGGGTAGGACTGCGTAAGTTGATTTAACAACCCAAGGCGATCTTCGCCTTGGTTAAATTTGTTTATATAATCAGCCTGTAAAATAACCCAATTAGTTTGCTGTTCTTCAGTTGCAGGTTGGGGCAATTGATAGTTAGCAAACCATTGCTTCGTTTCTTGTTCGTTATCACCTTCTAAAAGCCACTGCCCATAGGTCATATGCCAGTATGCATTCAAAGTAGAGTCTCGCTCTAAAGCTATTTTTAACTGTCTAATTGCGTAATTATATTCATTGATTTGCATCCACTGTGTAGCGAGCTCCGCTTGCATTAGCGGAGTTAATGGTTGCGCCCCAAGTTCAGTTAAATTATAAATTATAGTCGCTCTATTATCCGTTACATTACTGGCAAGTTTATTCATTTTTGCATTGATATTGAGCTGTTGCATTAGCTGAACAACATTTTCATCACGCGCATTGTTTGGAACATAAGAAAGGGTTTCTAAAGCACCTTGATAGTCATTAAGAGAGCGAAGAAAAACTGCATGGCTATATCTTAGCTCCGCATCAAGAGGGAATTGCCATAATGTTTTTTTATAAAGAGCTTTAGCATGATCTAATAAACCTTGCTGTTGATATAAATTAGCCAAATCGTAATATAACCAACTTTGTCTTGGAGTTTGCTTAATCGCCAATAGTAATAAATTTACAGCTTCATCAAGTCGACCCTGTTCGGCTAAATTTGTTGCCCGTAGCCGCAGTTGTTGACTCTGTAATTGAGAGTATTGCTGTGCAATCGCGATTTGTTGTGCTTGAGTTAATTGATAATAAAATTGGTTTGTGCGCTCAAAGTTATTATCTATACTTAAAACCTCTAATATCGCACTTAGTGCTGATGCGTTAGTTGGGTCGCTTTGGAGTACTTTATTATAATAATCTATTGCTTGCTTGAATTTCCCTTGCGTACGCAAAAGTTCACCGCGGTAATAGTTTACGGTTTCAGGGTTTTCAGAGAGGGTATCAGCAAGATCTATTTTTAGTTTCGCTTTTTTGAAATGCTTAGAGGCTATAGCTTTTTTTGTTTCATCAATATACTGCCAAAATTTAGCTGTATTAGCCAAACCGCGATAGACCGCAACTAAATCTATATTATCAGTACTGCGTTGAGCCTTTTTAAAATAAGTATATGCTTTTGCATTTATACCTTGCCTTAAATATAACAAGCCCAAACTATTAAGCACATCATGATCAGAGGGGCGTCCTTTATAGGCTTGTAATAACAGTCTTTCAGCTTTACTGTATTGTTGTTTTTCAAGTGCAACAGCGCCTCTTTTCCATAACTTATAAGCAGGATCCGATTGCTTTATTAGCTCTTGCTTTAATGCTTTTTGAAAGTCTGTATATTGTAACTGGCCTTTACTGCTATTAGGGTAACTATTTAAATACTCACGATATGCTTTATCGGTTTTTTGAGTAATGGGCATATTATTGAGCGCCGCTAACCAAGCAAATTCAGTTTCTACACTGTATTGATTACTTTGTGCATAATGGCGATAAATTGCTAAAGCGCCTTTATCATGAGGTGTCTGTTTTAAAACATGTCTGGCGTAGGCTATATCAAAACGACCTACGTTAGGGTAGCGGGCACGTAAGGATTGATAGCCTCTATACGCTTGTTGCCAATTACTTGAATCACTGGCAATCCAGTTGATATGTTCAAATTCATACTCAATGCTAGGGTAAGCACTAGAAAATAATTTACTGTAAATTTTTATCGCTGCAGGGTACTGACCTGCACGAGCAAGCAATTTAGCCTGTTGAATTTGTTGTTTATCAGAAGTATTTACCCGTACGAGCAACTTTAATTGCTTCACACATGCTTGTTTATTATCTAAAGCATTAAATTGGTTGATAATAGCTTTTGCTTGATCCAATTTATTTTGTGTCAGAAATACTCGAGCTCGGGCACATTTAGCGAGAATATTATTAGGTGCTATGCTTAACAGCTTATCAAGGCTATCAGTCATCAGTAATTGATTCTGCTGAATTTCACCAAGCTCAATTTGGCTAACTAACCATTCTATGGAGTCTGTATCAAGATCAGCAGATGTTTGAGATGTTACATCGGAGATATAACAGCAAGCACTTAAAATAGTCGCGCCAATTAGCCATTTTAGTGGCATTTATTGCTCCATTTAGGTTCTAGCTTGCCTAACGTGTCGATTTCATACAATTTATTAATTGTACTTAGGCCAAATAAATATAATACGCTGTCATAATAGCGGTTTTTGGTAAATGTAGTATCAACCATTAATTGTTGCTGTAATGCCGTCTTTGCTTGTATTTCATTATGGATTTCAAGTAGAGGAAGCATTGCTGCATCAAAGCCAAGAGGTCCATTATTTTGTGCTTTGCCTGTTTTTGAAAAAACATTCAATGGAGTCTTTACTCTGTTAGCAACGTGATTGCTCATGGGCTTAAAATGTGTAATTAACTCATCTCTAAAAGGTGCGTCGTCGGCCATCATACTTGCCCACAAATAAACCCTAATTGCATTATAACTGCCGATATCGGTAGTCGTTTTATCATGATAAAAACCTTTATCTGCTTGGTACATTACCCAGTCAGGGCTAAGACCTTTGGGGCTTGATTCTATGATCATTTTAGCCGATGCATCATGAAGTTGTTGCCATGGAGAATTTGGATATAGTTGACTAAATTGCTTTAAAATAAACAGCGGAACATAGCTTGGGTTTAGCTTCCAACGTGTCTTATCAAATTCAAAGCCATGTGGTCCCGGTAATAATGATAAACCTAAGTTAGGCAGGTAAGCTGTTTCTTCACGAATGATACGTTTTGCCATAACAGCTGCAAGTACACTGTAACGTCTATCTTGCCATAGTTGCGCTGCTTGCGATAATGCATATGCTATCCATAAATCTGAGTCAGAAGCAGGGTTAGAATCCAAAATAGTTTCTTGGCCTTGCTTGTTTATGCCCCATTGCCAGGCTGGTAAACGTGTACTTAAATCACCTTCGGCAAGATTGATTTGTGTCCAGTCCAATACTTTGTCGAATGTAGCTTTATCATTTGCAATGAGTGCAAAAAATAAGGCGTAAGATTGACCTTCTGAGGTGGTAATTGATTGGCGACTACCTATATCGATTACTCGACCCTCTGGGCTGATAAAGTTCGTTTTAAATGTATCCCATTGTGGCCAAGGTGTGCACATAGTTTGTGAGAAACTAGGTGTTGAAAATACAAATATAATGAGTATTAAACACGCTTTAAAATAAATATTCATAGTTACGCATCCCCTTCAGACAAACGTTTTTGAGTTAACACACCTAGTAACCGCCATAATAAAAAGGAGATAAGCAATAAGACTAAAATCGAAAGTAGCGCTAATATAAACGGATGATCAGAAAAGTGGAACCATATTAATGTGTGAATAGGTACGTAGCCGACAAAATATTGATCATCAGTATTAATTGTCTTTATGCCAGCACTATTAATTATTGCAGCGCTGCCTTTGATTAAAGCTGTTGATTCATCTTTTATCATAGCGTCACTTAGTAATGTAAATGCATTATCGGTCGTTGCTGTCATTGATACTACAGAACGCTCAGAATTAAATGGTGACTGGAAACCAGCAATAATCCCTAGTTTACCTTGGCTTTCAATACTCACTTTTACTTTTTGAGCATTGTTATTATCGTAAGCACCATTATAAATTGCTTGTTCAACGATCCGTTGATTAGTTTCTAACAAGACACTGATTGCAGCATCTTGAGGTAACTCTGTCGTTAAAGCATCCGGTTTTGCAATGACGATCAAATCTTTATCATCAAGAACTAGAGTGGGATCTGGAAACTCAATATCAAGTCTATGAGTTGGATACCCCGTAATCTCTCCTAAATGCCCCGTAAAATTTAACAGTAATTGTATCGCCTGCGCAGAACTTTCTTTTTGCATAATAAGTGTCGTCTGATCTAAATCAGCAAATTTCGTAAATGGGAATCCACTGTTTGCAAATACATTTAAATCAGGTAATGCGATGTAATGTTCAAAACCACTTACATCAATGGTAGAGCTGCCGTCTATCACTCCATATTCACCGCCGGCTGGTACCGCACTGCATTCGCCCACTTTAATTACGCCAAATTTAAAGTCATAGGTAAGCTTGTTCTTTTTACTTAAATCCAACCCTGTAATATCAAAGTCTTGTTCGTTGTGCGCTGTACCTTGGCGTGAAACTAAAGGGGCAAAACTTTCGTTTTCAACTGTTTTTTCATCATGACTCTTAAGTTCAAAACCATTGATAAACTTACCATTAATGAGCATATTCAAGCGAGAAAGTAGAGCATCTTCGGCTGGTGCATTACGATAATGTAAGTCGATAGGTATACCTTCTTTACGCCAAGTAAATAGGTCAGGGGCAAAACGAAGATTAAGATCAACTGGTTGTCCTTTTAATCCTTGTGTTTGTAATTGGGTTGGATACTCAATAAACTCATCAAATGTAACGGCTCTATCAGATCTTACCCAACGAGGCGCATCATAAGCATCTCTTAAGGGTAAATGATTAATTTCATTAATACTTGCAGTTCGCCCAGTCATTACTTTGTGACCAAATGCTAGACCTACGACGGCATCTTTTAGCTGCTCCGTGTCCTTACCTAGTATCAGTAGTACTTTTGCATAACGTTGAGTTGGGCTTGAAATGATTTCAACGGTTGGTTTTGATACATCTGGATAATCGAGCAAAAAGTCAGGTTTATTGGTATTGGTCGCCAATACTACACTATGTGTAGTAGGTGTTTGATTAAACTGCACTGGGAACGTTGCTTTACGCCAATCGGCTTGCGCCCCAAACCAGCTTGATAGAGTCGCAGCGGCTTCAAGTGTATTTTCATCAGGGTTGTTCGCAAAGATAAAAGGTAAACTTAGTTGTGTATAATCTCGCTCATCAAAAAATGGTGCAGGAAAATACTCAAGCAAGCTTTCCAAGGCTAATGATTGCTGTTCTAGAGTAATAGAGCTATTTTGGCTTAACTCAGTCCAAATTGTTTTACTAAAATCATCTTGACAGATCAAGTCGTAATAACCAACGAGTTCAAAACGTATTTGGTTAAAGTCTTTAATTAACTTTGGATTGAGATCAAGGCTATGGCTTTTTAACTGACTAATTTGTGTCTCTTGATCTTTGATTGGCATAACAGTAATCAAGTTATCATTAAAATAAACTTTTAAGTGTGATACGCGGCTGATTAGCGCTGGCGAATGGCTATAGGAGAAGTTTAACTTAAGTTGTTTACCTATTTTATCTAGCCTATTGGTAAAATCGACATAGGTTGTGGTGTCAACTCCGTCTAGTTTAAATTTATTAACCCCCAGACGTTTAAAGCTGAGTGTTAGACTTTCTGTAGGTGCTTGCTCAGGGTAGCCATCGTCAAATATAGACTTATCTATAAGAGGGGTTGCTGCTTTTGTAAATTGACTATTGGCTAAAGCTAGCATTATTAGGGCAGAGGTAGCTAATTGTTTAATCATATAATTTAGAATACTTTTTTGGTTTTTTTGGTAATAGCGAAATCATGACTTCAATTACGTTAGTCATAAAAATAATGAATGGCCTAAATGGTTTAGGCGCATGGAAAATCAAGTTACTATAGCCACGAAGACTTGTATAAAATACCCGCTTGAAACTGTACGATGGTTTATCATGTTTAAAATTATCTTGCCAATCGAGCCAAGCATCTGCGCGAGAAAATGTGCATTGAATGAATGCTTTTTGTTTGTCTAAGCTAAGGTCTCTTAACGTTAAGCCAATTTGCCTTTTTCTTGTATTACAAATAAAGGTCGGAAAGGAAAACTGTTTTTTCCCTCGGCTCATGAGTAGTTCAACTTTATCATTTTCTCGACAAGAATGTTCATGTACGGTTTCAATACCAACACCACTGTCAGAATAATCTGTAATTTTTACTTTTATTGTGCGTCCGTTTGCAAGTCTAATGGCCGCAGGAAAGTTAGCTTTTATTCTATGAGAACTTCTCACTTGCTTAGCTTCAGCTGCTACGGCAACAGCGGCACCTAAGATCATCATATTATAGCTAACCCACAACATGCTGATTAATAGCACACCAATTTGTGACACATCACCAAAGATTAACCTAAAGATGGCGTAACACATACCAAGTACGTTTAATAGTAACAGTACTATATATGGCTTCGAGATAAGCCAATCATATCGAGCAACATCATTTAAACCGCCTTTTTCTGTTACGTTAAATTTCCCTTTGTTAGGATTGAATAGGGCGACAGTGGTGGGTTTTAAAATATACCAAGCAAGTACAGATTCATAGACCTCCCCCCAAAATGAGTAACGGTACTTACCTTGAATACGTGAATTTGTAATTTTCACTTGCATCAAGGTTGGCACTATATATAAAAATATAGCGATAAAAGGGGCGTAGATTATGTAAGCATCTAGGTAAATTAATGCCAGCGGGGCAGTTAAAAATACAATTCGAGGAATACCAGATAAAAAGTGCAGCATGGCATTTATATAACATAAACGTTGTACCAAACTGAGTCCCTTTCCTAGTAGTGGGTTGTCGAGTCTGAATATTTGCGCCATGCCTCGAGCCCAACGAATACGTTGGCCAACATGGGCCGATAGACTATCTGTAGCAAGACCTGCAGCTTGAGGAATATTGATATATGCTGTTTTATAGCCCGCGCGTTGCATTCGCAGTGCAGTGTGTGCATCTTCTGTGACAGTTTCGACTGCAAAACCGCCAATATCATCCAGCGCTTTGCGCTTTAAAACTGCACAAGAGCCGCAAAAGAAGGTTGCGTCCCACATATCATTACCATCTTGAATAAGCCCGTAAAACAACATGTTTTCATTGGGTATTTGGCGATGATTATCAAGGTTACGTTCAAATGGATCAGCTGAGAAAAAGTGATGTGGAGTTTGAACTAAGCATACTTTTTCGTCTTTAATAAATTGGCCCATGGTCATTTGTAAAAATGAACGGGCAGGTATATGGTCGCAATCAAAAATAGCAATGTACTCGCCATCGGTATATTTCATCGCGTGATTCATATTACCTGCTTTGGCATGGCTATTATCTGGTCTATCAAGGTAACCCACGCCAATTTCTTTTGCCATTTCTGCAAACTCAGGTCGCTTACCATCATCTAAAATGTAGATGTTTAGTTTATCTGCTGGCCAATCTATGCTTTGTGCTGCAATTGCAGTAGGTTTAACAACATTTAGTGGCTCGTTATAGGTAGGAATATATATATCGACAGTTGGCCATTTTGATGTATCACCATCCATTGGGATCGGTTTTCTATGTAATGGATTGATCGTTTGAAAAAAGCCTAAAATAAGTACTAGCCATGCATAGGTTTCTGCGAGTAATAAGCCAATACCTAAAGTTAATGCCAGTGGGTCGCCCCAATTTAAAGTATCGGTGTAACGCCACCACAAGTAGCGTGTTGAAGTCGTCACAGCGAGAGTTATCATTGTAATTGTGGCCATTTGACCATCAACACGTCTTAATGAGTAGGCAACTATTAGAATTAAGCTGATAAATATTGCTTGTGCTTCAAGACTGAATGGGACTGTAACAAAAAGTAGTACAGTAAACGCTAACATGAAATAAAATACAAATTTTAATATACGGTTTTGCCATAAATTGAAACTATTAACACGTTGTAATGGCTTCACATTTGTCTTTTTTTGAAACTGTAACCACCACTTTTTGCACCTTCGCGTCAGCTTACTATCCATATAGCGAATAATTCTAAATACTCGGTTAATTAATCGTGCAGTTGCCTTGGTATGTTCATTTCGTGAAGGGGCGTCCTTTGTTGTAACGTTAAAGGTAATCAGATAAACACTTTGCAATAGTATTCGGACAAAGTTTGCTAATGAGCCAAAAGGCGAAGTTATATGCGGGTAGAGCAGTGATAACTTAGTCTTTAATTGTTGTTTTTTCTTATTATCTAGCTTGATGAATAGAGCTACGAACAGCAAAAAAAACGGCGTTACAAATGCTGCTAAAGCACTCATTTTATGTTGATTAAAATAACAATGGAATTTGTAAAAAATAAAACGAACGAGTTTTTCAGTAAATAAAATACTGAGTATGAGAGCAAAGAACTGCTGAAGAACGCCTGAGGCATAATGATGCTTAATCATTCTTACTCGCCTTGCTCACTAACCACCCTGCAAGTGTTTCAAAATCATCATAAGCAACACTGTAAGGTGCGCAATTTACAGCGACATTTTTAAATGCAGTAGATTCTTTTATCACTTCATCTTTATTTATATGGATAGGGGCTAATAGCGGGGTTTCAGATTGCCATACCTGTAACAGGTCAGACTCAAGTTCACTGGCTGAATTATATTTATTTACTAAAAAATAATGTTGCCAATCTTTTGTCGCTTGGTTTAATGAAACTAACCGCTTATAGACTAAACTGTGGCAAATAGCATCACAATTAATGACCTCTAAAACGATATCTTGTTCAGTGAAAGAAAAATCATTGAGATCGATATAATTAGGACAGTCAAAAATAACCCACGCACTTTGACTTGTTTTTAAATTGCTTACACCCGCTATGGTTTCTTGCAAGCGCTTAATTCCCAACGAATTACTGCCATAAGGAAGAAATATTACGCCATCATTATCAGTAAAAAACTCTTCTATTGCACTTTCGAAGTTGGGGAAATTACTCCAACCTGAATTATGCTGCCAAGGAAGACCAAGATGCAGTCCGACATCACTTTTGGGATCAAGATCAATGAGTAAAATATCTTCATTAGATTTTCGAAATGCACATGCAAGATTAGCCGCAACAGATGTTGAACCAGTACCCCCTTTAATACCTTTAAGAAAAACTCTCTTCATTGCTTCCTACTTATTTTTTAAAGTACTTATCGATTTTGCATGCGATATTTCTTTTAATAGCGGGTATTTTGCAAAGATTTGTTGATTTTTTTGCACATCAACAATTTCAATATAACTCTGATCTTTACCACCGAAACGGTTTAACAAACATTCAATATCATATTGAGTTAAAATATTTGACTGATCTTTGTAAATATTATGCATGTACTTACTCATGTTAAATAATAAGCTTTGAAATTGTGGACTTAATTTACATTATATATAGAATAAGAAACAAAACTAGTGAAAAAGTACTTTTTTTATAGGATGTTCATGTGCCTAGCTTGAAAATAGAGGGGTTACCCACTGCACTTGCAGAACTGAAAAGTGATGCCATATATATACTGCTCTCTCCGTTGGATAACCAAGGAGTCGAGTTTGCTTTACAGGCAATTTCAGAAGAATCAAAGCAAGATGTGTTTATTTTATCTTCGCAAATAGAGATTTTCTTCGAGACTCCATATTCTGACGGTGTAAGCGATTTATTTAACAAAGGCAAAGTACATCCATTTACATTTAATAGCGATATTGCCTTGAAAAAGAAATTACATTTCATCCGTAGCTTACTGGCAGAATTAAAAATTTATGATGGACTATTTGGCTCTACCGTTATTTTGCATATCAATACAGATTTGATAACACACTATAAGCATAGTGAATTGATTGAACAGTTTAAATTGTTCGAAAGTTTTACAAAAAAATATCAACTGACTCTTATATTTATAACTACCGGCCTTGAAATTGCGCGCGCGCGGATGCTGATTCGCGGCGCAAATAAATCCTTTGATGGCATAGTGTATGTAAATGAGTCAACGGTTAAGGCCTTAGAGTATGATTACTGGAGCCATTCAGAGGGGATCATAGCTGGAGAAACTGTGCTATTAGAAGCGAGCACTAATAAATTTAAAGTTATCGAGGGAAATAATACTGAAACTAAAACGTTCAAACGTAATCACGATTTTGATGAAAATGATGTTTGGCTCGTAAAAAGCGCAGTACCAGAAGGCACCAAACTACCCGAATCTTATAAACTGCTTGAAGATAACAAAGCTCTTTACCAGCATGCGAGTGAAATGAAAGCAGCCACTTTAGTGTTTGCAGTAACACGTTATACAGATTTGGCAGATTTAGCAAAACAATGCTTTTCTTTACGAAAGTTATGTGGCAAAAAACTGAAACTCGTTATTCAAAATGTAGATGGTATTATACGCCATCAAGATGAATGTTTATTTTTAACACTTGGGGTTAACCTTATTTTATATAGTTTCTCTGAGCCATCCCGATTATTATCTCAGATTCAATCTATTCAGGGATTTGAGTTTTCAAGGCCGTTACCCAGCTCGATTGATGAGGTATTACAATACTCACAAAGCCCGCTGAGCAAAGGTTTTTTACCTTTATCTGAGTTTGTGGAGCAGGTTATAGACTATAGCGATTCAGCGGCTAATTTGGGCGTTAGTGGTGTAATGGTTACATTAAGGCTGTTACCAAGAATTGATGTGATTCACCCACTGCAGCTATTTCATGTTAAGCGTGAAGGAGACGTTTTTACCACAGTTGATGAGTACGTGTATCTATATCTTCATGCATGTCGAGAGCATGACGTAGATAATGCCATTAGACATTTATTTAAACTTGAAATTGCTGATTTTTTTGATTCAAAGACAGTCATTGCCGATCACTTTTTTATTCAACAAGAATGTAGACGATTGAAAAAAGACTATAAAGATAGTGACGTTCCAGATTATACAGATAAATTGAAAGGGAATTCTAGTTATAAATATAGTCAAGAGTCTATAGACTTATCTTCATTAGATATTGAATCACCAGAGTTTAATCGCGTTAAAAGACCGGATGCTCAACGTTTTCCAATGACATTGAATGAATCAAAATTATGAGTTTAGATCAATTTTTTATCACATTTTCAATTGCGTTAATTATCGGTGTTATTCTGAGTAACGTGAGTAAAACAGTTTTTACAAAATTACTAAAATATTACCGTAAACTGACATTTCGCCATGTATTGTTGACGCCTTATACACCCGCTAAAAGAAAGAAGGATGAAGAGTGAAAATATCAGGTTTAGGGGTTTGGAATCTATACTTTTTAATTAAATTTGCATTATTTGCTTATGGTGAAATTTCATTTCACTTTTTAGAAAATTTAGCGTTTTTTGCTTTCCTCACGCTATCGTTTAGTGAAGCTTGGCAACAAAGGTTGAAAAACGTATCTGCAGCTATTTTTGCTAGTGCTTTGTTATATTATGATTCATGGCTGCCTCCAATATCCCGTTTAACAAAACAGGTTGGTAATGTACAAGACTTTAGCCTGGACTACTTTTTTGAAATTAGCGCTCGCGTAGTGAGTATCGATTTACTATTAAGTATTTTTATTGTTTGTGTATTGTATCGTTTTTCGCATAAATGGCTTCGCTATACTAGTATCTCATTATTAGGCTTTGCTTATGCGTATTGGTTATCTACTGCACCGGTAATTAATTCTTCTCAAACAGCACAATTAACCGAACAAAGAAATCAGCCAATTAAATCAACTCAACCCACTGTAAATGTTGGGGCAGGTAAACGAGAGCAAACCCCAGATGAACAATTAGAAGATTTTTATCAGCAACAAAGTTTGTTAAAAAGCGTTTTTCCTGATCGGCCCACTGGTGAGCCTTTTGATGTTTTAATTTTGAACATCTGCTCACTTGCTACCGCTGATCTTGAGGCTATTGGTGTTGATGAAACTCAGCTATTTAGTAATTTTGATATTTTATTTAGCGATTTCAATTCTGCGACCTCATACAGTGGCCCCGCGGCTATTAGGCTTTTAAGAGCTAGTTGTGGGCAAACAAGTCAAACAGATTTATTTAAATCTGTGCCAGAGCAATGCTATTTATTTAATAACCTGCAAGAGCTTGGTTATGATACTTCTGTGGCGATGAATCATGATGGCCACTTTGATGACTTTAAAGGGTTAATAAATAAGTACGGTGGGATGAATACGACCGAGTTGGATTTTTCAGGTTACTCTCCTGCCCAATATGGCTTTGATGGTAAGCCGATATATTCAGATAAAGACGTACTCACAAATTGGTTGGATGCTCAGAGTCAAAATAGTGGCCCACGTTCTCTTTATTACAATACTATAAGTCTTCATGATGGCAATCAGATCGCAGGTTATGATCGAATGAGTAGCACCAAAAGTTACCCCATTAGGCAGCAGCAGCTATTTTCAGATATAAACCAGTTTATAGAAAAGTTAGAGCAACAACAGCGTAATACCCTACTCGTGATAGTGCCAGAGCACGGTGCTGCACTTGAAGGAGATAAAGTTCAGTTTTCAGGCCTAAGAGAAATACCAAGCCCTAAAATTGTATCAGTACCTAGCGCCATTAAGTTTATTGGTCCGAATGTAAGGCACTCAGGATTAATTGAAGTAAAAGACTCGACTAGTTATTTTGGGTTGTCAGAACTAATAAGTAGAGCATTACGTAATGATATTTTTTCAGGTGACAGCTCGATACAATCATTGTTAGATAACTTACCTCGTGCACCCAAAGTGGCTGAAAATGAAGATACCATAATGATGTATATTGGTAATAAGCCCTATATTCAACTTGATGGTGGTGAGTGGACAGCCTACCCGCAAAGCGATTAAGTAAAGCGATTAAGTAAACAGACATAAAAAAGCCGGGAAGTGGGCTCCCGGCTTAATAGGTTTAGCTTTATGTAGCTATGTACTGATTGAATTAGTTACTATCAACAAAGGTTAAATCATTAATATGTGAAGGGTCTTCTATTACAAAAGTTACTTTAGTTGTATTTAGGTCTAGGTGTTAATTTTGTTGTCTTTTCACCATTTTCACGTTTAGATATATAAATCGTGCCACCATGTAGTGCAATACTAGAGGCTGTACTCGTTAATCCGGCAACTTTAGAGTAGCAAATAGTGTCAAAAAGCAGACAAAGCCTGCTTTATTTTCACCCGCGTTATTTAATGTTTATGGTTAGTGCGATAATCACTAAGCTACAGGAAGTACAAAAGAAAGGGAGCTAACTTAAAAGTTAAAGTGTAATTGTCCAAAAATCTTTACAATCTACTATCCACAACCTTTTAGTTCGCGTATTATTCGCACCATATTGATTTTCTCTTTTTTGAGGGTGAAATGCGTTTAGATATACACTGTGCAGACCGCATCGGTATTGCTCAAGAAATACTTAATATTTTAGTTAATTACCAAGTTGATTTAAAAGGGATTGAAGTCGACTCAGTTAACTGTCGTATGTATGTAAGTTTTCCGCCTATTGAATTTGAACAATTTCAAAAAATAATGCCATCCATTCGCTTGATTGATGGCGTGATGGATGTTCGTACCACGGCTTTCTTACCTTCTGAACGTGAGCATAATGAGCTTAATACACTATTAAGAGCATTACCTGATGGCATCATTTCTATAGATGCCAAAGGGTGGGTTCGGCTTTGTAACGATGCAGCATGTAAAGACCTTCAACTCACTGAGCAGGAAGTTATTGGCTCAAATATTAATAATTTACTGAAAGGCTTTAACTTTACGCGCTGGCTAGAAAGTAAAGAAGTGCTCGGTCAAACAACTCGAGTTGAAGTGGCTGGCGAGGATTATATTGCGGATATTTTGCCAATTGCTGTACCGCAAGGAGCCGAAGGCGATGTACTTGCGGGCGCGGTAATAAATATTAAATCGCAAAGCCGCTTAGGTCAGCAGGTAAGTGCGTTTAGACGATATGGTCAAGAAAGTTTTGCAACTATTCATAATTTTAGCACTGCTATGCGTCGAGTGGTTCGTGAAGCGCGTAAAATGGCACAACTTGAAGCGCCTATTTTGATCACCGGTGAAACTGGCACAGGAAAAGAATTATTAGCACGTGCCTGTCATTACGCTTCTAACCGCTCAGTAAAACCATTTATTGCCTTGTCTTGTGCTTCGCTGCCAGATGATGTGGCAGAGTCTGAATTATTTGGTTACGCCGGTTACGAGGAAAATGCAGCGCCGAAACGTGGTGTGCTTGAACAAGCCGATGGTGGGACTGTATTTTTAGATGAAGTTGGAGAAATGTCGACTCAGCTACAAACTAAATTACTTCGTTTTTTACAAGATGGTACCTTTAGAAAGGTTGGCGACGAGAATGAAGTTAAAGTAAACGTGCGTATTATTGCTGCTACACAAAAAGATTTACCTGCAATGGTACAAGAAGGGGCGTTCAGAGAAGATTTATATTACCGCATCAATGTATTAACGCTTGAGATCGCTCCTCTACGCGACCGAAAAGCAGATGTAGGGCCACTAGCTGAGCACTTTATTCAAAAATATGCGCAGCAAAATGGCCACGCAATACCTGAGTTATCGGCTGAGTGTTTAGCATTTTTACAAGATTATCCTTGGCCTGGTAATGTTCGTCAGTTAGAAAACGCTATCTATAGAGCGGTGTCATTACTTGATGATAATGAGTTAAGAGTAGAGCACTTACAGCTGCCTACATTCACACATGATTTAGGTTATTTAGAGTCAGATTTTGAAGGTTCATTGGATCAAGCCGTTAAACGTTTTGAGGCGACCCTGTTACGTAAACTGTATCCGGCGTATCCAAGCTCAAGGCAGTTAGCGAAACGCTTAGGTTTAAGCCACACTGCGGTGGCTAATAAGCTTCGCGATTATGGTATTAATCGCAAAACAGTTAAGGTATAAATTTATATTGGGCGCTACTGTTTAGTGCCCATGTTTTTTGTTACTCCATCAATAGCGACACTATCAATACCTTCATCTTTAAATTCAACCATAATGCTAATATTATTACGGGCAAAGAAGTAGTCTTTGTTGTCTAAGCTTATAACGTAATCGCCTTTTACTGGGTCTTTAAATTTTTGTTTTTTAAGTTGCAGCGTATGTTCGCCAATTTGCCAGTTAAAGCTCTCGATAAATCCATTGTTGAATTCTTGCACCCAAATTTGTTGCTCATCCTTAGATAAAGTGATGGCAATAGAGTAAGACTCAGGTAATTGCATGTCATAACTTTTTTCGCCGATGGTGAATTTTTTACTATCTGCGTGCCAACCAAAACCAAATTTAAAAGGTTTTTCAACCCCAGTTGGATAGCGTACTTTACCTTCTCCTGGGTAATCAAAATCGGCCCAAGTAGGGCAGGAGCAAAGCGCGAGTAAAATACTCATAGAAGATATTAGTTTAATCATCATTTAAAATACTATTTTTTATCGTATGCAAGAGATTAGAGTAGAATATTCTCCATTGCAACTAGCTGTGCTACACTCAGGCTATTGTTAACTGGTAAGACCTTTATTGTGAACCTTTATTTTCGTCTCCTACTATTATTTTTTAAAATTAAACGTAACCGCAGCTATCAGTCATTATTAGACACGGTTGATATTGACTATAAAGCACTACCATCTGATTGCGATATTAATTTACACCTGACAAATTCTCGCTACCTCGCGATGATGGATTTAGCGCGCACATGGATGACTGAGCGGGTGGGCTTACTAGGCGTAATAATGAAGAAACGTTGGTTCCCGATTGTTAATGCCACAGCGATTACTTACATACGAGATATAAAACCAATGCAGCGCTATACTATTAGTACGCGTTTGGTTGGCTGGGATCATAAATACTTTTATATCGAGCAAAAATTTCACTCTGAGCGCGGCTTACATGCAATTGCTTATGTGCGTGGTGTTTTTAAGCGTAAAAAAGGCGTGGTAAGCGTTGAAGAAATGCTTACTGAAGCAGGATTTGAGGGGGTTGCACCTATTTTACCTGCCGAAGTGATGCATTGGAAAGAAATGCTTGAGCAGAAAAAAGTCACTAATCTGGCTCCATAAAAAAAGGCCTTGCGGCCTTTTTACTTAAGTGCGTATTATTAAAACTTATATTTAATACCTAGCATTGCCACAACGGGGTCAATCTTTACAGTTGAGGTAAGTGCTTGAGCACCATCTGCATAGACGGTTGCATCAGTTTCGATATCCATTACAGATACCATAGCGTGCAGGCCCCAGTTTTGGTCGAACATATAATTGAAACCGGCTTGTGCAACAAAGCCAAATGAATCATCGAGTTTTACTTCAACGTCATTTGTGCCAAGTACTGACTTAAGTGCTGCAGACGGCTCTTCATCAAAAAACACGGTATAGTTAACCCCAACACCAACGAATGGGCGAAATGCTGATGTGCCCTCTAAAAAGTGATACTGGGCAATAAGCGATGGTGGTAAATGCTTGATGTTAGCAATGTTATTACCTGCTAAACCGCCCGCACCGTTTACATCGTGAGAGAAGGGTGTTGCAGCAACTAACTCTAATACCCATTGATCATTAAATGCATAATCTACAGTAATACCTAATTGCGTATCAGAATCTGGTTTTAAACCCAAAGCTGAGTTTTCGTTGATTGCTGAGCTACTGTTATCAGGGTTTACATTAATAGCACCCAGATTAACGCTCAAGTTTGCACTAGCAAATGGAGACGCGATTAATAAAGAGGTAAATAAAGCTGCGCTAAGTTGTTTTTTCATGCTGTTCTCCGAGAACTACTTTTTTTGAATTAGGTCTATTATCAAGTGAATTCGGAATAAAAAACTGTTCTAGATCAAGGTTTATCAAGGCGTATTCCATCTTTATTAAATTGTTTGATTTAGATTAAAGTTTTGCTCGGTTGCGCTTAAAAAGTATTGACTCGTCTCAAGTCCTATTTGTTCATCAATAGGTCATTGTTTTAAGCTATAATATTAGCCATAGACAAGGGGTACTATGAATCAAAGCAACTTTCTTTTTCTCAATGGCTCAATCAGTAAAGCATTACTGACACTCGCAGTTCCTATAATACTTATTAATATTTTACAGTCAGCGTATCAGCTGACTGATGCCTTTTGGGTGGGTCGTTTAGGTGCGGCTCAAGTTGCAGCAGTTTCAGTGAGTATGCCTGTTACATTTTTAGTTATCGCTATTGGTTCAGGACTTGCTATGGCTGGGGCTATTTTATCGGCGCAATATATGGGAGCAGGACAACAAGATAAGGTTAACCATGTTGCTGCGCAAACCATGCTGATGGTGACAATTACAGCCTGTGTGTTAGGTTGCCTAGGGTATATGCTCTCACCCTATTTTTTGGCTTTGCTAGGTGTTGATAAAGCGGTATATAACGATGCGCTAAAATTTATGCATGTGTCATTTATTGGAGTTATTTTTGTTTTTATTTATGCCATGTTTCAAGCACTCATGCGGGGGATCGGGCAAACAAAAGTACCGTTAATTATTGTTAGCTCAACTGTACTGCTAAACTTTATACTTGATCCACTATTTATCTTTGGCTATGGCAGCTTTTCTGGTTATGGTGTGATGGGGGCCGCTTTAGCAACCCTTGTTACGCAAAGTTTGGCAGCGATAGCTGGGGTCGTTATTTTTATGCGTGGCCGCCATGGTATCCAATTAAAGCTTTCAAGTTTCATTCCCGACTACTCTTATATTAAACAAGCTTTCTTTTTAGGAGCCCCAGGCTCTGTGGAGCTCTCTACACGCGCATTTGGTTTAATTCTCATGTCTTTTCTAGTGGCAAGCTTTGGTACGCAAACGATAGCGGCATATGGGGTTGGCTCTAATATATTGCAAATGGTAATGATCCCAGCGATGGGCTTATCGATGGCTGTGTCTACTTTAGTTGGGCAAAATATGGGCGCTGGAAATATTAAACGTGCAGAAAAAATAACAAAATTAGCCGTTGTTTGGGGGTTAATAGGCTTAACTGTGATTGGTGTTCTGGCGTATGTATTTGCACCTGTGCTGGTGGCGTTTTTTATTCCCGATGATATCAATGTAATTAATAAAGGTGCGCAATTTATTCGTGTGATGTGCTTAACCTGGGGGGGTATTGGCGTGCAATTATGTGTTGTTGCTGCCTTTAGGGCATCAGGTAATATGCTAAATGCGATGATATTGGCTTTATTTTCGCAATGTGTAGTGCAATTTCCAGCGGCTTATATTTTATCTAAACATACTAATTTAGGTGATTACGGTATTTGGTGTTCATTTGCTGTCACCAATGTTTTAGTTGCACTGGTGTCTTATGCATGGTTTTGTCGCGGTCGCTGGCAGCAAACACAATTAACAAAAGATGATAAAAACATTGCAAAAGTTACCCAAGAAGCGTTTATCGAAGAGGGCAGTCATTAAGCGGTCATAAACTCGCGTTGTAATGAACTTACTTAGTTTTTATTAGGTAGGCTTATTATGACGTTAGCAATTCAAACACACTCTCTAAGTGATACAAGCCATGCAGAATCTGTGGTTGCTTGTTTACAACATCTCATTCAATTTAAGTCAGTTACGCCACAGCAAGCGGGTGCAATTGACTGGTTAGCGCATCAGTTAAAAGAGCTAGGTTTTGAGTGTGAGCAATTCTCTTTTAATAACGTGACGAATTTAATTGCCAAAATAAGTTTTGGCAGTGGGCCTGTTTATGCATTTTCGGGGCATATAGATGTGGTACCTGCAGCGGCAGAGCAATGGTGTGTCCCGCCTTTTTCTGGGCTGATAAAAGACAATGCCGTTTATGGGCGCGGAGCTGCCGATATGAAAGGAGGAGTGGCTGCAATGTTGAGCGCAACCCGTAAACTGATAGCCGATATTTCGCAAAAAGAAGGCTGCTTTTATTGGCTAATTACTTCAGATGAAGAAGGTGAAGCTGAGTACGGCTCTTTGCTGATTGCAGAACGCTTGGCGCAGCAGGGAATAGAGCTAGATGGTTGTATTGTGGGTGAGCCAACGAGCCACTTATATGTTGGCGACACTATTAAAAACGGTCGTCGTGGCGCGCTTTCAGCACGCTTACAGATAAAAGGTAAAGCAGGTCATGTTGCATACCCTGATAATTCCATTAATGCAGCTCATTTAAGTGCTGATATTGTCAAACGCTTGACTAATATTGATTGGCAACACGATGAAATGGGTTCAACAACCAGCTTACAAATTACAGGGATCAATATTGCAAACGTGGTCGATAATATGGTGCCAGCACAATGTGAGATGACATTTAATATTCGCTATAGTCATGGTTATAAAAGTGCCGATATAAAAAATGAAATTCGATTTGCTTTAGAGGATTTAGCACAATACCTCAATATCGAATGGGAGCGCCCATGTGAATCATTTTATACCGCTCACCAAGGTAGTCATTGCTTATTGGCACAAGTAGAGCAAGCAATATTTAACGTGACGGGGAGTTACCCTTTATTGAGCACGAGTGGGGGAACGTCCGATGGCCGTTTTTTTGCTAATAGCCACACCCAAGTGATTGAGTGCGGTGTTCGCAATAACACTATTCATCAAGTTAATGAGCACGTACCTATTGGTGATTTAATAAAAATAGAGCAGATATACACACAGGTAGTAAGCAATTTATTTAAGGGCTAATAAAATGCTCGCGTTGTATGGCGAGCATTTTTAGCTTAATTAAAGTAAGCTAAACAAAATAGGCCATTACTCTTTGCTTAGATAGCGCTTTGCCTTTCCTGCTTTTACTTTTTCAAGATCAACCAGCACGAGCCCATCAATACAATTATTAAACTCAGGATCTACACTAAAACTTAAAAACTGCACACCACCAGGCTCACACAATTCAGTGTATTGCTTAAATAAAGTGGGTACTTGGGCTCCCATATTGGCGAGAACATGTTTTAATTCAACAAAATCTTCTTTTATATCATCACCTGTAAATAAGCTTTGGCATTGTTTTATTTGTTGCTCTGTGGCTTTAAATTCATTGTTTGGAGTCGCAATGATTTGTTTAGCACCGTAATAATGCTGGTAGTAGTGCACCAGCATTGCTTTGGCTTGATCAGGTAGTGCGTTCGATACACTTACTGCGCCGTATAAATAGCGATATTGCGGATAGTTTTTGACAAATGCGCCTATGCCATACCATAAATAATCAAGACTTTTACGACCCCAATATTTAGGTTGTACAAAGCTGCGGCCAAGTTCGATACCCGCTTTAAAATAGGGAGTCATTTCATCGCTGTAGGAAAATAAACTATCAGTGTATAAACCTTCACGACCATGTTTATCAATGATCTCTTGTGCACATGCGAGGCGATAGGCGCCCACTAACTCTAATTGGCTAGGATCCCACAATACTAAATGCTGATAATCCATATCATATTTATCGATATCGCGACGTTTACCGCTACCTTCGCCCACTGTACGAAATGAAATCTCTCGTAGCCTTCCAAGCTCTCTAAAAATAGCTGAGCTACCTTGGTATTGATATAAGTAGATTTGCATGCCATCTTGTGTAGTGCCTAATAATTGACACTTTTCAATGGCTTTTTTCAGTTCCTTACGACATTCTGATGTAGCAATAGGGGTCTGCGTTTTTAGTGGTAATGTTTTCTTAGATGTTAACGCATAGAGTTGTTTGCGAATTAAATTGACGACTTCTTTATCTTTTAGATTTTCAATTAAATATGATTCGGGAGGGATCGATGCGCCAATTTCAAACTCTAACGATTTTTGCCGCTGTTTAAACATTTCTTTTACTAATAGTAAACTAGCCAGAGGTTTATAAATCATTGAAGTACCATAAAACAGAGGACTATTTTTGGCTTTAATATAAATAGGTAATATTGGACAGTTCGCTTTTTTAGCAATGCGCAAAAATCCACTATTCCATTTACAATCTTTAATACCTGTTGGGCCAAGGCGAGAGACCTCCCCAGCCGGAAATATTAAAATAACGCCTTCATCTTTTAGATGCTGGTGGATGTTGCTGAGTTCTTGTTTTTTACTTGTACCAGATAAATTATCTACCGGTAATAAGAGCGAATGCATGGGAGTGACCGACATTAGCATACGATTGGCAACCACTTTTAAATCTTGTCGAACGCCAAAAAGTACCTTGATCAGCGCTAATGCATCTAATGAACCTATGGGGTGGTTTGCCACAATTACTAACTTCCCTTCGCTCGGGATATGCTCAATCTGCTTTGGTTTGTATCGGGTGTCAAAGTCAAGTTCATCAAGCACTTGCTCAACAAACTCGATGCCTTGTAAATGAGGATAAGCGTCACCAAATGCGACAAACTCTTGCTCATGAAGCAAATAACCCAATCCTTTTTTTACTAATCCTTTTACCTTCGGAGAGTTTTCTAATTGTGGAAGGTTGGCCGCAATGACTTTATCAACACTGATCATAATTACCTCATTGTCTCTGGTGATCAATATACGAACAGATTAAAAGTTTGCTATGACAGTTAGGTTGCAGTTGTATGACTTTTTAAAGAGGGTATCTTTAATCATCGTTTTTTAATAGCTTAAGGATATAATGATTAAAAACACATAAACTTTAGGAATGCCATGCATCTACTTATCGCGATTAGTAACCGAGACTGCACAAAGCTTATTGAAACGTTAAAAATGTACTTACCTGAGGTAGAGATATCGCAGTGGCCTGATTGCCATAATTTGGCCAATGTTGAATTTGTTATTGCGTGGCAAGCACCTGAACAAATGTGGCAACAATTGCCCAATCTTAAAGCTGTCTCATCATTCGGCGCTGGAGTTGATAGTATAAAATTAGACTTGTTAGCTGATGATGTTGTGGTGACACGAATTGTTGATGAAGTCTTAGCGGATGATATGGCCGAATATGTTTTAACTCATATTTTAGCGCAAAAGCTAAAATTAAAAGAGTATTTTAGTAAACAACGAGCTCAGCTTTGGCAACCAAAACGAGCACATAAATTTGATCATGTAGTATTTTTAGGTTTTGGCCAATTAGGGCAGCACTGCGCTAAACGTTTACTTGTTAATAATTTTGTTGTAAGTGCTTTTTCACAAAGCCCTAAACAATTTACTAATGTAACCTGTGTTCATACTCAAGAAGGATTGACAAATATTCTGTCTAAAGCAGATTACCTCGTGTGCTTATTGCCTTTAACGTCACAGACTAAAAATATTATTGATAAAGCGCTATTAACTCAGCTTCCTGAGCATGCTGTTGTGATCAATGTTGCGCGTGGTCAGCATGTTGTTGAAGAGGATTTAATTTGGGCACTCGACAATAAAGTAATACGCGCCGCGACCTTAGATGTATTCAGGCAAGAACCTTTAGCAAAAGAGCACCCATTTTGGTCTCACGATGCCATTACTATGACTCCGCACTGCGCTGCATTATCCAGTATAACGAGTGTTGCACAGCAAATTGCAGAGAATGTTCAGCGGCTAGGAAAAAGGTTAGAACTAAATCATCAGGTTGATAGAACAAAAGGTTATTAAAATTTGAACAATTAATGCTTTATACATCTTGTTAACATATATGATTTTAGCTAGTCTAGTGATGTCACAAAAATAATAATAAAAACAAGGTTAGTTATGAAAAACCAACAAGGCGGCGTTAAATTCAGTCTCATTGTATTATCGGTCATTCTTATGGGAGTGTCTGCTTGGTTTAATCAGGCGAATGCCGATGAGCCAAACCAAGCTGAAATTACCCAACAAGATTAACCATACACTTGTGAGAGCTCAGTGCTTAGCATGACGCTCTCTATTTTCGTGTTTCTTCTCATCACTTTTTTTCAGTAAAACATACGTTGCACCTATACCTCCGTGGTGTTTTAAAGCGGTATGAAACGCTAATACAGCGCTGAGTTCTTGCAGCCATTTATTGGTGTAACTTTTTAATATACCCGGTGTCTTCCTATTTTTTATCCCAATACCATGGTGAATTAATACCACACGTATATTTTTATTATGGCAATCATGTATAAAATCAAATAACGCTTGGCGAGCAGATTTAAGTGGTTGTCCGTGTAAATCGAGTGTGGCATCAATTTGGTATTTTGCTAGGCGCAAGTTTTTAAACACCCCTTCTTGCACTCCGGTGTTTTTATAACTCAGTAACGCATCAGGGGCCAACAGTTCAACGAGTTCGCTTCTAAGATAGTTTTCATCAATCATTCGGTCTGTTTCGGCGGCTTTACGTTTTTCTTGTTGTGCAAACGAGGGCGATTTTTTCAAATGCTGTGGTGTTACAGTATCATGGCTAAGTGGCTCTACATCTTCCATAGAAGATAAAAATAAATCAAAATCAGATAACGACATAAGATAGGCCACCTCAAAATAGATTAATACGCAGCGAATTTTAACTTAGTTCATAATGTTAGTCATTCGATAGACAAAAAAATACCCCAGTGAGTAAACTCAATGGGGTATCAAATTATCTTGGGAGAGATATTAATTGGGTGTTACATTCAATTGGCCAAAGGTATAAACCTTGAACAAGTAAAATGTGTTGATCAACACTAAACTCATATTCGAGATAACACTCGATGACATTACATCTAAGCTAAACGATAAAAACAGTAATACGCAGGCGCTAAGTGCGGCAACACGTAATAAAGTCAATTGATTGATAAATAACGCCCCTAATCCTAGGGCTAACAGAGTAAAGTTTAAAAGCCAATCTAGCTCGTTTAACATGATCGTTTCAGTGTACTTGTGTTGAAAAAGGAGCGCCATTATGGTGATCTTTTGCACACCTTTCAACCAAGTAATTTTATATTTTTCAGATTAGTTTTATTAATCCAAAATTAGTTTACTCATCGCTGCAAAAAAGCTTTTTTTCTCAGTGACTCGGTATTTTTGACAGCTAGCAGGTTGATTTAGGTTTTGGCATAGATATAAGGTATTACGCTCTAAGTCTGCTCTTGGCTCTAAGCTAGAATCAAACAAGTTAGCGCCGTAACCAAACAAACCAGGCCAATACACGCTTTGTGTTACTAGACCTAACTTTTGATAGGTAATTAACTGCGGTTTAGGGGTAATTAAAAAGACTAATAGTAGAATAACTAAAGTAATGGTTAATACTCTACTTTTGGGCTTACTATGCGTAGTGGTATTTGTCGAATTACTATTTTCAACCTTTGTGCTTGTTGTATTTGCTGTGGCTTTTCTTTTATTTGTTGTTGGTTGCGTCTTTTTTCTTTGCGGGGCTTTACCAAGCAACGCTTGTTTTTTTATTTTATTAGACATGAAGCAAATCTGGCCTTTTAAGCAGGTGTCTCTATAATGAGATCAATGAATTAAATAAGTTTATATATTTAGTATAATAACTTAAACCTAGCTTATAGCCTATGGGGATCAAGTATGAATGCGCAGCTTTCAATTTTAATCGTGGATGATGTAGGGACGGTACGTAGCTTTCTTAACCAAACGCTTATGCATTTGGGTATCGAAAATGTCAAAGAGGCTTCTACAGCGGCCCAGTGTATTAGTGCCTGCCAAGCAGCAGACTACAATATTATCTTTTTAGATATCGAGTTGCCTGATGGTGACGGCAAAGAAATTATTGCCAAAATAAATGAAATCAACCCTGCAACAAATGTTGTTATGGTATCCGCTCATTCTACGGTTGAAAACGTTAAAGACGCAATAGATAAAGGAGCGAAAGGATTTGTTGTAAAGCCGTTTACCCCTAAGAAGATAGCTGCAATGTTGAAAAAGTTTTATCCAGAATTAGAAATAGCTTAATAAATAGTGTTGAAAACAAATTTTAGATACAAAAAAACCGGCCTAGGCCGGTTTTTTATAATCTACAAAAACAAATTATAGTGCTTTAATTTTAGCAGCTAAACGGCTCTTATGACGAGCAGCTTTGTTTTTGTGAATTAGACCTTTAGTTGCGTAACGGTCTAAAATTGGTGTAGCAACTGCGAAAGCTTGCTGTGCAGCTTCCTTGTCGCCCGCTTCAATAGCAACAACTACTTTTTTGAAGTATGTACGCATCATTGAACGACGGCTTGCGTTATGCTGACGGTTTTTTTCGCTAGTGATAGCGCGTTTTTTTGCAGACTTGATGTTAGCCAAGGTTTGCTCCTAACAATCTTAAAATAAGCTTAATTTAAAGGCCGTGGAATATGCCTTTTTTAATCATGAATGTCAATAAAAAATTGACATAACAAGAAAAACTGCTCCTTTGTAACGAACATCAATTTGCCGCTTTAGCAGTTAATATCGCTATTGTAACAAAGCCCATGCACTGAGCCTAGTGCTTTAGAGCGATTTATAAAAAAGTCTGTGGCATAATTAACTTTCTCATTGGTTTTAAAGCAGGTTTTAGTGTGGCAAAAGGATTATTTCGTTCTGGTATGATTGTGAGTGCAATGACCATGATATCGCGTATCTTGGGCTTAGTACGAGATGCCGTGGTGGCAAATTTACTGGGTGCCAATGCCGCTGCTGATGTTTTTTTGTTTGCCAATCGTATTCCAAACTTTTTACGCCGATTATTTGCTGAAGGGGCTTTTGCACAAGCGTTTGTGCCGGTTTTGTCTGAAATCAAAGAGCAACAGGGCGACGATAAAGTACGATTTTTTGTTGCTCAAGCTGCGGGCACACTAGGCACTATATTATTGATTGTTACCTTAGCTGGCGTGATTGCATCGCCAGTGATAGCTGCATTATTTGGTACAGGCTGGTTTATTGAGTGGTATCAAGGAAACCCTGAAGGTGAGAAGTTTGTGCTTGCTAGTGAATTACTTAAATGGACATTTCCTTATTTATTTTTCGTGAGTCTCGTAGCGCTAAGTGGCGCGGTTATGAATGTTTATAACCGCTTTGCGGTGGCAGCCTTTACACCAGTATTACTGAATATTTCAATTATCAGCTGCGCAATTTTATTACACGATCAATTTTCAGTCGGGGCATACTCACTTGCCATAGGGGTATTTGTAGGTGGTGTTGTGCAGTTATTGTTTCAATTGCCGTTTCTATACCGAGCAAAGATGCTCAGTAAGCCGCGTTGGGCTTGGCAGGACGATAATGTAAAAAAAGTCCGCACCTTGATGATCCCTGCGCTGTTTGGTGTATCTATTAGTCAAATTAATTTGCTGCTTGATACCATGATTGCCTCATTGTTGATGACAGGATCAATCGCCTGGCTTTATTACTCAGATAGACTAATTGAATTTCCATTAGGTTTATTTGGCATTGGCATTGCCACCGTTATTTTACCTGCGCTATCTAAATTACATAGCAGCGATAAAAGTACTGACTTCCAACACACATTAGATTGGGGCGTAAGATTTGTAATATTTTTAGGGCTCCCTGCCATGGTTGGCTTGATGCTGATTAGCCCGTTAATTATTTCAGTCTTGTTCGATCATGGCGCATTTAAAGAAGGCGATATTGACCATGTTCAAGCGGTGAGCCTGGGTGTAATGGCTTACTCCGTTGGTTTAGTGAGTTTTATGTTAATTAAGGTGCTGGCGCCAGGTTTTTATGCACGCCAAGATACTAAAACACCAGTGCGTATAGGTATTATTACTTTGGTTTTAAATATGGTGTTTAATATTATGCTAGCGCCGTTTATTGGCTACTTAGGGTTAGCTTTGGCCACGTCAATGTCGGCAAGTTGCAATGCTTATTTATTATACCGACAATTAAATAAAGAGCAGGTATATCATTTTTCAAGTTTTAGTGGACGATTTACATTTAAGTGTATTGTTGCAAGTGCTGTAATGGGTTTATCTGTTTGGTATACCTCAAATCAATTCTTATGGCGTGATTGGCATTTTATGCAGCAAGTTATTTTACTCAGTGGGTTATTGATTTTGGCTGGGTTTGTTTATTTCTTGTCCATGTTCATGCTCGGTGTGCGACTAAATACGATAAAAAACGTAGCAACTACTGAATCAAATTAAAAAAAAGATTATAATCGGCGTTTCTATAGCTGGAATATATATTCAGGCTGGCTCGAAAAGGCAATTAGGTGGTATGGAGTTAATCAGAGGTATTCATAATATTCGCACGCAACATTATGGTTGTGTGTTGACCATTGGCAATTTCGATGGTGTTCATTTAGGCCATGGCGAAGTGCTTAAAGGCTTACTCAATGATGCTAAAAAATACCAGCTGCCAAGCACGGTGATGTTATTCGAACCTCAGCCACAAGAATTTTTTGCCAAAGATAACGCACCAGCTCGCTTAACGCGATTACGTGATAAGCTCAAGTTGTTAGCTAACTTGGGCATTGAGCGAGTTATTTGCATTAGCTTCAATCAACAGTTTGCAAATATGCAGGCTGAGCAGTTTGTTAGTGAAATACTGATTGATAAACTTGGTGTAAAAGCATTAACGGTTGGCGATGATTTTCGATTTGGTAAGCAGCGTCGAGGTGATTTTAAGTTGCTATCCCAAATGGGGCAAGCGGCAAAAATGGATGTTAAAAGCACCGCGAGTTTTCGTCAATTAAATGCTAGAGTAAGCAGCACGTTAATCCGTGAAGCACTGGCTCACGGACAATTAACGCAAGCGAAGGCGATGCTTGGTCATGACTATGCTATTTCAGGGCGTGTAATACATGGTTGGAAGCGTGGTCGTGAACTTGGCTTTAGAACAGCTAACATAGCTTTAAAGCGTCAAGTATGCCCTGTAAATGGGGTGTTCGCGGTGCAGGTAACGCTAAAAGATAAAACAATATATGGGGTTGCAAATATAGGCAACAAACCCACATTTAATGGAACACGCGCATTATTAGAAGTGCACTTATTTGATTTTGCGCAAGAAATATACGGACAGTTTATGCATGTGGAGTTGATTGAAAAACTTCGCGATGAGCAAAAATTCGAGACATTAACACAATTGACGGCACAAATAGCAACTGATGTTGCTGCCGCTAAGCAGTGTTTTGGTTTAAATTAGGTAGCCGATACGGAAAGTAGGATTAATGAGCGACTACAAACATACTTTGAATTTACCGGAAACAATGTTTCCAATGCGCGGCAATTTGGCACAACGTGAACCAAAAATGCTTAAAACATGGTATGAAGACGACCTGTACGGTCAAATTCGCAACGCTAAAAAAGGTAAAAAAACCTTTATTTTGCATGACGGCCCTCCGTATGCAAACGGCGATATCCATTTAGGCCATTCAGTAAATAAAATTTTAAAAGACATTATTGTAAAGTCTAAGACTTTATCTGATTTTGATGCCCCTTATGTGCCGGGTTGGGACTGTCATGGTCTACCAATCGAGTTAATGGTTGAAAAAAAGGTTGGCAAACCGGGTGTTAAAGTCACTGCGGCAGAATTTCGTGAGAAATGCCGTGCTTATGCTAAAAAGCAAGTTGAAGGTCAAAAAGTTGACTTTAAACGCTTAGGTGTTTTTGCTGATTGGGATAAGCCTTATTTAACGATGAACTTTGATTTTGAAGCCAACGCCATTCGCGTATTGGGTCGCATTATCGAAAAAGGGCACTTGCATAAAGGCGCTAAGCCAGTTCACTGGTGTACAGATTGTGGTTCAGCATTGGCTGAAGCAGAAGTTGAGTATCAAGATAAGCAATCGCCAGCAATTGATGTACGCTTTGAGTTCACTGATCAAGCCGCTGTTGTTAACGCATTTGATTTAAAGGCAGATCATGAAGGCACAGGCACTGTAAGCACCGTGATTTGGACAACGACACCGTGGACGCTACCAGCTAACCGTGCAGTTGCCGTTCACGCTGATTTAGAATATGCCCTTGTTCAAGTTGACGATGAAGGTGCACAACAGCGTTTAATTTTAGGTTCAGAGCTTGTTAAAGATGCTATGGACCGTTACGGCTTTAACCATTACCACGTTTTAGGT
The DNA here is from genome assembly GCF_002165575.1 of Pseudoalteromonas sp. A601. Taxonomy (GTDB): domain Bacteria; phylum Pseudomonadota; class Gammaproteobacteria; order Enterobacterales; family Alteromonadaceae; genus Pseudoalteromonas. The sequence continues at coordinate 163,101 of NZ_MXQF01000007.1, forward strand.
TATGTAAAAGGGGCGGTACTTGAAAACCTTCAAGTTGCTCACCCATTTTATGACTTTAATGTGCCTGTAATTGTGGCTGAACACGTTACGACTGACTCTGGTACGGGGATTGTTCATACAGCACCGGGTCACGGCCAAGAAGATTTCGTGGCAGGCTTACAATACGGTTTAGAAGTTGCTAACCCAGTTGGCGCTAATGGTGTTTACTTACCAGACACCGAACTGTTTGCAGGGCAACACGTATTTAAAGCAAACGCCAATGTGGTTGATGTATTAACTGAGCGTAACGCGTTAATGCACCATCATGCGTTAACGCATAGCTACCCGCATTGCTGGCGTCATAAAACGCCGATTATTTTCCGTGCAACACCGCAGTGGTTTATTAGCATGGACCAAGCTAATTTACGTCAAGATTCATTATCAGAAATTAAAAACACTCAGTGGTTACCAGAGTGGGGCGAAAGCCGCATTGCAAACATGGTAGAAGGGCGCCCTGATTGGTGTATCTCACGTCAACGTACGTGGGGCGTACCAATTGCTTTATTTGTTGATAAAGACACCGGTGCATTACATCCGAATACGCAATCATTAATTGAAGACGCGGCTAAACTGGTAGAAAAATCAGGTATTCAAGCTTGGTATGATTTAGAACCTGCAACGTTATTAGGTGAAAAAGACGCTCAGCAATACATGAAAGTGCAAGATACACTTGATGTATGGTTTGACTCAGGTGTAACGCATGCGTGTGTGGTTGACGCTCGTGAAGAGTTAACAGGCCCAGCTGATTTATATCTAGAAGGGTCAGATCAGCACCGCGGTTGGTTTATGTCATCAATGATGACCTCAGTTGCGATTAATGGTCATGCACCTTATCGCCAAGTACTTACTCATGGTTTCACCGTGGATGAGAATGGCCGTAAAATGTCGAAATCATTAGGCAATGTAATCTCACCACAAAATGTGATGAACAAACTAGGCGCTGATATTTTACGCCTTTGGGTTGCTTCAACAGATTACACTGCTGAAATGACGGTTTCTGATGAGATCTTCAAACGTTCAGCGGATCGCTACCGTCGTATCCGTAATACCAGCCGTTACTTACTGGCTAACTTAAGTGGCTTTGATCCAAAAACTGATCAAGTGGCTATTGAAGACATGGTTGAGCTTGATCGTTGGATTGTAGGCCGTGCAGCGCAATTACAAGGTGAAATTGTGGCAGCCTATGACAGTTACCAAATGTTGCAAGTTACGCAAAAATTAATGAACTTCTGTACGGGTGAGTTAGGCTCGTTCTACTTAGACGTAATTAAAGACCGTCAGTACACAGCTAAAAGTGATAGCCATGCACGTCGTTCATGCCAAACAGCCTTATACCATATTGCTGAAGCAATGACGCGTTGGATGGCGCCTATCATGAGCTTTACAGCGCAAGAAATCTGGGAAGCATTACCAGGTGAGCGTGACCAGTATGTATTTACCTCAGTTTGGTATGATGGCTTAAAAGCAGTGACTGAAGGCCAATTTAGCAATGATGATTGGTTAACTATTTTAACCGTGCGTGATGAAGTAAACCGCGTACTTGAAGGTGCTCGTAAAGAAGAAATCATTGGCGCAACGTTACAGGCTAATGTAAGTATTTTTGCAAATGCAGAAATCGCGGATAAATTAGCGGCATTAGGTGATGAGTTACGCTTTGTACTACTGACTTCTCAAGTAACGGTTACTGCTGTTAATGAGCAACCAGAAGGCACTCAAACAACTGAAATTGATGGTTTGTACATTAGTGTAGCAGCAACAGATGCAGAAAAATGTGAGCGTTGTTGGCACTATTGTGATGATGTAGGCGCGAACCCTGCACATCCTGAAATCTGTGGTCGTTGTGTTAGCAACGTAGATGGCGAAGGCGAAACGCGCCAATTCGCATAGGAGTAGTCAGTGAGCAAGCTAGCCCAAAAAAGTGGTTTAGTGTGGCTTTGGTTGAGTCTGCTACTTTTAGTAGCAGACTTTGCCAGTAAAACGCTAGTGGTGAATACAATGAATCTGCGTGATTCGATTGATATATTACCGTTTTTTAACCTTACTTATGTACACAATTACGGCGCAGCTTTTAGCTTTTTAAGTGATGAAAGCGGTTGGCAACGTTGGTTTTTAAGTTTAATAGCAATCACCATTAGTGGTTTGCTGATTTGGTGGTTAAAGCGCTTACCAGCGTCTAATAAAATTTTATGTGGTGCCTATTCACTTGTTTTAGCTGGCGCGATAGGTAATTTATACGACCGTATGTACTATGGTTATGTAATCGACTTTTTGCACTTTTATTATGAAAACTGGCACTTTCCTGCGTTTAATATCGCTGATAGTGCAATTTGTATAGGTGCAGCATTGTTATTATTTGATGCCTTTACTGGCGAAAGTCCAAAGGAGCATAAAGCATGAGCCAAACAGTTATCACCGAAAACTCAGAAGTGATTTTTCATTTTTCAATAAAACTCTCTGATGGCTCTGCAGCTGATTCGACCAAAGTACATAATAAACCAGCTAAGCTGGTAATGGGTGATGGCAGCTTAACCGCAAACTTTGAAAAGTGTTTATTTGGTTTAGCGCCAGGCGACAGCAAATCGTTTGAGCTGGAGCCAGAAGATGCCTTTGGTCAACCAAACCCCGATAACATCTATTATGTTGAGCGTAGTAAATTTGGCCCAGATACGCCAGCTACTGTAGGTTCTATCATCGCGTTCACGCAACCTGATGGTACTGAATTACCAGGACTTGTACGCGAAGTGCAAGGCGAGTCGGTAACAATTGATTTTAATCATCCTTTATCTGGTCAGAATTTAACCTTTGAAGTTGAAATTTTAGAAGTTGATAATACACCTAAGGTAAATGATTAATGGATATTTTATTAGCCAATCCTCGCGGTTTTTGTGCGGGCGTTGACCGTGCGATTAGTATTGTTGAGCGTGCGTTAGATATATTCGAAAAACCAATTTATGTGCGTCATGAAGTTGTACATAACCGTTATGTGGTTGATGGCTTAAAACGCCGTGGTGCGGTATTTGTTGAAGAGCTTGATCAAGTACCTGATGAAAGCATTGTAATTTTTAGTGCTCATGGCGTATCACAAGCTGTTCGTAGTGAAGCAAAACGCAGAGAGCTTAAAGTGTTTGATGCAACCTGCCCACTGGTTACTAAAGTGCATATGGAAGTGACCCGTGCTAGCCGTAAGGGAACTGAGTGTATTTTAATTGGTCACCACGGTCATCCTGAAGTTGAAGGCACCATGGGGCAGTACGATAATAGTAATGGCGGTATCTATTTAGTTGAAACTGCAGAAGATGTCGCTAAACTCAACGTAAAAAATCAAAATAACCTTTTTTACTGTAGCCAAACGACTTTGTCGGTTGATGATACGGCTGATGTGATTGATGCTTTACGCGCTAAATACCCGGTTATTGATGGTCCTCGTAAAGATGATATTTGCTACGCCACGCAAAATCGCCAAGATGCAGTTCGTGACTTAGCTGATAAAGTTGATGTGTTATTAGTGGTTGGCGCTAAAAACAGCTCAAACTCTAATCGTTTACGAGAGCTTGCTGATAAAATGGGCACCGTAGCGTACTTGATTGATGATGCCAGCAATGTTGAAGATGCTTGGTTTACTAATGCAAAGACTGTGGGTGTAACCGCCGGTGCATCTGCACCAGAGGTTTTGGTGCAGCAAGTTATTAGTCGATTAAAGGAGCTCGGTGGTAAACAAGTGATTGAAAACCCAGGTGAGGAAGAAAACATTGTTTTTGCTGTCCCTGTTGAGTTACGCTAATCTGATAGTTTAAATACTCGAAGGAGAGCCCCGTGAGCAAGTCGATGCAAACTAATGTGTTGTTTTTCGTGGCTCTTTTTACTGAGCGAGGTGTGTTAGCCACCTTAGTTGTGGTGCAAGTTATTGCAACTATATTGGCTTTTGCACCTACTGCAGCTCAAGACATCTGGATCCGTTTAGGTGTTATCAGTTTATTTTTACAGCTTACCTTTCTATTGAGTCTTACTTGGCTTTTTTTACTCCGTTTTATTCTAAAAAATTATTCGCACTTTATACAAAGTCTCAGTTTATTTGCCTCACTTTTTTTTACCACCTTACTAATGAGTTTAATGCTTACTGGATTGGCACAAAGCTACATTGAAATAGCAAACCCTGCTGCTTTTATATTTCGGAATCTATTAATTGTATTGTTAGTGGCATGTTTATTCATTCAGTTTTTGACAATCTATTTTGAAAAGCAACAGCAAACAAATGCGCTAGCAAGAGCTGAGCTTGATGCACTACAGGCGCGTATTCGGCCACACTTTTTATATAATAGCCTTAATACAGCCGCCGAATTGACTCATTACGATCCAGATGCTGCGGAGCAAGCGATCTTAGCATTAGCTGCATTATCGCAAGCTGCAATGCAAGTCGGAAAAGAAACCGCATTGTCTGATGAAATTACATTGACCCGGCAGTATTTAAGGTTAGAAAGCTGGCGGTTTGCAGAGCGGCTACAAGTTGACTGGCAATTACCAGAACAACTCCCAAACATAACAATTCCTTGTTTAACATTACAACCACTATTAGAAAATGCCGTGTGTCATGGTGTTGAGCCTTCATTGACGGGGGCTGTTATTTATGTCGAATTACATGTAAGTCAACGCTCGTTGGTGATTATCGTCGAAAACCCCGTGTCTTCATCATCGCAACAAACACGGCCAGGAAATGGCATGGCATTAGATAATATTCGCCAACGGTTAGATCTCTATTATCAGGGGCGTGCTAAGTTGACAATGACAGTAAGAGAAGGGGTGTATCGGGTTAAATTGGTACTGCCTTTGGATGTTGATTATACACAGGAGCAACAATGAAAGTTCTTATTGTCGATGATGAGCCATTAGCTCGATCTCGCTTGCAGCGCTTACTTGCGAAAAATCCAGACTACAGTGATATAGCACATGCAAGTAATGGCACCGAAGCTATACAGCAAGTAAAATGTTTGGCGCCAGATATTGTATTTTTAGATGTCAATATGCCCGCCATGAACGGTTTAGAAATTGCTGCGCAATTAAATACACTTAGTGTGCCACCCGCGATAATATTTGTGACCGCTTACCCTGAACATGCTTTGGATGCTTTACAACTTAGTGCAGCAGGTTACTTAGTCAAACCAGTTACAGAGCAAAATTTGGCCAATACTATAGAGCAACTTGGTCGTCTCACTCGTGCTCATGTGCAAAAACAACGCCCAGCGATGATTAACTATCAACTGGCAGGAGTTACGCGAAGTGTTGCACTAGAAGATGTCTATTATGTGATCGCTGAAGATAAATACACACGTTTAATTTTTACTGGTGGCGAAGCGTTACTTGATCACAGTTTAAAGCAGTTAGAAGAAGAGTTTTCCACGCACTTATTACGAATTCATCGCAAAATATTAATTAATCAATCACGCCTAATTGAACTGAAAAAAAACGCTAACGGAACGCATGCTGTTGTATTGAAAGGTTGTGATTGTTTATTACCTGTTAGTCGACGTGCGTATAAGAACGTAAAAGAGCATTTTTGATTCCCCCTCCTCATTTTAGATACACAGGTTATTAAAGCTGTCCGAGTAACCACTTATCAACAAATATAACCGTTTATCCTGAGCAGAGTTGAATCTACCTACTGATAGCATATGCTTATAGTCAGATAGCTTTATATTAGGTGCGTTATGAAATTAGTCAATCATACACCACAGCAAGGTTTTACATTAGTAGAGGTATTAATTGCGTTTGTGATTCTAAGCTTCGGTTTATTGGGTGCCGTTGCATTACAAGCAAAAGCGAAACAAGCAAGCTTTGATTCAATGCAGCGAGCGGCTGCGGTTGCTCTAGGCAATGATATTATTCAACGGATACGGGCTAATGATCGTGTGGCAGCAATTACTCAATATAATGGCACATTTACGAGTGATACCGAGCTTGAACAGTCACGTACTTGCTACAGTGACGCATGTAGCTCAGCGCAAATAGCGGCACTTGATCGGCAGCAATGGATCCGTGCAATACAGGCTAAAGAAAATACAGGCGCTTTAGATGATGCAACGGTATGTATAGAGAATACTGCCGTACCAAATAGCGATGATAAAGCATTTAATATTCAAGTAGTGGTGAGTTGGCAAGGCCGCCAAAAGTTTACCGGCACGACAGAAACCCAGCAATTAACGTGTGGTGAGAGTAATAGCAATCGCCGTATTATGGTTTTGAAAAGTTATATTTACCTAAGGAGCTAATATGAAGCAGCAAGGTTTCACTTTAGTCGAAATGATGGTGGCATTATTTATTGGTGGTTTAGTGCTTGGGGGAGTGATGTTCACGTATGTCAGTATGAAAGTAACCACGAGAGATACAATGACAATAGGTGACTTGCAAGAAACAGGTCGCTTAGCGCTTAATATTATGCAGCGTGATATAGAGCAAGTTGGTTTTTGGGGCACCTTTTATGAAGATTCTTTTTCAGCAGAAAATACACAAGTGTCACTTACACCTGGACAAAAACCAGCCCCAGATTGTTTTGCGGGGGCGAATAATGGTAGCTTTCCTGTTTTTAACGTGAACACTAATTTTCGTTCAGTGTATTCCATTGAAACAATGGGGGGAGAAGCACTAAATTGCCTTAATAAGACAAAAGAAAACACTGATATCTTGCAGGTAAAATTTTTAGAAGGGTTACAAATTGATCCAACTGATAGCACTGCGAATAACTATTATTTTATTGCAGAGCAAGAGCGAGGCGAGTTTCGTAAAGGCCCCATTGCTGCAAATACCATAGGCGGTAATGCAACGCTTTGGCGCTATCGTCATCATGTTTATTATATTGATGAGCAAACTTTTAAAATAAACGATCGTGATAGAGAAGTACCCGTATTGATGCGACGTCGGCTGGCACCGAGTGGAAAAATGGTCACTGAAACGATTATGGAAGGCGTTGAAAATATGCGGTTTTTATTCGGTTTAGATACGAACAATGATGGTCGAGTAGATACTTACCGCAGTGTTAATAAAATGACCGCAGCTGATTGGGAAAACCGCCGAGGCATTTTAACGGTGCAAGTATTTATTTTAGTACGAGCATTACAAGAAGATGCTAACTTAAAACAGCTCAATCAAACATATACCTTAGGCGAAGATGTCGACCAAAGAATACTTGAGTTTGATGATAAGTTTCGTCGAGCTCTATTTACAACAACGATTCGCTTAAATAATGTAGGAGCAAACCTATGGAGAATTTAAGGTTAGCTGCAAAACAGCAAGGTGTTGTTCTGATTGTGGCGCTGATCATGGTTGTTGCTGTCACAGGTATAGCTGTGACGCTTATGAGTAGCAGTAGTGTGGATATGAAAATTACCAATGCCGCATTTGAGCGAGAAGAAGCTGAAAACGCTTTGATGGGTAATGTACAACAAGTGATAGCTGATGAAGCGACTAAAGGAGGAACCAGTTACTTTTTATATACGCGAGCGCAAATACCGAATGGTTCAATCGCATTAGATAAAGTGGGCGATACAGTAAACTCAATGAGTAATTTAAATAATGGTGCGCTAGATCTGCCCTGCCCCCGTAAGTTTAGTTTTACCGCAGGTATTTCATGCAACATGGTGCAAGTTGATAGTACGATAACCTATGGCTCAAAAAGTAAACACACTATTACAATAACGACTGGAATCGCCCAAGAAATGGCTAGTTTAAATACTGGCGGTTAAGTGAGTAAATATGATGAAGTTTGAAAAGTTAGTTATAAGTATTTCGCTCTGTATTGCACTGCTTTTAAGTATGCACAGCTACGCTGAAGATATTGAATTATATGTTAATCATAATGTTGAGCTTGATGAAAAGCCTCGTGTTTTATTAATTTTTGATACTTCAGGCAGTATGGCTTGGAGTGTTGTGGATGGTGATAGTCAAGTCTGCTACAGAAGAGTTAAATCGAATCAGTTCGAAAGAGGAGATTGTTTTAAAAGCTTAGATAGTTACTCATGGAAAGAACAGTGTTATATCATCAGGAGTGGTTATTATAGAGCTGAATGTGATGACACAAGGCTGGGTGTTGCTAAGAAAGCTATATCTCAATTAATTGAGGAAAATGATGATATTGAATTTGGCTTGATGCGCTTCAATGGTAGTAATGGAGGGTACGTTCTTGCAAAATTAGGCTCTGAAAAATCCTTTTTATTAGATAAAGTCGATAACTTACCAGCTAGTGGAAGCACACCTCTAACAGAAACACTTTGGGAAGCGTATTTATATATCACAGGTCAACATGTGTATTATGGGGGAAATACTAATGACCGGGATAGATCTGCTGAGTCATCAGGCTATTATAAGTCGCCTTTTATACCTGTCGCAGGGGAGCCTTTAAGGTGTGATAACAGTGTAAACATAATTTTAATGACAGATGGTGATCCCACAAGTGACTCCAATAGAAACAATGATATTAAGAACTTACACAATTACCATTATACATCAAATCCGCCAGTTGTAAGTAATAGTTACTTAACGGCATTGGCGAAAGTTATAAATGGTACAAGTGATGTTGAAGTAGACTTGTATACTCCTACGACAGAGATCCGAGAGTTTGGCCGAGTGTTCCCTATAGGGTTTGGTACCGGGATGAGCAACTCAGGTAAGGATTTATTATCTCAAGCTGCGACGTATGGTGGTGGCCAATATCTGCATGCCGATACTGCTGAGCAACTTTCAGAAGCATTAAAAAATACAATCACTCGTATCCGTGAAGTGAACGATACATTTACATCTCCCTCAGTGGCAAGTAATAATGTTGATCAGACACGAAGCCGAGAATCGATTTACTATGCCATGTTTTACCCAGAAGCAGGCGCTCGTTGGCGAGGAAATTTAAAAAAATTAAAAGTGTCAGGTACAGAGATTATTGATGCGCAAAGTAATCCTGCGCTTAATGATGATGGCTTGATTAAATCAACAGCCCATACCTTTTGGTTACCTGAAAATTCTGCCGCAGATGGTAACTTAGTGCAAAGTGGTGGTGTTAATTTACACCTTACAAATCTAGCGGAGCGAACCGTGTACACCGATTCTGCCGCAGGAGGACTCATAGAGTTTAAAAGCTCCGTTTTGCAAACAGCTTTAGGTGGACTTGTAAATTTAGCTAATAGTTTCGGGGCCGATATACTCAATGTCGCCTCAACTATAGATTGGGCTAGAGGTGTTGACGTTGATGATGAGGATAAGGATGGCTCTCGTCGGGATCAGCGTCAGGACATATTTGGTGATCCATTACACTCAAAGCCCGTCACTATTGATTATGGTAATGATGATATACGTATACTGATTGGTACTAATGCTGGTTTTTTACATATGTTTCAGGATAAAGGGGACGAAGTGAGTGAAACATGGTCATTTATTCCTAATAGCTTATATAGAATTTTAACACCGTTGCGGGACAACCAAGCTGATACTAAAGTGTACGGCGTTGATGGCCCTATTACAGTCTTTTTCGATGACGCTGATCGTGATGGTGTTGTTGAAACTGGCGATCGCGTATGGGCTTTTTTTGGTATGCGTAGAGGCGGTAATTATTATTATGGTTTAGATATTACCAACCCTGATGTTCCTCGATTAATGTGGACAATTCAAGGAGGCACAGGTGTATTCTCTGAGCTAGCACAAACTTGGTCAGCGCCAATCGCAACATATATTAAAGGGAAAACAGATCCCGTGCTAATTTTTGGGGCGGGCTTTGATACTAATAAAGACAATATGCAGCTTAGTAATGATAGAAAAGGACGGGGGTTATATATTGTTAATGCATCAGATGGTAGTTTGGTGTGGGAGCTAACCCCTAAAACAGGCTTTAAAGGAGAGCATAGTATAGCCGCAACCGTATCAATACTTGATTCTGACTATGATGGCTATATAGACCGTCTATATGCAGCTGATACAGCAGGTAGTATCTGGCGAGTAGATATGCCCGGTGAAAATCCGAAGGATAGCATAAACCCATGGACTCACTTTGAACTTGCACAATTAGGAGGAGCATTATCTAGTCAAGATAGACGTTTTTTCTATAAGCCGGTTGTGGCGCGGACAATGTTTAGCAAGGTAACCAATACCACTGAAAATAATAAAACAACCGTTACTCGCCAAGACACACCTTTTGATGCGGTATTAATAGGCAGTGGCAATAGGCCCAAGCCTACGTTGACGAACGTGCAAGATCAGTTGTATATGATCCGTGATATTAACACTGTGACTAAGTCATTTTTAGGTGATGACATTCCAGTTCCCATTACAATCAGTGAATTAATGAATGTAAATAATGATCCTTTTGCGAATGCGCTCAATGATGTTAAAAAGTTTACTGACGAAGAATTAAAGCTTAGTCAAAAAAGTGGCTGGTACTATGACCTTCCTCGAAGTGGTGAAAAATCACTTGCAGAAGCCACTGTAGTTGGTGGCGTCGCTTATTTTACGAGTTTTACACCGGCTTCAAAAGATTCGGTTATTAATCAATGTTCTTTAAGTGGCGGAAGTGGCGGTTTATATGCATTTCACTTACATTATGGCACCAAAGTGTATGAACAGTTACGCTATGTGACGAGTAATGATGTGCCTGACACACCACAACTCTATTTTGGTTCAACAAACACATGTGAGACTGAGGATTGCGATGATCAGAGCCAGTTTTTATTATTAGGGCCAGGGGTTAAGCAAACAAAAGAAACGCAGGGGGACTCAAGCGCGAAAAACCCATTTGTGCCAAAGGAAATTATAGGGCCTGGTATTTCGTTTGATGAAGATGGCAAAATTAAACTAGTAAGTGATGCCGTACCAATTGGTTTTGGTTTTAAAACCCAACAAACATTTATTTATAAACGCGAATTGAATGATAACTATAAATAACTATTAAAGTTATTTTTACACGGTTTTACTACCCTTAATGTAGTAAAACCGTATAACTCCCTTTTCAGTCAGATTGTTTAAATACTTTACTTAATAACCAACTTTCATATTAAGACGCATACGGCTGTATTACAGGTTTTTGTACTGAATAAGCTCTATACCTACAAAATATTTTATCTTTTTCCCAAGTCCCAACCCTATTTTGTAATTTTTCTGTTCTGAGGAAATTAACAAAAAAACATGATTTCACTGATGTAGTCATTATATTAATCTAATCAATTAGATGTAGTTAAAAAGGATTGCTTGGTGTGTTTTTTATACAGAGAAATGACTGTTTTATGTTGTGAAATCTAAATTTTGTGCTGTACTAAAGTAGTACTCATACTAAATGGAGAGAAGTCTTCTGTATGAGTTTTAAACGAGAAGATTTTCACATGGATAGGGTTGTCGCTATGTTTCAATTTACGCATGGAATTACAAAACTGTTTGGCTTTTTAGCTGTTTTTACCAGTCAAGTGACTCTGGCTGATGATATTGAATTATATCATTCACAAAATGATGATAAGCCAAAAGTATTATTAGTATTTGATAACTCGCTAAGTATGGCTTTATCAATAAACAGTACTAAACAGTGTAAAAAGTTGCTTGGTGCAATTAAGCTATGCCCTGAGACTCGACTATCCGCTGCAAAAACAGCGATGAAAAAATTGATCAATGACAATCCCAATGTTGATTTTGCGCTTATAAAATCGAATGGCCCTTTAAATTTAAAATTAAATAATTTACTTGATTTAGGTAACTTATTTGACTCAACAGGTGGTTATGTCACTCATGGGTTTGGAACAGAGCACAGTGATATTATCGAAACAATTGATGATTGGGGGCTACTATCATTAGTTAACATAAGTCCTGCAACTGAAATGTTACATGAAGCGATGCTGTATTTACATGGCCAACAGTTTGGTTATGATCACCTTAAATTCCTTGATCTCATTGATATTCGTATTCAACAACAAGGGCATTATATTTCACCCTTTAGTTTGAATGATGGCTCTGAAATCCCCTGTGAAAGTAAAGTGAATGTTGTATTGATCACCGATGGTATATCCTTAACAGAAAGCTTGCCATTATTAGAAAATAGCCGTGAAAACGATATAAAACAGTTGCATCAAAGCCTATATGGTTATCCCGCCGATAAATTCAAAAATACCTATTTACCAACCGTAGCCAAACTTTTACATGGGCAAGGAATTAGTAATTTTGATGCCTATCCAGACACTGCAATTATCGATAATGTTAATGTATATACAGTCGGGTTTGGTCATGGCATGCCTCTTTATGCTGAGCAAGTATTGGTAGAAACAGCAAAGCAAGGTGGCGGGCAGTATTTTTTAGCTGAGTCAATAGAGGAGCTTAATGAAGCGTTTGCGACGACAATGAAAACAGTACGGACTGTTGATGCTAGCTTTTCTTCCCCTGCGATTGTAGCAAGTAGTGCCGATAGAACGCGCCACTTAGATAGTATTTATTTAACTATGTTTCAACCAGCTTTAGGTGCTCGTTGGTTGGGAAATTTAAAAAAATTAAAGGTTTCAGGTACGCAGATCACTGATGCGACAGGTAATCTTGCATTGGATGGAAGTGGGGCAATCAGCCAAGATAGTCGTACTTTTTGGCTTCCTGATGTGGAACCTAATGATGGCGCTAAGTTGCAAAGTGGCGGAGTTAATTATTGGTTGTCGGAATTTGCTGAACGCAATATTTATACGGATACAGCTGCGGGGTTGATGCCTTTTACTTATTCTAATTTAGAAAATCAGTTAGATGACCTTGATGAATTGTTTAATGAACCATTATCGGAGATTGAAGCGACTATAAATTGGGCGCGAGGAGTTGATGTTGATGACGAAAATAACAATGACAACCGGACTGAAACTCGCAGTAATATTTTTGGTGATCCACTGCACTCTAAACCCGTAGCTATTGATTATGGAAATGGCGATATAAGGATTCTTGTTGGCACAAATGCTGGTTTTTTACATATGTTTCAAGATAAAAACGATTCCTTGTCTGAAAGCTGGGCATTTATCCCACGCAGCCTTTATAGCATTCTCAAATCATTAAGAACTGACCAATCAAATAGTAAAGTATATGGCGTTGATGGCCCTATCAGTTTATTTATTGATGATAAAAATAGCAATGGAATAATTAACGATGATGATCGTGTCTGGGCATTTTTTGGTTTGCGTCGGGGAGGACGTAATTATTACGGACTTGATATTTCAGAGCCTGATTCACCAAAATTACTTTGGAGCACTCCAATTCAAGGAGGGGCATCATCATTTAAAGAGCTTGGGCAAACGTGGTCAAAACCAATTGTAACCTATATTAAATTGGCCGGTTTTGAAAATAAACCGGTATTGATCTTTGCTGCAGGTTATGACGCGAATAAAGATAATGAGCAGCCAAGTCGTGATGATAAAGGGCGAGGCATATATATTGTAGATGCAAGCAGTGGCGAAAAAGTGTGGTCATTGACCCCTGAAAATGGATTTGCAGGAGTAGATAGTATTGCGGGCGATGTTGCGGTGTTTGATGCTAATTATGATGGTTATATAGACCGTCTTTATGCTGCTGACACCGGAGGGAATGTATGGCGGGTAGATATGCCAGAAGGCAAGTCGTGGACACATTTTAAATTAGCCGAACTCACTGCTAGTGGGATAGCTAATAGACGCCGTTTTTTAAATCAACCTATGATTGCAAGAACATTATTTAGCCGTGTTAGTAATGTTTTTTATAATGGAGAAATGCATCAAGTACGTGAGGATATTCCGTTTGATGCGGTGTTAATCGGTAGTGGAGATCGTGCAGATCCGATGACAACAAATATTCAAGATCAACTTTATATGGTGCGTGATATAAATACTGTTACTGGCCAATTTCCTAATGGCTTACCTGAGCCGATTCGTATTGACGAGTTAATGGATGTTAGTTTAGATCCATTTTCCACCAAGCTGGATGATAACGAGGCGTTTGTTCAACTTGAGGTCGAACTGGGAAGCTTTAAAGGGTGGTACTACAACTTACCTAAACTAGGTGAAAAGTCTCTCGCTGCTGCAACAGTGGTTGGCGGTATTGCTTACTTTACAAGCTATACTCCTGCAGCCTCGACTGCGCCTGAGGCAAGTCAACAGTGTATAAATAGTCGTGGGCAAGGTGCTATGTATGCGTTTCATTTGCATTATGGCACTAAAGCCTATGAGCAATTGGCTTATTTAACGCGTGATGAGTTACCAGATACACCGCAATTGTATTTTGGAGCTCAAGAGCAATGCGACGATAAAGATGATGATAATCTTTGCGATGATACTATGGAGCCGGTTGCCAAAAAAAGTCAGTTTTTACTACTTGGTCCTTGGTTAAATACACAGCAAGTGGCAGGTATTTTAAAACCTAGTGAATCGTTTGTGCCACAAGAATTATTAGGACCAGACATTACATTTGATGAAAATGGCCATATAAAATTAGTAACGAGTTCATCAACACAAGGTCTGGGTTTTCGGGTTCAGCAGACGTATGTATATAAGCAAGACATTATTTCTCAATAATTAAAAAAGGTGCTTAATGCGGTAAATTCAGGCAATAATTGCATTCGATGCAGTAGGCACTTATGATGGGGTGATTTAGTTTACACCCCACACATAATAATTTTCGGCGTATAATGCAAAATAGATGGTGCGAAGAATGAAAATACAAAAAAATGGTTTTACTTTAATTGAGTTAATGATTACGGTGGCTATATTGGGCATTATCGCATCTGTCGCTCTGCCTAGTTACTTTGAACATGTTAAACGTACAGCTCGCACAGAAGCCATTACTTCATTACTTGATGCTGCAAATAAGCAACAACAGTTTTTTGTTGATAATCGAGTGTATACACAAAGCTTAGAAAACTTGGGTGTGGTATCTCCGACAGAGCATGGATTTTATACCATAAAAGTAAGCGTTGATAATTCTGCGGGCACGTTCAAGATCACTGCTACCCCCGCTGCTGGACCACCACTAAAAGACGACGATTGTAAATCTTTTACTATTGATGACGCCGGACTTAAAACGTCCAAAGGAAGTGCGGATAAAAGTGAGTGCTGGGGGTAATTTCATTTTGGTTTAACGACTTCGCTTGCGCTTGGCATTGCAAATAAACTAAAAAAGGCTAACAAATAAGTAAGCTAGATTTTGCTCAAATACTATTTTGACATTCTTTGGTGTCCTTTAGTGTTATTCTACCTATAGTACTCACCGAAATAGCAATCCCCGGTAAATTTGCTGATTTATAGTCAGCACAATATATAAATGTACCATTATTAAACCCCCTGGGTGTACCATCAGGGCGGTAAGTGATGGCGTTTCGGGGGTAAGTAAGTTTATCTGACTTATTAATGGCTTCAGTGACAAACATAACAGTGTCATCAGAACCAAAGACTCCAACATCTCCTTTATCAACAAAAACGGTAATACCTTCATGCCAACGACTGCTGTCACATACTGAAGACTTCAATGCACAAACAGTAATTTGGCTATTTAAAGATACCGCATTGTTACGCGCTAAATTCAAGGTTCTTTTTATCAGGTGGCTATAATTTTCAAGGCGAGTTTGTGCAAGAAAAGGCTGCAAGTGAAACAGAGCAAGGTTAGCCATGATAGCGACAATACTCAATACCACCATTGTTTCGAGCAATGTTGTCCCTAATTTTGCTTGGAATTGGGGTGGCTTTCTCATCCTTGAGCTCTTTTGATTACTATTATTCTAATATTAGTTGAGCTTGCTGGAGTTGCAAGCTCAATTAAAGTGCTTTAGCAACACAAGAGTTATTAGTATCTCCATTATATAAAGCGGTACCCGATTGGCTTATTGTTAATGCTTTATTGTTTTCATTGTCTTTATTTGGGCAGTATGTAAATGTACCTGGGTTTGAGGTGATCCGGCCACTTGCATCAAATGTTAATGAAGTATCTCCCGAAAATGTTAATTTACTATTTTCAGATATCTCAGCCATGGCTCTAAGAATTTTGTCTCCTTCCTGTGGATCATAGCCACCATTACTGTTGTCATCGAAAAATACAATGATGGTGCCGTCACTCCAATCTTTAGAACAGGTCAATTGTGTATTATTTTCTATATTTGCTGTGTCTGCGCTACACACTACGATAAGTGAATCTGTACTGGTGGCTTTTGCGCGGGCAAAATTGATATTGCGTTTTAACTCAAGCAAAAAGTTTTCGGCTCGATTTTCTTCAAGCATATCACTGCTATCCCACAAAGCGATTGCAGCAACAATGCCAACGATAGCAATGGTGACCATTAATTCTAAAAGCGTAAAGCCGTGTTGTATTTTTTTCATATGTGCCTCTAAATACTAGGTGACTCATTAACAAGCCATACTAACAACGTATTTTATAACGATGGTTGCTAGATTTTTAATTATCATATCATTGTTGATGATTAAATCACCGTAATTCAATTGCTTTGTTTGCTATGAACTGCAGGATTGTCTAAAATCGACTCAAACAGAATTTAAAAGTAGCAACGAACAATGAAAAAAATAGAAGCAATCATCAAACCTTTTAAACTAGACGACGTACGTGAGGCATTATCAGAAGTCGGTATTACAGGTATGACAGTAAGTGAAGTAAAAGGCTTTGGCCGCCAAAAAGGGCATACCGAGCTTTATCGTGGTGCTGAATACATGGTAGATTTTTTACCGAAAGTAAAACTAGATATTGTGTTAGGTGATGAAAATGTTGACCGTGCCATCGAAGTGATCGTTAAAACTGCGCAAACAGGTAAAATCGGCGATGGTAAAATCTTCGTTACTGATGTTGAGCGTGTTGTGCGTATTCGTACGGCAGAAGAAGACGAAGAAGCTATTTAATTAATTCGGTTTAAGTTAATAAGTTTTCATTCGATACAACAAAGGCGCTAATCAAATTAGCGCCTTTTTTATATAATAATTAAATCTATTTGTTTTTATTTAACTCACGTGTCAATTTAGCGTGCTCACTCAACTCTGGTAAACCTAGCTTGTTATAGCTTTTTTCCATCATCTCTAGTGCTTCATCTAAATAACTACTTTGTGAATAATGCTCTACAACATATTTACCGCGATTTGCCGCTGCAAGGTATGCTTCTCGCTCATAGTAGTAATCAGCCACTTTTAGCTCATAACGTGCCATTTTATTTAGCAACCAAACCAAACGACGTTTTGCCTCTGGCGCATAACCACTTTGTGGGAAGCGGTTGACTAAGGTTGATAAGTCAGTAAAGGCAACACGAGTACGGTTTGCATCACGGTCGGCTCTATCAACACCAAAGTATTCTTGGAATGCATTCTCATCCGCTTTAATGTTCACTAACCCACGCATGTAATACATGTAATCTAGATCTTTGTGATTAGGGTTTAAGCGAATAAAGCGGTCAATGGTCGCTAATGCTTGCTCTGTATTACCTGCTTGGTAATGGGCATAGACTAAATCCATTTGTACTTGTTTTGACATTGGGCCAAACGGGTAGCGTGAATCAATTGCACTTAATAGCTCAATTGCACGTGCATAAAGGCCTGAGTCTAGTGTTTGTTTAGCGTCTTCATAAAGCGCTTGTGCTGATTTATTAGGAACGCGTTGGATATCTTCTTCATCTGGAGCAGACGAACATGCGCCTAAACCAAGTAATGAAACTGTAAAAACAATGGCGAATGCACGTTTCCCTATTCTATTTATCATTTTATTTGTTACCTTCGATGTCTTCGGCTAGGCCAACTGGGTAAAACCGAGTAAACTATGCTTATTATATAAATGCTTTTATTAAAAGCGATTCTAACCCAGTCGAGCACAGCTTGCACTGGTAAATTGGGTAAAGTTACTAATGTCAGAACAAATTTCTCTTCAAGCCGAGGTGCCAACTGAGTTAGGCGGTAAACGTCTAGACCAAGTATTGGCGCAATTGTTCCCTGATTATTCACGTTCACGTATAAAAACGTGGATTTTGGATGATAAAATCACCGTGGATGGTGAAATTTTCAACACACCAAGAGAAAAACTCTTAGGTGGCGAAGTGGTCAATGTTGAAACCAGCATTGAAGCGCCACGTGAATATGAAGCGCAAGATATCAAATTAAACATCGTTTATGAAGACGATGATATTTTAGTTATCAATAAACCAATGGGTTTAGTGGTCCATCCTGGGGCGGGTAACCCAGATGGCACAGTATTAAATGCGTTACTTCACCATTATCCTGAGATCATAAACGTCCCGCGTGCTGGTATTGTTCACCGTCTTGATAAAGACACCACAGGATTAATGGTTGTTGCCAAAACAATTCCTGCACAAACCCACTTAGTGACTGCATTACAAAAGCGTGAAAACTTCACTCGTGAATATGAAGCGATTTGTAATGGGACGATGACCGCAGGTGGAATGGTTGAAAAACCAATCGGCCGTCATCCAAGTCAACGTACGCATATGGCGGTACATGAGCAGGGAAAACCTGCTATTACGCACTTTCGTGTTGCAGAAAAGTTCCGTGCCCATACACGCTTACGTTTACGCCTAGAGACTGGCCGTACTCACCAAATTCGTGTGCATATGGCGTTTATTAATCATCCATTGATTGGTGATAAAGCTTATGGTGGCCGTCCGCGCCCACCAAAAGGTGCCACACCTGAGTTATTTGAAATGCTTAGAGCGTTTAACCGTCAAGCATTACATGCGGTTAAGCTGAGTATTGCTCACCCAATAACAGGTGAAATGATGACGTGGCAAGCCCCTATTCCTGACGACATGGTGGCAATGACACACGCATTACGCGAAGACACCAAAGCTAACCCTAATATAGACTTTTAATCGCGATGATCACACCTACATGGCCCGCACCAATAAATATTGGTGCCCTGAGCACCACTCGAAAAGGGGGCTACTCTGATGCTCCATTTAGTAGTTTTAACTTGGGTTTACATGTAGGTGATGATGAACAAAAAGTACTGGCTAACCGTGAGTTATTAGCGAGCCACTTACCGACTAAGCCGGTTTGGTTAAATCAAGTTCATAGCAGCGATGTTGTTGTTGTTGATGAGCAGTTTGATCATTCCAAACTAGTGGATGCCGATGCGCTTTTTACTCGTTTGCCAGAGCAACCTTTAGCGATAATGACGGCAGATTGCTTACCTATTCTACTCACCACTGAATGTGGGAGTGAGGTAGCTGCAATTCATGGTGGCTGGCGAGGTTTATATGCTGGCATCATCGCTAACACAACTGCTCTCTTTACGACTCCTTCAGAAAAAATAGTAGCTTGGCTTGGACCTGCTATTGGGGCGCAAAACTTCGAAGTGGGTGCTGAGGTCAAGACTGCTTTTTGTCAGTTTAGTGCACAGTATCAACATGCTTTTCAAGCAAAAGATAATGGCAAATATTTAGCTGATATTTACGCCATTGCACACATTCAACTAAACCATTTAGGTATTTTAAAAATTTCAGGTGGTGAGCATTGTACTGTTAATCAGCAAGCGCAGTTTTTTTCATATCGACGAGATGGTAAAACAGGGCGAATGGCTACTTTGATCTGGCGCAAATAATTGTTCATCATTGCGAATATATTACCTTCAAAACCTTGAACAAATCATCGAACATACCCATTAATAAAGTAATTAGTTTTTTTAATAGGTACCCCTCATGCGTTTAGATAGATTTACCAGTAAATTTCAATCTGCGCTTTCTGATGCGCAATCATTGGCACTTGGTCGTGACCATCAATTTATTGAGCCTGTTCACTTGATGTACTCACTGTTACAACAAAGTGGCTCTAGTGTGCGTGCTTTATTAGCACAAGCAGGTGTTAGTGCAGACGAGCTTAATACTAAACTGTCAAAAGAAATTGAAAAGTTATTCAAAGTAGAAGGTGTAGGCGGTGATGTTCAACTGTCTAACAACATGGTTTCGCTGATTAACTTATGTGATAAATATGCGCAAAAGCGTAAAGATAAGTTTATCTCTAGCGAATTATTTGTACTTGCCGCCTGTGAAGACAAAGGTCCTCTTGGTGATATTTTCCGTGCTTTAAATGTAACAGCGACGAAAATAGAGACTGCGATTGAAGCGATTCGCGGTGGGCAAAAGGTGGATGACCCCAATGCCGAAGAAACCCGTCAAGCCCTGAAAAAGTTTACTATAGACCTTACCGAGCGTGCAGAGCAAGGTAAGCTAGACCCTGTGATCGGCCGCGATGATGAAATTCGCCGAACCATTCAGGTATTACAACGTCGTACCAAAAATAACCCGGTATTAATCGGTGAGCCCGGTGTAGGGAAAACAGCTATTGCCGAAGGGTTAGCGCAGCGTATTATTAATGGCGAAGTGCCAGAAGGACTAAAAAACAAGCGCGTATTGTCACTTGATTTAGGTGCGCTGGTGGCAGGAGCCAAATACCGCGGTGAGTTTGAAGAGCGATTAAAATCAGTATTGAACGAGTTAGCTAAAGAAGAAGGCCAAGTTATTCTCTTTATTGATGAAATACATACTATGGTCGGCGCTGGTAAAACCGATGGTGCAATGGATGCGGGTAATATGTTAAAGCCTGCGCTAGCTCGTGGTGAATTACACTGCGTGGGTGCAACAACCCTTGATGAATATCGCCAATACATTGAAAAAGATGCCGCACTCGAACGTCGCTTTCAAAAAGTGCTTGTTGAAGAGCCATCAGTTGAAGACACTATCGCTATTTTACGTGGCTTAAAAGAGCGCTATGAATTACATCACAGTGTTGATATTACCGATCCTGCAATAGTAGCTGCGGCGCATTTATCACATCGCTATATTAGCGACAGGCAACTTCCTGATAAAGCGATTGATTTAATTGACGAAGCGGGTTCTTCAATTCGTTTGCAAATAGATTCAAAGCCCGAATCTTTAGATAAATTAGAGCGTCGTATTATTCAGTTAAAACTGGAAGATAACGCCCTTGCCAAAGAAAAAGATGAAGCCAGTCAAAAACGTCGTACAGAGATGCAAGAGCTTATCGGTGAACTTGAATCACAATATCGTGAACTTGATGAAGTGTGGAACGCAGAAAAAGCCTCGTTACAAGGCACTCAAGTAATCAAAGCGGAGCTTGAACAAGCGCGTTTAGATTTAGAAGTTGCAAGACGTGCAACCGATTTACAACGTATGTCGGAGTTACAATATGGGCGTATTCCCGATTTAGAGCGCAAACTTGATTTAGCCTCACAAGCTGAAATGCAAGATATGAGCTTGCTAAAAAACCAAGTTGGCGAAGATGAAATAGCGGAGATCTTATCGCGTTGGACAGGTATTCCTGTATCTAAAATGCTTCAAGGTGAGCGTGAAAAGCTATTACAAATGGAAGATCAACTCCATGCTAAAGTAATAGGGCAAGATGAAGCGGTTGTTGCAGTTTCAAACGCAATTCGTCGTTCCCGTGCAGGGCTTGCGGATCCTAATCGTCCAATTGGCTCATTTTTATTCTTAGGCCCAACAGGGGTGGGTAAAACAGAGTTGACCAAAGCGCTTGCCACGTACATGTTTGACACTGAAAGTGCCATGGTGCGCATTGATATGTCAGAGTTTATGGAAAAACATTCAGTCGCGCGCTTAGTGGGAGCACCTCCGGGCTATGTAGGTTATGAAGAGGGCGGTTATTTAACTGAAGCTGTGCGACGTCGCCCATATTCTGTCATCTTGCTTGATGAAATAGAAAAAGCGCACCCTGATGTATTTAATATTTTACTGCAAGTATTAGATGATGGCCGCTTAACCGATGGTCAAGGGCGCACGGTTGACTTTAAAAACACCGTGATCATTATGACCTCAAATCTTGGCTCAGATATCATTCAAGAGCAAGCGGGTAATAACGACTACGATACCCTAAAAGAAAAAGTGATGGGTGTGTTGGTGAGCCAATTTAGACCAGAGTTCATTAACCGAATTGATGAAACCGTGGTGTTCCATTCACTTGCTAATGAGCATATTAAAGAAATTGCGGATATTCAGTTAACGAAATTGCGAGAGCGCTTAACTGAAATGGGGTATTTATTAGATATTAGCGATGCAGCTTTAGAGCGGATTGCAGCCAGCGGCTTTGATCCAGTTTATGGGGCGCGACCACTTAAACGCGCTATTCAACATACCATTGAGAATCCACTGGCGCAAAAACTGCTAGCAGGTGAGTATCAAAGTGGCAGTATGATAGTGATAGATGCCGATGAAAATGGGTTGATATTCAGCGCACGCTAGTGGTGTGAATTATCAAATATTAAGGCCAGCAATTTGCTGGCCTTAAATCATTTAAATATACTAAATTTAAGCCTCAACACTCACCGCTTGTAATGACTCACTTTGATAGCAGCCAAGCACACGTACGTATTGCGTATGCTCTTTTAGCTGCTCTAAAGCGTGCTGCACGTGGTTATCTACTAAGTTGGCTTCTAAATCAACATAGAATACTTCTTCCCATGGGTTTCCAGGCACTGGACGAGATTCAAGCTTCACTAAGTTAATATTGTGCTCTTTGAAAATCATTAATGCATCTGCCAATGAACCGGCTTGTTGCTTAGTGGCCATAATTAAACTGGTTTTTGTTGGAATTTGCTTTGACACTTGAAGTGGTTGGCGAGCAACCACAATAAAGCGGCTATGGTTTTCGCGTTGGTTAGCAAGGCCTGATTTTAATACTTCTAACCCGACATGTTTGCCTGCTTGGGCTGAGCCTATCGCTGCACTATTAGGTGTGTCAATTGCTGATTGTAATGCACTTGCAGTAGAGTCAGAGGTTTCATGTTGAATATCGCCTAAGCCTTGTAAAAATCGGCTACATTGCGCAAAAGGTTGTGGATGAGCAAAAATTTTAGTTAATTTGCTGAGCTCTGTATCAGGTGAGGCTAATAAACAATGTTCAACACTGTGAGTTACTTCGCCCACGATGGATACTTGTGCATGTTGCAGTAAGTCAAAGACTTCATTAATACTACCTGAGCTGGTGTTTTCGATAGGCAATAAACCAAAATCGGCTTGGCCGCTTTCTACATTACCAGTAATTTGTTCGAAACTTGCACAGCCAAGTTCAACCAGTTTGCCAGGGCGACGACTAAAGTACTTATGACAGGCTAATTGGCTGTACGTACCTTGACCACCTAAATAAGCAACACGGTGAGTTTCGCTCATTGCGTCAGGGTTTAAATTCTTCTGTAGCATGGCCTGCTGATTGAGCACTGAATCTTCTAAAATTGTTTGAAATACGTTATTGACATAATAAGCATCTAATCCCAAGGATTTACCGTAACCAATTAACTTTTCGAGTAAAGCTTGCTCACGCGCTTCATCACGAATCGGTTTGTTATTAGCTATTTTATACTCTACTACGCCATGACTAATACGGCGGCGCTTGGCAAGTAGCACAAGCAGGTCTGAATCAATCTCGTTGATATCATGTCTGAGCGAATTTAGTACATCATTTGTCATTTGGGTTCCTCATTCCAAAAGTTACCTTAAAAAGGCAAAAACAAAAAAGCCTCCCAGTTGGGAGGCTTTGCTATTCGGTTGATTTAATCTCGCAAACAGGTAAGCCTCTTCTATTTGATAAAGAAGCTAAAAAAAGAAAATGTGAAAAGCGAGAATTTTATGTTCATGCTTTAAATGTATGGAGACTAGGCTATAAAGTCAACACTCTATTGTCTTTAATCGGGCAATTGAACTCGTTTATTCGTAGAATTGAGTTTTTTTATGAATATTTACAAAAAATTTATAAATCTAAATAGGGATCTGGTATATTTCTGAGTGTCGATTCAAATAATAACAATTATTAATAAATAAGGTTGGCTTGTGGTGTATAGACGCCCACCATCACGTTTTGGTGTTAATTCATTAAGTATGAAACTGTCGCTGTTAATTTCAGCGATTTGTTTGATCGCTGGCATTTGTGCGGCTGCACTAATGCTTAAATCTGAAGAAAAACAACTCGTGTTTGAAGAACACGAAGTGCTGAAGCTATCTAGCGAACGTTTGAACCAGCAATTTAATAACCTAGTGAAAACAAAGGTTAATATTGCAGAGCAAGCGAATACAGTTGTATCGAGTCAACTTTTCTATAATTCTTCTCAATTGGCAAGTAGCCAAAATGCTAAATTGAGTTTTGATGCAGATGGCAGTATTCGTAGCGCGTCAGAAGACGGGTTGTCAGCAGCTTTTTTACCGCAGCAAGAGTTCACTCCGTTTTATAAAAAACTAATTAATGATTCTGAGTCATTATGGAAAATAGTTTCCCCCACTTTGATCCAAGATTTTTTTAACTTTTATCTGATCTCAAAAGATAATTTTATCCGTATTGCGCCACCTAATTGGGCACTTAATGTTGCCAGTGAGCACCAGTTTACTGATGGCAGCAGTTTTAACTACGCTAAAGAAGCACTAAACCCAACGCGCGAAGCCGTATGGTCACAAGTTTATTATGATCAAATCTGGCATAAATGGGTTATTAGTGTATTGGTGCCAATTTATATTAATAATGAGTTTTTTGGCGTTACAGGCAGTGATCTGGCTCTTGAAACATTAATATCGCAACTTCCCGTAGGTGATAACGATCAGCACTTGTTTGTATTTGACAGTAAAGGCCAACTACTTGCGCATCCAAAGTTGACCAAAAATCAGTACGAACAATATGGCCAAGCTGGTAAACCCCTACGTACCAGTGATTTTGTTAATACAGATTTACAACAGCTTATAAATCAAACGATTAAAATGAAATTGCCAAAAAATGCTGATTCATTTATTCAAGATGGTGAAACCCACATTATTAATATCCGTAAAGTTGAGCACTTAGATTGGTATATCGGTATTTATAAAAAGCGTTCTTCGGCGCTATCTGCGTTGCAAGAACTTAAAGTAAAGTTTTTTGGTTTATTTATTTTATATGCCATTTTAGTCGCTTTGCTATTGCACCAAGCGTTGTATCAACTTGTTTTACGCCGAATCCACTCTTTAGTGCATGCAGTCACGAGTTTTGGTAAAGGACACTTACAAATTGAATTTCCAAAAGAAAATAAAGACGAAATAGGTACTTTAAATGGTTCCTTTCGTGATATGGCGGTGGAGATCCGTAAACTTATTGATGGTTTAAATCAGCGGATCACTGAAAAAGAAATCGCAGAAAAAGCGGCAAATAGACTTTCAAAGGCTGTAGCGTTCTCTGGCACTGGGGTAGTGATAACCGATCATAATTTTGTGATTGAGTACGTTAATCCAAAAATGCTAGAAATGACCAAATTTAGCGAAAAGCACTTTATGCAGTCGCCACTGTTAAGCATTATTGCTGATGAAATGGCTATTTTGGTGGATGACATAGATATAGATCTACGCAGCCGAAATTATTGGCGCGGTGATACCTTAATACAAGGGTTAGATAAAGCGCCTATCTGGGTTTCATTGAGTATTTCGCCTATTCGTGAAGAGGGCGGGGAGATCACCAGTTATGTGGCATCTGCTCAAGATATTTCGTTCGTAAAAGAAAGCCAGCGCAAAATGGAGCAATTAGCATACTTTGATACCTTAACTGGGCTGGCAAATCGTACCTTTTTTAGAATGCAATTACGTAAATCAATGGCACTTGCTGAGCGAGGACATTATGCCTTTGCGTTATTTTATTTTGATTTAGACGAGTTTAAACGGATAAACGATACACTTGGCCACGATGCTGGTGATCAATTGCTCGTTGAAGTGGCAAACCGGTTGAAAAAACGCTTGCGTGCTGAAGATACAATAGCTCGTTTAGGCGGCGACGAATTTGCTGTGCTACTCAGTGGCATTGAACAACAAGAGCACGCCACAGAGGTGGCCAATACAATACAAAGAACACTAAATGAGCCTATTATGTTAGGCAATAATGAAGTGATTATAAGTGCCAGTATCGGAATTACAATGGCACCATACGATAGTCAAGAAGAAGATCAGCTATTAAAACATGCTGATTTAGCAATGTATGAGGCGAAAGCAAAAGGGCGAAATACTTTTCACTTCTATAGCCAAGAGCTTAACGCTGCTGCTAATGAACGTTTATTTATTGAAAATGAATTACGCTTAGCAATTAAAGAGCGTCAGTTTCTACTATATTATCAACCACAGGTAGATTGTAGAACGCAGCAAGTTACGGGCTACGAAGCACTAATTCGTTGGTTTCACCCAACCGAAGGCATGATCCCGCCGACTAAGTTTATCCCTATTGCTGAAGCAACAGGCCTAATTGTTGAGCTTGGTGCATGGGTGCTACAAGAAGCCTGTGAGTTTGCTGCAAGGTTAGCCAGACAAGAACGTGAAAATAATATTTCTATCAACCTCTCTGCGCGCCAATTTAAAGACGCTAACCTAGTACCACTACTTGCCTCTATTATTGAGAAAACACAAGTCCCAGCAAAACGCTTGCACTTAGAACTAACCGAAAGCATGTTAATGGGCAATGTTGAAGCTGCGATATTACAACTTCATCAACTTAAAGACTTGGGGATTTCTATATCGATTGACGATTTTGGTACGGGTTATTCGTCATTGAGTTACTTAAAACGTTTCCCTGTTGATATATTAAAAGTTGACCGTTCATTTGTAAAAGATATTCCGGATGACTCCAATGATATGGAAATTACCGCAGCAATCATCGCGATGGCGCAAAAGCTTAAGCTAGATGTTGTTGCCGAAGGAGTAGAAACGGTTGAGCAGGTTGAGTTTTTACAGAACAATAACTGCTTCATTGTGCAAGGTTACTATTATAGCCCACCCATTGCAGAAAGAGAGCTACCAGCGTTATTTGAAAGGCTTAGTACTAAACTTAAATAAGCGAGACTTGTATTTTATTGACAAAAAAGGCACTCAATGTGCCTTTTTTGTTGTTATAGGAAAGTGTAAATATTTGCAGTTAACCAGTTAACCAATAGCAGGAATTAAACCAGCCATTTGCAGGCCTTGTGCGCTTATTATTAACACACCGCATAGCCCTGCAATCGCAAGTCCTAAGTTACCTCCTTTAACATTGTAGCCAGCATATTCGCTTTTACGTTGTTGGTATACCATGGCGACGGGTAAAAATACGGCCAAAATGACGAGTGCTATCGCTGCGTAGCCAAGCGCCATGATAAAGCCCTGCGGGTAGAAAAGGGCAAAACCTAAAGGTGGAATAAAAGTAATCAAGGCGGTTTTAATACGGTCTTTACCTCCATCGCCTTTTTTAAATGCATCAGCAAAAAAATCGAACAAGCCTAAACTTACCCCTAAAAACGAAGTGGCTAAGGCTAAATCGGCAAATAAGTTAACGGCCGTTGAAACCGCTGAATTATTGGCAATATTGGCCATGCTCGTCACAAAACCGGGTAAACCCGTGCTGGTTAAAAGCTCAGCTTGACTCATCATACCTTGGCTAATTAGTTGCCAAAAAATATAAATAACGAGTGGTAGTGCAGCACCTGCGATCATAACGCGGCGCAGTGTTTTAATATCCAATCCAACGTATTTAACAATAGAAGGAATGGAGCCATGAAAACCAAAAGAGGTAAATACAACCGGAATGGCTGATAAAATAAGCCCTTGTTCGATGGGCATTTCAAGTAAATGCTGGCCATGAACATAAGGCGTCAGCATGTAAAACAAGCTCGCAAGTACAATTATTTTAATACTAAATAACACCCGATTAAGTTTATCGACCTTACTTGTGCCAAGGGTGACCACGGTGCCAATAACAACAGCAATAATAATAGAGCCAATTTGTGGTGCTAGATCTAAGTTTAGCCCAGAATTTATCTTTTCTTGTAATTGAGCACCACCCCCTGCGATATATGCAGCGCATAATGCGTAGAATAAAAACATCACAGAAAAATTAGCCACGTATTGGCCACGCTTCCCCAGCCATGATTTTGCTAACGTATTTAATGTTGCATCGCGCTCGGCATGCTGATGTAACTCGAGCATAAGTAATGCGGTGTATGTCATTAATAACCATGTAGCGACTATCAATGTAAGGGCGGTAGTAAACCCAAGTCCTGCACTTGCAATAGGTAGCGCCAACATCCCTGCGCCTATGGTGGTACCTGCAACAATTAACATGCTGCCTATTGTTTTATTTTTAAGCACTCTTTTACCCTTGAAACTTCGTGAGAGGCAAGCAAGATATAACTAGTTGGCACAAACTTAAATAGTTTTGTTATAAATCAAAGAAATTAAATGTAACTTATGATTTACATGCGTAATACAGTGCTTAATTTATTCACTGAAACCTAATTTATGTTGACTTATAAACCAAGTCTGCTATTTCTATAGGTATATCCTTATTTTTCAGATTTTTAGTAGATAATTAAATGCAACTAACTAACCGAGTACCTTCAATTTTGTGCCCATGGCTGACTCTATCAGTGATGCGCTCATGTATGGGTCGCGGTAAAATATAGTTTTTATTTTAACCGCGGTATAACGCGGTTAGAATCCTCTTTTTCTCTTCTGTGTTGTACCGCTTCCATAAAGGAATAGCCGGGTGAACGTCAAAGTATCTTATTTGTTTATGGTGTTGATATGGTCAACAACACCGATAGGCATCGTATTTAGCAGTGAAACAGTTGCTCCAACCCTTGCTGTGCTGATGCGCATGCTTATTGGCTTGGTGTTAGCGGCGTTTGTCGTATCGATTGCAAATGTGCGTATTCCCTGGCATCGTCGGGCTTGTTTTTTATATGGTTACTCTAGTATTGGTATTTATGGTGGCATGCTACTTAGTTATATGGCAGCTAAAACGGTGCCGTCAGGGTTAATCTCATTAACTTTTGGCTTAGCACCTATTTTATCTGGTTTGCTGGCTCAGCGGTTATTAAACGAACCTAAGTTCAGCGCGATAAAACTTATTGCATTGGCTTTTGCATTAATAGGTTTGTACTTGGTCAGCCAAAGGCATATTCAAGGTTCACTAATGCAAATGCAAGGGCTGCTATATGTACTATTGGCCGTCTGCTTTTTTAGTTTAAGTGGTGTCATGATCAAGCGCGTTAAAATTGCGATACATCCAATGGCCACAACATTTGGTGCCCTGATATTTGTAACCCCCTTATTCTTTATTACTTGGTGGTTGCTTGATGGTGAACTCAATAGTGCGCTTTGGTCGGCTAAGTCACTATGGTCAATAGTCTATTTAGGGGTGTTTGGCTCGTTAATCGGCGCACTTGCTTATTTTCATGTTCTGCAAAAGTTAGCAGCAAGCACGGTTGCTTTAACCACGCTCATCACACCTAGCTTCGCTATTGCTCTAGGGGCATGGTTAAACAACGAACCTGTAGATCTGCAACTCATTATGGGAGCTGTAATAATATTATTAAGTTTAGCGGTATTTCAATTTGGCGAAGGGTGGTTTAGCAAAAGAGGTAAGTTAAAAAACAAACCTCTTAAAAGTTAACATTACATTTTTGCTATTTGGATCACTAAACGGCGGTTTTTATCTCGGCCTAAAATATTGTCATTTGTTGCAACATGGCGCTTTTCACCAAAGCCTTGTGTTTCAACTTTTGACTCATCAATACCTAAACTGACCATATAATCTTTAATGGCTTTGGCGCGCTTTTTAGATAATTCTAAATTGTTCCAGCGCCCACCATAGCTATCAGTGTATGAATCGATAGAAATTGAAGCGATACTGGTATCGTGTTTTAAATACTCCGCTATTTTATCTAAGCGCTGTTGTGATGATTTAGTTAGTGTGCTGGTATTAGGTTGATAATTCATCACCGTAAATGAAATATCTTCAAAGCTGTATGGGAGTAACTCATCACGACATTGCAAAAAAGCCCAGTAAGCTTGTTTAAAATTAATACTTGATAGACCGACGGCAATTTTGTCGGCACTATTTTGCCAGTCTTGATAATAAAAAGTAGGGTAGTAACCTTTCTCTAGCTCCGTGAGCATTTCCCATGCTGTTTTATTGCCAAGTTCACCGTCAAATTTTCGCAATAACTTCATGTTTGCTATATCACGCGCAGCAAGACCAGCCCGCCAAGAGGGTGGCACCGCTTTTAGTCCTGCGATGCTGTAATTATCTGGCCTAACCACCATATCTAAGTTAAATAAAACATCTTTGTTCTTACTCGCCGTGGTGCTAAATATGGCTTCGCCGTAGTAAGGAACTTCATGATTTAACTGACATTGTAAGCGAGTGGTTTTTACTACTTCCCATTGTGAGGTATCGGCATCTGCACTGTATTGGCGCATCGCAGCATCTGCCAAGCTACTCGATAGTAGGGCAATTGTTGTGATACCAAAAGATAAGGATGATAACTTCACAGTAGGGTTCTCCAACAATATTAACTTTCTATTTGCTTTAACGTGCCAAAATTTTGGCTCAATGCACCAGCTTAAGAGCTTATTTAATTCAAATAAGTAGGTTTTCAAGGCTACGGGCTTAATTAATGTATAAACCTAATTCATACATAAGCAATATACATGCCTATAATTTATCGTGTAATAAATCCCTTAACCCCTAGCCTAGAGGGCATCAACTTTGTCATAATAGAAGGCTTATATCCATAAACCAAGAAGACTATGGCAAATACTGAACAAACACTTTTCGCAAAACGCTTTCGTGGCTTTTTTCCTGTTGTTATTGACGTTGAAACTGCGGGCTTTAATAAAGAAACTGATGCGCTATTAGAAATTGCGGTCTCTATTTTAAAAATGGATGACGAAGGCTTGTTAAGTATTGATCACACGGTTCATTTTCATGTGCAGCCATTCGAAGGTGCCAATATTGAACAAGCTGCTATTGAATTTAACGGTATTGATCCTTTTTCGCCACTTCGTGGCGCAGTACCTGAAGACGAAGCAATAAAAGAAGTCTGCAAAGCTGTACGTAAAGCGCAAAAAGCAGCAGGCTGTCAGCGCTCTGTCGTGGTGGCACATAATGCGGCATTTGATCATGGTTTTTTAAATGCAGCCATTGAGCGTAATAAAATTAAGCGCACACCCTTTCATCCGTTTGTCAGTTTTGACACAACCTCTTTAGCTGGACTTGCTCTTGGTCAAACAGTACTCGCTAAAGCGTGCCGTGCTGCGGGGATTGAGTTTGATAACAAACAAGCTCACTCAGCACTTTACGATACAGAGCGTACAGCTGAGTTATATTGTTTAATTGTGAATCGTTGGCAGCAATTAGGTGGTTGGCCGCTAGCTGAAATTGAAGACGAATCAGATACTGAAGCATCAACGCAAGACTCAGCCGCTAAAACGACTGAGTAATTTTTCCTTCACTCATTTTTACTAAATGAGGCGGGTAAATACGGGAAAAGTTTTTTGAGTCTTTTGCTATTTTTAATTCCACACCTGGATGCATTAGCTCATTAACTTTTACTCGGCTGGTTGCTAAAAGCTGCGCTATTTTGGTTTTAATTAAATGCTTCTTACGCTTAATATGCGCAATTCTTATATTTATTTGTTCTTCACTGGCTGCTATTTTAGTTAAAAATAGCTGTCGCTTATCGGCTGCGGGAATTTTAACTGCTTTTTTACGCGCTTGTTTAAGTGATGCGGCTTTTGTAGCCAGTAGCTTTTCAAAGTCAGAGACTTGAATCTGTTTTTGTCGTAAGTCATGCCAATATTGGGCGAGGTGTACCTTTGTTTTAGTACCAGAAGGCGCACCTAGTTCACCCGTTTCAATACGCATTGCATTTAAAATACTACCCCCAATAATTTTACCCTTGGGGTTATTCGCTTTACCTACTCTAATTAACCGCCGCGCACTTAAATCGCAGTGTAGAGCTTGGCGCTCTATAAATAAATCTTGTTGCCCCTCAATAAAACAATATTGGGCGTATCCTAATGAGATTGTTCTTGCGGCTTTTATCTTACATGTAAACTCATCACCATCTTCACGTTTTCGGCCAATTGCCCCTAGCAACACGGTGACCGCACTTGCACTGTCTATTTTGCCTGACTCTACAAAGCCTAACACAGTAACGTCACCGCTGGCGCGTACACGCATACCGTCTTTTATATCGCCACTGATAATGACACTGCCATCAAAATCAACATGACCAGTACCAATATCAACGTTATCAAAACATAATACGTCATCAACACGCATGCCTCGTGGTAATGCGACGGGTACACCTTTACTATCAGCAATAAGCATATTAGGGTTATCTGGGTCTAATTTAGTTCCTTCAAAGGGCTGTAGAGGAAGGTCTTTACCGGGGCAAGCAGGAATAGTGTCACCAAACACAGTGTAGCCGTCTTCACCCTGTGTTGCCGCTATGCGCTGCATTAATGGGGTACCAGGGTTTACAGTGATTATGGCGCCTAAGTTGCGCATATCAACTTTGCCACCTTCCTTTGCTTGTGGGCTTAAAACACGGTCTTGTGCTGTTGAACATAAGCGAATAAATTTAGCATCGCTACCTTCTTTAGGTCTGCGGCCATGAGCTACAATCGCACTATATGAAGCCCCTGCGTTTTTTTCAAATTGTTGACCTAAAAAGTTATCTAATGCACGTTGGCTGATCCCTTGAATAACTCCGGCTTCGAGTAGCGCATCACGGGCATTATCCAGAGACATCAATTGACCACCTCGGGCAGTGGTTAAGGTGGCTTCAGCAACCATATTTTTTTCATCAATTTGAATGAGTAGCGAGGCGTCAACCGCACGAGCAATAATCAATGAATCAGCTTGATAATTACTACTTGGAGCAAACAGTTTGCCAATATTAGCACTAACAACTTCAAAGTCGGCGTACTGGGATTGTTCGATTAACTCAATCAATTGCGAGCTAGTAACAGGGAAGCCACTGCTTTTTGGGTGCTGGGTAAGTGTAACAAAACCTGTTTGGGGATCATGATTAAACAGCGACATTTATAACTTCCTTTAGAATATGCCTGTTTTTATTATTAATTACTCACCGAGATGCTTAATTTAAAAGTTTTAATACAAAATGGTGGTTTAGTATGCTATTTGAGCACAGCCATGCTGGTTTGTTAAGTAATTGTTTATTTTATTTGCAGGATAATGCATAATTTACATTTTATGCGCAATTAATCACCACTTAGTGGGGGCTAATAAAATAAAGCACTGAAGAGTCTTGAGTATCAGCACCTTAGTCAGTTATACTGCTTGCACACTCTGAATGAGTTTACTAATTCAGGGGCTGATTAGGATTCGACGGAATTCAAGAAGCCCGAGGTGCATGTCGAGGTGCGGTTTGCCTCGTAAAAAAGCCGCAATTTAAAGTAATCGCAAACGACGATAACTACTCTCTAGCAGCTTAGGCTGGCTAGCGCTCCTTCCATGTATTCTTGTGGACTGGATTCTGGAGTGTCACCCTAACACCTGATCGCGACGGAAACCCTGGCCGGGGTTGAAGCGTTAAAACTAAGCGGCCTCGCCTTTATTTACCGTGTTTGTCCGGGACTTAAAGGTTAATTAAATGACAATACTAAACATGTAGTACCGACGGTCGAGGCTTTTCGGACGGGGGTTCAAATCCCCCCAGCTCCACCAATATCGGTTTTTAAATTCGTTGATTTAAAAACCCTAAAAAACCCGCAAATTTGAGTAATCAAATTTGTGGGTTTTTTTATGCAATTCATTTATATAAACAATGAGCTGACTGTACAAGTAAAGTTTGAAAGTGTTACTTTATTAACCACTGCTCAATTTAATAACCTAATTGATAACGTGTTTATTAATACTCCCGTTGAAAGTATGGTGCATCAACATCAAGACGACTACTACTTCGCTATTCGCCAAAGTACCCAGCAAACCGATAGCGCTCCATTTATTGAGTTCATGTTACAAATGATTTTTGCTGCAATAACTGAGGCGAAAACGTCAGAAACTGAAGGTTTAAATGCGGGTTTAAGTGAGGGTTTAAAATTATCTGACGTTGATAAAACCATTTTGGCGTTTATTGAGCAAGACCGCTATATCACCAATGTCCAGCTTGCTGAAAAATCTGGCAAGTCGCAAAGCACCATCGAAAGGCGCATAAAAGTTCTAAAAGATGCAAGATTGATAACCCGCATAGGCGCAAAGAAAACAGGGTATAGGCAGGTTAAACGCTAACAGCCTGCACAAAAACAGCGCAGTAAAACAGAAGCGTTTTTATAAAGCGAATAATGCTTCTCTACGATGTATCAGCTTTGATATTGTAAGCCGCCGGGCTATTTTAATTAGTAACTTTACACGCTACACGCTCTTCCTGTCTAATACAAAGCTTTCCCCAAGCATGATATTCAAGTGTACAAATATGACACTATAATATGTTTTTTTTGTAGACTTGTTAAAGTGAACGGTTAAGTCTACAATTATGGCATATTTATGTGTTATTAATGATGACTTGAGGTGTATATTGAAGAAATCTGAGGCCATTAAAAAACTTGCAGAATACGATAAGCGTGGTCGTTATATCTTTACTAATTCAGATCTTTCGAAAATTTTCCATCAAGATAACGAGCGAACTTTGCGGGCGGGAATCAAGCGTTTACTAGATGACGGCTTACTTGTGCGCATCATTAATGGCGTGTATTTATATACTCTAGCGCAATCTAAGGGAAGTGATACGTTAGAGCAGATTGCCAAAACGATTAGACGTGGTGAATACAATTACGTTAGTTTGGAATCTGCATTGTCTGAATTTGGAGCTATCTCGCAAATTCCAGTTGATCGCTTAACAGTAATGACAACAGGGCGTTCGGCTGAATATAAAACCCCGTTTGGAACCATTGAATTTACCCATACAAAACGTGCACCGATGGACATTCTGGAAGGTACAAATCTAATTGATAGGCCGCTTAGATTAGCCACCAAACAAATCGCTTATAGAGATTTAAAACGTGTTGGCCGCAATACCCACTTGGTTAATATAGATGAATTGGAGGAGCGTACGTTATGAAAATTGATCAACAGAACTTCGCAAGGTTAGTAAACCAAGCAATGCAAAGTGATAATGTTTCGCACATGCGCGCAGTTATAGAAAAAGAGCTCCTACATTACGATATTTTATTTGCGTTAGAAAAAGCGGGGTTTCTGGACAAGTTAACTTTTCAAGGAGGTACATGTTTACGATTATGTTATGGCGGAAATCGCTTTAGTGAAGATTTAGATTTTGCAGGTGGTAAAGATTTTAGCTCTACGATGCTGGCTGACATGAAATCTTGTATTGAAAAATATATCGGCGGAAGGTACGAACTTGAAGTAAGCGTTAAAGAACCAAAAGAGTTAAAAACAGACCCAAAATATGCAGAATTAAACATTGATAAGTGGCAAATTGCAGTTTTTACCTTTCCTGAAAGAAAAGATATACCTAAACAAAAAATTAAACTTGAAGTAGCAAATATCCCAGCTTATACAAAGGAGCCGTTACCTCTGCAAGCAAATTATGACTTTTTGCCGGATGGCTATAGCGATACTCTGATCTTAACAGAGACGCTAGATGAAGTGATGGCAGATAAAATTATTTCGCTACCTGCGACAACAAAATATGTTCGGCATCGAGATATTTGGGACCTCGCTTGGTTACAGCAGCAAGGCGCTACATTGAAAATGGATTTAGTAAAAAGCAAGATCGTAGACTATAAACTTGATCACTATGATGTGTTGCTTGCTAATTTAATTGAACGCCTAGCTGAGCTTGTTAAAAGTGAAGCATTTATAGCTGAGATGAAACGCTTTTTGTCCACTGATGTATTTGACCGCACTTTAGGATTGGAAAAATTTCAGGTGTATTTAACTTCAACACTAATTAAATTGTTTCAAACAGTACAAGATGAGTTATCGGGTAAGGTAAGTGCTGTTGAGTTTAAAATGTAGGGATCTACATTGTATCTTTGTTACAAAGTTAATAGCAGATTGTCGAAAGGCGTTTGAAAGGGCGATAAATAAAACCGATATTAATTTGCCTAAAGGGCAGTGTAGCCATGTTCTAAGGCATACTTTCGCAAGTCATTTTATGATGAATGGAGGTAATATTTTGGTGCTACAGCAAATACTTGGTCATGCAAAGATTGAGCAAACCATGGTTTACGCGCACTTTGCACCAAGTCATTTAGAAGATGCAATTAGGTTAGGGCCAAGATTTAGCTTGAAAACGAATTCAATTTGAGTAGAGCTAAATTTATCAGCAGTAGGTATATGAACCATTTTAATTTTGCTATGTACTAAAAAAGTATTTACAAGCTTCAGGCTATGTTACATGGCCTAAATGTTATTCTTTGATCGCAGCCTTGTCCATCACACTGAATATCGAGTTCTACCGCAGTCAACACACTATTAATACTTGAATCATCAATAAATGTAGAATGCTTACATTTTGGGCATTGAACTTGAACTCCTACTTTTTTAAGCTTAATATTTCCGCAGTTAAAAGAACCTAATAAAAGCTTGCAACAGTTTTGATTCGTACATTTGTAATGCTGTGGAGATTCTTCATTTAATATTGAGTTAGGTAATATAGTCATTTTTTCGCAATATGGGCATTTCGCTTCAACGAAAGAGCCACGAATGTGTATATTTCCATTCGAAACAATATCATTTAAATTTGTGTAGATTTTTTCTATAACCTTAACATTTTTGTCGTAATTAGGTGTGTTCACTGATTTTAAGCTAGGCAAGTGTAAAAAATTCCCAAGGGTGTTATACATCTTATTGAGTTTTTTAATGTTAAATACTCTTTGACTTCCGATGCTTTTGTAACTCAGTGTTTTTGGGTTTTCTGAGCCATCACCTTCAGCCAAAGAAATATCCAATGATTTATTAGCTTTCTCATCGAAATAACATAGCATCTTAAAACTTTTGTTTGGTTGCCATGTTTCAATTATTTGCTGTGGAACTTTATTTCCATAGCTCTCAATTTGTTTATAGACTATTGCCTCTATTGCAAATCTTAATTCGAGAACTGCATAGGTAAAGGTTTTTTCATCGCCAATTAGGTTAATATAATTGTCTAGGTGTTTTTTTGTGGAGTGAGGTATTAATGAAGACATAAGTTAATTAATTCTCTCCAATAATAGCCGGAGTGCCAATGTAAGTATGTATAAAAAAGTACCATTACTGAACTTTTACGATGATGTTGATACTTGGACACCTAGAATAGCATTCGTTTTAATTCGTGCATTATCAACAAATGAATCTATAACCTCTTGATATTCATTTCTATTGCGCTGCAATATACCACGGGCTATCCCTTTAATCGGTACATAGGCAGTGCCAGCGGCTTGTATCATCACAAAAGTTTCTTTTACAATACAACCCTCAGGTAAATTTTCAGTATTGAATAATGTTATACCCATTTCAATTCCTTTTATATGTGATTGCCAGCTAATAACTATAAACCCAAAACTTAATATAATATCGAACGTTAACTATGTCCACATAATGCTCAAACTCATGAAATAATACAACAGTTAGTGAAATCACACGAAATACTAACTTTTTGATTATAATATAACTTGTTGTTTTTTCGTTGCCTGTAATAATCGAGGCTTTTCGGGCGAGGTGTTACCCCAATCCACCAATATCGGTTTTTAAATTCGTTGATTTAAAAACTCTAAGAAACCCGCAAATGTGAGTAATCAAGTTTGCGGGTTTTTTTATGCCTGTTTTAAAGCGGTTATGTATTCAAGTGATGATGATTGTTAGCTATTTAGGTACTCGTAACTTGTTTTGTCTCATGGTAACTTTGCTATCATGTTGTTGTATTGCTAAGTAGTGCTACATGGAATTTTTAGCCGGTGATTTATTAACGCCGTTCAGCGTTATTGGCCTGATTGTTTTATCGGCCATTACGTCGATGATATCGGCGGCTTTTGGGGCTGGTGGTGGGTTGATGTTATTGGTGGTGATGGCGTCGTTATTGCCGATGAGTATTGTTATTCCGGTGCATGGGTTAGTGCAATTGGGATCTAATGCCAATAGGTTTATGCTGACTTTTAAACACCTTGATAAAAGTATGTTTGTGTATTTTTCACTGGGTGGGGTAGTGGGAGTATTTGCGGCGTCGTCGATTGTGACACGTATCCCACTTGAATTGATGAAAATTGTGGTGGCGGGGTTTGTACTTTATTTACTATGGGGCGTGACACCCAAGCTACGTGAAACCTCAAAATTATGGCGTTACATGGCGGGAGCTGTCACCACATTTTTATCGATGTTTGTTGGCGCGAGTGGCCCGTTGGTAGGCAGTTGTTTGTACGTTAACAATTACGATAAATTAAGGTATACCGCTACTTTTTCAGCTTGTATGAGTGTGCAGCATACTTTTAAAGCTATTTTGTATGGCTTTGTAGGGTTTTCTTTTTGGCAGTGGTTGCCGCTGGTGACGGCCATGATAATAAGTGGTGTGCTCGGTACTTGGCTTGGTTTAAAGCTATTACAGCGGATATCTGTGGCTAAATTTAAAGCTGTTTTTCGTGCTGTTTTAACATTACTTGCGCTGCAATTAGCATGGCAAGGTTTTCAAACGCTTTAGTTTAAACCAGTTAAAGCGCTATAAGCCTAGGTTTTATAGCGCTTTATACTAGCAACAAGGGAAAGTCGGTCGTTTCGCAAATTAGATATCTTTCACAAGGTTAAAAACCCATAATAGAGCCAGTCTATGGTTTAACCTTGAGGTTGAACTCATTCCTTTTCACAATATTCGACCATTCACTCTACCTGTTTGATTTAGCTTTTTACTGACTAAAAGTTATATTGGATTTCAATAACACTCATTACGCCTTCTACGATAGTTTTCCACTCGCCGGTAAATTCTGCGCCGTATGACGCAGCGATTGTTTTACCTATTTTTTGAGCTTCGTCATTGCTCCAAAGTGGGCCGGCTAATACATTGGTTTTGAATGAGTTGCTACCAGTGTTTGTTACTTCAAGTTCAACTTCAACAACACTCATTTGGCTCTGTACTACTGTGTTCCATTGACCCGTCCATTTACCTTGGTGTGCAGCGGCAACGGCGGGGGCTTTTTCTTCTGCATCTTTTTGATCCCAGATTGGGCCTGCTGGGATATTCACTTTAAATGTACTCATAAATTTCTCCTTAAATTGTTTATTGAATAGGTTTTTGAGCAAAGCTCATTGCTGTACTCAATATGGAGTATATGAATAACGTCAGGCTTTTCTATTACAGGGTATTACATTGTGTGGGCTTAGATTAGAGTGATTTTGGCAAGCTTGAATACGCAATTACTGCACCATCGCGCTGTGCAATATCTGGGTGGCGTAAGCTTTGTTGGTACTGACGGCAATAATTAATTGGGTTGCCATGATTAACTAAAAATGGGTTGTTATTTAATGTGGCTAATAGGTTCGCCCACCGTGTTTTTATATGCTCAGGAGGGCTTGGTAATGTATTGAGAATTGCTATGGATGCTTCAAATTGACTCGCTATTGCGAGCGATAGCATATCGTCATTGGCGGCTGCCAACCAACTTACGCCATTTATACCAACACATAGTAGTGGCATGTATGGCGC
The DNA here is from genome assembly GCF_002165575.1 of Pseudoalteromonas sp. A601. GTDB lineage: Bacteria > Pseudomonadota > Gammaproteobacteria > Enterobacterales > Alteromonadaceae > Pseudoalteromonas. The sequence goes on from NZ_MXQF01000007.1 coordinate 202,587, forward strand.
TAATGCAGGGCAAACGTCATTTTTATAGATGTCTACTTGCCAATACGAACGGGCAATTTTTGTAAATTGTGTAAAGCTGGTTATTGCTGAAAATTGCGATGTGGCGAGTGGCAAAATCTCTACTCGAGGTTTATTGGCATTGACGGTGTCGTTGGCAACATCGATATACCAGGGGCCAAAAATCAGGGCATTTTGAAAATATTCATCTCGCAGTGATCCCCATGCTTTTTTTATAACATGACCTTGCGAGACGCCGTCTCTTAGCAAATTTAAGCCCGGATTTTGGCTTTGCTGTAATGCTATTTGTAACAGGTTAAACATTTCGTCACGAATTTCTCTACAGCGGCCAATCGGGTATGGCTTATTTGCAAAGTGCGGCATTTTCGGTGCAAGGGTGAGGTCGGCCTGTAACCGCAGTGTTGCTAGGTCATTGCAAATTAAAGCCAGATGTTGAGTAGTGAGATCTTTAAGCTGCAAGTTTGCCTCAACCTTAATTAATGTTTTCATCAGTTTAGACTACAAAGCCATGATTTTCGATTTATTACAGCGTTGCTGTAATACGCTGTAATATTTTAAAACAAAGAATTTGTCTATCCTCAGTAAACATAGTTCAGGGACTGCTTAGATATGTTTACTCAGCCGATTACATTTACTCAATTACCTATCCCACTTAGTGAGTTTAACCTTGCTGATGACTTGTTAATTGCTGAGCAGTTAACTTGGCTGGAGCATGTTAATACTGATGAATATCAGGGTAAGTGGGATGTGCTTGAGCTTAAAGTGCCAAAAGAGCACCTTTATAGTCATCGTATTTTGCAGGCATTCGCTATTGAAGCTGCATGTGAATGGATTGACGGACCAAATTTAGATTTACTGAGTGCATTTGAGGGTCTGCTTGCTAGTTTTGAGTGCGAGATTTTGTCGGCTCGTTTAATGCGTTTGCATCCAAATTCTTTTATCAAACCCCATCGGGATCACGGCTTGAGTGTTGAAAAGTCACAACAGGCCCGTATACACATTTGTTTAGGTTACTCTGCCAATATTGAATTTTATGTTGATGGCCACCGTGTGCCCATGAGCAATAATAGTGCATGGTATATAAATGCAGATGCTGTTCATAGTGTAAAAAATGCAGGCTCAACACCCCGTATAAATTTGGTTGTAGATTGTAAAGTAAATGACTGGCTCAAAGGGTTGATCTGGGCATTACATGATTCAACACAATTCAATGTTAATGCAGGAGGTTGTGATGTCAAACCCGCATTTGCCTAAATCAGCTACTGCTTATATTACAGAAGATCCGATGGTTACGGGGCTACTAAACCAAGCATTACGTAACCAAATTCGTTCGCTTACTCAACAACCTACAACTGCAATAACCTTGCAGCAATCGTTTATAGCAATTGCCAGCCAAGCTCTGAATCAGATTCATGATGAAGCATTAACTAAGCAGTTATTCTCAGACGCTTATGAGCAAGCAATGCATTGCCTTAATCAAGCTCAGTTGCAAGAGTCAGAAATAACCGAGCAATTTATTAATCAGCATGGTTTGGTTATGTCGGTTTTAAATTGCACCACCACAATTAAAGATGTGCACCGCAATAGCTGTTTTTATAAGGCAATATTTGAGTTGGTAACAGATTTATTAAAGCGCAGTGCTCAGATCAATATTGCCTATCCGGCATGTGGGCCTTTTGCGCCGTTATTGCTACCCATTTTGTTGTACATGGATAAACAAAACCTGATCTCGCCAAAAACAGTGCGAGTTTCACTTATCGATATTCAACCAGGTGCTATTAAGTCTCTCAATACATTAATAAATGAGTTAGATCTCAGTGATTATTTTGATGGCGTATTTTTAAGTGATGCAGTGTTATATCAAGGGGAGAAACCATACGATATTTTTATTGCAGAAGCATTTCAACATGGTTTATCAAAAGAGGCGCATTTAAGTATTTGTAAAAACTTTGCGACCCAATTAAGTAGTCACGGTGTGATGTTGCCTTGTAAAACCACCATTAATGCAGCATTAGTGAAGTGTCAACGTGAGTATATTGAACAGTGGCAGGCTTCAGCAAAAGGGGAGGTGAGTGCTAAACCTAATCCAGAGATTTTAAATGAAAGAATTGAATTAGGAAATGTACTGACCCTTGACCGCTATAGTTTATTAAACCTTGATATTATTAATTTAGGGCAGCAGCAGGTTGTGTGTTGTAACACATTGGCGATCCCTGAAAATACGCAAGATGCAAGTAAGCATGTATTGGTGCTTTATGCCCAAGTGATGACTTATAACGATCACTGGCTGACTCAATATCAATCAGGCATTACCCATCCATTACCTTTACTCAATGTATGTATCGACTTTGTGCCGCAAAGTTCAACCGTGGATGACTTACTACTGAGTTCGACAGACAAAATTACTTTTTATTACAAGCTGACTGGATTAACAGGGTTTTTGCCAACTAAAGCCGAGCAGCAGGTGAGTTATGCAGCAAGTTAATCGTGTAGTACTTTTTACTTCAAGTTGTTTGGCTATGCCTACAATCAATTTGCTGTTGCAAGCAGAACTGCTGGTTACGGTGGTTTTTGTTGATGACGAAGCACAACATATTCAACATGAGCAGCAACAGTTACGCGCCCAATGTGAGGCATTAAATATAAACCTCACCAGGTGGAACAATAATGATCAATTGGTAGCTCAACTTGATCAATGGCATGCATCAATCGCAGTTTCGTGTTTTACAGCAAGAGCATTGGATGATGAAATTATTAAATTTTTTCATGGCCAAGCTTATGGACTGTGCTGTGGTATAGCTAAGAGTCATCAATGGACCAATAGTTTATATTGGCATATCAGAACACAGCAAAATGAACTGCCTACCACTTTGCAAAGACTCAACAGTAATGAAAATACAGCGCTGCAATCTGTTGTGATTCATCCGTTTGATACCTACCAAAGTTTGTCGTTACGAGTGGCTTCAGCGTTAGCGTCTGCTTTAGTAAATGTAATGGCGAAGCTAAATATGATCACTTGGCAATCATTAAATGAAAAACAAGTCTTACCAAATACTGCAAAACCAATCACCCGCGAAGCCATAACTTTATCTTTTAAAACTCATAGTGCTAATGATTTCGTTGCTGCAGCAAAAGCAGGTAATCCACTATATGGGGGTTTTATTTTGATAACTCAGTTGGGTGAAATTAACGTGTTGCAAGCTTCAACTATTGAGCAAAATGAGTTTTTTGAGCCTGCGGGTACGATTTTAACAATCAATAAATCAGCAGGGTTAATTGTACAAACTAAACAGGGAGCGGTGGTACTAGATATTATTTCTAGCCAGTTTGGCTGCATCTCTGGTTATCGGTTTGCATCTTTAGCGAATATTAGTGCTGGAATGCAATTATAACTATATAAAATTTAGAGGAAATAAATTATGAGTGCAGATCCATATATTGGCGATGTAGAAATATTTGCGGGTAACTTTGCCCCAAGAAGTTGGGCTATGTGCGACGGGCAGTTATTGCCGATTAGTAGCAATACTGCGCTTTTTTCTATTATTGGGACGATATACGGTGGTGACGGCCGTACCACTATGGCGTTACCAGATATACGGGGGCGAGCACCTATTGGCTATGGTTATGGTCCCGGCTTGAGCGGTTATAAGCTTGGTCAAAAAGGAGGCGTTGAATCTGTATATATTTCACAACCCTATTTACCTTCAATGCATAGCACAGTGTCATTGCCAAGCTCTGCGCAGTCAGTCTCAGTCAGTATTCCAGGGCAAACCATAACCGATGTGACCGGTACTGCAAATATTGCAACGGCACAAAATGCCGATACAGGTGAGCCTACAGCAGGTGCGGCATTGGCTACGGTTGTTGCTGGTGGTGGCCCTGATAAACAAGAATTGATCTATCAAACTGCGCCATCATCCTTACTTAGCCTTGGTAATGTGAGTGTGGATTCGTTTGATATCCCAGCACAAACAAATGTGCCACTGACGCTGCCAGCTAATAGTTTACATGGGACGGTGTCTCTATCTGGTGGTAATCAAGCTATGGATATTCGCACACCTTCCATTGCAATGAACTACGTTATTGCTTTGCAGGGGTTATTCCCGAGTCGGAATTAATTATTTATGCAGCATCGTTATCATTTTATCGCAGGTTTGCCCAGAGCAGGCTCAACATTATTGGCGAGTATATTAAGACAAAACCCTGATTTTCACGCTGATATGTCAACGCCTGTTGCTGGCTTTGTCACTAACCTATTGGAGCAAATGGGTTCTGGGAGTGAGTTCGCTTCGAGTATTACTTCGGTCCAGCGACTGAATATATGTCGAGCTATTTGCTCTGGCTATTATCAGGAAGTTGAAAAGCCAGTCGTGTTTGACACTAACCGATTATGGACCGCAAAACTTAACGTACTAAATACTTTATTTGGCAATGATTTTAAGGTGATTTGCTTAGTAAGAAACCCGGCATGGGTGATGGATAGTTTTGAGCGTATTTACAGAAAAAACAGCCTTGAATTTAGTCGTATATATTCCGCTGCAACGCGGCAAAACGTGTATACCCGCTGTGAGCATATTGCGTCTAATCTTGGGCCATTTGGTAGTGCGTGGGCTGCGTTAAAAGAAGGTTTTTATGGTGAGTTTTCAGAGCAATTGTTGTTGCTCGATTATGACTTGTTGGTGACTAAACCAGAAAATAGCCTAGCGCTGATTTATCAGTTTTTAGGTTTGCCTGGTTATCAGCATGATTTTGAAAATGTCAGCTATAACGCTAGTGAATTTGATAAAAACTTGGGAGCAGAGGGGTTACATGCGGTGAAGCAAAAGGTGGAATTTACCGGCCGCAAAACGGTGCTTCCTCCTGAATTGTTTAAAAAATACAGCGATATGGCTTTTTGGCTGGATCCACAAGGTAGTAACGCAAGCTTAATCACACAAAAAACACCTTAACATTTTAAATAAGTAGTACTAAAGCAACGCTTTATACAATATGGTTAGAGGACTAAACCAATGCTGCATTTCTCTTTATCTCCAATTTCTATCTTTGTCGGTTCAGCCCTAGGGCTTACTCAAGTGGCTGGTGTTACTGTTAGTGAATACGCTCAATTACCAGCGCAGCCTGAGCACAGCGTAAGCGTATTTAGGTCTGGTCAGGTTAGCAAAGATAAGGTGAAAAGTGAGCAATCGGTTGCGCCGGGTGAAAATGATTTGGTGATCGAAAGTGCCAATGTTATTAAGCATTTGATCATTATTGATGCGGCTGTCCCTGATAAAAGCTTACTTTACGGGCAACGCAAAATAGGTACTGAAATAGTTGAATTGCAAGCTAATGAGTCTGGCATTAAGCAACTTGAAGCACTACTAGTTGATTATCATAATCTACAGAGCGTGAGTATTTTTGCTCATGGGCGCAGTGGCGAAGTATTACTTGGAAACAGCTCAATAAATACCGCGGTGGTTGAAAAAAACACACAATTTATGCAGGTGTTTAAAGGGGCAGTTGCATCAGGTGGTGACATATTTTTTTATGGTTGTGATGTTGGCAAAGATACGCAGGGTGAGCAGTTTTTAACAGTATTTAATCAAGCAACGGATTTAGATGTTGCTGCTTCTGATGATTTAACGGGTAATGCTAGCAAAGGAGGGGATTGGGATTTAGAAATCGTTAAAGGCGACGTGGATTTTGCTAACCGACCTTTTTCAGAGCATGCACTACAGGACTTTTCAGATGTATTGGCTTTTGACAGTACATTAACGTTTGATAATTTACCTACTGGCTATGCGAACTGTAAAAGTTATCAAATCCCTGGCACCACTTACAGCATAAAAATTAAATCTGGAGCGGATGGTGAGAAAGATTTATATAATTATTACGTTGGTTATGCTCAAGTAGGCACAAATTCGTCACATCAGACTTATAGTAAAATATATTTTACAAATAACGAAACGTTTAATTTATCTAGTTTATATGTTAAGAACGATAACGGCAGTGGGAGTAATAAAGTCATACGGTTAACAACGGATAAAGGAGGTGAAGTAAACAGCGGGAGTTTGCCTTACGGTGATAGCGAGACAGTAAATGCTTCTGGTGCACTATTTACGGGGATAAAATGGTTAAAAATAGCTTACAGTGACAATTCAATTCTTGGCTGGGTGAAAATTGATAACCTTGCCATAAATAATTTATCGTCAGCTCCAGTAAACTCAGCCCCTGTAGTTGATTTAAATGGAGGAGGAGCTGGATCAGATAGTTCTGTTTCGTTTACTGAAGGTAATGGTGCGGTAAATATAGCATCCAGCGCTAACGTAACTGATAGCGATGCAGACACAATAACAACAATAACGGTGTCATTAACTAACGACCAAGATGGTGCCTTAGAAGGGCTGAGTGTTTCAGCGGCGGCACAAAATGCACTTGGTGGTATATCAGGTGCCTCAGACATTACTCTACAAGATACAATTTCTATTACTGGTGCAAGCGCAAGTACCGCAGAGGTTGCTAGTTTTTTAAGGGCAATAACTTATAACAACACCAGCTCTACCCCCAATACCACAGCCAGAAATATCACAGTTGTCATTAACGATGGTACAGAAAATAGTGTAACCCGAAGTGCAAGTATCAGCATTGCGAACGTGACTGCAGCAAGCTCAATAGCCGCTGGTTTCAATACTTCAAATGGCACAAATTTAAGTCCTGCAATAACGTTTAGTAATGATAATGAAACTCTAACTATTAGTAATGCATTACATATTGCGGGATCAACCGCCGATGGTGGCGGTGGAACAGATACTATCAATGTAATTGATGGTGCTGACCTTACCGGTTTTGCATCGTTGACCGGTTTTGAAACCCTCACCCCCTATAACGATGGTTCATTGACTTTAAGTGAAACGCAGCACGAGAGTTTCACCACCATAAATGGCACAGGTACGAATCAGTTCACTATCTCTAGTGCGAACGGCGATCAAACACTCACTGGCGATGCAGATATTGAAACTTATGTGCTTGGCGCAGCAATGACCTTTACTCTTGGTAGCGCAGCGCAAAATGTAACTGGTAGCAGCGCAGCTGATACGGTTAATATTAATGCCTTTGCAGTTACTGGAACACTAAACGGTGCTGCAGGCACCGATGTATTACAGGTCGGCGCTGGGGCTGATCTTAGCGGTGCAACAATTTCTGCTTTTGAATCGTTAACGCTTGCCAGCGGTGCAAGTGTAACGATGACCGAATTGCAGCACGATAATTTTTCAACGTTTACGGCACCGGGTAGTGAAACAATAACCATTAGTTCAGCAACGGATGGGCTAGTAGGTAACAGTGCGATTGAAACGTATGTACTTGCTGCGGCAAATGCATTCACACTTGGCGCTGTGGGGCAAAATTTTACGGGCAGTACAGGGGATGACTCTCTTAATGTGGGGTCGTTTGCTGCAACGGGTATTTTAGCGGGCAATACGGGTACTGATACGTTATCTATTGGTAGTGGTGGCAGTATTGTTGGCGCCACGATTAGCGGCTTTGAAAACTTGGCTGTAGCCAGTGGCGGTTCAGCAAGTATTGCTGCATCACAATTAGCATTGTTCTCCGGTACGGTAACAGGTAGTGGCACAGAGACATTGACTATTTTAGGTGACGGTAATTTCGCAACAGTCTCTGCAATTGAAAACTATACAATAGCGGATGACAGCAGCAATGCACGAACGGTTGCTATTAGTAGTGCAGGGCACTCAGTAACAGCGAGCTCAGCAAGTGATGCTATTACGTTTGATATTGGCACACTAGCTTATACGGGAACAATTACCGGCGAAAATAGTGTTGCTGATACGTTATCGATGAATAATGCCGCAAATATTACTAATGCGACCATCAGTAATGTGGCTAATTTAACACTTGCGTCGGGCGCATCAGTGTCGATGACGGCCAGTCAGCATGGCAACTTTATAGGCACCATAACCGCACCAGGCTCAGAAACGATTACTATCACCGGTGATGGTGATTTTACAACGTTAACTGGTATTGAAAGCTACGATGTAGCTGATGACAGTACAAATACCAGAACCATCACCGTATCAACGGGGACGACTAATGTAACCGCCGGTTCATCGACAGATGCAATCACTTTTGCAATTGGTAGCAGCGCATACACAGGCACCTTAATTGGCGAGGGTAGTGTTGCCGACCAAGTACAAGTCACTGATGGTGCAGACATTAGCGGCGGTGGATTTTTAAATATAGGCACTCTTTCGTTAGCTAGCGGCGCAACAGTGGTTATTGATGCGGCTAATATTGGTAATTTTAGCACTGCGATAACGGGGAGCGCGGGTTCTGAAACACTGAAACTGATGGATGGTGGGGCGTTTGATTTCACCAGTACTTCAGTGTCTGCGGTTGAAGCAATCGCAATAGGGACTGACAATAATACGACGATAATTTTAACTGATAATTTTAATGCAAATGGTCAAGCTGTATCAGTTGCAAATGCGAGTGGCGGCGAAATTACAGCAGATTTAACAATAAATGCTTCAGCTTTTAGCAGTGACGCATTAACGATTTCGGCCAGTAATTTTAACGGCGATGATACTATTACTGGTGGTAGCGGTGCAGATACCATTCGCCCTGGCGGTGGTACTGATTCGATGACAGGCAATGCCGGTAGCGATAACTTTGTTGGTAGTGTGGCACAATTATCAGGGGATACAATCACTGATCTAGCCGTAGGTGATAGCTTAACTATTACAGCTGTGACAGGGCTTTCAAGTGCCAATGTGCGATTTAATGGTACTAGTACATTAGAAGTTGATACAGATGCCACTGATTTTAATATTTCAGAGCTTACGCTGGCGCTAAGTAACTCCCCAGCGGCAAATTTAGCTTTTAGTGTGGCTGACAGTGGGAGCGATACTGTTATCACTTTTGTTGAGCCAAATAGCGCTCCTGTATTTAGTAGCTTGAATGGCGGTACGACCTTTACTGAAAATGGCTCGGCAATTGTTATCGACTCTGATGTGACGATTGCTGATACTGAGCTCGATGCTCTTAATGGCGCGATAGGTAATTATAATAATGCCAGCTTAACCATTAGTCGAAACGGTGGAGCAAGTACGCAAGATGTCTTTGCGAACAATAGCTTATTGGGGGTGCTAATTGAGGGTAATACATTTACTTATAATTCGACCACGGTCGGCACGGTAACCACCAACTCAGTAGGTACGTTAGTACTGACCTTTAATGCGAATGCGACCTCTGCCATTGTTGACTCAGTGCTGCAAAGCATTACCTATCAAAATAGTTCAGAATCACCATCATCCGCAGTGACTTTGGATTATGTTTTTAATGATGGGGTAGCAAACAGTACGGGTACAAATCAAGCTGTAGTGAACATTACTGGGCTAAATGATAGCCCAACTGATATTTCGCTATCATCGGCAAGTATCAATCAATCATCAACTGGGGTGGCTGCTAATATAGGATCGCTTTCTACCTCAGATGTAGATACTAGCGACAGCCACAGTTATTCGTTTGTAAGCTCAGGTGCAAGTGTAAGCGGCACATGTAGCGCTGATACAAACAATAGTAGTTTTCAGATCAGTGGCAGCTTAATTCAAACGCAAGCTGCACTTAGTGCAGGAAGTTACATTGTCTGCGTACAAAGTAATGATGCTACGACCACGTTTCAAAAAGCGTTTACTATTACAGTCACGGATGATGTAGCGCCTAATGCACCTTCAACCCCAGATTTAGACGTGGCTTCAGATTCAGGGGTATCTAATACAGACAACATTACCAGTGATACTACGCCAACATTTAGTGGTACTGCTGAGAGTGGCTCAACGGTTGCTTTGTATAGTGATCAAGTTGGTGGCGGAGCAACGGTAATAGGAACTGCTACGGCGACTGGTGGTAATTGGCAGATCACAACCAGTGCTTTAACTAGCGGTTTAGATCATGCTATTTCAGCAAAAGCAACTGACGCTGCAAGTAATGTGAGTAGTAGCTCAAGTGCGTTGACTATTACAATAGACACTGCTGCGCCGATCGCTCCGAGTTCGCCAGACTTGTCAGCAGCAAGTGATAGCGGTGCTTCTAACACAGATAATATTACAAACGATACCACACCGACCTTTACGGGAACCGGTACTACAGGTGACAGCATTACTCTTATTTCAAGTATTGATGGCTCAATAGGGAGCGCAGTTGTTATTGGTGGGGTATGGAGTATCACAGCAAGTTCAGCTATGTCCAGTGGCTCGCATGCCATTATGGCACGTGCGACGGACTCTGCTGGTAATATCACCAATGGTACGAGTACTACAATAACGATTGACACTAATGTGAGTACTCCGAGTATTACCACGCCCATTGAAGTAGATGGTCGGATCAATGCTGTAGAAGATGCGCATGTGCTTATTCAAGGAAGCGGTGCTGATTCTGGTGCTACGGTTAATGTAACTATCAGCGATGGCGCAAATAGCCAATCGCGCAGTGTGACGGCTGA
>NZ_MXQF01000070.1 GCF_002165575.1 Pseudoalteromonas sp. A601
GTGTCCTAGGCCTCTAGACGATGGGGACACAAAAATGTGTCACTAGGACGATTGATTGTTTATACTCCAATCATGAGTTAAGGTAATACGAATAAATGCAAATAAAGACTCGAGCTGTATTTGCTTCGCTATTTTCTCGGTAGAACCGACACTGATAAATCAGATTGGCGTCCCCAAGGGGATTCGAACCCCTGTTACCGCCGTGAAAGGGCGGTGTCCTAGGCCTCTAGACGATGGGGACACAGAAA
>NZ_MXQF01000071.1 GCF_002165575.1 Pseudoalteromonas sp. A601
ACAGAAAACTGCTACCCTAGGACAAACACAAAAATAAGTTTGGTGGAGCTATGCGGGATCGAACCGCAGACCTCTTCGCTGCCAGCGAAGCGCTCTCCCAGCTGAGCTATAGCCCCAACTTATTTTGCTTTACACTGCTTCGTAAATCGGGCTGTGTATCGCTGAGTGCGGGGCGCATTCTATGCAGCCACCTAAATAATGTCAACATTTTTTTCAGTAACTTTATTCAAATGCCCTATTTTTCAACAAACTGGATAATCTATACACTCTGCGGTTTGTTTTTTGAACTGAATAGTTGTTTTTGTTTATACATGAGGTTCTGGATCTGGTTAAACTCGCAATTTGTCAATTTAATGCGTTTATAGAAGGTATACATTTATAAGGAAAATTAACTTTCTGTGATTTGTTTTATAAAGTATCAATTCAAAAGAGTTAAATGCTGGTGAATAACAGGGTTATGCCAAGTAAAGGGAGGAGGCTATTTATTAATTGGATTAAAAGTTTTCCTGTGCTTTGTAAAATGGAAGGTGTTTAATTCATTATGAGATAGCTTGCTAACAGAGGCTATTAAATATAAACGTGAGAGTGATAAGAAAGCTTGGAAATAGGTTGTTCTTTTAATTTAGAAATCGCCATAAAGTTTTTACCCAACTATAGCGATAAGGTTATTAGATTCTGATTTTGTTAAAACCAGTGAAGTTTATATAATTCTATTGCTACATCACTCACTGACACATTGTGTTTTGTTTAAAATTAAAAGTAACGAGACAAAATCTCAGCAATATGGCTATAAAGTGTGCTTTCTGCCATCTTGTTGATTATAAAAACCACATCTAAACCATTTTTACTCATTCAAGTGTTGACACATTTACAACTCTATCTATAATAGCGCCCCACAACAACGCAGCAATGTGTCGTTGTAACGATGTGGGTGATTAGCTCAGTTGGGAGAGCATCGCCCTTACAAGGCGAGGGTCACTGGTTCAAGTCCAGTATCACCCACCACTTATTAGAAAGTGGTCCACATCTATACTCTACATGGTCGTTATATCAGTAGAGAAAAGAGAGCATCACCGCTATTTATAAGTAACGGTGAGGTTCACTGGTTAAAGTCCAGTACTATTTTATTTTAATAGTAGCGTTTTAATTTATATGTGGGTGATTAGCTCAGTTGGGAGAGCATCGCCCTTACAAGGCGAGGGTCACTGGTTCAAGTCCAGTATCACCCACCACTTATTAGAAAGTGGTCCACATCTATACTCTACATGGTCGTTATATCAGTAGAGAAAAGAGAGCATCACCGCTATTTATAAGTAACGGTGAGGTTCACTGGTTAAAGTCCAGTACTATTTTATTTTAATAGTAGCGTTTTAATTTATATGTGGGTGATTAGCTCAGTTGGGAGAGCATCGCCCTTACAAGGCGAGGGTCACTGGTTCAAGTCCAGTATCACCCACCACATATAAAGCTTGTTATTATGTTAATAGTCATTTTTTAAGATCGTAATATGGGTCGTTAGCTCAGTTGGGAGAGCATCGCCCTTACAAGGCGAGGGTCACTGGTTCAAGTCCAGTACGACCCACCATTTTTTAAATGGTGTATATTACAAAAATCTAAATGGGTGATTAGCTCAGTTGGGAGAGCATCGCCCTTACAAGGCGAGGGTCACTGGTTCAAGTCCAGTATCACCCACCATTTAGATATTCTTTGCGGGTCGTTAGCTCAGTTGGGAGAGCATCGCCCTTACAAGGCGAGGGTCACTGGTTCAAGTCCAGTACGACCCACCATTTATTAAATGGTAACTGCAAAGAAAACTGATTATTTGGGGTCGTTAGCTCAGTTGGGAGAGCATCGCCCTTACAAGGCGAGGGTCACTGGTTCAAGTCCAGTACGACCCACCATTTAATCAAAATTATATGTGGGTGATTAGCTCAGTTGGGAGAGCATCGCCCTTACAAGGCGAGGGTCACTGGTTCAAGTCCAGTATCACCCACCACATATAAACACTTCTACAGCATCTAATCTTAATTCTTCTGACTATTTATCGTAAAAAGCCTATCCGGGTAATTAACTCAGTTGTAAGAAAAGAGAGCATCGCCTCCCTTTACAAATAATGGCGAGGGTCACTGGTTCAAGTCCAGTATCACCCACCACATATAAACACTTCTACAGCATCTAATCTTAATTCTTCTGACTATTTATCGTAAAAAGCCTATCCGGGTAATTAACTCAGTTGTAAGAAAAGAGAGCATCTTTATCAAATAACGAGAGTGATACCAATGCTA
>NZ_MXQF01000072.1 GCF_002165575.1 Pseudoalteromonas sp. A601
CCGGTTCAAGTCCGGCCTCGGGCACCACTTTATATCTTCTATTAGAAAAACCTTCTAAACTAAATCATACAAATCAATTCCTATTTCAAATCTAATACTATACGTTTAATCCATCAATGCGTTTAAGAGAATTATTGTATGGAGAACTTTAAGCAGGGTCTTAACCAATTCTGGGTAGGAGCTGTATTTGGTGTATGTTTAGCGCTTTCATTAGTTTTAATACCAGTCGCAATTGTTTTATCTACTGTAAACGATGTCCTTAAAATTACTGAGTTCAGTACATTAGTAACGCAAGTCAGCCAAATGGTCGAACATACTCAAGATAAAATTGCATCAGGCACAGAAAAGCTGTCATCACCCTCTATTGCTAATATTGATAAACGGGCATTCCAAAAGGTGATGACAGCAATACAAGAGTATCAAACTCGCTCTTCAGAACTGATGTCAACGGCACAGAAGTTAGCTCTTAAACAACAATTACAACAGCAGCTAAACAAAGAGCTAGAAGCTAAATTTGACTCACAGCAAGTAGGTAAGGCAATGGGGATTTTTATGCTGATCGTAGAAAACAAAAATTAAATGAAACCAAGACACCAAAAAGGGAGCACTGAGGCTCCCTTAGTTAACACCTAAAGCTATTAGTCTTTATGCCAAATACCTTTTGGTATGCTTTGATCAAGTTGTTTGTTCTGGGTTGGATCGAAACTCGGAATTTTTCCAGCTTTACGTTGTGCGTTGTAATCATTCGAAAGCCAGAATACGACACCAGATAACATAAACAGGGCAATAACGTTGACTATTGCCATCATACCCATGGAAATATCAGCTAAAGTCCAAATAAGACCTAGCTCACTTACAGAACCAAACATCACCATTGCAAGTACAATTATGCGGAAAATAAGCATACCATGTTCATGGTTGTGCTCTAAAAAGAGCAAATTAGTTTCTGCATATGAATAGTTAGCAACAATAGAAGTAAACGCAAAGAATAGTATTGCAATAGCGACAAAAACGGCACCCCAGCTACCAACGTGTTCTTCAAGTGCAGCTTGCGTTAAAGCAATACCTGTAACACCTGAGTCAGCGACAAGTTGGTCTGATAGTAATATCAGCGCAGCAGTTGCACTACAGATCACTACCGTATCAATAAAGACTCCCAGCATTTGTACATAACCTTGTGATGCTGGGTGTGGTGGATTAGGTGTTGCAGTAGCAGCAGCGTTTGCGGCACTACCCATGCCTGCTTCATTTGAAAATAGGCCGCGTTTGATCCCTTGAATCATCGCTTGCATAACACCGTAGCCAATCGCACCTGCACCAGCTTGCTCGATTCCAAATGCGCTATTAATAATACGCATAAATACGGTTGGTAATTCTGATGCATTCATTGCACACACATACAGTGCAACAAGTAGGTAAGCTAAGGCCATAAACGGCACTACCATTTCAGCAAAACGTGAAATAGTCTTAAGGCCACCGAATATGATAATGCCAGAGCCGAGTACCAGTACTAAACCAACCACGTAGTTAGGTATATCAAAGGCCACTTCAAATGCAGCGGCGATAGAATTTGATTGCACAGCATTAAACACTAAACCGAAGGCTAGAATTAGACACAGAGAGAATATCACCCCCATCCAGCGTTTACCTAAACCATACTGCATATAATAAGCAGGGCCACCACGAAAGTTACCATGTTCATCCCGTGTTTTATACGCTTGTGCTAAGGTACTTTCAGCAAAACTGGTAGCCATACCTATTAATGCAATCAGCCACATCCAAAAAATAGCACCTGCACCACCTAAATAAAGTGCTACAGCAACACCTGCCATATTACCAGTACCTACCCGTGCTGCTAGAGAAGTACAAAAGGCTTGAAATGATGAAATGCCATTTTTATCACATTGGCGAGAATTAAACATGACCTTAATCATGTGAGGGAATTGCACAAATTGAATAAACTTAAGTTTAATGGTAAAGAACAGTCCAGCTGCTATTAATAAGTAGACGAGAATATGACCCCATAATAGTCCACTTATACTATTTATTATATCTATCATGTTATATGCCTAATGAACGAGTTTGTAAAACAGCGGGCAAGTTACCATAAGCTGAACTGATAGTTTAGTGTAGAGATGAAAAAAGGCGGGTTATCCACAGGGTTTTATTAGTAAGTTGTCAGTTTCTTTTGGGTATCATGGGTGGAAAAATTAAATGCACATTTATGAATAAAAACGCTTGCGTAAAAATCTGTTCTCCC
>NZ_MXQF01000073.1 GCF_002165575.1 Pseudoalteromonas sp. A601
AAGACCCGTTTGGGTTGTATGGTTAAGTGACTAAGCGTACACGGTGGATGCCTTGGCAGTTGGAGGCGATGAAGGACGTATTAACTTGCGATAAGCTTAGTCGAGCTAGTAAAAAGCACTTGAGACTAAGATTTCCGAATGGGGAAACCCACCTGCTTGCAGGTATCGTTAACTGAATACATAGGTTAACGAGGCGAACGCGGAGAACTGAAACATCTAAGTACCCGTAGGAAAAGAAATCAACCGAGATTCCGGAAGTAGCGGCGAGCGAAACCGGAACAGCCCTTAAGCTTATTATGTGTTAATGGAAGGCTCTGGAAAGTGCCACGATACAGGGTGATAGTCCCGTACATGAAAATGCATTTTAAGTGAAATCGAGTAGGTCGGAGCACGTGAAACTTTGACTGAATATAGGTGGACCATCATCTAAGGCTAAATACTCCCAACTGACCGATAGTGAACCAGTACCGTGAGGGAAAGGCGAAAAGAACCCCTGTGAGGGGAGTGAAATAGAACCTGAAACCGTGTACGTACAAGCAGTAGGAGC
>NZ_MXQF01000074.1 GCF_002165575.1 Pseudoalteromonas sp. A601
AACCGTGTACGTACAAGCAGTAGGAGCAGACTTGTTCTGTGACTGCGTACCTTTTGTATAATGGGTCAGCGACTTATATTTTGTAGCGAGGTTAACCGATTAGGGTAGCCGTAGGGAAACCGAGTCTTAACTGGGCGAATAGTTGCAAGGTATAGACCCGAAACCCGGTGATCTAGCCATGAGCAGGTTGAAGGTTGAGTAACATCAACTGGAGGACCGAACCCACTAACGTTGAAAAGTTAGGGGATGACTTGTGGCTTGGAGTGAAAGGCTAATCAAACCGGGAGATAGCTGGTTCTCCCCGAAATCTATTTAGGTAGAGCCTCGGACGAATACTTACGGGGGTAGAGCACTGTTAAGGCTAGGGGGTCATCCCGACTTACCAACCCTTTGCAAACTCCGAATACCGTAAAGTACTATCCGGGAGACACACGGCGGGTGCTAACGTCCGTCGTGAAGAGGGAAACAACCCAGACCGCCAGCTAAGGTCCCAAAGTCATAGTTAAGTGGGAAACGATGTGGAAAGGCCCAGACAGCCAGGAGGTTGGCTTAGAAGCAGCCATCCTTTAAAGAAAGCGTAATAGCTCACTGGTCGAGTCGGTCTGCGCGGAAGATGTAACGGGGCTAAACTATGCACCGAAGCTGCGGATTCAAAATTTATTTTGAGTGGTAGGGGAGCGTTCTGTAAGCGGTTGAAGGTGTACCGGGAGGTATGCTGGACGTATCAGAAGTGCGAATGCTGACATGAGTAACGATAATGCGGGTGAAAAACCCGCACGCCGGAAGACCAAGGGTTCCTATCCCATGTTAATCAGGGTAGGGTAAGTCGACCCCTAAGGCGAGGCCGAAAGGCGTAGTCGATGGGAAACGGATTAATATTTCCGTACTTGGTATAATTGCGATGGGGGGACGGAGCAGGCTAAGCAAGCATGGCGATGGTTGTCCATGTGAAAGTGAGTAGGTTGGTGACTTAGGAAAATCCGGGTTGCTAAGACTGAGACACGAGACGAGCACCTAAGGGTGTGAAGTTGCTGATGCCATACTTCCAGGAAAAGCCTCTAAGCTTCAGATTATACCGAATCGTACCCCAAACCGACACAGGTGGTCAGGTAGAGAATACTAAGGCGCTTGAGAGAACTCGGGTGAAGGAACTAGGCAAAATCGTACCGTAACTTCGGGAGAAGGTACGCTCCTATCTGTGATGAGATTTACTCTCTAAGCGGACGGGAGCCGCAGTGACCAGGTGGCTGGGACTGTTTATTAAAAACACAGCACTGTGCAAAATCGCAAGATGACGTATACGGTGTGACACCTGCCCGGTGCCGGAAGGTTAATTGATGGGGTTAGTTTTCGGACGAAGCTCTTGATCGAAGCCCCGGTAAACGGCGGCCGTAACTATAACGGTCCTAAGGTAGCGAAATTCCTTGTCGGGTAAGTTCCGACCTGCACGAATGGTGTAACCATGGCCACGCTGTCTCCACCCGAGACTCAGTGAAATTGAAATCGCAGTGAAGATGCTGTGTACCCGCGGCTAGACGGAAAGACCCCGTGAACCTTTACTACAGCTTGGCACTGAACATTGAACCTACATGTGTAGGATAGGTGGGAGACTTAGAAGA
>NZ_MXQF01000075.1 GCF_002165575.1 Pseudoalteromonas sp. A601
TAGGATCTCCGCGTAGCGGCTTAGTTCAACAATTTTATAGTGCGCTCGACGCTCTTTTTCTTGAATATGGGAGCACAACAACTAAACTGTATGTTTACACAGTAACTGATATTGGTGATGACATGAAAACGCGTTCTCCATTTTTAAATTATATCGCTGATTATATGTTGGTACGTCAGTATTCATTACGTACCGTGGACACGTACCTGAGATGGATTGTATCTTATATCCATTTTCATGATAAGCGCCACCCCGCCTCAATGGGAGACAATGAAGTCGAGCACTATCTAGAGTACTTAGTGTTAAAACAAAACGTTGCACCGCGAACGCAAGCCACGGCACTCAATTCATTGTCATTTCTATACAAGCACATAATTATTTTAAACTTTATCAATGTTCACTTCACGACAAGGGTATGATGAAAAAACACGCCTATTTGATTAAAAATGATGTCATTACAATTTTGATGAGGATTTACCAAAAGCGCATTATGAGAAAATAATATTGGCAATTTTTAGATAGTTTGAAAAGGGAAATTTACAACACCCAAATGTTGTTTGAAGTATAAGTTGGCATAAGTACAAACGAGCTTATTGGGCTACAGCTCCGTTAGTGTAGTGTATGTTGGCATAATATTGAAGTAAAAATTGGCATAATGTTACCAAATACTGGTTTTAGAGCCAACCACATAAAAATACTGTCAAGTTTAGTTGGCTGCTATGTGCCATGAGCCGACTATCAGCCGTAACTCGTTTCTGCCCCAAAACGTGTTAAAGCAATTATTCTATAGGTCGGCTTTGAGCGATAACCGGACACTGAAAAAGTTAAATTTATTCCTGTGTTTTAAGTAGAAATCTAATTTTGTCCAATAACATTATTAAACGCCGTTTTGGGGCAAAATAACATGCTTAATTCCTAGCTGTTTTAATTACTTGTTTACAAAGGTAATTATTGGTGAAATTATCAGGGTATGTAATATACGCCGTTTCGGTGTGTTATAAACCACCAAAATG
>NZ_MXQF01000076.1 GCF_002165575.1 Pseudoalteromonas sp. A601
CTGTTTTGCTATGTTCTAGGCTTTTTTCAAATAAAAACATCGACTTTCTTTTTGTCGGTTAACAATAAAGCAGCCTTTTCTTGATATAAATCAAAAGTATCGTCTGATATAAATTTATCAAACGTATTAATTATTTCTTTCATGTAAGAGGCTCTTACTTGATAAGTCTGACGTTCAGGATATTCTTTAGCAAGTCCATCTAATTTCTCTGAACTATTAGAAAAATACTCCATAACATTAATTTTTTTATCAGGATCTACATCCCCTCCACCATAAGAAAGGATCCTAAGTTTAGACTCTAAACTATTCATATCTTCTCTTTTTTTGGATATTATGGGGTTTCCTGACTTACCTAATCTAACTGGTTCATCACTATCGTATTTTTGTGTGTATTCTCGTTCCATTTCATTCACATTTTTAACAATACTATGAAGTTCTTTTATACTCATATTAGAAAAGTTGAGCTCTTCTTTTTTAAATACTTTTTCATATGCACTTCCCTCAATTAATGATGAATCAAAAGCATTATTGTCTTTTTTTTCTTTAACTTTAGGATCAAGGTGAGTTGTGTTTATATTAATTTTTAAGCCACTTTCGCTTGTTTTAGTAGAAAAGCTTTTTATTTTTTCATCATCACTGTTTGTAAAAATAGATATTTTACTTTCAAATAGAGTAGGTAGTAGATTGGTGCTGATTTTCATAAAAATCCTTTTTCATATGTCGTTTTCTTTTATCGACATAATTTTATAAAACTTAAGCTTTTATTTTAGATTGTTTTCTATTAACGACTCATAGGGCTGAGTCGTTAATAGAAAGTTTAACTAGCCACCAGATCTTACTTCATAAGTAATTCCACCATAAGTAGATCCAGTTGTTGTTTTATTTTCAACTTCCCAATAATAAGTGCCTGCATTAAAGATAGAAGTGGAAACTGCTACGCTATATCCGCCAGCAACTCTATCTCCATTGCTATCAACCAAAGTCACTTTGAAATCATGTCCGTCATAGTTTCTTAAAATTGCAAAACTGAATCGCCCCGTGTTTGCCAGAGACT
>NZ_MXQF01000077.1 GCF_002165575.1 Pseudoalteromonas sp. A601
ATTTACTCTCATTGTCTTCTCTTTGTGCAAATATTTTTATTAATGCTTTCTCTGTATAGCGCAGCGCCTCTGTGCCCTCTGTGCCCTCGGTGGTAAAATTGATTTTAAACAATCACAGTATCAATAAGATTTATAAACCTTCTTGCAAACAATTTAAATACCGCTAAACTAATCATTAATAGCCTATTGACTGATTTAGCATTCACCTATGAGATCTGAACAAGCATTAAAACTGGCACAGCGGTTAGGTGACCTAATCCGCCAGCACCGCACTTTACATTACACTCAGAGCACTTTTGCCAAGATGATTGGTGTGTCGCGCTCAACTGTACAAAAGCTTGAACAAGGTGAAGTTGTTAAAAGCGATATATTGTTTGAAGCATTAGTCGTGTTGCAATTACAGGGGGCGCTGCTGGATGAAATTAACGAGCTGGCCGCTGATGTTGGTGGGTACAATGCACGACAACGTAAAACTCATAAAGCGCAGGTGATTAACGATGACTTCTGAATGCTATGTATTTATAGATGGGCTAGAAAGCACACCCGTAATCTGTGGCTTTTTTAAGTTAGATACTAAAACTAGTCGTGGTGAGTTTAACTATGGTAAAAGTTATCTTGCTCGCACTGATGCCTTTGCACTTGACCCAATCCATCTGCCTTTGCAGCAAGGTATAGTCAGCTATAGCGCAAGTAAAGGTGTATTTGGGGTGTTAAGTGATGCTGGTGCTGATTCATGGGGGCGTAAGCTCATTTTATCTTTGCATACAACCAAACCACAAAACGAGCTGGAGTTTCTACTTGCAGGCTCTGGTTATGGTGTTGGCGCATTAGTATTTAGCTTATCGCGTAGTGCATCGAAGCATAAAACCAATAAAAACACCTTGGCTGACTTAGCTTTGCTAGATCAAGCAAAAGATGATCTTTTAGCTAATAAAGCTATTTCAAATGAGGCTAAAAAGGCCTTTGAGTTTGGCCAAAGTATGGGCGGCGCACGGCCCAAAACCTCTGTGCAAATTGGCAAAAAACTTTATTTAGCAAAGTTTAATCGTCATGATGATTTATTCAATTTAGTACGCGCTGAACACGCAGCTATGTGTATGGCTAAAGAATTAGGCATTCGTACTGCGAATACTCAAATTCACGAAACACACAATGGTGATGTGCTATTAGTTGAACGGTTTGATGTAAACAAAGGCTCACCGACTCATCACTTTTTAAGTGCAAATAGCTTACTACAAAAACCTAAAGTGGCTATGAGTGATTTAGCAACTTATTATTCGTATGGCGAATTGGCTGAATTTATTCGTCACCATACCGATGAGTTTGCCGGTGATGCAATCGAGCTTTATAAGCGAATGGTGTTTAATGCACTTATTGGTAACACTGATGATCACAGTCGCAACCATGCGTTTTTGTACCATTTTGCAAATAAAACTTGGCGTATGAGCCCAGCTTACGACATCACCCCAATCAATAACTCAAAACAACATGGCATTGGGCTGGGAGATGATGGTCGATACGCCAGTATCGATAATTTGTTATCGCAAGCAAAACGCTTTGGTTTAACGAGGGCAAAAGCGACAAAAATAATCAGCCAGATCAAAGACTACACGCGGCAATGGCCGAGCCACTTTAAGCGCTTTGCTGATATTAGTGATATAGATATACAACGCTTAGAAAGCGTTATTCCGAATATAGAAATGTGCTAGGCTTTAGGGTAGTGGCTAGGTGTGTAAAGGTACTAGGAGCTAGGGAAGTGACTAGGAACTAGGGTTAACTCTTAGCCCGAAGATCGCTGCACGGGCTCGAAGCATTTTATCCATATTTTTTGTGGGAACAGGCTTTAGCC
>NZ_MXQF01000078.1 GCF_002165575.1 Pseudoalteromonas sp. A601
TTAAAGTCACTGTCGCGCCTATTTCATCACTAGAGCCCGTTATCGTTGGCGTTGTATTATTGGTTGCCGTGATTGGATCAATATCAAACGTGGGCGCTTGTGTATCAATCACGCCGCCGGTTTCTGTATCACTGGCGGTATTACCGGCTGCATCCGTCACGCTGGCATCTACCGTAAACGCACCTTCGGCTAAATCAGTCGGTACATCCACTGACCACGTACCATCGGCTTGTACTGTGGCAGATA
>NZ_MXQF01000079.1 GCF_002165575.1 Pseudoalteromonas sp. A601
CGCATCCGTCACGCTGGCATCAACGGTAAACGCACCTTCGGCTAAATCAGCTGGCACATCCACTGACCAGGTACCATCGGCTTGTACTGTGGCAGTTAGGTTTTGCTCTGTGCCATCGGCATCTGTGACAGTTAAAGTTACTGTCGCGCCTATTTCATCGCTAGAGCCAGTAATGGTTGGTGTAGTGTCATTCGTCGCTGTAATTGGATCAATATCAAACGTGGGCGCTTGTGTATCAATCACGCCGCCGGTTTCTGTATCACTGGCGGTATTACCGGCTGCATCCGTCACGCTGGCATCTACCGTAAACGCACCTTCGGCTAAATCAGTCGGTACATCCACTGACCACGTACCATCGGCTTGTACTGTGGCAGATAGGTTTTGTTCATTACCTGCTGCATCTGTCACGGTTAACATCACTGTCGCGCTAATTTCATCACTGGAGCCAGTAATGGTTGGTGTAGTGTCATTCGTCGCTGTAATTGGATCAATATCAAACGTGGGCGCTTGTGTATCAATCACGCCACCTGTTTCTGTATCACTGGCGGTATTACCGGCTGCATCCGTCACGCTGGCATCTACCGTAAACGCACCTTCGGCTAAATCAGTCGGTACATCCACTGACCACGTACCATCGGCTTGTACTGTGGCAGATAAGTTTTGTTCATTACCCGCGGCATCAGTAACAAGCACCGTTACCGTCGCGCCAATTTCATCGCTAGAACCTGTAATAGTTGGCGTTGTATCATTGGTGGCATTAATTGGATCAATATCAAACGTGGGCGCTTGCGTATCAATCACACCACCTGTTTCACTGTCACTGGCCGTGTTACCCGCCGCATCCGTTACGCTGGCATCTACCGTAAAGCTGCCTTCAGCAAGCTCTGTCGGTACATCCACTGACCACGTACCATCGGCTTGTACTGTGGCAGTTAGGTTTTGTTCATTACCTGCTGCATCTGTCACGGTTAACGTCACTGTCGCGCCTATTTCATCACTGGAGCCTGTAATAGTTGGCGTTGTATCATTGGTGGCATTAATTGGATCAATATCAAACGTGGGCGCTTGTGTATCAATCACGCCGCCGGTTTCTGTATCACTGGCGGTATTACCGGCTGCATCCGTCACGCTGGCATCTACCGTAAACGCACCTTCGGCTAAATCAGTCGGTACATCCACTGACCACGTACCATCGGCTTGTACTGTGGCAGATAAGTTTTGTTCATTACCCGCGGCATCAGTAACAAGCACCGTTACCGTCGCGCCAATTTCATCGCTAGAACCTGTAATAGTTGGCGTTGTATCATTGGTGGCATTAATTGGATCAATATCAAACGTGGGCGCTTGCGTATCAATCACACCACCTGTTTCACTGTCACTGGCCGTGTTACCCGCCGCATCCGTTACGCTGGCATCTACCGTAAAGCTGCCTTCAGCAAGCTCTGTCGGTACATCCACTGACCACGTACCATCGGCTTGTACTGTGGCAGTTAGGTTTTGTTCATTACCTGCTGCATCTGTCACGGTTAACATCACTGTCGCGCTAATTTCATCACTGGAGCCAGTAATGGTTGGTGTAGTGTCATTCG
>NZ_MXQF01000008.1 GCF_002165575.1 Pseudoalteromonas sp. A601
CACTTGCCAGCCTAGGTTTACCAAATGGGTCAAAGTTGCGCTCTGCTTCTACTTGGTCGTTGTGGTCGGTAAAGACCCGTGCACTGCCTAGGCGGTCACGGTGGGTGTAGCGGATGGTAGCCCCCTCATCGGTGGTTTGGCTTATAACTGCGATGTCGTCAATGTAGGCCCGCCACGTGGTTTTTGTGCCGTTTATTTCTTCTTCATACAGTTTATCGCTGTAGAAGGTGGTCACACTGCCGTTCACTTGCTTAAAGCGCAGATGTTGTGGGCCGTAGGTAAAATTGAGGGTTTTACCGTCTTTTACTATTTGTGTGGGTTTATCCATCGCGTTATACGTGGCGCTGGTTAGGCCATCACCGCTCGTCATGTTGCCGCGTGCATCATAATTAAAGGTTCGCCAGCTTCCGCTACGATAAATTCGTTTTACCGCATTCGGCCCACCTGTTGCGCCATTAGTATAATCATACTGCGATGCGTAATCTGATTTAGATAACAAGTTACCAACTGCATCATAACTGTAACTGGTGACTACATGGTTATCCACCAAGTTACGCTCTAGGCGATGTAAGCTATCGTACTCATAGGTTTCAGTAAACTGATGTTGGTCAATCCCCACATTACCTGTGGTGACATCCACTTGCGTTAAGTTACCAAAACCATCATACCCTTGATAACTAATATTCATCAGGTTATTACTGCCTTTGGCGACCGCTTTTAATAACATTTGGCCATTTTTGTTGCTGTACGATGCGGTTTCTGATGTACCATTACCTAGATTAGCCGCAGTGATGTTACCAAACACATCCTGTTCAGTAATGGTTTTATACGCATAGCCACTGGCGGTATTCTTCACTACATTTTGATAACCAGAATCTGTGTAACCATATTCAAGCGTCAAGTTGTTTGGATAACGAAGTCCTTTTATTCGGCCATAGTTAGCATCATAGAAGGTCGTTGTGGCATAGGATTTACCATCACCGTTAATTGTTTGTGTGGTTGGTCGGCCGTGGTTATCAAATGCAAATGTTTTGGTAATGCCATTACCTGTGGCTTGATTTAACTGCCCTAAGCCATAGCTTGCACCATCATAGGTATACGTGAGTGTATTTTCACCTGACGCGGTACGACGTGTAACACGACCTAACACATCAGTTACAAAGGTCAGTGTTTTACTGCCAACCCGTGCCTCTCGTTGTAACTCACCAAAGCCATTGTACTCGAAGTTAGTGACCCCTTGGTTAGGGTCATTTACTTGTATTTTTTGCCCAAGCGCATTGTACTTAGCTACAATATTATTGCCATTGGCATCTTGAATAACAATAGGAAGCCCTTGGTTGTTATAGCTATAACGCGTTACACCATTATCAGCATCCTCGGTCTCCATCAACTGCTTTAAGCTATTATAGGTGCGTGACATATCAAGCACTTTACTTTCGCAATCTTCAGAGGCTGTGATATCGGTTTTTAAGCCTGAGTAACTGTACTGTGTGGTCATATCACCGCAATGTTGATTCGTCACTTTTTCAGTTAAGCGGCCCAACACATCATAGCTGCTATAACTCACGCCATAGGCAGTAGCACCGCTTTTATAAGGAACTGACTCAAAGGTTTTGTAGCCTTTTTCATTGTAGGTAACATCAGTGAACACCCAGTCGCCATTAAAGTCCTCCACTGCGGTACGAAGTACGCGCCCTAACTTATCTTGATAAACTTTTTGTGTCGGCATGCCTGCACTGACTTTAACAATTTGCATGACCGCATTATCAGGTGCTTGCTCGTCAGGTGTTTGCACAGCGGTGTAAACAACAGGCTGACCATCTGTTTTGCTACTATAAGGACGATTGTAATCATCATAAGTGTAAGTCGTTGTAAGGTAGCTAGTCCCACTCAGTTGTTGCTGTGTTTGTGTGATTTGCCCTGTTGCTGGATTTACTTTGGTATAACTAATATGCCCTTTTGCATTAGTTTGCTTGTAAGGAAAATAGCCATCGCTTGCCGCACTGGTGCCATTTTTACTGTACGTGGTTGAATTAGTGCGCGTTTGATTCACCCAGTTACCACTGCTATTACGCACCGATGCTGTTTGGCTTACCTGTGTTGGTAAACCATAGTCATTAAAGGTTATGGCCGTTGTACTGCCTCGGCCTGACGCTGCCCCCGCACTTTGACCTGTCACTGCAATATTGCCAGCTTGCCTATTAGCATGGAAGTTACTGTATATATACGACGTATCAATTTTAGGGTCTAGTGGTGCTGCATTTGTAATTGGGTCATTTTCATTTCGCCTTGTAATCGTATACTTGCTCACTGTTTTATTGGTTAATTTATCAAGCCACCAATCATCTTCATTATATGCATACGTATTGGATTCAGAGGTTTTGTATGCCCCCCATTCATCTGTTACTTGTGTATTACTCGCCTTAACATTGCCGTACTGGTCAATACTGGTAATAGATTTTATAGTTGTTGTGACTTGTTTTTTAGTAAGCGAATTAGCATTATCGCTTTCTGTTTCAGGCAGCTGAGTAAGGCTGGTTGAAGTTTTAGGGTACACGCTATAAACACCTGCAACAGAATGATTTGGGTTGTGTTGCCAAATAATCTCTTGGTAGCTAAGTGCATCCGTTTCAGCTGTTGCTGAACCTAACAAATCATATACACCAAAATCTTCACTAGCAAAAGTTGCTTGACGTTCTAGTTTTCCTTGGTACGGAAACACCTGATTAAAGTCTGACTGTGTAATGATGCCCTTGGTTACATCTTCCTCAATGATGGATTTAAAGCCCATAAAACCACGGCCTTGGGCATTGTACATTGCATCTCGGTACTTATAGTGCTTTTCTGTTAAACCGCCAACACCATTACTTTGCGTGAATGATGCAACCACATACATACTTGACGTGAAATTAAAGTATTGGCCTTCATGATTGCTAGTTCTATTATAAAAATTATCATTATTGTTTGCAGAAAGCGGTTTTAATTCCCAAGCGCCTGTTAGCCCCATTCCGGAATTAAAAGATAGTAATGTGTCACTTGCAGCAAAATGACTGTGCTTATTTGAGCCCTTATTTTTATTTACATATACACCATATCCTTTATTTATAAATTGTGGTTCATTAATATCTTCAAACCAATTATAGCTATTTCGACTAATATCTTCATAACGGGAACCATAAATGAATAAAAGATCATTTAATCCATTTCCGGACGTATCAACAACAGCGGATTGGTTTGCCGAGGCTATAATATCTGTTGAAGTGCGGCTTGCCTCTATAGTATTGTCAGTAAAGTGAAAAGAAATAGCATCAAAGTAATATAAACTTTCATCCTTATTATTCCAATCAATTGGTCTAGTGGCAAAACGGTTTTGATTACTATATTTATACGTACTGTAAAGCTGTGAACCACATAAATCTGATGAAGTCATATTATTGGGTTTACCTTTACTCCAATCATACTCCCAGACTCTTGAGCAACCAAGCACAGCCACTTCACCAGGAACTAGTAATTCATTAATTCCATCATGATTTATATCAAAAAACTTTATGGCATTTTGAAAATAGATAATAGCTGCTGAATCCGCTTCTGAACCATCATCGGAAACTTGTGAGTAAAAAACGCTTGGCAAGCTGAAGCCACTATCTATTTGACCACTAAATTTACCCCCCCCCTTCATTAATACGTATTTTCGCATTACGTACATCAAGTAAATCACTTAAACCATCTCCATTAATATCACCAAAAACTGTATATGCATCATCTTGAAACATACCCTGCATTGTATTGCTAGTGAAAATTGCGGTAGAGGCTGATGACATATTTAAAAGTAAACTATGGATTGTTAGCTCTGCTATAGCTGTACTCAAAATACCACTTGCATGAGTATTCACATCACGAGTAGTCCAATTATTTAAGATCGCAAAATCTGGTAAACCATTTCCATCAATATCACCTACTAAAGAAATTTGAGATTTCCCCTGTTTTTCCCCAGCAGTAATATTTTTCTTTATGAATGCTTCAGTTCCTAAATCGTATGCGTCATTTATTGTATAGGGCTGCGATCTATTTTGTGTATGAAAGTAAATTATTAACTTTGTTTGTTGGCCATTCCCAAATGGGGCTGAAACAACAATGTCAGTCCAACCATCACCATTCAAGTCATTGGCGAACTTTATAATATCATTTCCATCAGATAAACCAGGTGTCGATAAAGGAATTTGCGTAGTTATTACCTCTCCAGAAGCAAGTTTAAAATTCAACAGTTCATTATTAATAAACCAATAATCCGATTTACCATCCAAATCTATGTCCAAATCGACACAATTAGCGCCTAACGTTGACTGTTGCATTCTGCACGAATCAAGGGGAGATGAAGGCTTACCGATATACTCCCCTTCTGCATTGATATAAAAATCGCCAAAATCTCTAACACCATCCCCATTTGTATCTCCATGAGGTATAACGGAATTTAAATAGCGCTTGTCTTCATATTGTTGATAAAAGAGATTATTTTTAACATACCCAAGAGGCTCTATATCAAATTGAACAGCTTCATCTTGCCAACGAAAAGTCGTATCGTTGATACATATACCATTAAAACAGTGGGCTAACCTGTCTAATAAACTACGTGATGATGCTGAGCTGGTAATATAGTTAAAATTATAGGCCTTCACCTCATTACTATTACTTATTAAATTAATATGCTTTAGAATTTGAGTCGTACTGTATTTTCCTCCTGCAATATACATTTGCCTTTTATCTGCTCTATCATTATAGATAAAAGAAACACGTTGATGACCAACCAAACTAGACGAATTTCCAGAGTAATAAATATCGGTCAATAACGTCTCACCAACCCCAAACTCTTCATACTCATAATGAATATAATTTTTGGCTGTCGCATCATGTTGATATTCAATTAGCCACGAATAAGCCGCACTTTTGCCACCGTGCACCAACCTTGAATCAGTCGTTTTCCCAAAATACGCAACTCGACTATTTTTATACTCAGCTTTAAACCACGTTGAAGTGCCGTTGAGCGCACCACTTTGCGTTACACGCACAAAACTATCAATTTCGGTGCGGTACTGCGTACCTGAGTTACCATAACTGCCCGATGTAGCTATTAAACGCTGGCCGTCTAAGCACAGACGGTCATTACTGTTGTATTGTGGGTTTTGGGTAAAGCCATCTTGAGCATAGGTTGCGGCGCAACGGGTTATACTGGAACCTGCCGATAATGACCATCCAACACCCGCAATACCATTACCGTTTCGTGATGAATAATTAAGTGATACTTCAGGCTGCATACCTGCACGCCCAGTGGGAAGTTGAATTGGAATATGGTAGGTTGCAGCACCACCGCTCACACCAGCTTGGCCTTTTATTGCGCCAATGTTATCAACAGTGGGGACATCTACACTGGAAAAAGCTGAATCTGCCAGTGAATTATTTGATATGTCGGCATATTCACTCTGCTGGATACGATAATCATTAACTACAATGTCACTATCTGTCCATCCTAAGGCTGTTGCTTTTGCGCAAAATCTTGCATCACTATCGAGTACAATTGATGTTGAATAATCTAACCATGCACCACTTGTGCAACTCGCTCCATGGGGTACAAGCTTATACTGCAAATTTGCATTACTATTATTAATAGATAAAGTGATTGAAGTGCCAGCAATTATCTCATTAACGGCTGGTGATATACTTGGTTTCTCTAACTTAAAGTTGAAATCGGCATAGCTTATGTTGCTATCCATCCTCCCTGATTTGGTTGCTTTATAACAAACACGCTGGCTGTTGGTCAATGTGACTGCTGAGGTGTAATTTAACCAACTACTGTCGCTACATGCGGCTCCTACCGAGACCATTTTATACTTAATCACCGCGCTTTGCGGGTTTGATATTGAAAACGGTGTATTAGTAGAGTAATTCCCGCCATTAGGGCTGATGGCTGGGCTCGTAAGTTTAAATTTCAAATTAAAATCTTTATAGCTAACTGAGCTCGAAGATTGCCCTGCTAATATGACTCTCGAGCATACCCTGCTACTGCCGTTAAGCTTAAAGGGAACGATATAAGTTCTCCATAAACCAACATCACAACTTTGTTGGTAATTCAAAGTTTTATATTCCACAACACCAACATTATAAATTCGCTGATGTGAATAAAACCCTGTTTTTTCGTATTGGGTATTGTTTAATGTAATCTTACTGCTGGATGATATTGTTCCTCCCGAAGGAGTCATTAAAGGATAAGCTAATGGCTCTAACAATTTGAAAGATTGGGAGGTACTGTCACTATCTAACCAGCCTTACAATCGCGTTAAGTTACAAAGCACCTATTGCGGCAGATGAGTTCATTGATAACAAGATAGAGATTTTGACATCTAGTTTGTTAACTTAAAAAATAGCTAACGTTGTTAGTGCTTTATTTAGCCCGCGAGAATGATTTAATATTTAAGTTGATTGGTATTAGCCATACTCGTACCCTCTTTTTCAGTTTTGCTTTGGAAACAAAAAAGCCTGAAATAAATTCAGGCTTTTGAGCAGGCTAACATTAACTTATTCGGCTATTTCTTTAAAGAAAGCTTTTCGCCTTTAAGTGACTTTCGTACACCTGATATACGTGAGCGATTTTTAGCACGTGCTTCACCCGTTGCTTGTCCTGAAGGTTTATTTACACGACTACGACGAAGGTGTGAAGGCTTCTTGCCAATTTTATCAATTAAAACTTCGCGGTTACTCACTTCATAACCTGCTAGATATTCACGCTTAATTTTTTGGCCAATTAACGTTTCAATTTCAAAAAGCATGTTTTCTTCTTCACGGCTTACGAATGAAATTGCTTGGCCTTGATTACCAGCGCGCCCTGTGCGGCCAATACGATGAACGTAATCTTCAGCAAGCCACGGTAAGTCAATATTAATAACACGAGGCAAGCCATCAATATCAATACCTCGCGCAGCAACTTCAGTTGCCACTAATACACGAACCTTACCTTCTTTAAAGTCTCTTAATGCGCGACGGCGATTACCTTGGGTTTTATCACCGTGACACACAGCTGCAGGAATACCATCAAGGTTTAATTCTTTAACTAATTTATCTGCCGTGTCTTTCATGTTTACAAACACCAGCACTTGCTGCCAATTTTTCTTGCCTATAAGCTCAGATAATAGCTCTTGTTTACGGCGCTCTTCCACAGGGTAAACCACGTGGTGAACGGTCGCAGCGGTGCTGTTAGTTTGATCAACTCTAATAATTTCAGCTTGCTTTAATACTTTACTGGCAAATTGTTTAATTGCCGAAGGGAACGTTGCTGAAAACAGTAAAATTTGGCGTTCTTCAGCACATCCATTTATCACTGTTTGCATATCAGTAATAAATCCCATATCTAGCATACGATCGGCTTCATCAAGCACTAAATGATTGACCTGCGCGAGGCTTAAATTACCAAGACGAATATGATCAAGTAAACGCCCTGGCGTTGCAACAACGATATCAGCCCCTTCTTTTAAGCCATTGGCTTGACCCGCAATGTTAACGCCACCAAATAAGCACACTGTTTTAAGTGAAGTGTATTTAGCAAAATCTTTAATATTGTTCGCGATTTGTTCCGCAAGTTCACGTGTAGGAGCAAGTACCAATGCACGTGGAGCGTTTGTCGCTGTATGCTCAACTTCAGATAGTTTTTGTATAATAGGCAATGAAAATGCAGCTGTTTTACCTGTGCCCGTTTGAGCACTGGCTAAAACATCTTTACCTTTACGTACTGCAGGAATAGCGCCACGTTGAATGGGCGTGAGGGTGTGATAGTTAAGTTCGTCTAACGCCTGAATAAGCTCAGGGGCAAAACTAAAAGATTTAAAATTCATGCTGTATAACCTACGGCCACATTATCAAGGGTCGCAAATTATACAGCAATTCTGTGGCAACAGTTAGTTATAACTTAACTAAAGTGCCTTTTAATGCAACGCCGGCCATGATTGTACCTGCGCCACACTCATATTCAGTGCTACTAACAAATTCACGCTTTTTATAATAAGACTGAATATTAACAACGGCGTTCATTCCTTCTTTAACTGCGCGCTCTTGCAACGCTTTTAAAGCACTGAGCATAACCCACTCACACGCCTCTTGATCACTTTTATTAAATGCATTGGTTTTTTTATTCGTGATCACTTCGCCGTATTTACTGCTCTCACTACCATAACTTTGATCAGCAAAGTAAAGAGGCACATCTAATAGCGCACTTTTGGCTTTGCTCGTTTCTAACAGTGACTGAATAGGATATTTACCTATATCGTCACGTGCTTCAACCGCAGTGACTGTTAGCATTGATGTAGCTAATAATAAGCTTGTCATTAATTTCATTTTATATTCCTTCTTTGGTATAGAACTTCCATGCAACTCCAAAACCAAACGAGATACTACTATCTTGTTTCACTAAGGGACTACGTTGCTGTTTACTTTGAGCTAGATGGTGATATTTAATAAAACCACCTAGCCAATATTTTTTACTATCAAAATTAAGCCCAAACGACATATCAGCGCCAGAATAGCCCGACTGACTGTTAAACTCAGAACGTGCATTATGTGTATCTAATGCAGATATACCATAATAATAATTTAAGTAACGGTCATCGGCAAAATTAGCATTTGCTCGTATACTGGTAGTAATTTCATACGTTGGCGTAATAAGCACAGGGCTCTCATAATAAACACTCGGGCCATAACGCCAACCGACGTTAGTCACTGAGCTAAAATCAGTTGCCATAGCTTTACGGGTAAATAAGCCAATATAAAATTGTTCTGCCGCTTGGGGATCACCTTTAAAGTAATAATTTAGCGAAGGCCCAAGTTCAAATACCCAATCTAAATCATCCATGCCTTCACGGGCTTGATTGTCTTCACTGTCTACAGCAAGGCTCACACCCGCAGATATATCTAGGTGTACATTATCAAAATGCCATAAGTAACCAGTAAAGCTGTTACGGTCCACATCTAACTCATCACTTTGATAACGAACATAAGGCACTGGCATTATGTATTGTTCACTTTGATCAGAGCCTAAGTAATGAGGAATATCAGCCATAAAGGCGCCGCCACCAATTTCCAGTTTAGCAGCAGCCACACTCACCGAACTGTATAAACACAGCGAAATCAACAACCACGATATATTATTCACTTTTGAAGCGCTTAAATATTAATGAAGTATTGATGCCGCCAAACGCAAAGTTATTGCTCATTACATAGTCAGTGTTGATTTCTCGACCACACTCTGTGATGTAATCCAAAGCTGCACATTCATCGTCCACTTCGGTTAAATTAATTGTTGGGGCAAACCAGTTATCAGTCATCATATTAATACTTGCCCACGCCTCTATCGCACCACACGCACCTAGAGTATGACCAAGATAGCTCTTTAATGAACTGATAGGTTTAGCGCCTAAGGCATTAAAGGTGGCTTGACTTTCAGCAATGTCACCTCGGTCCGTTGATGTGCCATGCGCGTTAACATAACCAATTTGATCGGCAGATAAATTGGCATCTTGCAACGCCATCTCAATCGCAATTTGCATAGTGCCCGATGTTGGTTGCGTAACGTGTTGACCATCAGAGTTACAACCAAAGCCAACTATTTCGGCTAATATAGTTGCCCCTCGGGCTTTAGCATGCTCATATTCTTCTAAAATTAAAGTTGATGCACCCTCACCAATTACCAACCCGTCACGCCTTTTATCAAACGGCCTGGGTGTCAATTCAGGGCTATCATTTTGGGTACTTGTTGCATATAAAGTATCAAACACTGCGGCTTCTGTAACACACAGCTCTTCTGCACCGCCTGCAACCATGAGTTTTTGTCGGCCAAACTTTATCGCTTCAAATGCGTAACCAATACCTTGAGAGCCGGATGTACAGGCCGAGCTTGTTGTAATCACTCGCCCTTTGATACCAAAAAACACGCCAACATTAACCGGGGCTGTGTGCGCCATCATTTGAATATAGCTGGTGGCTGTTACTCCATTCATTGAGCCTGTGTCCATCATACGGCCAAATGATACCAGCGGTGCCGTAGAGCCAATTGACGAGCCATAAGACACTCCAGTCGAACCATCGGTTAATGCAGGATGATCAAGAAGCTGAGCTTGCTCAAGAGCACGTTCAGTGGCTAAGGTCGACATTAAAGACACACGCCCCATTGAACGCACTTTTTTACGTGAGTAATGAGCAGGACGGCTAAAGTTTTCTATTGGGGCTGCAAGGTTGGTATTTAAGCCATCAATATAGTCCCATTCCTGCATTCGTTTGACTGCATTTTTACCTGCGACCAATGCGCTTTTAAAATCACTCCAGTTATCACCCAAAGCGGTGATAGATGACATTCCAGTAACAACTACTCGTTTCATTACGCCATACCACCATTTACTTGAAGAACTTGGCGGGTGATGTAACTGGCGCCGTCAGACATTAAAAACGAGACCGCAGCAGCGACTTCCTCTGGATTACCCATGCGATTGGCGGGGATCATTTTTGTCATTTCTGCAATCGGTAGATCGTCGGTCATTCCGGTATCAATCAAACCAGGTGCAACACAATTAACGGTAATTTTTCGCTTTGCAAGCTCAACCGCAAGTGCTTTAGATGCGCCTATGACGCCCGCTTTTGAGGCACTATAATTGACCTGACCACGATTGCCTGCCACACCAGACACTGACGACATAGCAACAATACGTCCACCCTTTCGCGTTCTGACCATCGGCATAACAAGAGGGTGTAACACATTATAAAAACCATCTAGATTGGTGTGCACTACACTATCCCACTCTTCATCTGTCATTGCTGGAAATGCAGTGTCTGCGGTGATCCCTGCATTACAAACAACGCCATAAAAAGCACCATGGGTTTCAACGTACTGCTCTAAAATTGCTTTTGCTGAGGCCCTGTCTGCTACATCAAACTGCAAGATATCAACATCTACACCCAACGCAGCTATTTCAGCTTTAACTTGCTCTGCCGCTTCTAGACCTGAGCGGCAATGCAGGCTAATATTAAACCCATCTTTAGCTAATTGTAGAGCAACTGCCTTACCAATTCCTTTACTTGAACCGGTCACTAATACTCGTCTTGACATTACATTTGCTCCGCTAAAAATTGTTCTGGGTTTTCAGGTTGAAATACATTAATTTTCGCTTCTACTAACAGGGTATCCGCTTGTTTAATACTACATTCGAAAGCACTTAATCCGTTTGCTTCGCTGTATAGTTTTTCTACTTTGATCGTTAATGTGCTATTTAAAGCAAAACGATTACAGTGCATTTTATATTTACGACTACTCACTAAAAAACCAATTTCTACTTTTGCGCCATTATCAACTTGGTTAGCGTTGGCGTAAGCAGCGATTGCTTGCGCCATATACTCAATGCCGACATGGCTTGCGACACTTTGGCTATCGGCATCATAAAAGTTGCTATGTGGTGTAATAGTGACTGAGCAAATTCCAGTATTTTCATCGTAACTATCTAAGCTATCGATCAAAATCATGGGCGCAGTATGAGGTAAAATAGTTTCAATTGGGTGCACAGGCATCTCTTATAATCCGATTAATACACTGACGTTATTGCCGCCAAAAGCAAATGAGTTTGACAGGCATGTTTTAATTTTTGTTTCGCTCTTCGCCCCTACTGGTACGAGGTTGATAGTTGGCAAGGCTGGGTCCGCTTCGCCATCCCAAATATGTGGGGCAAACTCATCGTCACCAAGTAACAACCAACACAAGCCGATTTCAGTTGCGCCTGCTGCACCTAAGGTATGCCCTATCATGCCTTTAGAAGAACTACAGGGTGTGTCAGTACCAAACACTTCAGCCACTGCAATGGCTTCCATCTCATCATTTTTGGGGGTTGCAGTACCATGCAAATTAACATAATCAACGTCACTTGGTTGATAGCCAGCTCGAGACAACGCAGCACGCATAGCCGCCACTGCACCTTCGCCTTGTGGGTGCGGGGCAGACATATGATGCGCATCGCTAGATTCTCCCACGCCGAGCAATTTAATTGTACCTTGTTTTTCAACTATGCATAATGCCGCGGCTTCACCTAAATTGATACCATCACGGTTTTTACTTGAAGGATTGCTTATACCAGCAGAGGTTGAAGCCAAAGCAGTAAACCCATTGACTGTCATACCGCACAAACTATCTACACCACCAACAATTGCAACATCAGCAAGATCGCCAGCAATTAATTCTTGCGCTGTAGCAAATGCTTTGGCACTCGAAGAGCAAGCTGTTGATAAGGTCATCGCCGGCCCTTTTACTCCTAGATACAAACTAATAAACTGAGATAAATTATCCATCTCTTGCTGCTGATAATGATAATTTTCCCCAAACTCCCCTTGCGCTAGCTGTTGCACCATGGCTTGTTCACCTTGCGCGATCCCTGAAGTACTCGTCCCTACAATAACCGCAATTCGATGTTGGCCATATTGCTGTTTTAATTCGCTAACAGGGATAATAAGTTGCTCGAGTGCTAAAGCAGCTAATTGGTTATTGCGGGTATGAAACTCACGAGGATATTGCGCTAATGAAGGTAACGCTACTTGCACCGCGCCAACATGAATTGGCCCTTCATTAAGTAGTTCATTATTAACAACTATGCCGTCTTGATTACCTGTTAACAAGTTACGTTTAATTGTTTTATTGTCACACCCTAATGGGTTAACCATGGCGTAGTGGCTAATAAATAGCGGTTGTTGCATATTAATATTCTTCTAATCGTTCTATTTTCAAGCGGTAGTCTTGCTCATACTCTGTCATTAGAGTAATAGCACCATTATACGTGATTTCTCGAACTAATGTGTCATTGCGATAAAACTGCCGAGTTCGCATTACTGTGTTATCAAGCTCAATCACCTGATTATTATCAAGCATGTTTTGCTCAAGCATCACCAACGGCCAAAATGCACTTTGCATATCATAAATAATTTTTTTGCCATCAAGCTCTACCGCTAACGTAGTCGAGGTGCTTAGTTCATGAGTGTTAGTATCAAATTGCAGCTGTGTTAATGGCACCCCTTCAAAAGTAAGGGCAACAACTTTAATTGATGATGTTGTGAACTCAGTTGATACCAACATTGATTCATCAACAATGCCTGCAAATTGAAATCTTTCTAGCCAGCCTTGTTCATTCAGCTCTGTGGGTACTGGCATGAAATTAAACATTGGCGTTGCCACATGATTGGCGGCCATTTGTTGGCAACCAGCTATAAATAGTACACATAATGGCAACAATGTTCGTCTAAATAATCGCAACATCAGCAACACCGTTAAGCAACACTATCATTGTTATCTGGCTCGCAGATTTGTTCTAAAATCTTCAACCCACGCTTTGTATTTTTAACAAATGGGTTGCTTTTATCCCAGGCGTACCCTGCTAAAATTGAGCAGACCATGGCTTTTACATCTGGTTGACCATCAGCAAAAAAGATCACCGACTGTAAACTCGTGTCATACCATGAGTTTACAAAATACTTGAAAACATCAATACCTTCACGTAATGGGACCTCGTATTGACTTTGCCAATCAATGTTTTCACCCGCAAGTTGTTTTACTACCAGCTCAGTTGCTTGAACTGCTGATTTTAAAGCAATTGTAACGCCAGATGAAAATACCGGGTCTAAAAATTCACCAGCGTTACCCAGTAAGGCGAACTTATCACCGTGTAGTGCTTTTACATTCGCTGAATAGCCACCTATTGTTCGTACAGGCGCAATAATTTGGGCATCAGCAAGTAATGTGCTCAGGTTGTCATCTGCATGAATAAAATCTAAAAGTGTTTGTTCAAGTGTTTGATCTGCCCTCTCGATTTGTGCTGTTTCACCTACGACACCCACACTAATTGTGCTATCACTAAATGGAATAGCCCAGTACCAAATATCTGGGATTGTAGGGTGTACGGTGATCAATATTTTATTACGGTCAAACTGGCTGTTATCAATATTATCTTTGAAATGGGTAAATACTGCCTTACGAGGAGTCAATTCACTTGGCTCTTCTAAATCAAGTAAACGCGGCAGTACACGACCAAAGCCACTACCGTCTAGCGTAAATCTTGCCGTTATTGTTTTTTCTTGTTGCGTTTTTAAATCAATAACATCTAATGAAGTTATATTGTGTTCAGTACTAAAGCCGGTCACTTGATGTGAAAAGCAAATAGTTGCTCCCTGTTTTTGCGCTTCTTCAGCTAACAAATTATCAAATTCTGCACGTTTTACCTGATAAGTTGTGCCAGGACCTTCACTGAACTTTTCTTCAAAATTGAAGTAAGTATGGTGACCACTACGATAAAAAGCAGCACCGTTTTTGAATTGAAAACCAAGTTCATTCGCATTGTCGATTAAAGCTTCAAGCATATTTGCTTGCTTAAGATAATCCATTGATTGGGGTAATAAGCTTTCACCAATTGAAAAGCGTGGAAACTCATCGCGTTCAATAATACACACACTTAAACCATGCTGCATTAACAAACAAGCCGCAACTGTTCCTGACGGGCCAGCACCAATGATAGATACATCAAAATCAGTTGATGTCATTAAATGTTCCTTTTCGATACTAAAGCAAGGCGCGGTGAAATTAAAAACACCACCACCACACCGATAAATACAGTGAAACCAAATTGGCTTACCGCAGGTGTTGAGCTAACAATTAATATTGCAAACACAAACAGTGAACTCAACGCTGATACACAGGTTGTCAGCGTAATTTTTTTACACAAACCATGCTCTGCATAAAAAATACAATAGTCTAGACCAAGGGCTAAAATAAGTATCCCTGCTACATAATTAAAAACTGTTAAGCTGCCATAAAACCATGTACTTAAAATAAGTGCAACTAGAACTGCAATGAGCGGACGAGTCACTGCAACAAAGGCATTTAACAAGCCATAGCGCAACCAAAATATTGCCATAGCCATAGTCAAAGCTAAGGCATAGATAAAAATCAATTGCAGTCTAAATTGCCCTATTTGCTCGCTAATACCGGCTACTTTATCAATAAAAAAGACATCCGTATAAGTGTTAGCTAAGCTTTTAACCGAGCTTGTGTTTTGTAGACTTTTTAGCTTAATCACACTGTAGTAGCGATGCTGAATTTGCAACCATTGGTTAGTAAATAAAGGCGCTACTTTTGTGTTTTGCCATGTTGCAAAATCAAGTTGTTGGTACTCATCTAACGGCCTTGCTGCTAAGTTAAAACCAAGCACTGAGTTTAACTGTGTAAAATCCCCACGATTGACTGCATCACTTAACAATTGTTGATTACTCTTTTGCATGGATATTGACGGCAGCCATTGGCTGATACTGGAATACGCTGTAATTTCTTTGTTTGCTTGTAATTGCTCAAGCCGTGGTAACAGTTGCTCCATCTGCCTAAGCACCTGCTGCTCGTTTTCACCGGCGATCAACAGATATGAACTGTCCCATTGCTCTGCTAATAAATCGCTGATTGTTTGTTGCTGAGTAATTAAATCATCGGGAACTTTGTAGAAATGCCGTGGATCATCATCATTATCTAAAAACGTTAAGCCAAATAACCCGACAATAATAAACAACAATTGCCAACGCATTGCCAACTTATTATTTAGCCAAACTTGCTGTAGGTTATGCAACCCTGAAATAAAGTTCGGCACCTGCATAGCGCTTTTAGCTTTTAATACCACTAAACTTGGATAGAGTAGCAATACACACAATAAAGCCCCTAACAGCCCTGCCATGGTGAAAACTGCAATTTGTTTAAATAATATTAATGGTGTAAACACCAGTATTAAATAACCGGCAGTCGTCGTTAGAAAGCTTAATAACAATGAGCTACGAATAGTATGCAGTGGATTTGCTACTTTTGGTTTAGAAAAACGTAACTCACTCAGAGCATGAAAACTATAATCGGCTGCTATCCCAATTAATGTCACTGCAAATACGAGTGTTAAAACATTAACCTCAGTAAACAATAAACGCAGTGCAGTGTAGCCATAAATCATACTGACTGAAACGACGAATAACGTGCAAAACACACTCAATGCACTACGATAGATGATCATGATCAGCAACAAGGTTGCAAATACTGAAATGGCGCCAAATACTGTCATTTCATTTTGTGCACTTGAGCTTGCGCTCGCGGTAAAAAAAGCAGCCCCTGTGGCCAAATAATCCACACCTGTATCTTGTGTTAATGCCTGTTTTTTAAGGGAAGTAACGTTTGCTGCAATCTTTTTCGCGACATTTAAATCCAACCCCGTACCATTACTCATAAAGTTTACGAGCACATAATAGCGAGTATGTCCTACAGGCTCGTTTTTAGTCGCAATTAAAAAGCCATCATGATTTTTAAGTTTTGCTGAAGGTAAGCTCTGTTGATTAAAAAAATCGGCTAGCGCTAATGTTTTATCTTTTTCTAATGTAGCGGCAACCCAAGGCGAAGCCATTTCATTAAGAAGATTAAATTGGTAGTTGAATAAACTTTGACTATCATTGGCTTGCAACAAGTATCTATATTGCTCACTGATAAACGCATGCGGATAATTAAGGTAATCACGCACTATTGAGTCAAGTTGGGGTAAAGCATCAAATTTTACTTTAACAGCAATACCCGCAATTGCATTTAATGACTCAGCCGCTCTCAGGGCATAGTTAATTGCCGTGGTTTTATCTTGGTGACCAACTAATAAAAGGTGTTGGCGTAATTGCTGTTGCTCTAATTGCTCACTAACAAGTTGTATTTCTGGTTCTTGTTCTACGCTAAATATTTGATTGAGATCAGCAACAATTGTAAATGACTTAAATAGCCATAAATAACTCAATCCCGCTAATAAAACGGCAAACTGTATGCACCATACAACGAGCTTAGTGCGTGAGCTTAACGGCATCCATGTCACCTTGACTAAGCTCCTTAGTGGTTATTGTCATCGTAATGTGGGTATTATTATTTTGCTGATCGGTTATCACTATTTCACGTTGGCTGTCACCATTTCGGCACAGTTTAACTTGCTTAAACATCTGTGCAACTTGCACTAAAGTTGGTACTAATAGATAACAGCTGGTTTGCTCAATAGCAGTTACTTGCCAATCGGAGTTCTGAATTTGGCCACTTAATAACTTGGCTAATAATTGGTTTATTTGCTTATCTTGAGTCAGCACTTGGTAATCTTGTTCAACATCATTACGTCGATAAATCCCATCAGCTAAGACCAGTAGCTCACTTTTCACGGGCAAAAGCGTATGCCAATAAACTTGTTGCTGAAAAATAACAAATTCACCTTGTGATTTAATGGCTCGCTTTAAAAAGGTGAAATGCTTTGCTTGGCTAAACTCCCCTTTTCCTTGTTTAATTTCAAACTTACTAAAATCACTTTGCGCAAAACAGTTAGTCGTCACACAAACGAACAACATGGCTACAAGCCATAATGTATGGCTAAATTTATTCAACATAGGCACGTACTTTATCGGTAAATAC
The DNA here is from genome assembly GCF_002165575.1 of Pseudoalteromonas sp. A601. GTDB lineage: Bacteria > Pseudomonadota > Gammaproteobacteria > Enterobacterales > Alteromonadaceae > Pseudoalteromonas. The sequence continues at coordinate 17,516 of NZ_MXQF01000008.1, forward strand.
AGCAGGAGATTCAAATTGCAATTCTTGATTTTGTAAATCTAAGGCAACTTGAATGGTATAGGCTTTAGTCAACACCTTCTGGCTGTCTAAACATTCAATTTTATAGTCAATTTTGATCCGTGTTTCGAACTCAACCAAACTCGCATGAATACGTATATGTGAACCAAACACAGCCGATGCAACATACTTTAACCGCATATCAACAATCGGCCACATATAGCCTGAGCGTTCCATCGTATTGTAATTATAGCCAATTTTGTCAAGCAATACGCATCGTGCATCTTCTATGTATTTCACATAGTTACCGTGCCACACAATTCGCATTGGATCGACATCGTAAAATGGCACCACCATATCAACATAAACGGTTACAATAGCGTTGGATTTTTTCATTTTAGCCCTTAGCGTTATTGGTAAAGCGACCAACGTTGAGTTTGAATATACTCGATGGTTTGGCGTAATAATTTATCCGTTGGGCGATCTTCTTCTAATAGTTCAAAGAAGCTGGCAACGTCATCGATCATAGCGGCGATCTCTGGGTTCAGTGAGTCTGCATCTATTTCATTATTTAAAATACGGATGCGCACACCTTGTACTGCAGCAAGTAAAGTCGCAGCTAAAACTTGCTCAGTCAGTTGTAAAATACGTAAGCAATCACGCGCAGCTATGGTTCCCATACTCACTTTATCTTGATTATGGCACTCTGTTGAACGAGAAAATACACTCGCAGGCATGGTTAACTTTAACGCCTCAGCAGTCCAAGCAGAGCAGCCAATTTGAATTGCTTTAAAGCCATGGTTTATAAAACGACGTTCACTTGAAGCCGCGCTTAAGTTAGACGGTAAACCGTGGTTCATTTTAACATCAACTAAGGTGGCGATTTGGCGATCAGCCAAGTCTGCTAAGTTAGCCACGCAGTTTTTCATTGAATCCATTGCCATGGCGATATGGCCGCCATAAAAGTGGCCACCATGTAGCACATGCTCACCGACACCATCAATAATCGGATTATCATTGGCACTATTAAGTTCATTTTCAATCATGTTTCTCAGCCACGGTAGGCTGTCTTCTAACACACCAATAACATGAGGTGCACAACGGATTGAATAACGATCTTGTAGACGATGTGAATTACGCGGATGTTCAACATGATTTAAATCAGTTTGAATGCGCTTTGCCACATTTTGCTGCCCCGGATGCGGTTTAACACTGAATAAAATATCATCAAAGTGATTGCTATTACCCTTCAGTGCAATACTTGCAAGAGCAGTAATTCGCGTCATCAAACGGCTTGCGTATTCACTGCGATCATAAGCCTGACACGCAAGCGCTGTCATCACCGCTGTGCCGTTCATTATTGCTAAGCCTTCTTTCGGGCGTAAGGTAATAGGCTCGAGGCCTTCTTCTTTAAAGGCCGCTAATGAGTTAACAACTTGATCTTTATAATAGGTGTCTCGTTCACCAATTAAGCTTCCTGCTACGTACGAAAGCGGCGTTAAATCACCACTAGCACCCACTGAACCTTCTTGTGGGATAACAGGAATAATATCACGGTTGATCATTTCTACGAGTAGTTTTAGTAAATCCCAACTAACACCTGAATAGCCTTGTGATAATGATGCTAAACGGCTAGCTAAAATCAATTTACCTTGTTCAGGCGTAAAAAAATCCCCCAAGCCACAACCGTGGAAGCGCGTAAGGTGCATAGGTAACTCATTTACTAATGCTAATGGAATTTCTACCGTACACGAGTCACCATAGCCAGTAGTTACACCATAGATATGGCCTTCTTCAGCTAAAAGCTTATCTAAAAAGGCAACGGCTGAATCAATTTTTTCAGCAAACTGGCTATCACCAGATAGCGCTACGGTACGATCTTCTTTTACAACACTAATAATGTCTTCAATCGTTAAACGGCCTGCGCCAAATAAAAGGTGTGTTGATTTATTGTTTTCCATTTACTACTGTCTCCAGATATTTAGCTAGGCTTTGAATCTTTGTCGCTGGCTTTTTGCCAAAAATTAAAAAAATTGTACCATTGATAAGGCGCTTTTTTACAATAAAACTCAAGACGCTCAGCAAACTTAGTTGCCATTGCTTGAAAATGCGCTTGGCGCTCTTTACGTTTTACTTTAATAGGATCTGCAAACTTCTCAATATAGGTTCTATAGCGGCCGTGTTCATTAATGCAAAACATCAAAAACACTGGGCATTCCATAATGTTTGCCAGTGCGAACGGACCAACAGCAAAAGGCGCCTCTTCCCCTAAAAACGGTGCTTGATGCACACTTGTTGGGTTATTGACCGAGGTTCTATCAGCAAAGATGACCACCGCTTCACCATCATCAATTTTTTGTTTTAGTTTAATCGTGTCATCAGGACCGAAGTTATTAATATGAATAAAATTAATGGCCGCTTCTTGGTTTACTTTCTTTAAGAAATTATTAAATGACGGGGTATGCTCATTATAAGTGATCACATTAAGTGGACGCTTATTATCACCCATACTAAAAATTGCGCGGCATATTTCCATATTGCCTAAATGAGCACTAAAGATGACCGCCCCTTTCGCTTGCACTAACGCTTGATAACCGTCAGGGGTCGCTATTTCGATATCTTTAATATTTACTTTACCAAGCCACGCATCAAACTTATCGAGTATCGCCATACCAAATGAAAAATATAATTTAAAACCTTGTTTAAAGCGCGCTAAGCCAACTCGCTTTTGCTCGCCCATACTGGTGTTTAAATTGTCTAAGTAATGCCAAATCGCATGTCGTGATAAACGCCCGGTAATATAAAAGTAAAACATCACTGGCGTTAATACGACCTTAAATAGCCATTTGCCAAATACTTTATAAATAAACACTAACACTTCGATACCAAACATCGAGCCACGCTCTTTTAATTGTGACCAATGAAAAGTACTGTCGTTATGAGGTTGCTGTGGTTTGTTGTTGTCTGACACTGTGTTTATTACTTCCTATTTAAATTTTTTCGCGATGAGCCGAGGTAAACGCAGCAACATACCAAAAAATAAACGCGTATGCATTTTTGATATCAAAACGTTATCTTCCCATACATTAAAGTGAGAAACACCATTTTCTGGGTACAATACTTTAGTTTTAATGAACTCAACGGGTATGCCCTGCCAATAAAGCTTTACCATGACCTCTATATCAAAATCCATCTTATTGCCTAAGCGCGTATTATTTATTAACTGCGCATAAGCAGCTAATGGATACACCCGAAAGCCACACATAGTGTCTTTAATTTTGAAAGAAAGCGTTTCAATATAGACCCAAAAATGAGTGATAAAGCGACCGTAATAACGCCCTTTAGATATTGATTCATCGTAAACAGGCTGACCACTTATCAACGCTGTAGGAGCAAACTTAGAGCGGGCGATTAGTTGCTCTACATCATTCAAATCGTGCTGACCATCGGCATCAACTTGAATCGCATGACTCCACCCTGCTTGATGAGCATGGGCTAACCCTGTTTGTACTGCGGCGCCTTTACCACCGTTTTTCGTTCTACGAACAAGCGTAACTAGAGCAAACTCTCGTTCAACATCCTCTAACACTGTTTGAGTTTGTTGGTTACTACCATCGTCGACCAAAATAATAGGTAAATTAAAACTAACTAAATCTGCAATGGTATTGCGAATAACTAAATGATGATTGTAATTTGGGATCACAAATCCGTATTGGCTGCTCATGACCAGTTCGCCTTAATCATCTGCAAGTACCACTTTGCCAGAGGCATGCTGACCATGTGTGGAACTGTAACTAAAGCTAAATTTATTTGCTTTGATTTTTTTTAAAAGCAGATCAACCTCATACTTAGGCTGTACAATAATTTGAAACTTCAGGGCATCAATCGACATCGTTTTAGTGCTATCGACCGCCATAAACTCTGTTAAATAATGCATCACCCAGTCAAGCTGCGCTACACCGGGTAAAATAGGTGCCTGCGGAAAATGGCCTTGGAAATAATAGAGATTTTCAGGAATTGTTAACTTTAGCAAAACATGTTCTTCACTTTGCTCAATCAGCTGACAATCCGGTTTATATACAAAATCAGTCAAACAACTTCTCCACCTGCGCTTTATTCAGTTTACCCTGCGAGTTATATGGTAACTCAGTTAAATAACGATATTTTCTAGGTATCACTAAGGGTTCGAAAAATGCTTTTAAATGTGTTTTTAATGCTTGAGAAAACTTAAATTTGCCAAGCTGCTCTAATGCCTGCTCACCAACCTCTGTTAATACTAGTACAGCGGCAATTTCATCTCGCTTACCCGTACTTGAATCATGTTGCAGTAATAAAACATAACTATCTAGAACCCAATCAGATTGATTAACTTTGACACTTATTTCATCGAGTGAACAACGTTTTTCTTCTATTTTGACAATACGGTCAGCGCGACCTAATAAATTAAACTGATTATTTGTCAATAACTGTACCCGGTCATCAGTTTGATACCACTGCCCATTATCAACATAAGGAGATGAAATAATAAGTCGCTGACAATCATCGAGTTTAAGCTTAATTGTTGAAAAAGCCTGCCAATGATCATGGGCGTTTTGTTTACGCCAAGCAATGCCACCCGTTTCTGTACTGCCTAACACTTCTATTGGCGCATCACCAAGTTGACAAGCCAACTGTCTTGCCGCGGCGGTTTTTAGTGGCCCACCTGATGAGAATAAACAACGTAGTTTGTGCTTTATAGCGACAAGCACATTATCTTGTACTAATCGATGATAATAAGCAGGGCTGCTAATCACCACAAAGTCATGGCTATCATTTTGTAGATTTATAAAGTGCAGTAAATGCTCTGGGTAGTCAAAGCTATTAAAACAGACATCGCGGCCAGTATACAGTGGCCACAAAACCTTAAACAATAAACCATAAATATGCTGATGCGACACAGTCGCAACCATTATGGTTTGTTGCATTTGTTCAGAAAATTGCTGTTCAAGCTCTTTAACTTCAATCAATAACTGGGAAAAGGTTTTATCAATTGCTTTTGGCACACCACTTGAGCCAGAGGTAAAGAATCGGATCGCGGCGTTTTCATCAACCTCAATGACTGTATTTACCGCTTGCTCAATACCAATGTGTATATTAAAAGCCACTTCTGCGTAGGTGTTATCGGCTACGCCAGTAAACGCCTCAGCTTGCGCTAAGCACTGTGCAAGTTGCTCTGGTTGGCCATTTTGTGGCAATACAATAGACTTGTTTGCGGCTAATAATGCAAAAAATAAAACACTAAACTGGTAACTGTCAGCATCAAATAATAACCATGTTTGTTCATCACGCGCAGCAAATAGACTGGCATGAGCATGTACTTGCTGTTGCCAAATATCAAAGCCATGATTTTGACAATAAAAGTAGGTCTTGTTAGTCGGCCATTTCATTTGATTTATTTTTTGCCTTTTGAAACTTTCTTATTATAAATTCTACAGCCATTAATGTCCCCATTAACAAATAGGAAATTAAACCATTATAGGTTAGCCAAACCACTGGATCTGGATGAAAAATCGTTGCTGTCGCAATTAATCCATTAATGATAAAAAATGCACACCATATTTTTGTTACTGTACGAGTGTAACGCTTGCCGTGCTGGTCAAGCGTTTCAAATTTACTGGCAATCATTTCAACAAAACTAGGTGGTTTATAAAGTGAATACGCAAATACAGCTAAAAAGCAGCTACTTATTACCACTGGGTAAAACTTAAGTGCCAATTCAGAGTTAGCAAAAGTCGCAAAACCTAATAAAGCTATACCACTAATAGTTATTATTTTCATGTGTGCAAAATTAACTATACTGCTTTTCGTTAACCAGTATCGCGCTAAAATTACTAAAATAAAGAGTGCAGCAATTAACGCAGGCTCGCTAAACTGCAAGCCAAAATACACGGCTAGCGGATATAAAAAAAGTAACCCAACTAGCACGGCTTTGTTCATTAAGCGTCTGCTGTCATTAGTTTTTCAACAGCATCAATGACGTCTTGCACTGTACGCACTTGTTTAAAGTCATTTGGCTCGATTTTTTTACCAGTTTGCTCACGTAATTTAACAACCAAGTCAACCGCATCAATGCTGTCTAAATCAAGGTCTTCATATAAATTCGCGCTGCGGGTAATATCTTCTGCATCTATTTCAAAATCCTGCTCTAGGATTTCGCTTAGCATTGCAAAAATTTTATCGCCATTATTCATGTTTTCATTACTCATAGTTACTTCCAAACAATGCAGAGTGACTGCCGTTTATTATGCCCGTGTTGAGGCAATAAAATCACACAAGGTTTTAACCGAGTAAAAATGCTTTTTACTGTCGTCGGTATTACCATCAATTTTTACGTCATAAGCTTTTTTAATCGCAACACCTAATTCAAGTGCATCAATAGAATCAAGGCCTAAACCATCGACGAATAACGCTTCATCATCATTGATATCTGATGCTTCGATATCTTCTAGGTCAAGAGTTTCAATGATTAGTTGTTTTACTTCAGTGCTTAAATCACTCATGTTTTAATTTTTCCTCGTTAAAATAAGCTTGTAAGTCGCGTGTAAGTTGTCTAACAGTGTTCGTTACATGATCACCTTGTAAATAAGGTTTTATCTCATAAATCGGTAGCACGCGCATTTTAAAGGTAAAGCGACGATCTGTCACTTGATACCACTTTTGTCCCTTGGTCAGCGTGACCGGTGATACATCTATCAAAATTGGCAGCATATCAACTTCAGTACGAAGGGCTATATTTGCTACACCTCGTTTAAATTTCCATGGCTGACCGGGGACACTTCGTGTGCCCTCAGGGAATACAATCAAGTTATTACCACGGGCAAAACTTTGCTGACACTGATTTAAAAAATATTCAGGATCAGCATCATTGTTAATATAGCCCGTAGCCTTTACCACACCTTTTAAAAATGGATTTTTCCAAAGGTCTGCTTTGACGACACAATCGGCATTTCTGACTATAGAAATTAGTACCACCACATCAATTAAAGAAGGGTGATTAGCGATAATTAGCTGCCCTTTCGCATTTTTTATTGTATCTAATTTATCAAGATCAATTCGTAAAATACCAACGAGGCGCATATAACCGACAAAGAATTTAAACGAATAATGCACCGCTGTGCGCGCGGCTTGATTTCGTTGGTTTATATCAGCATAAAGTAAGCGTTGAATCGAAAACACCAAAACCGATAAAACCAAGCCTCCACCGCTAAATAAGGCAAACGCACTACCCGTTGCTATTACGCGGTATAGTTTTATGAATGCGGCTTTCATACGTGGCTTAACTGCCATTGATAGCGTTTTGAATCAAGCACTAACTGTTGATTGTTTGAATAATAAAAACGCAAAAACGCCAATGCCTGTAATTGCGATGACTCAGCACTGTTAGGTGTGTCATGGCTGGTAAACTCTAAATTAACGCATGCTTGCGATGTACTTTTCTCTATTAATAAAGCCACAGCGACGTTATCAGGGTTTTGTTGTACGTAAGGTTGGTATTGCTCAGGTACGGCTAAATCGCTATATACATATAAAATACGATCATAATTGTAAGCATGTAATTTTGAGACCGCATCAACCAAACCCATAAAAAAACTATCTTCGCCCGCCGACACTGCCGATAAAGGCGCTTTATTACCAGTAAATATGCTAAATAAACCACCTACAGCATTATGAACAGATAAGCCAAAGTGGGTTGGAGACAAAGCCTCTTTATTTGCCACATCAGCAATTAATTTGCTTGTTTTATGTAAATCACCGTGACGAGACGAAAATACGCTGGGTACTGTTTGTTCATAGGATTCACTGGCAGCAAGTGCGCAGTGCAGCGTTAATTTAGCAAATGGACTAAGACGTCTGCGCTGCATAGCAGGCATTTGTTTTAATTCAGGAAGTGTTAACGTTTCAGTGTTTAAACTGCCATTATTAGCAAACGTATACCAATCCTCGACGCTGGTTTTACCGTCGCCCCAAGCTATGCATTTTTTTATAGCAAATTTCAACGTAACAATCCTTATTACAAAGGTGATGACAAAAAGAGGCTAGATTCTACAGTTGTGCATGTTCTGATTCAAGGGAAACCCACTAATCTTTATCACGTTCGCTGGAAAAATCCGCGTTTTCTATAATTTTAACTGAACATTGCCGTGTTTTGTCATCTTCTTGCCACACTACTAAGATAGCAATATCAATGATCCCACTTTGAATATCAGCCTGAGCTAACAGTTGGTTTTTTTTCATGCCTAACTTATCCGAGCCGATAAATAGATTAGGTCCAGTAATCGAGTATGCACTGGCAAGGTAGTAATTAGCGGCATTGCCCACACTCGCAACAAAGCTAAGCGGCTTAATGGCCTCACGGTTGTGCACATCAAGCAACATAGATTGCATTAAATCACTAGAAAAATAATCAGCGCAACTGTACAAGCCAATCCGCGAGGTTAAATCAACGTCCTGTTTTGCCCTAAAAACGGCCAATAAGGCAATCAGCGTAAATGCATCCATTCTACGAACTGTTAAACCTGTCTCTTGCTTTATTTGCTGGCGTAGTACTTTTATATCCAGGGATTTATCTAAACTGACTAATGAGTTTGCAAGTACGTTCATCATCTAAGCCTTATGCCTTTGCATCACTAACGCTGCGTTATTGCCACCAAAACCAAAGTAATTAAGTAGTACAGTGTTCACCTGTGTAAAGTCTGGCTTTAAATAAAACGGCCACATTAATTCTTTGCTATCATGAGCATAACTTGCCACTGTGTAATTTTGTTGTTGCTGACATTGCTGGTACAGGGCTATTTCAATAACACCACACGCTCCCAAGGTATGACCTGTAAAAGGCTTGAAAGCGATTAAAGGTGGTTGATGCTGGTTAAAAACCCTTGTTAAGGCATTGCACTCTGCTTCATCGTTACCAAGCGTTGCTGTGCCATGAATCTTTACAACATCAATATCGTCAGCGCTAATACCGGCATAGCAAAGCGCATCGGTGATCACTTGCGCAATATGGGTGCCGTCTTCTTGCGTCATTGTCAAACTGTAAGTATCACACGCAGAAGCACCACCTAATAACTTAAACTGACACTGCTCAGCTGCGTTTGCAGATAAATACAATGCAGCAAGGCCTTCTCCTAACACCAGACCGGAGCGCCCTTTAGCAAATGCAGCTAAACCAGATTGACTAATCAAATCTAGCGACTTAAATCCTTCGACTGTTAAAGGATTATAAAACTCACAGCCAATGACTAACGCATTGTCTATTTTACCTTGTGCAATTAAGCGTGTTGCGTATAAACATGCATTAGCGCTAGCGGTACAGGCCGTACTAAAAGTAAATTCTAAGTCATTGAGTCCATAACGCTGAACTAAAGCACGATTTATTTTGTTGGTAGTAGAGAGCCAAAGTTCACCACTGGCACCAATATCAACTGCACTGATATCTAATGATGTTGAACCTAAAAACAAAGATGTCGTTTTAAGATCTTCAGCAGTTAATGAAAGTTTTGCAAACAGCGGTAATAGCAATTGATCAAAGTAAGCTAAAATGTCGCCAAACGGACTATTGTCTATTTCATCTCTAAATGATTTAAACGCCACTATTTCACTTTCATTAGTCACCACGCTATTGCTTGTTTCAGTGCCTAGCGCTGCACACATAACTTCACTGGCATTTAAATAGACACTGCGTAAAGTCATTATTTAGCGCGCTCACTAACAATAAAATCAACAATAGTATCAATAGACTGCAAATGTTTACGGGTTTCTTTCGAGCCCTCAACTTTAATACCAAAATGCTGCTTTAGTACTAAAGATAACTGTAACGCATCTAATGAGTCTAAATTTATGCGTGACTTACTGCCAAATAAAGGCTCTGAGTCAATAATATCTTCAGGGGCAAAATCATCCTCTTTGTCACATTCGGTTATAATCAGCTGCTTTAATTGTAGTTTTAGCTCGGCTAATTCCATGTCAAATTCCTCATTTTTTTATTAAATATCCATAGAGCGGCACTAAAGCATGACAATGAAAAACCCCAAAGTAATACGCTATAATGCCAAAAACTGTGTGTCATTGTCTCGCCCATAATCAGCCTTAAAATTTGTGCTGACCAATACATAGGCGAACCATTTGCCAGAGCGGCAAGATTGCTTGGCATGATCTCAAGCGGCACCATAAAGCCACTCAATGCCGCTAGGATGATATTCACTCCTCCCCCAATAACAATAGCTTGCTCATAGCTTGATACTAAACTGGCTAAAAATAATGCAAATGAAATAGCCGCAACACTCAAAGTGATTAACGCAATCACAGACAAGCTAAAGCTATTTAGTGATAGTAGCGGCAAATCTAAACAATAAGGGATCACCACGCAGCCTATTAACGCTAATAACACGTTTTGCACTAAACTCACGAGTGTATAGGCGCATGCTTTATTATAAAAGTAACGCGCCATGCTAATCGGGTAGGTTTTTAACCGTACTAAGGTGCCATTATTTCGCTCGTTTATAAAAGTTAAAGAGACTGGTAACACAATAAAATACACGCCAAACACCCACCATGCAGGAATACTATTTAATGCTGGGTTGTGTAGTGCTTTTGCTGGCGTATCAATAAGTAAATAATTGACATCAGATGCTGTTATTACTGCGTTTATTTGCTCATCAATAACGGCATCGGCGTCTAAATCACCGGTTTCGAGCATATATAAATAAAGTTTCAGTTGGGCTAAACACGCTTTAACTTTTTCTCGCAGTAATAAACGTGTTTGTGGTGCAAGATCATCACTTATAATAAGTTGTAACTGGCTTGTACCTTGTCGCATAAGGATTTGTTGATCAAACTGCGGGTTGATAATCAACTGACTGACTTGCTCGGTTCTGTTTTTATTAGCGCTAATGGTAAACCCTTGTGCTTGCAGTAACTTAGTAATAACCAAGCTGTGTTGGCTATTATTTTCACCCGCCACTGACAGTATCAAGTTCTGCTGTATACTTTGTTGTGACTGACTACTTGCCATGGTCATAATCACCATGAACACGATAGGCATAAGTAATAATACAGCTAAACTGTGTAAATCATTAGCAATTAAGCGCGCTTCTTTTTTCAGTGTGTGAATTAACATGCCTGCTCCGAAAACAACGCCCGATAAAGCTGCTCAATTTGGTTATCAGAAAAATTAACAGACTTTATTTCATCACTGAGCTGACTTAAAGCGCTAAAAAGACTGCCAAGTAGCTTGGTGTCTGAAATAGTCAACTGATAGTGAGCCTCACTAATTACTGTTAATTGCTCTGTAAATAACGCTAACTGCGCCTGAGATAAACGGTTTTTAGTAGTAAAGTTAAGCGTGAGTTGAGCACTGTTAATAGCTTGGTTGGCGACAATTTTACCGTTTTTTATAAACACTACATCGTCACATAATTGCGTCACTTCATACAATAAGTGTGAGGTGTAAACCAAGGTTTTCCCTTGTTTTTTTAAATCCTGCAACAAACTAATAATGGCATCACGAGAGAGCGGATCGATACCTACAGTCGGCTCATCTAAAAATATAATATCAGGTTGTTTGCTCAGTGCGATCGCGATATTTAAACGCCGTTTATAGCCACCTGAAAGTGTACTTGCACGTTTATTCGAAACCGCTTGTAAATTGCAGGCTGCAATTGCTGATTCAATATACTGCGCATGTAGACGACTATTTTTTTCACTTATTGAAACAAAAAAAGCAATATTATCATACACAGTTAGCTCTTCATAAAAGGCAAAATCTTGTGGTACTAAAGCCACTTTTTTTGTTATTGCCTGTTTTAGGCTTAGCTGTTGATAATACGGATACTCTATCCGTCCAGCATCAGGGGCTAACAAGCCAGTCATTAACGAAATTAATGTCGATTTACCTGCGCCATTTGGGCCTAAAATAGCGGTGCATGTACCTTGTTTTAGCTGCAATGAAACAGCATCAACCGTCAACCGTTCAGCCCTTTTGTAAGCAAAGCTAAGTTGTTGTAGCTCGAGCATGATAGGAGCTATTTTTGCCATAAGGTATCCTGCGCCATGATTACTGTCCTTGTTGTTATTTTAATTATAAACGTTGCGCAAGGTGAAACGCCTCACCAATAGCCCGTTGTAAATCTAGTTTTTCGGCTTTTAATGCACCACCAATATAGCTTACAGGAATAGAGAGTTCATCTAGCTGCTGATGATTGCAAGGTAATACGGATTCTTGCCCACTACAAATCACAACATGGTCAACTGCCAGGATCCGCTCTCTTTTTCGTACGCTGATATGTAACCCTTGTTGATCAATTTTAGTGTAATTTACCGCAGCTAACATCTTAACACCTTGATGTTTTAAATGTTCACGGTGGATCCAACCTGTGGTTTTTCCCAAGTCAGCCCCATGCTTTCGTAGTTTTCGCTGTAATAAGTACACTTTAGGTGCTGTATCAGCACTATCGACTTTCGGTTGTTTATTTATTACACCACCCGGTGAATTCACCGTTAAATCAATGCCCCACTGATTCGAAAAATCCTGCGCAGATTGTTGCACACTGTGCCCAGATTGAGTCCCAGTAATAAAACTTGCAACATCAAAGCCTATGCCACCAGAGCCGACAATCGCCACATTGCCTTTAATTGGTACACTGCCATCTAACACTGCTTGATAGCCGACCACTTTCGGGTCGTCAATTCCCACAATATCCGGTTTAAAGCCCTTCACCCCAGTAGCAACAACACAATGGTCATACTTAGCCAAGGTTGCAGTATCCGCTTGTGTATTCATGCAAACTTTAACATTAAGGCTCGATAAACGATTTTTAAAATACCGTAATGTTTCTTTAAACTCTTCTTTACCCGGAATATTTGCCGCTAATAAAAGTTGCCCACCCAGCTGGTTGCTTTGTTCAAACAAGCTCACTTTATGGCCTCGCTCAGCAGCATAAATTGCGCAGGCCATGCCCGCAGCCCCACCGCCGATAATAGCTATCTGTTTACTTTGTGTAGCTTTAACTGTCGGCATTAAGGTTTCATTACATGCGCGAGGATTAACGATACATGAAGCGGGTAAATTAACAAAAATATTATCGAGGCAAGCTTGATTACACGCTATACAGGTATTGATCTGTGCACTTTGGTTGTTATGTGCTTTGGCAACAAATTGGCTGTCAGCTAAAAATGGCCGCGCCATGGAAATAAAGTCAGCGTGTTCGTCCGCTAATAATTGCTCTGCGACTTCCGGGGTATTGATACGATTACTGGTGATCACCGGCACCGAAACCGCCACCTTTAAACGTTGGCTCAATGACGTAAATAGCGCCCTAGGAACACTGGTTACAATGGTAGGCACACGTGACTCATGCCAGCCTATGCCTGAGTTAAGCATATCGACTCCAGCATCATCAAGCGCATGTGCAAGCTGTAATACCTCAGCAAAAGTGCTGCCATCTGCAACTAAATCCAGTAATGACAACCTAAATACTAATAAAAATTCAGGGCCTACGGCTTGGCGAACCTGTTTTACAATTTCAATCGCAAAACGGATACGATTTTCATAACACCCGCCCCACTCATCAATACGCTTATTGGTCGCTTTAACAATAAACTGGTTAATTAAATAACCTTCTGAGCCCATGATCTCAACGCCATCATAGCCTGCTTGTTTAGCGAGTTTTGCGCATTGCGCAAAATCATTAATTTGTTTTTCAATTTCAGTGGCGGTTAATTCTTTGGGCGTGTAAGGACTGATCGGTGCCTGAATGGCCGAAGGCGCGACTTGCTGAGGCTGATAACCATAACGACCGGCGTGGAGTATTTGCATGCATATTTTGGTACCGTGTTGTTTTACGGCATCTGTTATGAGCTTATGCTGTGCCACCCCAGTTTGGCAATCAAGTACACTTCTATTCGGTGCCAGTATGCCTTCGGGGTTCGGTGAAATCCCCCCTGTGATTATTAAACCGACCCCACCCTGCGCACGCTCACCGTAAAAAGCAGCAAGGCGAGTGAAGCCATCTGGTAGCTCTTCTAAATTTGTATGCATAGACCCCATTACCACGCGGTTTTTCAGCGTAGTAAAAGCTAAATGATAAGGGGTAAATAATCGACTGAATGACATACAAACTACACAACTGTGGTACAAAACCGCGCTAGAGTAGCAAGCTTTAATAATGACTGCAAAAATTACCCACTAATTTTCTTCTCAGCATATTAAACAGTGCATTTTATAGGCAAAATTAAAAATGAGGGCTTGTTGAATAGCTAAACCGGCATTATGATAAAACTCAATTAACGGATAAAAACGTTTGTACCCTCTGTTTTTATTAATTTTATTTTACTCTACCAACAAGGAATGGTTATGTTTTCATTCAAGCCTTTATTGGTTGGCTTAACATTAGCAACCTTATCAAGCTCAGCATTTGCCCTTACAACAATAGAGCAGCGCGATTATGATCGTTTAGTTTCTGGTGATTTAACCGAAGTAAAAAAAGCCGCACAATCAATAGTCGCTAATAATACCAACAATGCTCAAGTGTTAGATGTACTAGCCGAATTTGTCGCACAAAACTATTTACATGCACCGGATTATCAACTCGATACCATTGCATGGGCGTGTCGCGCACTAGGTGAAACAGGTAACCCACGTTACCGAGAGTTACTCACTAGCATTGTAAACAGTGATGCTCATAAAAAAGTTCGTAAATACGCGAAACGCTCACTAAAAAGCTTACCCTCTACTGATGCGAGCCAATACGTTGTTGGTAGTATTGATTTAAAGAGCATTCAAAAAGCGCCTGCTACAAACGGTTCATCATTAACTGGTGATGATAAAGCAATGTTTGATATTGCTTCAGGAAATTTAATTGAAATCAAAATGCTCGCGCAAAAATACACCACAAGTGGTATTCCTTCGCAACAAGTTGGCGACACCCTGGCTGAATATTTTGCCCAAAACTACAAAACGGGGCAACAACATCAATACGATACACTCGCATGGGTATGTAAAGGCTTAGCAACAGATAAAAACGGTCGCTATAAAGCCTTAATTGAAGATGCCGAAGAAAATAGCCCTATTCGCGCAGTGCGCAAGCATTGTCCTGACGAAATAGAAGGCAAAGGCCCCTACTATCAGGCAGGTACGGTTGACCTAGTCAAAGTCGAAAAACAACTACAATAATACGGGGTCTGTAGACGTTATAAGCTCAACAAACCTTAATAACAACGCCGCATTTTAGCGGCGTTTTTTATTATTAACCTTGATGCGAATATCGCTATCTTGGTTAAGTTCAAAGACAGTATCTTCTGGGGATGGCTGGCCAAACATCAAATTAGGGTTATTTGAAAAACCAACTGGCTCTTTGGGTATCGAGCTGGCAGCTAAATCTAGCTCACCATTGCCATTTAAATCCTGAAAAAAGCGTACACAATAGCTACCTGCTTGCAGTGAAGTTGACTGCTCAAGTGAGCTGGCTGAAACGGCTACTTGTTGGGTGAGTAAATTAGGTAACTTTTCCCAACTCAAGGCCACATTGCTGCAATCAAGAATTTGATAATGCACCGTGCCAGTGACCTGTTTAAATTTTGCTAACGATAGCTTAAGTGTGTGCAGCTCCCCCGCGACACTTTGGCTCATCATTAAGCATAAGACTAATAATCCAATGAATTTTTTCATGCCCTATACGCTCCTTTCTATGGCTTGAGTACCTATATCTAGGTATAATAGCGGACTTTTAGGAAGTTACAAAAGGTTAAAGGATGCGTAAAGTCCTCGTTATTCACTATTCGCAAACGGGTCAACTCACTCAAATAGCAGACTCTATAGTCGCACCGATTAAAGCTGGTGACGATATAGTTGTCGACTACCTTAATTTAAAACCGAGTCAGCCTTTTCCTTTCCCTTGGCCGTTTTTAACCTTTTTTCATATTTTTCCTGAATGCGTAAAAATGACTCCACAACCAATGGAGCTCATAGAGCCTGAGCATGATGACTACGATTTGGTAATTTTAACTTACCAAGTATGGTTTTTATCGCCTTCGTTACCTATATCTTCGTTTATGCAGTCTGAACAAGCGATTAAGCTGCTCAACAATAAACCTGTTATTACCGTAATTGGTTGTCGCGGTATGTGGCTAAGCGCGCAAGAGAAAATGAAACAACTACTGAGTAATGTAAACGCTAAGCTCATTGATAATGTGGTACTAAGCGATGAATGCGGCACCGGTTTTAGCTTTTTAGCCACACCACTTTGGATGTTTTCAGGAAAAAAGAAATCAGTATCTTGGGTGCCAGCGGCGGGTGTAGCAGAGCACGAAATAACCGCAGCAAGTCGTTTTGGTGTTGCTATCAAAAAAGCCTTATTAGCCTTAGAGCCTAAGCAAATATTAGAGCAACCCGTGCTTAAAGGATTAGGCGCAGTCAAGGTGAACGAAAAGTTTATAGCCAGCGAACGTGTAGGCCAGCATAGCTTTAGAATATGGAGTAAAATTTTAACTACACTTGGCCCGATGCATTCAACGCGCCGAAGTTGTGGGCTATTGATCTATGTGTTATTTTTGCTGACCTTAATCATTACTGTTGTGCCAATAACAGCAATAATAAAAAAATTAATTGCCCCCTTAACTAGAAAAAGAATAGCCAAGCAAAAAGCCTATTTTGCTGAGCCATCTGGAGAGTAACCGTCCGTTATGGAAAATGCTGTATATATAAATAACTTACACGCTGTCTTACCCAATAGTCCTGTAAGCAATAAAGAAATGGAAGTCGTTTTAGGTGAGGTTGGCGGACAACGGTCCCGCGCAAAACCCGTTATATTACGAAGCAACCAAATAAAAACCAGATACTACGCCATTGACCCACAAACCGGTGAATACAATTACACCAATGCGTCATTGGCTGCGGATGCAGTTCGTGGTTTGTTTAATCAGCAAGGCACACAACTTGAACAGCTCGATTGCTTAGTTGCCAGTACCTCAATGGCCGATCAAATTATGCCTAATCACGGTGTGATGGTTCATGGCGAGCTTAAAAATCCGAGTCTTGAGGTGGTCTCAACCGCTGGTATTTGTTTATGCGGTATCACCGCACTTAAATACGCATACTTAAATGTAAAAGCAGGTGAAAGCCAGCACAGCGCAGTGGTAGCCAGTGAGCTTGCCTCAAATGTCATGCATTCGCGTAATTTTAACGCTGAGAGCGAACATAAAGTTGCAATGCTAAACCAAAAGCCTGAAATCGCCTTTGAAAAAGATTTTTTACGTTGGATGCTTTCAGACGGTGCCGGTGCAGCATTATTAAGTAACAAAGCCAACGAACACGGCTTATCTTTGCGTATCGACTGGATTGATGTCACTTCGTATGCTGATCAACTTGAAGCCTGTATGTATGCCGGCGCTGAAAAAATTGACGGTGAGCTTAAAAGCTGGACACGTTTTGATTCACAAGAGCGTGAACAACACTCTATTTTATCAGTAAAACAAGACGTAAAACTGTTAAATGAAAATATTGTAAAATACACCGTAGAAGACGCGCTGAGAAAAATAGTTCAAAAGCGAGGCATTAAAGCCTGTGATTATGACTTTTTCCTGCCGCATTATTCTTCGGGTTATTTTCGTGAGCGTTTATTCGATGGGCTTTGCAATATAGACTTCCAAATTCCGTACGACAAATGGTTCACAAATTTAACGCAAAAAGGCAATACTGGCTCTGCGTCGATCTTTATTATGCTTGATGAACTGTTTAAATCAGGTCAATTAACTGATGGACAAACACTATTGTGTTATGTACCAGAAAGCGGCCGTTTTTCTAGTGCTTTTATGCAGTTAACCGTTATTAACAAATAATGTGAGTCGCCTGTGAAAAAACACGATGTGCCCCAAGACAACAGTAAAACCTATCAAGGCCAAAATAAACTTGTTTACGCCGTGGATGAGAGCGGCCATTATGAAGGCGTAAAATCATCGGGTTGGGAAGTAGAAAGTTTTGCCACCCAACTGGCTGTTGACGATTTAAACGAGCAAACCAACGAAGCCCTAGCACAAGCGCAACGTGGTGAAGTGTCGCCATTAGCTTATCATATGTTAGCTAGACGCTTCGATATTCCCACACTCGCTGGCGCCAGTGGTTTTTTTCAATGGCAAATTAAACGTCATTTACGCCCTGCGGTGTTTGCAAAATTGTCTGATAAAAAACTTAATCGCTACTGCGACACCTTAAAAATTAGCCGCGAAGCATTGCTGACTTTGCCCTCACAATAGATACTTTCATGCCTGATATTATTTTACCAATAAACCACCAGCAATCTTCGCATTGTGAAACTGGCGTAGTGGCTACGCTATTGCAAAGTAAAGGCATAGACATGAGCGAGCCAATGGCATTTGGGCTTGCATCGGCGCTTACTTTTGCTTATTTACCTTTTGTTAAAATTAGTGGTATGCCATTAATCGCCTACCGCATGCCACCAAAAACCATCATCAAAAAGGTATGTAAAAAGTTAAATATAGAATTAGAAAGCCGCAAGTTTTCAACTCCAGAAGCCGGTATGCAAGCACTTGATGACGAGCTTGAAAAAGGCAATTTAGTGGGCCTACAAAGCTCAGTTTATTGGTTACCCTACTTCCCTGAGGATATGCGCTTTCACTTTAATGCCCATAATTTGGTGGTGTATGGTAAAACCGAGCAAGGTGATTACTTGATCAGCGATCCGGTTTTTGAGAACCCTGTTACTTGCGCATACGATGATTTAAAAAATGCCCGCTTTGCCAAAGGTGCATTGGCTGCAAAAGGCTTAATGTATGTGATTCGCTCAGCGCCAAGCCAATGTGACTTAGCCCCAGCAATAAAGCCTGCAATCAAAAAAACCGCTAAGATGATGAATGGTCTAGTGTTACCTTACTTTGGCCTGAAAGGCATTCGCCACATGGCAAAACAAATACGTCAACTTGATAAAAAGCCAGCAAAATACACACGTTTATATTTAGCGCACATCGTACGAATGCAAGAGGAAATTGGCACCGGTGGCGCTGGCTTTAGATTTATGTACGCCAGCTTTTTAACACAAGCCAGCGAGCTGACAAACACTCCAGCATTAAAAGAATGTGCAGAGCATACAACACAGGTAGGTGATTTATGGCGCGAGTTTGCCATGTTAGCAGTCAAATACTGTAAAAAACGCAGCGACGTCACCCTGCATGATATAGCAGCGAAATTAGAGCAAGTTGCTGAGCAAGAAGCAAAGTTAAGTAAATTATTACAAAATGCCCTTCTCTAACGAGACCACTTATCTAGCTATAATTATGAATTTTTAGCTAGGTATTACCCGTTCTATAGAGAGTTAAAGTAATTTGACTTGAAAAAAGCTGTGCACTTAACAAGTGCAACAGCTTTTAACAACCAGAATAGATTTATAGGGCGGTTTCAAGTTGCGGTAATACCTCGAATAAATCAGCCACTAGACCATAATCAGCAACTTGAAAAATTGGCGCATCTGGATCTTTATTTATTGCGACAATGACTTTGGAGTCTTTCATACCAGCTAGATGCTGGATCGCACCACTTATACCAACTGCTATATACAAGTTAGGTGCGACAATTTTACCCGTTTGCCCTACTTGCATGTCGTTCGGTACAAAACCGGCATCAACAGCAGCACGTGATGCACCAATTGCGGCACCTAGCTTATCGGCAATGCCATTTAGGAGCGCAAAGTTTTCACCATTTTGCATACCACGGCCGCCAGAAATAACCACCTCTGCGGCTGTTAACTCTGGACGTTCAGACTCAGTTTGTTCAACACTTACAAAGCTACTTGATTGATTATCAATAGCACTATCTATAGTTGAAACTGTTACAGCAGCTTGTTCTGTTTGTAAATCAAAGCTACTTGCTCGCACTGTGATTACTTTTTTACTATCAAGTGATTTTACTGTTGCGATTGCATTGCCTGCATAAATCGGACGCTTAAACGTGTCTGCATCCACGATATCGATAATTTCTGAAATTTGAGCAACATCTAATAAAGCTGCAACCCGGGGCATAAAGTTTTTACCCGTGGTTGTTGCACTTGCAACGATGTGCGAATAAGCTTCCGCAAGTGATATAACCAGCTCGGCGGTATTTTCTGCTAATTGATGGGCATAAACTGAATGATCAGCTACTAGTACCTTGCTTACACCATCGATTGACGCAACTTGAGTAGCCATTTCATTGATATTTTCACCAACAACTAGCACATCGATTGAATTGCCTAACTTCACTGCCGCATTAATTGTTTTAGAAGTTTCTGGTTTTAAAATACCATTATCATGATCGGCTATTACTAATGTTTTCATGTTAAATCACCTTCGCTTCTGTTTTTAGTTTTTCAACTAATTGGGCAACATCATCAACAATAATACCACCACTGCGTTTTGCTGGCTCTGAGACTGAAACCAATTGCGTTCGTGGCGCTAAATCAACACCTAGGCTATCGGCAGCAATTACCTCAAGCGGCTTACGTTTGGCTTTCATAATATTAGGTAATGACGCATAACGAGGTTCGTTCAAGCGTAAATCAGTTGTGACTATTGCGGGTAGTTTTAATTCTACCGTTTGTAAGCCACCATCCACTTCACGGGTCACTTTGACCGTTGCATTTTCGATATCAACCTTAGATGCAAACGTACCTTGCCCACGATTTGTTAGCGCAGCGAGCATTTGACCTGTTTGGTTATTATCTGAATCGATTGACTGTTTACCTAAAATAACCAACTCAGGTAATTCTTGCTCAACTATTTTAGCCAGTAATTTAGCAACATGAAGTGATTCTAGTTTCTCATCTGTTTCAATATGAATGGCTTTATCTGCTCCGAGTGCAAGCGCTGTACGAAGCTGTTCTTGAGAGGCTTTTGTGCCGATAGTCACAGCGACAACTTCGGTTGCAGTGCCTGCTTCTTTTAAACGAATAGCTTCTTCAATCGCAATTTCACAAAATGGATTCATCGCCATTTTTACATTAGTAAGATCAACGTCGCTATTATCGGATTTAACGCGAGCTTTAACGTTATAGTCGATGACTCTTTTTATTGGAACGAGAACTTTCATAGGAACTCCCTGATTATTTAAACCTACAAGCTAACGTTTACGTCAACCTATTTATTTTATGATTTCAGACTACTTCCTGTTGACGTAAACGTCAACCTAAAATAACCTTAAACTATCCAAAGCCTGTAACGTTTCATTTGCAAGTATGAAATTTCCTTGTTTTAAGGTGCAGGTCCGTCACACACAAGAGGTTATTATGGTCGAACGCGAAACCATGGAATTTGATGTAGTTATCGTGGGAGCAGGCCCTGCGGGGCTATCAACGGCGATTAAATTAGCGCAACAAGCACAACAAAAAGAACAAGAGTGCATGATCTGTGTTGTTGAAAAAGGCTCAGAGGTCGGCGCCCATGTACTTTCGGGAGCTATTTTTGAAACCACCGCTTTAGATGAGTTATTACCGAACTGGCAGGAATTAGGGGCACCAGTGAGTACAAAAGTAACTTCTGATGAGATTTATTGGTTCAATAATGAAAATAAAGCAACCTCTATTCCTCATTTTGCCACTCCCAAAACATTCCATAATGAAGGTAATTATATTGTCTCTATGGGCAACGTGTGCCGTTGGTTGGCTGAGCAAGCAGAAAGTTTAGGCGTCGAGATCTTCCCTGGTTTTAGTGCTCACTCGTTAATAATTGAAGATGATACAGTAAAAGGCATTATCACTGGCGATATGGGTGTTGATAAAGACGGCAACGAAAAAGATGGCTATATGCCTGGTATGGAACTGCGTGCCAAGTACACTGTATTCGCAGAAGGTTGCCGTGGGCACTTAGGTAAACAACTAATAAATCGTTTTGCACTCGATAAAGATGCTTCACCACAACATTATGGGTTAGGGTTCAAAGAAATTTGGCAAATAGACCCATCTAAACATAAAGAAGGGACTGTTGTACACGGTACTGGCTGGCCATTAGCAAGTGATACTAATGGCGGTGCATTCATGTACCACAGTGAAAATAACCAAGTTGTCGTAGGTTTAATTGTGGATTTAAATTATTCAAATCCACATTTAAGCCCATTTGATGAGTTTCAACGGATGAAACATCACCCAGTCTTTAAAGAAGTTCTCCAAGGGGGTGAACGTATTGCTTATGGTGCTCGTGCAATTGCCAAAGGTGGACTACACTCATTACCCAAAATGCACTTCCCTGGCGGTTTATTAGTCGGCTGTGATGCAGGTACACTGAACTTTGCAAAAATTAAAGGCAATCACACGGCAATGAAGTCAGGCATGATTGCAGCAGAGATTATTTTTTCAGCCATAGAAAGCGGCCAGCAACACACTAACTTAAAACAGTATTGCGAAGCCTTCAAACTAAGCTGGGCATATAAAGAGTTGTATCAATCACGAAACTTCGGCCCAGTTATGCATAAATTGGGGAAATTTATTGGCGGGGCTTACAATACCCTTGACCAAAATATTTTTGCAGGAGGCCTACCTTTTAATTTCAAGGACCATACACCTGATCATGCAACATTAGTTGACCAACATACAGTGGATAAAATTAATTACCCAAAACCAGATGGTCAGATTAGCTTTGATAAACTCTCCTCGGTGTTTTTATCAAATACCAATCATGAAGAATCGCAACCGTGCCATTTACAGTTAAAAAACACGGCTATTCCAATTGATGTTAATTTAGTTAAATTTGATGAACCGGCACAGCGCTACTGCCCTGCAGGTGTTTATGAAGTACAAGAAATTGAAGGCAAAGATGAGTTTGTTATTAATGCTCAAAACTGTGTGCATTGTAAAACCTGTGATATTAAAGATCCAAGCCAAAACATAACCTGGATCACCCCTGAAGGTGCTGGAGGCCCCAACTACCCTAATATGTAAATACCTCTAATTTATAAACTAATCCTAAATTGCAGGGGCTTCGGCCCCTTTTTTGCGCTATGCTCAATAATGTCGAGAAATAATAAGAGAGTTAGAGTATGCCGTCATCAAGTGTCGTATTTCGTTTTTTAGCAGAGCCAACCGATGTTAACTTTGGAGGGAAAGTCCATGGCGGTGTTGTCATGAAGTGGATTGACCAAGCAGGTTATGCCTGTGCCGCGGGTTGGAGCGGGCATTACTGCGTCACAGTATCTGTCGCTGGAGTTAAATTTAGACGCCCTATCCTTGTGGGTCAAATAGTCGAAGTTGAAGCTAAAATAGCGCACACTGGCAAAACAAGTATGCAAATTTTTATACAAGTGCGTTGTGGCGATCCTAAAACTCAAAATTTAGTTGAAACAAATCATTGTATTATTAGCTTCATTGCAATGGATGAAACAGGCTACCCAGTAGCTGTTCCACCTTTTACTGCTGTAACAAAAGACGACAAGCAGCTGGAAAACTATGCAATAAAAATGAAAGAAATTGCGATTGAAACAGAAACGCTATTGCATAAATCAGCACCTTAAAGCGTTACAGTATTAATTGAGCAAGTAAAACTTACAAAGCCCTTTGAAAAAGCTGCATCGATGAAACTGAACGCGCGTTCAAAATAACAGCGAATACCGAGAAAATCATATAAAACATAAAATTAGAAAATTTTTTAAGCTCCTTATTGTTGGCACAATAGATGCTCCTAAACAAATGACTAAACGACGAATAACGAAAAGTTATTTATTTTTTATTTTGTAAAGGAGCTATTAAATGATTAAATCACTTTCAATTTCTGCTGTTGCACTTGCCCTATTTGGTTTTAACAACGCGGCTCACGCAGAAGTAACTGATATAGATATGCCGAGCATTTATACTGGTATCGGCTATGGACAATATTCTTTTGAGTTTGAAGACTCAGAAAACGATACAGACTTTGATGACGACTCACAAATGCTAAAAGGTTACGTGGGTGCTCAATTTAATAAATACGTGAGTGTAGAACTTGCTTATCAGAATTTTGATGAAGTAAGTGATATCGATAGTTATGCTGAGGTTGATGGTGTGTCGCTTGCAGCACGCTTGGCAGCCCCACTTACAGAAAGCTTTTCCATTTACGCAAAAGGTGGTTGGCTTGAATGGGATGCTGAAGTAACTCAGGACATTCCTGCAATTGGAAGTGTGTCGGTTGATCAAGATGGTGGCGATGTATTCTATGGTGCAGGTATTGAGTATGCGTTTACGCAAAATATACAAATGCGTTTAGAGTATGAGCGTTATAAATTAGAAGACGATATTGATCCAGATATGGATGTCGCTTCTGTCTCAGTTCAGTATATGTTTTAATTAGACCACTCGGTTTAATATTAAAAGGCAGCATCAGCTGCCTTTTTCTGTCTTTTACGGTTAGAATAACGCAAAATAAACAAAAAATTGGTTTTATGAGCGACTATCAGTTAACGGCCGTAGGCCATATTCACTCTCCATATAAGCAAAAGTTTGCAATCCCCCGCCAACCTAGATTAGTACCACAAGCAAAGGCAAAACTTGTATTTTGTGCTGATTTCAATCGGGAAGAATTTGTCAGAGGTTTGGATGACTTCTCTCATATTTGGCTGCTTTTTCGTTTTCATGAAACGGCTGATAAAGGCTACTCTGCTATGGTAAGGCCGCCGCGTTTAGGAGGAAATGACCGCAAAGGCGTATTTGCCACTCGTGCAACATTTCGGCCAAACGCTATCGGTATGAGCGCTGTTAAGCTTGAAGGTATCGAATATGTAAATGGTCAGCTCAGCCTGCTACTCTCAGGTATCGATTTGCTCGATGGCACGCCAATTTTAGACATCAAACCTTATTTGCCTTACTCTGATGCAATGACCGATGCAAGTGCAGGGTTTGCTGATGTAAGGCCAGAAACACAAATGAGTGTCGATTTTAGTGAATCTGCTACTCAATTTATTGCTCAGCAAAAGCAATATCCCGAGCTTAAAGAGTTTATCGAAAATGTGCTTAAGCAAGACCCTCGTCCCGCGTATAAAAAACAAAAAGATGGCGAGCAAAATTATGGCATGACCTTATATGAATTTAACATTCGCTGGCAAGTTAATAACGAACACAACTATGTCAGTCATATAGAAAAAATATAGAAAATGTCACTTAGCGCTTTAGTGTAAAAGCAACCGCTGCTAAACTGTGGCTCTTATTGAAATAATAATTTTATAACTATCGGAAAAAACATGCGTACCAGTCAATATATACTCGCTACACTTAAAGAAACGCCGTCTGATGCTGAAATAATATCGCATCAATTAATGCTTAGAGCCGGCATGATCCGCCGCGTTGCGTCGGGTTTATATACGTGGCTACCCTCTGGTTTACGCGTGTTACGTAAAGTCGAAAATATCGTTCGTGAAGAAATGGACAAAGCAGGTGCAATTGAAATGTTGATGCCTGTTATTCAACCTGCAGACTTATGGCAAGAGTCTGGTCGTTGGGACCAGTTTGGTGATGAGCTAGTTCGGTTTAATGACCGACATAACCGCCCTTTTGCGCTTGGCCCTACTCACGAGGAAGTTATCACTGACTTTGTTCGTAAAGAAATAAGTTCATACAAGCAGCTTCCGTTAACACTTTATCAAGTACAAACTAAAGTACGTGATGAACGTCGCCCTCGTTTTGGTGTAATGCGGGCTCGTGAATTTACCATGAAAGATGCATACTCTTTTCACTTAAGTGAAGAGTGCCTTGATACTACATATAAAATTATGCACAAAGCGTATTGTAATATTTTTGAGCGTTTAAATTTAGATTATCGCCCGGTATTAGCTGACACAGGATCAATTGGTGGTAGCTTATCACATGAATTTCATGTGCTTGCTGAGTCTGGTGAAGATGCGATTGCGTTTAGTGATGTGGGTGACTACGCAGCAAATATTGAAAAAGCAGAAGCGCTTGCACCAAGTGAAGAACGCCCAGCCCCAAGTAAAGAATTAAAAGCATTTCCAACACCGGATGCTAAAACAATTAGTGAGCTGAAAAAACACTACGGCGTGAAGCCTCATCGCGGCGTTAAAACCTTGATTGTCTATGGTGTGGCTGATGAGAATGGTCAACGTGATTTGGTTGCCCTTGTTCTGCGAGGCGATCATGAGTTAAACGAATTAAAGGCTCAAAACCACCCACTAGTACATTCGCCACTTGAAATGGCACCTGAAGCAGAAATTGTTGCTGCAATTGGTGCAAAACCTGGCTCCCTTGGCCCTGTTGGTTTGACTATGCCAATAATTGTTGATCGTACAGCCAATGTAATGGCTGATTTTGTAGCCGGTGCTAACAAAGATGACGAACATTACAGCGGCATTAACTGGGATCGTGATGTATCAAACTATGAAGTCGCCGATCTTCGAAACATTGTTGAGGGCGATCCGAGTCCATGTGGCCAAGGTACATTGCAAATTAAACGTGGTATTGAAGTAGGCCATATTTTCCAGCTAGGCACAAAATACTCAGAAGCAATGAAAGCTGGTGTCTTGAGCGAATCTGGTAAAAACCAAGTTATGACTATGGGTTGTTACGGTATTGGTGTTTCACGCATTGTTGCCGCTGCCATTGAACAAAATAATGACCAATATGGTATTAAGTGGCCACAGCCAATTGCCCCATTTGACTTGGCAATAGTACCGATGAATATGCATAAGTCACATCGTATTCCAGATATTGCAAATAACCTTTACGATGAACTAAAAGCAGCAGGGCTTGACGTTTTATTTGATGATCGTAAAGAACGCCCAGGAGTCATGTTTAATGATATGGAATTACTTGGGGTACCGTTTACTTTAGTGATAGGTGAACGTAATCTAGATGAAAACAAAGTTGAGCTGAAAAATCGCCAAACTGGCGAAAAGCTTATACTTGATTTAGATACTGCTGTGCAGACAATTAAAGCTGCATTAAACGCCTGATTATTTGCTGCCATCATTTTAAAAAACCGCTTAACGCGGTTTTTTATTGGCTATGTAATTGCCTCCACGGCTATTTCGACCTGTCCCATAACGATTATTCGCATCTACTACACTGCAAAAAACATAGCCACCTGTAGTAATGACAGATAAAGTGACATTCTCAATGACCTGATCGCTTATATTTTTAAATTCAACTGCATTAATTTATATCCTCATGTTCATTAACTAGTTGGTAGTCCATTAGGATACGGTAATGGTTATCATATTTGAATATCTTTATAGTTGTCATAGAGATTTAGTAAAAGTGTCGTGTAAGCGTAACTAAATATACCTAAAATGGTTATTATTACACCGCGAGTAACTCTCATGAACAATACAGAAAAGAGTGATAAAAAGCACTATCCAGCCGTTTGGATCTCCGATGTACATCTAGGCTATAAAGATTGTCAAGCAAACTATCTGCTCGACTTTTTAAATAGCATTGAATGCGACACTCTATTTTTAGTGGGTGATATCGTTGATCTATGGTCGATGAAAAGGCAATTTTTCTGGCACCCAAGCCATTATCAAGTGTTGGCGTGTATACAAAAAAAAGCACAATCAGGTACCCGTGTTATTTATATTCCAGGGAATCATGATGAGACATTTCGACATTATGTAGATAACACATTATTTGGTGTTGAAGTCCACCAGCAATATATTCATACAACCAAAGCCAATAAACGTTTTTTACTGGTTCATGGTGATGATTTTGACTCAGCAACCCGCTATAACAAATTTATCAGTATTGTCGGTGATGCAGGCTATGATCTGTTATTATTTTTAAATCGTTGGACAAATCGAGCTAGACGGTTGTTTGGTGGTAATTACTGGTCTCTAGCATCATGGTTAAAAGCACGGGTCCATAAAGCGCGTGAAGCCATTGAAGCTTTCGAAAATGCTGCAATCCATGAAGCAAAAAAGCAAGGTGTTGATGGTATTATTTGTGGCCATATTCACCACCCTCAATTAAAAGTAGTGGATGGGATTGTGTATTGTAATGATGGTGACTGGATAGAAAACTGTACCGCGTTAGTAGAGCAAGAAAATGGCCGTATTGAATTACTACACTGGTCAGAGACACAAAGGGTCATTAATTCCGCAGATATTACTGCAATTAATGACCCTCAAACTAAGCCTGAAAAGTCAGCGGCATAAACTAACTGGCTATGAGTTATGACTTAACCACATAGCCAGTTTATTTTTCAATGTAGGCGGCTTAATGGGTTTAGTAATATAATCATTCATTCCTGCGGTAATACAACGCTCACGATCCCCCGCCATAGCACTGGCTGTCATTGCAATAATAGGCACATGTAAATAGACTTTTCCCGCAGCCCCCCTTCTTATCTCTGATGTTGCTTCATAGCCATTTAAATTTGGCATCTGACAATCCATAAGAACCACATCAAATGGGTTCTCTTGATTTTGCTTTAAGGTATCTATGGCATCAACACCATCACTGGCACAGGTAATACTAATCGAAGTACGCTTTAAAATTGCCTTAGCAACTTCAAGGTTGATCATATTGTCATCGACCAGTAATACTTTATAGCCTGATAGCTCAAATTCATCCCCCAGCTCTACTGTTTTATCCGTTGGTAATAAAAAACTGTTATTTGCACCAAATATACTGGCAAGCTTATAGCTAAATTGATCTTGTGTTAATGGCTTATTCAACACGTGACAACTTTGCGGGTAACTGGCTTTTATATCTTTGCTGAGCAATAAATCACGTAAAATTAGCATGTATTTTTTATTCTGTTTTTCACATAATGTTATTAATGCATCTAATTGAGGGTGTTCATTATCTATGACCAGTAAATCAACTTTGACTTCTTCGCAATTAAATTGATAGTCAAATCGTTGAATATTATTCGAATCAACTTGGCAATTCTTAATAAGTAAATTCTTGATATTGTTGAAGACACTTTCATTTTTAATCAATACACCCACTTCAATATCTTTAGCAAGCTCAATTGGGGTATTTAATTTTTTCTCAGGTGCGACATGAAGCTCTATCTGGGCTGTAAAACAACTTCCTTTTCCTTTTTCACTTACAACCGAAATATCCCCCCCCATCAACCGGGCAAGCTTTCTACATATTGAGAGCCCTAGCCCCGTGCCACCAAAATGGCGAGTTGTGCTGCTGTCTTCCTGTGTAAAAACTTCAAATAGTTTATCTATATTTTGCGCCGCAATACCTATTCCAGTATCTTGTATTGCAAAACTCATGATCAGTTTATTTTGGGTTAAATACTGACAGTCTAAACTCAGACTCACTTCACCTTGATGAGTAAATTTGAACGCATTATTTAGTAAATTAATTAATATTTGTTTTAATCTGTGGCTATCGCCTACCAGCATTCGATCGAGGACTTTATCTGTATTTAATATGATCTCTAAACCTTTGCGTTGACCTTGTAAGGCCATTGAAGTAATTAAATCACTGCATACGCTAATCACATCAAAACTGTGCTTATCAATATCGAGTTTGCCAGCTTCTATTTTTGAAAAGTCGAGAATATCATTAATCAACGTCATTAATGACGTTGCACTTGAGTTTGCTAACTTAAGGTAATTAGCTTGCTGCTGTGTTAACGGCTCTTCAGCAAGCATGCCCAACATACCCAATACACCATTCATGGGGGTGCGGATTTCGTGGGAAATATTAGCTACAAAATCACTTTTAGCTTTACTTGCTGCCAATGCTTCGTCAATAGCCATTTCGAGTTCAATAGTACGTTGTGCTACTTTTTGTTCAAGTGAACCGTTCAGCGCTTGTAACTGCGTTTGTATCGTCTTTAATGAGTTTATATTTCTTAAAATGGCAGCAACTTGGTGGGTTTGAGTAAAAATATCATAAACAGAGGTGAGCGTAATTGAGTAAAAATGCTGTTGCTTATTTTCATCTATATAGATTGCTTCAAACGGCGGTTTAGTACCTAAATTAATTGTTTCACTAATGTAATCATGATCTTGCTCATTAAGAATAAATAAATCAGAAAATCTAGTTGTTCCCTCTATTAATTTAAAGTTCGCTTTAGCTGTATGATTAGATTGACAGATAACGCCTTGTTCTTCAATCGTAAGAATCGCATCAAGAGAATTTTCTATTATCTTATTATTTTGTTCTTTTAATGAATGAAACTCTAACTTACGGTTAATATAACGTTGATACAACCAGACTAAAAAGAGTATGACTGAAAACAAAGTAGCTAATACAATAATAAAGTTATTTCGTCGCTGAGAGACCTTTTCAAGTAATATTTGAGTATCAATTGAAACCGCGATTTCTAACGGTTGCATTGCAATATTACCCTCCAAATTTAAGCGTTTTTTTAAATAATACTGCTGTGATAATCCCGTCATCGGCAGTGTAACCTGCGATGACATCTCTTGGCTTTTTGTAAAAAGACTTGACCATGTCACGTCTTGGCCAAATTCAAAGCCAAACTGAATGCTATTGTCTGGATGGTAAAGAAATTGCTCATTACTATTCAATAAATATACACTTAGACCTTGCGTTGTATTTTTAGGTAAATTCGCTAACAAGGGTTCAGCAAAGTAATTGGTCACTAAAACTGCAAACACAAAGCCCTGATCATCAAATACCGGCTTAGCAACTCTGTATGTACTTGTATATGGACGCTGAATATCTCCATTTTCACGATTGTAATTTATCGGAGAAATATAAATTGTGTTTTTATCTTGCATGCTCGCTTTGAGCATATAATCTCGTTGCCCTTTTTGTTGTAACGCATCTCCTTCGATGCGTATTATCTCATTATTTATACGATCAACTCTGACTAATTCCATCCCTTGATTCGCTAAAGTGATATAACGAGCTTGTGAGAGGGTTTCATCTGTTTGCATAAACCCTGTGAATATTTCAGCTAAACGGGTTTGCCAAACGGACACTGAGATATCAAAAGCGGGGTCTATATTATTGTTAGCATGAGAGCGGCGGATACCCGATATTGGAGGCGTTGAGTCTAAAAAGTGGATTGACGCTACACTGGTTTGTAGTTGAGCTTTAAGATACTGTATTTTAGTTTCAAGTACATGTTCAAGCGCTACTTTTTCATTATTGAAAATATCACTTCGAGTTTTTAATTCAAAAACATATATACTCGGCAGTGCTAACATAACAGATATTAGTAGCGCTAAAAGAAAAACTTTGCTTGATTTGAACATACTCGTCAAAGAGCGTGGGCTTTGCATGAAATCAATGCCATTTTGATAAATTTTATTATCACCGAGTATAGATCATTTACACACTGAATTAATCGATATTTCTGAATTATTTATCTTATTTATTGAAATATATAGTAATGGTGGCTGAGGAGCCACCATTACAATGCTTACCTAAATAATACTTCTTCTTTGTTAAACCACTTAACACAAAACGCAATCAACGCGCCTGCAACAATAACTGTTGCTAAAAAGATTAAACCGACCAAGGTGTAATCAACAGTCCCTTTGATTATCTCTTTTATAGCAAGAGCAACATTAGTAACCGGGATGAAAGCTGTTTTAGCCGTCAACTCTACATTAGGCAAAAGTGCCACTATAATTGGGAAAATCACGCCCATGCTCAGTGGAGTCATGTAATTTTGCGCCTCTTTAAAGCTACGGGCATATATTGATATAGCCAACGCAAGAGATGCAAAAATAGCCGCTAGAGGGAGTAAAATAATAAATATCAACGCAAAGTCTATTACATGTAAAGTACTAAACGCCGTTTTTGCAATCTCTAAATCCATAACATTAATGGCGATTGTGATCCACACGCCCATACTCAAAACAGTGATACTGGTTGTTACAATTGATGACACCAATAAAGTGATAAATTTACCAAGTACCAGTTGCGTACGTGTAATAGGGGTTAATAGCAGCGTTTCAAGTGTGCCTCGTTCTTTTTCCCCAGCCCCAATATCGATGGCTGGGTAGCTTGCTCCCATTAACACTAACGGAATTAATAAATAGGGTATAAATCCACCTATTTTTTCACCTAGGCTTTCGCGTTTATCGGCAGTGTCAACTTTAACAACTTTAATCGGGTCTATGATGGCCGTTTGTAGCTCCTCACTAATACCATAACTGGCTAGTTTATCCGCTCTTATTGAGTCACCAAACTCAGTTGCTAATTCCTTTACTCGTTGAAATAGAAAGTTGATTGATTTGGCGTCATTGAATACAACTTGCCACTCACTTTGCTTTTCACCGTCCAGTGCTTCTCTTGCATTACTTGGCAGGTAGATCCCCATATCAATGTGGCCTGCTTTTACTGCTTCTTTAAGCTGTTCAGCCGTAGTAAACGTTTTATCACCTTGGTAAAGTTTAAAACTTTTATGATAAAACACTTTGTCTGTGAATTCTTGTGCGTATTCGCCATTAATAATGGCATACGTGTGAACTTCTTGTTCGGCCTCAAGTGCCGCTTGAGAAGTGATAAATGCCATTACAGCAAAAATTAACGGGAATACGGCTATTGGTAACGCCACAATAAACAATAATGTTTTTTTATCGCGTAGAAGCTCTTTTAATTCCTTTTTAAATACCTCAAACATCGCGCTTCTCCGTCAAAATATTCATAAATGCTTGGTTAAGTTCTTCGCTATTACCAGCGAGTTTAAAATCTGTAACAGTACCATCAAAACAGCTAATACCTTCATTAATAACCGCAACACGATCACACAATAGAGCGACTTCATCCAAGTGGTGGGTTGAAAATATAACCGGTGTCCCCTGCTCTTTTAACCCTTTAATAAACTTAATCACAGTTTGCGTAGTCATGATATCAAGCCCCGTTGTTGGCTCATCAAGAACAACTACTGCGGGTTGATGAACAACAGCACGTGCAATATTTGCTTTTTGTTTCATACCGGTTGATAGATTATCAGCGCGTTTATCAATAAAGCTGTGCATATCGAGTAAATCAAACAACTGTGCACAACGCGAGGTAATGGCTGCTTTTTTCATGCCATGTAATTTAGCAAAATACTCTATATTTTCTTTCACTGTTAAACGGCCATACAACCCCGTACTACCAGACAAAAATCCAATTGACTTACGGCCAAACAATGGTTTTTTTATGATATCTTGCCCAGCGATGTTAATACTGCCTTCATCTGGCACAAGCGCAGTCGAGATCATTCTCAATGTGGTGGTTTTTCCTGCCCCATTTGGCCCAAGTAAACCAAGTACTTCACCTGCATTACAATGAAAGCTTACATCCCTAACCGAATGAAAATAATCTTTATCTTCCCTTGGGTCCGTTTTTTCAAGTTTGTTTTTTTTATGATCTTTAGTTAGCTTAAACTTCTTTTTAAGCCCTGCTACTTCTATCATTTTCGTGTCCTTCGTTTTGGCCTAAAGTAATCCGTATTACTGTAGAAATCACTGTTATTATTATCAATATGCCAGCCAGGAACACCTAACAATGGCAAAGGAGATAATAGACTATTATCAGCTAGACAATTATTTTTCCCAATCATCTCATAAAGCACCGTATCTAGGTACGCATATTGCGCAGTTAAATCTTTACAAAATGTGTCTTCAGGCACTTTCACAAAAAAGGCTTTACCAGTGAGCCCTATATACGGTTTTGTCAGCATTTCATAGTTTGCATGACCAAACATATAGGCATTGATGCTTTTACCCCACTGTGCGCGTAAATCAACAAAGGCAGTTTGCCACTGATGCTCTCTAAGTAATTCGGGCCATTGAGAATCTGTCACGGCCAAAATAACACCGCATTCATCAAACAGTGTTAATGCATTGCGGTGTTTACTTCGTTGTTTTGTGCCATGCAAGCTGATTTCTTCAACGTGACGCTTATTCAATAAAGCTTTGGTTTTAGGAAATAGGCACCAAATAAAGCCACCAAATAAATCATGCCAGTTTTGTTGGCGAGTTGGTACACAGCCTGTATCAAATATGATTTGTTCGTAATAACGCTGTTCTTCACTAAATAAAGCGTCATCTTTAAAAACGATCGGTCTATTATTCTCATTTACACCAGTTAGAAACGGTGAAAACCAATCACATGTAGGCCAATCTAATTGTTGATTTAACTTAAATAGTCTATTTAAATGTTCAAAGGCACCACTGCTTACTAACTGAGGGTGCCATTGCTCATAAGGGGTAAACCGCTTCATGAGTACCTTTTGCTTTACAGAGTATTCGCTCAGTTTACCGCAAAAACTGGTTCTATTTAATAGAAGTTCTTATACTGTTGGTACTTAAAACAAAAAAAGAGTGACTATGAAACGTTATTTTTCTCTTACACTACTGGCAAGCGCAGTGCTTGCAGGTTGTGCAGCAACAAGTCTCACTTCTGAAGATGTTGAACAAGGCTATGAGTCTATCAATGCACAGCAACTTGCAGAGCATGTAAAGGTATTGGCATCTGATGAATTTGGTGGTCGTGCACCATCATCTAAAGGCGAAGAGCTGACTCTTGCTTATCTAACTGAACAATTTAAAGCAATTGGTTTTGAACCAGGTAATGGCGACAGCTTTTTGCAAGAAGTACCGCTTGTATCTCTTGAAGCAGATTCTGATATGGTTTTATCAATTGGTGGCAAAGATTACCAATATAAAAAAGATATGGTCATGGGCAGCAGCCGTATTAGTGAAAACGAGAGTATTAAAGATTCAGAGCTTGTCTTTGTTGGTTATGGTGTAAACGCGCCAGAGTATAACTGGAATGACTATGAAGGCCTTGACGTAAAAGGTAAAACAGTAGTCATGCTAGTGAACGACCCCGGTTTTGCCACCAAAGATCCAGCACTATTTACTGGCGATGCAATGACCTATTATGGTCGTTGGACATACAAATATGAAGAAGCTAGTCGTCAAGGTGCTGCTGGTGCAATCATCATTCATGAAACAGCCCCAGCTTCTTACCCTTGGTCTGTTGTTGAGAACTCATGGAGTGGCGAACAATTTGGTTTTCAAAAAGAAAATAACAACATGGATCGTGTCACTGTTGAAGGCTGGGTTACAACTGATGTAGCTAAAGAGCTCTTTACAAAAGCAGGCCTTGATTTTGACACTGCAAAGAAAAATGCAGCAAAAGGTGCCTATCATGTCGATATGGGCGATTTAACAGCATCTGTAGCGGTTAAAAACACCATAAAAAAATCTATCTCATATAATTTCATCGCGACGTTACCAGGTAGCGAAAAACCAGATGAGCACATCATTTATTCTGCGCATTGGGATCACCTAGGTACAGATAAAAGTCGTAAGGGCGATCAAATTTATAATGGTGCTCACGATAATGCAACTGGCACAGCGGGTATGATTGAAGTGGCTGAAGCATTTGCTCAATTGCCTAAGCATCCTAGCCGTTCAATGACTTTCTTAGCAGTGACAGCAGAAGAGCAAGGTTTACTAGGCTCTAAATACTATGCTGCAAACCCAGTGATCCCAGCCAATAAAACAGTTGCAAACATTAATATGGATAGCCTGAATCTATTAGGCAAAGTGAAAGATATTAGTGTAGTCGGCATTGGTAAATCACAAATGGACTCTTTACTCGCTAGCGCAGCGAAAAAGCAAGGCCGTACTGTGTCTGGCGACCCTAAACCATCTTCAGGTGGTTACTACCGTTCAGATCACTTTGCCTTTGCCAATATGGGTGTACCAGCCATGTATGCTGGTGGTGGTAGTGAAGCGTTTGACGAAGAAACTGCAAGTTACCGTAAACGTATGAGCTTAGTGCTTCGTGGTTGTTATCATCAACCTTGTGATAGATACCGTGATGAATGGGATTTATCAGGTGCTGTGCAAGATTTACAGCTGTTTTATCAAGTAGGTTTTGATATATCTGAACAGGTAGAATGGCCAAAATGGAATGAAAGCTCAGAATTCCAAAGAAAATAACGCAAATGATATTGATTTTCATTTAATTTAATTCTAAAGTGCAACTTAATAACGTTTTAGGTTGCACTTATGTTCACTCTCACATTGCCAAAGTTTATGTCATCTATATCAACACGCTCTTTTATTGAAAATAAACGCATGTTGTTGCCACTGGTTTTACTTATTTGTTTGGCCTACTCCCCTATTCGCGACATTACTCTTACTGCAATGAGCGATGCTTTTTTTCAAGTTAGCGTATTTGTCGCTGCTACGCTTTTTATTTACTACTACTTGATTGATAGACTTCCTCAGTTAGAGTTAGCCTACCTTAATGCTAAATCACCTATTTTAGAAGTTAGTTTTGCCTCTTTCTTAGGCGCTTTGCCTGGTTGCGGCGGCGCAATCATCGTGGTGACTCAATTTACGAAAGGACAGGCTAGCTTTGGCTCTATAGTCGCTGTGTTAACAGCCACCATGGGCGATGCCGCTTTTTTGTTACTCGCAACTAAACCAACTGAAGGTTTACTAATAATGCTTATTGGATTAAGCGTTGGTGTGATCAGCGGTAGTTTGGTGAATTACTTTCATAAAAGTGACTTTTTAAAGCCAGAAAACCAAGATGTAGAGCATGAATACAAGAGCCAACCAAGTAAAGCCATCATTTTGAGCAAATCAATTTGGAAGGTTATATTAATTCCGAGCCTTATTATTGCGTTTCTTATTGCGCTCAATGTTGATTTTGCACAATTTGGCTCAGGATTAAATGATACGGTTATGTTTTTTGGTGCTGCAATGGCATTATTTGCAGTAATAACGTGGGCTTTTTCATCTAAAGGTAAAAGCTATCAAGACATTACTTGCGAAGAAGAATCTAGCCAACCGCCTTCTAAGCTCTATAAAGTGTTACAAGACACACACTTTGTCACTGCGTGGGTTGTGGCGTCTTTTATGCTGTTTGAATTATTGGTTAACTTTGCTGGTGTTGACCTAAAAGCGTGGTTTTCACATTATACCTACCTTGCACCACTCATCGCTGTGCTCATAGGATTTTTGCCTGGTTGTGGTCCACAAATCATTGTCACTACTTTATATATTCAGGGTATTATTCCGTTTAGTGCCTTGGCAGCAAATGCTATTTCTAATGATGGTGACGCCCTCTTCCCGGCAATTGCAATGGCACCAAAAGCCGCACTTATCGCAACCTTCTATTCAGCCATTCCTGCGGTGTTAGTTGGCTACGGCTTGTATTTTTATGGTGTTTAATAAAACCAACAGACACAAAAAAGCTCAACAATAACGTTGAGCTTTTTTTGCTACAATAAGCGTTAGCTCATTGCCATCATCATTTTAGCGGGTTCTTCTAGATACGATTTCCACAGATTATTAAAACGAGCAATAGTCCCGCCATCAATAACACGGTGATCGCCAGACCAACTTATCTGCATGATCGCTTTACTTATCACGTTACCTTTATCATCAAAGCGAGGGAGATGCTGAAGTTTACCTAATGCAACAATGGCAACTTCTGGCTTATTGATAATAGGCGTTGCGATAGTCCCACCTATTGCGCCAATATTAGAAATACTGATTGTGCCACCTTTTAAGTCATCAGGGCTAACACGACCGTCTCTAGCAGCATCAGTTAAGCGTGTAACAGCATTTGCAACATCAATAATACTCTTATTTTGGCATTGCTTGATATTAGGCACTAAAAGACCAATTTTAGAATCAACGGCCATGCCAATGTTATGATCGTTAAAATAGGTTAATTCAGTACACTCATCATTTACTTTAGAGTTTAGTACTGGGTATTCTTTCATTGCTAGCGATAACGCCTTAATAAAAAACGGCATCATCGTTAATTTAATGCCCTGCTGCTTGTATTGCTCTTTCAACGAACTACGTAAAGCAATTAAATCGGTTAAGTCTATTTCATCACAAAAAGTAAAATGTGGAATGCTACTAACAGAGGCAACCATCTGTTTAGCCATAGCAGCTTTAATCCCTTTAATAGGCTCAACACGTGTGCTTTCATTGCTAACAGCAGCTGTGTTGACCACAGGTGCGTCAAGCTCAGACGTATCAATAGTATTTGGTACTTCTGAATTTACAAATTGTTCAATGTCTTCTTTATAAATACGGCCGTTTTTTCCGCTACCTGGTACGCACGTTAAATCAACATCCATTTCACGCGCTTTTCGACGAACAGCCGGTGAAGCAACAGCCTTTTTATTCACAACCGGAGTAATAACATTACACGTTGGTGCAGCTGGTGTGTGCTCTTTGGCGTTGGA
This sequence comes from Pseudoalteromonas sp. A601, assembly GCF_002165575.1. Classification (GTDB taxonomy): domain Bacteria; phylum Pseudomonadota; class Gammaproteobacteria; order Enterobacterales; family Alteromonadaceae; genus Pseudoalteromonas. The sequence goes on from NZ_MXQF01000008.1 coordinate 55,664, forward strand.
CTGCGCTTTAACAACAGCTTCATTCACATCAACCTGGGATTGGCCTGTACCTGCAATGCTCATTTGAAACAGCGGACTATGAACCTGTGCAACATCCCCTTTTGCATAATAGAGCTTATGAACTGTACCAGTATATTTAGCAGGAATTTGTACTAGCGCTTTATCTGTCATTACATCACAAACAGCTTGGTCTTCTTCAATGTGCTCGCCTTCTGCGACTAACCATTCAACAATTTCACACTCAACAATTCCTTCACCGATATCAGGTAAAATAAAATCTTCTAATTGTTCAGAGCCATTATTTGCTGGGTTTATTGGTTGCTCAACCGGTTGCGAGCTCGCTTCACCGGCAACATCCATCGCAAATAAAGGGGCATGTACAGCCGCGATATCACCTTTTTGATAATACAACTTGGTAATTACGCCATCGTGAACGGCGGGAATTTGCACCAACGCTTTATCTGTCATTACATCACAGATAGGTTGATCTTCAGCGACTGTGTCGCCTTCTTCTACAAGCCATTCAACAACTTCGCACTCAACAATGCCTTCGCCAATATCGGGTAAAATAAAATCTTTTGCCATGATAACTCCTAAAATTCGACCGATTGCTTAATGGCAGCAAGTACTTTTAATGCATCTGGCACATATTCTTTTTCAAGTGCCAACGGATAAGGTGTATCAAGTCCACATACTCGTAAGATTGGAGACTCTAAATGTAAAAAGCATTCTTGCTGAATCGTTGCCGCGATCTCGCTACCAAAACCGTTAGTGATTGGTGCTTCATGGCTAATTACTAAGCGCCCTGTTTTCGTAACTGACTGCGCAATTGTTTCAACATCCCAAGGTAGTATGCTGCGTAAATCAATCACTTCACAGCTAATGCCTTGTTCAGCAGCTTGTTTTGCAGCATCTTCGATAATTTCCATTTGTGCGCCCCAAGCAAGTAATGTTACATCACTTCCTTGCTCAACAACCTCAGCTTTACCAAGCTCAATGCTGTAATCTTCTTCAGGAACTTCCCCTGTAGATGCACGGTATAAACGTTTAGGCTCAAAGAAAATAACCGGGTTATCATCTTTAATAGATGCACGTAATAAACCTTTAGCTTGGTACGGGTTACGAGGTACTACAATTTTTAATCCTGGGGTATGAGCAAAATAAGCCTCTGGAGATTGAGAGTGATATAACCCCCCTGCTATACCACCGCCGTAAGGCGTGCGTATGGTTAAATTACCCACATTAAACTCATTACCACTGCGATAACGGAATTTAGCTGATTCATTTACAATTTGGTCAAATGCAGGAAAAATGTAATCGGCAAATTGTATTTCTGCAAGCGCTGGCGCGCCAAATGCAGCCAAGCCATTAGCAAAGCCCATGATCCCTTGCTCAGTCAATGGAGTATTGAAAACGCGATGCTGACCATATTTTTCTTGTAACCCTGACGTGGCACGAAACACGCCACCAAAGTAGCCCACATCTTCGCCAAAAATACAGGCTTGCGGATGCTCTGCCATCGTAATATCAAGGGCTGAATTAATTGCATGTAACATATTCATTTTAGCCATTACTTAATTCTCCCTGCAGTGACTGGATAGGCATCAGGATGTTGCTTAATATGGGTTTTTAATTGCTCATATTGACGTTGTAATGATGGTATTGGCGTGTCGTATACATCAGAAATCAACTCTTCTAATGCTGGTTTCTCAATCACCTCTGCACGTTTTAATGCAGCAAGAATGTCTTCACGAATTTGTTCTTTCGCTTTTACATCGTCTTCGTCATTGAGCCATTCTTGTTTTATTAACCACTTACGGAAACGCTCAATTGGGCAAGCCTGATAGTTAGCTTCTTCCGCTTTTGAACGATAACCACTTGGATCATCTGACGTTGAGTGAGCACCTAAACGATATGCAATTGATTCTATTAATACCGGCTCACCAGTGGATGTTGCTATTTCACGCGCTTTTTGAGTTGCCGCAAATACCGCTAATGCATCGCCGCCGTCAACTCGAATGGTTTTAATACCATAGCCCACACCACGAGAAGCAATGCCATCACCTTTAAACTGCTCATCTGCTGGGGTAGAGATAGCATAGCCATTATTACGAGCAAAAAAGATCACCGGGGCTTTATGCACAGCAGCCATATTTAAGCCTGCATGAAAATCACCTTCAGAGGCCGCCCCTTCACCAAAGTAACATATAGTGACATTGTCGATATTACTTTTTAGCTCACCGGTTTTAGCGTCAACGTGCTTAATTTTTTGACCATAAGCGTAACCCGTTGCCTGCGGTATTTGGGTACCTAAAGGCGACGAAATAGTCATGTAGTTCAACGCTGCACTACCATAGTGAATCGGCATTTGACGCCCTTTACCTAAATCAAGTTCATTTGAAAACATTTGATTCATAAATTGGTCAAGGGTGAAACCGCGATAATGCAATGCTGCTTGCTCACGGTATTGAGCCATGATCATATCATTTTGATCCAGTGCTGCTGCTGAGGCTGTAACCGCAGCTTCTTCACCTAAACATTGCATATAAAAGCTAACGCGGCCTTGGCGTTGAGCTGCTTGCATACGTTCGTCAAGTGCTCGAATAAAACGCATTGTTTCGTATAAGCTAATTGCTGTGTCTTTATCAATATCGGGTGCACAAGCACCGCTGTGGATATCGCCATCCTCGGTTAAAATACTCAAGGTTGGAATATTTAAGGCATGACCATCAATAAATTCAAGTTCATGACTAATATTCTGCGATACGTTATTTGGGTTACTCATAACCTACCTTCTTCTGTTGTCGAGAAATACAGTGCTAAATTAGGTAACCTGATCTTAGGTTAATTATTATTATTCGTAATTTTTGCTAGGTTAATCTTTGCAAAAATTGCACTGTAATTAAATTAAAGCTGCCAACACTTTACGTTAACGTAAAATGTTATTCAACTAATGATAGACGAATGATTGATAAATGACGAGAGAGGGACTGGAAAGTTAACTATACAATATAAAGTGATATTTAAAATCATATAGTTAACTCAAATATTATACTGGAATTAATTAAAATTCTCATTAATTTCAAGGGGAACAACAGTTAATAATGCACGTTGGCCTAGTGCTACATCTGCATTTGGAAAAATAATCGCTTCACCATCTACATCTGCGTAATAACAGGTCTGACCATCTTTGGCGAGCAGTTCGCCTTTTGCAAAGCCTGTAAAATTCACGGCATCATCAGAAAATGGGAAAGAAAAATCCTGCTCTGTGCGATTTATTGAACGATGGACAGAGAACAGCTCAAAATCATCTGCATTAAATTGCTTGTAGTTAACTTCATTTTGAGTAATTAATGCAATTAATGTATCTTTGGTTTTGGCAAAGCGAGACATATCATTTTCACCAAAAGGTTTTACCTGGCCAAGTTCTACGGTGAACGAGTCTGCGCCGTGTATATAAGAAGAGTAATAACTGAATGTAGTAGCGGCAGACTTCATCATCAATACAGTATTTACACCACAACTGAGTAAAAACTGCAGCTGAGATTTTTTCCACGGTTTACCATGCATAAAAGGATACACTGCAAATTTGTCGTTTTTCGAGCCTCTTATCGCAGTATGTAAATCGTAATGATAGCGTTCACGTTGTTGACCACCACGATTATAAAAATCAGTCACGTACTGTTCGAGTTGTGCCGCCCGTTTTCGTTCATTATTCATAGGTATACCATCAACTGTATGATGGCCATTAAATAAACGGTTTAAGTTTTCTTCAACAAACCGTTTACCAATATTGATTGACTGCGGATTACCGTAAATAAACAAAACCCTTTGTGCGAGTGTAAGTTTACCACTGATAATACTTTTAATTAGCGCATCACATATTTCAATTGGAGCTGTTTCATTTCCATGAATAGCACTTGATAGTACAACGTCTTTTGTGGTGTCGCATGTTGGTTGGAATTCGATAACCCCTGTATCATGTACATTTACTTTTGTACCGTTTGCCAAGGTGAATTCACCTGGGTCTAAATGCCATTCATTTTCTCGGCTTAATGTAAGGAAATCCCCTGAGCTTTTTAATTCTTCTATATAATCTGATGTGGCTGACATGTTCATCGCCTTTTGTGTGGAGTAAATACAAAAACGGCTGAAAGAATCAGCCATTTTTAAAATTATGCGCAATATTAACTAATTACAGAATCAACTAGCTTTTTAGCTTCTTTTTCTAGCAAGGCTAAGTGCTCTTCACCTTTAAAAGATTCTAAATAAATTTTATAGATATCTTCTGTACCCGATGGACGTGCTGCAAACCAACCGTTTTCAGTCACAACCTTAAGGCCGCCAATAGCAGCATTATTACCTGGCGCGTGCGTTAATTTTTGTAAAATTGGCTCACCTGCTAATGTATCCGCAGTGACATCTTGCGCACTTAATGCTTTTAAACGCTGTTTCTGTTGTGCCGTTGCTGGTGCATCAATACGCTTATATAAAGGCGCACCAAATTCTTGCTCAAGCTCTTTATAAAGTGCTGATGGCGTTTTACCTGTCACAGCTATAATTTCAGCAGCAAGTAAGCCCATGATAAAACCGTCTTTATCTGTATTCCATACCGTGCCGTCTAAACGTAAAAACGACGCGCCTGCACTTTCTTCACCACCAAATGCGAGTGATCCTTCGTTTAGGCCCTCTACAAACCATTTGAAGCCAACAGGCACTTCTTTGACTTGACGATTATTACGTTCGACTACGCGATCAATCATCGCACTTGACACTAACGTTTTGCCGATTTGAACATCACTAGACCAATTACGGTGATTAAGTAAATAATCTATCGCAACGGCTAAGAAATGGTTTGGATTCATTAAACCATCAGGGGTCACAATGCCATGGCGGTCATAGTCAGGGTCGTTACCAATACCAAGGTCGAATTCATCTTTTAACGCGATTAAATTTGTCATTGCATAAGGAGAAGAGCAATCCATGCGAATTTTGCCATCTTTATCTAGCGGCATAAAAGCAAAACGCGGATCAACACTTTCATTCACGACTGTTAGGTCTAAATTAAATTTCTCTGCAATTATTGGCCAAAAGTTAATCCCTGAACCACCAAGTGGATCAATGCCAACTTTCACTTTTGCTTGAGCAATTTTAGCAACATCAACTACATTGACTAAATCGGCAATATACGGTGTCATCAAATCTTGGTACTTTATAAATCCCGAACGAGATGCTTTAGCAAACGGGAATAATTCGACTTCAACTAAGTCTTCTAATAACAACTTGTTGGCTCTGTCTTCAATCCATTTGGTTACGTCGGTATCTGCCGGACCACCATTAGGTGGGTTATATTTGAATCCGCCATCTTCAGGTGGATTGTGTGAAGGCGTCACCACAATGCCATCAGCTAATTCATGTGGGTGGGCTTTATTATGACAAACTACCGCATGACTGATAACAGGTGTCGGTGTGTAATCATCATTTTCTTGTGTAATTACTTGAACTTCGTTAGCGACTAATACTTCAATTGCAGAGTTATAAGCGGCTTCACTTAGGGCATGGGTATCTTTACCTAAAAAAAGCGGACCAAAGATATTGTTTTGTTTTCTGTAATCGCAAATTGCTTGGGTAACAGCAAGGATATGTGATTCATTAAATTTCACATCGTAAGAGCAACCACGATGCCCTGATGTACCAAACGCAACACATTGCTCTGGATTTTGTTCTAAATCTGGCTCATTTAAATAATAAGCCGACACTAATTTTGGTACGTTTACTAAATCAGATTGAGTTGCAGCTTTACCTGCACCTGGATGAATCGCCATTACATTTCCTTATTTGTTATAAGTAATCTCTAATTTGTTCTGCTTGTTCGGCATTATAACCCAAGCCAAGCGCCACTTCGTGCAACATCATTTTCTTTCGTGTTGTATTTGAATTTGTCATGACCCAATATTCACTGTCCGTGATATTTTTTGGATTCATGCTGCTTCCACTATTTACTAAATCTTCTTTACTAGTAGCAAAATAGACACGGTCACGGCCTTGAACATCAAGGACTGCTGAAAAATCGTCTTTGTGTGTGCGGTGTAGTGCAGACAGAATAAATAAAAACCGTCCAACTACGCCCTTTTGCATCGCGAGCTCTTCTTTATTGAGTACATTAAAGACACTAGCGTTTTTTTGCTTCATTTTTGTAACTGGCTTTGTTGGGGTGTCTTCTGTTGTTGCCTGTGCGGCGGTAGTATCACTTTGCGATGTAGCATCTACCTCTGCGTGGTCCTGCTCAACGTTGTCAGTTGTTTGTTCAATATCGCCGTTAAGGTTTAATAAACGACGTAAAATAGTTGATGCACTTTCGCCAATACTTTGCGTATTACTCGCAATGTATTGATACAACTCGTCGTCTATGTCAATTTTTTTCATGTTATTCCTGTCGTTACGGGTCATATTTTTTCATTCAGCTTGATTATACCCAAAGCTGATTTAATTCTCTATGTTTTGCAATTTGTTATTTCACTAGGCAAACTAAGCACACTTTTATTGGAGACCACAATGCTATTAAATTATAAACAATCGGGCCAAGGTTTGCCTGTTATTCTTATACATGGTCTATTCGGCTCACTTGAAAACCTGAACGTCATTGCCAACTCATTGGCTGAAAATTTTCTCGTCATCAACGTAGACTTGCGTAACCATGGACGCTCAGCACACAGCGAAACCATGGACTATGCCAGTATGAGCCAAGATATCATAGAGCTTATGCAGTATTTAAATATAGATAAAGCACATTTTATTGGTCACTCGATGGGCGGAAAAGTCGCTATGCAAGTGGCTCATTTATATCCTGAAAAAGTCAGCCGTTTAGTCGTTCTCGATATCGCACCTGTTGCCTATCAAGCACGTCATACAAGTATTTTTAAAGCCCTTAATAATGTTGCTAATCAAGCCATTAATGATAGAAAACACGCTGATACTGTTATGCAAGAAGATATTAGCGAACTTGGCGTACGCCAGTTTTTACTTAAAAGCTTAGCTAAAAATGAACAAGGTACTTTTGCTTGGCGATTCAATTTAGCTGCTTTGAACAATAAATATGAAAATATTTTATCAGATATTAAAGCAAATGATTCTTGTTTATGCGATACTTTGTTTATTAAGGGTAATGACTCTGATTACATATTGCCTCAATATAAAGAAGCAATTATGGCTCGCTTTAAAAATGCGAAGGCAAAAATTATTCACGGCGCAGGCCACTGGCTTCATGCACAAAAGCCTCAAGCCGTGAATAAAGCGATCAGTGATTTTTTACTTGCCGACTAGGCCAAATTTAATCACGTGTTTTTGATCAAGCACACTAAATTATTACGATTTAGTGTGCTATAGTACGCGCCGTTTAATTTAAAGGTTATACGTTGATGGTCAGTCAGTTAATTAACGAATTTGATACCCTTGGGTTGTATTTTGGCTTAGCCGGTGTGTTCTTTTTTATCGGTATGGCTATTCAAGATGTACTAAAACGTGGCAATGTGCCTAAATTTGGTCGTTATATAGTATGGCTTGTACTTTTTTTAGGCTGTTCTGGTTTTATTGCTAAAGGGCTTATTCAAGTTTTTTGGCAAGGCGCAGGTGTAGGGTAACTAACCATGGCTAAATCAGAAACAGACAGAACAACGCTCGATTTATTTGAATACGAAAAACGCCCAGGCAGGCCTAAAACGAACCCCCTCCCTCGGGACATTCAGTTAAAGGTAAATAAACGTAATCAAATAAAAAGAGATAAGGCACGTGGTTTAAAACGTGTTGAATTTAAAGTTTCATCTCAGCTTTATCAGGCGTTAAGTGATATGGCCGATGCACAAAATATTAGCCGCAGTGCACTGATTGAAACGATTTTACAAGAAAGATTGGCTATTGATAGATAAAAGGTTTTAAATTCATGGCAAGTGTAGGTATTTTTTTCGGTAGTGATACAGGTAACACAGAACACGTAGCTAAAATGATCCAAAAAGAATTGGGTAAAAAGCTTGTGGCTGTTCATGATATTGCGAAAAGCTCAAAAGAAGAGATCGCAGAATTTGATTTAATCTTATTTGGCATCCCTACCTGGTATTATGGTGAAGCGCAATGTGACTGGGATGACTTTTTCCCTGAACTTGAAGAGATAGACTTTGATGGCAAACTTGTGGCTATTTTTGGCTGTGGTGACCAAGAAGACTACGCTGAGTACTTCTTAGACGCGATGGGTATGATTAACGATATTGTCACTGAACGTGGTGCTATCGTTGTTGGTCATTGGTCAACAGAAGGCTATGACTTTGAAGCATCTAAAGGCATGGCTGATGATAACCACTTTGTTGGTTTAGGAATTGACGAAGACCGTCAACCAGAGCTGACAGAGCAACGTGTTAAAGCATGGTCTGCCCAAGTGTATGAAGAAATGTGCTTGAGCGAACTTGCTGACTAACAAATTGAAAAAGCGTTAAATGACGCTTTTTAATTATGCTTTTGTTTAGCAATTAAGCTTTCAGATACTTTATTGAAATTGATCTTTGCACTTGAGCGTTTAGCACGTTATTCTAAGCGTTGCTAATGTGTCGTGCACATCTTTTTTAAGGTGTACTAGTATAACCAAATTAAAATTGAGACAGATTTAATGACTGATCACAACTTGGAATTAAAAAAAGCCGGTTTAAAGGTAACTTTACCGCGTATTAAAATTTTAGAGATATTGCAATCTCCAGATAACCAACACATCAGCGCTGAAGATGTTTACAAAATTCTTTTGGATCTAGGCGAAGAAATTGGTCTTGCTACGGTTTACCGTGTTTTGAACCAATTTGATGATGCAGGTATTGTTTCTCGTCACCACTTTGAAGGTGGTAAGTCAGTATTTGAATTATCTGGCAGCACTCACCACGACCACCTTGTTTGCTTGAAGTGCGGCAAAGTTGTTGAGTTTGAAGATGACTTAATTGAACGACGTCAGGTTGAAATCTCTGAAGCAAATGGTATTAAGCTAACTAACCATTCTCTTTACCTTTACGGCGAGTGTACTGACACTGAGGCCTGTAAAGCTTTTGCTGACAGCCAATAATTTAGCTTTATAAATAATAAAAAAAACCTGCTTAAGCAGGTTTTTTTGTGTCTATTACTTTTAGAGCAGAATTACTTCTGCTCTATTTTAGCCCATGAATCACGAAGACCCACAGTTTGATTAAACACTAAGGTTTCAGACTTAGTATCGCGGCTAAAGTAACCTGTTCGCTCAAACTGAAAACCTTGCGCTGGCGTAGCTTTTATAAGTGATGGCTCAAGCTTTGCATTAGGTAAAACAACTAGAGATTCTGGATTTAGTGTAGTTGCAAAATCGTCAGCCGCAGCTGGGTTTGGCACACTAAATAAACGGTCATATAAACGTACTTCAGCTGTAACAGCTTCAGTTGCGCTAACCCAGTGAATCACCCCTTTAACTTTGCGCCCATCACTTGGGTTTTTACCAAGTGTTTCAGGGTCATAGCTACAATATATAGCTGTGATTTCACCATTTTCATCTTTTTCAACGCGGTTCGCTTTGATCACATAAGCACCGCGTAAACGCACTTCTTTATCAAGCACTAAACGTTTAAATTTATTGTTGGCTTCTTCACGGAAGTCTTCGCGTTCAATATAAAGCTCACGTGTGAAAGGCACGTCACGACGACCCATTTCTTCCTTATTTGGGTGATTAGCAACAGACAGTGTTTCAGCGTCATCGCCAAAATTCTCGATCACAACTTTAACAGGATCAAGTACAGCCATTGCACGCGGTGCGTTTTCATTTAGATCTTCACGAATACATGCTTCAAGCATGCCCATTTCAACCATGTTTTCTTGTTTAGTTACGCCAATTCGCAAACAAAACTCGCGAATAGACGCTGGTGTATAACCACGGCGACGAAGACCGGCAATTGTCGGCATACGTGGATCGTCCCAGCCTTCTACGTGCCCATTTACCACTAAGTCGTTTAACTTACGCTTAGACATAATAGTGTATTCAAGGTTTAATCGTGAAAACTCAATTTGCTGTGGATGACATTCTAGACTGATGTTATCAAGTACCCAATCATATAGGCGACGATTATCTTGGAACTCTAACGTACACAAAGAATGAGTAATACCTTCAAGCGCATCTGAAATACAATGCGTGAAATCATACATTGGGTAAATACACCACTTGTCAGCAGTTTGATGGTGATGCGCAAAACGAACACGATAAATAATTGGATCGCGAAGCACCATAAATGAGCTTGCCATATCAATTTTAGCGCGTAATACACATTCACCCTCTTTAAACTCACCATTACGCATTTTTTCAAATAACACGAGGTTCTCTTGCGGTGATGTATCGCGAGTTGGGCTGTTTTTACCAGGTTCTTTTAATGTGCCACGGTATTCACGGGCTTGATCTGCCGTTAAAAAACACACATAAGCCAAGCCTTTTTCAATCAACTCAACCGCATAACCATATAGGGCATCAAAATAGTTAGATGAGTAATTGATTTCACCATCCCATTGAAAGCCTAACCACTGCACGTCTTCTTTTATAGAATTTACATAGTTGATGTCTTCTTTTTCTGGGTTAGTATCATCAAAACGTAAATTACAAAGACCGTTATAATCTTGTGCGATACCAAAATTTAAACAGATCGATTTTGCATGGCCAATATGTAAGAAACCATTAGGCTCTGGTGGAAAACGCGTATGCGTGGTCGCATGCTTTCCTGATGCTAAATCTTCATCAATACGGGTTCTAATAAAATTACTTGGGCGATTCTCAATTTCCGCCATAGGAGTACAATCCTCACATAAGTGCATGGTTACAAAACTACTGCATTATTACAAAAACAACCGTTAACATACAGTAAAACATGTGGGTTTATTACATATATACCCAAGCAACCTCACAAAGTGACACAGGGTTTAAAAATTGGGCTATAAATTGTTCTAGCGCAATAAAAAAGTCATTCAAACAAGTTAAAGTGGCGCCATTAACGAAACAATATTAGGGAATAAATATGGCTTCATTATCGCAACATCGCGTGTACATACCAACGAGTGCTAGAGCAAATCAATACATTCTTGCTGAATTTAAACCAAGCAATAAACTCTACTCACAATTTGAAACGCCGCGGCAATGCTATGAGCGAATCGCAAGGCAGCTATTTGCTCTATGTGATGAATATGAGCTGCACAATGTTCATCTAATCGCCAACGATAAATTACCTGTCGTTAGATTTCACGAAGAATCCTATTGTTTACAAACAAATAAGCAAATATTGTTTTTCTATAACCCTCGTTATCACGAAGCGCATAAGTGTTTTTATGACACTGAGCAAGCAAGTACAAAAATTCGCCTACTATTTTTAGCAACCGGTGATGATTTACGTGCTAACAGTGCTATTTTTCATAATAATGTGAAGAAGGTATTAGACACTTTGCAAGAAAGTATTCTTGATGGCGAGGAGCAATTTAAACTGCGTGACCATCAGCATTTAACTTACGATCTATTTGCTAAAGCGAAAGGTCACAAAGAAAGCTACGGCTACAAACTGCGAGGCTTATATCAACGCTACCAAAGTCGTCATTGTAGTTTACCCGAACACCATAATGAAATGACCTACGCGACCTTTAAAATTCCTGTGACTCGCACCATTAAAACCCAGTTTCAACATTTACTGAACAAGGGAGACTACACCGAGTTTTATGAGCATTTCTACAATGAGTTTGTAAGCCAGTGCGAAGCTAAGCAATTAAATATTGCCGCTATGGTGGCTAATGGCAGTATGCCCATAATTCGAAACAGTAAGATTGACAAAAATGACAGTAACAGTGAACTACAAAAGTTAAGCTTTTCGACCAATGAACAAACCTGCCAGTTCAATCATTACTTTTTAGAGAACAAGCTTGTTGAAACAATGCATTTTATAATTGTGGCCAATGAAAACGATGAACAAGGCATTGGTCATGGGCGTTTTATGAATAAAGTAGAAAGTGTTATTCGTAATATGGTTGAGCCCCTTGCAATTAACAAAGAGCGTCAAGATATCACCGTGCGTTTCTTTCAACATATCAGCTATTATCAATAGCAAATAATTCATAAAGCAGTTTTGCTTCACCCATAAAAAAACCCCAAATAGTTGGGGTTTTTCTGCAAACTTATTTGGCTTAATTATTACGTTGCGCGTCTTTTTGTGCTTTTTTAGCCTCTTTACGCTTTTGTAATACAGCCTGAGCTTCATTACCTATATGCCCTTCCCCGCGCGCTTGAGCTAATTCAATTTGCTTTTGACGTTCAGCAAAACGCGCACGTTGTTCATCGGTCACATCTTCAATACAATGATGGCACGATATCCCTTCCATATACTCAGGTTTTAGCTTTTCTTCTTCAGTGATTGGCATACGACACGCATGACATTGATCGTATGAGCCTTTTTGTAAATCATGATCAACCGCAACGCGATTATCAAAAACAAAGCATTCACCTTGCCACATGGTCTCTTCTTTTGGCACTTCTTCAAGATACTTTAAGATGCCACCTTCAAGGTGGTATACATCATCAAACCCTTGCTCTTTCATATACGCGGTTGATTTTTCACAGCGGATGCCACCAGTGCAAAACATGGCTACTTTTTTATGTTTTGTTGGATCGAGGTTTTCTTTTGCCCATTGTGGGAATTCACGAAATGTTTTTGTATTTGGATCGACTGCGTTTTCAAACGTGCCAATTTCAATTTCATAATCATTACGGGTATCAACAAGGATAACCTCAGGATCTGAAATTAGCGCATTCCAGTCTTTTGGTTTAACGTAACTGCCAACCACTTTAAGTGGGTCGACCCCTTCAACACCCATAGTGACAATTTCTTTTTTTAATTTCACTTTGGTACGGTAAAACGGGCATTCATCATCATAAGACTCTTTAGACACGATATTGTCTAAATTAGGCTGGCTATCAAGCCAAGCAAGTAGATTATCAATGCCTTCACGTTTAGCTGCAACTGTACCATTAATACCTTCGGCAGCAATTAACAACGTACCACGTACATCGTTTTTCTCCATTACATCAAGCAAAGGTTGGCGAAGGTCTTCATATTCAGGTAGGGCAACAAATTTATACAGTGCACACACAACAAAGTGCGCGCTAGTGACATTATCTTTATGAATGGCTGTCATGAGCGTTCCTAATTTTGCTTTTTGATAACCGAATCGTAAATCCGGCGCATTGGGGCGCATATTTTACGCTTTTTCAAATTAAATGCAAAAAAACTAATGATTAACGGGTTTTTACTGTGAGCAATCACCTTGACTGAGCTATAATAGCGGCCAGATTTATGAAGATTTAAATTACTCATTTGGAGATAGACACTTTGCACTTTACTGATCTTGGCATCGATAACCGCCTTGAAACTCAACTTGCGCACCAAGGCATTACTAAGCCTACAGATATTCAGGCTCACGCTGTGCCGACAGCATTGGCTGGCCATGATATTTTTGCTCAATCTAAAACTGGTTCAGGTAAAACATTAGCGTTTTTATTACCTGCCGTTCAGCGTGTCATGAAGCAAAAAGCGCTCAGTAAACGTGACCCACGCGTTTTAATTGTCGCTCCAACTCGCGAGCTTGCCACCCAAGTTTTTACTCAACTTAGGTTACTTATTGCTGGTACCAACATAAAAGCGGTAAAAATACTCGGTGGTGAAAACTTTAATGACCAAATAAAAGCGCTTAGAAATGATCCGCATTTTGTTATTGCTACCCCTGGTCGTTTAGCTGATCACTTAACCCAACGTTCATTGCAGTTGAGTGGTTTAGAATTATTAATTTTCGATGAAGCAGATCGGATACTTGATTTAGGCTTCACTGAACAATTAAAAATGATTAATGATTTGGCCGACCACCGTTTACGCCAAACATTATTGTTTTCAGCAACGCTTGATCACGCCCAAGTTGATGCGCTATCGCGTAATTTACTTAAAAAGCCTAAACAAATAATGCTAAGTGCTGCAAATGAGCAGCATTCTGATATCAAACAGAGCTTATATTTAGCTGATCACTTAGATCATAAAGAAGCGCTATTAGAGCACTTTGTTAAACAAGAAGACGTTGGCCAATGCATTATTTTTACCGCGACACGTGCAGACACAACCAGATTAAGTGAGCTTTTAAATAGTAAAGGGCTCAAAGCACAAGCGCTTGCTGGCGATTTAACACAAAGTAAACGCCTTGAAATCATGGATGCCTTCAGCCGAGAAAACTTCAAAATACTTATTACCACCGATGTTGCCTCTCGCGGCTTAGACTTGTTAAGTGTCACCCATGTTATTAACTTTGACTTACCAAAACATGCTGAAGAATACGTTCATCGTATTGGGCGTACAGGTCGCGCCGGATTTAAAGGCACAGCTATCTCATTGGTCGGTCCTAAAGATTGGCCTAGTTATAAGGCCATTAAATCATTTTTAAATGATGAATTAGAGTTTCACACTGTTGAAGGGCTAACGGGTAAATTTAAAGGCCTGCGGGATAAAAAACCGCAAGTACAGAATAAAATAAACGAAAAAGTAAAACCAAAAGCTAAAGCTGCACCTAAGCGCAAAGCTAAGCCTAAAAAACCTCAAGCCCCAATAAAAGCACCATTAAATATTGATGGTGATGCACCTATGCGCCGTCGTAAAAAGCCAGAGCAGGAATAATTATGAGTTACCTTGGTACAACCCAAACCTTATTTGTTAACGAAGTCAGTAATGAAGGTGCTTACCTTGATGGCCACGATTTAGGCGAAGTTTTTTTACCTAGCCATGAAATTAAACATGAGCTTGAAGCCGGCGATAGCATCAGTGTTTTTATCTTTTTAGATAATGCTAATTTACCGACAGCAACAACTAAAAAACCACACGCACAAGTGGGTGAATACGCTCTACTGCGTGTTAAAGAAATTAATAGCATTGGCGCTTTCTTAGATTGGGGTTTAGACAAAGATGTACTTGCCCCGTTTAATGAACAAAAGCCTCGTATGCAAGAAGGCCACTCCTACTTAGTTCGTCTTTACTTAGATAACGCCAGTTCACGTATTTGTGCTTCTAGCAACTTTAATCGTTTTCTATCAAAAGATGAACCACAATACACAGCCCTTCAGGAAGTTAATTTAATTGTGGCTGGCAAAACGGATATCGGCTACAAAGTATTGATTGAAGAAGCACATTTTGGTGTGGTTTTTTATAATATGGTATTTAAAAACCTGTTTGTTGGTCAAAAGCTCAAAGGCTTTATTCAGAAAGTCCGTGAAGATGGCAAAATAGACGTCATACTTGAAAAACCAGGTATGGGGAAAGTCAGTGAGCTGGGTGAAAAAATCATGCAAAAGCTAAAAGACGAAGGCGGTGTTTTAGCAATTGGTGATAAGTCAGACCCTGAGCTTATTAAAAAGGTGTTCTCTACCAGCAAAGCAAACTACAAAAAAGCCATTGGCGGTTTGTTTAAGCAAGGGTTAATTGATATTGAAGCTAAGTCTATTAGGCTTAAGTAAGCGGTCAGCGGTCAGCGGTCAGCGGTCAGCGGTAATTTAAAATGATATAGAAAAGAGTAAAGTGAAAGCTTTGCTCTTTTTGTTTTATACGCTCCAATGGCAACTATGAGCGATCACCTGTCATTGAAAAGGTTAAATTTATTCCTACTTCTTTGAGTAGGAGCCTAATTTTGTCCGATAACATTATTAAACGCCGTTTTAGTGCAAAAAAACAAGCTCAATTCCTAGCTATTTTAATTATTTGTTTACAATGGTAATTTTTGGTGAAATTATCAGGGTATGTAATATACGCCGTTTTGGTTTGTTATAAACCACCAAAATGGTGTTCAATAAGCTGTTAGAGGATTATGGATAAATCGTATAGTAGCGTACATGAACTAATGCATGAACATTACCTTGAAGGTAGAAATTCAAAGATGTATAAATCTTTGGATTATTTTGCTAGATCTATGCTGGATAAAGCTACGATAGTTAAAAACATAAATAGTGCTAAGGTGCTACGTAAAGTCTGTGATGAAAAAATTGAAGCTGGTGAGCATATGGATAATGAAGATTTTCATCATTTATATATGCTTTTATCCGATTGCTTTGAAGTCATCGTGGACGACCTCATTCTTATGTCTGCGTTTGAAATGCTAATGAAGAGAAAATTGTTGGCAAAAAGTTATGTAATTCACGAAATATCAAAGCCAAATTCTTTGAAAAAGCGGCAAAAAAAAGCACCAATTCACATTAGAACAATTCAATCCCTTACTAAAAAGGGAGAAGAAATTAAATTTGGTGAAAACACGATAGGTGTTGGTTGTTTGGTTAAAGAAGAATATTTAAATAAAACAAAGGCTCCAAATAATATACTCAAAGGACTTGAAAAAGTGCGAGGTAGAAGAAATTTGGTTCACTTTCAGTCAGCTTATGCTTGGAGTGTGGACAAAGAGTTGCTGGACTTCGTTGAATATTTAAATAACGAAATACCAAAAAGTTGAAGAGTAAACATCCTCTAACAAGCCGCTGAAGACGGGACTGCTAATAGCTTGCTCAGTTTCGCTCCGCTTCACATTTTAGCAAGCAATTATCAGCCCCTTAGCGGGGCGTTATGTATCATAAATCGAAAATGGAGTTACGATGTTAAAGTCATTAAAGAAAATCCAATCATTCGGAGTCTACAACAACTTCAGTAGTTCAGCTGATCTTTCGGATTTTAATGATAAAAACATCATTTATGGTTGGAACTATTCAGGTAAAACTACTTTTTCTAGAATCTTCTCAACTTTAGAGCATCGCAATGCCCATCCAGATTATCCGGCCGGAAAATTTACATTTGAGTTAGGTGATGGTACGAAGCTAGATGAGAATAACTTTAAAGATATTGCACCAGTGGTCAGGGTATTCAATTCTGACTTCATTGAAAACAACTTAAGCTGGGATGGAGAGTCTTTCAATCCAATTCTTCTTTTGGGCGAGGACACAATTGAAGCCGAGAAGAAAATTGATAAATATGAAGCTTTGGTTGAAAGATGCAGAACAGGTTACAAGAAAAAGCAAGATGAAGATAAAGAAATCGATAAGTTAATTAGCTCCTTAAAAACCAACACAGCTAAACAGATTAAAAACACACTAAATATCGTAGAAGCTTACACGGCGGCTCATCTAGATAAAACAATAGCCATATTACCCACCCCCATCAACCAATCTTTACTAAGTGATATTGAAGTATCATCTAAGCTGAAGATGGCTTTATCCACTAATAGCGACAGATTGGAAAAGGTTAAAAATATCAGTGTTCCGCTCGGCGCAGGAGAGTTTTTTGATAAATGCAATGCAAAACTTAAGGAGACTCCCGCCTTTTCTTCAGTTATTGAATATCTGAGGGATAATCCATCAATTTCGAATTGGATTGAAACTGGGTTATCTATCAATGAAGGTAAGGAAAGTTGTGAATTCTGTGGTGGAAAAATTGATGAAGAGAGAATTAAAGGTTTTAAATTACACTTTTCTAAAGACCTAGCTAAATATAAAGGAGAATTAAAGGGGCTTATTAGAAGTGCTGAGAAACTTCCAATGGCTTATGTACACTTGAACGAAAATCAGTTGTATCCAGAGTTTAGAGCTAACATTAACGAATTTAATAGCAATATAGAAACATCAATTAAGAATTATAACAATCAAATTGAGGAGCTGATAAACAGACTTAAAGAGAAGCATGATGCGCCATTTTTAGAAGTTAATAAAATCTCTTATTCTAAAGCTCATGAAAGCTTAGTCAAAGATTCGTTAAAACAACTAAATGAGGCAATTGATCAATCCAATAAGGCTACTGAAGACTTTGATGGCCAGAAGAAAAAGGCTATAGATGAGTTGAAAAAGCACTATGCTGCGACTTTTTTGATCGATAACAAAATAGAGGAAAAGAAATCTAAGCGAGCGCTATATTCATCTCATAAAGAAAAATATAGAAATATAGCTGAGAATCTTAAAGCTGAAATTCAAGAATTACAGGCTTCAATAAGTAAGGCTCAAAAAGGTAGAGAAATTATCAATGAGTATATATCTGAATTTCTTGGTCGTGATGAAATTAGAATTGATGTAGTTGAAATAGACGGGTATGAAAGGTTTAGGCTGTCTAGAGAAGGGAGTATCGCCAAAAACCTAAGTGAAGGTGAAAAATCTGCGATTGCATTTTCATTCTTTTTAACAAAGTTAGGCGAGATTAAAGAGCTTAATCAAGCTATTGTGTATATCGATGACCCGATTTCGAGTCTTGATAGTAACCACATATTTCAAGTGAACGCATTGATTAAGGAGTATTTCTTCGGAAAAGTAAAAAATCCTGATAATGGTTCTGTTCAATGGCAATGCAAATGTAAGCAACTTTTTATATCGACTCATAATTTTGAGTTTTTCTCTTTACTAAAAGAGTTGCCACTGGGTAATAAGAAAAGTGCGTTCTTTCAAATCAAGAGAGTTTCTGGCAAGGAATCCAAAATCGTCAACTTACCAAAATCAATCGAGATGTATTCCTCAGAGTATCACTACCTTTTTAGTATAATTCATCGATTCCATAAAAGTGAAGATAAAGAAAACCTAGAGCTACTATTGTCGATTCCAAACGCAGTTAGACGATTTGTTGAACTATACACATACTCCAGAATACCAAGTTTTACCAGAGACACAGTCGATCAGCGTGCAGAACAATTATTTGGAGCACAGGAATCTAAAAGGATATTGAAAGTGCTACATTATTTTAGTCACTTGAACAATATCGAGCGATTGGCCAATAATTCAGATTTAATCTGTGATATAGGTAATGCTGTCGAGGATATAATTAAACATCTTCAAGCAGATAAAGCTCACTATGAGGCTCTATTAACGTCTGTAGCATAGCATGCATAATCGGGTAGCTGGAGGTCTCTAACCTCCAGCCCCCACACCACCCATCAAGCGCTTTTTATTAGCAGGAAGTGCAATGGGCGGTTCATCTCCCGTAATGAATATTGATCCAAATATCTCTCAATGACACTAAACCTTGTGAAGCCAAGTTGTCATTGCCTTGTGCTAGGTTTACGCCACTACCGTCAGTAGCAATTCTTATCCTTCAGCGTATCCAGTGATCTAAATCCACCGTTAGCTGATAAGCGTTGGCTATTAGGTAGTAGTGTCCTCAGGCGCGCAAATACTTTTGAGCCTAGAACCTGTATCACTCTTAAGCGCAGCGTCTCTTAACCTCTTTGTGAATCATTTACTAAATTTTTTGCAAAATAAAAGTGGGTAATGGGGTCGTGTCTTGCCTTTTGCCATTTTGTGTTTTAAATGACCGCAACTGGCATATTCATCACCAAATGATTAAGTTTAGGTATCTATAAACAAAAGAGCAAAGTAAATACTTTGCTCTTTGTTCTTAGTACTAGTACTAATACTAATTAAAATAACGCTTGTTTATTTTAACGAGTCATTAATTTCTTTAAGAACTGCGACAGGATCTGCGGATTGTGTGATCGGGCGCCCAACAACTAGGTAATCACTTCCATCATCAATGGCTTGTTTTGGCGTCATAATGCGCTTTTGGTCGCCAGCATCACTGCCTGCTGGGCGAATACCTGGGGTGACAAGTTTAAAATCTTCACCTAGCTCTGCTTTTAATTGCTTGGCTTCTTGTGCTGAGCACACTACCCCGTCAAGGCCTGACTCTTTTGCAAGCTTGGCTAAATAGATTACTTGTTCCGCAGGTGTTTTCTCGACACCTAATCGTTTAAGTTCAGCTTCATCCATACTGGTTAATACAGTGACCGCAATTAATAATGGTGTTTTATCACCAAACTGCTCAAGCGCTTGTTTAGCTTTCGTCATCATTTCTACGCCACCGCTGGCGTGAACATTAACCATCCATACACCCATTTTAGCCGCGGCAGTAACCGCTTTTGCTATCGTGTTAGGAATATCATGGAATTTTAAATCTAGAAAAACATCAAACCCTAGATCAATGAGCTCTTTTACAAACGCCGGCCCAAAATAGGTAAACATTTCTTTGCCTACTTTTAATCTGCAACTATCTGGAGAAAGTTGTTTTACAAAATTTAAGGCTGTTTGCTGATCATCGTAATCAAGGGCGATAAGAACTTTTTTTGATTGTTCGAGAGACATAACTTTCCTAACAAGAATGAAAATATAAGTAAAATTAAAAACCGTCTATGCCACGGCTCGGCACTATGGTTTCCCAGTGCTTACACGAAGGACACACCCAATAAATAGTGTGGCTAGTAAAACCGCAGTGCTGGCACTGAAAGTCTGGTTTAGTTGCTATATAGGACGTAACTAAGTTATCAATTTGGTCGAGCACTTCTTTAATATCATGATTTTGCTTAGCTAATAACTGCAATAAAAAACTAAAACCACGAATTGTCGGCTGGCGTTTTAAACTATCTGTTAAAAACTTAATTGCTTGTTCTGTATGCCCTTGCTCTAATAAAGCTTGGCAATGCTTTATTTTTATTAAAACGCCACCTTTATCAAGTAGTTGTACTAGCAGCTCGTGAAATTGGTGGGTTAAATTTAACTGACTGTAACTATGCGCTAAATCGTCAATAAATAGTGGAGCGAAAAACGTAAAGTTGGTAATTAGTTCGCGCCAATAGTAAATGGCTTTTACGTAATCTTCTTTAGCAAAAGCTGACTTTCCAAGCTCGAATAATGGCCTCATGGCTTTTTGGTTTAAGCTAATTGCTTTTCGCATAATCTGCGGGTCGTTTTCAAGCAATGCAGCTTCACAGTAAAAATTAGCAATCGCTTTAAAATGTTGAGGTTTTGAAAATAAATCGCTATGGGCTTCAAACATATTAATGCCTTTTTCCCACTCACGTGTTTGTGCATACAAGGTAAGGATAGGCTCAAGCGCTTCACTTTGATTCGCTTTAACCAGCCATACTAAATGCTCTTCTGCACCATCTAAAAGTCCAGCCATAATATAGTCTTCAGCAAGCTCTAGACGACTAGAAGCTGCTTGCTGTTCATTGAGGCTAGGATGCTTTAACAAAAGTTCATGGATTTTTATTGCACGGTCTAACTCACCACGGCGACGAAACATGGTCGCAAGTGTTGAATAATGCTCTACAGAGTCCGCTGCAACTTCTAACAGATTAATGAGGTGTTCAAGGCCTTGATCTTCTTCTCTATCGAGCAAGAATTTTAAACCTTTACTGTATTCTGAGGTGATCTGACGGTTTAATTGATGAGCTTGGTTTTTAGCACTGTTTTTACCCATGATCCAGCCATAACCAGCCGCAACAGGTAAAAGTAAAAACAAAAGCTCAATCATAGTTAGGTGTCTTTATTGGCAACAAGCTTATTATTATTTTTTTCAGGCGCTAATTTTTTTTTCAAACGATAATTTTGCCACTTCAATTGTGAAAACAATTTAAAGCTAATAAAACAACCAATTGCGACACCTAAAGCAAAGCAGATACTAATTATCATTGCTAAGGGTAATGTATTACTAGCAATAATATAATTAATTTGTACCAACTGTGGATTCTGTGAACCAAGTACAAATGCAAAAATTAAGCATATTGCTACCAAGATTACTTTTAATACCCGAAACAAGTAACTACTCCTGCTGGTAACTAGGCAATGCTCGCGTTAACGCGATCTCTAAGCTCTTTACCTGGTTTAAAATGAGGTACATGTTTACCGTCTAATTCAACCGTATCACCTGTTTTAGGGTTGCGGCCAGTGCGCGGTGAACGAAAATGCAATGAGAAACTACCAAAGCCACGGATCTCAATACGATCTGAGCTTGATAATGAGCCGGCCATTTGTTCAAGAATTTCTTTAACAGCATTTTCAACATCTTTCACAGGTACGTGTGCATGTTGCTCGGCAAGTTGTTCTATCAATTCTGACTTAGTCATAGCGTTTCCTTAAAAAGAGATAAAGGAAGGGCAACACTGCCCTTCCAATTATTAAGACTGATTAATTAGTCTTTTTGTGCATTTGCGAATGCAGCAGCCATTGCGTTTTCGAACACTGGCTCTTCTTTCTTAAGCTTTTCTAGTACTTCTTTCTCTTCTGCTTCGAAAAGAGCTTTAACTGAAAGGCTTAAAGTGCGGTTCTTACGATCAACACCAACATATTTCACTTCAACTTCGTCGCCTACAGAAACAACAGTAGTTGCATCTTCAACGCGCTCTTGAGCGATATCAGCTACACGGATGTAACCTTCAACGCCTTCGATAAGTTCAACAGTTGCGCCTTTCGCATCAACTTCTGTCACTTTACCTTTAACAATAGCACCTTTTTTGTTTGCATCAAGGTAGTTATTGAATGGGTCAGCTTCGATTTGTTTAACACCTAGAGAGATACGTTCACGCTCTGGGTCAACTTGCAATACGATAGCAGTGATTTCGTCGCCTTTCTTGAATTCACGTACAGCGTCTTCGCCAGGTGTGTTCCAAGAAATGTCTGAAAGGTGTACAAGACCATCAATACCACCGTCAAGACCGATAAAGATACCGAAGTCAGTGATTGATTTGATCTTACCAGTAACTTGGTCGCCTTTGTTTTGAAGACGAGCAAATTCTTGCCAAGGATTAGCAATACATTGCTTAAGACCAAGAGAAATACGACGACGCTCTTCGTCGATTTCAAGAACCATAACTTCAACAGTGTCGCCAAGGCTAACAACTTTTGAAGGATGGATGTTCTTGTTAGTCCAATCCATTTCAGAAACGTGTACTAGACCTTCAACGCCTTCTTCGATTTCTACGAAGCAACCGTAATCTGTAAGGTTAGTTACACGGCCAGAAAGTTTAGAACCTTCAGGGTAACGACCAGCGATAGCTGCCCATGGATCTTCGCCAAGCTGTTTAAGGCCTAGAGATACACGAGTTTTCTCTTTGTCGAATTTAAGAACTTTAACTGCGATTTCGTCGCCAACATTAACGATTTCTGAAGGATGCTTAACACGCTTCCACGCCATATCAGTGATGTGTAGTAGACCATCAACACCACCAAGGTCAACGAATGCACCGTAGTCAGTAAGGTTCTTAACGATACCTTTAACTTCTTGACCTTCAACAAGGTTAGCAAGAAGCTCTTCACGTTCTTGTGAGTTTTCAGATTCGATAACTGCACGACGTGAAACAACAACGTTGTTACGTTTTTGGTCAAGCTTGATTACTTTGAATTCAAGCTCTTTGCCTTCAAGGTGAGTTGTGTCACGTACTGGACGAACATCAACAAGTGAACCAGGTAGGAAAGCACGGATTGAATCAACTTCAACTGTGAAACCGCCTTTAACTTTACCGTTGATAACACCAGTAACAGTTTCTTGCTCTTCACATGCTTTCTCAAGACGGATCCACGCTTCGTGACGCTTCGCTTTCTCACGAGAAAGGATAGTTTCACCGAAACCGTCTTCGATTGCATCTAGTGCAACATCTACTTCGTCGCCAACTGCAACTTCTAGTTCACCAGCAGCATTTTTGAATTGCTCTGCAGGGATAGCACTTTCTGATTTAAGACCAGCATCTACAAGTACAATGTTATTCTCGATAGAGATTACTGTACCTTTAACAATAGAGCCTTGCTCTGCTTCAAAACCCTTTAGGCTTTCTTCAAATAACTGCGCAAAATTTTCTGACATACGAATATACGTCTCATATATTTAATACCAATAAGCAACCATGCTGCATGGGGTTGTTAAAATAGCACTGGCATCCTGCTGGCGCATGTAAAAATGTGTTTACTTTCTGCTAGGAAGTTTACCTTCAGAAACCGCAGCATCCAATAAAGTCATAACTTTATCAAACACTTGCTGTGCATTGAGCTCACTTGTATCAAGTTCAATAGCATCTTCTGCTGGTACAAGCGGCGCAACTTCACGATTCATATCGCGTTCGTCACGAGCTTGAATATCTTCTAATAGACCACTTAGTGTAACATCAAGACCGCGTTCATTCAACTCAACATAACGTCTACGGGCGCGTTCTTGTGCACTGGCAGTTAAATAAATTTTTAATGGTGCATCTGGGAATACCACAGTCCCCATATCACGACCATCCGCAATTAAGCCACTTTCGGTTCGAAAAGCACGCTGACGGCGAAGTAGTGCTTCTCTCACTCGTGGTAAAGCCGCTACTTTTGATGCAGCAGCACCAACTTCTTCATTACGAATAGTGGTTGATACATCTTCGCCTTCAAGAATAACCTTTCCAGCATTGGTCTGACTATCAACTAAAAACTGCACATCCAGATTGGCAGCTAAAGGCACCAATGCCTCTTCGTTGTCCAATGCAATTTGATGATGAAGTGCCGCCAGTGATAACACACGATAAATCGCGCCACTGTCTAAAACATCCCATCCTAATTTATCGGCTAACAAGCGACAAACAGTTCCTTTACCTGAACCACTTGGGCCATCAACGGTGATTACGGGCATTAATAACGCCTGCATTTAAAACCTCCTGCAATGCACACCAAAATAAAACCGCCGTATTATACGCCAGATATTAAAATAGATCCGCTTTTTGTACGCAAGTTTTTATTTTTACGTATTGTAACTATTTACTTACAGACGCTAGTACATTGAAAAACGTTGGAAAAGTTTTATAGGTACATTTAGGATCGTTAATTGTGATTGCTTGACCACCCACTGCCACCATGGCAAAGCACATGGCTATTCTATGGTCATCATAAGTGTCTATGGCCACATCGTTGAATTTAGTTGGTGGCGTTATTTCAATAAAATCTTGACCTTCAATAACCTCAGCCCCCACTTTACGTAGCTCAGTGGCCATGGCATACAATCTATCAGTTTCTTTTACTCGCCAATTATATATATTTCGAATAGCAGTCGGCCCATCGGCAAATAATGCAACGGTGGCAAGAGTCATGGCCGCATCAGGAATTGCATTAGCATCAATGTCGACCCCTTTCAATTGGCCTTTACGCACGACTAATCGCTCATCATACCAATCAATTTGTGCGCCAACCTGCTCCATTACTTTGGCAAAACCAATATCACCTTGAACTGATTTAGCACCCACGCCTTTAATTTCAATTTCACCACCTGCAATAGCCGCTGCGGCAACAAAATATGATGCAGATGAAGCATCACCCTCTACCATAATTCGCTCTACGGCTTGATATTGTTGTGAGCCTTTAACTTTAAAAGATTGATAATTATCATGGCTAACATCAACACCAAAACGCGCCATCACGTCTAAAGTAATGTCGATATATGGTTTTGACACTAAAGTGCCTTTAATTGTGATTGTGGTATCGCCATTAAATAGTGGTGCAGCCATTAATAGAGCTGTTAAAAATTGACTTGAAATACTGCCATCAATTTCAACATTGCCACCATTAATTTGACCACCGGTGATTTTAAGGGGCGGATAATCTAAATACTTTAAGTATTTGATTTCACCACCGAGCGCTTGTAATGCATCAACCAAATGGCCAATTGGGCGCTCTTCCATACGCGGCTCGCCAATTAACTCATACTCACCCTGCACAGCCGCTAGCACGGCTGTTAGAGGTCGATATGCTGTACCTGCGTTACCTAAAAACAAAGGTTCACTTGGCGTTAAAAACTGCCCACCAACGCCTTGTACGGTAGCCACGGTTTTATCTTCATTAAGTTCAACATTAACCCCTAATAATTTAAGGGCGCCAAGCATGTGACGAATATCGTCGCTATCAAGTAAGTTTTCAACAACGGTGGTGCCTTGTGCAAGAGCAGCCAGTAATAATATTCTATTAGATAAACTCTTAGAGCCTGGGAGGGTAACAGTGCCATTTACTGATGATATTGGCTCAAGTCGTAACTGTTCCATTAACTGTTCTCCTGAGCAAATTTAGCCATAAAATCAACCAGCGCTTTTACACCTGCAAGGGGCATTGCATTATAAATACTCGCGCGCATACCACCAACAATTCTATGCCCTTCCAATGCAAGTAAACCCGCGGCTTTAGCTTGAGCTAAAAATTGCTCATTTAAACTTTCGTCATTTAACCAAAATGGTACATTCATGCGAGAGCGGCAATGCTTGGCTACTTTATTATTATAAAATGGCGACTCGTCAATAAAATTATATAACAGCTCGGCTTTTGCTATATTTTGCTGCTCCATGGCTTTAACACCACCGTTTTGCTCAAGCCATTCAAATACTTCAGCGGCTAGGTACCAAGCAAACGTTGGCGGCGTGTTATACATGCTGCCTTGTTTAACTTCCAGGGCATAATCAAAAATCCCCGGCTTTGGTAGGCCTTGGCGTTCAAGCAAACTTTTACGAATGATGACTATTGCAAGCCCTGAAGGGCCGATATTCTTTTGTGCACCGGCATAAATTAGGTCAAACTGGTTCACATCAAATTCGCGAGACAGAATTGTTGATGACATATCAGCGACAATAGGCGCTGTTGGGTGGCTTGGCACATCAAACACTTCAATACCATCAATGGTTTCATTTGGGCAGTAATGAATATATGAAGGATCCTTTGGAAACGACCATTCACTCACTGGCTTAATCGAAAACTGTTCGTTTGTATCATTACGAACATCAAGCTCTTCAACTTGCGTAAACTTTAATGCCTCTGCTACAGCGCCTTTAGACCACACACCATTTTCACAATAAACAGCGGCTTTATCATCCAAATGCAAATTTAAAGGAACAGCTGCAAATTGACCACGGCCACCACCGTGCATAAACAGTACTTCAAACTCATCGCTAATATTCATTAATCGGCGCAAGCTTGCTTCGCATTTTTCAGTTAATGCTAAAAATTCTTTACTACGGTGACTAATTTCCATCACCGAGACACCTAAGTTTTGCCAATCGACAAATTCTTTTTGTGCTTTTTCCATCACAGCTGGCGGTAGCATTGCTGGACCCGCACAAAAATTATATATACTCATTACCTTTCCTCATTCCAGTAATTACTTTTTTTATTTATAAATAAAAAAAGCGGCCGAAGCCGCTTTTTAATGGTCAATGTTATTCAACCGGTGGATTATCACCCGCTTCTTCATTAACCGTTTCGACTATTTCTTCGCTCTCGCCTTCGATAACGTCAAGCTCATCGATTTCGATCTCTTCGATACGTTGTAAACCAACTACTTGCTCTTCGTCAATAGTTCTTATCAAAATAACACCTTGAGTATTACGCCCAACGGTAGAAACTTCGTTTACACGTGTTCGAACAAGCGTACCACGATTAGAGATAATCATGATTTCGTCATTGTCGTCTACTTGTACAGCGCCAACAACAGCACCGTTACGCTCACTCACTTTAATCGATACAACACCTTGTGTTGCACGACTCTTAGATGGGTAATCTTCAAGTAATGTACGCTTACCGTAACCATTTTCAGTCACTGTTAAAATAGCACCATCAGTCTTAGGCACAATCAAGGATACAACACGTTGCTCATCGGCCATCTTGATACCACGAACACCCGTTGCGGTACGACCCATTGGGCGCACACCTTTAAAGCGGATTTCAGGGTTACCATCTTCATCAAGCACAGGGTTACCATTTTCATCAACAACAGCTGTCTCTTCGGCTTCTTTAAAGCGTACAACTTTACCCGCATCAGTAAAGAGCATGATTTCGTTGCTGCCGTCGGTGATATCAACACCGATTAAGCTATCGCCTTCATTAAGATTTACCGCGATGATACCGCTAGCACGTTGACGGCTGTATGCAGTTAGTGGTGTTTTCTTCACTGTACCAAATGCCGTTGCCATGAAGATGTATTTATCTTCTTCGTATTCACGTACCGGTAAGATAGCAGTAATACGCTCATCAGCTTCAAGTGGTAGCAAGTTAACAATTGGTTTACCACGTGCCGCACGACTCGCTAGCGGTAATTGATACACTTTAAGCCAATACAAGCGTCCTGCTGTTGAGAAACACAAAATAGTATCGTGGGTGTTCGCAACCAATAAACGCTCGATGAAGTCTTCATCTTTCATCTTGGTTGCTGATTTACCTTTACCACCACGTCGCTGCGCTTCGTAATCTGATAATGGTTGATACTTCACATACCCTTCGTGAGACAAGGTAACAACAACATCTTCTTCATTGATCAAGTCTTCAAGACTAATATCGTGTGCTGCGGCGTTAATTTCTGTACGACGCTCATCACCGTATTGGTCTTTAATTTCAACCAATTCGTCACGAATAACTTCCATTAAACGCTCTGGTGATGCCAAGATATGTAATAACTCAGCAATTAAATCTAACAACGTTTGGTATTCGTTTAAGATTTTTTCATGTTCAAGACCTGTTAGCTTGTGTAAGCGTAGATCTAGAATTGCTTGAGCTTGCTGCTCAGAAATATAATATTGACCGTCACGGATACCTAAGTCATCTGCTAACCAATCAGGGCGTGCAACGTTTGCTTCACCTGCTTTTTCAAGCATCGACTTAACGTTACCTAACTCCCAAGGGCGTGCTGTTAATGCGGCTTTAGCTTCTGCTGGTGTCGGTGATTTACGAATTAATTCGATAATCGGGTCGATATTCGCAAGCGCGATAGCTAAACCTTCAAGCGTGTGAGCACGGTCACGGGCTTTACGTAAGTCAAACACGGTACGACGCGTAACCACTTCACGGCGGTGAATGATAAACGCTTCAAGCATTTCTTTTAAGTTAAAGCATTTAGGCTGGTTATTGATCAAAGCAACCATGTTCATACCAAACACTGTTTGAAGCTGTGTTTGTGCATATAGGTTATTAAGAATAACTTCGCCTACATCACCACGTTTGATCTCGATAACGATACGCATACCGTCTTTATCAGATTCATCACGTAATGCACTAATGCCTTCGATTTTCTTATCTTTTACAAGCTCAGCAATTTTTTCAATCAAACGCGCTTTGTTTACTTGATAAGGAATTTCATGAACGATAATGGTCTCACGACCTGACTTTTCGTCCACTTCAATTTCAGCACGAGCACGGATATACACTTTACCACGGCCGGTTAAATAAGCTTGTTCAATGCCTTTTTTACCGTTAATGATTGCCGCAGTTGGGAAATCAGGACCAGGAATGTATTCAATTAACTCATGAATAGTTAAATCTGGGTTTTGTATTAAAGCCAAACAGCCATTAATAACCTCAGATAAGTTGTGTGGCGGTATATTTGTTGCCATACCAACGGCAATACCTGATGAACCATTCACTAATAGGTTAGGAACTTTCGTTGGTAACACATCTGGGATTTGCTCAGTACCATCATAGTTAGGTACAAAGTCTACGGTCTCTTTCTCAAGATCGGCTAATAATTCATGCGACATTTTTGCCATACGTACTTCGGTATAACGCATTGCTGCCGCTGAGTCACCATCAACAGAACCAAAGTTACCTTGGCCGTCTACTAACATATAACGTAAAGAGAATGGCTGGGCCATACGGACTATGGTGTCATAAACCGCACTGTCGCCATGGGGATGGTATTTACCAATTACGTCACCGACAACACGTGCCGATTTTTTATATGGTTTATTCCAATCATTACTAAGCTCGTTCATTGCAAACAAAACGCGGCGGTGAACTGGCTTTAAACCATCACGCACGTCAGGCAATGCACGTCCAACAATTACGCTCATCGCGTAATCTAGATAGGACGTTTTTAACTCGTCTTCAATATTGACTGGCAGAATTTCATTGGCGAGATCAGTCATTTGATATCACATTCCTTCAGTATTAACTCACAAAGTGCCGTTTTAAAGGCGCTATAGAGTATTTGTTGTTATTAAACGTATTCTAATAGACCATGCTACCACAATTAATTTAGATTTACAGGCGCTAAATCTTTGCGATTTATTAATTTAGCCCTATATAATGGCCTCAGATTGACGAGGAAGTATTTTATGACCGAACATCAAAATGTAGATAGTGCAGAAATTGCAAAGTTTGAAGCCATTGCCGAAAGGTGGTGGGACCGCGAAGGTGAATTTAAACCCCTTCATGAGATTAATCCGTTACGATTAGATTTTATCTGTAATAAGACACAAGGGCTATTTGATAAGGAAGTACTTGATGTTGGCTGTGGTGGCGGAATTTTAACAGAAAGTATGGCCCGTATGGGTGCTAAAGCGACCGGCATTGATATGGGGCAAGAGCCATTAACAGTGGCAAAGTTACATAGCTTAGAAACTGGAGTGAATGTTGATTACATTAAAGTACCTGCAGAAGAGTACGCACAACAACACCCTGCTCGCTTTGACGTAATTACCTGTATGGAAATGCTTGAGCATGTCCCTGATCCATCCTCAATTATCCATGCTGTGGCAGCACTGGCAAAACCGGGGGCTGACATATTTTTTTCAACTTTGAATAAAACCCCTAAAGCGTATTTATTCGCTATTGTCGGTGCAGAAAAGCTTTTAAAAATGGTGCCTGAAGGTACTCATGATCACAAAAAGTTTATCAAACCCGCCCAATTAATTGCTTGGGCTGAACAAGCGGGCTTAAAAGTACGTGCTAGTACGGGTTTAAATTACAATCCACTGTCAAAGCAATACACATTAAATAGTGATGTAAGCGTTAATTATATTCTACATTTTGAGAAACTTGCCTAATGGTAAGTTTCAATAAAACAGAGCAAACAATTGAATATGATGCATTTATTTTTGATTTAGACGGTACCCTACTTGATACAGCGGATGATTTAGGTGCTGCGCTTAATAGTGTTCTCAAAGCACATTTAATGCCCTTGGTCACTGCAGACATATACCGCCCTGCCGCCTCCAATGGTGCAGTAGCACTTTTAGAAGTCGGTTTTGGTCAGTTATGGCAATCACGGCAAGACCAAAGTGAGCTGCGTCAGCAATTACTTGATGCCTACAGTGCTAATATTGCAGCTCATAGTCAGTGCTTCACCGGCGTCGCGCAATTGTTATTAGCCCTTGATCAACAAAAGATAAAATGGGGGATCATGACAAATAAGCCAGAGTTTCTTACTAAGCCATTAGTTGCCCAAATACCTGAACTCAAAGATACTCACGCTTTAGTCAGTGGTGATACCCTCAATATTGCAAAGCCCTCCCCTTTACCTTTGTTACATACAGCTGAGCTTTTAGATGTCGAACCTAAGCGCTGTTTATATATCGGCGATGCACAACGTGATATAGAAGCTGCAAAAGCCGCCAATATGCACAGCGCGACCGCACTGTGGGGTTATGTACCAAGTGAAGCCGAGGCATTAAGTTGGAATGCAGATTTTAACTGGCAAAGCCCAATTGATGGATTTAACCACATATAGTGAATTTACAGTTTAAAAACACTATATGTTGTGATTAGTTTAAAATTAGCTCAAACTGTGTTGATAAAAAAAGCAGCCAAAATTTATTTTTAAAATGACTAAATTTAATAGATCTTGAGTTGCTTTTTATAAATTTCACCTTAATCAAATGGTCAAAGGTTAATGGCTACTAACACAAGCATGTTATCCCAAACTTATCCACAAAGGGTCTCCTTTCTGTCCCTTGCAAATGATCGCAGACCACACTATCTTGTGATCTAGAATTTGAAGAGCACCAGATATTGTGGCTAAATGTTATTCAATTAAATTCGCTTTTAACGTTATAACTAGAATAATAATTTTCTAAGACTATATTTCCCAAGGAATACAGGCAAAACTATGAACCAACAGCTATCTGTAAGCAAACGTGACGGCCGTAAAGAGTCACTTGATCTTGATAAAATTCATCGCGTTATTGAGTGGGCCGCCGAAGGTTTAAATAACGTCTCTGTTTCGCAAGTAGAGTTAAAGTCACATATTCAGTTTTATGATGGTATTCGCACTGAAGACATCCATGAAACGATTATCAAGGCTGCTGCTGATCAAATCTCTAAAGACAGCCCAGATTATCAATACTTAGCGGCTCGTTTAGCTGTATTCCACCTACGTAAAAAAGCATATGGCCAATTTGAGCCACCACGTTTATATGATCACATTACTAAGTTAGTAGAAGACAAGCGTTATGATGCGCATCTACTGGTTGATTACACAGAACAAGAAATTGACGAGCTAGATAACTACCTTGATCATAGCCGAGATTTAAACTTCAGCTACGCAGCTGTAAAGCAGCTAGAAGGTAAATATTTAGTACAAAACCGTGTAACGGGTGAAATTTACGAAAGTGCACAGTTTTTATATATTCTTGTTGCGGCAAGTTTGTTCTCTGATTACCCAAAAGAAACGCGTTTAGATTACATCAAACGTTTTTATGATGCGGTATCAATGTTTAAGATTTCATTACCAACGCCAATTATGGCGGGGGTACGTACACCAACACGTCAATTTAGTTCATGTGTTCTAATTGAATGTGGTGACAGCCTTGATTCTATCAATGCCACTTCATCTGCCATTGTAAAATATGTATCGCAACGTGCAGGTATTGGTATTAATGCTGGTCGAATCCGTGCTTTAGGTAGTCCTATTCGCAATGGTGAAGCTTACCACACCGGTTGTATCCCATTTTATAAGCACTTTCAAACAGCGGTTAAAAGCTGTTCGCAAGGTGGTGTCCGTGGTGGTGCAGCAACGTTATTCTACCCATTATGGCATTTAGAAGTTGAAAACTTATTAGTACTTAAAAATAACCGTGGTGTTGATGATAACCGTGTTCGTCACTTAGACTACGGCGTACAATTTAATAAATTAATGTATGCACGTCTGATCAAAGATGATTATATTACCTTGTTCAGCCCATCTGATGTACCTGGTCTTTATGATGCATTCTTCGAAGATCAAGATGAATTCGATCGTTTATATGTTCAGTATGAGCAAGATGAGTCAATTCGTAAAAAGCGTATAAAAGCAATCGAGCTGTTTTCAATGTTTGCCCAAGAGCGTGCCAGCACTGGCCGTATTTATTTACAAAACGTTGATCACTGTAATACGCACAGCCCATTTATTTCTAAGGTTGCACCGATTCGTCAATCTAACTTATGTTTAGAAATTGCATTACCAACTAAACCACTGAGCAATGTAAATGATGAAGAAGGTGAAATTGCTTTATGTACGCTTTCTGCCTTTAACTTAGGCGCAATTGAGTCACTTGACGAATTAGAAGAGCTTGCAGAGCTTGCGGTACGTGCACTAGACAACTTACTTGATTTCCAGGACTACCCAGTGCCTGCAGCTAAAAATGCGACTATGGGTCGTCGTACTCTGGGTATAGGTGTTATCAACTACGCATACTACTTAGCTAAAAATGGTAAACGTTACTCAGATGGCAGTGCCAATGCACTTACCCACAAAACATTTGAAGCAATTCAATATTACCTCATGAAAGCATCAAACGAGCTTGCAAAAGAGCGTGGGGCATGTCCTAAGTTTAATGAAACAACGTATTCACAAGGTATAATGCCCACTGATACGTACAAAACAGATTTAGATAAAATCTGTGACGAGCCACTGCATTTAGATTGGGATGCATTACGTGCGAGCATTAAAGAACACGGTATGCGTAATTCAACATTGTCAGCGCTTATGCCGTCAGAAACATCATCACAAATCTCAAACGCAACCAATGGTATTGAGCCACCACGTGGTCATATCAGTGTTAAAGCAAGTAAAGATGGTATTTTAAAACAAGTTGTACCTGAGTATGACCGCTTAAAAGAAAATTATGAGTTATTGTGGGATATTCCTTCAAACCAAGGGTATTTGCAACTTGTGGGGATTATGCAAAAGTTTGTTGATCAAACTATCTCAGCAAATACAAATTATGATCCAAATAAGTTTGAAGGTGGTAAAGTACCTATGAAGGTATTACTGCAAGACTTGCTTGCTGCTTATAAGCTTGGCGTAAAAACCTTGTATTACCACAACACCCGCGACGGTGCATCAGATTCACAAGATGAGCTTGCTCCGCAAGTAGAAGATGACGATTGCGCAGGCGGTGCGTGTAAAATATAAAAATATTTAAATAAAATCACAGCGGGCTTTATGCCCGCTTTGCCCTGTTAGTTTTTTGAGTGAACCTATGTCTTATACTACTTTTAGCCGAAACCATAATAACCAATTACAAGAACCGATGTTTTTCGGCCAGACAGTTAACGTATCTCGTTATGATCAACAAAAATACCCTATTTTTGAAAAATTAATCGAGAAGCAGTTATCTTTCTTTTGGCGCCCTGAAGAAGTAGATGTAAGTAAAGATCGATTAGACTTTCAAGCACTACCAGATCACGAAAAACATATATTTTTAAGTAACTTAAAATACCAAACGTTACTTGATAGTGTTCAAGGGCGCTCTCCAAATGTTGCCTTACTACCCATTGTATCAATCCCAGAGCTTGAAACCTGGATTGAAACATGGGCGTTCAGTGAAACAATTCATAGTCGTTCATACACGCATATTATTCGTAACGTGACACAATCACCTGAGCTCATTTTTGATGATATTGTCAGTAACGATAAAATTAGTGAGCGCGCTGATGCGGTGACAAAATATTATGACGAACTGATCAATAAAGTGGCTATCTACAACCTTTACGGTGAAGGTAAACATGAATTAAATGGTGAAACCGTGCATATCAGCTTATTTGAGCTGAAGAAGCTGTTATACCTCGCCATGATGTCAGTTAATATTCTAGAAGCAATTCGTTTTTACGTTAGTTTTGCTTGTTCATTTGCCTTTGCAGAGCGTGAATTAATGGAAGGTAATGCCAAAATCATCAAACTCATAGCCCGTGATGAAGCATTGCATTTATCTGGCACTCAGCATATTTTAAATATTATGCAAGATGGTAAAGACGACCCTGAAATGGCTATTGTCGCTGCACAATGTAAAGATGAAGCTATAAGGATGTTTGTTGATGCCGCAGAGCAAGAAAAAGAGTGGGCTGAGTACCTATTCAAAGATGGCTCAATGATTGGTCTTAACAAAGATATTCTTTGCCAATATGTCGAATACATCACTAATGCACGTATGAGTGCTGTAGGTCTACCAACGCAATTTGCTAATAACAGTAACCCAATCCCATGGATAAACTCTTGGTTGGTTTCTGATAACGTTCAAGTAGCACCACAAGAAGCCGAGATCAGCTCTTACTTGGTTGGTCAAATAGATTCACAAGTTGATGCATCTGACTTTGGTGATTTTGATCTGTAATGCCTGATAGTAAAACTGTAAGGGTTGACCTTACAGATAGCAGCCAGAATGTACGCTTTGACTCTGGCTGCCCTTCTCTTTTAGACTGCCTCGAACACAATAAACTAACGGTTTCATACCAATGTCGTGAAGGGTATTGCGGCGCCTGTAGAGTCAAGTTAACGAAAGGCAGCATCATCTATAATCAAGAACCTCTCGCGTTTGTCCGTGAAGGTGAAGTATTGCTTTGTTGTTGTAAACCCGACGGCGATATCGCTATCACTTTAGAATAAAGCACTCGCTAGCATACAAATACACCTATTAGATAAGACAAACCAGGCAGTCTATTTGAAGTTAATTACAAGGGGCATTGCCACTTTACTAGCACCCCTTGAATTAATCCTCTATATTTTAGCCCCCTAAATAAACCATTAACTTTTTTTACAATTAAGACCTAAGCGCTATTAAAACCCTTCAGATATTGCCTATTGCAAGTTATAGAACACCTACAATGCAAACGCTTCCATTTAACTTTAGCTTAAGTTAGCTTAATAAATTTAGGCCTTTGTTTTCTTGCTGATGAATTGTAACAGGCCAACCTGGGAACTGGTTACTTGCCTTATTATCAGCTACATCAACTAAAAACCGATATGCTTCCATTGTGTAGGTGAGCTTTTTAGAGTCAAAGGTAATAAAACCAAAACCACTCCCTTTCTCATGTGCCTTTACATATCGGTTAGTAGATTTCCCTACTTCAGGATTACCTACCGCATAGACATAAATTTTATTACCAAAGGTATCATGATACTCGCCTGTTTCAGCAAACCCATGTGCTGGGCGATTTTGATAAGGCATCTTCATAGAGTCAGGTTTCCACCACCTTGGCCAACCGGCAGAAATAGCTGGTGTACAAAAAGCCCAGTTGCTATCTCTTTGCTGATTTACGCCGTATTGCGATAAAGAACCTAAATGGGTATCACCACAAATATGTAACGCCATAGAGTCACGCATTGCATCAATTGCACGGTTACGTGCAGAGGCAGGCCATCCACTTGAATCAAAATCATACTTCAAGAAACGATCGGGTAAGGGCTGATGAGTAGAAATAGCTGCAAATACAGTTTGGCTTAATACCGCTTTTAATTTATGTCCACGCCAGTCATTACCCCACTGCACAAGAAAGTTCTCTTGGCGGTTTCCTAACAGGTCTAAGCCAGGGGGGTTAAATACTGGATTATAATAAAGCGGATCTTCGTCTTGCCCTGTTTCTCCTACCGCAACATTAATCCGCTCTGGGCCACTTTTCCATTGCCTATCGGCAAGTATGGCAAAACCAACACCGCCGTATAACATCGTTCCGTAGTACGAGCTAATACCATTGGTTGGTGTTGGATCATGAGGATCTGGGTGATGGTTTAGAGTCGTTCTATGTACCATATTAACCACGCGTGCAGAATCAATGTAGCCACCTAAAACACTCGCTGTAGGGTCTTTCGAAATGTTTTCCATCCTTGCACCACCCTCACCCCACAAATTACCTTGGAGTACATCATGATCATCGGGCAAACAAATTGTCGGCTGATTACGCATGACCTCTTTGAAAGCCCAACCAAACTGATAGAATTTTCGTAAATAGTTTAAAATTGCTAAATTATCTGGAGTACGAATTACACCAAACCCGCCATGACTTTCATAAATTTGGTCACCAGAAAAGAACACCAAATCGGGGTTTAGTTTTTCGACATTTTGAGCAACTGGCTGGTACGGAAAACCATAATCATTTTGACATGTCAGCGCAGCCATTCGTAATTTTTCACTCGCTGGGTTCGCTTTTATAACTCCTGAATATATATCAGGGGTTTGAGTACCGTCAGTGTGTTTTTCACGATATACAACCCGAAAAGGCGTATCGCGTGTTTCATCCCAATTGGCAATACGAAAGGTCGCCAACCAGCCGTCATGGTCTATGACTTGCGAATCGATAGCGTTCCACTGATTATCACGCTGAATTTGTAGCTCTATTTGCTGATTATCTTGCTCACCTATTGGCCCTGTGTAAGCACTCAACTTCATCACAAAGCCTTCATCACTCAATGTATCGTTTAACGAATACATAGTCCAAAGTATTGGACCAAACACTTGTTCATCTATTACTGAAAATGCTTCACCTTGCATGGTCCAATTACTAAATTTATATCGTGCGCCCAATTTGTCTTCAGGTGCATTTTCATATGTGACGGATGGAATCGAAAAGTTACTCACCAACGCCACATTGCCTAATAATTCAGTGGCTGCAGCCAAGTGAGTGAGAGTACCTATCACTTTTCCTGACGACGTTAAACTAGCAGTTAACTCTAACGCCATAGCACCTGATTGAGGAGTGCCAGTCAGCGTTAGAGTAACTGCTTGATTTTCAATCGTAGTCGTTAAAGGTGTTGTGTTATTCCCTAACACTAAATCGTTATTTTTAATACCGAGGTCGTATCCCTGTTGAACAAAACAGTTACTACGGTATTCATTGAGTTCACTTTTAGCGCCAAGACGAATACCAGCACCACCATCATTACTGTTTTGCTCTAAACGAGCAACTTCCACTGACATGGAAAAAGGTTTAGCAATATTCGTTATTTGGTGTGTTAAAGAATGAACACTGCGATTACCCCCTCGAGTTATACATTCAGCAGCACCATTAACAACGCGCCAATCCTCCATTGGATTAGCCCAATATTGTTTGCCTAGCCAGACTCTGTTGTAGGTTTTATGCCAATTATCATGGTGCGACTGGGTCCCGCTAGTTATAACTGATGCAGTAGTACCTAAATGACTCTTACAACCAGAAACTCCTGTAGCAACAACTCCTGCGGCTAGCATTTTGAGGACTGAACGACGAGATATATTTTTATTCATAATTTTCATCTCACTTATTGGATATTGTTAACAGTAAACAAACAATATATGTTTTTGGTGAAAATATCAGCATTTGTTTTCATAAAAACGTTAAGAAATTAT
This sequence comes from Pseudoalteromonas sp. A601, assembly GCF_002165575.1. Classification (GTDB taxonomy): domain Bacteria; phylum Pseudomonadota; class Gammaproteobacteria; order Enterobacterales; family Alteromonadaceae; genus Pseudoalteromonas. The sequence continues at coordinate 93,851 of NZ_MXQF01000008.1, forward strand.
AAAAACGTCATTCAAACCTGAGGTTACATGTTTTATAGGCCCCTACTTCATGCGCACTAACACACGGTTAGACATTGTTTTAATTCCTTATATTTAACGAGTTTGCCATTTATCGAAGTGACACGATAAAACAATTAACTAATCACATTTAGCACCCAGCTTCATGCTTTGGACTATTATTGCGCTAATTAATGGTTGCTATTTAATAACAAAAAAATATAATCTAAGAAAATTGTTAACAATTAACATTGAATTAAATTCATTATGTCATTTCTAACTAACTATAAAATAAAGACACGAATTTTAGCGCTAGTGCTCATTCCATTGCTAATTACAGGATTGATGTCAGTTGAAAAAGTACGATCCTCTTTGGCGCAGCAGCAAGCGATAATTAAACTTGATGCAATACTCGATTACGCTCATGTCACTTATCCACTAATTTCAAGCTTATTAGAAGAAGGGTTTTACACAAGATTGTATCTTGATGCAGTCTCAGGAGCACAAAAAGCGCAGCAACAGATGCTCACTTATCGACAAAACGCGCTAACAAATGCTAATCAGTTTAAACAATTCATTACTGAGAACCAGCATACAATTAAGCAATTTCCGACCCTGAATAACCAAGTAGAAATAATAAAAAAGCAATTAAGGGATCTGCAAGTAGTCAGACAGGTAGCTGATGAAAAAAATCACCTAAGTAAAGCATACACAGCGCAATTTGGCCGAGAAGTTCACACAATGTATGAGATTAACGATCTGATCCGCAAATTATTAATGACGTTGAGCGAAATTGTAGTCATCGCCAGTAGTGAACAACAATTAGGAAAAATGTCGAATGCTTACTATTATTTAGTTGCCAGTAGTGTCGAACGCTCATTTCACGATAGCTTTATAAATACGGCAAGCAACACACAGTTGGATGTATACATATACGGTGAAATATTCAGAAGTGCCACTGCTATTCAGACCTATAACAACCTATTTTATAATTTCGCCACTGTAGATGCACAATCTGCGTTTACCCAAATGAAACAAAATGCGGACTACCTAAAATCTGAAGAAGTTGCGCTACAAGCCCGCACAAATATATATCAAACAGTCAACAAACCGCTAAATATAGAAGGTACTCATTGGCCAGAGGTTGTTAAAAATGTGTCAGACATACAGCAGCGTACTATTGAAATTGTACTTAAAGAGCTGATCGACACTAAAAATAATTTAATAGACCAAGCAAAAAATCAGCTATACAGCAATGTTTTAACCCTCGTGGTGCAAGTTGTATTTCTGGCTTTATTTTCGTGGTTTATTATTCGCAGCATTACCCAACCATTATCTGAAATCGTAGGGAATGTGTGTGAGTTGGCACGTACAAAAAATTTAACCTTTAGATTTAACCAAAATGGACAAGATGAATTAACTGAGCTCACTAACGCATTTAACTTATTATTATCCAGCTTTCATGGCACTTTAACTAAAATAACTGAAGAGTCGCAACAAATATCACACAGCTCAGACACTATCCACCACGCAATAAAAGACAGTACGTCGTTGAGCAATAATCAACAATTAGCAACGCACAGTATTTCCGTGGCAATTAATCAAATGACAGCAACCATCAGTGAAGTATCGTCAATGACTAATCGAACTCATCATGCGATAGAACAAGCTCATACACTCTCAACTAATAATTTAGAGAACTCCAATATCAGCCAAACCATGATGCAGCAACTAAGCGAAGAACTCAGTGTAACCACTGAGGTAGTTACAAAGTTAGATGAGCAAGCTCAACTGATTAGTAATATTTTAAATGTGATTGAAGGAATTGCAGAGCAAACGAATTTACTTGCACTTAATGCCGCGATTGAAGCTGCTCGCGCAGGAACAACAGGCAGAGGATTTGCAGTTGTTGCCGACGAAGTAAGAAACCTTGCTAGTCGTACGCAACAATCAACTAAACAGATTCAAGGGCAAATAAATACTCTACAAACAGGTGCGACAACAGCCACCCAAAGCATGGCGCAGTTACAAGAAAAATCGAATCAAGCAATTGATAATGTAATTAATAACACACAGGCTTTTACACAATTAAAAGAACAACTTGATCAAGTAATAGATATGGCGCTGCAAATAGCTACAGCCACAGAAGAACAAACATCGGTATCTAATGCCATTAATAAGCAAATAACCTTGATCAATAATGACGCTCAATCTGTGGCAAGTACTACCCAAAGTAGTCAACAAACGGTCGATAACTTAACTGGCATTGTTGAAAACTTAGAAAGCTATATTAATGAATTCACTTTGGTGAAACCCTCTACCAACAAATTGTAAGGAGTATTTTCTATGAACAATACACTATTTAAACTCAGTGCTATCTCAATTGCACTCACCATCACAGCTTGCAGTAATCAACCTACCAGCACACAGGTTCATTCCAAGATAGTGTTCGACGATGTTTCTGTTGAAACTGGATTAAAAACTGATGAAAATTGGAAGTATGGGGGCCCGACTATTTCTGATTTAAATAATGATGGTCATTATGACTTATTATTGACGAATCATGATTCAACTCCCATACGCTTATTTATGGCTAATGGTGATAATACATACACGTTACAACCCGATATTTATCCTCGTGTTGACCTACATGGTATGGCCAGTGGTGATTACGATAACGATGGTGACAATGACATTTTAATTGCGCTAGGTGGCGGCAATGGTCAAACGCCACAGCCTCAACGACTGTTGCGTAATGATAATGGAAAGTTCACGGATGTGACTGTCGAGTCAGGATTATCAGAAATGGGCGCACGAGGCCGCTCTGTGCGCTGGGTCGATTTAGATAACGATGGTGACCTTGATTTTATGCAAGTTAATGCGGCCAAGCAAGTAAACGAAGATACACCACGGAATATACTTTTTGAAAATCAAGGTAATGGACAATTTATATACCACCCTTCTGAAGAATTTGAAAACTTACACGCTGAGCGGGTGTTATTAAGCGATTATAATAACGACGGCATTCTAGATATACTTGGCTTTAACGGCCATAGTGAATTAAGTATTTACAAAGGCAATAACGACTTCACTTTTACCAATGTAACTGAAGATGTATTAGCCGATAACTCAAAAGACTACTTTGGTACGCTTGCAATGGCACAAGCAGATATTGATAACGATGGTGATATGGATTATTACCTTGCTCGTGGCAAATTACACTATGCCATTGCTAATAATAGTATTTCGTTTAATGAACGTAAAAAACGTCTCGATATTCGTGATGAAGGTAATAAGAGCCACGATGGCATCACTCTCGTTGCTGAAGGTGATATCATCCTCAGTGATTTTTATCATTTCCCACGTGCAAAATTACTCGATCATATGCCTGTTTACCTAGGTAAAAACAAAGAGCTGATCGAAACACCTGATAATAATATTCAGATCACAAAACAACGTGCCCAAGGATTTCCTGTAAAGACTGATAAAACAGGTTGGTATATTGGTTATATTGGTAATGGGCAGTGGCGCGTTGAGTGGATGCTTGCAGATAATCTTGCTTGGGATGTGCGTGCATCATTTAAAAATATTTCAGCTTATAAAAGTGACTGGAAACCACAAAACTTAGCGATACCAGATGCTTTATTACGAAATGATAACGGTAAACTCGTTGATGTGTCAGATCAACTACCAGCCCTCACCAACGCAAACAATTGGGGCGTAGTACCTGGGGATTTTAACAATGATACATACGTTGATTTTATGGTTTATCGTTTTGGTGAATTAAAGGAGCGTATTGAAGATGTACTGCTATTAAATAACGGTGATTTTACCTTTAAAACACAACTGACTCATAATGCGTCGACTGAGTTAGGGCAAGACTCTCATGGTGATATGGGAGCTGCATTTGATTATAACCAAGATGGTAAACTCGATTTACTTAGCGGTGATGATGACAACGGAAAATGGCATTTGTATCAGAATAATACCGATTTAAGCCATGCACACCACTTGCTTGTTCGAGTTGGCTATTCTGAATCGGGTGTAGACCCACTCGGTGCAAAAATTGAGGTTCAATCTGCATCTACAAAGCAATATCAAATTGTGGGTTCGCACAGTGCCACTCACTCTCAAAGCCAACTTAATATTGCACACTTTGGTTTAGCTAACGCGAATAAGGTTAATTCAGTCGTCGTTACTTGGCGAGATGGTAGTAAAAAAATAGTGAACGATATTAATGCTGATAAGCTAATTAAAATAGGTAAGTTTTAAACTTCTTACTGTATAAAAATATAATAGTTAGAAAAACCTGTGACTTAATTCAGTCTCAGGTTTTTTATTGTCATGTTACATCAAACCAATGATCTCTACATACCAAGACCGCACGAAAGCTTTAACTTTGTCATCTTAACCTATAGAAAACTAGAGAGTCGTGACTGGCAATGATTCAGGACAAGATCACTTAAAAAGACGATTGCCGAATTAAGCGTGAAGTTGCTCCACCTGTATTTACGAAGCTGACACAACACATAGCATTTAATCAGCTAAAAGCAGAGGCTAGCTTTGATAAATGCATACATGCAAAACAGAAAAAAGCTATGCGCAGTACAACCTACCTTGAAAAGGTATTGAACAACTCATAGACTTTTTTCATGCTCTTGCCCTAGCTTTAGTGCTGGCTTATTAAAGTATATTTAAACTAGAACTTATTATGCCCATAGAATATATAATTAAATAAAATTCGGTGGTATTGGTGAGTCATTTCGGCGAGTTACATACACAATGCAATCACCATCAGTTTGATTACTAAATGCCCTGCTATGTTCAATAGGTACCGAGAATGTATCACCTTCGTTGAGCTTTAATACCTCTTCACCCAAGTCGATTGTTAAGCACCCTTGGTGAACAAAAATAACCTCTTCTTCAAAACGAATGTGTTGCGCTATCTCGGCATTCGGCTGAAGTTTTAAAGCGGATATATTAAACCCATGTGGCCAGTTTAGTTGCGTTTGAATGAGCGTATCAGCATTTAAATTACCAACGAGTGGGGCTTCATAAACACCTTTAAACTGGCTCAGGTAAGAGCGCTGTTGCCAATTGAAGTTCGTTGCTCTAACAACTGTTTCAGCAAGCTCTTCATTGGTAATCACTCTGTGTTGCGCTATTTGTTCTTTACTCGTCACCGCCATGGGTTTAACCCCATCTGGAATTTCTTCATTTAGCGTGGTATCAACTAAACTACCATTTTCTAATAGTATTAAGCCAAACTCTTTTGCCATATCAAATACTTGTGGGGCCCATAACACTCGACCCGGATCATCACTACCCAGTACTGCATATAAGTAACCAATATCATCGCCTACGTTTTCAAAGCCTCTAAAAATATCCAGTGGGATTGAAATGATATCGCCTGCATTTAAAATTACTTTGGCATCTTTACCCTCTACACCGGTATAAAATGCCCACGTACCAGTGTGGACAACAAAAATCTCTTCGGTTAAGTGGCTATGCTGTGAATTTAAACATCCTGCAGGCTGGCGTGCACCACCAATATTAAAACCATGAGGGATCGAAATATGGACATGCTGATTCGGGTTCTCGGCAACGCCTGGACCAATAATAGTAAAATTTTCTTTTTGATCGCTACCTGGCGAACGTGTATCTATAAAAGCATTTTTGCACGGAATTAAATCATTGTATCGTACTAAGCGCTCTGCAAATAAACTCATTACTATCTCCTTAATTAATTATTGAGCGGTCCAGCCGCCATCAATTTTTATACTTGTACCCGTGATCATTGCCGACAGTTCACTAAGCAAAAATACACAGGCATTAGCAACATCATCTGTTTGAGCGATTTTTTTCATTGGGATCATCTCATAAACAAATTTATTAAAAGCAGGGTCTGCTAACATAGGTTTGGTCATTGGGGTTTCTACAAATGTTGGAGCTACTGTATTAACTCTTACATTTTGTGTTGCTAATTCAACAGCAAGCGCTTTTGTTAGTCCTTCCACCGCATGCTTGCTCATGCAATACAAACTGCGATTGGCCGAGCCCACAAAGCCCATTTGCGATGACATATTAACCACAGTTCCAGCACCTGAGGCTATTAAGGCTGGCAATGCCGCTTGGCTAATTTTGTAAACACTACGAATATTCATCGCAATTACATCATCAATATTCTGATCTGTTTGCTCAAGTATGGGAGCAACACGATTAATGCCTGCATTGTTAAGCAATCCATCAAGTTTAGAAAGCTCACGTAATCGTGCAAAAAATGCATCGCTATTTATATCAAGTGGCCAAATTTCTATTTGTGCAGGCGCGTATTGTTTTAGCTGTTCTAAATCTTGTTTTGTTCTAGCCACCGCAATCACGTTTGCGCCAGCAGCAACGCACTTTTGTACGCACGATTTGCCAATGCCTTTACCCGCTCCTGTAACTAAAATGGTTTTACCAAGTAACAGAGTTTTATCAAATCCCATTCTTTCACCTAAATTCTATATTGCATTCGAAGTCATTATTAATTAGAGTGCAGTTAGATGCAAGACATTATTTAACCAATGCGTCTCACCAAATGTGTATATAAAAACGATTCACAAAGGATATTAGCAATGATAAAGCACTTAAAAAAGGGTCAACCATCTGACTCAAAAGAAAAACAAAATCAATCAGTAAGAGATATTGTAGAGAATATTTTGGCACGTGTTGAATCCGAGGGTGATGCAGCAATTCGCGAGTATTCAGAACAATTTGACAAGTGGACTCCGAAGTCTTTCAAACTTTCAACTGAAGAAATCAAAGCGTGTTATGCACAACTTGATGAGCAGTTAATCGAAGATATTAAATGGGCACAAAGCCAAGTTAGAAACTTTGCGCAAATTCAGCGTGACTCTATGAAAGATGTTGAAGTCGAAACTTTACCCGGTGTTACACTAGGTCATAAACATATCGCCATGGATAGCGTCGGTTGTTATGTACCTGGTGGTAAGTACCCATTATTAGCTTCTGCCCATATGAGTGTGCTTACCGCCAAAGTAGCGGGTGTTAAACGTGTTATCGCAATGGCCCCGCCTTTTAATGGTAAACCATCACCTGAAATTGTGGTTGCTATGGATATGGCAGGTGCAGATGAAATATACTGCTTAGGCGGCGTGCAAGCCGTTGCTGCCATGGCAATTGGTACGCAAACTATTGCCCCTGTAGATATGATTGTCGGTCCAGGTAATGCCTTTGTAGCAGAGGCTAAGCGCCAGTTATTTGGTCGTGTAGGTATTGACTTATTTGCAGGCCCTACTGAAACACTGGTTATTGCGGATGACAGCGTTGATGGTGAGCTATGTGCTGCCGATTTACTAGGGCAAGCAGAGCACGGTCCTACTTCTCCTGCTATTTTACTGACTAATTCTGAGCAATTAGCTAAAGATACAATGGCCGAAGTACAGAGACAGCTGACTATTTTACCTACTGCCGATATAGCAGGCGTAGCATGGCAAGATCATGGTGAAGTCATTGTGTGCGACACTTATGAAGAAATGATTGAAGTAGCAAACGACTTGGCTTTTGAACACGTGCAAGTAATGACTAGCAACACTGGTTACTTTAAAGATAACATGCAAAACTTTGGCGCCTTATTTCTAGGCCCACAAACGAATGTCTCCTATGGTGATAAATGTATTGGTACCAACCATACACTACCCACAGGTAAAGCAGCGCGTTATACTGGCGGACTATGGGTAGGAAAATTCATAAAAACATGTACTTTCCAACAAGTAACTGAAGAAGCCTCAGTAGTAGTTGGTGAGTATTGTTCACGTTTATGTGCTGCAGAAGGGTTCGCTGGTCACAAAGAACAAGCAGACATACGAGTAAGACGATATAGGAAATAAATCATTGTCAAAGCAAAAAAAAGTCACCTCATACGATGTAGCCCGCGAAGCGGGTGTTTCACAATCGGCGGTATCGCGTGTATTTAGACCCGGATTTAGTGTGTCTAAAAAAACCCGTGAAAAGGTAATCGCTACGGCCAATGAAATGGGCTATCGCCCTAATGCCATTGCCCGTATGTTGATCACCAAACAATCTGGTATGGTTGCGGTGATATTATCATCGCAGGCTAACCTAAATTACCCTGAGGTACTCTCTGAGCTTAATAAAGAGCTAGCACTTAATAATAAACGAGTGCTGCTTTTTACACTAGATAATGCCGACGAGCTAGACGAATTACTTGAAAACATTTGGACATTTCAGGTTGATGGCGTAATTGCCCTAGCCGCCCATTTTGATAGTAAAAGCTTAGATTTATTTGCTAAACACAGTACGCCTATTGTGCTTTATAACCGCAATGTGCCTGAGTCGAATGCAAACACGGTTTGCTGCAATCATGACAAAGGCATTAAGCAGTTAATAGACTTATTACACCAAGCTAATCATAAATCGTATTTAATAATTGCCGGCCCTACTGATTCTGACGTGGCAAACGAACGCAGAGAAATTGCCGAAAATTATTTACACACTCTTGGGGTAGAATACACCCCAGTTATTTATGGTGATTATGGGTATAAATCAGCACGTGAAGCACTAAATGAATGGTTAAAAAAACACCCCAAGCCCGATGCCATAATATGCAGCAACGATGCAATGGCCATTGGCGTAATTGATGAACTAAAAGAAAACTTCCATATAAATGTCCCCGACGATATATCGGTAGTAGGGTTTGATGGTATAAGCGCATCATCGTGGTACAACTATCAAATAACCACAATACAACAACCTATGAAACAGCTAACCAAAGCCGCTGTAGACATACTCATGGAGCGTATTGAAAACCCTCAAGCGGCGGCAGAAGCGCGAGTTTTTACTGGTTCATTAATTGAGGGGAACTCTATTAAAACACGTTAAATTAAGGAATTTTTGTGGCCAAAAATCCTGTTTATATTTTACCTGGTACATTGTGTAACCAGCGTATGTTTGCAGCGCAAATAGTTGCGCTGAAAAATGCGGGTTACACGCCCCATGTTATTCCATTTACCCAGCAAACAAGCATTGCGGAAATGGCAGAGCTTACTAAAACCATAGCCCTTGAACCCGCGCCTTTTATTGGTTTTTCAATGGGCGGTATTGTTGCGCTTGCTCTTTTAAAATCAAACCCTGAACTGATACAATCGCTGTGTTTAATATCTAGCAACCACCTAGCGGATAAGCCAGAACGCTCTGCGATTAGACTCAAGCAAATAGCACAAGCAAACAGTACCAATATTGAAGATGTATTAAAAAACGACTTTTTACCACATTATTTCCACCAGCCAAATGAGCAACACTCTCAAATAGCCTTAACTATGGCAAACGAACTTGGCGTTAACGCTTTTAGTGCGCAGCTGCAAGCACTTGCCACCCGTGAAGATACCTTAAACGTTATTGCGCAAACCGCTAAAAAGTTGCTGTTCATTGGTGGTGAACATGACGTTTTATGTCCAACTAACATTCAGCAAACCATGCATAACGCCTGCGCTAATAGCGATCTTATTTTATTAGGTAATTGCGGGCACTTTATCCCTCTTGAGCGAAGCAACACATTAAACGTAATACTTTTAGATTGGTTGGAGTCTTTATCATGAATTTAAAACAAAAATTAAACGCCAAACAGTTACTGCTTGGCACATTTATAAAGAGCACGCATTATCATAATACTGAGGTACTCGCGCATACCAACCTAGATGTACTGTGCCTTGATGCCGAGCATGCTCCCTTTGATAAAGGCGATTTAGACAGCTGTATTATGGCAGCACGCACTAAACACATGCCCACACTAATACGGGTTAGTAATACCGATCACGCCACATTATTAAGCAGTTTAGATATGGGCGCAGAGGGTCTTGTACTACCGCACATAAAAACGCCAGCGCAAGCCAAAGCGATTATTAAACACTGCTTTTATGGAAACAATGGTCGAGGTTATGCTGGCTCTAGCCGTTTTGCAGGTTATACCACCCATGCTTTAACCGAGAACTTAGCAGCTAATAAGTCATCAACCTGCATTATTGCTCAAATAGAAGATGCCGATGCACTGGAGCATATTGAGCAGCTATGCCAAATAGACGAAATTGATTGCATTTTTATAGGCCGAATGGATTTAACTATTTCTCTTGGCGAAACCAACCCAAGTGCACCGAGTGTTTTAGAAGCCGTAACAAAAATAACCAATGCGGCAGCCAAGTATAATAAATGTTGTGGCATGTTTGTCGGTAACTTGAGTGAACTAAGTCATTGGCAATCACTCGGGGTAAGCTTTTATTTATTAAGCTCTGATCATAGCTTTTTATTAAGCGGCGCTAAGCAATTACGTAACCAATTTGATACCGAGATGAGCACGACAAAATAATGAGTATTCATAATAGCAACAAAGCGCTAATACAAGGTTTTACAGAGGCACTGTATAACTTTGATCAGCAAGCCTTACAGGCACAAATCAATCGCGTCTTTGCCGATGACGCGCTCATTCAACTATGTTATCCGTTTGAAACCTTCGCAAACCCAAACGCACTTTTAGAGCAAGCCTACACCCCCCTTGCCAACGCATTTATAGGTCTTGAGCGCCGTGACACCATTGTTATGGCAGGTAGCTCCATTAACAACTCTGAATGGGTTGGTTGTTGCGGCTATTATACCGGCTCATTTGAAAAGCCATGGCTTGATATCCCCCCGACAGGGCACCAAGTAAGCATGCGTTTTCATGAATTTTATCGCATAAAAAATAACAAAGTAGTTGAAGTACAAGCTATTTGGGATATTCCTGAAGTAATGATGCAAGCCAATGTGTGGCCGCTCTCTGCTAGCTTAGGAAAAGAGTGGCATGTACCAGGCCCAGCCACTCAAGATGGGTTAATCACAAGCCCATATAATACAGAGCAAGCAGCACAAAGCTTAAAACTTGTCGGCGATATGTGTGAGCATCTGGGGTTTTATTCAACAGGTGGTATAGCAGCTATGAAGCTAGAACAGTTTTGGCACCCACACTGTAGCTGGTATGGGCCAAGTACGATAGGAACCGCACGGGGTATAAAAGGCTTTAGAAACTGGCACCAAATTCCATTTTTAAACGCCCTGCCCAACCGTGTTGGCGATGCTAGCAAAGGTTATTTATTTGCCGATGCAAACTATGTCGGGTTTACCGCATGGCCAGGTATGAGCATGACCATAAGCCACGATGGATGGTTAGGTATTGCGCCTGCAAATCAAAACATTACTATGCGTAGCTTAGATTTTTGGCGTACTGAAAACAATCTCATCCGCGAAAACTGGGTATTAATAGATATGCTCGACGTTTATCATCAAATAGGTGTAGACGTACTCGCACGTATGAAAGAGCTTAGCAAAGCGCGCTACTTAAACTTTGCTCCCTAACGGCCCTTAAAATGTAAAAAGCTCTGTAATAACAGAGCTTTTTTATAAATTAACCCTACTATGCTCCTGGGTTTGCAATACTTTGCATGCGTTTTAAAATATCTAACCCTTGCTGTTTTAGCCAATAAGGGATATCAATAATCACCCAGTTCTCCACTAGTTTATCGCCTTCACGATGGTAAACATCAACTACGCGCATATCAGCTGGGGTATTCGCACCGGGTAAGCCTAAAAACCCCCCAATCGCAGTATTAGTTAAATTCGGCCAACCAAAAAAGCAGGCGAATTCATCTTCGGCAAAACGGCAAATATGGCCATTAAACACTTTACCCGTTAACCCTTCTCTAAACGGGTACATGTGTTGTTGTTGGTATCGCTCAATAGTATATGTAGCACCTATGCCGGCAGGACCATACCACACCATGTTTTTATCCCACGTTTTTGCAAGTACTTCAGGCGGACATGTATCAATACCACTTTTGTTAAGCGTTGTAAGGTTATCAATCATCTGATTCACTAGCGCCATGGTTTTTTCACTTTGCTCATCATTGCTTTTACCTAAGCGTATGCCATCGTGAGTACGCGGGCCTGGGTAAGTAAAGTATTGCCCAGTAGAGAGCGGTAGCGGATTTAAATCAACTTGCAGCATTAAGCCAATAATATCGACAAAAAAACCTGTTTCAACAATTTGCCCATCTTTAACGCAGTTAAACTCAGCGTAGCGAATAGTCACCAACTTATGAGAAGGGGCAATGCCTAGCCAATCGTTATCGAATAAGCCCATAAAGTGACCCATACTCATAACCCACTCGCCGCCATCCGCTTCACTTTGCCCTGCAATAAAAATATCTTCACGGCGTTGCAGTGCACTAAACGATCGAAATAACGGCTGCCAAACTTGTGCAATGACAGCATTAATATTATTCAGCTCATTAAACGGGTGTACCCCTTTAAAGCGGTAATCATCCACCATGTATTTATTAAATACTAAATTTAAATCAGTACCTTGCGTTTTTTCTAATGCAGCATGGAATTGACGAACCAGCTGCTTATTATTGATTGTTTCTGCCATGATGTTTCCTTGTTGTTTTCGCAGTCAAATTTAAACTCTCAAGCCGCACATAAATATGCATTAGCAAAATGTATTCTATTTAAAGAGTAATTAAAAGCCTGTGAATAATAAGTTATAAATTGGTTTAAAATAATACTAATGACAATTGACTTCGAAGTCAAAGTGATTCATGATGATTCAAAATAAAAAATACAAATAGGCTCTTAAGCCCGTAAAACCTAATCTAACAGGATTAATTATGAATGATTTTGGATTATTGAATTGGAGCATTCTCATCGGGTACATTATTGCTAATCTCATACTTGGATTTGTAATAAGTAAAAAGGTGAGTAGTGCTAATGACTTTTATATTGGCAGAAAAACTACACCATGGTGGGCCATCGGCATATCGGTAGTGGCTACCTATGTAAGTGCCCTTACCTTTTTAGGCGCACCTGCGTGGTCATACAAAGAAGGCCTTTCTGTTATTGCTATTCACTTAAACTACCCACTGGTTATTGTGGCTGTGGTGTGTTTGTTTTTCCCGTTTTTTTATAATGCCGGTGTCGCGTCTATTTACGAGTACCAAGAACGCCGATTTGGAAAAAAAGCACGTATTTTAATCTCCACAATTTGGCTTATTTCGCAAACAATGGGCTCAGCCGCCGTGCTTTATGCCACATCCTTAGTACTGGCATTTATTGTTGATATAAACGTTATTACAGCAATATTTTTAGTCACTATTATCGCTCTTATTTACACCATGCTAGGTGGCATAACCGCGGTTATTTGGACTGATGTAATTCAGTCGGGCATTTTGTTTATTGGCGCTGGTATTATTATGTATGCGCTAATTACCTCTATGGACGGTTCATTTAGTTCAACACTGGCAGAGTTAAAAACACAAGGTAAGTTAGACCCACTCAACTTCTCGTTCGACTTTACACAAGTGACCACCGTATGGTCCGGTGTGCTAGCCATGTCGCTGTACCATATTACTGTGTATGGCACTAACCAAATGATGGTACAACGCACGCTTGCAGCTAAAAATATTGGTGATGCCAAAAAGTCATACCTACTTATGGGCTTCATTGCATTTTTTATCTACCTCTTTTTTATAGTTATGGGTGTGTTGTTCTATAGCTATTACGGTGGACGCACATTTGAAAACGACAATTTAATTATCCTACAGTTTGCAGCCGATTATGGCCTACCAGGATTAATGGGGATTATAGCCGCAGCAGTCATGGCAGCTTCTATGTCGAGCCTTGATTCAGCACTTAATTCGCTTTCGACCATTAGCACCATCGACTTTTATAAAAAGTACTTTGCGCCAGATAAAAATGATGTCCATTACTTAAACGTTACTCGTTTATTTACCTTAGGGTGGGCTGTGATCATTATTGTGCCTGCAATTATGTACCACCTTTATAGCGAAGGCTCAATTTTAGAAATACTCACCAAAGTTGGCTCTTACTTTGTTGGTGCTCAACTGGGAATGTTTGCTCTAGGTTTTTTCTCTAAACACACCACCGAAAAAGGATTGCTAATAGGTACTTTGATATCGTTTGTAACCGTTGCTGTATGTGCTCTTTATACCGATATTGCGTGGCCTTGGTACTGTGCAATAGGCGCCATTACCTGTGTGCTATTTAGTATTGCATTAAGCATTGCATTTGATGGCTTTCAAAATGATTACAACGAATACACGATTAAAGGCCAACTAAAAGCATTTAAAGAACAAAATCGCCCAGAAAAAGAAAATGGCTGGTACTTAGTGCCTGGTAAGTTCGACTCAATCAACTACTGGTTACTTGGCTTTTTTGTACTGAGTTTTGTCTCCCTCATGTTATTTGAATATTTTGTGTAAGGTGAAATAAATGAATATTTTAGAACAACTTTTTGAAAACTTTAGCGCTGCAGAATTGCCAAATCAAGCATTACTCGCAGACTCCGTTCAATGGCAGGTAAGTCACCCTTTTGAGCCTATTAGCACAAAAGAAAATGTTATTAATGACTACTTTTCAGTACTTAAAAACGCATTACCTGATATAGAGCGTAAACCATTTATCTCTATTCAAGGTGACTATAAAGACGAGCAATGGATCTGTGCCACAGGTTACTTTAGCGGCACATTTACTCAGCCATTATTGGGGATCCCTGCCAGCGGTAAAAGTGTCTTTATTCGATACAGCGAAATGGCGCAAATAGAAAACAATCAAATTGTTAATGTTTATACTTTTTTAGACTTCATTGATGTAATGAACCAAGTAGGCGTAAATCCACTGCGCCCAAGCTTAGGCTATTCAGGCTTAGTAATGCCCCCCACTACACTTGATGGCGTCCCATTGACTGCAAAAAGCGAGGAGCTTAGCCAAACTAACGAGCAACTCGTAGTTGATATGCTCACAGAGCTTGGCCGCTACGATGGCGAAGATTTATACAGCATTAATTTAGAAAAATACTGGCACCCAGATTTTATTTGGTACGGTCCTGCAGGCATAGGCACAACCCGTGGTATTAGCGGTTTTAGAGAGCATCACCAAGGGCCATTTTTAAAAGGGTTTCCTGATCGCGGCATTAATAAAACCCTGTGTTTAGTGAGTCACGATAACTTTGTAGCCACCGGTGGCTGGCCACATATGTACGGAACTCACACCGGCGCAGACTGGTTAGGTTTACCGCCTTCAGGCAATAAGCTGTTCCCGCGAGTTATGGATTTTTGGCGCTGCGAAAACGGTATTTTAAAAGAAAACTGGGTCGCTATTGATATCCCTCACTTATTAGATGGTATGGGCATTGATATTTTTGAGCAAATGCAACGCAAAATAGCTGCAGCTAAATAAGAGGTAAGTATGAATAAACACAATAATATGACCCAACCTTACTGGCTACCATTAGCAAACGTGTTAAATCCGCAAGGTAACAAGCAGCAGCTTTTAATAGGCTTTGATGACGAGTTTGTCGATATCGTTGATTACATTTTGCGTATAACACACCGCATTTGGGAACAAAAAAACATTGGCCTCTGTTATCGCTATTACGCCGACTTATGTCCCGTATTTACCCTAGGTGCCTACGGTGAAAACATAGAAGATGTCATTCAAGGTACACTTAAAACTATTGCAGCTTTCCCCGATAGAAGTCTGATTGGCGAAAACGTGGTGTTTTCAGAAGAAGCCAACGAGCACTATTATTCATCACACTTAATTAGCAGCGTGATGACCAATACGGGTAATTCTGAGTTTGGCCCTGCAACTCATAAAACTGGCCGCGTAACCACAATTGCTGACTGCGTGTGTTTTGAAAATAAAATAGTAAAAGAATGGCTAGTACGCGACAACGGCTTTTTAGTTAAACAACTGGGCCTAAATATTATTAATGTAGCCAAGTACATGGCGCAAATACCCAGTAATGACAAACACACTCTGTGGCTTGAAGAAGAATTTAACCGTGTTCGCGCGATAGATCATCGCGTCGCAAGTACCCCTATTTTAACAGGGGAGTTGGCTGCCTTTGCACATAATTGGCTAGATACTTTATTTAATCAAAAACAGTTTGCAAAGGTACACGAGTTTTATAACTTAACAGCCACACAACAATGGCCTAGCGGCAGAATGGCTACTGGCCTTGCACAAATAAACGGCGTGTTTATACAATTTTTTGCAAACTGTCCTGACGCTAAGCTCACGGTTGATCATTTAGCGATCACCCCATTTAACGAAACCACCACCGATGTCGCTATTCGCTGGTCACTTGCGGGGCATTTTAACCCGCAAAATAATGAGTTAAAGGCATTAAAACAGCAACCTTATTTTATTTTAGGCGCATCACATTTACGCATTAAAAACAAAAAAATTATCGAAGAGATCACGGTTTTTGATGAAGTGGCACTTTATGCAAACTTATTTAAAGCACATGCATTAATTAGCGAAGCACAGTTGGAGGAAAATGCATGATCAACGCTATTATCGATTTATACACTAAAGCCGACATTGAAACTCTAAGCGGTAAACTACTACGCAGTAGCCGTTGGCAGCAACATCATTTTACGGCCATGGGCGCTTTGCAAGCACAGCCACTATGGCTTAGCTTTTTAGCTCAGTATGGTGTTTCAGAGCTAGTATCGCAGGCACACAGTAAAGGGGCAGAACGTGAAACCCTACAGCTGGTTTTACAGCCTAAAAAGCTTAAAAGCCCGGTGCACTTAACGTTTGTAATTAAACATAACGGCACGTTTATTAAAACAATAAAGTGCATCGTGGATACGCTGTCGCTGGCTAATAACGAGTATGTAAATACAACGCTAAATAACAACTCGGTTATTCCTAAACTACCAAAAAGCGATCCTATTATTGTTAGCGATTTAGATAATCAGCTACACCCTACTACTTTTCATGCAACGCCCAGCGCTATCTGCGAGCTACCCTCTCACATTGCTCGTACTTTAGATAACTGGTGGCAAATTTGGCAAACCAACAACCTGGCTCACTTTAATTCCCTTTATACTCCAAGCGCTACAGCTATCCTTGCAGGTAATACAGAACCACAGCCGATTAGTGCATTGCTTGATTGCCATTTAAACTTTACACAATCACTGAGCAGACGCTACGCCCAGCTAGAAACCGTTGAGTATGACAGCGCTAAAAACCAAGCCACCGTATGTTGGACCCTCGATGGCAGCTTTAACGCTAAAAACGTACGTGTTCGCCAACAAATAATTACAGTAATTACTATTAACGATAAACTGATCACCGACGAAGTAATGCAATTTGATACGCTGGCGCTAAGCCAACAATTTGCACTATAAGATAATTTATGTCACTTCCCTTCAAGCGCTCACTGAGCGCTTTTTTTGTTTTAGCCTTTAACTATTTAAGGGGAGTCCATATAAGACCCTAATGACAGTGAAGAAAGTATTTGCAATAAGAAACACTGAACATGGTCGCCAATTTTATAGTTCTCAGAGGATTAAGCTTCCAATTAAAGCTAATGAAGGCGCACTTGATGGATGCGAGTAAAGGCTTGTTAAACACAATAGTAACGCTAACCACGAGCTTAAAGTAAAAGATCCACCTTCTAAAGAAGGGGGCGTTGTTTACTCCAGTGTTAACTGAGCTTGCTCTTGCCTCTCTTCTTTCTGCTGATGCCTGACATATCTTCGTATTACTTCTTCATTTATGCCAACCGTGTCAACAAAATACCCTCGCTGCCAAAAATGATTACCCCATAACTTATTCTTTCTTAAATACGGATATTTACTAAACATTTTTAACGCTATTTTACCTTTCAATGCTCCCATTAATTTTGAAATTGACAGCTTTGGTGGCACTTTTACTACTAAGTGTACGTGATCTATTTGTACATTCAGCTCAACAACTTTGCATCCAAGCTGTTCACAATAGACCTGAATGCATCTGTATACATCCCTGCCTACTTTGTTTTTAAGGATCCTAAATCTATATTTCGGTGTCCAAACTATATGATATTGACATCGCCAATACACATGCGATGCTTTCTCGTATCTACTCATGTTTTTTCCTTTTGTGACTTCGCTAAAAATCAACTTAGGAATTAACATGAGTACTTTTTACAGGCAAAGCCTATTTGATGATAACCACCTACTGAAGTAGGTGGTTTAGGGGCTGAAAACAAAAAAGCCAGCTAATAAATAGCTGGCTGGAAGTGATGACCGTTGCGGCCATTTTCAGAAACTCTAAAACTGATATTTTAAGCTTGCGCCCCACGTACGTGGGTTGCTCCAGTTAGCTTGTACTGAGTTAGCGGGTAAGCCATCAACAATTTGTGAGTGAACTACGCCTCGGGTTAAAATAGCTTTATCACCAATGTTTTTAATGTACGCTTCTACTTGAACACTGTCGTTTATATACCACGTTAAGCGTGCATCAGCCATTAAATGCGCATCTACTTGCACCTCTGGAATATTCGTATCAAACGCGTAGTAATCGTCGAGGTAATTCATTTGAATGTACGGTACTAAGTACGAATCTCCGCCCAAGCTAAACTCGTAACGAGCCGATAAACCAACACTATACTCAGGTGCCATAGCTGGGCTCCAGCCTTCAAAACTAAACTGACTAGCATTGTCGTTAATGTCTTGGCGGCCACCTTGGTTACCCAGTGCCAGTAACGGGCGTAATTGCTCGTTGCCAACGGCGTAGCCATCTGCAAACTCACTATCTAGCAGCGATAAAGTTCCTGTTAGCGTTAAGCTATCTATTGGTACCCATTGTATATCTGCTTCAAGGCCTACCGTTTCTACATCACCACCATTTTCGTAGTATTCAAACGTAGTGGCTGTACCTGCAGATACACACTCTAAAACCGTATCGCCTGTGGTTGTATCGTTACATGAAGTTGCAAATAACTGTGCTTTTACATCTTCGTATTCATTCATAAATACAGAAAGATTTACACGCATTGCGCCATCGAGCAAATAGCTCTTCATTCCCATTTCGTAGGAAATAACATCTTCGTTATCATATAGTGGATCCGCACCACGTGCTACAACGCGCGAGTCGTTAGCGCCACCGGTTCTGTAGCCTGTCGCTACACTTGCATACACCATAATATCGTTATTAATGTCGTACTCGGCAGCCGCTTTATAAAGCAGGGCTGAATCATCCCAATCTGGTATTGTATCGCCAGTAAATGTTTTGTCGTCTTGGTTTACACGCAATCCACCTACCACGCGCAAATCTTCTGTTACTTGGTAGCGTAATTGTCCATACGCCGCAATTGATTTAGCCGTATGTGGGTCGTAATCAGGGTTCCCCCACGAAGGCACTACAACAGAGTCAGATATACCGTCGCCTGTGGTATCTGTATGCGATAACCAGCTCCAGTCGGCTTCTTGATCAAAGTAGTAAAGGCCACCAATCCACGAAAAATCACCATCGTCGTTAGAGGCAAGCTGTAACTCAGAGGATAAAGTTTTTTGGTCATCCTCACGGCCAAAGCCACCCACAAAATCAATACCGCCATCGCTGTAGTCATTATCGTAATATTGCTTACCACTAAGTGTTGAGTAATTAGTGGTCCATTTAATATCAGCAAAGTCGGTATACCACTCAAGTGCTAATGTGGTCGAAAAGCTTTCTTGCTTATCAAGTGAAAATCCATTGCGGTAAACATCATACGGGCCAAGATCTTCGTGCTGCGCATCACTTGGCTGATAAATATGCCCCTCGGTTACTGTAGGTGTGGTGTTAAATACACCCGAACCCGGCGAGGTTTCTTCAATTTGGTAGCCCGCTATTTGCTGATAACCCCAAATAGCTTCTGAGTTTGAGTCTTTACGTGAATAGTCAAAGCGTACTGTGGCATTAAACTTTTCGTTTGGTTCCCACTTGGTAACGTTACGCATATAAAACTGATTTTTTTCACGTAGGTCATCCGAAGGCCCTGGAATGACTAAATTATTGATATAACCATCGTGGCGATCAGAGGCCACTACAAAACGGGTTGCCACCGTGTCACTCACAGGGATATTTATGATACCTTCATAAGCGCTGCGGTTATAACTCCCTGTTTCAACTTTTACACTCCCCAGTAAATCATCAAAAACAGGTTGGTTCGTAATGATATTAATGCTACCCGCAAACGTATTACGGCCATATAACGTACCTTGCGGCCCACGTAATACTTCTATACGTTGTACATCCACCAACGCACCTAAGCCCGATGAAGTAGTAGGTACATAAATTCCATCTTGAAATATACCGACAATTTGCTCGGCAATACCGGTGCCAGCTACACCTACTTCATTTGTACGTGCGCCGCGCATAGCAGGGCGAACCTCACCACCCGATGACCCCATACGTAAGCCAGGTACAACCTGCTCAAGACCCGTCACATCAATAATACCAGCACGGGCAATATCGCCTTCCCCTAATGCCGTAATTGATGATGATACTTCCTGCAGATCTTGTGATCGTCGGTTTGCGGTTACCGCTATGCGCTCAATAGCAGGCTCTTTAACTTCTGCTTTAACTTGTTCTAGCACTTGTGCCGATTCAGGCTCTTGTGCTGCGTGGGCATTCATTGTGGTTGCTGCAATAGCGGTAGTCACAGCAAAATGAACGAGAGTCGTTGTAAATTTAGCTTTCATTATAATTATTCTCCCGATTATAAAATATATTAAGTTCTCCCCAAAACCTACATTTTCAATTACTACAGTAAACAGTTTGTATTAATTGAAAATGCATTAATACAAAATAGACTTCGAAGTCAAAAATATCAATACATTTATGCAACAAATTTAACAAAAAATTTCATTACTGTTATAAATCAATGAGATACAACATGTTAAAAATTGATTTCGAAATAAAAATATAACGGTACCTACGAATAATAAAAACTCGATTTACGGCCTAGTAGCATTTAAAACTGCTGCTGAAGATATAGAGCTGCTTTTTAGATCAAACGTGGTGACAAGCCTTTCCATTTGCATGGAAGCCTTAAAAGTAAGGGTATACCTATCTAACAAAGCGTAGTGAAAATCAAGAGGGCTTTTTTCGCCTATACCACCCTATACCAAAATATCGACTAAGTGTTTTCTGAATCATATGTAGCACAGATAAAACTAATACTTGAAAAGGTTGGTTACGACTATGAAATTGTAATAGTTGCTTCCAAAATCTCCAAAAGGTTAGGAGATGTTGAACTTCAGGGTTAAATTTGTAGCAATTTTTTTTGTTTAATAGGCTCACAGCAAAGCTGTGAGCCATAAGTTTTTAAAAGTTAATACGAGTGTTTAATCTAAATGTACGCCCAGTATGGTAGTTATAGACCGTGCGTGAACGCGTTGCATCACCATCAAGTGGGCTGCCTTCTGCAAATGTTTCGCCACCCGCTGATAAAAAGCGACTGGTAAAGTATTGGCGAACACCTTCATCTGTTAAGTTAGCAACTTGAAGCGATACAGAAATATTGTTGTTTACTTTATATGTTGCTGAAAAATCAAGTGTCTGACGCCCCTCTTCCCATAAAGAACCATTTTCCCATGAGCGTTGTACTAACTGGTCGGTTGTACCTTGATACGCTAAACGCAATTGGTGACCATTTTTTTCCCAGAAAGCTGTTAAGTTATAGCTGTGCTCTGGTGTATAAGCGACGGCCAATGATGGCAATTTCACATCATCATCAATAGATGATACTTCTTGCTCATACTCTGAGTCTTGGAACGTATAGTTTGCTTGCACCCCTAGACCAGACCAAATTCCTGGTAAGTCGTCGTAGGTTTGCATGTACTGCAGCTCAAGGCCCTTAATGCTTGCACCCTTACCATTTTTAATTCGTGTGGTATTAAATTTGGCACACATTTGCTCTAAATCACCAGAGTATAACCAATCCTGTTGGAATTCGGCATCACCTTGGAAGCGTTTTGGCATACAGCCTTCTAAACTATCTTGACCTGCAATAAGTACAAGATCATTCGGGTCGTATACTTCTCCTTCTGTTAAACCAACTTCACGTAAATCATCCATGTAGGTAACAACTGTTTCTGATTCTTCAAAGTTTGTCATATCTTTATAGAACAAGGTTGCGGCTAGTAAGCCTGAATCATTAAAATACCATTCATAAGATAAATCAAAGTTAATTGATTCAAGAGGATCAAGTTGAGGGTTCGTTAATTGAATCCAGTTATTACGGTTATCTCCACCCCATTGTGTTTCGTTTACGGTAAAGCCTGGGCGAAGAGAATCGATTTGCGGACGCGCCATGGTTTTTGAGGTTGCAAAACGAATAATCGTATCTTCATCATGTATATAATTGATGTTTAAGCTTGGTAAAAACAAATCATACTCATGCTCACCCGTTACTTTAAATGAGCGTTTGCTTCTATCTTCTGTCGCGAGCAAGTTACCATTTTCATCAAATTTGCGCTCACCATAAGTGTAATACCGCTCTGTAGATACATCAGAATGACGCCATAACCACCAAGCAGTTTGTTGTGGGTTGCCTTGTAATGCTCTTGGGTCATGACATGGGCCTTGATCAGGCAGCGCTACATCATCACGCTTATCATCAGTACCCATAGTGTCATAACCAAGTCCATCAACACGAGACCAACGAACATCATCGTTAAAGTTATTACCATAGAAATCGATGTCGCTACATAACGGTAAACTCGTATCGCGTAGCTCTTCCAGTTTGAACGGGTCCTGCAAACGACCAACGTTATTTGGATCTGATGCAAACTGAATACCTGACGCCCCTTGTACTTCTACAGTTGTTCTTACATAGCGAACACCTACATCACCGGTAATGCGGCCATCCATTAGCTCAAAGTTTAATTTTGTATATAACGCTAAATTATCAAGCTCAGCATTGCGCGTTTTTGAGTCATCAATATTAAATTCAACATCTGATGCACCTTGAGCTACCTCAAACGCTTTAAATGCTGAAAACCGTGACCAACCGTCAGTAATGTTGTCGCGACCATAGCCAAGACCAGCCATAAAGTCATCTACAGGAAACTCTTCGCCAGTAGTGACCATTTCACCGGTAATATCACGCAGGCCACTACCAAGCACTGTAGGCTGGCCTGTATACGGGTTCATTACTACAACCCCTTCTGCAACCGAGTTAAAAAAACCTTGTTGCGCGTCAACATATTTGGTGCGGTTTGACCACTTTGCACCAAACTCAACTGAACGGAAATTATTAGAATCTAATATATAATCAAAATCTACAAATGCTGATTTTTGCTCATCTTCAACACGGTTTAATGTTCTGGTCATGTAACTTAAATGTTGCGCTCTTAGTTCATCAGGGTTGAAACCTGTTGTACCATAGTTATCCCACACGTTGAGTGGATCACCAAAGGTATCATTTTCACCATAATCAATATTGCTAGTACCTGAAACCAATTTACACGGGCCTGAAGTACAATCATAGCCAACAGGCTCAATGTCCTCTGGTGGTACACCTTTGAGAATAAATGCATTGATATTTTGATAGTTTTGCATGCCTACAAATACTGAATTTTTAGGCACTTGCTCAGCTTTTGAATAACCAATGCCCGCGTCCATTTCAAGGCGGTCTGAGAAGTGGTGAGTCATATCTAACGAAAATACGTTACTTTTGTTATCAAATTCAGATTCAGATTGAGTTAAATCACCAGCGCCAAAGCGATTCACAAATTTTGTGAAAGTATTTGATTCTTCATCAATTGTACGCCAACTTGCTTCAGGATCAGTATATTCAGCGGGGCCATTTGCAAGCCCAGGATCTTCGCCTTCAACTAGGTTTTTATGTTCTAAAAAACGAGTTCTTATACCATGCATCGAATTATCAATATTCTGCTGGCTTACATTTGCATTAAAATTAAACTCAGTGTTTTCACTCATCAACCATTGCAGGCCTAAGTTAACATTGGCACGGTCTTGGCTGTTTTCAAAATACTGGTAAGCTGTTGTTCTAGGTGCAATACCTGATACATTTTCAACAACATCGCCCTGAGTATTGGTAGCCAGTGGCGATGTAATTGCAAACCAATCGATTGCTGAGTATTGATCTTTTCGAAATGAGTTGGTTTCTTTTACGCCTGTGATAACAACACCAAAGGTTTCATCAAAGAACTTTTTAGAGAGCGTGCCTGATATTTTATAGTTATCTTGTTCTGATAAGTCGTTATACCGACCTTCTAAAGTCATGGTGGCTATTTCATAGCTTAAATCTAAAGGTTTAGTGGTGGTTAAATTAATATTAGCACCTAAAGACCCTTCTTCATGGTCAGCACTTGGAGTTTTTACAACTTCAATTTTAGATAAAATATCAGACGAATATTGTGATAAATCTACACCTTGGCTATTTCCTGTTGAGCCAAGTTGTACACCATTCATACTAATATTATTTTGTTGTGAATTTGCACCACGTACAGAAATTCGTGAACCTTGCCCATCAACAGACTGTACAGAAACACCTGTTACTCGCGATAACGCATCTGCAATATTTTGGTCGGTTGATTTACCGATATCTTCTGCGTTGATTGAATCAACAACATTTTCTGCAAAGCGTTTATCGTTTATCGATTTTTTAACACTGGCCGCTAAGCCACTGACTTCGATTACTTCAATATCCTCCTCGGCCTTTTTAACTTTTTCTTCTTGCTGAGAATAAGCAAATTGAGTTGTCAATAATGCTGCGGCTATAGCACTGAGTTTAAATACACTGTTGATGGTTTTCATGTGTGTTCCCCATTGAAGGTTTTATTATGTTGTCAGGTTATCATTTTGTAAACAATAATATGATTAGCAAATCATTGTCAACTGTATTTTGTTAACAATCTTGAAATTTTAATAGAGGGTTAATTATGTATAGAGCCATCACTGCCTGCCTTTGCGTTATATACTGAATTAATCAAATCAGTAAGAAGCAAACTTTTTAATTGCTAGTGCCTATGTTGTTAATACTTTTTTGCGAGCAATAACAGCTCTGATAAAACGAACCAATAAAAATTAGGTATAAGATTATTTATTCGGATGGCAAATGGATCTCAAATTTAATTTGCTGATAATACGGTTTCTCTGGTGCGTAAAGCGTACTTAGAAAGTGCGGATGATTGACTGCATTCGGTAATTCATGTGGCTCAATACACAGTCCCATATAAGGGCCAAATTGTTGACCATCAAGGTGCTTATATTGCGGGTCAAGGTAAAACCCGGTGTAAAACTGACAACCCGGTGCAGTTGAGTATATATCAACTTGATAGCCGGTTGCTTTATTTACAATAGAGCCGTGAAGTTGTAATCGCTTGGACCCTTGCGGGTCTAATAAGTAATAATCGTCGAAGCCGTTGTCAGTTAAAACTGAGCCTAGCTTAGTAAACTCTGCAAAGTCATAATGACTGTTATAAACATTTGCAAATTCACCACTTGCAATATTTTGCTGATTTTTTAATAGTCGTAATCTTGCCGGTAATTTCACAAAGTGCTCAGTAATATCGTGCTGTTTACTTAGCGCTAAGTTCCAATAGATATGGTTGGTTAAACTAAGTGGCGTGATTTCACTCGGAGCACCGTGCAGTGTGATCACCAACTGGTTATCAATAAGCTGATACTTGACAATAAATTCAACACGACCTGGAAAACCTTGATCGTTGTCAGGGCTAACATAACGAAAAACCACTCTATTGTTGTCGATATCGTGCTCGAGAACTTGCCAGTCAACATGGCTCAAGCCCTTTTTACCACCATGTAATTGGTTAGCGCCCTCATTAGCAACGAGATTAACAACACGTTTTTCACCGAGATATTTACTGCCAGCAATGCGATTAGCAACACGACCCACCGTAGAACCTAAATAAGCAGCATTGCTGCGCCAATCGTCTTCATTTTCATAACACAGGGCAAGGTGATCACCATTAGGCGCCTCAATGCTTCGAATAGTGGCGCCATAGCTACTTAAAGTCACGTTTAAGCCGTTGTGCTGTTTAAGCGTAATTGTCTGCATCACTGTTACTCGCTTAAAAAACCTTGTGGATTTTTACTTTGCCAGTGCCATGTATCTTTCATCATATCAGCCAAGGTGTACTGACATTGCCAGTTAAGTAATGACTCTGCTTTACTAGACTGTGCCCAAAATGCAGGTAAATCACCGCTGCGTCTAGGAGCCATTTCAAACGGGATATCAACACCTGTATGTTGTATAAAGCTCTTCACAATAGCTAATACTGAAAATGGACTGCCCGTGCCTAAGTTAAATGCTTCATAAATGGGTTGTTGTTGAAGGTTTAACCACTGCAGTGCTTTAACATGGCCATTGGCTAAGTCACTTACATGAATATAATCACGCTCACAAGTGCCATCTTCAGTTGGGTAATCGCCCCCGAAAATAGATAGTTTGTCACGTTTACCAACCGCTACTTGCGCGATAAAAGGCATCAAATTATTTGGAATACCCAATGGGTCTTCGCCAATTAAACCACTTTTGTCAGCACCAATAGGATTGAAGTAACGTAGACTTGCTACCTGTAATGTACTGGCCTTTACAATATCTTGCAGCATTTGCTCAATCATGACTTTGGTTTGCCCATAAGGACTTGATGCGCGGCTCAGCGGGAGTTCTTCAGTATAAGGTGGTTTTGCATCTTCACCATAAACTGTTGCTGATGAACTAAACACCAGTTTATTAACATTAAATTCTGCCATGCATTGACATAAATTAAGTGTTGATATCAAATTGTTTTGGTAATAGCTCAATGGTTTTTGCATTGATTCACCCACCGCTTTTAAACCTGCAAAATGAATTACAGAGCTAAAATCGTGGGCGTCAAATGTCGCTTTGAGTTTATCTTTATCCAGTAAATTTGCATGAATAAACTCTACTTTTTTTTGTGCTAGCTTTTCGACTCTTATTAGTGATTCACGACTTGAGTTACTCAAATCATCAATAACAACCACCTCAAAACCACTGTGTAATAAGCTCAATACAGTATGACTGCCAATATATCCGGCACCACCAGTGACAAGTACTTTTTTCATTTAACCACCCTTATGCTCTAATTACTGACACGCCTGATGCAGGTAAACTGGTATAAATAGTTTCTTTTATACCGGTTTGTTGCTGATAATTAGCTTCAATTGCCGCACTAACCTCTTCGACCATACAATTTGGTACAAACGCAACCACACAACCGCCAAAGCCACCACCAGTCATACGTACTCCACCTTTGTTCCCCAATACACTGTTAATAATTTCCACGAGGGTATCTATTTCTGGTGTGGTGATTTCAAACAAATCGCGCATAGACTGATGGCTTTGTGCCATCAGCTTACTTAACGTAGCAATATCATTATTTGTGAAGGCTTGCATTGCCGATAGCGTCCGCGCGTTTTCATACACTATATGCTCAACACGCTTTGCAACTTGCTCATCTAACTGCGCTTTATTTGCTTCATATTCTTCAATAGAGACATGGCGCAGACTTGGTTTTGAAAATGCTTTTGCACCGTCATAGCATTGTTCGCGGCGTAAATTGTATTCGCTATCAACTAAACCACGTTTTACATTTGAATTGATCATCATGATGGTCATGCCTGCATTAATGCTCACTTCAATTAAATCTAAAGACTGGCAATCAATTCCTAAAGCTTGACCTTGTTGACCGCACGCGGAAATTAATTGATCCATAATGCCGCAGTTGCAACCTACAAAATTGTTCTCAGCCGCTTGACCAATTTTAGCGATTTCTTTACGTTCAATAAATAAATCACATAAATGGTTAAAGGCATAAGCAACACCGACTTCCAAGGCGGCCGAAGAACTTAATCCGGCCCCTTGCGGCACATTGCCTGTAATGCAAATATCACAGCCCGACAACACATGACCGCGTTTTTGTAATTCATCAACCACACCGCGCACATAATTGCTCCAACTTTGACTTGGGTGATGAGCTACTTCTTGGCCTAGCACAAAGCTGTCAATTTCGTTGTTACAATCAAGTGCTAACACATTCACCATGTTATCTGTCCGTGGAGCTACAGCAATATAAGTGGCATATTCAATGGCGCAAGGAAGTACAAAGCCATCGTTATAATCGGTGTGTTCGCCGATTAGATTTACTCGGCCCGGTGCTTTTACAACAAAATCAGCATCACGTCCGTAATGAGATAAAAATACGTTGCGGGCATTGCTTTCAATGTTCATTATTTCACCTCTTTATAATGCGTCAGTGATTGCTGTTTTAAAATGGTAGCGGCTTGCTCTGGCGTTATATCACGCTGAGCTTCGGCCATCATTTCATAACCCACCATAAACTTTTTAACGGTTGCAGAGCGAAGTAATGGCGGAAAAAACTGGCCATGTAATTGCCAAAATGAGTCATCTTGATCATCATATGGCGCACCATGCCACCCCATTGAATAAGCAAATGAACATTGAAATAAATTGTCGTACTTAACTGTGATTTGTTTGATCACCCCAGCTAAGCTGACTTGCTGAGCTGTTGTCAAATCAGTCATTCTGGTTATCGCAAAGCGCGGTAATAATAGCGTTTCAAATGGCCACGCAGCCCAATAAGGCACAACCACTAGCCAGTCATCATTGATACATACAACGCGCTCATCTAATTCCACTTCTCGTTTGGCATAATCAAGCAATAAGTTTGACCCATACTGCTGGGTGTATTGTTTTAAGTTAGCCTGCTTGCGTTCGACTAAACTAGGTAACTGATGTTGCGCCCAAATTTGTCCATGCGGGTGCGGATTAGAGCAACCCATTACAGCGCCTTTGTTTTCAAACACTTGTACCCAGCGGTAGGTCTGTGATAGCTCTTTACATTGCTGCTGCCACGTTACAACCACATTGGTAATTTCTGCCAAAGACAATTCAGGCAAGGTTTTCGAGTGATCCGGCGAAAAGCAGATTACTCGTGCAGTACCGCGCTCAGTTTGCATACTAAATAATGGATCATCAAACGCGACATCAGGTACATCTTCACGCAGTGCAGCAAAGTCATTGGTAAAAACAAATGTCCCTTCATAATCAGGGTTTACTTCACCGTTTATGCGCGTATTACCTTTACATAGAAAGCAATTTTCGTCATAAGCGGGTTTAATTTCATGATCAACACTCTCTTCTTGGCCCTGCCAAGGGCGCTTAGCCCGATGCGGTGATACCAATACTGATTCCCCTAATAAAGGGTTAAATCGACGATGTGGGTGTTCAGTTGGGTCAAATTGGCTATTTTGATTATTCATTACTGCAAACCTTAATTACTATTTTGAAATGTGCCGGCATCAAGCACTTGCTTACGCGGTGTAAAGCGGCAAATATAATTCCAATTCCAACTAGCATCATATTTATGACACAGCCCCCAACTTAGGCCTGGCGCAGGGTTTTCATCAAAGCCTTTGCTTGGGCGGTATAAGCCAATGGCTTCAGGCCCGCCTTTAATATGTGCCATGATTTCAAAATTAATACCGTCTTTAGCAAATTGAATAGTATTCTTTTCAGGACCGTCAGTTGTCAGTAGGCTGGCAATTCCGCCTCTGAAGTTCCACACCACCACTTCATGACCACTGTTAGAGATAGGGTTAAACTCTGATTTTACATACGGGCCCATTACGTCATCAGCAATTGCAACGCCATGTTTTATTTCGCGCCCGCCAAAGTTCATGCCCTCACCTTGCGTTTCACCTTTGTAATACAGGTAAAATTTATTTTGGAAAAAAACTAAACAGGGATCGTGTACTTTATGACTATCAAAACTACCTTTTTTACTAACGGCAAAGCGGTTGTCTTCTTCCCCAGACCAAACACCATCTTTGCTTGGACTTACGATAGGCGCAGGCGATTTGTGCCATGGTCCAAAAGGTGAATCCGCATGGGCGATAGCAATATGCTCATATTGACGGTTGGTATAAGGTGTTTCAACTGTTTGATAAACCAAATAGTACTTACCTAAATGAGCAAAGACCTCAGGCGTAAAAACAGCTCTATCATCGTATTGACCCGCTTCACCACGGGCAATGGCAACACCTTGTTCTTGCCACGTAATACTGTCTTTTGAAGTAGCGTGCCACACTTCTGTCAAATCCCAAGGAAATACCTTTGCTTCTGGGTCATTCGCATTAAAACCTAATGTTTCGCCTTCGCCTTTGGTGTACCAACAATGATAAACACCCTCAATATACAAAACTGATGATGGATCACGACGAATAACGCCTTCTTGATATGCAAAGTCACCTTTTAATGGTGTTACATCAAATTCGGTTAACCATTGAGGACCCCGGCTGTCATAGCCTCTTTCGATTGCTCGCAGACTCGCTAAACTTAATTTTTGTTGATTATCGGACATGTCTATTCCTTACTTTGCACTGCTTAATTTAAGCGCTTGGTAAACGTCTAAAGATAAAATGGCGCCTTGATGTTGCACAACCTGTGAGGCAACTTTATCTGCTATATGTAATGCGGATTGTGGTTCATGATGAGTCATCCTGGCTGCTAAGTAAGTGCCGGCAAAAGAGTCGCCTGCCGCGGTGCTGTCAACTTGCTGTGGCGCAGGATTAAATGAGCATTGTGCCGTTAAACTATTTTGGCAAAACACCTGCATGCCTTTATCACCGGCTTTTACCACCACTTCATTAACAGCAAATTGTTGGCAATATTGGACTATTTCACCAATATCCGTGTGACCAAATAAGGTGTGGTGGTCATCAAGCCCAGGCAATACGAGATCACTGATTAGGTATGCGCGCTCTAACCAGTCAATTGCATGCTCTTTTGATTGCCACATACGGGCACGGTAATTAGGGTCAAACGCAATGGTGCAGCCTTGTCGTTTTAAACTGACTAATAAATCGAGCAGTCCTTGTTTTGATTTATCATCAAGAATGGCTAAACTGATACCACTAAAAAACACCCAGTCATTCTTACCTAAACCTAAATCAAATGGTTTGGCAGCAAACAACTGCATCATATATTTAGCAGCTGACTGCTCGCGCCAATAGTCAAAACTACGTTCACCTTGTTGATCTGTTGATATCGCGTAGATCCCCACGTTATGTTTGCTGGTTTTTATAACCTGTTTAGCGCTAATGCCTTCTTGTTGCCACTTTTTAAGCATGTTGATACTTAATACGTCTTCCCCAACCGCTGTAAATAATTCACAATTTAACTGCTGTGCAAAACGCTTTGCATACACTAAAGCATTATAGGTATCACCGGCAAAGGACTGCTTACATTCGCTGACACCTTGAGGAACCAGCTCCACCATACATTCACCTATCGCTAATAAAGTACTCACACACCCTCCAATACTTTTTTAGCTGATACGCCGGCTAACTGCTCTTCAATCTCTTCTATCGATTTGTTTTTCGTCTCTGGCATAATTTTATAAAGTAAAGCAAAACCTATTACGCCACTAATGCTATAAAACAAAAAGATATTCGCCGCACCTAAGTTATTTAATTGCCAAGGGAAAAACTGCTGAACTAAGTAGCTCACAACACTGGCAATAAAGGCAAACGTTGGGATGGCAACACCACGGATACGGGTTGGAAATATTTCAGAAAAAATAACCCACATTATAGGCCCGATTGAAAAGTGGAATGCTGCTATAAAGCCTGCAATACCGAGTGAAATAAGCGGAGCATTAATTGTTGCTGCACGTTGAATTAAGTCGCTTTCAAAACCTTGTAGTTGTGCTGCAGAGAACACCGTGGCCAACGCACGTTTAAACTCAACATCACTGTGATATACCTGACCAATTAATTGCTCTAACCCAGTCACTGTATTTAAGCTTGAAAATTCAGCAATATGCTCTGCTGATAAGCTGTATTCAGCTTGACTAAAACCGATATAACACATAAATAAGCTCAACGTTGCCGTTGCTAAGCCACCAATTACTAGCGGTCTACGGCCAAGCTTATCAATCAAAACGATAGCCACCACTGTAAACACAATACTAACTAAACCAATTAACACCGCATTTAAAAATGCCGCATCAGTCCCCACACCCAATTGCTCAAACACGGTTGGCGCATAAAACATAATGGCGTTAATCCCAGTGACTTGCTGTACCAGTGCAATGGTTAACGCAATAATCACAGCTGCACGAACACGACTATCAAGTAATTGTTTAAATGAGGCTAAATAGCTACCGCTATCTGAGTAATCAGTTAAGCTCGTTTTTATTATTTGTAGTTGTTCAGCGGCCAGAGTACTACTTTTCGTTAAGCGTAATAACACGGCTTTTGCACGTGTTTCGTTGCCCTTCATAACCAACCAGCGAGGGCTCTGTGGAATAGTAAATAAAAGTAAAAACCAAATAACTGCAGGAATAACTTCAACCCCAAGCATCCAACGCCATAAATTATCTTGCACTGCGTAAGTGCTAACCCATTGATAACTACTTTGCGATAACTCAACAAGTAAGTAATTGGCAAAATACGCCGCGGATAAACCAACAACAATATTTATTTGAATCATAGAAACCAGCTTGCCACGATACTTAGCTGGGGCTACTTCGCCAATATACATCGCCGCGACTGATAACGATGTAAACGCTAAGCCGCCAATAAAACGCGCAATGACTAACGCTTCGTAGCTTGGTGCTAATACCGATGAAATAGCTGAAAAAATATAAATGAATGCAATACCAATAAGCGTATTTTTACGGCCAAATACATTACATATATAACCTGTGATCAGCAGAGCAAATAAAACACCAAAACCAGGTGCGCTCACTACAGTACCAATTTGTATATCAGTTAAATTAAACTCAGCAGAAACAAAACGTACCGTACCTGAGATCAAAGCAGCATCTAAACCAAAAATAAAGCCGCCAAAGGCGACTACCAGAGCGAAAAAGAACACATTACGGTTGCTACCATTCATACATCTTTATCCAATTTTGTTGTTATCATTGTGTGTGGTATTAATTTAAAAATTAACGGTAAGGGAGTCGGGCCCTTAAATTGTTAACAATTAACCATGAGCGATTCATTTGAGGTTATTTCATAATTAACTCGTATGCAACATATATTTTGAAAAAACTAGCAAATTGAATTGTTGCTTATAATTTCTTTAAAATTTTAAATTATTAAAAATCAATAAATTAGACTAAATTAAGCACAATGAAACAAATTGCACTTTGTTAACAATTTTCAATTTATTATTTTTCGTGTATGGTGTGTTAAATAGTTAAAAAAGGTTGGACAATAATGAAATATAAAAAAAATCTAGCTGTAACAGCACTGTTACTCGCAATAACAGGCTGTAATCAGCAGACTAATAGCGTGTCAGAGCCCGAGACAGCCGCTACAACAAAGACCAGCACAACTCTCTTGCATTTGTTAGATGATGCTCAGCATACAGCTGACACAGCAGTTAAAATGAATACCCGCGGTGCGAGAGTTACTAATAGAACAGGCATTGTTGATATTGCTTTTGATTCAAAGAAAAACCTCTATTCAGGTATCACATTAACCCCAGATACTCCATGGAATTGGAGCCAATTTAAAGATTTCAATATTGCCTTTGAACTTGCAAACCCAGGCCAACATTCAGTACAAATTTACTTAGATATATCAGATATTGACGGTGCTAATTATACCCGCACAGTGAATGTACCTATCGGTGGCTTTAATACCTATTATGCAAAACTCGATGGTCACGACTTAGCAACCCCTGAAGGTGATGAGAGTGTAGAGCTTAACTTTACCTCAGGCTTACGCTCTAACCCTGCAACATGGCAATCCGATGAAACTCAGTTTATCTCTATGTGGGGCAAAAAGAACCTTAACCTAAAAGGTATTACTAAAATATCTCTAAGCGTACAAAGTGCATTGCATGATAAAGCATTGCAGATAAAATCAATCGATTTACGTACAAACCCTGAATTCGATACTGAATTTTTAACCCACATTGTTGATAAATTTGGTCAAAATGCAAAACAAGACTTTGCCTACAAAGTAGACTCGGAAGCTGAGTTAATCGAAGATAAA
This sequence comes from Pseudoalteromonas sp. A601, assembly GCF_002165575.1. Classification (GTDB taxonomy): domain Bacteria; phylum Pseudomonadota; class Gammaproteobacteria; order Enterobacterales; family Alteromonadaceae; genus Pseudoalteromonas. The sequence goes on from NZ_MXQF01000008.1 coordinate 127,781, forward strand.
AAACAAGAAGCACAACAGCTGCTATCACAGCGTCCAACAGATCGCTCACGCTTCGGCGGTTGGGCACAAGGTCCAAAGTTAGAAGGCACGGGCTACTTTAGAACAGCAAAACACAATGGTAAATGGTCTCTTGTAGACCCAGATGGTTACCTTTATTTAGCCACCGGTTTGGATATTATTCGTCTTGCCAACTCAACCACGTTGACGGGCTATGATTTTGACCAATCCTTATTTAAAAGTGCCAATGAATCAAGCTTAACACCTGAAGACTCAAAAGGCTTAAACCGAGTTAATAAAGAAGCGTTATCAAGCCGGTTTGTCGCATCACAAGTACGTAAAGATTTGTTTGAATGGTTACCAAGTTATGATGAGCCAATGGGTAAACACTATGGCTATCGTAAAAGTGCTCACTCAGGTCCACTAGCCCATGGTGAAACTTACAGCTTTTACTCTGCCAACCTAGAACGCAAATATGGTCAAAACAATACTGATTTTATGCAAAAATGGCGTGAAATTACTCTAAAGCGCATGATCACTTGGGGATTCACCTCACTCGGTAACTGGACAGATCCAAGCTACTACGATAACCAACAAGTCCCCTACTTTGCTAATGGCTGGATCATCGGTGACTTTAAAACAGTTTCAAGCGGCAATGACTTTTGGGGTGCAATGCCTGACGTATTTGACCCGCATTTTGCTGAACGTGCCAACATAACAGTAGAAAACGTAGCCAAAGAAGTAAAAAATTCTCCTTGGGCAGTGGGCGTATTTATTGATAACGAAAAAAGCTTTGGCCGCCCTGATTCAGTGCAAAGCCATTATGGTATCGTAATTAATACCCTAGGTAGAGATGCTGCCACGGTGCCAACTAAAGCAGAATTCTCACGTTTAATGAAACAAAAATACACTGACATAAACGAACTCAATCAAGTGTGGCATTTAAATTTAGCCTCATGGGAGGAGTTTGATAAAGGTGTAAAAGTAGATGTTAAAAACAACGATCAACTTGCTGATTTTTCAATCATGTTAACCGCCTACGCCGACAAATACTTTAGTGTAGTTGATGCGGCAATGGATAAACATTTACCTAATCACTTGTATTTAGGCGCGCGTTTTCCTGATTGGGGCATGCCAATTGAAGTTGTTCGAGCATCAGCAAAGCATGTCGATGTGATAAGCTTCAATGCATATAAAGAAGGCATTAAACCTAAAAAATGGGAATTTTTAAGCGAATTCGACAAGCCAACTATTATTGGTGAGTTCCATGTAGGCGCATTAGACTCTGGCCTATTCCACCCAGGTCTTATCCATGCGTCAAATCAACAAGACCGCGCAAAAATGTACACTGACTATATGCGATCAGTCTTTGACAACCCATATTTCATTGGCGCTCATTGGTTCCAATACATAGACTCACCTATTACTGGGCGTGCTTATGATGGAGAGAACTATAACGTTGGTTTCATTACAGTCACAGATCGTCCTTATACTGAAATGGTTGAAGCAGCAAAAACTGTGAATAATGAAATGTACGAGCGCCGATTTAAAAAATAAGCTTAAATAGTGGTCTATTGTAATGTGTTGACAATAGACCATTCGCTTTTTTTTATATACACTAAGTAAAGAAAAACAAAGCATAAAATAAACGTAGGAAAAAATATGGCCGCAACTAAACCAACAAAAATTTTATCTGTAAAAGATCAAATAGCTGAACAGCTACGTTCAGATATTATTTCTGGTGAGATGCCCCCACAAACTAAATTAAATGAAAAAGAATTAGCAGAACGCTTTGGCTTATCACGTGGCCCTATTCGTGATGTAATACTGCAATTGACGAAAGAAGGTTTATTGATTTCACGAAATAACTGTGGTGCATCAGTAAACAGCGTACTTGATCCTAAACTGCAAAAGTTAATGATCAAACTACGTAGAAGTATCGAAGAATATGCGGTTACAGAACTAAACGGCAACTTAACTGAGCAGAATATCGCAGACTTAGAAGATATATTAGCTTCGCTACAAGATGCCCTTGAACGTGAAGATTACACTGAAGTCACAAAAATCGATATATCGTTCCACCAATACTTAGTTTACCAAGCTGGTGGCGAAGAGCTGGTTAATATTTGGTATCCGTATGTTATGCGTATGCGCTTAAACTACAAGCGTATTACCTCAAGCTCTGAATGCGTTAACGAGCATCGCGCAATTCTTGAAGCCTTAAAAGCGCAAGACAGCGCCACTGCTATCAAAGCGATTAAACACAATATCAAGTAATGAAATAAATTTTATGCTGAATCAAAGCCGCTGCAAAGCGGCTTTTTTAGTTTTAAAGCCAACTAAACCCCTTTAAGTTATTATTCACAAAGAGATTATGAGGCGCTGCACTTAAGAGAAGACATTTTAAAGATAAATAGTAAAGCTGTGTCAGACCGCTTAGCACCAGTGGACGGTGATTACGCCGTTCTAACCAGCAAAAAATTGTTGGCTAAAATGTGAAGCGAACAGCCAGCTGTTTTTTGTTGTGATTCAATGAAACCGGACACTAATTTAGGTGTGACTTTAAGCTCTGCGACGCCTTCTATGCGGCAATTAATTGCTTTTGTTTTACCGTCGGACTGTGTTGCAACTTCAAAATAAATAGTATCGCCCACTTTAGGCTTGCGGCTCACGTGTTTAAGCGCTGAAATGTGTATAAAGGTGTCGTGTTCTAGGGTGTCTGATTTAATAAAACCAAAACCTTTATCGGTTTTCCACGACTTTAACAATCCTTTGTTCATGTATCCACCTGTTCTGCTTAAGCTGCGTATTACGCAAATTCCATTTAGGTAACATTTGTTATTATACGTTCCTAAATCATGACAGTGCAACCAAATATTCATATCGCGTTAATTTTTACGCTACACCTAATTAACTTAACCATTAAATTAAGCTTAAAAATAAACGCGCTAAAAACAGCTAAAACTCAACTTATTTTATTTATAATTTGCGGCCAAATGTCCTTTAATCCATATCAACCCATACCCACACAACCACTAGCTTAACAGATTGTTTACACTCGGTTTTGTCATTAGTTATTTCTATCTAAATCAACCGTTTTTAGTACGATTTTTCATTCGTTATTTACTTTATTTATCTATACAATCCACACCTTATTTTTACGCACGTATTTTAAGTGATTATTTCATGCTATTAACCGTTGTTTATATTATTGGTATTACCGCAGAAGCCATGACCGGCGCACTTAGCGCTGGGCGAATGAAAATGGATTGGTTTGGCGTAGTGCTGGTAGCCAGCGCCACGGCAATTGGCGGTGGCAGCATTCGAGATATTTTACTAGGCAATTACCCGCTTACCTGGGTACAGCACCCAGAGTATTTATTAATTACCTGTATTGCGGGTATTGTGACTACGTGGCTTGCTAAATGGGTAGTTAAATTTAAAGGCATATTTATGCGCTTAGATGCGCTGGGGCTTGCGGCATTTAGTATTATTGGCTGCCAAGTTGGGCTAAATATGGGCCTGCATTATGGTATTTGTGCAGTGGCTGCGGTTGTAACCGGTGTATTTGGTGGATTACTGCGAGATTTAATATGTCGCCAAGCACCTTTGGTATTGCATAACGAGCTTTACGCGAGTGTATCGTTACTTGTTGCTTGCTTATACTTAGCGCTGCACCATTATAATATTGATGACAACATCAGCATTATTGTAAGCCTTGTTGCGGGATACTTAATACGTATGGCGTCAATACGTTTTAAATGGCGCCTACCTACCTTTAGTTTATTAGAGCAGCACGCTAAATAACTTAGGCATTAATACAAATTAAGGCAGGTAAACAGCCTGCCTTAGATAATTTGTTGGGCATTATTTAATGACCACTTACATCGCTCAGCGCGGTTTTTAAGCCGCTGTTATTTTGCTTAAGGACGCTAAAACTGCCGTCGGTTTCTAGCACTACGGCGGCTACATCTTCTATGGCCAATATACCCGCGCCACGAATAGCGGCGCGAATTTCTGATTTAGTTACCCGCTGCGACTTAAGTGCAGCCGTGCAGTATTCACCATCACTTAGTAACAACGTGGGCTCTGCTTTTATAAGCGAAGCAAATTTAGAGGAGCGCACGCTTAGCCAAGTAATTAAGTATTGCAGCCCTATTAACACAACAAACGCGAGTATGCCCTCTAGCAGCGCCACACTTTTTGAAATAATCACCGAGGCTAAAATAGAACCCAGCGCAATGGTTACTATAAAGTCGAATACGTTCCATTTAGATAACGTACGCTTGCCCGATAGACGCAGCCAAAACACCAGCGCTACATAACCTAGTACACCAATTATAAGTACACGTATTAAACCCTGCATATCATCAAAAACATAATGACTCCTTTTCTATTTTAACGCTTAATGAAAGTGCTCATTACTTGCTTACATTTTTTAATTTATTGCTTAACCGTAGTTGTTGCGAGTGTGTTTAATACTTTGCTTATTTTTTTAGCAGCTGGGCAATTTTCTGCGTTATGGCGCTCAGCTATATAAGCAGGATCGTTGTAACTTAACCACACTTGCGATTGCGCGTCTTCCCATACCAGTGCTTTTAGCGGTAAATCGATACCTATTGTTTGAGCGCACTGCATTAATGGTGTTCCGCCTTTTGGGTTTCCAAAAGTAAGTACTTCTGTTGGGTTAAGCTCTTTATTTACTTTTTTAGCGCCTGCAGCATGGTCGATTCGTGCAAATATAGTAAGGCCTTTGCTTTTGGCTAGCTGTTCAAACTTATTCATGGTGGCTTTTGCACTTAATGGGCTTTTTACTGAAATTAGCCCCTCTACTGCGTTAGCATTTGTAATAACAAAGAGTAATGCGATTCCAAAAATAATGTTTAGTGTTTTCATACTTTCTCCTTTTAATATAAGTAACTAAAATTTACAATTTTAAAAGTTAAATCAAAGAGTTTCACTTTACTATATAAAATTTACTTCTTACACGTTGAGTTACTCTCGAATAACTTAAAGCGGTTTAAATTTATCTTACGGTTGATTATGATGGGTCAATAATTATTTATTCCGCTTTATAATTTTCAGTAAGGGTTACCATGTCTAGCTATAACGAATCCCCAGAGCAAATTGAACAAGCCACTAAAGGCTATGTTATGCAACAAACTATGTTGCGTATTAAAGATCCCAAGCCATCGCTTGAATTTTATGAAAACATATTAGGTATGAAGCTACTAGGTAAGTATGACTTCCCTGCGATGAAATTTACACTGTACTTTTTAGGTTATGAACAAGAGATGCCAAAAGGTGATGATAAAGAAAAGACCGAGTGGGTATTTGGCCGCCCTGCACTTATTGAGCTTACTCATAATTGGGGCACTGAAAACGATGATAGCTTTACCGGCTATGTAAGTGGTAATGAAGAACCCAAAGGTTTTGGCCATATTGGCATTAGCGTACCTGACGTGTACGCAGCGTGTGAGCGCTTTGCCAAGTTTGATGTAGAATTTGTTAAAAAACCAGATGATGGCTCGATGAAAGGCTTAGCTTTTATAAAAGACCCTGACGGTTATTGGATTGAAATACTCTCGCCTGAAGGGATTACTGAAATCATTCAAGCACAATAGTCAGTTTTAAATATGAAAAGCCTGCTCATGCAGGCTTTTATCTATATTTTTTAAAGTATAAGCTTAACGACGAAGTGCGTCTATGCGTGCATCAAGCGGTGGGTGAGATGAAAATAGCTCTGCCATACCTTTACCGCTTGCAATACCAAAGGCCATCATTGAGCCTTGTAATTGCGATGGGTGGTTTTGCTTTAATCGCTCAAGCGCTGAGCGCATTTTATCTGCACCTACCAAATGCGCTGCACCGTTATCGGCTGCAAATTCACGTTTACGGCTGTAATGCGCCACAACCACACTCGCTAACACGCCAAATAATACTTGGAATAACATGTCGAATAAGAAGTAAGTCCAGCTACTGCCGCCCTCTTCTTCATCGCTATTAATAAAGTTATCAACGATACCGGCCAATACTTTGGCAGCAAAAATAACAAAGGTATTAACCACACCTTGTATCAGCGTAAGGGTTACCATATCGCCATTAGCTACGTGCGATACTTCGTGGGCGAGTACAGCTTCTGCTTGATCTTGCGTCATGTTATGTAACAAACCAGTACTTACTGCCACCAGCGAATTATTTTTACTCGGACCTGTTGCAAATGCGTTCATTTCTGGGCTGTCGTATATGGCTACCTCAGGCATTTTTATACCGGCTTTTTTTGCTTGTTCAGCTACCGTATTTACTAGCCAATGCTCGGTTTCATTGCGTGGTTGCTGAATAACCTGCGCACCCGTTGATTTTTTTGCCATCCATTTCGACATATACAACGAAATAAACGAACCACCAAAACCAAATACCGTTGCAATCAGTAAGATTCCACCCAGACTACGATGGCTTAAGCCCAGCACACTCATTATTATTGAAAGTACAACACCTAATACCAACATAACCGCCAGGTTAGTTAATAAAAACAAAAATACACGTTTCATACATGTTCTCCAAAATAACGACTATTGCTAAGTGATTAACCTATTGTTGATCAGCCATAGCATCACTGACTAATGACATACTAGGTCATTAGCCAGCGCTATTCTGTGACAAACTATGTCATAAAGCAAGGGTTATTTATCACTTTAGGTAATAAATATTTTGGGGGATGAAATTAGCAATCATAAAAGCTAACTGCATGTTACCAAGTAATATTTCACTTGATTTAGAAAGATTCAGACAGATTTAGGCTGTTATTTATACCTGCCATCGCAACAGGAAATCCACGTTCTTTTGCGAGTACTTGCGCCATTTGAGTTATGTCTTCATTATTACTCTGTTTTAAGTAAGGCCATTGGTGATTGACTCGATGATGATTAATATCAGATTCACTGCCAACTAAGCCTAGTTGTGTAAATTCAGCAACAATTTCATCCGCAGCTGTGAGCGTTGATGAAGCCTTTACATTTTCTGCACGAGCATAGCTTAAGTGCGAATATAAACTCACATCGGCTACTCGCAGTGTATCGTCTTCTCCTGGAATTTGCTGACCACCAAACAGTACATTATTTTGTATATTTGCGCTTTTAAACGCAGGAACAAACTCAGCCACGTAATCAATGGCTTTTTGACTGCGCGCTTGTAGCGCTGCTTTATCCCAGCCTTCACTAATATAATTTATGTATTTATGTGGAAGCTTAGGCTGTGCACTATTAGCAGGTGTTTCAACAAGACCATCGTTAAATAATGTTATGGCATTGGTCATACCGTGTATTTGATAATAGCCATTAGGGTATGGCGTTAATTGTGCCATGCCTTGGGGTGTGCCGCGGTTACCATAAATAATAATTTCTGGCATTTGTCCACCAGCCCCCTGCCAATGAGAAATATACGACGCTTTAAACTCAACCATACGTTTAGTATCAACACCCACCATATCGTCGATTTCTCCGATTTGAAACCCACAGGCATTAATAAGGTAATCAACCTCAATGGTCTCACTGCTGTGGCTTTGATCTCTTTGGTATTCAATGTTCCACTTTATTGCTTGGTTTTTAGCATTTCCGTCTGGAATAACCTTTGTTACCTGTTTGACGTAAGTGTTTGTCAGTATCGTTGCATGTTCATATTGTGCAAGCGCAAGTTGCGCACTGGCTGATAAACGAAATATATTCCAGCCATACTCTTGGGCAACAATAAGTGGGTATTTAACTTTGTTTAAGTCTAAGTGTTTTGCAACAGGGATCATCCATTGCTCAAGTGTTTTGGGCTCAGTGACTTGCTGCCTTTTAGACAGTACAACCATTTGTTCGTAGCTGAAAAGCTGATAATAATCATCAGGCTCACCGAGTACTTGGTTATTGCTATCTTGCTTTATCAGCTCTTTGTAAACCTGCGTAAGCTTATCTAATCGAGGGAGTAAATCATCTGGTGAGTCGTCATCTCGTGTCGGCACGGCAAATACTGTAGGGCGTACATCTATTGTGTAAGGGTAAAGGCGTAAAATATCTATACACTGTTTTAGTAATTCTATGCAGTCTTCATCAGGGATTTCGCGATATAAATTTCCCCCTGCATGTAAATGGCACATAGGCGGGCCATCAATCAGTGAACTTTTTTTCTCAAAAACTGTGGTATATATACCCAATGCAGCTAATCTTATTGCTATTGTTGCCCCTGCAGTGCCTCCACCTAAAATACCCACCCGCGTTTTAGGCATAGCTTTTCTGTGTGCTTGAAAATCGGCTTTTGCGTGCGTATTTTGAGCATGGCCTTGAATAAAAGGGTGTGTCATGTTCGTTGTCGTTTCCGTAGTAACAATAGCAATGTAGTCATAGACTTAATATGTGTACTAAGGCAGGCTATTTCAAGATTTGCACTCCAGCATTTTGTCATTTAACACTTAAACATTGAGTGACAAGGTATTAAGTAAGGTTTTATATATTTGTAACTTAGGTGTTTGCTCACTATATGGGCTAATAGCAAGTATTGGGAACGGTAAACGTATTTTAAGTGAATCTAGGTTTGCCTGGTATTCATCCATCGTCGGGTCTACTTGATTAGCAATCCAGCCTACGCAGTTAATCCCCAAACTTTGCATATGGGCAGCGGTCAATAATGCATGATTTAAGCACCCTAACTTCATACCAACCACTAATATAACGGGTAGTTGCTCGGCTTTAACCCAATCGTAAAGGTAGTGGGTGTCATTAATTGGTAATGCCCAGCCACCAGCCCCTTCCGTGAGTAGGTATTCTGCTCCTTGTTGTTTAAGTGTAGTATACGCACTACTTAGCTTATCAAGCGTGATTGTCGCACCGACTTGTTCAGCTGCTATATGCGGGGCTATTGGCGGTACAAATGCAAAGGGATTGATTACATCATATTTAGCACTCACTGTTGCGCTTTCCATCAGCATCAATGCATCTGCATTGACCAGTTGATCAAAGGCCATTTCGCATCCAGCTGCTAGCGGCTTAAAACCGATGGCATTTTTTTTATGCTGAGCAAGTAGTTTTAATAGCAAGCTGGTAACGTGGGTTTTACCTGCATCAGTATCAGTACCAGTGATAAAAAATTGTTTCATAAATTTGTTACTCTTTTTGTAAACTCAACAACGCTACTTGGTAACTAACCGCAACCTGATTTGCTATCAATGGGTATTGTTCGCACACTTTTTTTAATGCTGACTTAGTCAGTAAACCTTGGCGTTTATTTTGGCTGTGTAAGTGTGTTGCCCCAATTGCTTTAATGGAACGTAACGCATGCAGAGGGCTTGGGTAAACGTCTTGGTAGCATTTTAATTCAGCATTCTTAATGATAAAACCAGTATTTTCAACAAATTGATTTATTTGTTCAAACGAATGAAATTCATTAACATGGGTTTGGTTATCAACAGCGCTAAACGCTGTTTTTATTTCGTTTAATGAACCATCGCACACGCAGCTTAAATATACCCGCCCACCCGGTTTTAATATTCGCATAACCTCATTAAGTAAATAGTCTAAATTAGCAGACCATTGCACAGCAAAGTTACTAAATAGTGCATCAACTGATGAAGACTGAAAAGGCAAAGCATCCATATCGCCACATATAGCAGTTTTACCTACATTGCTTTGTTTTAACATAGCGATACTTAAATCAAATGGTAATACGTAATCAAAATGCTTATTGAGCTTTACAAGATTAACCCCCGGCCCTGCACCTAAGTCTATACAGGTATGTGCATGCTGAGGATTAATTTTTTTAAATAATTCATTTGCGGCGCGCTTTTGCACGTTAGCATATAAAGCATAGTTAGTTACGGCCTGGGAAAACTTCGCGGCTGTTTTATTTTTTGCTAATGTATCGCCTTGCAAAGGCTGCAATATTTTATTGCGTAATAATGCACTCATAAACTATTAACCAGTTCATTAACGAGTCGTTCTATGTCATCACAATTATGACCGGCCGTGAGTGTAATTCGTAATCGCGCTGTATTAAATGGCACTGTTGGGGGGCGAATAGCACTGAGCCAAATACCAACTTGTTTTAACTTATTAGCCACGTGCAAGGTTTGCTCGGCGCAACCAAGTACAATGGGTTGGATTGCAGTAGATGATGGCATCAGTGCAATTTTGTGTTGTTTGGCGAGCGTTTTAAATTGATTAATATTAGCCACTAATTTTGCGCGTTGTTTATTACCGCACTCAGATGTGATGTGTTTTAACCTCGCCAATGTGTGCTGTGCAATGAGCGGTGACATACCAGTAGAGTAAATATAATCACGATTATATTGCAGCATATAATCAATCACTTCTTTACTTCCGAGCACACACGCTCCACTAGTTGCAGCGGCTTTACCAAATGTAATAACTAAAAGCTGGGGTTTAATTTTCTCGCAGCTTCCTAGTCCGTTCTCACCTAGCACACCAAACCCATGGGCGTCATCAATCATCAACCATGCATTATGCTGTTTAGCTATTGCAGCGAGCTCAGCTATGGGGGCTTTGTCGCCATCCATTGAGAACACCCCCTCACTGACAATTAATTTATTCGTCGCTTTTGATTTTTCAAGGCGTGATGTTAAGTGTTGCATGTCATTGTGGTTAAATCGCATCATCGCAGCGTGAGAACCTAAGCCACCGTCAAGTAAACTGGCGTGATTTAATTTGTCATGAAACATCACACTTTGCTGCGCAGCGTGTTTATCTTGAAATAGCGCTTTTAATACACTGCTATTAGCACTAAACCCGCTGTTAAATAATAGGGCCGACTCATAACCAAGCTTGCCACATAAAAATGCTTCCAACTCTTGTGCTGTACCAGTATACCCTGTTACAAGCGGTGAGCTATGACTGCCCAGCTGAGCACCCTCAATTTGCGCATCGAATTGAGCAAAGCCCAAGTAATCATTACTGGCAAAGTTGAGATACGTTTTACCATTGACTGTAATTTCACGTGCATTAGATTGGCTGACTAACTGTCGCTCACGCAACAGCGCATCTTCTTGGCGTTGTTGAAGATGCGTTTTAAGGTATGTAAAGGCCATTATGCTTCGTAGAACAGCTCAGACGTAGCTTTGTCTGCCACTTGTGAAATCAATGAGGCTTCATGTGCTTCATCTGAATAATCGTGGCGTTTTTCAGGGTTCATACCCAGCTTTTTAATTAGGTTCATATCGGCATCAGCTTCAGGGTTTTCTGTGGTAAGCAGTTTATCACCATAAAAAATTGAATTTGCGCCTGCAAAAAAGCACATTGATTGCATTTGTTCGTTCATCGCGTTGCGCCCTGCTGATAGACGCACATAGCTATGTGGCATCATAATACGCGCGGTGGCTATGGTGCGGATAAAATCAAAATGATCTAAGTCGTCAACATTTTCAAGTGGCGTACCTTTTACTTTAACCAACATATTAATAGGCACACTTTCTGGTTGCTGTGGTAAATTTGCCAGCCCCATTAATAAACCAAACCTGTCAGAAGCTTGCTCGCCCATGCCAACGATTCCGCCAGAACATACTTTCATACCTGCATCTCGCACATTTCCTATGGTGTCTAAGCGGTCTTGATATGTTCGTGTGGTAATAATTTGCTCGTAATATTCAGGCGATGTATCAAGGTTATGATTATAATAATCAAGGCCTGCATCGCGTAATGCATGGGCTTTGTCATTATCAAGCATGCCCAGTGTCATACATGTTTCAAGGCCGAGCTCTTTGACTTCTTTAACCATTTTAGAAATGTATGGCATGTCTCTGTCTTTTGGATCTGACCAAGCAGCGCCCATACAAAAACGGGTTGCGCCTTTTTCTTTTGCGACCCGAGCTTGCTCAACTACTTTTTCAACTTCAAGCAGGCGTTCACGTTCTAAATCTGTTTTGTAATGTCCTGATTGCGGGCAGTATTTACAGTCTTCTGGGCAGGCGCCTGTTTTAATAGAGAGCAGAGTCGATATTTGCACTTCATTCGGGTTAAAGTTAGCGCGATGAACTGACGCCGCTTTAAATAATAAATCATTAAATGGCATCTCAAAAAGTGCTTTTACCTCTTTGTGTGTCCAATCGTGGCGAACGGCTGCAAACTCCATAATTCTCTCTTTTTATTTTCATGACGGTGGATATTGGCTTAGTCTACGACTTGGCGTAACATTGTCAACGAACCGAAGCTCAAATAAGTTTACTAATGAACAAAAAACAAACGATAGACCTTGATTTTGATCGTCAGCACATTTGGCACCCCTATACATCTATGACGCAGCCTTTGCCGGTATATCCGGTAACCCACACTCAAGATAATAAAATATACTTAGCAACCGGTGAGTGTTTAATTGATGGTATGGCATCGTGGTGGAGTGCTATTCACGGCTACGGTCACCCTGTATTAAAAGCCGCTATGCATCACCAAATCGATACAATGAGTCATGTTATGTTTGGTGGTATTACCCATCAACCTGCTATTGAGCTATGTAAAAAGCTGGTAGCAATTACGCCAAATAGCTTACAAAAAGTATTCTTAGCAGATAGCGGCTCTGTAGCCGTTGAAGTTGCCATCAAAATGGCCTTACAGTATTGGTTAAGCCAAGGCATTACAACAAAGCAAAAACTCATGACTCCGCTTAAAGGCTATCACGGCGATACATTTGCTGCGATGAGTGTGTGCGACCCAATAAATTCAATGCATTCCTTATACAGCGGCTTTTTACCTGAGCATGTATTTATCCCAGCCCCTGTTAGTCAATTTGGCCAGACTTTTGATCACCATGAGGCACATCAATTAGCTAAGTACTTCGCAGCTCACCACCAAGATGTAGCAGCATTTATTATTGAGCCGATTGTGCAAAATGCTGGAGGCATGAACTTTTATCACCCAGAGTATTTAAAAACAGTTCGCCAATTATGTAGTAAGTATGACGTTTTATTAATTTGCGATGAAATAGCCACAGGATTTGGCCGTACAGGTAAAATGTTTGCCGTTGAGCATAGCCAAATTGAGCCTGATATAATGTGCATTGGTAAAGCACTTACTGGTGGCACAATGACTCTTTCAGCCACACTCACCACGGACAAAATTGCTATTGGTATAAGTGAAGGAGAAGCAGGTGTATTAATGCATGGCCCTACGTTTATGGGTAACCCACTGGCCTGTGCGGTCGCTTGTGCAAGCATTGACTTATTAATCGAACAAGATTGGGCAAAGCAGATTGCACTTTTAAACGATGCATTAAGCTCCTTGCACAGATGCACTGAGCTTGCTCAGGTCAAAAATGTACGTACGTTAGGCGCTATTGGAGTTGTTGAATTAACACATGCAGTGGACGTTGAAAAAATTCAAGCTTACTTTATCAGTCAAGGGGTATGGGTACGGCCATTTGGTAAACTTATTTACTTAATGCCACCGTATATCAGCACAAAAGCAGATATAAACACCCTCAGCAACGCTATTTATTGTGCGATAGAGGGAAGCCACTTTAAATAGCTTAAATTACCATGTTTGAATGGCTTACCATTCAAACATGTAAGCCATTTTGCTGATCATGCGAAGTGGAATATTATGTTCATTACGTTTTGCATATAAGTGTTGCATCGATTTATCTTTCACCTCGCCTACAATCACTTCTTTGACTTGATACCCAAGCGCTACTGCAGCTTGGCTATAGGCGATGAATTCCCATTTTTTTATATTGGTGTTATCTACAATAACCAAGGGAATTGACTGCGAAAGCGCATTTATAAAGCGCGCTAAATTTAAATTATGAAATTGTGATAATTTAAATTTATCAAACTTATACTCACCCTTCTCGTTGTAAAAATAATCGTCAGTTGAGCATATCAAGTATTGGCTTTGATCGCCCAGCACGAGCTCATCAGCAAGGTTTTGCGCATAATAAGACTTACCTGAGCCTGGTAGTCCGCGTAAAATAAAAACTTGTTTCATGGAACCTATAATTGTTAGTTGGTTAATTAGCTAGATTATCAAAAACCTATAATGCCACAAAAGCGACATTAATCGCATATTTAAGAGACATTAATTTACAATGGTGATTAATAATCCGCCGCTTTATAAAAAAATATCAAATTTCGACAAAAAAAGCATAAAGAAACGACAAAGAGTTGCATCCACATGTTTTTTTATTTTCCGTTCAAAGGTAAGATACATGGTTCAAGTGCAACAAAGCACACATTTATTAATGTAGGCAACTTATATCATTGGAGTGAAGATGAGCCACTTAGCGATTTCAGAGCTATTAAAAGGCAAGGTTGCGGTAGACAGCCAAGTAACAGTAAAAGGCTGGATCCGTACTCGCCGCGATTCAAAAGCAGGAATTTCATTTTTAGCCGTTCATGACGGTTCATGTTTTGACGCAATTCAAGCGGTAGTGCCTAATTCACTGAATAATTACGAAGAAGTGACCCGCTTAACAGCAAGCTGCTCTGTATCAGTCACTGGTGTACTGGTTAAATCTGAAGGCAAAGGTCAGTCATTCGAAATCCAAGCGAATAAGGTTGAAGTATTAGGTTGGGTAGAAAACCCAGACTCATACCCTATGGCTGCTAAACGCCATAGTATCGAATACCTACGTGAACACGCCCATTTACGCCCGCGTACTAACATTATTGGTGCCGTAACACGTGTACGTAACTGTTTAGCACAAGCTATTCACCGTTTTTATCACGAACAAGGTTTTTACTGGATCAGTACACCTATCATCACGGCAAGTGACTGTGAAGGTGCTGGTGAAATGTTCCGCGTGTCTACGCTTGATATGCAAAACTTGCCGCGTACAGATAAAGGCGATGTTGATTACAGCGAAGATTTCTTCGGTAAAGAAGCATTCCTTACAGTATCTGGTCAGTTAAATGGTGAGACCTATGCATCTGCGATGTCTAAGATTTATACATTCGGCCCTACTTTCCGCGCTGAAAACTCAAATACATCTCGCCACCTTGCTGAGTTTTGGATGGTTGAACCAGAGGTTGCGTTTGCAGATCTTGAAGATATTGCAAAGCTTGCTGAAAACATGCTGAAGTATGTATTTAAAGCCGTACTTGAAGAGCGCCGTGATGATATGGAATTTTTTGCACAACGTGTAGAAAAAACAGCTATATCGCGCTTAGAAGAGTTTGTTGAAAAAGACTTTGCTCAAGTTGATTACACTGACGCTGTTGAAATATTAAAAGCTTGCGGTAAGAAATTTGAATATGCCGTTGAATGGGGTGTAGATTTACAGTCTGAGCATGAACGTTACCTTGCAGAAGAACACTTTAAAGCACCGGTCGTTATTAAAAACTACCCGCGTGATATTAAAGCATTCTACATGCGTCAAAACGAAGACGGAAAAACGGTTGCTGCTATGGACGTCGTTGCACCTGGCATCGGTGAAATCATTGGTGGTTCACAACGTGAAGAACGCCTAGATGTACTTGATGCACGTTTAGACGAAATGGGTCTTAATAAAGAAGACTACAGCTGGTACCGCGACCTACGTAAATACGGTTCAGTGCCGCATTCAGGGTTTGGTCTAGGCTTTGAGCGTTTAGTTGCTTATGTAACAGGCATGGGCAATGTACGTGATGTTATCGCCTTCCCACGTACCAAAGGCAGTGCAACTTACTAAATAAGTAATTTGTTTATTTTAAAAACCAGCTCATTCAGCTGGTTTTTTTATATTCAAAATTCAGATTTAACCACACGGCTAATCAGCATGGTACAAAAAAGTCACCCTTAGGTGACTTTTAAAATAATCGCATAAACATCACTAACCAATAATTAAATCATCTTGCTGTAATAGCTTAGCCGTGTTTCCAACAATGTCTTCAACAGATAGTGCGTTTATCAGCTCAATACCTTCAGCTTGTTGCTGGGCGCTTAATGGTACATACGGTAAACGAAATACTGGGTTAACCGCCGCTGTCATCATCAATGCAGTGTTGATTGCAATTGGGTTAGGCTCACAGAATAACCAATTCATTAATGGCTGTAATGAACGATTGAGCTCAACGTTTTTTGTATCCATTAATTGGCGGAACAACCCTGGTATTAGGTTCGATGTGACTGAAATTACACCATGTGCTTTATAAATATGACGAGCATCATGAGCTTCATCATCATTACCTGACCAACATGCTATTCCTTGTTGCTCATAATGTTCGATACGTTCATTACCACCACACTCTTTAACACCAATAAAGTGCTCATGCTGAGCTAAAGGTTCAATAATATCGGGGGTCAAGTCTTGCCCTGTACGCCCTGCAACATTGTAAATAAATGCAGGTCCAATCGCCAACACTCGTTTAAAGTGCTCTTTAACACCCGCAATTGATGTACGACCATAATAAGGGTTAATTTGCAGCGCTGCATCCATACCGCTAGCAAAACCATACTCCGTTGCTTTTATTGCTTCACGGGTATTATTGCTTCCTGTATTACCTACAATAATTAATTTATCTGAATATTTATTAACGCTGTGCGCAATAAGCATCAAATGCTCTTCCCAATTCATTAACTGGCCTTCACCGGTTGTGCCGCCGACAACAATGCCATCAACGCCACCAGCAATTTGCTGCTCAACTAATTGATCATAGGTTGCAAGGTCAATTTCACCCGTTGATAAGTATGGGGTTTTAATTGCTGTGATAAGACTTGCTTGTTTAATTTGTTCTAGGCTGCGCATAAAAATATATTCTTAAAAAAACTTGCAGTATTTGTAACATAAATGAACTTATTTTGGGAGTTTTGCAAAGCCTAATTAATAAAATAACTTGTGTTATGACCGAGTGTAAGACAAAATAAAACAACTGTACAAATAAACAGTACTATTATTTTTTTACTTCGAGTATCAATTTATGCGTTTATCACGATTTTTAGCAACCCATTTTTATCACAGTGAAGAGCTTTGTCAGGCCCTAGCAATCGACGAAGACACGCTCTTACTATGGCAGGAGTCGGGACTATTTCCTAAACCCAGCTATTGCATTAAAAATCAGTTAAGTTGTAGCTCATATTCCGGCCTTTATGAATGTGAAGAGTACGACGACTATTACCCGCGCGGGTGTGTTAATTGGGGCCAAGGCTTAACAAAGCAAAAAATAACGTCATCAAGCCAAGCATTTAATTACTTTGCTCAGCAATATATGGCTGCACTGAATAAGCTTGCACAGCAAGGTTTTGAGTTTAACGAGGAACTATTTGGTAGTGAAGTTGAAGAACACCTGCAACAAGTATGGCAACAGTTTTTATGCAGTAAGTATGGTGTACTAACACAAAACGGCTTAATTGACGAAATAGCGGCTGTTGATATTGGCCGTTTAGTGGTAGACGACATCACTGAACTTCGCACTAAGGCGTGTCTTAATCAAGATGAACGCACACGGCTACATCCCGCCATGAAGTTATTAAACCGTGCATTGAGCCATGGTGCTGATCATGAAAAGCAACATACTCTGCGCTCGCGATATATTGATGCGCTCGTGCTCAAATACGACTTATCGGTAAAATAATTATTACCAAAAAATAGTAAAGCAAATAAAAGTGTATGGCGTTAAATCATGGTTACCTTTTATTTAAGATAAATTTACTCACTGTCACTTTGATTAACTCCTACTCTCCCTTAACTCTTGAGTACAACCAATAATCTAAGCTGACAAAACGGCCGCCGCCGGTAAAGAATAAACTGAGCAACATAACAAAATAAATTGCTGAGAATTCGATACCATTATTCAAAATAACGGGGGTTCCTGTTTCGTAAAGGTACTCTGGATAGCCATGTTCATTAACCAAGGTTTTAATTTTATCAATACGTTGCTGTGCCTCAAGAGAATTGGCTAAGCTGTCTTTTGCCCCAGGTATAGACAACCAATCTAATACTTGTGCTGCGCTCGTTTGTGGGTTTGTTGGTGTTATAGCAAACCAACCATTACCCCAATGCACTGTGGTTGCTGCGACAACCATAGTGAACATTAGTGGAATCGTAATAACGCGAGTAAATAAGCCAAGTAATAAAAACCATCCTCCTAAAAACTCACTCCAACCAGCTAAGAAGGCAAGTAAATCAGGAAACGGTAAACCTAAACCCCATTGCTCATTACCAAACCATGCAACTATATCTGGCGATGCTAGGAACAGCTCACTCAACCCTACTGAATCAACACTTAGGTTAAGTTTAGAATAGCCGGCAATAATCATCACTGGTGCGAGAATTAAGCGAAATAATAATGAAGGTATGCCATCCAATATAGCTAATTTTTTAATTGAATAGTTATAACTAGTGAGAAGTGTATTTATCATAGCGGTCGCGCCTTTTTAACTTGTACTAACAACAAGACCGCTATGAACGAGAGATTATTTCAGTTAAATTTTACGGGCAACCTGTAATGCTTCATAGATTGCGCGTTTAGCATCTATAGCGGCAGCCAACTTTGCACCACCAATTACATGCACCTTAGGGTTTTCACTAAGCGAACTCAACTCTTCATTATTTGAAACCTGCCCTATACAAGCAATTACAGTATCTACAGGTAAGACTTGCTCTTCTCCACTTACGCTAATAGTTAAGCCATGCTTATTGAAGCCTAAATATTGGCAATCAGCAATTTGTTTTACGCCATGTTGTTTAGCTACTTGGCGGTGGATCCAGCCGGTTGTTTTGCCTAAATCACTGCCAAAGCGCCCTGCACTTCGTTTGAGCATATACAATTGACGACTATCTTTGTGCGGCGATGGTTCACATTCAATACCCCATTGTGACTTAAACTCACTAATAGATTGCTCGCGTTTTTCTGTTAAAAAAGCGACCATATCAAAACCAATACCTCCAGCACCTAATATTGCAATTGATTTACCTAACTCTACTTCACCTCTGATCACTTCATCATAGGCATAAACACGCATACCATCAGTACATTCAAAGGAAGCTTCTCTAGGTCTTACCCCTGTTGCGAAAACAATATCATCGTAATCTTCTAGCATCTGCTGAGAATATGCTTTTCCTAGTTCAATTGTGACGTTCAAACGTTCAAGTTCATTTATAAAATAGGTCAGTGTATGGTTAAAGTCTTCTTTACCAGGGATACGCATTGCTAGGTTAAACTGCCCTCCCATGTCTGCCTTCTTATCAATAAGGGTTACTTGATGACCTTTTTGCGCTAAATAACAACTAGCAGATAGTCCTGCGGGTCCTGCTCCAACCACCAATACATTTTTTGTTTTATTAGTTTTGTGTAGTGGATAATCTAGCTCAAACCCGGCTTGTGGATTCACTAAACACGTTGCGCGTTTACCTTTAAATACATGATCCAAACAGCCTTGATTACAACCAATACAAATATTTATTTGCTTGCTTTGTTGGGTTTTATATTTATTAAAAAAGTCAGGATCAGCAAGTAATGGTCTTGCCATGGAGATCAAATCAGCCTCACCTGCATTTAAGATATCATTAGCTATATCGGGAGTATTAATTCTATTTACCGCGATTACAGGTAACTTAACAGCTTCTTTTAAACGTTTAGATGCTTCTTTAAACGCGCCTGCTGGAACCATGCTGGCAATGGTAGGTACCCTTGCTTCATGCCAACCAATACCTGTGTTTAATATGTCTACACCCGCTTGCTCTAAAGCTTTTGCTTGAATTACCACTTCATCAGGAGTCGAGCCATTAGGAATTAAATCAACCACTGATAACCTAAAAATAATTAAAAACTTATCACTCACTTTTTCACGTACAGATTTTACGGTGTCGATTGCTAATCGCATTCGATTTTCTAAACTGCCACCGTATTCATCAATCCGCTTGTTTGTATGAGGAGCCATGAATTCATTAATTAAGTAACCTTCTGAGCCCATGATTTCAACACCGTCGTAGCCTGCTTTTTCAGCAAGTTTTGCTGAGTGAGCAAAATCTTTGATGGTTTTTTTTATTGAGCCCAATGACATTGCTTTTGGCTTGTACGGATTAATAGGCGCTTTAATTGCACTCGGTGCTTGATTAAAGGGGTGATATGCATAACGCCCTGCGTGTAATAATTGTAAGCAAATTTTTCCGCCATGTTGATGCACAACATCGGTGTATGCTTTATGTTTGATCACATCATAAAAATTATTAAATGAAGACGATATAGGTGTTAATTTACCTCTTAGGTTAGGGCTGTAACCACCAGTAATGATCATACCTGTGCCGCCTTTCGCCCGTGCTTCGTAAAACGCTTTTAAACGCTTTCGATTGTGCCAACCTTCTTCAAGGCCTGTGTGCATCGAGCCCATAACTAAACGATTGCGTAATTGTGTGTGCTTTAATTGTAATTGTTGTTCTAACATTCTGTGCCCCAATCAACTGGTCTAACCTCTATACATTAGTGAATTCTGCTTGATTGGCAAGCAATAAGCAACAAATCAGGTAATAAATGTAAAATATGTCAATAAGTTTAGGTTAGTTTTGCCTTTCATAAATACTTAGTTACGATTTAACAGTTAAATTATTTTTTATTCTGAGCTAAGATAGTGCTAGTTATAAGCTGTACCAAATTAAGGATTTATTTTGATAGCAAAGGTATTTAAAGGACTTTGGACTGGGTTAAATTTTTCCCGCCGTTTAGTTCTCAATTTATTATTCGTATTACTTGTTATTCTTTTTATCGTTGCAATAACAAGTGATGAGGATGAAATTAAAGTTGCAGATACGTCTGTATTACGGTTAAACCTCAACGGACCAATCGTTGAAGAGAAAACCTATGTCGACCCTGTTGAAGCTGCGATTAATGATGCCACTATGGGTAACGAAGCTCCGGCTGAAATACTACTCGATGACATTATTGAAGTCATTGATCAAGCGTCTAAAGACGAGCGAATTAGCGTAATGCTGCTTGATCTTCAAAAAATGCCCAGTGCACACCTTAATAAGTTAAAACAAATCACTGACGCTATTGAACGTTTTAAAGCGCAAAATAAACAAGTTATTGCAACAGGTTATTATTACACCCAAGCGCAGTATTACATTGCCGCTCATGCTGATGAGATTGCTATGCACCCTTATGGTGGAGTAGCAATTGAAGGTTATGGCATGTACCCACTGTACTTTAAAGATGCCTTAGAAAAACTTGCCGTTACCCAACATATCTTCCGTGTTGGTACGTTCAAGTCAGCTGTTGAACCCTTTATTCGCAATGATATGTCTGATGCAGCAAAAGAAGCTAACCGTGTATGGTTAGGTGCTTTATGGCAAGAATATAAGCGTGATGTTGCAGCAGTACGCCCTTTTGATGAATCAAATTTTGATGAAACGATGGATGAGTTACTTACAAAAATGCAAGCGGTCAATGGTGACTCTGGTAAATACTCATTAGAAAATCAGTGGGTTGATTCATTAAAAACCAATCAGCAAATTCGTCAACAGTTAATTGATATTGTAGGCGCTGAAGAAACCGGTAAAACATTCAATCAAGTGTCGTTCCATGAATACTTATCGTTAGTTAAACCACCCATGGAGTTTGACAACCCAATTACGGAAAAAGTCGCTGTTGTTGTTGCTAAAGGAACTATTGTTGATGGTGAACGTAAAGCGGGTGAAATCGGTGGTGACTCAACGGCAGCCCTACTTCGTAAAGCACGCCTAGATGATAAAGTAAAAGCAGTGGTACTACGTATTGATTCAGGTGGCGGTAGCATGTTTGCATCTGAAGTTATTCGTGCCGAAGTACTTGCACTTAAAGCAGCTGGTAAGCCTGTTATTGCTTCAATGAGCTCTGTTGCGGCATCAGGAGGTTACTGGATTGCCTCTGCCGCTAATGAAATTTGGGCTGCACCAAGTACGATTACTGGATCTATTGGTGTATTTGGTAGTTTTATGACATTTGAAAACAGTATGGCTAAACTTGGCGTATATTCTGATGGTGTCGCGACCACTGAAATGGCTGGTTTATCAATCACTCGCCCACTAAACGAAAAAATGGCTCAGGTTATTCAACTTAGCGTTGAAGATGCTTACCGTCGCTTTTTAGATGTTGTGGCTGATGCACGTGACATGACACCTGAACAAGTTGATAGTATCGCACAAGGGCGTGTTTGGATTGCCTCACAAGCGCAAGAGCTTGGCTTAGTCGATAAGCTAGGTAACAAGCAAGATGCCATTGAAGCGGCCGCAGCTCTAGCAAAACTCGATTTTTATGAAGTCAAAACAATTAAACAAAGCTTAACACCACAAGAGCAGATGATGCAGGACATTTTTGGTAATGCCTCTGTTAAAGCATTTATTGGCAACTCAACCACCACACAAAGTGTGCTAGCGAGTCAAACAGATCTTAACTCTATCGTGAAAAAGTTAAGTACTGAGATCAATGATTTAAAAGATTATAATGATCCACAGAATATCTATTCTCGTTGTTTAGTGTGTAACGTTATTCAGTAAATTAGTCCTTCTCGACTGTACTCTATACCTACACAGGTTATACTAAGCCCAGTTTTTTTACTGGGCTTTTTTATGAAACGTAAACGTATTTATATCGCTTACACTGGCGGTACCATAGGAATGAAAAAATCAAGCCGCGGCTATATTCCTGCAGAAGGCTTTTTGACCGAAACAGTGGCTAATAACGCAGAATTTAACCGTGATGAAATGCCTTTTTTTGACATTCACGAATATTGCCCTTTGATAGATTCCTCTGATATGTCTCCTGAACATTGGCAGCTCATTGCCGATGATATTAAAAATAAATACCAAGACTATGACGGTTTTGTTGTACTTCATGGAACTGACACCATGGCTTATACCGCGTCGGCATTATCTTTTATGTTTGAAAACCTCACTAAACCTATTATTGTGACCGGCTCACAAATTCCATTATCACAACTTCGCTCTGACGGACAAGTTAATTTACTTAATGCCATGTACTTAGCAGCTAACTACCCAATTGCTGAGGTTAGCTTGTTTTTTAACAACCAGCTTTTTCGAGGTAATCGAGCTACCAAAGCGCACGCAGATGGCTTTGATGCATTTGCATCCCCAAATTTAGACCCTCTCGCGCTCTCTGGTATCAACATACAATTATTAAAAGGGCAACTTAGCCCCTATGTTGAAAACGAACTCCAAGTAACCAATATCACCCCACAACCTATTGGCGTTTTATACCTTTACCCAGGTATTAGCCACGCTGTAGTTAAAAGCTTGGTTAACGACAACATAAAAGCATTGGTGTTATTAAGTTTTGGTGTAGGAAATGCCCCTCAGGACCCTGATTTTTTAGACATACTATCTAGTGCCAGTAAACGTGGTATGGTCATTATTAACCTGACTCAGTGCTTAAAAGGTCATGTCAATATGGGTGGCTATGCGACAGGGAACGCCTTATTAAATATTGGCGTAATAAGCGGCTATGATATGACACTAGAAGCATGTTTAACTAAACTGCATTACTTATTCAGTCAGCAGCTTGAAGTGGAAACCATTCGTCACTTAATGCAGGATAATTTACGAGGTGAACTGAGCCGTTAAATATAATGGCTAAATAGATAGAAAAAGCACGCTAAATAGCGTGCTTTTTGTTTTTAGAGCTAGTTAAAATTAACGAAATACGCGGCGCAAACCAACTAGTGGCAGCAATAGTAAGGTATACCATGGGAAGCTTGCTGATTGACGCTCATAGGTCTCTGTTTCTGGATCTGTACAACTATCGACTTCACCATCAATTGGGGTTAGCTTGACTGCTACAGAAACACTTTCGTATTCTATATCGCCGTTGATATCAGTAACTACACCGCCTAATGTATCTGTTTTTTCAACCGTTTTGGTTGCAACACCAAAGATTTCGTTGTTGTTATTAATAGACTTCGCCTCTGAAACAACGTATTTGTAACGTGTTTCACCGTCTTCCTCATAACAAGGTAGCAAGTCGTTAAGGTTAGTAATGCTATCTTCACCTATCTTATACAAGAAACCTTCGCGACGACGAGACCCAACATTAAATACATCAGTTTCACCTTCACCTACAATATAACCATTATCATTAATATCATTGGCAAATGAGCTTGAGCTATTAAAGTAATCAGTCGGAAAAACCGTGCTACCCGATGCGATATCATGATAGAAAAATTTAAACCGTGAGGCACCTTCAATATACTTAGTAGCGTAGCCAACTATTACATCATTCTCATTGATGCTAATAGCTTTACCACCAAACCAATCATCTTCTTGATCGACTATCTCTGTAACATTACCATCTTTAAAATAAACGGGTAACGATAAAATGGTGTCAGAGTCTTTTACATATCGAACTGAAGAATAGCCTACTGCTATACCGTTTTTATTAACCCCTACCGCATTACTTATAAATGCAGCACCCTCATCTTCATCCGGTGTCAATCCAAGGCCGAGTATTTCAGTATCAACGATATTCAAACTAGAATCCAGTTTCCACTTGACTGCCCGTAAGTCAAATAATTGTGACGATGAACTTCTGTGTATATTTTCTATACAAACACTGATTAATTCATCTTCTCCATCACAGTTATCATCAATATTTTCTTGTCTATCTTCAGGTATCCCCGTTGAAACCTGGCCTACTACTGTGTAGCCACTATTAGTCTTTACGATATCACCGGCTGAACTAATACCACCATATTCATCAAAATCAGGGAACAATGGGAACGCTACACCTGAGTCAGAAATAACAACACCGCGAGAAATAAACTCTCGTTCAAAATGGGTTTCTTCCTTATCTTGACCATCTGGTGTGAATAAAACTTTTTCATAAGGTGCACTGCCCCAACCTACTGAAACACCATCATCGGCAATGGCGTTATAAATGTTACTGGTTGAACGGGTTAAACCACTAAAATCAACAGAACCAATATCAAAAAACACTTGTTCTTGCGCTGGTGAACCATCCTCTGAAAATCTTATCGCAGCAAGGTTGGCGAGCTTTTGATATTCAGAATTAGTTGCCTGTTTATTAGTTAAAAAAGAAAGCATAAAGCTGTGTGCATCAGAGTTTGTTGCCGCAGCGTTTTTATTTTGAATATCGTCAAGCGTGAAGCTTATTTCTTTCTTAATTTGCTTAAAGTACTCTTCTCGCTCACGATAAGCACTTTCAATTAAACTGTCTGTAAAATCAATATAACTAACATCAATAGGTAAATTATATAAACCATTTACTAGGCCAATCATATGGCCGTTTTCACTTACGTCTGTAACATAACTATGTTTTGCTTCATCAAATGAACCAAGTTCGGTCAATTGGTAAGTAGCACTTAAAGCTGATGTGCTTATTGTCGCTAAAATACTGGCAGCGAGTAATTTATATTTCATTTTAGTCCTTACTACTGATTCTTTAAATCTTCAAGTTCTTCCCAGCGCTCTAACGCGGTTTCAAGGTCAGACTCAAGTTGTGCTAAATGGTTCAATGCTTGAGAAGTAATGTTTGCGTCTTGTTTGAAAAAGTCTGCATCATTAACAACCGCTTGCTGATAATCTATTGCTTGTTCAAGTTGCTCAAGCTTACTGGGTAATTGCTCTAATTCAAGCTTTAATTTGTAAGAGAGTTTATTGCCCTTACTTTCGTCGTTTTTAGCTGTTTTAACCGCAGGCTTTTCTGCTTTTTTAACGGGTGCCGCCGCTTGTTTTTTTTGCTCTTGCGCAAGGTAGTTTACATAGGCTTCATAATCACTATACCCACCTACCATATCAGTAATAGTACCGTTACCTTCAAACGCCCATACACTGGTACATGTGTTATCAATGAACTCACGGTCATGGCTTACAATAAGCACTGTACCTTGATATTGATTGATAATATCTTCTAATAATTCGAGTGTTTCGATGTCTAAATCATTGGTTGGCTCATCCAGTACCAAGATATTTGATGGTTTTAAGAATAACTTAGCAAGCAATAAGCGGTTTTTTTCACCACCTGACAATGCCTTAACGGGTGTACGAGCACGCGCAGGCGGGAATAAAAAGTCTTGCAAATAACCAAGCACGTGACGCGAACGCCCGCCCATCATAACTTCCTGCTTACCTTCAGCAACGTTATCTTGCACGGTTGCTTCTTCATCAAGCTTTTGACGATATTGGTCAAAATAGGCAAACTCTAAGTTTACGCCTTGTTTGATATCACCACTATCAGCAGCTAAATCACCAAATAATAACTTTAATAGTGTCGTTTTACCGATACCATTGGGGCCAACCAGTCCAATTCTATCGCCACGCATTACTAGAGTAGAAAAGTCATCAGCAATCACTTTATCTTTGAAAGCATGATGAATGTGCTTCGCTTCAAATACAAGCTTGCCTGATCTATCCGCAGTTTCGATATTAAAGTCAGTTTTACCTACCTGCTCTACACGTTGCTTTCGTTCAACGCGTAATTGCTTAAGTTCACGTACTCGCCCTTCATTACGCGTACGACGTGCTTTAACACCTTGGCGGATCCACGCTTCTTCTTCAGCTAAACGCTTATCAAAAAGCGCATTTTGTGTTTCTTCAACTTTTAAATCATGCGCTTTTTGCTCAAGATAAGTCGCGTAATCACCTGGGTAAGAAATCAGTTTACCTCGGTCTAAATCTAAAATGCGGGTCGCAACCGCGCGGATGAATGCACGGTCATGAGAAATAAAGACAATTCCACCTTTAAACTCTTTTAAAAATTGCTCTAACCACATAACACTGTCCATGTCTAAGTGGTTCGTTGGTTCATCAAGTAATAATAAATCAGGCTCACTGACAAGAGCGCGTGCTAATGCAACTTTACGTAACCAACCACCTGAAAGCGATTCAAGTTTTGCTTCTGGTGAAAGCTCTAAACGAGTAAGAACAAGCTGAATACGGCTATCAAACCGCCAACCATCCGCTGCTTCTAATTGATTCGATAAGCGCTCTAATTGGTTTAATAATTTGTCGGTGCATTCAGTTTGTAGTTGAGTACTGACATGATGATAATCAATAAGTAAGTTTGCAATTTCAGGCATACCTTGAGCAACATAATCAAATACAGTACCACTGGCGCCTTTTGGCGGATCTTGCTCTAAACGAGAAATTTTGATGCCGCCTAGCTGGTTAATTTCACCATCGTCTAAAATAACTTGGCCATCTAAAACTTTTAATAAAGTTGATTTACCTGCACCGTTACGACCAACTATACACACTCGCTCACCGGTTTCTATCACCGCATCAGCGTCATCTAATAATGGGTGTGTACCGTAAGCTAATTGCGCTTTTGAAATTCTGATTAAATCCATGTTGTTTATGTACTCTTTTATGCTGTTTGCGTAAATAACTGACGCACTTGTTGCGCAGTAAATGGCCAAAATAACATTTGGCCATTTTCGCTTTTTAAAACGGGTATACTGATTTGATACTCGGCAATGAGCTTTTCGTCACTCATTATATCCACCAGCTTTAAATTCTGCTCGTCTTGCAATAATGGGACGATTAACTCATGGGCTTGCTCACAAAGGTGACAGCCATCGGTATGGTACAAAGTCCAATTAGCCATGCGTAATTAACCAGCTATTATGAATTTGCTTATTACGTTTAAAGTCTGGCGATAATGTTTGTTCTGAAATATTAATCGCTTTGAGCCCTAAACCGATTAAGCCAACCTCATCCATCGCAAAACCACGTTTGTTATTTGAAAATATAAGTGTGCCTGATGGGCTAAGAATCTTTTTCACCCAGGTTAGTAACTTGATATGATCTCGCTGTACATCAAATGCATCTTTCATTCGCTTAGAGTTTGAAAATGTTGGCGGATCTAAAAAAATCAAATCATACTGGCTTGTTGCATATTCTAACCATTTTAGACAATCAGCTTGCTCAAAACGGTAGCGAGTATTACTAATATTGTTCAACTCAAAATTATCTTGCCCCCACTTTAAGTAAGTTTTAGATAAATCAACAGTCGTAATCGCTTTAGCTCCACCAAGGGCGGCATGCACAGAAGCAGTTCCGGTATAGGCAAATAAATTCAAAAAGCGTTTATCTTTGGCATTTTGTTGAATATAGCGACGCGCTAAGCGGTGATCTAAAAACAAACCTGTATCTAAGTAATCAAACAAATTAACTTTAAATTTAGCACCAAACTCTTCAATTACTTGAGTCCGGTTTTGCTTAGCCATTGGGGTGTATTGTTCCTCCCCTTTTTGTTTTTTACGAACTTTTACAGCGATATTTTCTGGGGCAATTTTAAGCTGCTGAGCGGTTAAAGTGATCACATCTTGCAGGCGTTTATGCGCTGTTGCGTCATCAATCTCTTTTGGCGCGGCATACTCGAAGATAACTGCTGAGTCACCATATACGTCTACTGCCACGTTATATTCTGGGATATCGGCATCGTAAACGCGGTACGCTTGCACATCATTTTGCTTGAGCCAGTTTTTTAAACCTTGTTTGTTCTTTTTAACACGGTTTGCAAAAGACATTGAGCCTTCAAAATTAAGCGCAGGCTTATCTTCACTTGTTTGACTGACTTGCTTATCGTCTAACTGATATAAATTTAATACCACATCAAGCGGTCCATTTTTAAATTTATAACGTTTAAGTTTAACTAATTTTAAAAGCTTAAAGAGGCTTTCATCCATGCCCAAAAGAGCCAGCTTCCAATTATTAAAGTGCTTTTTAAACCCCGTGCCTAAACTACGATGTAAATCAACCAACTCTGCCATTGAACCTATACGTTCACCATAAGGTAAGTTTGAAATCACTACACCAGGTAATTTTGCAACAGATGTCAGCTTAGTGGCATCACTTTGCTTAAATTTAATAATATCACCGAGCTCTGCGCGCTTGGCATTATCGACGGCTTTACTTAACACCTGCCCGTCGTAATCATGGCCAATTAGCCATAATTTAGGATCTGTAATTTGAGCAATAAGCTCTTCTCTTAATGCATTGAATTTCGCAACACGAAAGCTTGGCAGTCTTTCAAAAGCAAACCCTTCACGAAATAAGCCTGGGGCTTCATTTCGAGCCATACCTGCGGCTTCAATTAAAATAGTGCCAGCACCACAACATGGATCAAATAAAGGTTGTTGTACATTATCAAGCCAACCACTGCGCTTAATAAGTGCTGCAGCTAAGTGTTCCTTGATAGGTGCTTTACCCTGTCCTTCACGGTAACCACGTTCAGACAAACGCGGGCCAGAATAGTCGATGTACATTGCCACACCTTGTCGAGATAAACGCGCTACCACACGCACGTTAGCATCTTGCTTATCAACATTAGGACGCTGTTCATATAAATCATTGAAGTAATCAACAATCGCATCTTTGATCACAAGGCCAGAGAACTGCGTATTTTTCAATGAATCATTCGTGCCATTAAAATCAACAGCAAAAGTCTGAGTCGGCCCAAACCATTCTTGCCATGGTTGTAGACGGGCAAATTTGTACAGGCTATCTTTGTCATTAACGCCTTCTTTTTCTTCAATCAACATCATAACGCGGGTCGCGAAACGGCTCATTAAACATACTTTTTGTGCTAGTGTTGTATCCGCGTCAAAACGCACAGAGCCCACTGTTTGCTTGGTGACAGTAGCCCCAATTTCAGTAAGTTCATCAACCAATAAATTTTCGATTCCGATAGAAGTAAGCGCGATAAATTGCAAAGTAAAAACCCTTAGTAGCTAATTACGCGGGATTATAACATAGGTTGGCATACAAACACGTGATAAAGGGGTTAACAATAAAAAATTTGCTTAGGCTGTTTTACTGTTTTGTGCGTGGGTATAAATTGGGTGTACTCGATTGTTAAGTACACGGATTGCTTCAAACTGGTTCAAGCTCAGGTTTTCATCTAGTTGATAATGCTCAGACAAACTAATACACAAGGATGCGTCATCACTGTGGTCAATTATTAAAAATTCTCCCGTTTGAATACGAGATTGTAACTTAATTATTGCCTCTACACTTGGCTCATGGCCTGTATACGGTTCAAAAAACCAACTTTTAGCAAGCACAGGTTTTAAATGAAATTTTGCCGCAGTAGCATTAAGCGCAATCTGACAAAGCTGGGCTGCTTGCCATAAATTAAAACCATCAAGATATTGATATACTTGCTGATAAAAAGCTGCATCTTCTAAACTAAAATTAGGCTCCGATAAAGCGCTGTCGGTAAGTTGTCGAAGTTTATAAGGCGTGCACAATTGCATATCTTGGTCTAGATCGACCAATAAGCGATTATTTGTAGGACAAGCTATCCATTTCCATTGTTTTGATGCTTGTAACATGTGCTTCCCCATTGCTCCTAAAACTTACTGCATAAATGAGGATTATAGCGGCTTTTGACCATTTAATAAATATTTTATTAGAACATTTATTGAACGATCAAAAGCTTAGATAACTGATCCTTATAAGCCCGAGAGGATCGTTTTTACCAATTGTGGGCCTTTATATATAAATCCTGTGTATACCTGTACCAGATCAGCCCCGCTGGTAAACTTCTCCTTTGCACTGGCAGCATCGTCAATCCCACCTACACCAATAATAGGTAGCTTGCCTTGTGTAAGACGCTTAAGCTCTTTAACCACTTGGGTTGAGCGTGCGCGCACAGGTTGACCAGATAAGCCTCCTGCTTCATTAGCGTATTGCTGTCCTTGCACTGCTGTACGCTCAAGAGTGGTATTTGTGGCAATCACTCCATCGATCTTATTATTGATCAAAGACTCACTAACTTGGCCAATTTGCACCTCATCCAGATCCGGCGCAATCTTAACTAGCATAGGTACTTGCTTATTATGTTTAGCAATTAAATCAAGCTGCTCGTTTTTAAGGCTCTGTAAAAGGTCATCAAGTGCTTCACCATATTGTAAATCACGTAGCCCTGGGGTATTCGGTGAAGAGATATTTACTGTAATATATGACGCATGTTCAAATACTTTACGCATACAGTGAATATAATCGTCTTTGCCTTGCTCATTTGGGGTATCTTTATTTTTACCAATATTGATCCCCAAAATTCCATCATATTTAGCCGCCTTGACGTTATTTACTAAATTATCAACGCCTTTATTATTAAAGCCCATACGATTAATTATTGCGTTTGACTCAGGTAAACGGAAAATACGTGGTTTGTCATTCCCCGCTTGTGGCCGTGGTGTAACAGTACCTACTTCAATAAAACCAAAGCCCATTTGCGAAAATGCATCAATACATTCAGCATTTTTATCAAGTCCTGCTGCTAAACCTACGGGATTTTTAAACGTTAAACCCAAAAAATCAACTGGGCGATCAGCCACTGATTGCGACCACGCGGCACTAAATGGTGTATTAGTAAAGCGGCGTAAATTATGTAATGCAAACTCATGGGCCCATTCCGCATCACGGGTGAACATAAAACGGCGAGCAAGATCATAAAACATTAAAAAATCCTCTATATAAAAAAATACCCCAGACTAGGCTGGGGTATTGTAAGCTATTAACTCATTATTATCACGTTAGAAAACGCGTAAGTTATTTTGCCGGTGTATCACAGTTATGGCTAAGTAACATAAGTTCACGTAATGCCACAGAGAACTTGGCAAAGTCATGACTTTGCGAAGTCTTAAACTCTGCTAACATTTGCTCCCAACGTTTAAGTAATAAATCTTGGCTGTCCATCCAATGATCTATTTGACTATCAACGTCTTTGTCATCGCCTTCAAAGCCATTAAGTACCACTTCAGCAAGTGTACGTTGTTGCCAATCTAGCTCTTCACGGTACGATGCACGAGCAAGGGCTTGCCAATGATTTGCCACAGGCTGGTTGGTTATTTGTTCTAAGAACCAATGTAACCCCATACGTGCACCTAGTTTGAAGTAGGTATTAGACACCATATCAATACTGCGTCCAGAATTATTAGCAACCTCTGCTAAATCCATTACTGAGAACAAGCTTGATAGTGCAACAATTCGTGTTGCTAAATCAGCAGGTACGCCACTTTGGGTTAATTTTTCTGCAGATTGAACTAAACGCTCGCTTTCTTTTTCTACCATATAGCTATTTAAATTTTCGCTTAAATCGCTAAATGTAGGTGCAAAGAAGGCAATGGTTTGTTCAATATTTAACGCTTTATTACGATGACGTAAGAACCAACGTGTAGCACGGCGAACAGTACGTCGAAGTTGGTATAACATTTCTGTTTGCACCGCCGCAGGGATCTTATTATCAAGCGCTACTATTGCATCCCATGTATCACTCATTTGGAAAATTTCATTCGCAACAGAATAACACAAGGCAATTTCAGCTTCGTTTGCGCCTGTTTCTTCTTGCATGCGCACCATGAAATTCAAGCCCATATCGTTAACAATATTGTTGGCTAATTTAGTGGCGATGATCTCTTTACGCAGTGGATGGTTATCCATTGCGTCATTAAACTTCTCGCGTAGTGGAGCTGGGAAAGAGTTAACTAAGAGTTGGCGATAATACGGGTTTTCAGTGATCTCTTCTGTTACTAGGGATTCTTTTAGCACCATTTTAGAATATGACACTAACACTGATAACTCTGGACGCGTTAAGTCTTTACCCGCTGCAGCACGTTCCGCAAGCTCTTCGTCTGTAGGAATGAATTCAATAGCACGATTAAGTTTGCCATCTTTTTCAAGGGCATGAATAAAGCGTACTTTCTCTTTAAGAGTTGAAGAACCTTTAGATTGAGTAATCGAAAGCGTATGTGTTTGGCGATAACAATCTTCTAATACTAATTCAGACACCTCATCGGTCATAGAGTAAAGTAATTCATCACGTTGTTTACGTGTTAAATCACCCGCCGTCACTAAACCGTTCAGTAAAATTTTAATATTAACTTCGTTATCTGAGCATGCAACACCGCCCACGTTATCAATAAAGTCAGTATTAACACGACCACCTTTAGCAGCAAACTCAATACGACCTAATTGGGTCGCGCCTAAGTTACCGCCTTCACCAAATACTTTCGCACCGAGTTCGCCACCATTAATACGTAGCGCATCATTTGCCCGATCGCCTACATCTGCATCACTTTCCTTGCTGCTCTTAATGTAAGTACCGATACCACCGTTCCAAAGTAAATCAAATTCCATCATGAGTGATGCTTTGATCAACTCGTTTGGTGTCATGCTGGCTTTTTTAGTGCCCAACATTTTTTTCATTTCAGGGCTTAGACTAATTGATTTAGCCGCACGAGAGAAAACACCACCACCGGCAGAGATTAAATCTTTATTAAAGTCTTCCCACGATGAACGTGGTAGGTTAAATAAACGCTCTCGTTCTGGGTAAGTAGCAGCTGCATCTGGCGTTGGATCCACAAAAATGTGCATATGGTTAAATGCCACTTGCAAGCGGATATGCTTAGATAACAGCATACCATTACCAAATACATCCCCTGCCATGTCACCAATTGCCACAACGGTAAAATCGGTTGATTGGCAATCAACATCCATTTCGCGGAAATGACGTTTAACCGACTCCCAAGCACCACGGGCTGTAATACCCATTTTTTTATGGTCATAACCCACTGAACCACCTGATGCAAATGCATCACCGAGCCAGAAGTTATATTCATTCGCAATGCCGTTTGCAATGTCAGAGAAAGTTGCAGTGCCTTTATCAGCAGCAACGACTAAATATGCATCATCTTCATCATGACGAGTTACATCAACCGGCGGCACAATTTCACCTTGAATGATGTTATCTGTGATATCTAATAAACCACGGATAAAGATTTTGTAGCATTCTTGGCCTTCTTTGAAGAATGCCTCACGCTCGCTCGGTAATTGCTTACAAACAAAGCCGCCTTTAGAGCCAACAGGGACTATTACTGTATTTTTAACTTGTTGTGCTTTAACCAAGCCAAGTACTTCAGTACGGAAATCTTCACGACGATCTGACCAACGCAAGCCACCACGAGCAACTTTACCACCTCGTAAATGAACACCTTCCACGCGAGGTGAGTAAACAAAGATTTCGAATGCCGGTAATGGTAATGGCATATCTGGGATCAAGCTAGGTTTCACTTTAAACGAAACATATGATTTAAACTGACCTGTTTCATCTTTTTGGAAATAGTTAGTACGTAACGTGGCAATAATCATATCAACGTATAAACGTATAATACGGTCATCATCTAGGTTAGCGACATTCTCAAGTTCAAGGTAAATTTGCGCAGCAAGCTTCTCGAGTGTTTTTTCACTCGCAGGATTTTTAACAGAAAACTTTTTAGCGAATAGATTTACAATCTGAGTAGCAATATGCGGGTAATTTGCAAATGTACTTTCAATATAAGTTTGCGAGAAAGTAACACCGATTTGGCGCATATATTTAGCGTATGCACGTAAAATAGACGCTTCACGGCCTGTTAAACCACCCATTAACACTAAGCGATTAAAGCCATCATTTTCTAAACGATTACCCCATACATTGGTTAACGCTGCACGAAAACGCGCTGACACTTTATCAAAATCTGCAACGCCTTGATTATCAAGTAACATTGAGAAATCCATGATCCAGTTTATACGACCATCGCTGGTTTTAACTGAATAAGGTGTTTCACCAATTACACGCAGGCCAAAGTTTTCAAGCATTGGCATGACATCTGATAAATGGATAGGTTCATCTTTATGGAATAAGCTTAAACGTACAATGTTGCTATTCGCTTCTTCTTGAGGGCGGTAAAACAACATTTCTAACTTGTTTTCATCGTTTAATAATTCAAGTTTTTCGATATCGACTACCGCAGCACTTGGTAATACTTCATCTTTGTAAGCACGTGCAAAACCGCTGCAGTATTTACGGTTCAGATCATTGCCACGAGCTTCACCTGCAGATTCGAGCAACGCTGCTTGCAGTTTATCTTCCCAAGTACGGGCCGCTTCAATTAAATTGTTTTCGATGTCTTTCACTTTATATTCGATATTGTTGTTAGTCACACGCACAGTGTAATGAGTTCGTGCCAATGTAGACTCAGAGAAGAAAGTAGTAAATTCGACTTTATCGTCAGAATTAAATGCGTTCGCTAATATTGATTGTGTTTCACGTCGTAGCGCTGTGTTATAACGCTCACGTGGTACATAAACCATGCACGAGAAAAAGCGCCCATATGCATCTTTACGCACAAATAAGCGACACATATCACGCTCTTGCACTTGTAATACACCCATTGCAACTTCTAACAGTTCATGCTCGCGAGCCTGAACTAATTCATCACGTGGATAGGTCTCTAAAATATTTAACACCGCTTTGTATGCATGGGTACCTTTAGCAAAATCACACATTTCCATAATGCGGTTAATCTTACTTTTTAATACAGGTACATCAACAGCACTGTTATTATAAAAACTAGAAGAAAATAAACCGATAAAGCGGTCTTCACCAATCACATTGCCTTTATCGTCAAAGCGCTTAACACCTACATAATCAATATAGGCAGGGCGATGAACGCGAGACAGCGAGTTAGTTTTTGTTAAGATAAGCTGGTTACTGCTACGCGCCTCAAGACGAGCGGCTTCAGGCAGCTCTGATAATAAACGGGCATGCTCATCAGTGGTGTTTTTCATTAAACCCAGGCTAGTATCCATCTTGCCTTGCAACTTATAGTCGCCTTGCACTGGCTCTAGGTCATATTGGCGATAGCCCATTAGGGTAAAATTATCTTTTACTAACCAATCTAAAAACTCGACGGTTTCTGCAACTTCAACTTTGTTTTCAACATTTTTACGCTTTGGTAGCTCTTTGCTTACCGCAATTAGCTTTTCGCGGATTGGCTGCCAATCTTCCACAGCAGTTGATACATCAACCATGACCGATTCAAGCTCTTGCTTAAATGAGTCAATCACTGACGAATCCGTTTGACGATCAATTTCAATAAAGAAAACTGTTTTAGTAGACGTTGATTCTTGATCGACTTTTAAATTGGAGATAGCAGATATTTTACCATTTTTATCACGTTTTACTTTTAATGGAGAGTGTAAAAGTAAATGCGACGCAATATTTGCTCGATTCATGGCCATACGTACAGAATCAACTAAAAATGGCATGTCTTTAGCAATGATTTCAACAATCGTGTGAGACGACTGCCAACCATCTTTTGCTACTTCTGGATTGAAAACACGGATCACCGCATCATCAGAGTTATTTTTTTCTAGCGAGTTCCATAGGCTAAGTGCAGCGCCATATAAGTCACTATCGTTGCGATGTGCCAAATCTTCTCTAGACATATTGCTGTACAAGGACTTGGCAAATTTCTCAACGAGTAACACATTATCAGCGTGAACTTTTTTCTGGATTAGCTTGCAGACATTATCTAGGATAACCGAGGCTTGCCCTTCATTTTGTGTCATTACATGTTCCTTAAATCTATACCCATCTAAAATAGAGGGGAAATTTGTACAGCAATTTATATTGTGTGGAGTCAGCTAAATTCTAACCCTTTTAGAACTAATAAACAGCCCTTTCGATGAAAACATTTTAAGCATTTCAGCTATTTGGTCATCTATTCACAAATTATAGATATAAATGGCCATTACTGGCCATTTAGGAGCAAAACTATTCACATTATTTTTTCTGGTCAGTCCAGAGTAGACTGCCAATAGCGGGTAATAACAACACAGCACCCAACATATTTACCAAGAACATGAAGGTTAGTAAGATGCCCATATCGACTTGGAACTTCAAATCAGAGAAAATCCATGTGCTCACACCAATCGCTAACGTTATACCTGTAAATAAAACCGCACTACCACGTTCAGCTAATGCATTGCGATAAGCAATAGGTAACGCGACACCTTGCTTTAATTGCCCCATCATTGATGACAAGATATAAATCCCGTAATCAACCCCGATACCCACACCTAACGCGATAACAGGTAATGTTGATACCGTTAACCCTATTTGTAATTGCACCATTAACGCTTGTGCTAATGTCGATACAACATACAAAGGTAAAACAACTGCAATGGTTGCTTTAACGCTCTTGAAGCTGATCAAACATAATATGATGACCGCACCATAAACATAAATCATCATTGGCAGTTGGGCAGCTGAAACCGATTCATTTGTTGCTGCCATCACCCCTACTGGGCCAGACGCTAATTTAAACTGCAATTTATCTGTTTTCTCTTCAGCAGCAAATTGTTTAACACGGGCTATTACGTTATCAATCGTTTCAGCTTTATGATCATCTAAAAAGATAATAACCGGCATAACTGAGCAATCACCATTTAATAAGCCGGTGCTTGTTTCTACTCGCGCACTGGCTTGAACTAAGCTTGCGGTATTGCGCGGTAAGGTTTGCCATTTTAAATTGCCCTCGTTATACCCGGCATTTACTGACTGTGCTACCGAACTTAAACTGACCGCAGATTGAACGCCACTTAAGTTCTCAACCTTATATTGGAATCGACTAATACGTTCCATTACATCATGCTCAGTACAAGCTGCTGGGTACGCCTCAACAATAACTTTTAATATATCCGAGGAAATCGTGTATTTGTCCGATATTAAAAAGGTATCTTGGTTGTAACGAGCATCCTGATGTAACGACGGCGCGCCAGCATGCAAATCACCAATGCGCATTTTGTCTGCTTGCCAATAACCAACCGCAAACAGCACCAAGGTTAATGCGATGATTACTTTTGCAATTTTAGGATCCGTCGCTTTTACTAACAACTCACGCAGAGCATCTAATACATTTGGTTTTGCTGTGTTGCCCGCTTTAATTTTTACTGTGTTCTCAAAGCGCATGTACGACGCCCAAACAGGGAGTAAAATCAAATTTGTAAAAATAATAACAGCAACGCCTAAACTAGCAGTAATCGCAAGCTCACGGATAATGCCAATATCTATAGTAAGTAACGTTAAAAACCCTACCGTATCTGAAAGCAAAGCAATACCACCAGGTACCAATAACGCCCTAAAGCTTGATTGGCAGCAAATACGGGTACTACGGCCCTCAGCTACTTTCTTACCTATGGCATTTATCATCTGCACACCATGACTTACACCAATAGCAAAGACTAAAAATGGCACTAATATTGACATAGGATCCAGACCAAACCCTAAGCTTGAGAGCAAGCCTAACTGCCACACCACTGCAATTATTGAGCAGGCAATGGGCAAAATAGTCAGTTTTAAGCTGCCACAAAACAACCAAACCATAATAAAAGTAAAGGCAATAGCAATAGCAAAAAACAGCACAACCCCTTTTGCACCCTCTGCTATATCACCGGCCATTTTAGCAAAACCAATAATATGAATACTGACTTTATCTGTACTTAATGGCTCACGAATTTGCGTTTCTAGTTTTTGTGCAAAGGCCAGTGTATCGAGCTTTTCTTGTGTTTGCGGATCAGTTTCTAAAAGTTGTGCGCTCACCATGGCACACGAGTAGTCAGACGCTATCATTCGGCCTACAACTTTGGCTTTTTCGATGTTTTCTTTTACAACACTTAAGCCCTGTTTGTCAGCCTTAAAATTAGCGGGGATGATTGGCCCACCAGCAAAACCATCTTCAACAACTTCAACAAACCGAGCACTAGGAGAGAATATTGAGTTAACCAAGGGACGGTTAACGCCTGGAATGAAATATAATTGATCGTGTACGGCTTTTAATTGAGTAAAAAACTCAGGATTAAAAATGTTACCACTGTCATCACACACCGAGATTAAAATACTGTTTGCGCCACCAAACTGTTTTTCATGCTTTAAATACACTTTCATGTAATCATGATTTAGCGGAATATTTTTGTTAAAAGATGCATCAAGCTGAATCTGTGTTGCCTTAAATGCCAGAACACAACTGATCACAGCAAAAGTAATAATCATCATGAGGCGATGACGAAACACAGCCTTTTCTAAAAAGTCTAATAAACCCTGCATTATGGAGTCATCTCCTTCACTTTAATGCCATTTTCTGATGCCATAATAAGTTGTTTTTTGAATAAAACAGCATCTAATATTGATTTACCATCTGGTAATTGCTCTAAGTTAAGCGTGCCACCTTTATAGTGAAAAATGACCCCGCTATTTGCTAATAGTAGCCAGCCATCTTTACCAGTATCCAAAATACTGTTTACTGTTGCGGTTTTATCATTGTGAATATGTTGCCAATTAGTTTGCGCGGTGCGAGTAAAAATATTACCTCTTAAACCAGCAACAAGCTCTTCACCTTGCGTATTTTGTGCGTATGCAAAAAAAGACCCTGGGTAAATTTCTTCATCTCGTTGCCAAGTTTTACCGTTATCTACACTGTGTGCTAATAAACCCATTTCACCCACCAGCATTAATTTATTATCTGCTTTAAAAATTCGATTGAAATGTGGGAGAATAGAAGCCGTTTCCGCCTCATACCCTTGTGGGTCTGTTTCTTTGAGATCATTGAGGTAATCACGGTCCTCTGCAAAAAGCAGGCTATCTAAAAATCGTTTGTTCCAATTTAAGCCACCGTCAAAAGTTTCATAAAACATACCATAAGCACCAACCGCAAAGCCGTGCTGCTTAGTATTAAATAAAATATCTAAGCATGGTTTATCAAGCGACTCTTTGACGTGTTGCAGTTGCCATTTCTCCCCACCATCTGTGGTGTTAATAATGGTGGCATCATGGCCGCATGCCCAACCTTGTTGCGAGTCAATAAAATTGACTGCTGTAAGTAAAACTTGTGTTGGCACTGTTGCTTGCTGCCACGTTTTAGCATCAGCACTGGTAATAACTGTCCCATGCTTGCCAACTGCAACAAGTTTATCACCATTAAATTCAATATCAGTTAACAGTGTTTTATCAGCCTTTGTTGCGCTTATTGCAGGCAGAGGCTCTGCTGCCGACAGTACAAAAGTAAGACTTGCTAAGGTACTTAACCCTGCATAAAGCAAATACTTCATAGTTTAAAATCGCCTTGAGGAGAGTGAGTTTGAAAAAGACATGCAAATGGAAATACCAGAGCGTGTCAGAAAGACAAACGCGGCTTGAAAAAGGCACCTAACTTATTAGGTGCCAGTTAAATTTTAACGACCTGCGCGACGTAACGCGTTAGATGTAAATTCATTATCATTAAACGATTTAGAAAAATCGTACATCTTTTCTTGGTTATCTAAACCAATTGCTAGATAACGGCGAGAGTTCAAATCATGATATACGTCAAGCGTGCTCCAGTTTGTTAATGCATCATAGTAGTTTAGGCCGTGTGCCATAGCCACACGATACATCTGGTCGCGGTTATCATAAATATCAGTTACATGAATTTGCCAGCTGTCTTCATCAATATAAAAAACACGCTTTTTATAGATATGACGAGTGTCTTCTTTTAAATCTGCTTCTACCACCCAAACACGGTGTTTTTCATAACGCACATGCTCAGGGTTAATGTGACCGGCCATTAAAATATCATCATACTCTAGCTTATCACTGTGTAATTTATAGCTGTTGTAAGGGATATAAAGTTCTTTTTTACCTTTTAGCGTCCACGAATAACGATTAGGTGAGCCATTAAACATATCGAAATCATCGGTAGTACGTAAGCTATCAGCTGCTGTACCCGGTGCGTCATAAGCAACATTTGGCGCACGACGAACACGACGTTGACCAGTGTTATAAGTCCAAGCTTGGCGAGGAGTTAAAATTTGGTCCATGGTTTCATGCACTAACAGTGCAGTACCGGCAAGGCGCGCAGGTTGTGTCACTTTTTGTTTAAACTTAAACAGAATATTAGACTCTTGAAGCTCGGCCGGCGTTGCTTTTGGATCAGAGTACTTAACAAGTAGCTGCTCATCAAAACCAACCATATTATAAGAGCCCGATGCGGTTGGGGCTGCTTGACCACCAAAACGTTCAATCGACAAACCACGATAACGTAATAAGTGGTTCCAAATAGCTTCTAAACCATCTTTTGGAATGGGAAAAGGAATACCAATGGCGGTATTTTTTATACCATTACCGCCTTCAATTAACTCTGCAGTTGGCGCATATTGCTTCGTAGCATCATACACAAATTGTGGGTTAGACGCGCTACGGTGAGTTTTGTAGATATTCATCTTAAATGTCTCTGGGTAGGCTTCAAATAAAGCTACTTGTCCAGGGCTTAAATTTTCTTTGTACTTATCAACATTTGATTTGTCTATTGTAAAAAGTACTTTGTCATCGGCATAAGGATCTGGGTGATGCATACCAGGTGTATAACCAGCAGGTGCTTTTGTTATACCACCTGTCCAAGCTGGAATAGAGCCATCTGCATTTCCGGCCTTTTCAGCGCCAACAGGTGTTAAGTCTTTGCCTAAACGTGCAACTTCTTCTGCAGACATTTTTGCAACAGCTGACGTAGTCGAAAGTAAACCACAAACAGCTAATGCGATGAGGGTAGGTTTTTTTATCATGATGATACCCTTAAATTGAATATTTAATATTGAAAGAAACGTAATCACGGTCAGAGAAAGTATTTGTTGCGCCACCACCCCAGAAAGAGTTGTAGCTGAAGTCAAAAGACCATGCATTTTGGTAATTAAAGTTGGCAGTTACACCCAATGACTTGCGATCCTCAATAAATAGGAACATAGGGTCTGGTGTAATACCATTTACGTCATGTGAAAATACAAAGCGAGGTGAGAAGTTAACCCCTTTAAAGAAGTTATAATAATCACCTTTGGCGATTAAACGATAACCCCAAGCAGATGCCGTCGGGAATGGGTTCGTTTCTGGGCCATTTGATAAACCTAAGTGAAGTGTTGAATAATCATCGCTGCCTGGGCCCGTAATTACACCACTGCGCCCAGTACCAGAAACATTTAAACGCAATTCGTCATATTCAGGCATGTTATTAATTCTAACACCGCCAACTTCACCCACAACAGCCCAACTATCAGCACCAAGCGATGGTCCAAACAGGTGTGTTGCTGTAAATTGAAGCTGTGCTGTGTTTCTTAAAATATACCCAGCAGCTAAGTCACCAGGCGCAACAGCACTACTAAAAACAGTCCCATCTGGGAGTTTTGTTTTTGCATCACCTGGTACCTGTGATATGCGTTCTAATTCAGGGTTTAGGCCAGCAGCAGCTAATTGTTCAGGCATACCTGCGTACAATAACTCCACGTCATCAATTTGCAATGGTTCATCTTGGCGAAACGCAAATTCACCAGCAAAAGCAGTTTCACCTAATGATGTATTAAAACTAAGCCCATACAATTTGATATCTTCGGGGTATTCTAGAACCCCCTGAGTAAATGCATTTAGGCTTGTAACGTTATCAGCATTTATAGTGTTCTCTAAAATATAGTTAATATCTTGTCCTAAAGAATTAACTTCAACTATTTTCTCTATTCCGTTCTCATCTAATTCAATTTTTTTATCGACGAAGTTAGAAACTTTACCCGAAATTAATGGTCGACGACTATGGTAGTTAATATGATACAGTGCAACTTCCGTGTCGTTTAATTCAGGTAAGAACATACCTAAGCGTAGACCGTACTGACCGCCATTTTTGGGTTCAAATTTACCAGCATTTCCTTTCCCTTTAAGTGCAACCTTAGTTGGGTAAGCTAGATACATCTTTTCCATCATTTCTTTACCTTGATCACTGGTTGGATCAACACCTTGTGATCGGACAATATCATCTAAGCTGTTTAAACTATTTGTTAAGAACTCCAAATCAATATCAGGGTTTGAAGTAAAACCTAATTGGATATTCTGCTGATAACCATTTTCAGAGGCAAAGTCATTAGTTGAAAAATAACTACCGGCAGCAGGCAAGCGTGTTTCATGCCATTCATATTGATAAAAAGCTTCAAGGTTTAAATTTTCAGTTATGCCTAAAGACGCCCATAACATACCTACAGGGATAAACGCTTCTTTAAGTTCTGCACCAGGCGCTTTTAAACGATCTATATCAACAGGGTTAACGTTAATACCATGAGAGATTAAAGTACTTTCCCCCCAGTTAACCACTTGCTGACCAAGGCGGATTGAAAGTGGGTTATTACCATCATTCAAATCAAAATTGGCCCAAACATAGGCATCAAGTAAACGCAGATCAGCACACACTTGCTCTTTAGTGTCGTCGTCATCACATGGATCGACGCCACCACCTGATGTTGGATTAACATAGGCGCGGTCGCCATCCATTAATTCAAAATCATAAAAATACATAAAACGAGTAAATAAGCCAAAATTGTCTTTGCTTATAGATAGGTCATGTGTGCCTTTGA
Organism: Pseudoalteromonas sp. A601; assembly: GCF_002165575.1. Classification (GTDB taxonomy): domain Bacteria; phylum Pseudomonadota; class Gammaproteobacteria; order Enterobacterales; family Alteromonadaceae; genus Pseudoalteromonas. The sequence continues at coordinate 170,930 of NZ_MXQF01000008.1, forward strand.
GTAACTTAGAAAATGATTCACCGCTATCAAAGTTCAAATCTCCTGCATCACCATTATTAGAATAAGCACCGGGTTGTGCCCACACATCTTGTGAAGAATAAACAATGTTGTTAATTGAAGGGTTATAACCAGTCCAATCAAGTGCAGGGCTATTACTTTTACCAATCAGCGCAAAGTCACGGTCTTCTATACGTATGCTTTGTCCATAAGAAAAGTTTGAATCGAACGTAACATCAAAGCCACCAACATCAAAGTTAGCGGCTTGAGCTACGCCAGTGGATAAACCTAACGAAGCAGCTGCTAGGCCTAAAACTATTTTGTTTTTAACAAAAAGCGATCTTCTTATCATTGTGTGTTTCCCCCTGTCGCGGGTCATTTTGTGATCAAGTTGTTGTTTTTAGTGTAGTAGTAACGATAGAACCGAAACATAAAAATTACAAATAGAACGCGTTGAAACAACCATTAATTTACAATTTAGTTAGCGTTTACGTAATGGTAAGACGTCCTACCAGATAATTTATACACGTAAATTAACAATAGGACAAATTGAATTAACAAAAAGATAATATAAATGTGGAATATTTTAAATTTTTTAGCTTACTCGCTCAAGCCTAATAAATTGATTTTCGGCTGTAAGCAACAACCTAAACCGCCCTCTAACCCCCAAAGATGAAATAAAAGGTCGCAAATGATGGGCAGCAAAACGTACTGTTTTACCACCATCTTCAGTTACTTGTACTGACGTATATTTACCATCGTAATAATCCATACACTGTTTATACGTCAGATTTAGTAAAAAGTAATACTCGCGCATGCTTAAGCTAATGCTTTCTCAACTTTCTCAAATAAATCATCACTGAGATTTTCCAGTTGTGACAATCGCTCTAGCTGAGCTTTCATTGCCATTGAACGCGTATCATCGTAACGCCGCCATGACATAAATGGTGTAAGCATTCTTGAGGCATTTTGTGGATTTATCGCATTGAGTTTAATCAGCAAATCGCCTAATAGCGCATAACCTGCTCCATCAATACGATGAAACTGTGCAGTATTAAAGTGACTAAAACTACCAACCAGGGCTCGTACACGATTTGGATTCGAAAAATCAAAGCAAGGGTGTTCATACAAGCTTTGAATATGTTTTATGGCATCAGGCTTACTTTGCATAGCTTGTAATGCAAACCATTTATCCATAACCAGTACGTCATGGCGCCATTGACCATCAAAACCATTTAACAATTCATCTGTTAACGGGTGCTGTGCTTTGACTGCTGCACTTAATGCCGCTAGTACATTGGTCATATTTGTTGACTGAGCAACTTGCGATAGATATGTCGTTACGCGATTATCTTCAGTTTTAGCCAAATAATGTAAACATTGCCCTTTTAAAGCTCGAACAGCAACTGCATTGGCATTGATTGAGCCATCATCATGAAGTTGATTATAACAATTATGCAGTGCTGACTGCAGCTCTTGAGCCAGCTGCAGTTCGAACCTCTCAGTGACATTTAAGATGCTATCTACAGGGATAACATCAAACTCTGCAGCTAATGTATCAAAACTTGGCAGTTTTAACAGTTCTGCTGTCAGAGCTAAATCACCCTCTAAATTATTAATTAATGCTGTAAATACACTAATAACAGCATCACTTAACTTCACTTCTGTTGATGAAGCTATCGCCTGCTTAACTGCCATAACAAAGAGTTTTTGCTGTGCATCCCAGCGCGAAAAATCGCTACGCGCATAACGCATGATATGCAATAAACTGGCTTCATCCGTTGTTTGCTCAACAATACAAGGCGCTGAAAAGTCCTCTAATAACACCGCAACAGGACTTTTAGTTAAACCATCAAATTTAAATTCTTGCGAGCATTCAGTAACATTAAGTACAGAATCAAGCTCTTTACCATTAAATGATAAGGTAATGCTCTGCCCTTTCTCATCTAGTAACTCGATTGCAAATGGAATATGTAAAGGCGCATTATCGGGTTGATTAACAGGTGCAGATTGCATAACAGATAAGGTCAAAATACCCTTGTCTTTATCAAAATCTTGCTTAACACTTAAGCGAGGCGTACCTGCTTGATTATACCAACGCTTGAACTGTGTTAAATCAATGTTCGACGCGTCTTGCATTGCTGCTACAAAATCATCACACGTGACCGCCTGACCATCATGGCGCTCAAAATAAAGTGTCATACCTTGTTGAAACTTTTGCTCACCTAACAAAGTGTGCATCATACGGATGACTTCAGCACCTTTATCGTACACGGTTACCGTGTAAAAGTTATTCATTTCAATAACTTTTTCAGGTCTAATAGGATGAGACATAGGGCCTGCATCTTCACTAAATTGGTGTGTACGCATCACTTTTACAGCATCAATTCGATTAAGTGCACGAGATCCTAAGTCACTACTAAATTCTTGATCACGAAATACTGTGAGCCCTTCTTTTAACGATAGCTGAAACCAGTCTCTACAGGTTACGCGATTACCAGTCCAGTTATGGAAGTACTCATGACCCACAATAGATTCAATTGTATGATAATCTTTATCAGTGGCTGTTTCTTGATTGGCTAATACACATTTAGAATTAAATATATTCAGGCCTTTGTTTTCCATCGCCCCCATATTGAAGAAATCAACAGCAACAATCATATAAATATCAAGGTCATACTCTAGATTAAAGCGCTCTTCATCCCATTGCATAGACTTCTTAAGTGAGGCCATAGCATGAGGGGTTTTAGGCAAATTCCCTTTATCTACAAACAAAGCTAGTTCAACATTTCGTCCACTTTTAGTCACATAATTATCAGTTAAAACATCAAAGCTTCCCGCAACTAAAGCAAACAAATAGCTTGGCTTTTTAAAAGGGTCTTGCCATTTAGCAAAATGTAGGCCGTCGTCAAGTAAGCCTTCATCAACTTTGTTACCATTTGATAATAAATGCTCAAATTTTTGCTCAGCAATTATCGTTACATCAAAACTGGCAAGCACATCAGGGCGATCTAAATAGTAGGTTATTTTTCTAAACCCTTGCGCTTCACACTGGGTACAATAAGCCCCACCCGATAAATACAGACCTTCTAAGGATGAATTAGTATCCGGCGAAATATTCGTCACAATCCTAAGCTGACAACTCTCAGGCAAGTTTTTAATTATTAGTTGTTCGTTCTGCTGTTGATAATCAGCGTAATCATCCCCGTCAACTTGAACAGAGAGTAACGTGAGATCAATACCGTCTAGTATTAAATCAGCTTTACTCTCATTGGTTCTGACAAGTTGTAATACAGACGTTACTTGCGTTTCAAGTGGACTGAGTTTAAATGTCAGATCGACATGCTCTATATTAAAATCGGGGGCTTGATAATCTTTTAGATATTGTGCTTGAGGTTTATTGCTTGCAGTCATAGGTAAACTCCACAGAGGCTCCCCTATAAAGAGGAGCACTAAATTTAAGCCTGTTGTTTTGGTTTGATGCGTAAAATTTTGATACCTAAATAGGCGTAAACAACGGCTAAGAATGGGTTGATTAAGTTAAAAAACGCATAGAATAAATAATCAAATGGATTAACATGCAATACACTTTGCATGTAAGCTCCGCATGTATTCCAAGGGATCAACGGGCTGGTAATAGTACCGCCGTCTTCTAATGTACGAGATAAATTAACAGGTTTAAGCCCACGTTTTTCATATTCATCTTTATACATACGCCCAGGCACAACAATCGCAATATATTGATCGGCAGCAATAACGTTTGTTCCAATACAGGTAGCAATCGTTGCTGTAATTAATGAGCCTGTGCTTTTTGCTATTTTTAAGATGCTTTTAACAAAAATGTCCAGTAAGCCAGTCTTTTCCATAATGGCACCAAACATTAATGCAGTCATTATCAGCCACGTAGTAGTTAACATACCCGCCATTCCACCGCCACTGAGCAGTGAGTCCATTTTGTCGTCACCTGTAACAACTGAAAAGCCATCGAAAAATGTGCTCCATATTAACTTAAAGTAACCAATAATTTGCCCTTGTGACCCATCTATTTGACTGGTAATTAAATCTGATTGGAACAACATAGCCCATAGAGCACCAATTACCGCACCAATAGAAATAGCCGGAAACGCGGGCATTTTTCTAATCGCTAATACGAGTAAGACAATTAATGGCACAAGCATTTCAATGCCAATGTTAAAATTTTGCTCTAGAATAAGGGTAATTTCATCAATTCGACCAGCTTCATTTTCGGCACTGGCATTAAAACCCATCACAATAAAAATAATTAAAGCGATAATAAAGCTGGGTACTGTGGTCCATAACATATGATGAATATGTTCAAATAAATCAGCGCCAACAACAGCAGGAGCCAAATTGGTTGTTTCAGATAAAGGACTAAGCTTATCACCAAAATAAGCACCTGATATAACCGCCCCTGCTGTAACAACCTGATCTAATCCCAATCCTGTTGCTACACCAAGTAACGCCGTACCTATGGTTGCCGCCGTGGTCCATGAGCTGCCGATACTCATCGCAACAATGCCACAAATTAAACAGCTAGCTGCATAAAACCAACTCGGATCGATAACTTGTAGGCCATAATAAATTAAGGTTGGCACTGTACCAGAAAGCAACCAAGTACCAATTAAAGCACCTACCATAAGTAAAATTAGTATCGCTCCCAAAGATAAAGTGATGCCTTCTATCATTGCATCTTCAAGCTTTTTCCAGGTATAACCGTTTTTAAGGCCTATTAAAGCTGCCGTGAATGTTGCAAACAATAATGCTATTTGGTTTGGACCTGATGAAGAGCTATCACCAAATAAATAGACCGCTGCACCTAATAAACAAATTAACACTGAGATTGGTATCAGTGCATCCCAAAAGCTTGCTTGTTGCACGTTTTTTTCTTCTTGTGGTATCAAAATTGGAACTCCTACACGTAGCAATGTACGCGCTTAATTATTATTTTTTAGCACTGTTAACTATCTAAAGCATAGTTTTTCTCAGCGTTTAATCAGCGATTATAGCAATTCATATTGCTTTAGGCAGCAAAAAAGGCGCTATTGCGCCTTTTTAAAATTGACTGATTTATGTGTTTATTTCTTCGCGATTTGGCCAAACTTAATATAGTCTTGAGTAATCAGAGCCGCTTCTTCTAAAAACGGGTCTAAGTCGTCAAGTACTTCTGGCAAATCATCTAAGTTTTCAACAGGCTTTTCACCTAAACGTGTTAGGCGCTCGTTAGTTCTCGCAAGCGCGCGAGCCTCATTTTCATCTTTTTCTTTGATGCGTGCGGCTTCCATTAAAGAAATAGTCTTACGATCTTTTTCTTCTTTATAACGAGTAATATCCTCAAACACATAGTTAAACTCTGGTTCGGTTTTAATACGCTGCGCATGTTGTTTAGCAATATAGTTAATTGCAGGTTTTAAATTATCTACCGAATTATACTTAGCACGAATAATACTATCCCAAGGCAATGCATTATCTTCTTGGCTTTCACCCCACTCAGCAGGGTCTATCGCTGAAGGAAATGAAATATCCGGTATAACACCTTTGTGCTGAGTACTGCCGCCGTTAATGCGATAAAATTTGGCAATAGTATATTGTACACTGCCTAATGGGTTGTCATACAAATCATAGGCTCTACCCAACCCTTTATGTTGTTGTACAGTACCTTTACCAAACGTTTGCTCACCAATCACCACTGCGCGGCCATAATCTTGCATCGCTGCAGCAAAAATTTCTGAAGCTGATGCACTATAACGGTCAACTAAAACAGTCAATGGCCCATCATAAAATGTAACACCATCTCTGTCTTTTTGTTCTTCGATGCGATTATTAAGAGTATGGATTTGCACTACAGGGCCTTGGTCAAAAAACAAACCTGACAGCTGTGTTGCTTCATATAAAGAACCACCACCATTTTGACGTAAATCAATAATGATTCCATCGACTTTAGCTTCTTTGAGTTTAGCGAGTTCAACTTTTACATCTTTAGATAAATTATTGTAAAAGCCAGGTATCTCAATAACGCCTATTTTACTGGTTAAATCTGAATACTTCGCTTCGAAAACCTCTGATTTTGCAGCTCGGTCTTCAAGACGAATTTTATCACGGGTAATTTCTACAACTTTTGGGCTGCCATGTGCATCAGCGCCTTTTAGGTATTGCAAGCGAACTTTAGTGCCCTTAGGCCCTTTAATTAACTCAACTACATCATCTAAGCGCCAGCCAATGATATCAACAAACTCTTCACCATCTTGTGCAACTCCGATAATACGATCATCAGCTTTGATTTGTTCAGACTTATCGGCAGGACCACCTGGTACAAGGCTACGTATTACAGTGTAATCTTCATCGTAACTCAGCACAGCACCAATACCTTCTAATTCAAGATCCATGTCCATCTTGAATTGCTCAGCTCGACGCGGCGAGAGATAAGATGTATGAGCTTCAATGCTTCTGGCAAATGAATTCATAACAATCTGGAATGCATCTTCGCTATTTGTTTGCACTAAACGTTTTTGTGCATTGTGGTAGCGTTTGGTCAGTACTTCTTTAATACCTTCCCAATCTTTACCCGTCATCTTTAAACGTAGCGCGTCATACTTAACGCGTTCACGCCAAAGCTCGTCAAGCTCTGCTTGGGTTTTTGCCCATGCTGCATCTTCACGATCAAAATAATATTCATCGTCTTTATCAAATGTCATTTCTTTTTCAAGCAAACTAAGCGAATAATCATAACGCTCAAAACGACGTTTCATACTTAAATTAAAAATATCAAACGTAAAATCTAGCTTACCTGTGGTTAATGCATTATCAAATTGGTTGCGGTATTGCTCAAAAGAGGCAATATCCGCAGCCAAAAAGACGCTTTTATTAAAATCAAGGGACTCGATATAACGATCAAACACTTTACTAGAAAGTTCGTCGTTAAAACGAATGGGTTTATAGTGTGCACGAGTAAATAAGTTTGTCACCCGTTTGCTAGCCGTACTGTGTTGACTTTCTTGCTTAAGAACAGGCAAGTCTTTTTCTGTCAAAACATCAGCAACTTCAGCTGATGCAAATAATGAACCCGAAAACAGGGCCGCGACTAACGGAATGAGCGTAAACTTCTGACTCATACACAACTCCTTAATTTTATTTACAGCTTAAATGATATACAGGCTGTCTGCTTTTGTTTTAACTTGCATACCCGTTACTAATTCTACATGAACATCATCTTTGTTCACTTCAGTAATTGTGGCATTAACAAGGGCTTGGCCAAGTTTAACTTTAACTTTGTTATTAACCTTGACCTCACTCGCTGGTAAAGGTTCAATTTTGCCTGAGCGTTTTGCCGGTGCAGCTTTTGCTGGGCTATTGTTAACCTTAGCGTTTTTATCACCATTTTTAGCAAAGTGGCCAGGTTTCTTTTTATAAGACTTTGTGTCTGAATCATTACGAGGGCGTTGTTGCTTTTTGCGTTTAGCCATTTTTGCACGGCTTTCTTCAAGCGCTTTTTGAGCATGGTCAATATGCTCTTGCTCAACTTTTTCGCCTTGATTACCATCAAGATCAATACGGAACTCAGACTTAGTAACTGCTTCAAGGTAACGCCAGTTTGAAGTATACTTTCTAAGCGCCTGACGCACCTGAGTTTTACTTACTTTATCTGACCCTTCAATTCGCTCAGCGATATCTTTAAAGATACCGACTTTCAGCGGCTTGATACCGTCTTTTTGTTTAAAACATTGTGGAAATTCTTGATATAAGAATTCCAATACTTCATTAATATCTTTTAGCTTGTTTGTGGTTTCCATCTTAGAACCTTTTATTACATCTTTTCATCGATTGATGAATCGACATAGTGTGTTACCCAGTCGGTTAACTCTTCGAACTCAGCCTCAATAAGCGCCATATCGCCACGAAGGTGTTCCCAAATACCATTTATAATTTCGTCGATCAGTTCACATTCAAGGTCATCTGGTAGACGCTCCCAAGCAATGTGAATCAAATCATTTAGCGTTTCCGCTACGTGTTCTTCATCCCCTTCCCAATCACCAACATCAGTGATGGCAAACAGATAATCCTGTACATTTAGTAAGTCTTTCATGCAAGCGTAGCCTCAAAACAAGCAACTAACGCTTCTAGACCTTTCATATCTTCAGCATTAAACCGAGCAATACTCGGACTGTCGATATCTAGAACAGCATAAACCTCACCATTTTTAAGGATCGGTATCACTATTTCAGAATTTGACGCAGCATCACAGGCAATATGCCCTGAGAATGCATGTACATCTTCAACGAGTTGAGTTTCTGCAGTCGCAGCGGCTGTTCCACAGACCCCTCTTCCAACTGGAATGCGTATACACGCAGGGTTACCTTGAAACGGACCTAGTACTAATTCTGACGGGGAGTCCATTAAATAAAAGCCAGCCCAATTCACATCGTCTAATGATGTAAATAATAGCGCGCTTATATTTGCCATGTTGGCTATAATGTTAGTCTCACCAGTGATTAGCGACTCCGTTTGTTTAACTAATGACTGGTAAAATTCTTGCTTTTGCATACCAAACTACTTCTTATCAAACATACAGTAGCTAAAGGTACTCTTTGTGGCCAATAATTGAAACCTTTTAAGGGTAAAAAAAAACAATTTACCCTAATTTTCAGCAAGCTTGCTCAATAATCCTGCTATTAATGTGAGTCTTTTTTCAGTGCGCCTTTTCTTAACCCATATAAAAATAAACCGGCCGCAAGGGCTGACATTGAGGTATTAACTAAAAAGACCATACCTTGTGTTGCACTAAGTAAATAACTAAAGATAGCACCACCGAGTAACCCTAGTGTTAACACACCTGAATAATTAACCTTGGCGTATTTAAACATTAATAAATATCCAGGTACCACAAATGCTGCCATAGTTAACCCGACGATGTGAGCATTGGCAATGGCACTCATAAGTAAATTGAGAAAAATAGTAAACGCATCACCATTTAAGGTCAGTGCATAATAAGCACCTAATAAACTACCAATAATAATGGGGGAAAGTAGTGACAATGCAACACTCTTTGCAAGTTTATGTTTCATTAAGCGTCCTAAATCATGTAAGTATTTAGACCAATCATGCATGATGTTTTTTGACTTCGAAATAGAGACTATGGTCGTAATTATTTTTTCAAAGGTATAAAAAAACCCGCTATAAGCGGGTTTTATATATGGTGGAGAGATAGGGATTTGAACCCTAGAGGGGCTACAAACCCCTGCCGGTTTTCAAGACCGGTGCATTCGGCCACTCTGCCATCTCTCCGAAACTGCTGTAAGTTACGAGTAAGAGTGTACTCATAACTATTTTAAATTAAGTGGTGGAGAGATAGGGATTTGAACCCTAGAGGGGCTACAAACCCCTGCCGGTTTTCAAGACCGGTGCATTCGGCCACTCTGCCATCTCTCCGAAACTGCTGTAAGTTACGAGTAAGAGTGTACTCATAACTATTTTAAATTAAGTGGTGGAGAGATAGGGATTTGAACCCTAGAGGGGCTACAAACCCCTGCCGGTTTTCAAGACCGGTGCATTCGGCCACTCTGCCATCTCTCCGAAACTGCTGTAAGTTACGAGTAAGAGTGTACTCATAACTATTTTAAATTAAGTGGTGGAGAGATAGGGATTTGAACCCTAGAGGGGCTACAAACCCCTGCCGGTTTTCAAGACCGGTGCATTCGACCACTCTGCCATCTCTCCGACGGCGTGCATAATAGATAAACCAATGCTCTTTGTGAAGCTTTTTTTATAAAAAACTTTTCAAGTGCTTAAAAAACAATTAATTTGCATACTCTTCGCACAAGTAAGCTGAATAATCGTACAACCTGGAACTTTTATATTTATTTCATGGTCTATTGAACTACAAACATTTGCCCAAATATATAAGTCTTGATAGTCTAACTCTAGTTAATTATCGGAACTACAACCAGTTTCACTTAAAGGAGCTCTACAATGGCATTTAATCATTCGTACAATACCGCTAAACCGGTTATGTCGACCATTGAAACAAACAAGGTACTTAAAAACACCTATTTCTTACTGGCCATGACATTAGCATTTAGTGCAGTGACGGCTGGTATCTCAATGGCATTACAACTACCTTACTTTATGGGGTTAGTTTTCACACTTATTTCTTTTGGCTTATTATTTGTAGTGAATAAAAAAGCGGATAGCGCATCAGGCGTAGCCTGGGTGTTTGCATTCACAGGCCTCATGGGCGCAGGCCTAGGGCCATTGCTAAACCACTACGCAGCATTACCTAATGGTCCTATGTTAATTATGCAAGCGTTAGGTTCAACAGCATTAATTTTCTTTGGTTTATCTGCTTATGCACTTAATACCAAAAAAGACTTCTCATTTATGGGTGGCTTTTTAACAGTCGGTTTACTGGTGGTAATTGTTGCAAGTATTGTTAATATTTTCATCGGCAGTTCACTGATGTTTATGGTACTTAATGCCGCAGTTGTATTAATTATGTCAGGCTTAATCCTATTTGATACAAGCCGAATCATTAACGGTGGTGAAACGAATTATATCCGCGCTACAGTGTCTTTATACCTAAGCGTGTATAACTTATTTACTTCATTACTGGCCCTGCTTGGCGCAAATAATGACTAATTAAAAAGTTCTGTTAAAATAGCCCCTCTTTAGGGGCTTTTTTTTTGGATTAGTTTTGGCACGATTCGTACTTTCGCTGCATAGCGCACCGTCCGACCACGACACCACACAACGATTATATAAATTTGCATTAGCCTGTCTGGCACAGGGCCACGCTATTGATGCTATTTTTTTGTACCAACACGGTGTTTTCCATGCCAGTGAACACATTAACCTTGCTACAGACGAACTGGCAATTAAATCGCTATGGCAGCAATTACATCAGCATAATATAAATTTAATGCTCTGTGTAACGGCTGCTGAGAAACGCGGACTCAATTTAGCTACCACGGGTGTTTTTAGCGTCGCAGGGCTTGCCGAATTTGCCATGCTTGCCAGTGAAGCCGATAAGTGGGTGCAATTTAAATGATCAACGTACTGGTATTAAGTCAGCATGCTCCATTTGATGATATGCATATCCGTGATGCACTCGACATGACGTTAATATTTGCTGCTATTGAACAAAATATTAGTTGGCTATTCACAGGCCCTGCTGTTCTTGCTTTGAAAAAAGGCCAAGAAGCTGAATCGCTTGGCTTAAAAAACTACTTTAAAAGCATTAAAACGCTCGAAATTTATGATGTAGAAAATATCTACGTATGTGAAAAGTCATTAATCGATTACAATTTAGATATTAACGACTTGATCATTGAGGCAAAAGCGTTAGATTTTAAAGCACAGCGTGATTTAATTACTCAACAACAACAGGTGATTAATTTATGAGTACTTTACATATTTTTTCAAAACCAATTAGCTATTATGATAATGCCAGGCTGGTTAACTTGATTCAGCCACAGGACAAGGTATTGTTGGTCAGTGATGCTTGTTACTCAATAAACCTTTATCGCCAGCTAGCAGCATCTCTTTTAGTATTAGCTGAAGATGCTTCGGCACGGGGGATCGATATTGTAAAACCCGATGAGTGCCAAAATTATGCTGACTTTGTTGCATTAACTCTTTCCACTTCGCAATCTATTACTTGGTAACACATGCTAGAATTTAATCAACAACACATTGAAACGGATAAACAAGGCTACCTGCTCGATCACCAACTTTGGACACCTGCCCTCGCCCCGGTTTTAGCAGAGCAAGAAAGCATTATACTCAGTGAACAACATTGGGAAGTGATAAACTTTGTACGTGATTTTTACCTTGAATATAATACCAGCCCAGCAATAAGAATGCTGGTAAAAGCCATGGCTAAAGCACTGGGTGAAGATAAAGGTAACAGTATTTACTTGTATAAGCTCTTCCCAAAGGGCCCTGCCAAACAAGCGACCAAAATTGCCGGTTTACCCAAGCCTGCTCGGTGTATTTAACCATGACATCTAATAAGCCAATAAATAGACGTAATAGCGGCCGAAGTTTTAGCCGTGATCTTACTCGACAAAAACCGACAAAAGCGCATAATAAACGAGAAGTTAAACAACAAATACCTTTAGCTGAACGTAAAATTGTTTTGTTTAATAAGCCATTCGATGTGTTATGTCAGTTTACAGATGAAGATAACCGTAAAACCTTAGCAGACTTTATAGATATAAAAGGTGTATATGCTGCGGGAAGGCTCGATAGAGACAGCGAAGGGCTATTACTATTAACTAATTGTGGTAAATTACAAAATACTTTAACAGCTCCGCATAAAAGAACCAGTAAAACATATTGGGTTCAAGTTGAAGGAGAGCCTACAGATGAGGCAATTGATGCATTATGTAAAGGTGTAGAACTAAAAGATGGTATGACATTACCAGCCAAGGTCGAGCGTTTACACCCCCCCCATTTGTGGCCCCGCACGCCTGCGGTTCGTGAGCGAAAAAACATTCCTACTAGCTGGTTAAGTATTACACTCAGCGAAGGTAAAAACCGCCAAGTTAGACGTATGACAGCACATATAGGTTACCCTACACTTCGTTTAATACGCTATCGAATTGGTCAATATACGCTAGATAACATTAAAAATGGCGAATACCAATTACTTCAAGGTGAGTAGCTTATGCATCGCTTAATCAATATAAGCGATGCTATTTCGTCCTTGCTGTTTGGCCTTGTATAAAGCCTGATCTGCGCCTTCTAAAAACTGAATATAATTTGCTTTAAGTGCGCTTGAATGAATCGTATTAATTCCTATACTGACAGTAATTTCGTTGGTTTGCCCAAACTTATGCGGCAAACTCAATGTTTTGAGCTCTTGTTGTATCTTTTCAGCTACTTGACGCGCCCTTTCTCGTTGACTTGTTGGTAATATAACCACAAATTCTTCGCCACCATAACGCGCTACAAAATCGTCAGTTTCACTGGCTGCACTACATATAGATTGCGCGACTTGAAATAAACATTCATCACCCGCTAAGTGACCGTAAGTATCGTTATAGTTTTTAAAGAAGTCTATATCAATTAACAAAATAGAGAGTGGCTGATTATTCTGAATAGCCTTATTAAACTCTTGTACTATTTTCTCATCAAAACGCCGGCGGTTAGCTATTTGAGTGAGTGAATCTAAAAATGCCATATCACGAAGAATATCTTCAGCTGCAATTTGTTGAGTTGCATCTTTAAAAATCGCTAGTAACTCATTTTCAATCACGATACCGGAAATTTCCATGGTAATTGTTTGACCATTTTTACAGGTTACTTGGTAATGTTTTGGTTGAATATCGGTGGCATGATTTTTTGCATATTCAAGGGCCGATTGCCACGTTTCTAGTACCCACTCACGATATTCAGGATCTGGATAAGCTTTTTGCCACCAAACTTTAAGAGTCGGTACGTCCTCAATTGTATAACCAAATACATCTACGAATCGTTGATTAATCCTGATAACGTCACCCGTAACCATACTGACATTACACAACGGGATCGGCACTTGGATGAATAAATTTGCATAATGACTGAGCTCATGCTGTCTAAGTGGCTGGGTATTACCATGAGTAAGATGGGTTACATTTTGAATTTCAACCGGTAAATTTGTAACTACTTTGCTTTGCATAAGATATACATAAGTCCACTCATGCCACCAACCATGCAGTATTTCGACAAGTAGCCTGTGCTGGGACGATTGACTCATCATCTGCTGTTTCAAATCATTGAATAACAAATTAATATTATTAATTAATTCTTTATTGTATAAACTACTTGTTATACGATTTTCAAATAATGAGTATGCTTTGTTTCTCAAATCACTGTTTACATTAGTCGCGTTATGCTTAATTTTTTCGCAATCATCCACACTAAAGTATTCAATTAATGAACACAGTGACTGTTTAATAAAGATAGAATCCATTTAATACCCTGACTTCGGTAGAAATCCCCTGCTGAGGACGTATATATCAAGCTTGAACGCGTTCCAAACATAGTTTACCAAGCAAAATCTGAAGCTATAAAATATCAATCTTCTCAAAAATAAAGCCCCCTTGATACCACCTTTACAAAAAATTTCATAAGGACACCATCAAATTAACTTAAACCTAATAAATTATTACCTACGCACTGATTTTTCCACGTAAATAATTACTAACCGCACTCACAATTTCCTACATATAAAAGCTTCGAAATAATCCGCATAATACGCTTTACAAAACTAATATTTTGGGTGGCTAGATTTCCTGTTTGCGTGCTATAATCGCGGCCTTTCTAAATCCATTGGCTGGGCGTGGCGTTATTTATTTTATTCCACTTTTGTTTCAGCTTAATGGTAAGTAGTGTAAACGACAGCAACCTGTATAAGCGAAATTATTCATGAGCGAAAATAGTCACATTAAAGTCATCGTTGGTATGTCCGGCGGTGTAGATTCTTCAGTATCGGCTTATTTATTAAAGCAACAAGGCTATCAAGTTGAAGGCCTGTTTATGAAAAACTGGGAAGAAGATGATAATGATGAGTATTGTGCAGCCGCTGAAGATCTAAAAGACGCACAGGCAGTATGTGATAAGCTTGGTATTGAACTACATACTGTCAACTTTGCGGCTGAATATTGGGATAACGTATTCGAATATTTCTTAGCTGAGTATAAAGCTGGCCGCACGCCAAACCCTGACATCATGTGTAACAAAGAAATCAAATTCAAAGCGTTTTTAGAATTTGCTGCAGTTGCGCTTGGTGCTGATTATATCGCAACAGGTCACTACGTTCGTCGAGAGTTACGTGGTGATAAATATGTTATGTGCCGTGGACTTGATGATAATAAAGACCAAAGCTACTTTTTATATACACTTAGTCACGAACATATTGCTCAAACATTGTTCCCGGTTGGCGACATTGCCAAACCTGAGGTGCGCCGCATCGCAGAGGAACAAGATTTAATCACACATGATAAAAAAGACAGCACCGGTATTTGCTTTATCGGCGAACGTAAGTTTAAAGATTTTTTACAAAAATTCTTACCAGCTCAACCTGGAGTTATCGAAGATACCGAAGGCAACAATGTGGGTGAGCATGAAGGACTAATGTACCATACACTAGGCCAACGTAAAGGCTTACTAATAGGTGGAATGAAAGAAGGATCAGGTGAGCCTTGGTACGTTGTTGATAAAGATATTGACCGTAATGTGCTAATCGTAGGACAAGGTAAAGATCACCCTCGCCTATACAGTAACGGTTTAAATGCCAACCAATTAGACTGGGTTGATAGAGTTGGGCCTAAAGGTACCACACGCTGTACTGTAAAAACTCGTTATCGTCAAGAAGATATAAACTGTACGCTGCTTGTTGGTGATGATGGCCTTGCTCGGGTACTTTTTGATGAGCCGCAAAAAGCGGTTACACCTGGCCAATCCGCTGTATTTTATGACAACGAAGTATGTCTTGGTGGCGGAATCATAGATTCGGTGATCAAATAATGAATGAACACCAAGTCATGGCACTGGCCGCAATGTGCCAAGTTGCAAAACAAGTACAAAAAATAGCGCAATACGGAAGCAGTAATGATTATGAACTTGAAAAATTACTTTCAAGTATTGTAGAGACGACACCTGATTCTCCTGCAGATGTATATCAAGGTACAGTAAATTTACGTGCGGGTTATCAGTGTTTAATAGAGCAACTCAGCGCCGGTGAAAAAAAAGATGTTGAAATCGTCAAGTATGTTGGCGGTTTAATGCAGCTTGAGCGTGCACTGAGCGCAAAAGCAAGTAGCTTGGCAGAGCTTGGTAAAAGTATAGATGATATAAAACGTCGCCTTGATCATTTTGCGATTACTGATGACACTGTGATTGCAGCACTTGCAGATATATATTCAAAGGTGCTTAGCCCCCTTGGGCACCGAATACAGGTTTATGGCAAACCTGATTTACTAAAACAGCAATTGATACAACACAAGATACGAGCGCTTTTATTAGCAGGTATTCGCAGTGCTGTATTATGGCGACAAATGGGCGGTAAACGCCGTCATTTTTTCTTAGCTAAAAGAAAAATTATCGCTATTGCAAAAAACCATATTTAATTATCGTTCAAAACTAAAATTTAGGAGTTATTATGGAGCTTTCAGCGTTAACCGCTATCTCTCCGGTGGATGGTCGCTACGGCAGCAAAACCACTGAACTACGCAGTATTTTCAGCGAATTTGGCTTAATCAAATACCGTGTAACAGTTGAAGTTCGTTGGTTGCAAGCACTTGCAGCTGCTGAAGCCATCAAAGAAGTACCGGCGTTTAGTGATGAAGCGAACGCTTTACTTAATGCAATCGTTGATAACTTCTGCGAAGCAGACGCACAACGTGTAAAAGACATTGAGCGCACGACCAACCATGATGTTAAAGCAGTTGAATATCTTCTAAAAGAAAAAGTAGCTGATAATGCTGAGCTTCATGCAATCAATGAATTTATTCACTTTGCATGTACATCTGAGGACATTAATAACCTATCTCATGGTTTAATGTTAACCGAAGCACGTGATAGCGTATTATTACCTTATTGTGACCAGCTTCTTGACGCAATCAAAGAAAAAGCGATTGAGTATAAAGCTGTACCAATGATGACCCGTACTCATGGCCAACCTGCGACTCCTTCAACCATGGGTAAAGAATTTGCAAACGTGTATATGCGCCTTAAGCGCCAACGTGACCAAATCGCACAAGTACAAATGCTAGGTAAAATCAACGGTGCTGTAGGCAACTACAACGCTCACCTTAGTGCATACCCTGATTACGATTGGCATAATCATGCAGAGCAATTTGTGACAAGCCTTGGCTTAACGTTTAATCCGTTTACAACACAAATAGAACCGCATGATTACATTGCTGAGTTATTTGATGCGATTGCACGTTTTAACACTGTTTTATTAGATTTTGACCGTGACGCTTGGGGTTACATTGCCCTTAATCACTTTAAGCAAAAAACAATTGCTGGTGAAATTGGCTCTTCAACAATGCCACATAAAGTTAACCCGATTGATTTTGAAAACTCAGAGGGTAACTTAGGTCTTGCAAATGCAATCTTTGGCCACTTAGCACAAAAGCTACCTGTTTCTCGTTGGCAACGTGACCTTACAGACTCTACAGTTTTACGTAACTTAGGTGTAGGTATGGGTTATGCACTTATTGCATACCAATCAACGCTAAAAGGTGTAAGCAAACTTGAAGTAAACGAACAGCGTTTATTAGAAGAGCTTGATCAAAACTGGGAGCTACTTGCTGAACCAATCCAAACAGTTATGCGTAAATATGGTATTGAAAAGCCATATGAAAAGCTAAAAGACTTAACTCGTGGTAAGCGTGTAAATCAAGAAATCATGGCTGAGTTCATCGATGGCTTAGATTTACCTGCAGAAGCAAAAGTTGAAATGAAAAAATTAACCCCGGCTAATTACATTGGTCGTGCTGTTGAATTTATTGACAACTTAGCATAAAGCTTTTAGCTAAAATGTTTACAAAGCGAAAGGTAGCCCTTTCGCTTTTTTTATTCCTATCGAGTGGTGATCATCATGTATCAATTAACGATTAACAACCTAAGCGAACAAGAATTTTTATCTCAATATTGGCAAAAAAAGCCACTGTTGATCAAACAAGGTTTTACTGATTTTGAAGATCCACTAGATGCAAATGAACTTGCTGGCCTAGCCGTTGAAGAGAGTATTGAATCACGTATTATCACTAACCATAATAACGAATGGTTAGCGCACCATGGCCCATTTGAAGATTTTGAATTACTGACCGAACAAAACTCAACCCTTTTAGTACAAGCGGTTGATCACTGGCACCCTGATGCAGCGCAATTATTAGAGCCTTTTAGGTTTATTCCTAATTGGCGGATAGATGATTTAATGATCAGCTTTTCCACACCCGGTGGCGGTGTAGGGCCTCATCTAGATCAATACGACGTATTTATTATCCAAGGTGAAGGTAAAAGGCATTGGCGTGTTGGCATGCCTGACAGCAAGCTAAAGCAGTTTGCGCAAAATAACTCTTTATTACAAGTTGAGCAATTTCCTGCCGTTATTGATTGTATTTTAGAACCCGGTGATATTTTATATATTCCTCCAGGATGTCCACATGAAGGCTATGCAGTAGAGAATGCCCTGAACTATTCTGTAGGCTTTAGAGCACCCAACCAACAAGATTTATTCTCGAGTTTTGCTGATCATGTTATTGATACCGAAACTGGCAATGTACGTTACCAAGATCAAAACCTACAATTGCGTGAATCTAAAGGTGAGTTAACTAACACAGAAGCGAACAAAATAAAGCAATTATTACAATCACTGCTTGATGATGAGCACTTACTCAAGTCGTGGTTAGGAAACACAGTCAGCCAGCCAAAACATGAAATGGATTTAATGCCACCAGAGGAGCTATACAGTCAAGCACAAGTTGAGTTATTAATAGCAGATCCTGATATTTTATTTGAACGCTTAGGTGGCACACGCGCAATTTACCAAGCAACTGATAATAGCATCATTTTTAGTGTTAATGGACAAAACTATACTTTGCCACTCGAAGATTTAACGGCAGTAAAATGCCTCACAGATCAGATTCAAGTGACTGCTAATGAGTTAAAAAGTTCAAAAAATAGTTTATTATTTATACAAACCTTTACTACACTGTTAAATGAGGGCATTTGGTTTTGCTAAAGGTAGGTTTCTATGAGCTATCATATCGACAAGGTAGAGTGGAATACAGGTAAGGATTTACTGCAACAAATTAGAGAGCGGGTATTTGTTTGTGAACTACATATACCTAAACACGTTGAGTTCGATAGTTTAGATTATAATGCCCTGCACGTGTTAGTAACCGATGATTGTCAAACACCTGTTGCAACTGGGCGCTTATGTAGTGATGGCTTAATTGGTCGAATTGCTGTTTTACCCGAGCACCGTAACCGCTCGGTATATAAATCTCTACTAACTTACATTGTCAATCTAGCACATCAACAAGGCTATGATAGCGTAAGCATAAACTGCATATTAAATGAAGTAGAACGCTTTAAACGCAACGGTTTTGAACAACAAGGGGTTGTGTTTATGGAAGCTGGTATCCCCCGCCAACGAATGCAATGTCCTATCAGCCAGTTCGATACTGAACCATTTACCTTAGTACATTAAAAAAGCGAGCCAATTGACTCGCTTATTCGTCTTGAATATCTCCAAGTCAGCTTGGCTCATTTACCCACAGCTCTTCTTTTTCATACATTTCATAAATACCGTGAGCGCGGTTAATTAATAAGTTTGCAAAATCGACCTTTGTTTTATCACCAGCGCCTGTTTGCATTATTTGATCTGCTTTTAATTGCCACTGTAAAGAAAAATAGCGTAAAGCATCCCTTGCGTTTCCTGCAGCATTTTCATGTGCATGGTCTGTTGGCAAACGCCCTGTAATAACCCAATATTTTTTTCCATCTTGTGCTTTAAATTTCCACAATGCGCAAAGTGGCGCAATAAAGCGGCTTTCTTTTTCAATTAAACTTTGCGGCATGACACCTTTTTCAGCTAGATGCTTTTGTGCATTTTGAAAGCATTCTCTTTGCCACATAACACTTTGCTGATGTGCTTGAGCTTGCTCTTCTGCTGTTAGCTCTTTTACTTGTTTTTTTGGTGTTTGCTTTGTTGGTTCTTGACTCATTTTACTTATTCTCTTTTACAACATTTCGACACTTTAAGTGCTAACCAGCTCAGGTGCAAGTGTAAAACGATTAACAAAGGGATATTAAAATAAAAACTGTCCCTCTAATTCAAAGGTACAAAGGCTCTATGTTGCTATCTATTTATTTACATATTACCAATAAGTCTAATTCAAGCACAAAAAAATCACAATTGGTTAACCTTTTGGTTGACAAGATACCATACCATTGGCTACATTTGATACAGTCACAAGTTAAGACATCAATATTTAAATTGGTAACAATGTGATTCAACATGTTTCAACACACAACCTATAAGAGATCGGCATGAATATTAAATTAAATAAAATAAGTTCCGTACTTTACAACAAAAGCTTAATGTCAACTCGTAGCACTGCAATGCTCAGTGCTGCACTTGTAGCAATGCTATCTACATCAACGTTTGCTGCAGAAGAAAACCAAGAACAGCAAGCAAGTGCCGACAACGAATTTGAAGTTATTGAGGTAAGAGGCATTTTAGGCAGCCTTAAAGCGGCTTCACTTATAAAGCGTACAGATGGCCGTATTGTTGACGCCATTGTTGCTGAAGATATTGGTAAGTTACCTGACAATAATATTGCAGAAGCCCTACAACGTATTACAGGTGTTTCAATCAATAGTGATTTCGGTGTTGGTGACAGTGTTTCAATTCGTGGTTTACCGCAAAACCGCGTTGAATTGAATGGCCGTTCAACAGTGGGCGACTCTCGTGACGGTATCAGCTTACAGGATTACCCTTCTAGCTTCTTAAAAACTGTTGAAGTTGTTAAATCCCCAACTGCTGATATGATTGAAGGCGCATTAGGTGGTACGGTTAGCTTAAAAACAGTTCGTCCACTTGAGTTAGATGAATTAACAGCAGCAATGTCAATCGATGCAGAATATGCTGATAAAACTGAAAATGTAGCACCTATATTTAGTGGGTCAATTGGTGATAACTGGGATTTAGGTGATGCAGGCTCGTTTGGTGCCATTGCAATGATCTCTTATCAAGATCGTGAGATTCGTCAAGACGAACACTCTAGCCGTGTTAAACCACAAGATATTGAAATTAATGGTGAGCCGGGTAACACACCAAGTGGTAACGCAATTGTCCGTGACGAACATAGCATTGAACAATACGTAGAAAACCGTGAACGTACTGCACTGGCATTATCATTACAATGGGCGCCTGAGTCTGGCAATGGTATGGTTTACCTTGACTTAAGTGGAACCAAGCGCTCAGGTGAGCAATCTGGTAACTCAATATTAGGTGTTGTAGGTTCACTTTCTACTGACGCCAACACAACACAGGATGCTAACGGTGTTAACAACTACACCTTAACGAATGAATTTGCTATTCCAAAAGCATACAGTGACTTTCGTGATACTGAATCATTTTCGAATGCATTAGGTGCAGAGTGGAACTTAACTGACTCAATTAAAATTTCTGGTGAGATTGCTATTGCTTCTTCTGAAAGTGTTCGACCTGATTCAGAATTCACTTTACGCCCAATTGAAAAATCAACCTACGAAGCAAGTGGCGGTGTTGATTTAGTGAACCATCTTTATGATGGTGCTTTTTCACAAATAGGCAACCAATTGCCAAGCATTATTCATTCAGATCCTAGCGCATTTACTGATCCGCAAAACTTAGCATTGCGTACCTTCAAAACAGAAGACAGACTCACTGATAATGAAGAAACAGCGGTTCGTTTTGATATTGAAATGTTTGAACCGCTAAACGTAAGCTGGCTCTCAAAAGTCAAGGCGGGTGTGCGTGCTACTAACCGTGATTTTGAATATGAGCAATACAAAGTAGAAATCAAAGATATCTACAAAAATGCATTTAATACCTCAGATGGGTCACAAGCAACAATTTGGACAGATGATTATAACGAATTATTCCCTGAAAGCTTTACTGTGATGAGCCACGACAACTCGTTTGACCAATTAGGTCAATCTGGTCAAAACGATTTGTTAACGTTCTTAAGCTATAACGGTCTTTCAAACGCTTCTAATACATTTGATCAGTTACAAACTTTACTTGCTGGTACAACCCTAGCAACAACAGGTTCACTTGCTGATAATAAAGAATTCCAAGAAAGCGCATACCGCAATGTAGTAGAAGACACTGCTGCCATTTATGTATCTGCTTATTTAGACTTTGATTACATTACTGCCATTGTTGGTGGTCGTTATGTAACAACAGATTTAGAGTCAAGCGTTTACTTAAATGGTGAAAAAATTACAGGTGAAAATGACTACAGTGATTTTTTACCAAGCATAAACGCAACTTATAATTATTCAGAAGATACATTATTCCGCTTTGCTGCTGCAAAAGTTATGCGTCGCGCTGACTTTAATCAGTTAAGCCCTGCTTTTGATGTAAACAATGATATGACAGGTGCAACTCAAGGTTCTATCGACTTAGAACCATACCGTGCAACACAATATGACCTGTCAGTAGAGCACTACTTTGGTGAAGGTAACGTACTTTCGTTCGCTGTTTTCTACAAAGATGTTGAATCGTTCTTAAGTAATGAAAGCAGCTGCGTCGCAGCTTCAGGTACTATCACTGGTCAAAACGTAACTCAGTGGAACCAAGTTTGCCAGCTAGACACAGCAGGTGTATCTCAGTCAAATATGGTTTACTCTGATGCTACAGAATACCCGAATGACGCAGATGGCTTTGCTCATGTTGAAGGCTTACGTGACCAAGGTTTAACGGGTATCGATACTGTTAAAAACGTAAATGGTGAGAACGGGACAGTTAATGGTTTTGAAGTTGGTTATCAACAATTCTTTACCAGCTTACCAGGTGCATTTTCTGGCTTAGGTATTAATGCAAACTACACTTATGCAGACAGTGAACAACCAAATGGTAACCCACTGTTAGATATTTCTAAAAACACTTATAACATTCAACTGTTTTGGGAATATGAAGGTGTATCAACTCGCCTAGCTTACAACTATCGTGACAGTTTCTTAGATACTGAAAATGAAAAGCGTGTTGAAAACATCAACTCTACCGGTGGTATTTCTGAAGATGGCACTGTATATGGCAATAACTACCGTGATGACCGAGGTCAACTAGACTTCTCAGCTAGCTGGGATATCAACGAAAACTTCACTTTAGTTGGTAGTGCTACAAACTTAACAGGTGAGCCATCTATCTACTTATCTGAACTAGGTGGTGCATGGAAATACACTGAAGCTGACCGTCGTTATAGTTTAGGTATTCGCGCTAAGTTCTAATACACAATTAATACGTAGTTCTTCTCCCTCTGCGTATTAAAAATATTGAGTGTGAGTGCAAAGGCGAAGTCTAAAATTTAGGCTTCGCCTTTCTTCATTTCTTTAATTGAATTTTCAGTGAGTAATTATGAAACTATATTTAGGTCTCCCCTTCAGTTGTATATTAGCTTTCGCAGCCCCCGTACAAGCAAAATCAACATGGTTACTAATCGACAATTTTGAAAGTAATGCGCTTAATTGGACTAAAGCAGATACTCAAAACGACACGAAGCCCTATATTAAGAATCCACAAATTACCGAAATACGAGCTGAAAAAACGGGGCATGACACGAATCATTTTTTGATTAAAAAGCCAGCTGAAGAAGGAGTCATAGGTAATCGCAAAGCACTGAGTTTTTACCCGTTACCAACAGCCGTTGCTGTGGGTGAAACTGTGACCTTTTACACCCGAATAAATGTTGAAAGCTTTCCGAACAATCACGCTTTTGGCCTTAGTAATTTAGAGCCAGCACAAATAAAGCAACACGGTTACGATGCCTTTGAAGCCACATTACGCGTGACTGATAAAGCAGAATCCAACGGGCTTAAAAATGATGGTGCTTTAATGGTTAAAACAGATGCTGGCTATAGCAATATTCAGAACTACTCAATGGCCCAATCGGCAAAACCATTAAAGCCCGGTAACTGGTACGAAGTTTGGTATGTGGTAAACAATGCTACAGTCAATAATGGTGGTCAGCAATACGATGTATATGTAAAAGGCGGTGAATTTAATCAGCAAACCCTAGTATATAAAAGTGCTACATTTAGAATGAAACGTGAAAAACCACTCATCTACTTTTTAGCTAACTGCAATACTGGACCAAAGAAAAAGCCTTATGGCAATGGTGGCCTCAAATACGACGACCTTTACATGCGCACAGGCAAGGAGTTATCAAGGCCATTTTAGAACATAAGTAATAGTGTGAATGAAGCATTTATTACAATTGTTTACTTTTAAACATACAACCTAATTGATTTCTATTTATATAACATGAATAATGCCGAACCCAATTCGGGAAATCATAATTATAAAATGGAAACTATATGAAAAACCTAATAAAAATAACATTATTGGCCACAACATTTGTTGCTATTCAAGGCTGTGCACCGAGCAGTTACAAAATTACTGCACCAGTAACTTCAACGAATCAATACCATGTTGAGAATGCACCTAGCCACACACTTCACTTTTCAGATAAACGAGACACCTCAAAAAAGTTCAATCATGGTGTTCTAAAAGCTGATTTAGTACTCAACGACAAGCCATTGCAGCCTATATCGTTTTTACAAGAACATGTTGTTCTAGAGCTACAAGCTAGAGGCTTACCTGCAAGTGTACTGGATACCAGCGATACTGAAATCCGTGTTAACACTCTTAATATGCGAAATCATAGAACAAACGCTTACACGCCGTTTATTACATTTACCATGTTAAGCGCTGATATTGTTACGCCAGAACAAACAAAACGTGTTGCTGTTTATGTTAAGCGTGGAAAAGTACCTGTATGGAGCTTTGATGAAATTATTGAACCTACACTTAATCAACCTATTGATGTTTTAGTAAAAGAGCTATCAGCCAAAATTAACCAAACTTTGTATAAACAGCAATTGGCAGATAAAGACGTACAAGCACTGATTGCAAAAATTAAAGCAAACCTTGATAAAGACATTACTTACCTTGATGTATACCAGCTTGGATTTTCAAATAATCCCTCTGCTGTTGACTACCTTGTAGAGTTAACAAAACATGACGGCGAATATATTCGCTTAGCTGCAATTTCTTCGCTTGGTACTATACACGCTGTAGAACATTTTCAGCTACTCAAAGATTTGTATAAGAACAGCCGAACATGGTCTGATCGCGCAATGGCGCTTAAAGCAATAGGTGATTTAGATACTAGTGAAAGTAGGGTATTCCTAATAAATGCAAAAGAAACATTGAGTGCAGACGATGATAAAGAATCTATTTGGTCAACAGAGTTAATAGACTTATATTTATAATTGCATAGTAAGATTAGGAGTAGCTAGCTCTGGTTACTCCTTATTTATAATTTGTTTTTGCTGTTAAACGGTTAAAAATCCCAGGAAAAAAACGTTTAATTGTCGGTGCCCAACCACTCAAGCCCTGCCCCACAACAACTTCATCTTTTTGCTTAGCAATAGCCTGTATCATCTTGTTTGCCGCTAATGATACATTCATGCCGTTTTCTATCGACTGCTCCGGCTTATTTTGTGCAACCCCATGTTCATTTAGTGAATTATGTGCAATCGCAGTTTTAATCGAGCCAGGGCAAATAGTTAAACAGTGAATGTTTTTATCTGCTACTTCAGCTCGTAAGCAGTCCATAAAACCAACAACAGCATATTTACTGCCAGAATAACCTGTACGAAATTTTGACCCAACTTTACCCGCTACACTGCTAATTGACACAATAGAGCCACCGCCCTGTTCAACCATAGAAGGTAATACCGCCTTCGTCAGGGCAACTAAACCAAAATAGTTCACTTCCATTAGCTGTCGGTACACAGAAAAATCGTTTTCTAAAAACAAACTACGTTGAGACACTCCACCATTATTAATTAAAATATCAACCTGACCAATGTCATTAATAGCGCTTTTAACGTGCTGTAAAACTTGCTCTGGTTGTGCTAAATCAAGCGCAATAACTCGGTGCTTACCCGTTGCTAATTTTATTTTTAATTGCTCTAACTGATCAACACTACGTGCACTTAAAATTATATTTGCACCTAAATTTGCCAGTTGAATAGCAAGTTCTTGACCAATACCTGACGACGCACCAGTGATCCAAATAGTTTTATTGTTAAAATTCATAAACTCTCTTTAAGGCTTGCTAGCGCCTGCAATATCAATTACCTGCTGCTCAAGCGAACGATAGAAGCCCATTAAAAATAATGCTTCAGCAAGTACAAATAGTGGCCCAATAATTAAGCCTACAATGTCATCAACAAATGCTGGTTTTTTACCTTCATAGTAGTGCCCTATAAATTGCAGCACCCAACCCACTACAAATAAACCAATACTAATAACGAGCCAACCCTTAAGGCTTAGCTGTGCAATCACAATAGCGCCCAAACTAAGCAGCACAAGAATAACCGCCATAATAAGCCCCAGTGACACACTGAGCATTAAGTAATAGACCACGCTTGCGAAAACTACGATTTGCGCGGTATTTATTAAATAGCCAGCAACGGAAAACTCAATACGCGCACATAAACATAAGACAGCAAAGACAATTAATGGAATACCAAAAAAATGTGTAAAGACATTGCGCTTAGAGCGATGATAAAGGGCATATTGACCTAGTTGTTGCTGAAGTGTTTTCATGAGTTACTCTTTTAATTGCAAGAATAAATTCACTGTAGCAAATAGCACCAGGCAAAAATGTCGGCTACCCGACAGTTAGCTATACTAAAATAAATTTAAACAAATGCACTGATAATTTTACCTTTTTCATGTTCAGGTTTTTGCTCTAGTCGCTCTCGTCCCTTTTGATACTCTTGCTCAAGCATACTTTGCAGCTCTTGCATTTTTGCTTGTAACGTCTCAATATCAGCACCTTGTTGTTGCATTTGCTCTGCTAGCTCTTCAATTTGGGCCTTTATTTCATCTATTTTTTCTTTATCAACACCTAAGCGTTGATAAACAAGGGCTTCTTTAGCTTCTTCTAAAAAGCTTTTATCATGAGTTGGCTGTTTTAACTGAGTGGCAAAATCTTGCTGGCCAGGTTTTGCCACATCTTTTATTTGATCTACAGGCTTCACGGGCAAGCTAACTTTAGGTGTAGAAGGCGCACTGTATGGCTCTAAGCGATATTGGTTGTTAAACGTAAGTGATGACATTACTTAAGCTTCCTGCTTTATTTGACTGTATGCATAAATAAAGCAATTATGACGCCAAGTTTCCTTTATAGGGGCGGGTTCAGGTTATCTTCTAATGCAGACTTGTCTAAGATCTCAATACGTTGGTAATACAAAGCAATCAAACCTTGTTTACTCAAGGCCTGAAGGATCTGATTAATTGTTTGCCGTGTTAAATAAGTTATATCTGCCAACTGTTGTTGCGATAGATAAACATTCGAGCTGTTAGAGTCGAATGCTGTTAACATCAACAGATATTTACCAACCTTTTGCTGCGCCGATAACAGAGCTTGATCTTCCAAAGACGAAAATAACAATCGTACTTTTTGCGACAATAAAACGCCAAATTCCCGCCAATACGCCGGATGCTCACTCAACAACTTGTTTAATGCGCGCTCACTCACATGCACAAGCCTAAGTGTTGTTTGCGCATATACGTCATGAGTACGGCTACCACCATCAAACAATGCAACTTCACCAAACCACACTGCTTGAGGAATAAAACTTAAAACCGCTTCTTTGCCCTGAGCGTTCCCCCCGCTAACTCTAGCTACACCACTGATAACACAATATACACCGCAGTTGTTGTCATCGCGTAAAAATAAAGATTCTCCGGCATTTAATTCAACCACTTTCGCGTGACAAATTAAATCATGCTGCAAGTGGTTACTACAATTGTTAAACCAATTTCCTTGGTTAATTATCGCACGGTCCTGTTCATTGAGCATGGTTTACTCTACATTGATATTAATACACTAATAATAAAAGGGATCAGCATGTTACACAAAGTTATTTATAGCAGCCTAATACTAGGCACTCTAGCAACGCCCTGTTTTGCCAGTGACATCAATACAGAGCTTAAAAAAGCAAATACCAGCGTAAGTGAAAAAGTGATTACGTGGCGTCGGCATTTGCACCAGCACCCAGAGCTCAGTAACCGAGAATTTGAAACGGCTAAATATGTTACAAAGCATTTAAAATCCCTTGGACTTGAAGTACAAATAGGTATTGCCCATACCGGCGTAGTAGCTAAATTGAAAGGCGGCAAAAAAGGGCCACTTGTTGCACTGCGTGCTGATATGGATGCCTTACCTGTTACTGAGCAAGTCGATTTACCTTTTGCCTCAACACAAACATCAACCTATCGTGGTAACGAAGTGGGCGTAATGCATGCCTGTGGCCATGATAACCACGTTGCAATACTCATGGCTGTAGCCGAGTCTTTAGTCAAAATTAAAGATGAATTAGCGGGCGAGGTGCTTTTTGTATTTCAACCTGCCGAAGAGGGTGCGCCAGAAGGTGAAGAAGGCGGCGCAGAGTTGATGTTCAAAGAAGGTCTATTTAAACAAAAACCTGATGCTGTATTTGGATTACATGTGACCAGCTCGTTAAATACAGGCCAAATTGGTTTTCGTGAGGGCCCATTAATGGCCAGTGAAGATTCATTCACTATTAACGTTCAAGGGCGCCAAACGCATGGTTCACGCCCTTGGAACGGTGTAGACCCAATAGTTGCTTCATCACAAATCATCATGGCCACGCAAACCATTTCATCACGCCAAGTTGATGTAACTAAAGCGCCATCGGTTATCTCCTTTGGGGCTATTAACGGCGGCGTACGCTCAAACATTATTCCTGATAGCGTTGAACTCATTGGCACTATTCGCACCTTTGATCAAACAATGCGAGCCGACATAAAAGAACGATTAGTTAAAACAGCCGAAATGGTCGCTGAATCTGGGGGAGCCAAAGCCGATGTGCATATTGATCACGGCTACCCTGTTACTGTAAACGACATTGCATTAACTCAAAAAATGGCCCCAACACTCGCTAAGGTGGCTGGAGCTGACAACATAATCACTACTGACTTAATCACTGGCGCAGAAGATTTTAGCTACTACGCTCTTGAAGTACCTGGTTTATTTTACTTTTTAGGCGTAACACCACAAGGTCAAGACGCAAAAACAGCACCGAGTAATCATTCGCCACAGTTTTTTGCCGACGAAAAAGCACTGCAGCTAGGAATCGATTCTATGACTCAGTTAGTTGTTGATTACCTACAGTAACTATTAGTTTAATACCATAGCAGTAGCTTTGTGAAATACGACTACTGCTATTCAGCATAAATAAATACTCCATGAGCTAAGCTTTTTCGCGAATACAAAACGAGGAAAGGATACCAAGTGACAGCAGAATATTTTAATTTTCTAAGTTTAATAGGCGTCGCCTTTTTTGCTATTTCTGGCGCGTTACTTGGGCACGATAAAGACATTGGTGGCTTTGGCGTAGTTGTTGTCGGCACCGTCACAGCCTTGGGCGGCGGTACATTACGTGATGTACTGCTTGATCAACCCATATTTTGGATTGCAGAACCCAATTATTTATATGCCACTTATGGCTCTATATTTGTAGCCGTTATGTTTATTCGCTACCTACCTGATGTGTCGAACTATTATATGTTATTGGTTGATGCCGTTGGCATGGCTATTTTTAATATTGTGGGTATAGAAAAAGCCCTTATAGAAGGCACCACCATGATAGTCGCGATCACCATGGGCATGACCACAGGTATTTTTGGTGGCTTAATGCGCGATGTAATATGCCGTGAAGTGCCACTTGTGATGCGCGACGAACTTTATTCTACCACCTGCTTTTGTGGTGGTCTTACCTACGCTGCACTGTTTTTACTCGAAGTAAACTACATGTGGTGTATTATTGGCTCGCTCTTTGTCACCGTTTTTTTAAGGCTCAGCGCCCTACATTGGGGCTGGCAACCTAATATATTTAGAAAAAGAACGGTGAGGAAATAGGTTCTAGGTTCTAGGTTCTAGGTTCTAGGTTCTAGGTTCTAGGTTCTAGCGTGAATCATGATGCGAGAAAAGCAATACGCGTATATTTATTCTTGAGGCCATGGTTATGTAGAATGGCTTTTAGTTGATGCACTAAAAACTATTAATGGCTAGTGAAACAATTAGCAAATTAAATCTGTTAGCCTTTGTTCTTAGATTTTATAAGAAACTTTACTGCTCCAAAGTAAACAAATGGTGCCATTACATATAAAACTAACAGTGAATCAAAAACTAACAGTGAATCAAAAACTAAGAGCCAGGTTAAGATAACTGATTTGTCTTTTGAGTCACATAGCTCTCGAAATAAAATGCTAAAGCAATCGCCATCAATTGAAGTCAGAATATATACTGCGATGCACAGTAGAACCAAAGCTATAGATACCCTTTTGAGCATTTCATTTCGGAGCTTTTTATTGGGTTTAACTTTCAAACATTTCTCCAAAAAACCTTACTCAACTGAAAATATAAGTATGCTGAGTACTGTAGCTTCTAATGACTTACTAACTTAACCCTTGCTAACTCGCCGACTAAACCAACCACGGCTAAAGCCTGTTCCTACATAATAAACTTAACACCGCGCTAGTCTATAACCTCGCTAACTTTACTCTTGCTAACTCGCTGGCTAACTCAACCTAGCAAACCTCTCATACAACCCTGATGCGCGGCTGACTGATTTATTCATAGCCATGAGTAGTACTTTTTTGTCGGCGAGCAGCTCAAAGGTTTGTTTTGCACGAGTGATGCCGGTGTAGACCAATTGGCGATTTATACCTGCCGTTGCTTGGTTTGCAGGGGGTAAAACCATGGCGGTGTAGGCAAATTCTGAGCCTTGTGATTTATGTATGGTCATTACATACACTTTGTCATGGGCTGGGAGTCGTGCGGGTGAAAATGCCCGTTCATTGCCCTGCTCGTCTATAAATACCGCTTTTAGCTGCGCGTTTTCATCGTGCAGTAAAATACCAATATCGCCGTTAAACAGTTTTAATTGGTAGTCGTTTTGCGCAATCATAATAGGTAAACCTAAATAATGGCGGTTATTTGCATGGGTATTGATTAAACCAAGGTTATGTAATTGCTTTTCAATGCGAAGGTTTAAGCTGTTTACGCCATAATCACCTTCACGCACGGCGGCGAGTAATTGGTATTGAGTAAATGCTTGATGAATGTCTGCACTCGGCGCTCCTTGTTTAATGAGGTTTAAATACTCACTGTAATGACTAGCAGCGCTTTGCACCAGTTTTTCAATTGGCTTAGTGACAATATCGTAATCTAAAATAACGTCGTTAAATTTACCTGAATAGATTTCCTGCTCAACATAATTGAGCTTACCGCTATTGTTAGTGTTAACCGCAAAAGCCAGCTCGCCAATGCCGCTTTTAGCATCAAAACGATAACTATGTTGTAAAAACGCAATGCAATCGGCCAATGCAAATGAGCTTTGTTGTGGTTGAAGCTTTTGCTCGCCTTTAAAACACAGCTCATTAAGCTCAGTGCAGCGCGTACCAGAATAACTCGGCGTTTGCCCAAGAGATAATCCTTGGCATAAGTCGCTCATTACACTGCCCGTATCTACCGACGCTAATTGGTCTTTATCGCCGAGCAATATTAACCTTGCGCGAGCGGGTAATGCCTCGATTAGTTTAGCCATCAATGATAAATCAACCATAGACGCTTCATCGATTATCAGTACATCAACATGTAATGGGTTACTGCTGTTATGTTTGAACTTATTGGTAAAAGGTTTAACCCCTAGCAAACGGTGAATAGTTTGCGCCGTTTGAGGTATATGTGGCTCAACATTGTCTGGAATATCCGCTTTTAATTGCTGCTTAGCCCCTAAAATAGATTCACTTAACCGCGCGGCAGCTTTACCTGTTGGTGCCACCAGCTTTATGCTTAACGGCGCACTTTGGTACAGTGATTGTAATATGGCTAATAGCTTAGTTACTGTGGTAGTTTTACCAGTACCTGGGCCGCCAGTGATAACACTAAAGCCTTTTGTGGCCGCCATAGCGCAGGCTACTTTTTGCCAATCGAGCCCTTCTTGGGGGGCTTTATCTTCGGGGAAATAGTCATTGAGCAACTTAGCAAGCGCTGCTTCGTCTATTTTAATTTCACGCTTACTCATAGCTAATAAGCGTGAAGCGAGCGTTTGTTCGTACCCAGCAAGGCGGGCAAAGTAGAGCCTAGTACCAAATAAATTCAGTGGTTGTTGCTCACCCACACTTGGGTGCAACTCTAAACAGCGAACCGCTTGATGAATATCAAACGCATCACTAAATGGGCTAACTGTATCGGGTGTTGAACCTTGCGCTTTATTAAAGTCAGACTTTCGTAAGTTAAATGGATTTTGCCAATTTACATCATCTAGATTTAAACAGCTGTGCTGGCTTTGCCCTGCTAAGCACAGCAGTAAAATTAAATTAAATACATCGCTATTATCAGCACCGCTTGCTACATGCTCGGTTAGAAGCTCAGCAAGTTTTACATCAACTACTCGCAGGCGCCCTTCACTTACTAAATAGTCAATTAACGGCACAGTATCTACTGTGTTATCAGGCTCAGCAGCTAATAATGGTAATTCATTTATTGCATCGACTTCGCTCATGATGCTTCTCCTTTTATAACCGCGAGTTGAGTAAATAAGCCATCTAAAATAGCGACTTGTTCAGTGGTGAGTTTATTAAAGAAGATACCTTTACCTTCACCCATCCCCCGTAAAAAGGTGTAATACACGCCGCCTAAGTGCTGCTCTGGGCTGTAGTTTGCAATGCGCTGTTTTAACAAACGGTGCAACGCCACTGTGTAAATTAAATACTGTAAATGGTATTGATGGCTGCTCATGGCTTGCTCAAGAGAGTCTTGCTCGTAGTCGCTTGGCATGTTCCCTAAATAATTCGATTTATAGTCCAAAATATAATATTGCCCTTCAAAGCAAAATATTAAATCGACAAAACCTTTTAATAAGCCTTTAACATCAAAAAACTCAAGGTTGCTTTGGTTAAAACCAAAATGCTTTATAAGCACCGCATTGAGCTGTTTGGCGTTTAGGCTCTCTAGGGGTAAATTAAACTCCATTTCCACTAAGCAATCACTCGGTGGCAATACACTTAAACTGAGTCCTTCGTTATTGAGTGGGCATTGTAAGGCGCTGAGTATCCACTGCTCCGTGGTTTCTTGCCAACTGCTATCGATGTGATATTTTCTTAAACTTTTTTCTACTACACACGCGAGATTTTGTTCATCGTTGCTTGGGTGTGTTATGGGGCTGGTAAAATCAATTTGCTCGAAAATTTCATGTAAGCAGCTACCGGGTTTTGCGCCTTTAGGGAAACTGTATGGCGATTTAATGTCTTCTTGCTCTGCGGCAAACTCGTCTTTTTCGTGATCTTCGTCACTTCGACCTGGTTGTATATGATCAGTGTGTTTTTTAAAGCTCAGGGCACTAAAGCTAGTCGCGCGCCAATCTTTTTCAATGTCTACGGTCACATTATTAACGCTGAGATTAAGCTTTGAGCTTTGCGTTGATGCCAATTGCAACGTGCCCTGCTCTAGCAACTGTTCACTGGTAAATTCGGTGTATTGCATCGCTTTGTTTTCATAACAAAATGCCTTTAAGTGATTTCGCCACACTTCGCTACTGGTAATATCAAGCCCTGCAAATAAAACATGACCCAATGAGCTACTTTGAATAGCCAATCGTTTACTTTGCCCTTGCCCTAAGTTATACATGCCAATGGCGCAAAAATGAATGGCTCGTGTGAGTGCCACATACAATAAGCGTAAATCTTCAGCAAGGCGTTCTTGCTCGGCTTTTTGAAGGGCATCGTCGCCTTTGCTTAAGTCGTAAATAAGTTGCCCATCTTTATGATATAAAGCCTCTTTAGTTTCACGGTAACCACTGGCAAATGGCATAAACACCAACGGGAACTCAAGCCCTTTTGATGCATGCATGGTCACAATGCGCACTAGGTTTGCGTCACTTTCAAGGCGTACTTGCACCGCCTCACCATCTTGTTGGCTAACCTTTTGCGCAAACCAACGCAATAGCCTTAACGTACCCTCAAGCTCAATTTGCTTTTGTTGCAGTATTTCACTTAAATGGCGGTAATCGGTGAGCCAGCGCTCTACGTTATAACCTAAACCCTGCCATTTCGCGCTTAATTGATTATGGCTCAACAGGTGCTCTAGCATCGCCATGGCACCTTGTTTGTGCCATAGCGCCGTTAAGTAAGCAAAAAAGTTAAGATATGATTGCCACTTTTCTTCATCATCAGCCAGCGCGTAAATCTCATTATAACTTAAACAAAATAGGGGCCCCGCCAATACACCGCGCAGTAATGATTCATTATATTGGCCATGCAATGCGGTTAAAAAGTTAAGTAAATGATGACTAAGCTCTTGGCTAAATACACTATCGCGAGATAAATACACACTGGCAATTTTAGCGTCGCTCAGTGCTTTTTTAATGATTTGAGCTTCTAATCGGTCGCGTACCAAAAGACAAATATCAGCAGCGCTTACCGGTGTTTCACCAATGCATGCACGCCCTTCTTGTGCTTGGTTGAGTAAGGTGACAACTTTGTTAGCAAAATGACTTGCTAAATGATGCTGCCCAACGCCTTTGTTGGTGGGTTTTTTACTGTCATCGGCAGCTGTATCATTAAATACACAAAACTCAAAAGCCTTGGCGGGTTTGCCGTCTATTAAAAACGATTCATCAGGCTTTTTACCTTTGGCTGCAACCGGATTAAATGGAATGGCCTCATTATAAATAAAGCTGTTATCGTGCTTGGCAAATAGCTTATTTACACTGCTTACCACATCACTACTTGAGCGAAAATTAGTGCCTAAGGTAAATTGTTGCACCTGCGCAACTGCATGCTTTGCGCCAATATAGGTGAAAATATCTGCGCCCCTAAAGCCGTAAATCGCTTGTTTAGGGTCACCAATCATTGC
This sequence comes from Pseudoalteromonas sp. A601, assembly GCF_002165575.1. Classification (GTDB taxonomy): domain Bacteria; phylum Pseudomonadota; class Gammaproteobacteria; order Enterobacterales; family Alteromonadaceae; genus Pseudoalteromonas. The sequence goes on from NZ_MXQF01000008.1 coordinate 205,669, forward strand.
AAGCGTGGTATTTTCTTGGCCATAAATTTTACTAAAAATACCGTATTGAATTGGGTCGGTATCTTGGAATTCATCAATCATCGCCACTGGGAATAGCTGGGCTATTTTTTGCGAAAGCGTATCGCCTTGTTCACTGTTAAGCGCACTGTGTAAATTACTTAATAAATCATCCGGGGTGATCACACTTTGCTCTGTTTTACGTTTAACAATGGCTGTTTTAACCCAGCTTGCAGCGTGTTGAACAATGGCTATACCGAGCCCTTCGTTAACGGTACTGCTGAGCTTTGCAAGCTCATCAAATTGAGGCAGTAATTCGTGGCTAAAAAAAGGCTGATTCTTTTTATAGTTACCCGGGTCACTTAAGTTTTCAGTGCTCCAAACTTCAAACGAATACTTATTGGTGCCAAATTTAAAAAATAGCTCATCACCACGGCAAAAATCCTCAAGCGCTTGTAAGCTGCCTTTGCGCGCCGGCGTTTTAGAGCCACTAAGCCCTGATGCTTTTACGGCAGCAATAAATTCGCTGTCTGAACACGCTTGTTTAAAAGTGGGTATTTTAGCTAAGTACTCTTCACGTGCTTGCCATACATCATCAAGTTTGATCGTCGGTGTAATGAGCGCATTACCTTTGTTAAGCAAGCTCGATACCTGACTAAACAATGATTCAGGTGCTGGGAAGATATCTAAAATAGCATCGGTTTTTTCTTTATTTAGCGGGTAGACAAAAGTACGCCAAAAATCTTTAATGGTCTCAAGAAGAATTTCGCGCTCGTCGAGTATAAATTCTAAGTTGAACGCTACGCCAGATTCAAACGCATGTTGTTTGAGCATGCGCTGACAAAAACCATGAATGGTAAAAATGGCCGCTTCATCCATCGATTTTGCCGCGGCATCGAGTAAATCAAAGGCGCGGTGTTTATCTTCGATGCTTGCAATGATCTCGCTTACCAACTCATCTTTAGTTTTTAAGCCAAGTAAGGCATCACGCGCGGCAATTATACGAGCGCGTACCCTGTCTTTAATTTCTTGCGTGGCGGCCTCGGTAAAGGTTACAACCAAAATTTGTTCCACGCTTACTGGCTTATTTACCTCACAATGCGGATCATCCGTTATTTGCATGCCGAGTAAGTAGCGTAAATACAAGCCAGTAATCGTATAGGTTTTACCTGTGCCTGCACTGGCCTCAATTAAACTTTGCCCCGTAAGTGGCATGGTAAGCGGGTTAAGCGCTTGCATAATCGCTCTCCTTAGCGTGGTTAATTAATGGCGTAAGGAGTGTATTGCTCCACTGGGTAAATTCTTCTTGGCAATCTAATAGTGATTGGGTAGTTAAACGAATATAGGGGTTTTCCCCCTCACCGCGGCCAATGTACTGCGGGCTAAATTTATTAATCGCTTTATTAATATCACCCTCGGATTTTACGTATTCATAACTACTGGCCGGAAAAAACGCCACTGGCGATTGCCTCAGTGCCGCGTATAAACTAAACCACTGGTTTAATTGTTGTTGTGCGTACTCTGCACTTAATGGCGCAAAAGCGATTTGTTTATCTAAACCTAAAATTAAGGTTTCAACAGGATGGCCCATCACTTGAGCCGCTAAATGATAAACAAAGCCTTTAATTAGGTCTTTGGCTTTAATACTGGCGCTTCTGTAAAACACTTGTTTTTGTAAATAAATATGATTGAGCCACCCTTCAAGTTGGCTGCTTTGCGTTTTACCATCAGCATCCTCACACTTAAGTGTTAAAGACACTTCAACGGGCTCATGTTTACCATTTTGGATATGTGCTTTAACTTGCCCTGCAAGCGCGTCAACTCGGTGCTCCATACTTTCAAAAATGAGATCGCCGACATTGGCTTGTGGTAACTCGCCACGTTGCAATATTTGTTCACGACTCAGGGGCATATCGAAAATGGCGGCTTCGAGTATTTCATCTAAATAAAAATAACGTTTAAGGGCATCAACACTAAACGGCTCTTCATCTTTGGCCACATCGTTAAACTCAGGTAAGCGCAGGCCCAAGGTTTGCTGATAAAAGCTTTCATGGGGGTTACAAACACTGCGAATAAACACATCAAGATCAAGACTCTCAGGCATAGCAACATCAAGTTTGCTCAGTGGTTCAGGATTTATGGCCTCTGCCGGCAACCACACTGGGTTATAACTGTGCTCATCAAACGCTAATTGCGCAGATGATTGCTCGCTTGGCATATAATAGTGGCGATTAAATGGCTGTAGCCGCTGCGCTTTTACTAAACAATCTGGCAAGGTTTGCCCGCTTTCCTCATCAAAAGTAAAGCTGCGACCAATGTATTCTAATAACTCACTCACCAGCGTGGATGGCATGCGTGGTTGGTTGTCAAAACACGAACGACCAATGTAACTCATATATAAATTATCGCGGGCACTGAGGAGCGCTTCTAAAAATAGATAACGGTCATCTAATTTTCGTGATCGGTCACCTTTTTGTTTTTTAGAATACGGCACTAAATCAAAACCAATAGGCTGCACAGTACGCGGGTAGTCGGCATCGTTTAGCCCTAACATACACACCACTTTAAATGGCACGGCGCGCATCGGCATCAGAGTACAAAAATTAACTTGGCCAACTAAAAAGCGCTGGCCAACGCCTTTTTCTTGAATGCCTTGTTTGATTAAATAGCTGACAATACGCTGCGACACCACTTGAGTGTAATCACCATTCTCATGGTGTTTTTTTAGCTCATCGAGCACTTTTTTAAGTACTAAAAGATCCCAGCTATCATCGCTTTCACTTTCATAAATGGCTTCAAGCAGCTCATCTAAAATATCGGCTTTATTTGTTAGGGTGTCATCTGGGCTTAAGCGTTCTTTAAATGTTTGCAGTACATCAATAAAATGTACTAATTTATTGAGTGTATCGAGTGCCATGCCTTCGACTTCATCAGCGCTGTAAATGCCCTCAAATGGGATTTGCTCATCGCGCTGTGCTATACCGAGCAGTAAACGGTTCAAGCCATGTTGCCAAGTGTTTAAATCTATTGCCGGTAAATCAAAGCTACTTTTATGCTCGGCGTTAATGCCCCACTTTACCCCTACTCGCTCAAGCCAGTATTGAATTTGTTCATACTCGTGGGGCTCTAAACTAAACTTTTCGGCAATTTGTGTTACTTGCAGTAAGTCTAAAATGTCAGACACGCCAAAACGCGAAAATGGTAAATTCGCTAAACTGGCAAACGAGCTCAGTACCGGTTTTTCTTGCTCTATGGCTAAATCGGCTAACGCATACGGAATATGGCGCTTGCCATGAGCACCACCAAATACCGCCTCGATATACGGGCTATAGGTGCCTACATCGGGCATCATAACAATGATGTCTTTTGGTGTAAGTGCTGGGTTTTGATGAAACAAGTTAAGCAAATAATCGTGCAGGCGTTCAACTTCACGAAGCGGCGTATAACAATCACTTACTATGATACTGGTGTCAGTTTCGCTTATTGGCAGTTTGCCTTCTTCATTGATAAACCACTCTTTATCTAGCGTTAGTGATTCACCTTTAAATGCTAGTTGGTATATTTCACTTTGAATTTTACCCAATAGTGAGTCCGCGAAGTCATTTTTGAAACCATCATCAATCCAGTTAGCATCGAGTTGTACTAATTGCTCAAAGTAATCGCGGCCTAATTTACCCCACGATGACAGCAGCGGATTACCAATGAAGTAATATTCATCATCTGGTTTACTAAGTGTATGCTCTACAGCATCAATTAACGGGGTTTTGGCGTATTTAGCAGTAATTTTTGCTGCGGTTTTTTCATCAACCACATCACCCCAATAGTGTTCACTTGGGTTAAAAAAGAATAAAAACACCTGTGTTTTTTTACTTAATGCGTCAAAAATTTCCAGTTGAGAGCTGGATATGGCCGATATACCAAATAGGCTAATGCGTTTTGGCAATAAACTCTCGTCCATAGTCTCAAGTGCTGCCAGTAATTTGCCTTGCATATTGGCACGATGAAACTGGCTTTGCCCAAGCTCAACACTTAAAGCAACTATGCGCCGCCATAAATCGGGTTGCCAGGGGGAAATACTAATGTCAACATCATCAAGGGCATCTTGGCCGCTATCCCACATTGCAATCCAGTGTGGGCGATACATTAAATATTGGTCGTACACGTCGGCTATTTTTTCACACAGAGCAAAGGTTTTTTGCCCATCTAAGTCACCTTCTAAGTAGGTTTTAAGGGGTAAATATAATGGTTCTTCAATGCAATCAGGTAAAATTGTAAATATTTTCCATGCAAGGTTTGGTTTATTAAACGCAGACTCTTTGGGCACATTTGGCAATAACTGCTGATAAAGCTGCCAAATAAAACTCGAAGGCAGCGGAAAATCTACCTGCGCTGCAATACCGAGCTGTTCACTTAAACCTATTTTTAACCACTGCGACATACCCGGCGACTGCACCAGTACCACTTCTTTTTCAAATGGGCTGGTGAGCGGGTCAACAGTTAACAGCTTATGGAACTGCGCTTGTAGGGTTTCCATTCGGTTAGATTGAATAATATTGAGCATTGCGACACTGTCCTTGCATGAGATAAAAACAGTGTAAGATATTTTCTATTACAGGGGTAGCCATTAACGGTTAATGGCACTAATAAATCAGGCAGTTAGCATAGAGTTTAAGCAGTTGGCCTCTTTAGATTCGTCAAACGCAGGCCGTTGCTGCGTTTGACTATAAAATTAAACTTAAATTAACTCTGCAAGCATCGCATCATCATATTCAACGATCTCTTTGTTATTTGCTATCTTATTAATATAATCTGGATTTGCAATAAACGGGCGACCAATAGCAATTAAATCAAACTGATTGTCGTTTATGGCTACTTTAGCAGATTCAAAACTATAACTTCCCACCCCAACGAGTGTGCCGGAAAAACTAGCACGTAAATATTCTGAGGTTGTTTTGTCTTCTAAACTGGCAAAGCGCATGCTGTCGTCAAAAATACCACCATGTAAATAAGCCAATTCTCGTGTGTTTAACTGCGTTATTAAGTAATCAAAAACCGCTTTGTCACGATTATCTTCTTGCATATTAAAATACGCACCCGGTGATAAGCGTAGTGCTGTTTTATCTGCTCCAATTGCATCTATAACTGCATCAACCACCTCAAGTGCAAAACGCGACATATTTTCTGGGGTTTGGCCGTATTCATCATCGCGCTGATTAGACGCATAATGTAAAAACTGGTCAATTAAATAACCATTAGCACCGTGTATCTCCACACCATCGAAACCGGCTTCAATCGCATTTTCAGCCGCTTTTGCATAATCAGCCACTAGGCCTTTAATATCTTCAATAGTCGCCGCTTTTGGTGTTTGATAAGTCAGCTCGCGCATTCTGGGTACTGACCCTTCGATGCCAATGGCTGACGGCGCGAGTACTTCGCCATCAAAAAAGTGAGGATGTGCGACACGGCCAACATGCCAAAGTTGGGCAAACATTTTACCGCCATTTGCATGTACGGCATCGGTTACTTTTTTCCAGCCTTGAATTTGTTCACTGCTAAATAAGCCTGGTACGTTAGGATAACCTTGTGCATCAGGACGAATAATAGTCGCTTCACTAATAATTAAACCAGCATCAGCACGACGAGCGTAATAATCTACCATAGCTTGTGTTGGTACTAAGTTGTCATCGCTCATGCAGCGGGTTAAGGGCGCCATTAATACACGGTTTTGCAGCTCAATGCTGTTATTAAGTTTAAACGGTTTGAGTAAATCTGTGGCCATTGTAATAAATCCTTATCTTGAGTGTATATTCAAGATAAGGATGGTTAGCTTATTATTCAAGGGTAATTTTGAATATTTGTTCAAGATTAAGTAAACTAGAACATTAAGCCCTTCTTACACTATTTGCTATAGAGATAATTAATGAGAGTAGCTGAATTTGACCGTGAATACGTATTACGTCAAGCCATGCTTGCATTTACACAATTTGGTTATGCTAAAACCAGCATGCAAAAGCTCACCCAAGTTACCGCATTACACCCCGGCTCTTTGTACGCTGCATTTAAAAATAAGAAAGGTATTTTCTTAGCCGCAATTGAGCAATATCAAACAGATAGAAACCAACAATTTACGGCTCTTTTTTGCGATCACAAACCTGTACTGCCAAGTTTGCGCAAGTACATGGACTCTGTAGTAGCTGAATGCCTAAGCGGCAACAGTATGAAAGTATGCCTGCTAACTAAAAGCATCAGTGAAGTAGAAGGACAAGACGAGCAAATTAGTAAAGTATTAAGTGCAAATTTAAATGCCTATGAAAATGCCCTTGCCAAGCAGTTTGCTCGCGCTATAGATCAGCAAGAGATAAACACCACACGCTCGGCCAAACAACTCGCACGATTTTTAGCTATGGGCCTATATGGTCTGCGTACATATGCATTAACCAACAGCAATATTGAAGACATAAATCAGCTAGCAAATGATTTATATACATCAATTACGAATTAATTTTAAAGCAATCGATAATCTGTCATATTAGTCAATATACTAAAGTAAGACGATAGCCAATCAAAAGTGAGCCTCTATATGAATAATGCAACAGCGAGCGCAACTGAAAAGTTCGAAACAATCCTTGGATTAGGAGCAAAAAAACGACTGGCATTTATGTTCGAAACCGTCCAAGAGTACAAACAAGTATGGATATTAAACGACGATGAAGGCTGCGTTATGCTGGCAAATGAAGATGATGACTGCGTACCAGTTTGGCCTGAGCGCATTTACGCAGAAGCATGGGCAACCGGCGAGTGGGAAAACTGCACAGCGAAGGCTATTCCTGTGAAAGACTGGCAAAGCCGTTGGACTCCAGGCCTTGAACAAGACGACTTACTGATCGCGGTTTTTCCAACAGAAGAAGACGACGGCACAATCTTATTCCCTGATGAATTTGACTCACAATTAAGAGCGAAAAAGAAACGCTATTAATTCAAAATGCGTCAAATTAAAAATAATTTACGCCATTAATATACCCATAAAGTGAATAAACCCTTTTGAATAATTAAAACAGAGCGGCTAACTAAGCTGCTTTGTTTTTAATCAATCATTGTCAATTACACCACTAATAATTCCCCCTCTACTCGAATTATATTTAACACATACAAATAACTAGATTTTATGATTTTTTATCAGTATGTTATTAAAATTAATGTACAAATGGATTTTAAATGTTATGAAAGTAAGCGTATAGCTAACGACACCTAGCTT
>NZ_MXQF01000080.1 GCF_002165575.1 Pseudoalteromonas sp. A601
GTAAGCGTCTAGCAAAATGCACCTGCAAGTAACTCACCAAAACAATTAAGCTATTTCTGAATTTCAATGAGGAGATAGTCATGAGAAAAACACGCAGCCTTGAACAATGGCGCAGTATTATTGAAGAACAACAAGCCAGCGATTTAACTATCACTGACTATTGCCTGCAACATGCTTTATCAAAAACAAGCTTTTATGCCGCACGAAGTAAGCTTAATGGATCATCAGGCAGCTTTGTTCGCGCTAAAGTAGCTAAACACGTTGACGTCACCGAACAGCAACTGTCGATTAGCCTCGAAGTCGGAAAAGTAAACGTCAGTTTGCCTCCCACAACGCCTGCATCTTATCTAGGCCAATTACTACGCGAGCTTAACTGATGAAAATGTTTGTTGAACCTAAGTGTATTTACTTACACCGCGATGCTGTGGATTTTCGAAAATCCATTGATGGTCTGGTCGCAATCGTTGAGGGTGAGCTTGAACGTGACGCCTATACTGGCGCTTTATTTTTATTTTGCAACAAAGCGAAGGATAAACTCAAGCTGGTTTACTGGGATAAAACGGGGTTTGCTTTGTGGTACAAGCGGTTAGAAAAGCAAAAGTTTAAATGGCCAAACAAAGCCAGTCTGCAAGAATTTGAGCTCAGTCCAGAGCAACTGGATTGGTTGTTGTCGGGATATGATGTGCTTGGTCATGAAGAATTGCAGTATCAATCGATGATCTAATCGATCATATTGACAGTAAATGATCGTTGCCACACCGTCTGCTTTATCTTTGCGTCAAGCAAGAAAACAACGTCAAATTCTGTTAAATTGCGAACATGAAAATTGATGCACACTCACTTCCTGACGACCTGGAAAAACTCAAGCGTATGGTGCTTGAGTTGCAACAAGTCGTTGCTGAAAAAGATGAGCAAATTCACGAATTACTGCAAGCTTATAACGCAAAACTTGCCAAAGAGTACGCCAAGAAATCTGAAAAGATGCCGGGTGCAGGCGAAGTATTCAATGAAGCAGAAGACACTCTCGATGAACATGATAAAGCGCTATTGGCTACATCGCCCTCAGTAAAGAAAGAAAAAGCCAAACCGAAACGCCGCCCACTGCCGGCGCAGTTGCCGCGAATTGAGGTGGTTGTTGACCTCGAAGAGGATGACAAAATATGTGATTGCTGTCAAAGCCCCCTTCATAAAATGGGTGAAAGCAGCAGTGAAGCACTGGAATTTGTACCAGCGCATATCAAAGTAATCAAAACCATTCGCCCAAAATATACGTGTCGTCACTGTGAGCGAGAAGGGATTGAAAGTGTAGTAAAAACCGCCCTAATGCCTGCAACCCCTATTCCAAAAAGCATCGCAACCCCCAGCCTGCTGAGCCAAATAATCATGTGTAAATACCAGTTTGGCTTACCACTTTATCGCCAAGAAACAATGTTAGCCGATATTGGTATTGAGTTGAGCAGACAAACGATGTCGAGCTGGATGTTGCGCTGCGCAGACCTGTTGTCCCCTCTGTATAAACGCTTAAAAGACGTGTTGTTATCTCAACCGGTTATTCACGGCGATGAAACCCCGTTAAACGTCATTAATGCAGATAAAGCAACCAGCTATATGTGGCTGTATTGCTGCGGCGATGATAAACCGGGTAAAGGCACTAATATTGTCCTGTTTGATTACCATAATAGTCGTGCAGGCCAATGTGCGGTTGATTT
>NZ_MXQF01000081.1 GCF_002165575.1 Pseudoalteromonas sp. A601
ACCTATCTTCGCGCCGCCTTGGTAATTTAAAGTAACCTAACTGCTCTATTAATAGCGCGTAGTGCTTTGGAATATTCCCCGGTGATGTCAGTGGTATCGTTGCAAAATATTGGGTAACTGCCATTGAACAACTCGCAAAACTCAGTTGATTTGGTAGTACACTATCAAGCTTACTCGCAGCCTCTGTCATCGCTTGTCTTATGAGGTTATACGCGAGTAATATCCCCCACAATTCTTGCTCTATCATATCAGGCCGTTTGCTTCTCAAGGTATATTTACTGTTCAATAGTGTTTGTTTCATTTCCCTAAAGCCCAGCTCTATTTCCCAGCGATAACAATATAATTCAACCATTTCCTCATTTGGAAAGCGCATTGGGTCAATCATAGATGTCAAAATGCGATAGGTTTTTCCTTTAATTGTTTTTGTAACTAAGCGAGCCTCAACATGAGTCGGTAAGTCAGTGAATTTCTTTCTAGATTGCGGGGTAGACGTCAGTCGTATCTGTAAGTCATTAGGGCTTATTTTCTTTATCACTTCAAATTGAAGGTCTTTGCGGGCAGGTATCATCCAGTGTCTTTGTTTTCCTGCTTGTTGCCAGCGATTCAGTAGCCCAAGGGAATAATACCCTTTATCAAATATCGTTAACGAGTTATCTGGCGTTTGCTCTATGAGCTGCTCAGCTAATCGCATTTCACTCGTTCTATAATCAGAAAATGCACTGTTGATGAGTTGGTGGCTGGTGACTTCCATATGGCAGACCATACGTATTTTAGGAAAGATATTTTCACTGTGCCCATTGCTTTGGGCTTTAAATGTTTCATGATTTTCAGGTGTGTCTGTTGTCCGCCAAACAACACCATCGACAGCGAGTAAATTGAGCCCCGCCCATGTTTCAAACTTATCGCTTTGATAACTTTGCTTTGCCATTGCTAGGAATACTTGCTTAACAGCTTCGGAGCCTAAGCGTTGCCTTGCTTGCACTATTGCACTGGGTGCTAATAAAGGTTTTTTATCAGGTAACATAATGTCCATTTGAGTTGCTATATCCCAAACCGAACGTTGCCTAAATAAGCTCATGCCAATGATTGACCATAATACAGCTTCTAAGGGGAGACGGCGCTTTCTAACAGTTGCTACACCAGCTTTTTGAAAAGCGTGTTCAATTAATTCTGGGGAGAGTATTTCAGCATACTTTTCAAATGTGTGAAACGTGTTGCATGCATCGAGAGTGGAAGCTAATTCATGAGCAAGTTGCATAAAAAAATCCTATGACCTGTGATCATAGGATTTTGATCTCATTTTACCGATCGTCAAGCTTTT
>NZ_MXQF01000082.1 GCF_002165575.1 Pseudoalteromonas sp. A601
AAGAAATTGCACTTATTATCCGAATCTAGGCAGTCAATAACGCTGATAATAAAAAACAATAAATTTAAAACATGTAATAACAGGTAATCTATGGTGAAATTAACTTAATTCACCTTATATATGGAGATTTCATGACAATTTTAGTAACAGGTGGTGCAGGGTATATAGGCTCGCACACCGTAGTTGAGTTATTAACGCAAAATAACGACGTTGTTATCATAGATAACTTGAGTAACTCTAGTGTTGAGTCACTTGAACGCGTGAAAAAGATCACTGGAAAATCAGTACATTTTTACCAAGGCGACATTCTAGATAAAAGCTTCCTAGCTGATATTTTTGCTAAACATACAATAGACAGTGTCATTCATTTTGCGGGGCTTAAAGCTGTCGGGGAATCAATTGTAAAGCCGATTGAGTACTACCAAAATAATGTACAAGGTACACTAACACTGGTTGATGCAATGCGAGATGCAGGTGTATTTAAGCTAGTACTTAGTTCATCCGCGACCGTTTATGGCGACCCGGCAAGTTTACCTATTCGCGAAGACTTCCCAGTGGGTGGTACCACTAACCCTTATGGCACATCAAAGCTGATGGTTGAAATGATGCTACAAGACATCGCTAAATCTGATGAACGCTTTGCATTCGCGATTTTACGCTACTTTAACCCCGTTGGAGCACATGAGTCAGGACTTATTGGTGAAGACCCTAATGGCATCCCAAACAATCTGCTTCCTTATATTTCGCAAGTTGCAGTTGGTAAGCTAAAGCAGTTAGGTGTATTCGGTGATGACTACGACACTATTGATGGCACTGGTGTCCGTGATTATATTCATGTTGTAGACCTCGCTTTAGGGCATTTAAAAGCACTTAATAAGATCAATCAAGATACAGGCGCACATGTTTATAACCTTGGCACAGGTAATGGTTACTCAGTACTTCAAATGCTCAATGCTTTTAGTAAAGCCTGCGGTAAGGAAATCCCCTACCAAGTATCACCACGTAGACCAGGTGATATTGCCGCCTGCTACGCAGCCCCTGAGAAAGCTTCACTAGAGCTAGAATGGCAAGCAGAACGAGGCATAGACATCATGATGCAAGATACTTGGCGCTGGCAAAGCAATAACCCCAACGGTTATAAATAAAAGTATCAACTTAAACTTATAAAACCGCTGTTAAGCGGTTTTTTTATATTTAAAGAAGTACAAGTTTCGGATATATACCGATAAAAGAATCATATTTTTCAGTGCAGTACACTGGACTCTGAGGTGGTCGTCGCGTTCTTTTATCCGTGGGTATCAAATCTCAACCCACGCTAC
>NZ_MXQF01000083.1 GCF_002165575.1 Pseudoalteromonas sp. A601
AAACTGAATCGCCCCGTGTTTGCCAGAGACTCAATAACTTGAGAAACTGGAACTATGAAAAAATCAAATCGCTATACATCAGAATTTCGTGAACGTGCAATTAGGCTTGTTACCACACAACAGCATGAATACCCTTCTCTTTGGGCTGCGCTAGTATCGATTTCAGATAAACTGGGATGTACCCCAGAAACACTTAGAGCATGGGTCAAGAAATCTCAAGCTCAACCGTCTAAACCCTCTTCTAATACGCAATCAACTGAAGAACGCCTTGCCGTCTTAGAGCGCGAGAATAAAGAGCTCAAGCGAACGAATGATATCCTGAGGCAAGCTGCCGCTTTTTTCGCCCAAGCGGAGCTCGACCGCAAACAGAAGTAATAGTGGATTTTATTGATGCTTGCAGAGAGCATTACGGTGTCGAGTCAATTTGCAAGGAATTGCCGATTGCACCATCAACGTATTATTCTCATAAACAGATACAAAGAGAGCCTGAGCGACTGTCTAACCGCAAAAAGCGTGATGCTGAGCTGATAATACTCATTCGCGAAGTGTGGGAGGATAATATGTCAGTTTATGGTGCAAGAAAAATATGGAAGCAGCTACAGCTTGACGACCATCAAGTCGCCCGCTGTACAGTCGAACGATTGATGCGAGTTATGGGAATTCAAGGTGTTCGTCGGGGTAAAGCACATAAGACAACGATACCTGACGAGCAACAAGATAAGCCACTTGATTTAGTTAATCGTCAATTTACTGCTGAGCAGCCAAATCAACTTTGGGTAGCTGACATCACCTATGTTGCCACATGGAGTGGGTTTGTTTATGTCGCTTTCGTGATAGATGTTTTTTCACGATACATTGTAGGTTGGCGTGTATCAACGACAATGCACACAGAGCTTATTCTTGATGCGTTAGAGCAAGCTATTTGGCATCGTGGCAACCCCGAAGGGTTAATTCACCACAGCGACAGAGGCAGCCAATATTTGTCTATACGATACACTGAGCGACTTGCTGAAGCTGGAATTCAAGCGTCTATAGGCAGTGTGGGTGACTCTTATGACAATGCATTGGCTGAAACAATAAATGGATTATTTAAAACAGAGATTATTCGCAGAAATGGCCCGTGGAAGAATGTTGATGCTGTTGAATACGCAACGTTAGAGTGGGTCAATTGGTTTAATAATCAACGCTTATTATCTTCAATTGGGTATATTTCACCAGCTCAATATGAAACAGACTACTATGATAATTTAAACGAGTCAGGTAAAGTGGCCTGACTTAAACAAACTGGTCTCCGATGAACTCGGGGCGATTCA
>NZ_MXQF01000084.1 GCF_002165575.1 Pseudoalteromonas sp. A601
TAGAACCTAGAACCTAGAACCTAGAACCTAAAATTAAAAAAGGATTAACATGAAGTACTTAGTAACCGGTGCCGCTGGTTTTATTGGCGCAGCAACTTGCTTAAAACTATTAGCAGCAAACCATACTGTTGTGGGTATTGACAACCTAAATGACTATTATGATGTAAATTTAAAATTGGCTCGCTTAAATCAGTTTAAAGACCATCCTGAATTTACCTTTATTAAAATGGATATCGCTGAACGCGCTACAATGAGTGAACTTTTTGCAAGTGAGCAATTTGATCGCGTTATTCATTTAGCGGCACAAGCGGGTGTACGTTACTCAATTGAGAACCCTGATGCTTACGCTGATTCTAATCTTGTAGGTCATTTAAACGTACTAGAGGGCTGCCGCCATAATAAAGTACAGCATTTAGTGTATGCCTCTTCAAGCTCTGTGTATGGTTTAAATGAAAAAACACCATTTGAAACAACGGATAGTGTTGATCACCCAGTATCATTTTATGCGGCAACTAAAAAAGCCAATGAATTAATGGCGCACAGCTATTCTCATTTATATAACTTACCAACAACTGGCTTACGCTTTTTTACTGTTTATGGCCCGTGGGGTCGCCCAGATATGGCACCATATATTTTCACTAAAAAAATACTGGCTGGGGATACAATTGATATAAATAATAATGGCGATATGTGGCGTGATTTTACTTACATAGACGATATTGTTGAAGGAGTAGTACGAGCTGCTGAAGTTGTGCCTGAGCGTAATGATTCATGGAAAGTTGAAACAGGCTCACCAGCATCAAGCTCAGCGCCATTTAAAGTTTATAATATTGGCCATGGTAGCCCGATTAATTTAATGGAATTTATTTCGTCGATTGAGTCTGCTTTAAGCATAGAAGCTAAAAAGAACTTCCGCGAAATGCAAGCTGGTGATGTGTACAAAACCTATGCTGATACCCAAGATTTATTTAAAGCGACTGGATATACACCCGAAGTAGGGGTTGAACAGGGCGTGAAAGCACTAATTGAGTGGTATAAAGAGTTTTATAATAAATAAAAGCGCTTAGTAAAAAATATAAGTTGAATGGTTGTAGGTTTAAGTATTATTAGGCCTGTGATGATAGTAAATTGTTTTATTTACTCTTATTGGGCAAATAGTTTTATAATTTGACTAGAACCTAGAACCTAGAACCTAGAACCTA
>NZ_MXQF01000085.1 GCF_002165575.1 Pseudoalteromonas sp. A601
CCTAGATTCGGATAATAAGTGCAATTTCTTAGATTAGATGGCCAGCTGTTATAATTCGGCCATTTTCTCGCCAAAGGAAATTGCTTTAATGAAATATAAACAGCTGACACAAGAAGAAAGATACCAGATTTACGCGTTAATAAAAGCAGGAAATAACCAAAAACAGATAGCTGATGAACTAACTCGTTCGCCATCATCTATCTCTAGAGAGTTAAAACGCAACAAAGGGCTTAAAGGCTATCGACCTAATCAAGCCAATAATTTTGCGGAGCAAAGACGTAAGTCATCTTTCAAAGCAAGTAAGTTAACAGATGACGTTACTGACCGGATTAATAAATTGTTAGTTGACGGACTTTCGCCAGAGCAGGTGGCAGGCCGCTTAGCTTTAGAGAAAAATATCGTTTTACATCATGAAACGATTTATCAATATATTTACAGAGATAAGGCGCGTGGTGGTGAACTATATAAAACACTCACTCGTGCGTGTAAAAAGTATAATAAACGCTATGGAAGCTACGATAAACGAGGACAGATAGTTAATCGAGTCAGTATTGATGAACGCCCAAGTATTGTGGGTTCAAAGTCTAGGATAGGTGATTGGGAGGGTGACACAGTGATAGGCAAAGGACGTAAAAGTGCCTTTGTCACAATGGTTGAACGTAAAACGTTATATACAGTCGTTCACAGAATTGAAAGTAAGCATGCAGAAATAACAGCCGATGCGCTGATAAAGTGTATGACACCATATAAAGATAAGGTTATTACCGTGACTTTAGATAATGGAAAAGAGTTTGCTCACCATGAGCGTGTTGCAAAAAAATTAGAAGCTGATGTGTACTTCGCTCACCCATATTCATCATGGGAGAGGGGCATAAATGAAAATACCAACGGCTTGCTTAGACGTTTCTTCCCCAAGGGAACTGACTTTATGGCGCTAAGTGAAGCAGA
>NZ_MXQF01000087.1 GCF_002165575.1 Pseudoalteromonas sp. A601
GAAGATGAGACGCTAGTTTTGTTGGAGTCGTCCTTGAAATACCACCCTTGTAGTTTTGATGTTCTAACGTTGGCCCCTGAATCGGGGTTACGGACAGTGCCTGGTGGGTAGTTTGACTGGGGCGGTCTCCTCCCAAAGAGTAACGGAGGAGCACGAAGGTTGGCTAAGTACGGTCGGACATCGTACGGTTAGTGTAATGGTAGAAGCCAGCTTAACTGCGAGACAGACACGTCGAGCAGGTACGAAAGTAGGTCATAGTGATCCGGTGGTTCTGAATGGAAGGGCCATCGCTCAACGGATAAAAGGTACTCCGGGGATAACAGGCTGATACCGCCCAAGAGTTCATATCGACGGCGGTGTTTGGCACCTCGATGTCGGCTCATCACATCCTGGGGCTGAAGTCGGTCCCAAGGGTATGGCTGTTCGCCATTTAAAGTGGTACGCGAGCTGGGTTTAGAACGTCGTGAGACAGTTCGGTCCCTATCTGCCGTGGGCGTTTGAGAATTGAGAGGGGTTGCTCCTAGTACGAGAGGACCGGAGTGAACGAACCGCTGGTGTTCGGGTTGTCATGCCAATGGCATTGCCCGGTAGCTACGTTCGGAACTGATAAGCGCTGAAAGCATCTAAGCGCGAAGCAGGCCTCGAGATGAGTTCTCACTAGACTTTTAAAGTCTCTGAAGGGCCGTTGAAGACTACAACGTTGATAGGCAAGATGTGGAAGCATAGTGATATGTTAAGCTAACTTGTACTAATTACCCGTGAGGCTTAACCATACAACGCCAAACGCGTTTTATGTGATAGTGAAACAAGCGAAGAAGTTAATA
>NZ_MXQF01000088.1 GCF_002165575.1 Pseudoalteromonas sp. A601
CCCGCTGGTACACCGCTGCTTTGCCCGCTGATTAATGGCGTGACATCACTGCCCGCAGCGAGCGCGTCAATACTGACACTCGGTGGCGTTAAATCAATCAGCCCGGTCACGCTGGTGCTTGCTGGGTTACCTGCTTGGTCAGATACACTGGCGGTCACCGTGTATTCCCCTTCAGCGAGGATATCGCTGGCCGGAACCGACCAAGTGCCCGATGGCGTCATGTGTGTGGTGACCGTGTGTGAATTCCCTTCTGCATCATTAAATACGACAGTCACGATGCTGCCTTGTGGAGCACTGGCTGTGCCGCTTATGGTGGGCGTGGTGTCGTTACTGTCTGCTATCGCATCGATACTGATGTCTGGCATCGTGGTATCAATAATCCCTGTGCGCGTCGCTTCACTGGTTAAGCCCCCTTCAGTGACCGACGCGGTCACCGTGAAGTCGCCTTCGGCTAATATGTCTGCCACCGTAATTGACCAACTTCCGCCATTCACTGTGGTATCAATTGATTGCGCGGGGTTAATACCATCATCAATCACCACCGTCACCGTGGTGCCATCGGCTGCATCACTGGTGCCGTTAATGGTCGGTGTCGTGTCGTTGGTTTCGCCAATTGCGTTGATGGTGATGCTCGGCGCATTCGTATTGAGAATAAAGTCATCGGTTTGTTGACTGCTATTACCTGCCTCATCTGTCACGCTAACACTGACGCTGTAATCCCCATCGGCTAGCACTGGGCTGGTTACAGACCAATCGCCATTACCATCCACGCTTGCGCTTAGCTCAGT
>NZ_MXQF01000089.1 GCF_002165575.1 Pseudoalteromonas sp. A601
GAATATACTCACGAATGTCTTCACCGATTAAGCGACCCCCTTCATCTTTAACTGCATGTTTGCATACATAATCTTTGAGTTGTTGCTTTTGCTTAGGTGTTAGAGCACAAGGGCGACCTGGCTGTTTCTTAATGTCTAATGCCGCAATGCCATCGGTAAGATAAGCTGTCACCCACTCATTTACCAAGCGCCGACTCACGCCTGTCGCTTGTGCAACAGCCGTGCGATTTTTAACTTTAAGAAATTGACGAACAACTTGATAGCGGGTTTTTAATCGCGCATCTCGGGTGTAGGGAAAATCTGGCATGTTGGACAATTTAAGCTCAATAAGAATGAGTGAATTTACCAGTATTAGATCACAAATAGCATTAAATTAAAATAGATCATCAATTAAATGTGTTTGGTATTACTATTTCACTTTACCCCAGACAACAAAAAACCCGTTACATTGCTGTAACGGGTTTCTCTTATTTGGAGCCTGGCGATGACCTACTTTCACATAACAAATGCTACACTATCATCGGCGCTGTTTCGTTTCACTACTGAGTTCGGCATGGGATCAGGTGGGTCCAAAACGCTATTGTCACCAAGCAAATATGGTGCAAAGGAGTAATGACAAAGCACGTAGTGCTTACATTTCCTTTGCGCAAGGTGCCTCAATGTTAACGCTACGCGCTAAGAGTCACCTCATAAATTTGGAATTTCTGATAATAAAGTCTTCAAGTATCTACTTTAGTCTATTAACTTCTTCGCTTG
>NZ_MXQF01000009.1 GCF_002165575.1 Pseudoalteromonas sp. A601
AGCGGCGGGGAATAAACCCGAAGAGATTCAAAATGATTTTGTCGCCGCCGCGCAGTTTTTAAAATCACACCCTCGTAGTAATGGCAAACTCGGGGCGGTTGGCTTTTGCTTTGGTGGTTATATTGTCAATTACTTAGCCGCCGTTGACTCGACTTTATTAAGTGCAGGCGTTCCATTCTATGGCACTCCAGCCAGTAAAGAGCTACGAAAAAATATTAAAGCGCCACTAATGATCCAACTTGGCCAATTAGATGAACGTGTAAATGCCACTTGGCCAGAATATGAAACCGATTTAAAAGCCCATAATGTCCCTTATCAAATGCATATGTACCCAGGTGCACATCATGGTTTTCATAATGACTCTACAGGCCGTTATGATGAAAAGAACGCAGAGCTTGCTTGGCAACGCACATTAGCGTTTTTCACGAAAAAGCTAGCATAAGTTTATCGCTTTATTATTTGGGCCTGTTGAACTTGTGAGCTAAATAGCTATTGTAAACTCAACGGACTCTAAATTACTTTTAACCTCAAATATATGTTTTGTATATATACTTCATAATGACGCTGTACTATTAACTATCTATAGATAATTTTTGCACGGTGATTTACTCTACCAGCATGACTAAATTCTTTATTTTAAAATATGTCGCTTTTTTTAGCGGTTGTGCCTCGTGCTTTATTTTACATACGCAATTTCCGATCCCCGCCGTGATTGCTTCATGCTTGGTCGGGTTAATTGGCACGTTTATACCAATGCCAAAGATCTATGGGCAACACCCCTATGCAGCGATATATGCAGGTAGCTTTGCAGGCATGTGTTCAGAAGGTCTTATCTCAAGTTACTGGGAACTAGCCGGCATCTCTGTAATCGGTGCGGTTTTATACGCTATTACAACTAAGGTTTTTACTGGTTTTGGTGGGAAGCTAGGCAGCATTGCTTTTGTAAGTGTGGCGCTCTTTATTCTAGCAAAAGGCATCATTATATGAACTTAATCACGATATTAATTTCACTACTTGGCGCGTTTTTAACCTTTCTTTTGGCTAAGCACGATAAAATTGGCGCTATCAGAGCATCTGCTATTTTATCAATTATTGCTTACCTCGCTTTTTCTGCCGCAGAACTAAATTCAGAGCTCTATGGAACGCTCTTTTTTGGTGGTACATTCATCGGAATGAGCACTCCTAAGCGCTTTGGCATTTATACACTATGCTCAGCCAGTATCATGTTCTCTTTATTATTTTATTACTTTGTACCATTAATTAAGAGCTACGGCGGAGCGTTAGGACTCAGCGCTTTTATCTCTGTTTGTATTTGTCATTTGGCAATTTTATTCGGTGCACCGAGAAGCAAGAAACACCTAGAATAATTTAAACTTAAGATAAACTATAGCCGCATTGCTGGCTTTTATAGGACATTGTTGCTATGCATCTTGCTCTTTACTCATAAGGTCAACCATCCGTTGGTTTATCTCCTCATCAGTCAAATCTTCTTTATGAGTGCCTATCGTCCATACATGTCCAAATGGATCTTGTAAAGTACCCGCTCTATCACCGTAAAACTGATCATGTAGCGGGCGTACTTCTGTCGCACCTAAACTAATAGCGAGTTTAAAAACGGTATCAACATCTTCAACATACAACATTAAACTGATCGGTGTGCCACCTAATTCATGGGGACTTTTAAAGTGTGCTTCTGGGCACGTATCTGACAGCATAATGTGAGAATCGCCAATTTTAATTTCCGCGTGAGCAATACCACCATCAGGCAAAGGCATTTGCATAATCAACTGTGCCCCCAACGCTTTACAATAAAAATCAATTGCTTTTGCCGCCCCATCAATAATTAAATAAGGGGTCACGGCATGGTAACCTTTTGGTATCGCTGAAACGGCCATCATTGTCTCCATTAATTAATACTTTCTATAAGCATAGTCAAAAAAACGATAAAGTCAGCTATTCAATTGTATGAATAGCTCTTTAGATAAACTAAAACAAAAGCCAAATAAACTCGCAGCAAAAAATAATTGAATGGTTTCCTCTTGGCTAAAGGCACCTTCACTTTTATTCCATGTTCTTTTTGATCACGGCCTTGTTCTTTAAGGTGATACTTACAAATTCAGCAACCGTTGCACTTAGCTGTGTATTTTTAAACTGTAACTGAGTTGGAATGGCTTTTTCTATATCTGATAACTGTAAAAAGTAACACCCTTCGTGGAATAACTTGCGAATACAATATGGGGCTATTGCGATACCAAGCCCTGCTGAAACTTCTGTTAATAAGGTTTGCATATGCCTTGGTTGACTGACAATGTTTGGCGAAAACTCTGCTCTTTTACACAAACTAATTACATCATCGAATAAGCCAACCGCTTCTTCTCTATTAAATAAAATGAACTTATCATTACTTAATTGCTGTAGCTGGGCTTCTTCATTTTGCCAAAGAGGATGATACTTAGGCACCACAGCCACCAGCCGATCAGTATAAATTTCATGACTTGTAAACCCCTCAACAACTTCTTGAGGTAACGGCCTAGAAAACCCAATATCAATTAAATCATCCTTAAATGCTGAAACTTGATCTGAAGCGGTCATCTCAAATAAACTCACGTGCACATTTGGGTATTGATGCTTGTATTCTCTAACTAAACTTGCCATAAAACTTAAGCATGCCGAGCTTAAATAGCCGATTCTTAACGTGCCAACTTGTCCATTTTGTGCTTGTTTTACTTGGCTTTTAGCTTGCTCAGTTAATGCCAAAATATGTTTTGCATCTTTTAATAACTGTTCCCCAGCACTCGTTATATTTACTTCCCGAGAGTTTCGAACAAACAATGTAACGCGTAAATCAGCCTCAAGCATTCCGATATGACGACTAATTGCAGGCTGAACTGTATGTAGTTCACGCGCAGCAGCAGAGAAGCTCTTATGAGTTGCCACACTGACAAAACTTCTTAGTATTTTTAGGTCCACATATCACCAATACAAATTCGTTATAGATTCTATAAAATAACATCATTTTTATTATAGTCTAATACATTTTATCCTAGTACTACACTTACTAAAGATAAGATCAAGATGACTACGACGCCCACTATCAGCAAACTATTGTTATTTTTGATGACCGCCGCTATTGCGGCTACAGCAGCTAACTTATATTACAGCCAACCCATATTGCCATTAATAGCGCAAGAGTTTTGTTTAACAAATACAAAGACCGGCAGTGTTATCGCATTAACTCAATTTGGCTATGCAGCGGCGTTATTATTTATATCGCCATTAGGTGACTCAGTCCCGAGAAAACGCCTTATTGCTATACTCTCTATTTTACTTGTTTTATCTTCTCTACTCGCCGTGACAGCACCAAACTTAACAGTCTTACTCATAGGCGTGTTCTTTATAGGTTTAAGCGCTAATATTACCCAGCAGCTTATCCCATTTGCAGCATCTTTAGTTACACCAAAAGAAAAAGGGGCAACGCTAGGCACCCTAATGATGGGCCTTACTTTAGGTATTTTATTATCAAGAACCCTTAGCGGCTCAGTTGCTGAATACTTCGGCTGGCGCGCTGTATTTGTGATGTCTGCCTTATTAGCCACTATATTTGGCTTATTGCTTTATAAAGCACTGCCTCACAATACAGTCCATACAAATTTAAAATACACCCAGTTGCTTAAAAGCACATTCGTCCTGTTTAAAAAACACAGGTCATTACAAATCTTTACCTTTGCCGGCGCCAGTTGGTTTGCTGCTTTTAACGCGCTTTGGGCAACGCTTGCAATTCATGTTAGCCATGAACCATTTAATTATAATGCGCAGCAGGCGGGGTTATTCGGTGTTATTGCTTTAGCTGGCGTCATTGGCGCAAAATCATCCGGTAAATGGGTGAACAAATTAGGCTCTAAATCATTGGTAAAAATTGCATTATTTATCATTGCAATTGGTTTCATAATAACTGGGGTGTATGCAAATATTTTAACCGCGCTGATCATAGGAATTATCTTAATCGATTTTGGTGTATTTAGTGCACAAGTCGCCAATCAAGTACGAGTTTTTTCAATAGACCCAAACGCGCAAAGCCGGATAAATGGAGTCTATATGCTCGGCTACTATCTAGGTGGTGCTCTCGGCTCACTGGCTGGTGTTAAAGCGTATCAATATTATGCTTGGCCAGGTGTTGCCTGCTTAAGTATTGGCTTTGTATTACTCGCCTTAACGTTTAACTACTTTGCACCAAAACAACAGGAGTTATAATGAATAAACTTTCGAGCCTTGGCGGCTTTAGCCTACTTTGTATCGCCAGTTTAACGATTATGGTCGGCTCGGTCGTTGCCCCTGGCTTATTAAATATTGCCCATGCTCTAGGCGTAGCTGAACATTCATCATGGTTGATAACCCTCCCCTCACTAGGAGCCATTTTATTTGCGCCCTTTGCCGGTAAGTTGATTGATAAATATGGCGCATACCCAAGTTTAGTTATTGGCTTAATTTTATATGGTGGCGTGGGTGCTACTGTATTTTGGCTTTACGGACCAGAACTGGTTTTTGTAAACCGAATTTTCCTTGGTGCCATCACAGCCGTTGTTATGGCCAGTGGCACGGTATTAATTTCACAGTGGTATCAAGAAAAACAACGCTTGGCGATGATTGCTAAACAAGGGATGGCTATTGAGCTTGGCGGCGTAGTATTTTTGTTTCTTGGTGGTCAATTTGCAGCATCACACTGGGGGTTACCACTAACCCTTTATTTGTTCGCATGGGTGTTTTTAGCTATGTTGCTATTGTGGGTGCCAAGACAACCGCCAAAGTCAACTGAGTCTATTGAAATAGATACACCGGCTCAAGTATCTCGCAACGGTTTATCGTTATTTGGCGTGTACCTAGTTACTTTACTCGCAATGGTTACATTCTTCTCTGCATTTATTTTGCTGCCAAAAAGTATGGCAGGCCAAGGGTACAATGAAAAAGTAATCGGGTATGTGTTAGCCTTTATATCTTTAATAGCAGTCATCGCTGCCCATTCAATACCTAAAATTGAGCAACGGATCGGCGAAATCAAATTACTTGCTCTGGCGTTTATTAGTTATGCCCTTGCATATTTTGCTTTTAGCTACGCAACGGGGTTACCGCTTTTAGTGGCAGGCTCTATTTTAATGGGTATTGGCTTTGGCTTCAGTATTCCGTTACTCAATTACCTAACAGTACAAAAAAGCCCTGCTTCAGTCAGAGGTCGTAATTTATCTTATTTTACTATGGCCGTTTTTTCAGGACAGTTTTTAACGTCATTTCTCGAGTTTTTAAATAGTGAGACTAGCACTATCTTTATCTCATACATGTTGCTGGCCGGTTTTATCGCCGCGGTATTATTGGGTCGTGAACTCTTTATCAAAAAAGATAAAAACGTAATTAATTTACATTAAAGACTTTAAAAAGCAATTTAACCCCCAAGGTCTCTTGTAGGTGATAAATTTAATCAGAAGGAGTTAATTATGAGCAAAACTTTGGTAATTGGAGCAAGCGGTCAAATAGGTAAAATGACCACCAAATTATTACTATCTCAACAACAGCATGTAGTTGCTCTTGTTCGAGATAAAAGTAAGTTAAACGACATAGAGAACTCTAACCTTAGTGTCGTTGAACAAGACCTTGAAGGCGATTTTAGTCAAGCCTTTACAGGCTGCGACCAAGTGATTTTTGCAGCAGGCTCTGGTGGAAATACAGGCGCTGATAAAACGATTTTAATCGATTTATGGGCCGCTACTAAAGCGGTAAACTATGCAAAAAATCATGATATAAAACACTTTATCATGGTCAGTTCGATTGGTGCAGATGATCCCGATGCTATTGAAAGTGAGTTAAAACCTTATTTAGTTGCAAAGCATATGGCTGATGAGCATTTAAAGCTAAGCGACTTAAATTACACGATAGTAAGACCTGGTGCGCTTACTGACGAAAGTGCATCCATGAAGATAAGCTCTGAGCGCCCCAGCGACAGAAGTGACGCAAAAATTAGCCGTGAAAATGTTGCTAATACCTTGGTTCATATTGCAACAAAAACTTTTTCTGACAATAAAGTTTTTGAATTATTTGACGGTGATAAATCTATTTCAGTACTATAAAATATCAGCTAGCGACCCTAATAGGGTCGCTATTTCAAGACTTACTACTCACTTTACTTATGCCCCTAAAATAACACTTAAGTTTACCTGTTTATAATAGAAAAAAACCAATACAAATAGAAATAGTTCTTGATTAGATTTCTACCTTCTGTATCATACCCGCCGTTGTACCTAATTGTTGTAAAATAATAAAGAGATGAAATCAATGTCATACCTAGTAAAACCTAGTTTAATCGCACTTGCTGTGGCTGCTAACTTTTCTGTTCACGCTGATGAAAAAATCCCCGAAAAAAACATGGAACGTATGGTTGTTACAGCAACCGGCTTTGAACAGAAAGTCACTGAAGCACCTGCGAGTATCTCTATCATTACTAATGAAGACATTAAGTCTCATGCTTTCACATCCGTATTAGATGCTGTGCAATACCTAGAAGGTATTGATATAGGTACAACTCGAGATAAAACCGGTCAAGGCAGTGTCAGCATGCGAGGCCTAACTGGCGAATACACTTTATTGCTCATTGATGGAAAACGTCAAAATAACCATGGTGATATTTACCCTAATAACTTTGGCGGTAATGCCTTTAATCACGTCCCCCCTGTTGATGCTATTGAGCGTGTAGAAGTTATTCGTGGTCCAGCTTCGACCCTATATGGTGCTGATGCACTCGGTGGCGTTATCAATATCATCACTAAAAAGCACATGGCTGATTGGGGTGGCGCAGTCTCATTTAGCCGTTCATTACAGCAAGGTGATAGTTTTGGTGACGATATCACCACTGACTTTAACGTTTCTGGACCATTGATCAAAGATGTACTTAGTTTAGGCGTGCGTGGCAGTATTTACGAGCAACAAGCTTCATCACCCAGCTTTGAACCTGCAACAGACCCTAATGGTGAAGTACATTTACGCTCACTCGGTTTTGGTAGCGGTGGCCGTACTGTTGATAATACCAATGAGCAGTTTGGATTTACGATTAATTACTCACCGTTTAAAAATCATCATTTAAGTTTTGATTATGATAACTCAAGCCAAGTATATGATAATACACCAAGCTATGATATTGAATCAGGCACAATCACTTACCCTCTTGGTACAAAAGACAACATTGAATCTATCTGGGCAAGCCGCGGTGGCCAAGTTAGCCCTCGTGCTGGTTATGCTGCGGACCAAAAATTTGACCGCCAATGGTGGTCACTTAGCTACGATGGCGAGCTTAGTTGGGCAACAATGAAAGCGTCCGTGTCTTATGTGGATACACAAAATAATGGCCGAACGTTACCATTAAGTGTTGCTGAGCGACTGAAATTACAAGAAATGTATGATGGTACAGGCGAATACGCCAATATGGACGAGCAAACACGCAAAGACCTTGCTGAAGAAACGTTTTTACCACGCCCTGTTCGTCCACTTGAAAGTAGCCAATATACATATGATCTTCGCTTTGATATCCCATACAGCGGCGCATTAGGCGATCACAACTTTGTGGTTGGTGGTCAATTAATTGATGGTGAACTAAAAGACGGTGTGTTTGGACTAGAAAGCAATGAATCGGGTAAAATCCAAGAGCAAAACATGTACTCTCTTTTTGCTGAAGACAACTGGATGATGACCGACAGCTTCACGCTTACAGCCGGTGCTCGTTTTGATGATCACGACGTGTTTGGTAGCCAAGTCTCACCTCGTTTATACGGTGTGTATAACGTTAATAATACGTGGACTGTAAAAGGTGGTATCAGCACGGGTTATAAAACGCCACAAACAACTGATTTATACGATGGGATCACAGGCTTTGGCGGTCAAGGCACTAGCCCATTTGCTGGTAATCCAGAGCTTGAGCCTGAAACCAGTGTGAACTCTGAAATTGCTTTATATTGGAATTCATTAGAAGGTGCGCATAACTTTAACATCACCTATTACAACACCAAGTTTGAAGACAAAATCGCCCGTGGTGATACGATTTTTAGCTGTGAGCAAACCAACGATGTTCGCCCTTGTGTTAATTTAGGCCAATATGATCAACTTGGATACCAAAGCTACAGTCAAAAAATCAATATCGATGAAGTTGATTTACAAGGTATTGAAATTGCGGGTCAATATGTAATCTCTGAAACAATTTCATTAAATGGTAACTACACGTGGACTGATAGCGAACAACAAAGTGGCTCAGAAGAAGGTCAACCATTAACAAATAGCGCTGAGCACATGGCTAACATAACCCTGAACTGGGAAGCCACTGACTTTATGGAAGTATACTTACAAGGTGTATACCGCTCAGACCGTTACCGTGGTTGGGATAACGTGCACGACCAAGCGCTTTATTACAAAAACTATAACCTATTTAATTTAGGTGCACAGTTTTACGTTAATGAGTACGTGCAAATAAATGCCCGCGTTAACAACTTGCTTGATGAAGACTTTACATCGTATAGCACAAGCTACACTGATTTAAACAATGATGGTCAATACGAATACTTAACAGGCCGTGGTGTAGTAAGCGAAGTAAGCTTTACTGATGACTACAACGTTAAAGATAAAGGTCGTAACTTTTGGGTTGGCGTAACTGCTTACTTCTAAGCGAAGCGATTTAAAAACGACATACTTAAAAGCGGCCAACTGGCCGCTTTTTTAGTCATTACTCTTTATAAACCAAATACCACCTTTTCACTTTTCAGCATTCTTGCACTTAAAAAGCTAAATACGGCACATAATATCAGTGTAATGAGTGTTGATAACAATAACTGCGGAACTGGAATAGGATTACCTTTTATAAATTCCATTAATGCAAATTGCTGCGCGGCTATAGGCAGCCATTGCATAACATCCGTCGCAATGTCATAGGTTGTGATCATACTTAATGCCATTGGAATAAATAACACCATGGTGACGTAAGATTGCGCTTCTTTAAACGATTTTGCCATAAAAGAGACAAACACTTGCAAGCTTGACGACATCAAAGCAATCGGCAAACATATCGCAATACAAAACAGCATAAACTCTGGTGTAATCGTTATGCTAAACCCTAATTGCTCCCATGCAACCATAGGGTAAACCACTTTAGACACAACCAAAATAACAATCAAACCTAACATTGAAAACGCCGCTATTGCGCCCACTTTGGCTAGTACTATATGCAAGCTACTTAACGGGTGGCTTAACAATAAACTTAAAGAGTTACGCTCTCGTTCGCCCGCACTGGTATCAATGGCTAAGCTCATTGCCGCATAAAATAAAGTTAGAATAATAGTGAGAACTACGAACCCTAAGATCATCCCACCTTTAGAATCAGGGGTTGCTTGATCATTGACTTCAATCGCGAGTGCACGCATTAGGTTTGGATCTATACCGCGAGATACCAAGCGTAAACTGGCAATCTCTGAGCCATAAACGGCCATCGCTTTTTCAACGCGATTAATATGTTTACCCAGTTTATCATCTGACTTATCAGCGATAAGCGTCACTGTAGCTGGGCGACCCTCACTCAGATTTTGCTTATAGTCATCACTAATAGACAGCGTAATCGGTTTAAGTAGCGGATCGTTTTTATCATCCGCCATTTTAATATCACTACTGGCTAAATGAGCGACTAAACCCGGTGCATTACTGGCATTTTCAATGGTAATTTTAAGCGCTTCAGGAGAAGCTAATTGCTGTAGTAAAATACTCATCAGCAAGCACATACCAATCGGCGCACCAATCGCATAATAAAGTCCTGCCATAACAGAGCGTTTGTCACGACTTGCATCCATGACTTCTTTTTTAAACAGTACTTTTATTATATTGATCATGCTGCAATCCCCTCATCGCTACCTATTAACGCAATAAATGCTTCTTCTAATGTATCTTTACCTGCTTGCTCACACAGCTGCTCTATGGAGCCCTGAGCAATTACCTGCCCTTTTGCCATAATAACGACGTGGTCGCACAAAGCCGCGACTTCTTGCATCACATGCGATGAAAACAAAACACAATGCCCTTGCGCTTTAAGTAGCAATAACAGCTCTCTTAGAATACGTGTGCTCATTACATCGAGGCCTCGCGTTGGTTCATCCAAAATAACGTTTGTTGGGTTATGAACAACGGCTTGTGCTAATGCCGTTTTCATTCTTTGGCCTTGCGAAAAACCTTGGCAACGGCGATCGGCAATATCATTCATACTTAATTTATCAATTACTTGTGTAGTGGCTTCCTCGGCTTGCGCAGCACTAAGACCACTCAGCTGAGCAAAAAAGCTAATATACTCCCGCGGCGTAAGTCGCTCATACAAGCCACATGGATCAGGAAATAGTCCTAAGTTTTGTTTTGCTTGCATGGGCTGCTTTGCAACATCAATACCGTCAATTTCAGCAAATCCGCTGTCTGCTTTTAATAAGCCAAAAACGGTGCGTAAACAGGTGGTTTTACCGGCACCATTAGGGCCTAGCAAGCCAGTGATTTTGCCATTTTCGGCGCTAAAACTTAATCCGTTGAGTGCGTTAACATCGCCAATCTTTTTGGTCAAATTCGATACATTAATCATAACTTACTCCTTGTTCGTTGCCGGTGTTAAATGAGTGTTTGCAACCCCATTAATATTCATAAAAAACGGCTTGTCGTTTTTATCTTTGATGCAATAAGTATCAATATCTTGCATCGATTTTTGCTCTATAAATTGGGCGATAATCTTTGGTGCACACGTTTGCGAACCAATGCCATGTGTAGCTGTTGGGGCAACAAGGTGTGTTGCATCTGCCATATTTGTCATTGCTAATTCGGCCCAGCTTGGTGGTGTTGCCGGATCGCGCGCCCCAGATAACAACAGTGTTGGTTTATCACTTTTTAATGGTTTATAAAATGCTTTATCGGCAGGCTTAACCTCTAAAATTGGACACACAATATCAAGGCCTTCAATCATGGTTTTACCCATGTATGTACTGCTGTATTTAGTGCGCAGTTGAGGCGTCAATTGGGGCCAATCTTCTGAGCACACAACGGCGTTATGCATGCCCATTGCGAGCGATTGAGTTAAATCTGCGTTTGCCATTAAACCTGCCAATGGGGAAAAATCATCTTGAGCCGCTTTGGTAATCACTAAAGGCACAATTGAGCGGGTTGTGTGACTGTAAAGCGCTAAACGAATGGCACTGTAAAATTTCATTTTAGTAACAGTAAAAGGGATCATTTCATGAGTGCGGGGGTGCCTGACTTGCGCCTCTATGGGTTGTTGCTCAAGTCTAGCCAGAAACTCATTAAAACGTATTTCCAAACGTGGGAACTGCTCATTACAGGCGGCATCACTCTCACAACGTTCAAACAAAGCCTGCAATGAGGCGTCTATTGCCTCGCCGATTGCAGCAAAACTTTGTTGCATTGGCACTACACCATCTAAGGTGCTTGTTATAACAGAAGCAGGAAATTGGCGGGTGTATTCTTGCGCTATACGTGTACCGTATGACACCCCGTATAAATGAAAGCCTTTATAGCCTAGAGCAACACGTACAGCTTCAAAGTCTTTTGCCGCAGCTGAGGTAGTAAAGTGGCTTAAATCAACATTGAGCTTCGCTTTACATTGCTCGGTGTCTTGCTTACTCATGGTTTGTAAATCAGTGATGGCATCATTAAATGCGAACTGTGTTTTTAAATCATCGCTGTCACATTGCAGCTGCTTTGAATAACCGGTACCGCGCTGATCCACAAGTACAATGTCGAGTGTTTCACGGGCAAAGCGTAAATTACGATTAAACACTTGCGCTAAATCAACCGCTCCTTGACCAGGTCCACCAGCAAAACCCAACACAGCCTCTTCGGGGTTACTTGGTTTTATTGCTGGTATAACAGCAAAATGAATATCAATTTCACCATCGGCTGGATTATCTGATAAAGGCTGAGCAATACTGCCGCACATTAATCTATCTGATAGGCCTTCCATGTAACATGGTGTTAATTCTACAGGGTTATTATCGTTTTCTTGTCCCTGTGAAATTGCTGAGTTCACGATTAAAAAAGGTAAAATAGCTAATTTTATCAGCCTATTACGATACTCTGATGTACTTTTCATCACTCTTTCCTTTATTTGCATTTTACACTTAATGTGATAACTTATTACTTAGTGTATCGGTGTATTAATGTATTAATACAGTAGAGAAAGAGTAATGCTAGAATTTATTAATGTCAACCCTAATAGTGGCGATCCAATTTACAAACAATTGCACGAGCAAGTTGTGCGCTTAATTGTGGGTGGGCAATTGTCTGCAGGAGATGAGCTTCCTTCGGTGCGAAAAATAGCCGACCACTTTGCTGTTAACCCAATGACTGTTTCAAGAGCGATAGGCCAGTTAGTCGACCAAGGTTGGCTTGAGCGCCGTCGCGGTCAAGCAACCAAAGTGGCACAAAAAACAGTACAGCAAACTGATCAGCAAGAAACACTACTTTTTAAAGCTATTGATCAACTTATTCAGCAAGCAAAACAGCTTGATGTACCGCAATCAACAATATCCGAACTAATAAAGAAACGGTGGGAATTATAACAATGACACAACCACTTCTTAGCTATAAAAACGTCTCAAAAAAATACAATCAACGCCTTGTATTAAAAAACATAAACCTAAGCGTTGAGGCTGGCATGGTGATAGGTTTATTAGGTAAAAATGGCGCAGGTAAAACAACCTTATTACGTAGCGCGCTGGGTTTAATAAATCCAGACCAAGGTGAGGTAAACGTATTAGGTGAATTAAGCCATCAATTAAGTGCCAGCAATAAAGAAAAAATTGGTTATGTCGCACAGCAAACATTTGGTTATGAAGGCTTTAAAATTGCAGACGCGTTAGCATTACATCGTAGTTTTTACCCTAATTGGGATATGCAATTAGAGGCAAAATGGCTCGCCCGCTTCGAATTAAATAGCAACAGTGCGGTTAATGATCTCTCGATAGGTCAGCGTCAGACCCTCGCCCTTATTATGGCCATGGCTTATAGACCTCAGTTGCTTATTTTGGATGAGCCGGTAGCAAGTTTAGACCCTATTGCTCGGCGAGAATTTATGAGTGATCTGTTCGATTTAGCACTCGATTCGGGATCTGGAATTTTATTTTCATCACATATCACCTCAGACATAGAGCGCGTCGCTAGCCACATTGCGCTGATAAAGCAAGGCGAACTATTGTTACTTGACGAACTAGATGTCATTCGCGACACCGTTAGAAAAATCAACTTTAAAGCATCGACGATAGATCTTAGTGCATACAAGGTACTTAACCAACAGCAAAACTGTGCCATCATTTATGGTTATACGGGTGAAGTTATTCCAGATGCTTTAGCAATCAATACACTATCTTTAGAGCAGTTGTTTGTGGAGCTACATGGATGATGCAAGTCAGTAAACGCCCTTGGTATCAAGGAGCGGTCAACTTTTGGTTAAAAGATGTAGGTTCTGCCAGTTATTTTATCGGGGCAACTATCACGTCTTTGCTGTGCCTTATAGCTACTGGTATTGAAGAGCTTATTACATTAATGATCATGTTTTCAATTATTTGTATGTACAGCGCGATAGCTTGGCAAAGCATCAAAATGCAAGCTACTGAATGGCAAAGCTTGGTTATTGGTTATCGTAAACATGTAATGTTTCAAGGTAAGGTATTCATAATATTGAGTAACTTAGTTGCTCTGTTGAGTATCATAATTGCTGGCAATATTAATCTATTAGCAACCCTCACAGTGGCCAATCTTATTGGCATTATTATCTGGTTTTTAAATCGCTCATTCAGCCACTTATTTACCCCAGTATGCTATTTTAGCTTTTTTATTGCGACCTTAATATGTGTCCTTATAGAGCAACTTCCTGCTTGGCTGATCCCCGTTAACGTCATTGCTTTTATTGCTATTGCGTTATTACATAATAACTTTTCATCTGCCTATACATGGCGCCCTGACGCATTAATAAATTATCATAATGGTTTACAATCAGGTTGGTCTCCTATTCCCAGTGGCTTTTTATCAAATTACGGCAGCCCTATTAATAAAGGGCTATTCCCTCTTAGTTATTTTGTTGGCTCAGGGCTCTCTCAGTACCTTATTTTACTTATGTTTGTATGTACGCTAGGTGTAATAGTGAACTTATTTTATAACATCTCTGAGCATGTCATTTTTGTGTTAACACTGATTTTATTCGCAATTGTTACATTAAGTTTATGGAGCAAAATACAAAAGCAAAACTCATGGGAGCTGTTATTTACGCTACCCATTTATAATTGTAGTTACAGCGCGAAAGTTGCCCTTAGTAACAGCGTTTTAAAACTAGCGTTACTGGTGATGAGCTTATGTTTTGTGACGGCTTCAGCGCTCAGCTTAGCTAACTCAACATTTTTAATATTTAATATATTAAGTTACTCATTGGCTTGCTCCGCAGGGTTATTACTCAGTTTTACTGTTGGTAATGTATGCAAAAATATAAACTTACTTAGTCTATTCTTATGTTTATCTTTTGGGTTAAGCATGGGCTTAGCAATCTATATGTTTGACCATGGTGACAGTTTAATAAAACTTGGGGGAATGGCAGTGTATACATTATTTATGGTGGGACTAAATAGAGCTACTGTCAGATATATGTAAACGGATGGCGCCAAGGAAGTAATGCATACGAATATGGCCTTGAGGGTAAAGTACTTTAGGTTATAAGGCGCTCATCTTTAGTTCGCTTTTGAAAATTTGCTAGGGTATTATCAAATTAATTTAAATAACTACCATAAAGTAGTTCAATATTTTAGCAAAGAGGTTACGTATGCTTATAATAAAAAAAGTATTCATCTTTTGCATACTATATTGCTTTACTAGCCCATTACTAGCAGTGCCAATCGTAGCAAACTCAAACTTAAAAACCATCAATATAAGTGCAGGTGAATGGCCACCTTTTTTAAGTGAATCTCTGCCCCATCAAGGTGTTGTTGCTCACCTTATTCGTGATATCTTCGCTGAAGCGGGTATGCAGGTAAACTTTACCTTCTTGCCTTGGGGTCGAGCTTATCACGACACAAATACCGGTAAGTATGATGCAACAGCAGTATGGATGCACAGCAAAGAAAGAGAGAATGCTTACTATTATAGCGATGTCGTATTAAACGAAAGATTTGTCTTTTTTTATCAACAAAAAAATCATTTTGATTGGCAGAGTATAGCTGATCTTAAAGGGCTAATTATTGGTGGTGGCCTCAGTTACAGTTATGGCGCTGCTTTTGATCAAGCAATTGAAAACGCTGTTTTCGCATTATCACGTGTCGGCACAACAGAACAAAACTTCCGTCGTTTAGCAATTGGTCGCATTGATGTTTTCGCTGAAGAAATAAGCGTAGGCTACCACACCCTTAATAGTCAAGCCCCAGAGCTCATCAAAGATATCACTCATCATTCTAAGCCTTTGCTCATTAACACCAGTTTTTTACTATTTCCGAATAAGGTAGAACAAAGTGAAAAGCTATTACAAATATTCAATATACACTTAGCACAGTTTAAGCAAGACGGGCGCTATCAAGCCTATTTTAAAGGGTTAGAACAAGGTGATTATTTACCTTTGCATATTACCAAGTAATATTCATTATTATTTGTTACAACCAAGCTTAGAAAGTAACGCATAAAAAAACGGCCATTATTAATGGCCATTTTGGTGCTTAAACAAAATAATAAAAAGCACTTAAAGGGAGAAAGTACGCCCTACAGATAGTACAATACGCTCATCTGCAGTATCCCAATCTAAGCTAGTGTTCTCGCCCGCGACCTCAATATCAAAACCCGCTAAACTGGTTTGATATGCAAGGCGATAGTGATTATATGATTTACCGTTTCCATCCCAAGTATGTTTGTCACCATCGAGTGAATTCGAGATATCAAAACTGGCACGTAATGCATGATTAGGCGCAAGTTCTATGGTGTGTGCAACCATAGAAATCACATGCCCAGCCCCTGTACCAAAATAATCCCAGCTGTACCAAAAATTAAGCTCTGTTTGGCCTAAATCGCTGGCATAACCAAATTTAGTATAAGCTTCAAAATAATTACCATCGCTTGAATTGCTCTGTCCATGATAGCTGTAATACGCTAAACCATAATCAACGCTCAGTGCATCGTTTATTTGCGCATATTTACCAAAGTAAGCATCCCACTCAATGTTGGTATCATCACCAAAATCCACGTTTGACGCCCACGTACCTGCGTACATACCTGAGTCAGCAAATGAATAGTCAAGGCTGCCTTGAATAGCCGGATCATTTTGAGTTTGGCTCACCCCATTAAAGGTATAATCCGATACGCCGGTGATGGTCGTTGACCAGTCAGCTAATGCAGAAGTTGAAAAAAGAGCGAATGGGAGTACTACTGCTAGTAATGTTTTTTGTGTGGTCATGTTAATTCCTTAGCTTACTGATTCAATTTTGGTGTAGTCAATTTTGTTATCTTTTGGCGAACTATCGATGTTGCTTACTGTTTTAAATTTGCTATAAGCGATAAATGCAGCACAACCAAAGAACAAGCCAATTACCAGCGCCCCAACCCATTGTATTTGTAAAAAGTTTAGTTTAAATAGTAGAGTTAGCAACGAAAGCGCCACGACATTAAGTGCAATATAGTTAAATTTACCTAAGCGCTTAACAGTCATATTTAGATTGTCAGTGTACAAACGGATCAGTGAATCCAGTGAGTTAATGACAAATACAACCCCGACGAACACCATGGCAATATTTTTAATTCCTTGCGTTGGTATACCCGCTTCGTGATATTGATAAAGCACGCTAAACCAAATGGCTATTGGGATTGAAGGGAAAATTAACATCGCGCCAAGCACTTGATAGGTCTTTAATCCACCGACAAAACGTGAGGTAAACTGGCCAATCATGATACTCCAAGCAAACCACCAAAATAAGTAAAACTCATGATAATCATTAAGCGGTAAAACAAACTCATTGATATTGCCAAAATAATTTCCGATTAAGGCAATATTATTTGTAAAGTCAGAAACCTGTCCGTTTTCACCCATGTACGCGCCAAGCCACATAAAAGCAATCAAACCAATAAATAACCAAGTCGTCGAAATACTTAAAAAACGCACGTACTTAATATCGGTGCTTGAATACACGGCAAAACAAATTGCGGCAAAAACAATCAGATAAAACGAAGGAATAATCGACTCGCCATCACCTAAGCCCGGTAAATACCAAGGTAAGTTAGACAGCAATAAAAAAGCAGTAAATGCACAAGTACCAATAATTACCACATTATTGATTAATTTAACCCACGGAATTTCGAAAAACTTCACTTTGGGTTCTATTACACAGAAATAAAAGCACGTAAGGAAATAAAATCCCCAGATCAGAAAGCCCCAATACCCAAACTCTATAGCTAATGGATTGGCAAACGCATACTCTGGGCTTGCTTTTATGTCTGCATAACCTGCAAACTCAGTCAGTGGAAACATAATCAAGCCAACGTCTAAGCCTGATGTAAATAAGATTGCAATAAAGGTAAATGTTCTAACCGGTGTAACGCCTACACATTGAACATTCCCCCATTTTACTAATATTGCAATAATTGCTAATAGGGTAAAAATAATGCCAGCACTAAGCCATAAGGTCATAATTTCCTCCCCAAAATAAATGATAATACGTCATTTTTTCTCCGTGTTTTTAGCCCCGCATTAACGCACCACAAACAACTCATGATGCGCGCCACTGCAAGCCCCACAGCAAAAAACTGCTGCGGGTGGCCGAGTTATATCTCCGAGCTACGCTGCTTTGTTTGCCATTTTGGTTCCATGACAACCGCTGCATGCGATTTACTAAGTGGTGGCTTACCTAAAATTAAGTCAGCCGCTTTTTCTGCCACCATAATGGTTGGCGCATTTAAATTACCGTTTGGCACTGTAGGGAAAATAGATGAATCAACCACTCGCAGCCCTTCAATACCATGTACTTGAGTATTTGAATTAACCACAGCCAGCTCATCTTCACCCATCTTGCAAGAACATGAAGGGTGATAAGCACTTTCTACTGCTTGGCGCACAAAGGCATCTATTTGCTCATCGGTTTGAATATCTTTACCCGGCTGAATTTCATCATCGCGATAGTCATCAAACGCGCTTTGCTCAATAATTTCACGGGTTAAACGCACGCATGCTCTAAACCCTTCAATATCATCTTGATGCTGTAAATAATTAAACTGAATTTTTGGTGCAACTTTAGGATCAGCCGATTGAATCGTGACCGCGCCACGGCTTTTTGGTTTGTTGTGACCAACATGCACTTGGAAACCATGACCATCAAACGCACTTTTACCGTCATAACGAATTGCCGCTGGCAAAAAGTGATATTGAATATCAGGCCATTCAACACCCGGTTTTGAGCGAATAAACGCACAAGATTCAAAGTGATTTGTAGCGCCAAGGCCACTGCGGTTTAACAACCAGCGGGCACCTATAAGGCCTTTAGAAATAAGTCCTAATTTGCCATTTAAGGTAATGGGTTGCTTACACTTGTATTGAAAATAAAATTCCAAGTGATCTTGCAGGTTTTGACCGACACCAGGTAGGTGGTGTTTTACTTCAACGCCTGCAGCTGCAAGTGTTTCGCTATCACCAATACCTGAAAGCTGCAGCAAATGCGGTGAGCCGATAGGCCCGGCACTTAATACCACTTCTTTGGCGGCAAATACTTGCTTAGTTTGACTATGGATACTGTACTCAACACCCGTGGCTTTTTTACCTTCAAGCAATACTTTTTCAGCTAAAGCGCCAGTTACAACGGTTAAGTTGCTACGTGACTTTATAGGGTCTAAATATTCTCGACTTGCCGAGCTTCTTACACCGTCTTTAACAGTCATGTGCATTGGCCCAAACCCTTCCTGCTGCCCTGCATTGTAATCATCAGTAGCGGCATAACCGGCCTGCTGACCTGCATTAATAAAGGCTTTATACAGCGGGTTGGCCATTTCATTACCGTTATTAACGCCAAGCGGGCCGTTATCGCCACGGTATTCATTTTTACCTAAATAAAAGGTTTCGGCTTTTTGAAAGTACGGCAAGCATGACTGGTAATCCCAGCCTTGTGCGCCATGTTGTTGCCATTCGTCAAAATCTCTTGCATGACCACGTACGTACACCATGCCATTAATTGACGATGAGCCACCTAACACTTTACCCCGAGGGCAATGCATTTTACGGTTATCTAAATAAGGCTCCGCTTGAGTATGAAACTGCCATGCGTATTTATCCGTATTCATCGGAATTGAAAGCGCTGTTGGCATCTTAATAAAAATGCTTTTATCACTGCCGCCAGTTTCTAATAGCAATACGCGATTGTTACTATCTTCTGATAATCGATTCGCCAGTACACACCCTGCAGAGCCCGCACCGACTATGATGTAATCATATGTTTGTGCACTCATTAAAATGGACTCTCTATATCAGTCATACCAACATAAATTGATTTAGTTTGGGTATAATGTTCAAGGGTTTCGATACCGTTTTCACGGCCAATACCCGATTGCTTATAACCCCCTACAGGCATTTCTGCTGGTGAGTTGCCATAACTGTTGATCCAACAAATACCGGCTTGTAACTGATGAATAACACGGTGTGCCCGTTTAATGTCTTTGGTAAATACACCTGCTGCTAAGCCTAAATGGGTATCGTTAGCACGACGAATTGCATCGTCTTCATCATCAAACACCAGCACGCTCATTACTGGGCCAAAAATCTCTTCTTTAACAATCGTCATGTCATCGGTGCAATCAGTGAAGACCGTAGGCGCGACAAAATAACCATTTGGTGCAGAGTCAGGTTTCAGTGCTTTACCACCAGTAAGTAACGTTGCGCCCTCACTAATGCCCTTATCAATGTAACCCATCACTAATTCATGATGATTTTTTGAAATAAGCGCACCTAAGTTTACCTCAGGGTTCATTGGGTCTCCGGCAATAATGTTTTGCTCAGTGCGCGTTTTAAGCTCATCAATAAATTGCTTGTACACATTTTTGTGTACATAAATACGTGTGCAATTAGTGCAAATTTCACCCTGGGTATAAAAGTTACCTAACATAGCTGCGCTTACCGCTTGCGAAATATCAGCATCATCAAATACTAATAATGGCGACTTGCCACCAAGCTCCATAGTCACATCTTTTAGCGAACCTGCTGCACTAGCCACCACTTTTTTACCTGTGCCGACTTCACCAGTGAACGATACTTTCTCGATATCATCACTTTGTGTTAACCATTGGCCAACCTCAGCCGCACCTTGTACAACATTGAACACGCCTGCAGGTACGCCCGCTTCAAAAAAGATTTCAGCCAGTTTAATTGCGCCAAGAGGGGTTTCTTCAGAGGGTTTAAAAATAAGTGCATTACCTGCAGCAAGCGCAGGTCCTGATTTCCAACAGGCTATTTGCAGTGGGTAGTTCCACGCACCAATACCTGCACAAATTCCTAAAGGCTCTTTGCGCGTGTAGTAAAAATCTTCACCGACCATTTGCTGTTGACCAACTTGTGCAGGAGCCAGCCCTGCAAAATATTCAATAACATCGGCGCCGGTTTGTACATCAACACACTCTGCTTCTTGCCAAGGCTTACCTGTATCGAGTACTTCAATTTCTGCTAACTCATCGTTGCGTGCGCGTAGTAATTCAACGGCTTTTAGTAAAATACGGCTACGCTCGATAGGCGTCATTGCTGACCACGTTGCAAAACCTTGTTTTGCACTTTCAGTGGCTGCATTTTGTACAAATGCATCAGCGACTTCTACATGGTAAATTACTTCATCGGTGGCAGGATTTTTAACCGCGAAAGTCTCGCCGCTTTGATTCTTTAAAAAATGACCGTTGATAAAATTTTGATAAACAGGCGTTGTCACATTAAGCTCCATACTGTTTGATAAGTGAATTTACATAGCCTTTGGCTAATTGCTCGCAATGTTCAAATTGATCTTCGTCAGACTTACTCAATACAGCCCTTAACCATAAACCATCAATCATGGCAGCGCATAGTTCTGCTGCAAGTTTGGCATCTGCATCATTCATCAATGCTTTGAATGAACTTGTTAAGTTACTAAAAAGGCGGCGACTATTAACGTTTTGTAAGCGATGTAATTGCGCATCATGCATTGACTGCGCCCAAAAACTTAACCACGTTTTTGTTGTATCGCTTTGCAATTGTAAGCGCGCAAAGTTTGCCTCAACGATAAAAATCAACCTTTGCTCAGGCGTTGTCGTTGTAGTTACACGTTTAATTAACTCACGTTTTAAGTTAGATAATAAATAGCGCACAGTCGCTTCTATCAAGCCTTGTTTACCACCAAAATAGTGGCTAATAATACCCGAAGACAAGCCTGCTTTTTTACTAATGCTATTAATAGTTGTGCCCTGTAGGCCAAACTCAGCAACCGACTCAATAGTGGCGTCAATTAGCTGCTGACGACGGACAGGTTCCATTCCAACTTTAGGCATAATTTTTATT
The DNA here is from genome assembly GCF_002165575.1 of Pseudoalteromonas sp. A601. Classification (GTDB taxonomy): domain Bacteria; phylum Pseudomonadota; class Gammaproteobacteria; order Enterobacterales; family Alteromonadaceae; genus Pseudoalteromonas. The sequence goes on from NZ_MXQF01000009.1 coordinate 21,584, forward strand.
AATTGAACGTTCAATAAAAATAAAGGTTAGAGTAAGTGAACTGATAATTCAAGGTTGACAAACTGTGAACGTTCTAAAGTGACATCAACAATGTGACGCTAAGTTACTGTATTAACTTCTATAACTTGGCTTAGAAAAAAGTTGCGAAAAAAACCGAAAAGGAGTGATTTTCTGGGTAAAAACGGCAAAAATTAGCTATGTTATGTAGTAGCTTTGTGCCACAGTATAAGATTCAATATTTTATATAACGAGAAAATGAATAAGGAAACTCAATGTCTAATTTTAATGAATATAATAATCAAGTAATGGCCAACATCCTCAAACAACTTGCACAGAACAACAACACTTGATTACTTTACCCAAACAATAGATACTGTTTTTTTATACAGCCATCAGCAAACGGTAAAGTGATGCGTAAAGAGCTTCCAGCGAAATATTATTTAGCTCATTTTAATGAGTTACTTACATTTATAAATACTCAATGCAGACACTTGTTAGAGCAAAAGCACATTGATTTTATTACAAAAGTTAATAACTTAAGTGAGCAAGCCCAATGCATGCTCTCGCGTATTTTTTCACGAAAGCCTTTGTTAGTGGCAATACATACGCTTAATTATGATGAAATACCCAGCCCGACACAGGCAATTGATGAGTTAAAAAACGCAGGTCTTATTGCACACCCAAGCCATAACGACTACCAGCATCTACTCGCTCACTTAACAAAACCAGCATTACTTGAGCTACTAGCGCCGTTTACAGCGGCAGTGAATATAAAAAAAAGCGCAACAAAAGCACAATTAGTAGCACAAGCCTGCGATTTCTTTACCAATAAACTCGAGTATTTAACCCCTGTATATAGTCAATTTATTATTAATAATCGCGCTGATATTTACGAGTATTTTGAGTTTTTATATATCGGCCGCTTAAGTAGTGGAGATATCAATCATCAAAATAGTTTTGTACTGCGTGATTTAGGCGTTAGAGCAACAAGACAAAGCCATAATCAAAGCTTAGCGCGCTTTGATACTTTAGATGAGGCAAAATCAAACTATGCGTTAAACCGCTTTCGCTTAGCATTTAAAAGTGCACAAACTGATGACGACTATCACGATTTAGCTCACAACGTAATTGCGCAGCAAGCACAAGGCACGCTGGCAATAACTCTTAAAAACAAGTTATTACTCAGGCTCTACCAACAACTTAAAAAAGTAAATGCAGTAATTAGCTTTAGTATTTTAAATGCCTGTGAAAACAGCTCCGAAGCCACAGAAATACAAATACGCGAGCAATATCGTCAAGGCAATAAAGACTGGGTTAAAGCAAAGCTTGAAGAGATCGTCGAAAATCCAGTGACCGATGATCTGCTCTATTTTGCCGATGACTTCTTAATGCGCAAATTTAATAAACAAACCCGCTCTCGCTTAAGTACTATGCTTGCCGATACAAAGTGTGTAATTGAAATAGATGAGATTTATCGCGGCGATGTAGAGCAAGGGGTGGCACAGTATTACGAAAACCAAGGCTTTCAAACATTTAACACAGAGAACACGCTTTGGCAAAGTCTATTTGGCCTGGTATTTTGGCATGAGCTTTACGTAGAAACTCCTCACCCACCGTGTAATGAATTTGATTTATTTCCACACGTATTACGCACTAACAGTTTTTACCAACTACAACACCAGCAAATCAATACACTACTGACGCAACTGCAAACACCTGACGATTTACTAAAGCATGTGTGCAAAAACGCGGCGCGCTATTTTGAGCAACCAAATGGCTTATTTCGTTGGCATAGTGAGCTGTTAAAACCACTTGAAGTACTGATTTTGAATAGCCCTATCACAGCGCTAAAAAGCCACTTAAAAAACATGACTATGCGCTTTTTAGAACTAAAAGATGGCTACCCAGATTTAATGATTTTAAAAGACGGCACCGTCTATTTTGAAGAGGTAAAAGCACCCGGTGATAAACTCAGGCGTAATCAGCTAACCACCATCGATAACCTGAAACAATCTGGATTTAACGTACAAATTGCAGCTGTGAATTGGGTTAATGATCCTAACCGCATTTACAGTGTGGTCGATATCGAAACAACGGGTAGTTTAAAAGGCGGCAATAGGATCACTGAAATTGGCCTGGTTAAAATGCAGCACGGCAAGGTTATCGAAACCTGGTCAACACTGGTTAACCCACAAATACGCATTCCAAAATTTATTGTATCGTTAACGGGGATCACCGACGCCATGGTGGCATCTGCGCCTAGCTTTGAGCAAATTGCCGATACCTTAGTGAGCAAGTTACAAGGCAGTATTTTTGTCGCCCACAATGTCAACTTTGATTACGGCTTTATCCGTAAAGAGTGTGAAATGGCGGGCATTAGCTTTAAAATGCCCAAGCTGTGTACTGTGGTGGAATCGCGCAAAGCCTTTACAGGGCTTAAGTCGTATTCGCTTGGTAACTTATCAAAGTACTTTAACTTAAGCTTAACTAACCACCACCGTGCATTAGCGGATGCTAGCGCCACCGCCGAACTACTTTTACTTATCCAACAAAGCGCTTAGCAATAAAGAGCTATAGTGGTTAGTTGAAATTTGTAAATAATGGTGATGTGTTCTAAACCTAAAGAGTAGCCTAATACAGGAAGACTCTTATGCCGTCATCGAACACACTTAATAAACACACTGAGTTTGCACGTTGTTTAGAGTGCAATAAAGTAAGCACTTTTGCAGCTTTTCATTGGTTAGCTCTTGCTTTTCAAGACATGATGCGAGCACCCATACTAAGCCTAATTTATGGATTAATTTTTACATTAATCCCGCTGGCCATTGTTTACAGCGGCGTTTATGCCGGCACTTACCTTGTAATACTTCCTGCAACAGTCGCATTTGCTTTGATCGGTCCTGCATTTGCTGTAGGTTTATACGATATTGCTTGGGAGCTTGAAAAAGGTCACTCTCCTACATTCTTACATTCACTTAAATCAATGTTCAGAAACCCAGCAGGCGAATGGGGCTTTGCAATTTTATTAATGGTTATTATGATTATTTGGATGCGTCTTGCCGCTTTAGTACACGCATTATACCCAAGCCACGCAAATCCAACGTTTGAAGAACTCTCAGCATTTTTAACCTTAGGCACCATTATTGGTGGAATATTGCTCGTCACTGTATTTGCGATTTCAGCGTTTACACCGCAAATTATGATGGAAAGACGTGTCGATATAATGACCGCAGTTATGTCTTCTATGAATGCAGTAAAAACTAATTTTAGCGCCATGGTTGTATGGTCTGGCTGTATTTTTATATTAGTTGCTATTGGTTTTATCACTGGCGCAACGGGCTTTATTGTCATTATGCCGCTACTTAGTTACGCCAGTTGGCACGGTTATATTGAAGTAATCAAAACCAAAAAATTACGTGGATATGAATAGTCTTTTATAAAAATTGTTGCGCAGGGAGGTAAAGCTCTTGGCGCAGTAACTTACGCCCTTGTTTGAGTGCATTTTTATATGAAGGCTTATTAGTTGCGTCAATATACCCAAAGAAAAAATTAAAGTCCTCACAATGCAGTTCATAGTACAGACGCTGCATCGGTGAGGCTAAACCTTGGCCTCTAAATTGTTTAGCAATAAAAATATCACTCACCAATAAGCCATCAAAACCCAATTCTTCACTTGCCTCCCCCATAACCATTCCCAAAGGCTGGCCTTGATAAAATGCCATACTGCATAAGCCCGCTTCAATGGACTCACTCAGCTCTTCTTTATCGCTGATTGGCACTATGTTTGCCATTGCTGGGTTTTCAGTTAGAAACTGGTTGTATTCCTGCTCATACCAAGGCCTATCTTTCTCAAGCTCAAAGGGCTGTAAAGAGATATCTGCTTTTAAAGCATCACTCACATCAAGCAATGGCGTTTGGCTACCTAATAAGGAGTCAACAGCGCGAGCACCTGGCAATAACAATAATTGCTGTGCTTGTGGTGAATCAGGTGCTGGCCAAACACAAATGTGCACAGGTGTGCACCAGCAAAATACCTTACGAATGTAACTGGCAAGTTCTTTTAAAACCGATGCAGTTAATGAGTGTTCACTAAAGATTTCAAACATGGTTTCGTCATCATCATTACGACAAACACTGGCTATGAATAAGTTACCATCATTATCTTCAATTACTTGGGCAAATAAGTCGTCATCTGGCACGTTGTCACTGATATTACGTCGCTGACGTAATTCAATAAAGTCATCACTCGTGCAATCGTCATTTAATGCGAGTAAATCCTGACACTCTTTATTGATTGCTTTTTCAATATCTAGATTCGTTATATCTGTGAGGTTATACGTTTTAATAACCCCCGCTCCTAGGCGGTGTAAACGCACGTCGTCGATTTTATAGAGTGGATAATGGCGCATAATTTCCCTTTACAAGTTTCATTTAAACCTTATATGGGGACGTGGCAAGTTTTTATCAAACTAGACCCATAATTTGGGCCTAGTTTGCGAGCATAACCGAAGAGATCAGAATTGATAACTTAGTGATACTTTATAATTGCGGCCAAGCTCTGCTGGGTCGTTCGCTTCAGTCGCTGGCGCTCTTAGATACCGCTTATCCGTCAAGTTATCTACTCCTAACCTTAGGATGATACCGTCCAAACTGCCGGTGGCTTGATATTTGGCATTCAAATTATAAACCGTGTATGTATCTGTGCCGTAACCGTATTCTAAGTAGGTATCGCTTAAACGTTTTTGCTCACGGTAATGCAGCATTTGTAAACCTAAATTAAACTGCTCGGTAAACTGGTAGTTAGTATTCCAAGTGATTTTATCTGCTGGGGCTTCAGCATAAGGTTGCTGCGTGTAATCAATGGTCCCTAAGAAGAAGTTAGGCATTCCTTCAACATCCATATTAATCGTTGAATAACCTAAATACATATCGATTGCTTGGAAGGTATATTGCGCCTCTATTTCAATACCATGGCTTAATAACTTACCAATATTCTTAGCGCTATAATCTCGGTGAGTGGCAACAGGTATACCATTAGTAGGTTGTGGCCCTGGCGAGCCGAGTTGTTTTTCGCCCTCTGCATCGAGGTAATACATAAATGGCACGTTATCGATGTAATTATTGATTTCATTATCAAAGTAAATCGCTTTGAAGCTTAAGCTATCTGCATAAGGCAGGTTTTGCCAACTTAAACCAAAGCCCATTTCAAGGTTATCAGAGTCTTCTGCTTTAAGATCTGGCTGTGGTTCGCTGTAACAAATCTTGCCACCAATATGACAGCGCCACTCATCTTGCTTATAAAGCTCTTGCAGCGAGGGGGCGCGAAACGCTTCAGCACTTTTTAAATATAAATTAAGGTAGTCAGTTACTTTAAATGTAAGGCCAAGTTCGCTCGATAACTCATTCTCATCATTGCTATCAAACAGTTTAAAGTGGTCACTTTCACGTTCATACGCATCAAACCTTAAACCTGCGGTAATTAGCAATCGCTCATCAAAAAACTCACTTTGATCAATCAAAGATAATGACCAGTTTTGAGCATCGCTATTGCCGTAGTATGTTGATTGTTGCTGATCTTCCCATTTTACTTGGTTGAAGCTTTCAACATCATATTGCAGTTCTACAGCAAGCTTATGCTTAATAACATCGTCAAAGGTCGATAAGTTTGCAAACCGAACACCCTTGCGCGAACTTTCTCCTTCACTATTGCTATCATAATTAATTTTATTTGTGCCTTGCTCAATATAGCCTTTGCTGATCTTATCGTACGTTTTTTTAGAGTAAAAAGCTTGTACATCTAAATCAACGTAATCACTTTCTCCTTGATAAGTATATTTAAGCATACCTTCGAGATAATCATTTTTGTAATCTTCAGCAAGTGTGGGGTATGCAATGGCTAAATCAAGTCGCTGACCATAGGGTTGATCAACCGATTCCGTTTTACTGTAATCTAGCTTAGTTTTAAGACTATGATGCGGGTTAAAATACCAGGTATTTTTTAGGGTCGCATTTTGTCGTTTTGATTTATTTTGTATTTTTCTAACTTGCTGAATTTGTTCGTCTTCAGTCGCGCCTTCCTTAGCAACAACATCAATATCATCATATTCAACTTGCCCGAGTGAAAACACAGTATCGCTCACATCATTTAAATAGAATAAATCAGCATTAAAGTCATTCGAGTCTGAAACAGATTGATGTGTCACTGAGAATCGAGTGCCAAAACCTTGTTCATCTCCTAAATAATCACTCGCATCCTTGGTCACTAAGCGAATACTGCCCCCAATAGCACCAGAGCCTACCGTTAATGAATCAGCACCTCGTAGCACTTGAATTTGTTTTAATTGATCGGGGTTGATACCTAATGAGTTAATTTGCGCTATATTTTGGCTGCCATCAGAATCAATTTTACGTTTTACATCATCAACTGAGATATAAATACGTTCGCCATATAAACCACGAATAGCAGGCTGACCTGATAAAGGTGTAACACTGCCTGATAGCTCAACCCCTGGAAGGGTTTTAAGTATTTGGTTTAAATCTGCTGCTTGCTGCCTATCTATTTGCTCTGTAGAAAGTACCGATACAGAACTCGCAACATCTTGATTAAGCGCGGTTAGCTTATGACCTAGCACCTCTATTTGCTCCATTTCCCGCGCTTTTTCGTCCAAGCCTGACGTTGCTGCAACTGAAGAAAAATTAGAAAGGGCCGCTCCAACACATAGAAAAGCATACGTTAACTTCATACTTATTAATCCTTAACAAAAATCATTATCATTTGGTTTAGCGTGGCAATTTTAGGGTTTAACCTATGAAATTGCAATAACTAATTACTTATGGTTATATTAAAAAAGGATTAATAACCCGTAATTTTCAATTAATTTGACTAAATTTCACTGAACATAAGGGAGCTATGATGAATTTTTACAAACTCTTAATTTTAATTATTGCAACAATAGGGTTGTCAACTGCCAAAGCAGAACAATTTGGCGAACCGGTTGATAATGCAAGCTTATTAAAAATTTCGACAATAATGGCCGCGCCAGATACCTTCTTAGATCAACAAGTTACAATAGAAGGTACTGTTGTTGGTGTATGTGCTAAACGAGGTTGTTGGATGACAATAGCCTCTGATAAGCGTTTTGAAAACTTGCAAATCAAGGTTAATGACGGTGATATGGTATTCCCTATGACTGCTAAAGGGAGTAAAGCGATGGCAACAGGAAAGCTAAATAAAATCCAGCTTAACTTAAGCCGCACTAAAGCGTTGTTAGCACACCGAGCGCAACAAGCAGGAAACGAATTTGATGAAAACACAGTAACAAAGCCCATGGCAATTTATCAATTGGTACCGACAGGTGTAGAAATCCTTGAGTAAAACAAGAAGAAAAATAAACTGGTATAAATTAAACCGTAGTTTACATCGTGATATCGGTTACTTCTGTATGGGTTTAGTGATCATTTTTGCAGTATCGGGGATTGCGGTTAATCACAAAGATGACTGGAATCCTAATTACCGTGTCGAGCAAGTTGTAACATCTATATCCGCGCAAAACTGGTCACTTGATAACGATACAGAACTTGCTAATCAAGTACTTGCAATAAGCAAAATTGATGAAAAAGTTAAAACATCTTACTGGGCATCACCAACGCAATTTAAGCTGTTTTTTAAAAATGGCAATAACCTGTTATTAAACCTAAAAGATCAACAATTAATTTATGAAAAAATAGCCCCTCGTCATGTGTTTCAAGCATTTAACCGCCTGCATTTAAACGAGACAAAGGCATCTTGGGTTATATTTTCAGATGCCTTTGCGGCTTTACTGATTTTTTTAGCTTTGAGTGGCCTGTTTATGATTAAAGGTAGACACAGCCCTTGGGGGATAAAATCACTGTGGGTGATAAGCGGTATTGCCCTACCCGCAGTTTATATCTTTATGTAAAAGCAGCAAAATAAAGTGAAGGTATTACCTTCACTTTACAACCATTAAAGTTTAAAGCTATCCCATGGGCCGGTAATTGCGAGTGTTTTTGTTGGCGTAAATACATTTACAAACAGCGTTTTACCATCCGGCGAAAAACACGCTCCGGCTAATTCTGTTTGCGCTTGTAATTTTGCAAAGTTATACACTTCACCTTTGGGTGTAACGCCACGTAAATGATTATCGGCCACATCGGTGTATTGATCTTCACACACAATTAAATGACCATTTGGTGCCACTGTTAAGTTGTCGCCAAAGTTATAAAGTGAACCATCGGTGCTTTCTACAAAAAGTTGAATTTGCCCCGGGGCTGTTTGCTCTTTACTCGTTCCTTCAAATTGCGATGGCACATACTTCATGACTTGACCCAGTTGTTTTTTGCCGCCATTGGTACAACAAAAATACAGTTCATTATCGCCCCAATGAATGCCCTCACCGCGGGCAAATAATGCCGCTCCTTGCTGGTATCCACGTAAACGTAAATCATCTTTCGGACTTTCGGGGTTATCTAAATCAATCCACTCAACATCCATGTTCAGGTGTAATGTCATATTAACACCAGTCCAATTTCGGGTATCAAATTGTGGTGCGTTTTTAATCACCATTGCCTGCAATTGGCCGCCTTTGTGTAATTTACCGTACTCATTAGGAATGAAGCGATAAAATAAGCTGTCGCCTTTATCTTCAGTCAGGTAAACAATACCTGTTTTAGGATCTATCGCGGCAGCTTCATGGTTAAAACGCCCCATCGCTTTCAACGGCTCAGGTTTCACTAAGCCTTTAGCGTTTGCTGAGATTTCAAAAATATAACCGTGATCTTGGCCAAAACCATCGGCTTTAGTTAATGTTGTTTCTTCACAGGTAAGCCAAGTGCCCCACGGCGTAATACCACCAGAGCAGTTGCGAATAGTGCCAATAAGAGATAAGTATTCTTGCTCTTTTTCACCCCTTTTAAGATTATAAATAATGTGGCTTGTGCCACCCGGTAAAGCAATGCCTTGTTCATTCGTATCATAAGCGAGCGATGTTTTATGCTTACGCGCCGCATCATCAGCTTTGGCTAAATCACTGGGCTTGAGTTCATGGTTACGAACTAACGCAACTCGGTCATCGTCTAATGCAAAACACCCCATTCCATCAGCGTTATTGGGTACAAATTGACCGTCATCCATTTTCTCACCAAGCTCAGAGATCACCTTGTAACTAAACCCAGCTGGTAAATCTAACAGCTTATTTCTATCTGCAATTAACGGCCCATATGCAGGTAAATTACTGCCTAAATCACTAACGGGGACTTTACCAAACGCACTACGAGATAGCCCTATAAACGCAAGTGTGCCTGCACTAAATAAAAACTGCCTTCTGTTAATCATGTCTGCTCGATTTATTATTACTGATAAAATTTGCCAACATCATAAATTAAAAACAGCAATAAAAATGGGGCCAAGATACAAATTCATAGAAATGTCATAATCAAGGGCGTGAATTATTTACAAAGCCATGCAGCTTTTTCATACTAAAAACCAGCTAGCAACCACCAAACAAAAATAACCCCTTGATTTAAAACGATATTCAAACAATGAAATTACGGCATAGCCATTGCTCTATAAAAGTATGTTCGCTTAGGGTTATAGCCCTAAGCACTCAGTTTTTAATTTAGGAGGAAGTATGAGTAATAGTAAAGTCGCTGAATTTACCGCCCCAGGCATGAATAGTGAATCTGCTGAGCAGACAATTGCCCAACTCGACAACCGCATGGTAGCGTTAATTGATTTACAACTTACCTTAAAGCACATCCACTGGAATGTAGTTGGCCCTAACTTTATCGGCGTACACGAGATGCTCGACCCGCAAGTGGCCGCAGTACAAGAAATGACTGACACTATCGCCGAGCGTATTGCCACATTAGGCGGTGTTCCTGTAGGAACACCGAAGTCGATTGTTGATCGCCGCTCTTGGGAAGATTATTCGATTGGTAAAGGGTTAGTGAAAGATCACCTTGTTGCTCTTGATAAAGTATACAATGGTGTAAATGGGGATCACCGTAAAGCCCTTGAAAAACTATCAGAGCTTGACCCTGTCTCAGAAGACATGCTCATCGCGCAACTTGCTGATCTAGAACAATTTCAGTGGTTTGTACGTGCTCACATTGAGTCATCAACTGGTGAATTACAAAGTTAATAAATCGTAACCACATCAGTAAAAGCCCAAATGACTTAGTTGTTTGGGCTTTTAGTACCATTTTAAGTGAGGGAGTAATCACAAACAAAAGTCACATAAGCTAAATACTACAACCACCCCTTGTGTTTAAAAAATAAATAAGGTGCAAAACCAGAGAGCAGCATCACCCCAATAGCAAACGGATACCCCCAGGCCCACTCAAGTTCAGGCATGCGATTAAAATTCATACCGTAAACACTGGCCACCACAGTTGGCGGTAAAAACACCACGGAGGCAATCGAGAAAGTTTTAATTATTTGGTTTTGTTCAATATTAATAAAGCCTTGAGTGGAATCCATAAGAAAATTAACTTTATCAAATAAAAAGGTACAGTGTGACATTAGAGTATCTATATCAAGTACAATCTCTCTTAATGATTCGCGATCCTCACCTTGTACACCTAACTGACGTATCAAGAATGAAATATTGCGTCGAGTATCCATTAAGCATAAACGCACTTTACCATTGGCATCTTCTAATCGTGCGATACGACTGATGGCTTCCTCTAAATCAGAGCCATCTTCTTCAAGAACATAAGCACTGAGTTTCTCTAACTGATGATGCATATCTTCCAACATGTCTGCATGGTTTTCGACTTTTTGATCAAATAATGTTACCAGTAATTGTTTTGCCGTATCACACATCACCTGGCCTCTACGGGCTCTTAAACGTAATAATCGAAAGTCAGCGAGCTCATCATCGCGAATAGTCAATAAACAATTATCTTTAAGTAAACAAGCCACTGTGACGGTATTAAACCGCCCTTCATTTGGCGACATAAATAATGCATGTACATGCAAGCCTTCATTGTCAATAAAGCATCGCGATGAAGCCTCAATCTCTTGAACATCTCCAGACTCAGGGAACGTTATATCCAGTGTTTTTGCTAAAATATTACGCTCATCCTCTGTGGGTTTGATAGTATCAATCCAATGTGCACTTCTAATTAATGTTTCTATAGGAGTATCTGAGGAAGGCTCTAACTCATTAATCACTCCCTGTTCGATAGAAAAAAATCTCAGCATACACTTCTCCAATAAAAACAAGACAGTCTAAGTATATGGAACAGATCATTAATCAACAATGACAATGCATTTATTGTTTATCTGACTTTAAAGCGATCAAAAAAGGTCAGCGTTTGTAAAGCCTGACCTTTCTATTCACAAACAGAGCTTAAAAAAGCTGAGGAAGTATCCAGCTTCTTAATATAGTTAACTCTTTTGCTTATACACCATTAATAACATAGCCGGTAGCACGGTGAGACTCACAATAGTTGATACAGCAATACCGCATAGAACGATGATCCCCACACCACGGTACAACTCTGAGCCTTCACCCGGAATAAATACTAAAGGCGCTAAACCACATAATGTGGTCATGGTTGACATAACAATCGGTTTTAACCGTGTTTCTAGTGCGCTGATCACCGCTTGAAAAGCCTCAATGCCCGCGGCTAAATTGCGCCGACTTTGATCAACAATTAAAATAGGGTTATTCACCACAGTACCTAATAAAATCAAAAAGCCCAGCATAGTGATCATATCAAATGGCTGATGAAATCCACCAAACACTGAGCCTAGGGTGTTAATTACATTTAGCCCTAATAATCCACCAGCCATCCCTAACGGCACGGTAGCCATAATAAATAGTGGCTGGCCCCAATGTTTAAAAATAGCGACTAACAATAAATAGCATAACGCTAGAGCGACAATAAAGTTGCCACTGAGGGCGTCGCGTGTTTTTTCTAGCTGATCCGCCGCACCGCCAATACTGATGTTCACCCCTGGAAGCAAATCACCTTGTTGCTGTAGCTGTGGTAGTAATTGCTCACGGACTAATTGCTGCGCCCGCTCAAGTGCCACCTCTCGCGGCGGAATAATATACACAGTAACAGTTCGGCGACCATCTACTCGACGTAAACTGTCGCTGTCGGCCTTTTCATTTAGGTTAGCCAGTGCATTTAACGGCAATAACCCTTGAGAAGTCACCACCGGCGCTTGCTCAAGCCCCTCTAAACTTTGTTTATTCCCGGCCTCTGAGAATATAAACACATCAACTTTATCGTCATCTAAAATTAGCTCATCCACATAGGCACCATCACTTAAAGCTGCGACGGTATAGCCCAGCTCATCTGCAGTCATGCCCACTTCAGCAAGACGCTGCCAGCGCGGCTCAATTTCAATCAAAGGTTGATCAAGGGTTAAAGACGATGGCTCTGAGTCGACTTGTGGATTGTCAAACACCTCACTGGCGAGTCGATATACGGCATCGGCAGCACGATATAAATCCACTTGCTCGGTGCCGCTAATATCTAAGGCAACTGCACGCGTACCGCCGTCATTACTGGAGATAATTGAGCCTCGTGATGAAAACGCCCGCATGCCCGGGTAACTTTTAAATTTGGCAGTTATAGCGGCCATCATTGCATCAATATGTTCAGCATCGTTAGGCTCACTCAAAAACCAAATATTGCCGACGCCAACCGATAATGAATAGTATTTTAACGAGGGTAAATCTGTTTTCCCCTGTGCAAAGTCACTGCTTGGCGCATTTAAGTGCTGATCAAAATAAATTAATAATTCATCACTAATTTTTTGCATGTGACTTAAATTATACCCTGGCGGCGCAATCATCATTGAAAACGCTTTGGGCTCTTCCCCCTCAGGTAGGTATTCTGCTTCTGGCATAAATAACCAAGCACCACCTAGCAAACCAACTACAGCCGTTAACACGCATACAGTGCGCTGAGTTTTAGACGCTAAAAATGACGGGATAAACTTAGGCAGACGCATGGTTTGTGTCATCGCCGCGTCTTTTTTTGTAGCCTCTTTTTTTGTAGAACAAGCAAATCGTGCCGATGCCGCGGGCACCACTAATAAGGCCACCAACATAGAGGCAATAATCGCCCCAGAGATAGCAATAGCAACATCAGAGTATAATTGCCCTGCTTCTTGTACAATAAACAAAATAGGAGCAAACACCAGTACTGTGGTCATAGTGGATGCCAGTACCGCAGGCCATACTTCTTGTACTCCGGTAATAGCAGCATCAAGTTTTGACAAACCTCGTTGTTTGGCTTGTTCAATATTTTCAAGGACCACAATGGTGTTATCTACCGTCATACCGATGGCAAACGCCACCCCAGCTAATGAAATCACATTGATGGTGCGGTCAAATATCAATAAACCTAAAAATGCGGCAATGGTACAAATTGGTACGCCCATCACCCCTATTAAAGTAGAGCGTGGGCTTTTTAAAAACCAAAACATCACTAAGGTTGCCAGTAATGCGCCAATGCCTAAATTGGTCCAAACATTTTTTACCGAGCCTTTTACATAACGTACATCATCGCTCAGCAAAGTTAATTGCAGGCCGTTTTGCGCTAATAAATCACGGTTAATACGCGCAACCACCGTGGTCATTTCATCTTTAATATTCATCACGTTCGAGCCGCTTTCTCGGCGCACCGACAGCATTAAATTTCGCTCGCCATCGTTATATGACACATCACGTAATTCATAATGATCTAACTGTACTTTCGCCACGTCTTTAAGGCGTACTGTGCGCTGTTGATCTTGCGCAATAACAAGCTCTTTAAGTTCTTCTGCCGACTGAAAGCGCCCTACCATCCGTAATAAATAGCGGCGTTTTCCGCTGTCTATATCACCTGCTGAGGCATCTTTATTACGACTGCGAATAGCGTCTCTGACTGCAACTAAACTAATATTGCGACTGGCAAGCTTTTGCTGATCAATTAATATTTGTATTTGATACAACGCCCCACCACGAACACTCACTTGGGATACACCCGCAACGCGTTCCATTTCAGGGCGTACATTGTCTTGTGCAAAATCACGTAGCATATCGATATCGATGTTCAGCGGGTTCCCTGCTAACGGTTTTAACGAAAAGAACATAAATGCGTTAGATGAAAACGAGCTACTGTAAAGTACCGGTTGATCTACGTTTTCAGGGTAATTGGGGACTTGAGCCAGTGCGTTACTCACATTGATCAGCGCTTCATTTACATCAACGCCAAATGGAAACTCAAGCTCGACCTCTGCCTCGCCGGTATTAGCATAGCTCGACATGCGCTTTAAGTTGGGAAGTGAGCGCAAATAACGCTCTTGCTCTATGAGAATTTCTTTTTCAACATCTTGTGGGGTCGCCCCTGGCCACTGCGTTACCACTGTAATTGTCCGCACATCTAAATCGGGGATCATCTGCACAGGAATCTTAAACGCTGCGACAAGCCCTAAAATGCATGAAATAAGCACCGCAACAGCCACCAGCGTTGCATGTTTTACCGCGCCTTGGAGCATTATTGAGCCCCCGTTTGCGATACAGCATTAACTGCTTGGCCGTCTTGCAGTAACTCATTACCTTGCGTAACTACCCACTGATCGGCTGTTAAGCCTTGTACTATCTCAACGTAACCATTCATCCGTGAGCCTACTTTTACACTTTGCCTTGCGGCAACCCCTTCAAGTACAGTAAACACACTGAAACCACCGTCTGGGTGACGTAGTAAAGCATCTCGCTCTATGATGACACTTGCTTTAGCCGTTGATTTTAATGTTACTTCGGCACTGGCTGATAAACCCACTTGTAACTCATCCGAGTTATTTAGCGCTAAGCGCAGTAAAAAGCTACGATGGCTGGTATCAACCACAGGAACTTTGGCGATGACTGTTGCGGTAAATACCTCATTAGGACGTGACGCTAAATAAACATCTACCGCCGTTTCACTATCTACTGCTGAAAAATGCTCTTGCGGCATATACAAATCAAGCCATAGCTTGTCATTACTGACCAATTCAAAGGCGCTTTGCCCGCGAGTAACCCATTCACCAACATCGACCAAACGCTTCGCCACAACACCGTTAAAAGGTGCAACTAGTTGGTGATATTTTAGCAGTTGTTGCTGGTAAGTTTGATTTGCTTTTGCTTCGAGTAAACTTGCTTGCGCACCTTTCACAGCAGCTTGGCGATCAGACAGCTCAGTTTGGGCAAACAATTTTTGCTTAGATAATGACTGCGCCTCAGTAAAACGACGCTTAGCATCATCAACTGTCACTTGCGCACGAACAACAGCCGCTTCATTTGCTTGTAATTGGGCTTTTATTAGCGCTGAATCTAATGCAAGTAATGGTTTACCTTGCTCAAGGTACTGCCCAGTTTCGGCATATATTTCGGTGATCACCCCATCAGCAAGCACCGAAAGCTGTGCATGGCGCTGCGCTTTTAACGATCCAGTCAGTGTCACTGTAGGCGACAATTGCTGCTGTTTAACTTGTTTAGTTACTACATTAACGGGCTCTGCCGTGTAACCTATTGCACAAAAAAACAATAAGCCAACACACCAACAATATGCATAAATATTCAAAATAACTCCCTTTCCTACCTAATAAAAGCCAGCAAGTAACAACGGACTCGAGTGCATGATAATAATCCAGCTAATATAAACAAACCCCGCCCGTAAACAAGAATCATTTGCAAAACAGTAATTTTAACAGCAAAATAGCAGGCAAAATAAACTAAATTTATGACTTTAAACAACTGGAGTGTGTATGCGCCAACAAGCCCTTAATGAAGCAAAAAAATTAGTGTTTCAAAAAAGTAGCGCAGTAATGTCTACCCTTTCGCATAATTTAAGAGGTTACCCGTTTGGCTCTGTTACCCCTTATATGTGTGATGAGCAAGGCCGTATTTACTTTTTTATTAGCGACATAGCGCAGCATACTAAAAACCTAACCCATGACAAACGCATGAGCCTAACGGTGTTTGATGCCGCTAAACAAGGCGATCAAAACGAGCATGGCCGAGTCACTATTGTTGGTGATGGCAGCTTAGTAAACCAAGAACACGCCGAGAGTTTAATAAATAAGTACGTAGCCCTATTCCCAGAAGCACAAAGTTATCGCAATGCCCATGACTTTAACCTCTGGCAATTAGATGCAATACGGGTGCGCTACATTGGTGGGTTTGGCAAAATATTTTGGTTAGAGCAAGAAGAATGGCAGCAGCCAGCTAAGGCATGGGACGATGAACAAGAACTCGGCATGATTGAGCACATGAATGCTGACCACCAAGACGCCATGAGCTTGATTTTAAAACAGCAATATAACCTTGATGACGCATCACCAATTATGAGCGGTTTATTGGCGCAAGGCTTTTACCTACAAAGCTTAAAAAATAATTATTACATTGCATTTAATGAACCATGCGACAGCCCGATGGCAGTGAGAAAGGCATTAGTAAAAATGACGCAAGATGCTCGTCAGAATGCTAGTTAAGATCTGGCTTGGTGAATAACTTTAGCCTGAACGAAATAACGCCAAAATTAAGAGAAGTCAGGTAAAGTTACCTGACTTTTAAAACTACTAAAACTAAGCTTTAGGGTAATTTGATGGGAAAAATGCGCGACGTGCTTGCTCATCAAATTCTTTTTTGAAGTCAATATCAGTGCCCACTCTACGAGCGCGTGCAACTGCTGGTCGACTATCAATACTTGCAAACCAACGCGCTAAATGTGGATAGGGTGCTAAGCCCTCTTCACCTAAGACTACTGTTGCTTTATCTATCCAACCCCAAGCAGAAACATCTGCAATAGTAAATTCATCGCCAACGATAAACTCACGCCCTGCAAGGTGTGTATCTAGTACTTCGTAATGACGCTGCGCTTCACGTAGATAACGATTGATTGCGTAATCTAGTTTTTCAGGAGCTGCATGTCTAAAGTGCACCGACTGCCCTGAATACGGACCAAGCCCTGATGCGATAAACATTAACCAAGATAGCATTTCACCGCGATCTTCTGGCTTACCTGCAAGCTTATTATGTTGTTCAGACAAGTACATTAAAATTGCATTTGAATCAAATACACGGGTTTGTCCATCAACAATTGCGGGAGCCTTTGCATTTGGATTAATCGCTTTAAATTCAGGGGTGTGTTGCTCACCTTTTAGTGTATCAAGTGGCACTAACTCATAGTCTAAACCCGTTTCTTCAAGAAAAAGGGCAACCTTCATTGGATTAGGTGTGTGATGAAAATAAAATTTGATCATGCTGAGCTCCTCAATAGTTGAGTATTGATTAAAGCACAACTTGAGCAGTCGTTCAAATTAAGATTTTGAGTATGTATTGTTTATAGAATAAATTCAATTAAAAACAGCTACGCTAAGCTAGGTATTGCTATTAGAAGTCAGGCGCAGAAGAGGCCTGACTAAATTATAACTATGACGATTAGTTATTAGTGTTGGTGCTATTTCGTTGAATATTATGCACCGCTTTTTTACTTTGCTTTTCAATAGCAGCCATTTGCTCTGGCGTACGGCAAACACGTTTAGCAATATTACTACCGGTTGGCTTTTCCATCTTGCAAATTAACCCATCATTAGTTTCAGCACTCGTTTGCGAGTTTGCACAACCACCGATCAATACTACAAATAAAATTACAGCTAAAAACTTCATTTTCTTCCCTAATAAGACATAAAAATCAAAACCTAATATTACCGCGATGACTGTATTGGGATACACCAAAATGAGACTAACAGGCATTAATAATTGTTAAAGATACCTGATTCTTAGGCTTTTTTTACAAACTTGGCTGTTACCATCATTTCACCTACACCATCAACCTTACAATCAAGCTGGTGATCTTTACTATCTTTAATCCAGCGAACTACCGCTTTGGTGCCAATTTTTATGACTTGTGAGCTGCCTTTAATTTTTAAATCTTTAATCACGGTCACTTTATCGCCTTCAGCCAAAAGAGTGCCATTAGCATCTTTCACTACAACAGTGTCTTCATCAATATCAGCAGAAGGGTCCCATTCATGCGAGCATTCAGGGCAAATTAAAAGATTCAAATCTTGATATACAAATTCAGATTGGCATTTTGGGCATATAGGTAAAGACATACTTTAGCTTAAGTTAACAAAGATGCAGTTATGGTAATTGTTAATTATTACTTTGTCTAATTGCCTAAAAGGTAAAATAATTTATTAGATGAGTGATTGTTACTCGACAAATAAGTCATTTAAGTTGAAAATACAATTAATGGTAATAGGGATTTTATGCATGAAAAATCGAGTTTCATTTGTACTTATATTTTTTTTATTATCACTAACGATAAATCTGCAAGCGCAGCCTGCAGTTCATCCAAGTGTAAATATAAAAGCCCTACCAGTTAACTTAACCCAATTTCAAATGAGTTATTTCATTGATACAAGCCAAGAAATGACTTTTGAGCAAATTCAAAAACAACCATTTATTCCTAGCAAAAATGAAATTACTTTAGGACCAAATGCTAAAACAGCTTGGTCAAAAATCATAATTACGAATGACTCCGCACAAGCATTGCGTTTATTTTTACACAATTCAGATGCATATCACCTGCAACGCGTTGACTTTTATGAAACAAAACAAGGTAAACTACTAAACCAAACCAATATTGAACTTGATAAGTCAGGCCATAAAGCGGATATATTTGGTGGCAGTGCTATCTTCTCATTCATGCTCGCAGCTGGTGAAAAGAAAACAATTTACTCTAAAAGTGTCACCTTTTCTCATCAATGGTACTCATTAGAATTATACGATGAAGAACATTCTAAGCGAGCCTTAGTCAGTAGCAGTAACTACACAGCTTTACTTGTGGGGATGATGCTCGCATTGATGATTTATAACTTTTTCTTATATTTATCAGCTAGAAAAGTTGAAAATATAGTCTACGCCCTCTATCTAATTTCAGGCACAATTTGGGTGGCACTTTCTTATGGCTTAGCTGCAAACTTTTTTGGTATCTTTAGTGCTGAAATACTTCAATTCAATTCTACTTTGTATAGTATGCCCAGCTTTTTAATCATCTTTATGATGCTCATCTTCGGAACAAAAAAACGTCACCCAAAAGAACATATCGCTTTATCAATAATCTTAACGATATTAGCCGCAGCGTTTATTTACAGCTTATTTGACTTAGTCAGTGCGCTAAAACCTGCTAGTACTTTAGCTGCATTAATGATGACAGTCACTCTAGGAGTATCAATATCTTTGTGGAGAAAACGCGATCCTTTGGCAAAATACTTCTTTTTAGGTCACTCGATGTTTATTATTTTCAATATGCTGGCCGTTCTTTATTACAAAGGTTTAACTGAATCAAATCAGATAAATAGCCATGGTGTCGGAATAGGTATTTTACTTGAAGCACTCATGATGGCGTTTATTTTATCTTACCGAATAAAAACATTAGAAAGCATAAAGTCTGCACAAGTAGAATTAAAAAAGCTCGCCGATACCGACCCGCTTACGAAGCTGTACAACAGGCGTTACTTTGAAAAAGCCAGCGCACAGTTAATCACCAAGAGCCAGATTGCCAACGCTGAATTGTCTGTAGTAATTGCTGATTTAGATTATTTCAAAGCCATAAATGATACCTATGGGCATCACATTGGTGACCAAGTCATAATTGAATTTGCAAAAATTATTACCAAGCAACAAAGACCAAATGATATTGCTTGTAGGTACGGTGGCGAAGAGTTTTTACTGCTTGTTAACTGTAATGTAGAGGCGGCAAAAAATATTGCTCAACGTATTCGTAGTGAAGCAGAAAAAACGATTATCAAAACTCAAAAAAACGAAGAAATTCGTTTTACTGTAAGTCTTGGGGTTCATCCACTTTCTTGTGAAGATGATAATATTTCAGAAGCAATCGCATTAGCAGATCAGGCGCTTTATAACGCAAAAAACAAAGGACGAAACTGTGTAGCAACGTTATCATAAAAGAGCAGCTCCCTTTTAAAGGTCACATTGCTCTTTTAATATTTAATTCAAAATTAGTAATTAATGCTTTTTAATACCATTGCGAACCAATTCTTTACCATTTTCAAACACCTCTTGCGTAACCCAGCGTCCTAGCAACAATTTATGGTTATCATCAAGTACTGCCACAAACGGTCGCCCATTACTATTATTGGTTGCTAATGCTAAACCCCCGACATTTTTTAGCCCTAAGCCACCACCTTCAACTAAAAGTAAGAATGCTTCAAGTTCTTCAAGGGTATCAATTACATCGTTGTCGTTAATCATGCTGTTTACTCTATTACAATTTAATGTGTGTAGAATACCATTTTGCTGGATTTGCCTCTAGGGGCTTTAAAATAGCCGACAAAGCTATCGCTTTAATTTGCACTCCTTGTTTAAGCATAGGATAGTTAGTACATTCAGATTTAACAGCCGAAGTTTTTAGGACACACATGATTAAACTACTTTTAAGTTCAAGCTTATTTTTATCCTCCTTTACTGCAATGGGTAACTCGCTAACTGTTGAAGAGTTGCGTATTGAAAAAGCAATGACAGCGATACCAAAGGTGTTAACG
The DNA here is from genome assembly GCF_002165575.1 of Pseudoalteromonas sp. A601. Taxonomy (GTDB): domain Bacteria; phylum Pseudomonadota; class Gammaproteobacteria; order Enterobacterales; family Alteromonadaceae; genus Pseudoalteromonas. The sequence continues at coordinate 42,159 of NZ_MXQF01000009.1, forward strand.
GCTTTTTCTGCTGATGTAGAACAATTTGAAAAAAGTTGGAAAAGCGTAGAAAACTATAAACAAGCATCAGACTTAATACATGATTACTCACACCAACTTTGGCACAATGCTAAACAACGCATAATCAAAACTAATAGCTTTGATGACCGCCAGCTATACTGGGCTCGCTTGCTATCAAGTAAAGTTATTCGCTCCCATAAACCTGATTTTGCTATCACAGATGCTGAGCTAACGGCTCTTTTAACTATGTTAGAAAATGGCAGCCGTGGCAGAACTAATCTTGCTTATACAAAAAACACCGACAAAAAAATCTTACTTACTGGCTTTGACCCATTCTTACTTGATAGAAATATTAATCAAAGTAACCCATCCGGTGTTGCTGCGCTTTTACTTGATGGACAAGTGATCACCTATAAAGGTATTACCGCTGAAATAAATACTGTGATGGTGCCAGTGCGCTATGAAGATTTTGATCAAGGTATTATTGAAGCACTACTTGCCCCTTATTACGCGCTGAACAATGTAGATATGATTGTCACTGTAAGTATGGGTAGCAAAGAGTTTGATCTCGAACGTTTTCCGGGTAAGCGCCGAAGTGTTACAGCGCCAGATAACGCCAATATTGTATATGGTGGGACGGCCACAGACCCTAAAATATCGCGCTTAAATGACCGCCCCCTACCAGGTAATGAATTCGTTGAATTTAGCTTACCAGTAAAATATATGCAGCAGGCCAAAGGGTCATTTAAAATAAATGATAACCATAAAGTGATCACATTAGAGAAAGCATTTGAGCCAAAATCACTCGCTGAACTAGAGGGTGCAATTGCGGTTAAAGGCGGTGGCGGTGGCTATTTATCAAACGAGATATCTTATCGCAGTATTCGCCTACGTGATGAGCTGAATTCAGATATTCCAACTGGCCATATTCACACTCCACGCATAGCACAACTTGAACCAGAAACTGAAGCAAAAATTGTAAAGCAAATACAAGCTATGTTAGAGCGCAGCTTAGAGGTATTATAATAAAGTAAAGGCCAGTACAACTGGCCTTTCAATGCATAAAACTACCTTTTCCAATATCTTAGATTACCAAGAGTGGTAATGAATTCAGCTGATGGAATTTTAGCTAAGTTCAACCAACCATCATCACTTTGTTCTTTTAGACCGGCAGCTTCAATTAACGCCGTTGCTTCGTCAGTGAAACCTATGTACTTCATATGGGCATGTGCGTCAGAGATAAAATCTTTCGCTTTGGGTATTTCAGCTAATTGCTTTGCTCCTTCTGCAGTGGTTAATAACATCACTGCATCATAAAGTACTGACGGTCCGCCATTAATCACCTGATCTGCTGTAATATGGTCTCCATCACTATTTTTAGCGCCGCCAACTTGAGGTACTATCACTTCATAATTCGCACCTTCACTAGCAAGACTTGTTGTTAAATCAGCAAAAACCGGCGTTTTTCACCTTTTCGTTGAAAAATATCAGCAGAAGTTAAATCATCTAGCGCGTCGTAAGCTTCAAAATAACCATGAGCACCATAACCTCTAGCATGAGCAACCCGTTCCGGAATACGCTCATGATCAAAATGAAATAACTTTTCATGCAATACATGATCTTCCATTAGCCCAGGCCCACGGTGCCCCGCTTTTAATGAATTTTGATTATCACTGACAGGACAGCCCTGCGCAGTGGTCATTGTCGGCTGATTTGTATCAGCACTCTGGTACAACTCACCGCCATGCCCTTGGTTGTTTGAATACTTAAATGACTCTGCCATGATTTTCCTTCCTAAATAGATTTTTCAAATAGCGATTTGAAACAGTGCTTTTAATTAGCATGCAGAGGTAAGCAAAAAAAGACCATTGAAAAAATTTATTTAAAATCATGCAATAATAATCGTCTGGTGCTGAGCCAATAATAAAATATAGAAAGATTACACAGCCAATGTAATCTATTCCAATCTCTTATTTGGTTACATGGCGTAATGCCTTAGCTATCAAGCTAAAGTGTTAGGTGATTCAGTTTATTTTGAAAGGCTTTAGCTACTATCAGTGGTCTCTACCTAAAGCAAAAGTTAGTTACCACTTTTAAATGCCCATATGCGTTTTCTTTGCGGTGGACACTAAAACTTACAGCTGCTTCACTAGGCTATTAGTCGCAATTACGATTGGCTCAGCCCCACCGGGACTATTTCCCAACACGGCAAGTATATATCCCTTATCACGATAAATGTTAAGCTGTGCACTCATACCTAAATGAGCGCCATTATGGCCAATAATTTGATTACCCTCATCGCCTCTGACCGAAAAGCCATACCCATAATTAGGTGAAAGCATCTCGGGTTTTGCCGATGTAGCTTGAGAAGTTAACTCAGAATTTAACAACTGATGATTAATTAATGAAAGCGCAAATCTATGCAAATCACCAACAGTTGAGTACCCGCCACCAGCAGGGCCGCCTTTGACTGCTTGCTTCATTAAATTCTCAGTGATGGCGTTGGTTTCAAATGAATACCAATAACTTCTTGCCGTATTTTTAATAGGCACATCTAAATCAAAACTCCCACTATCGGTCATACCCGCTTTTTGATAAATATGCTGTTGAATCTATTATTTTTGACAATCACACACAGGAACTCGCACTTGCGCCTCCGGTATGGCTCAGTAACACACACCTTATAAGTGCAATTAATAATCGCCCCTTTGTAATAAGCATGTTAGATAATAACGTAAATATAAAATGGTTAGATAACCTACTCGGTATTCCACTCATAGCACTAGAAAACGAAGATACATTTATGTATGTTGATAAATCAGCTCAAGGAGATTGGCTTTACACATACAACCTAAGCAAATCACTAAAGCAACCTCTGTATGAACAGCTAATTACTCGCCAATTATTTAAAAATGAACAGCAGCAGTTAATCGCAGCTTCCAACAATACAATTGAAAATATCAGTACCAAAACAAAATTAGTTACAGTATCAGGGGCAAAGCTGCGTGTATTCCCTAGCAAAGACGGTATTTACTATCGCAGCTTTAGGAACAACAAATATCAACTTGGGTTTTACGGCTATAAACGTGAAGGATTAAAGCCTCAACAAGAGTTAGCTACACTTTGCGTGCAAATTTGTGACCAGCTACAGGCTGTTACCGACAACTATTATGTCTTATCAAAAAAGGTAAGCCTGGCAAATATTCTGTCACTTGAGATCTCTCGTGAAGAGTAGCTTATCAAGTACATAAATAGCGCCTGTTGAATTACTAAATTAGAACTTAAGAGTGCTTTGTTATTTACTCGTCAGCGGTCGTCTTTGTCTACATCAGATTCAAAACGTAAGATATCGCCCGGTTGACACTCTAAGTGTTTGCAAATAGCATCAAGCGTCGTAAATCGAACAGCCTTTGCTCTCCCAGTTTTTAATACGGACAAATTTTGCGCAGTAATACCAATAGCTTCAGCAAGCTCTGCCGACTTCATTTTACGCTTTGCAAGCATCACATCTAAATCAATTATTATTGCCATTAAATTACTAACTCTTGCTCTTGTTGTAACTGTTGAGCCTGTTTCATTATCCATGCAATAACATAAATAATAAGCCCAACTATAAAGCTTATAATGTCGGTATCTTGAATCACTACAGCTCGTCTGAGCTCACTACCTGTGAACATATTTAGCAGTGTTACTAACAAAGCGGGATAAAAAGCAACAAACAAAAATTGTAGTATTAATAAGCCACCAAGCCATTTAAAGCATTGAATATTTTTTAAATTAAAAAACAACCCTTGGCGGTAAAGCATGAATAAGCGTATTAAAATAAGATTTATAATGACGTATGGCAGCATTTGCGGTAACGCCAACCAAGTCATTGTATTAAAACTATTTGCCGATAATGTATTTGCGGTACTTTTCCAAGAACCGGTCACATCAAGCCCTATCCACAAGTGGGTACCGTTAGCTTGAGTAAAATTTAAAACATCACTGCCATTAAGTAACATTACAAGGGCGGTTATTAATAAAGTAGCTAGGGTCAAAAAAAGTAACGTTAGTATTACGTTACTCATCATTATTATTTTTTTCATTTTAAGATTTCTTTTCGTTCAACTGCTTTACTAATCGCTGATAATGTAGCTGTAACTTATCACCAGTTAATGCATTACCATGATGCTTGCCTTTTACAATATATAATTGCTTTTGCTTTGAAAGCGCATGGTGGTATAAAGTTTCAGCTAATACAGGTGGTGTTTGCGTATCGTCTTCTCCGGTAATTATTAAAAGCGGGGCTGTAAATGATTCCACAACTTTTAAATTATCAACCCTAGCGAGTTCATCACTAAAATTAAGCTCTACAAACGGCTTTACAAACCAAGGTATACGTTGCGAGGTCATTTGCTGCACATTGGTAATACTGCCTTCAAGTACTAACGCACCCACAGGCCGCTCGCTTGCAACGTACCCTGCAATGACACTGCCTAAAGAGTGTCCATGCAAAATAATAGGGGCATTCTCAAGGTCAACAAGGTTGGCGGCATAATCATAAACAGACAATGCATCGCGCTTTAAGTTTTCAACTGTTGGCGTGCCTTCACTATTACCGTAACCTCGATGATCAACCATTAAAATATTTACATTCATTGGCAATATTTGCTGCGCGGGTTCACCTCCAGCAACGCTTACACGAAATTGATTACCACCAAAATAAATGACCGTTGCTTGCGCATTATCAACCTTTATCAAGGTGCCACTCAACGTCACATCGTCAAACCCATTAATGGTTATGTTTTCTGTTGTAGCTGTTGGTTCTATTTTATTGAGTTCTTTAACCTGTATCTTTTGATCTGGATTCAAAAAGTGTGACTCATTAACTGAGATTGTCGTACATGCAGTTTGCAGCACAACTAACACTACCGTAGCAACAGTTAGTAACCTATGTTTCATTTTAAGCTCCCCTAGTAAAGAATTTACTATGGCACTGAAAAAATTAAAAAACAACAAAAATTATCGATAATCGATAACTTGTTATTGTTTTTAACGTTAAACTAACGTCTTTCCACTTTACATAATATCGAGCTCATGTGTTCCACATAGACATAAAAAAAGCCGCTACAGTAATGTAGAAGCTATTTTAAATTATTTAGGCTTTACTAACCTTTAATGGCAAAGCTTTTGCTCAACAGATCAACAATCGCTAGCTATTCGACTTCACCCAATTGCCCTGCTCATTTTTATGATAGCTGTTTTTAACCGCAGACCAAGCAACTTTATGTGCAGTTGTTTCACGGTCGTCATCGTTTTTTCTATCACTGGGATCCTCATAAGTGTCCCAAGCGCTATTAAAAGCCTCTTGATATATCTCTTGAGCATGCTTTGGCAAGTTACCTTTTACTGACTCAGGTAACTTGCTTGTATTTTGATAAGGCATAAATGACCTCCGTATTACTATTACTTAATTACGCCACAAGCAACACGTTTACCGCCACCACCTAATGGCTTAGGCTCATCAGCATAATTGTCGCTTCCTTGGTGGATCATCACTGCATGTTGCTTAAGCTGCTCAAGCTTGAGCCTTGGCGCTAAAACAGGGGATTTAGCTTGTCCATTTTCATTAACAAATAACGCAGGTAAATCGCCTAAGTGACCGTTACTCCAAGGCTCATCGTGGTGTTCAGCGCTGTTTGGATCAAAATGCCCACCAGCAGCCCCAGCAGGAACAACTTTCCCATCTTTTTCCTTAGGCTCACAACTAGCAAATTGATGAACGTGAAAACCATGCTGCCCAGGAGTTAATCCTTTTAAATCGGGGGTAAAAGTAACACCGTGTTCATTTTCTGACAGCGTGATGATGCCTAATGATTGCCCCTGCCCGGCCTTGGTTGCCTGATACATTTCAACGTCAATATTCGCCAAGGCGCTATTTTGTAGACATACACTGGTAAATAATACGGCACAAGCAGGTTTTAAAATACGTGCCATACTTTTTTTCATCATTGAATCAAACTGTAAGCTATTCATTCTAATCTCCTCGTTTAGTAAAAATTTGATAAAACACAACCGCTAACTTAAGCGACAGCTATGTACAAAGCTTCAATCTTCATACCAAACTGGAAAAATTACTAACTCAGCGACAAAAACACGGTAACACATTGATATAAAACTTTAAAATAAATTAACAAGCATGAATGTTAACTTTGTAGTTCTTAATTTTATAATAAATTACGCCGCAACTAAGGCATAATTACAAAGAAATAGACAAGTTTACATATTTGATAAAAGTAGGATTTGCTAACAAATAAAATGCATAAACTTATGTGAATAAAATAAGTTGGTGAATCGGGCTTTTAATCATTTACAAAGTATTTCAAAGCCCGTTAATTTAGTTTGTATTAAAAATTTTTACGCAACAATGGTATTTCGGCCACTTTTTTTGGCTTCATAAAGATTAAGATCAGCACGTTTAGCTGCTTCTTCAGGGGTTTCAGTAGCATTGACTTCGACCACTCCCATGCTAACTGTTGCCTTAATATTCTTTGTAGTATGAATTTGCTGCTCTATTGAACGTCTAATCCTTTGCGCAACTTCTAAAGCGTGTGGCAAAGACTGCCGTTCAAGCACAATTAAAAACTCTTCCCCACCTACTCGGCCGACTTTATCCGACGAGCGTATCGAATGAGACAAAGTATTAACTATCGACTTTATCAACTCATCACCAACATCATGGCCATATTCATCGTTAACCGCTTTAAAGTGATCAATATCAATAGAGATGAGCGAACTTGCTTTACCTGTTTCTTTACCCTGACTAATTGCCCTTTTTTTCATATCTAAAATAGCACGTCGGTTTGCAATGCCCGTTAACTCATCTTTTAATGCTAATAGTTTGAAATGCTTTTTATGTTGAACTTGCTTGTAAGTGTATACAGTTAAAAATAAAAACAGTGCACACATAAAAGCTAAAGCCGTTCGCTGCCACAAAGATTTATCCAGCGCTAAATCCAAAAGTACTCCTTTAATTTCGGCTACTTCTTCTAATCTGGCTATTTCTCTATTTTGCTGATTAAAATTAAACATTAATCGCTCTGATAATAAGACTCTATCAGCTACACTTTTCACTTGGCCATTTACTATTCGCAGCAATTGGTCTTGTGCATCTACTTGCTGCTTGTAGTTACCTAATTGCGCACTCAGCTGCGAAAAAAATGTAAGGTAGCGCTTAGTGAAACCCATTGGCCATGTTTGCTGCCTATCAAATTGAGTTAACATTTCATTTTTTCGTCTCGCAGCAGCAAGATCACCTGTAGCTAAAAGCCACTCGCCATGCGCTAATGCATGCAACTGCATGATCCACTCACTACTAAATGAAAGTTGTTTTGCTTGATTAAAATAAAGCTTGGCCTTGTCAAATTCACTTAATTGTGTGTACAGCTCTGCAACTTTGATTACTAAATATGCAAAAGCATCATCATCTTCAAATTTTCTAACAGGGTCAAAAATCGATAAGTAAAGAGGAATGGCTTTATTAATATCCCCTTTTTGTTCATACGCATAAGCAATTTCGTCAGTGATTTTATACTGCTCTTGTACATTAAATACAGCTAACTCTGATTTAGCACGCTGTAATTGCTCAATCGCTAATCCATAGTTAGCAAGCGCTAAATGTATACCTGCAATTTCACGAAGACTTAAAGCGCGTTCGTATGGGTTATTTGCTAGATCATAAGCCTGATAAGACGTTTGCGCTGCAGAAAATGCGAGCTCGTATCGCCCTTGCGCAACATATACACGGCTTAATACTTTATTTGCTAACCAATAACAGAGTACATATCGGCGCTACGGTTATCAGATGTGAGAGCTAGTTCAGTAATCGGGGTTAACTTGGCTATTGTTTGTGTATATAACCCTTGACTGTAAAACTGTGAGCCCTCACACACATCAAGTGAGTACTGAAGTACTTTAGAGCCAGATCTATTGACCACCTGTGTAGCCTGCGTAAAAAAAGATTTAAATGTATACCGCTTATGCGCTGTATCAGTTTCGAGAAACCAACATTTAAAAGCCATAACGCGTGCATTATCCACACTATTGTCATAGGGCATACCTGCTTCAAGTGTATTTAATATAGTTTTGGACTCAATCGTTGTCGTATGACCATGATAAACTCGGTTTATCATTTCACTAACATCATTAGCAAGAAGGTTTGTTGAAAAAATTAAAAAGAAAAACATCCTGTACATACCCTAAAATCCCTCAGGTTACTGCGCGACGCTTGTTATTTTATTTGCCGCTTTTAAAAATCCTAACAATTATTGCACTAAATCAAATTTAATAATAGCTAACCAATAGTAAAGACTCAAAGAAACACGGACTTAATCAATCATTTTTCATTAGGTTTAGCCATGTTTAAAAGGTGGGTAAACGTAGCTAGTTTGCCAGTTGAACCCCACCATACATAACCATTGGGGTTAACAATAAATATGGAACACAAACATTACTTGGACCATGTAATTTCAGCTAGTTGATTGGTTGCTGTTTGATGAATAATAAGCCCATTATTACCCATTCGCATGTGCCTTATTAAGCCAGAATAAACGCCCTCTTTACTGGGTATTTGCCAGCTTTGCATGGTTTCGCTTGCAAGGTCGAACCTAACTAAGGTTTCAGGTCGTTTTGCTGACTCGTTAAACCAAATAGCGTCATCAGCATATTCAATGGCATACGGGTGACTATCTTTGCCACTGGGGTTATCCCACTGGGTAATTTCACCATTTTTTGGATTATAACGACCAAGCTTCCCCATGCCGGAGTTCACATAAAAAATCATATCATTCGGCGTTATGGCAAGTCGCCGAGTATGAGTTTTCGCGCCAGGCAGTTTGATTTCGCTCAGCTGCATAGAGTTTTTATCAACTTTAATTAAACAGTTGCTGCCGTTGCATGACACCCAAGGCGTACCATTTGAATCAAGCTTTATTCCATAAGGACGAGAACCTTTGGTTGGTAAAGTAACAAGCTGTATGTCGCCATTTTTGGGGTCAAGTTTACCAATCATATTACTGTGTTGCAGGGTAAACCAAAACGTCCCAGCATCATCAAACACACCCGTATGCGGGTCGCGAGCTTTTACATCTGGCATTTTATAAACTTTAAATTGCTCTGTTGCCAAATCTAAATAGCCAACGGTGCCATTTTTATTACCTAAAAACCAAGGCGTCTGGTTTTTATCAAGTGAGACACTGTGCGCATAGGTGCCGCTTGGCAAGGTGTATTCTTTCATATCACCCGTTTTAGGATTTAAACGGCCAAGGATGTTTCCCCATTGCCCAACCCACCAAATAATGCCGTTTTTACCTTGTACTGGGTCTCGCGCACGTTGGCCAAGTGTTGGCACTTGCCAATATTTAAAGTTTAACTTGAGCTCTCCATCAACTACCTTTGAGTCACGCTTAGCGTTAACTGGATAATGTTCTGCTAAATAAGCACTTATGTCTTGAGTTAATTGCGTGTCTGAGCCAGTATCAACCATGTAGCTAATAAGCGTTTTCCAATGTTCTTGACTATAACCCGCACTGCGATCGAGATTCTTAAGGCTATGGCAACTACTGCATAACTGTTCAACTAATTGCTTCGTCTCTTTGGCCAAAACAGATACTGGTGAAATTAATACTCCTGATACGGCCATTACAGCTACATATTTATTAACTACAGATTTATCCCTACTCATAACGCCCCCTTACTTTTTTATCATTAAAGCATAGGGTAAAAACACTTACCATCAATGTTTATTTTGCAATAATTACCGAGCTTTAGCGCCAATATTAAAAATAGTTTATCGTCAAACTAAACCTCATTCTATAAAAACCTTACCGCCACATTGCTGGCTGCCAACAAGCTCAGGTATAATCACTTTTTCAGGCTTTATTTTCAGCCATCTAATTTGGATTACACAATGAAAAAACTCTCTGCCGTGCAAATCAAGCAACAAGCACTTGTACTGAATGTTGCCGACACAATAGAAGAACAAGGTCGCAATGAACTAAAAGGTATGTTGCAATGCTGGTTTGATGTGGAATATCACTTATTTCCTGGCTCACTACTAATGTGTTTTCAATTTGAGGATGAACAAGCACTAGCGGCAGCAGAACCAGAACTTTTAAAGTGGCAAAAACGCTTAAGTGGTGCAATGCTTAAAAAAGGGGTTATCTTAAAAGATATGCGCAAGCATTTAGTGTTCACCCTTAAAGGGCCTGATGATTGATTTATTAAGTAACGAGAAACGGATTACGAGCTTCAAAATTTGCGGCTGGTTACTCTACTCTCGTAACTACTGAAAGCTTAGAGCTCTTCAATCCCCTGCTGTCTCACATGCTCAATAAGTTCTGGAAAAAACGCTAAAAATAGCGCATCTAACTCACGGTAATTACGCTTGATATCCTCCACCGCACCAGTAAACTCATTAATAAAGCGAATGCGCTTTGCTATATTATCAAGTGCAACTCCTACTCCTTCGAGAGTTTCGTATTCTTTAAACCAATCATCTTCAGTCAAACTCGTTATAACGCGCTGCATTTTACAAGGCATAACAGGCATACGCTGATGTAAAAAACCAAAGCTCGTATGTTTAAAGTCAGTTAATCGCTGATGTTCAAAGGTTTGCCAATGCTTAATTAGAAAATGATCAAATAACACATCTATCGCCACGCCCGAAAAGCGCCTTCGTTGTGGTGAAAAATACACCTTAGCGTCTTTAACTAAAGGGTGAGCATCGGTAAACTTATCAACCAAATAATGGTTATTTAGCGCATTTACAACTGATAAAGGGAGATTTTCAGTATATTTACGACCACCAAAATCCCCGAGTAAATTACCAAAATGCGAATCAGCCGTAGGTTTTGCCAAATAAAGATGAGCTAAATAATTCAACGTATTCCTTAAGTTATTTATACAGGCTAATAGCCACAGAAAATTAAAAAACAACAAAATATAAGTGTACGAAAAATAAAGTTACAACCGCCAACCTTTTTAGATAATCAACAAGACCCTACATTCGCATTATTATAATTGTCGCTTTGTTTTCTATACTCATTAGGAATATCGCCCACAATGCTTTTAAATACCCGATTAAACGTTGCGAGAGACGAAAAGCCACTCTCAAGTGCAATGCTCAAAATACTCCATTCTTTAGCTTGCTCACTTGCTAATAACCCTTTCGCATAATTTACACGGTATTGATTAATAAACAGATTAAAGTTAGCAACCTTATAATGATATCGAATCGCTCGGCTAATTTTATATTCAGGCATCATCAGCGCTTGCGCAAAATCTGAAATTTTAAGGTTCGTTTGTAAGAATAATTGCTGTTCATTTATGAGTTCAGAAATACCAGCTATCAACTCAGGTGGTACTTGCTCTTGATGAAGAGTGCTTTTGCTAAGATGTTTTACTTCATCACTATCAAACCCAACCTCATCATTCTGAGGTAGCGTTTGCTTGTTGGCGATACTTGCTTGTAGGGTCATAACTGTGTGCATTGCAAATACAATTAACAGTGCAGAAGAAGTGATAATTAGCGGGTTATATAGCTCAATCTCCGCTGGGCTAAATATAAATACAGGTAATATACTGGCATTAAAAACCGCTAAAAAGTACGCACTTGCAAAAATCACTGATTGCACTTTTTGAGCGTGTGTTTTGCTATTAAAACCTCTCAGCGACTCCCAAAAAGAAAGCACTAAAATGCACGATGAAAGTAAACCTGTTATTTCATTCATGCCTTGTTTTAATCGCCACATTATATGACTGCTAGAAAGTGGTTGCGGGTCAAGGCTAACTAAATAGTGCCATGTTTGATTAAACATGATCAAAAGCGCGATGGTGCTAGCAACTGCCACATGCCTGCGTGAAATAGGGTTATGCTCACGAAATAAGGCCCGTGAAATTAACCACGAAACATTACACGTTGCGCAAGTAAACAAACCAATAAAGTATTGATACTCACCCAAGCGTGGAGCACTAATTTTTTGCGCCCCTACCATACACAGCGAGCCACAAAATATGGCAAATAAATAATGAACAAGCTGCTTATCTTTTTTAAGCCCATTTAAAAGCATCAAGCTCATACAAACAAAAATAAGCATAAAATAAGGAGACGTATTTTGCATAACAGTGCACTTTTACCTGATGTATAAACTTGCCTAGCCACCATAGTACAAAGTTACTTTTCAGTTAGCAAAAAGACTTTGTGAGGGAATGTGTCTGTATAAATTAATTAATGTCAAAAATCCACAATATATCATTGCTCAAATTTCAAATTTGATAAGAAACCGCCCTTCAAGCCCTTTATATTTGCGTTATTCGTTTAATTCAGAAAAAGAAAACATCAATGCATAAAATTAAATTAAACCCAAGTACATTGCTTAATAATAGTAAAAAAATATGGTTTACGTGCCTGCTGATAGCACAAATCTGCTTTGTGACTTACCTCTCATTGGGATACGGGCTTACGGGCGTCACTACAGGAATCTCTGGTTGGAGTCGTCTAAATAGCACCGCCTATGTTGCTAACGACGCAACTGGAAACTTTATGTATGCGCTACATGTATTATTAGCCATCGTGATGATAATAGGCGGCAGCTTACAACTAATACCCTCTATACGAACAAAGCACCCTCGCTTTCATCGCTATAACGGCCGTATTTTTGTGTTGCTCGCCTGTACCATCTCTGTAGCAGGTATCTACCTTATGATAGCCAGAGGAACCGTTGGCAACACATTAATGCAAGGATTAACTATATTTGGTGGTTGCGTGGTCATTTTATCAAGTATATTAGCAATAATAGCCGCCAAAAATCGTAATATTAGCCTTCATAAAATATGGGCAATACGCTTATACCTCGCAGCAAATGGGGTATTATTTTTTCGCTTGATGATTTTTGCTTGGTTCTTAATATTTGGTACTTTAGGAGTCGATACCACCACGTTTACCGGCCCAACGGTGTTAGCTATAAGTATTTGCTCATATGTGCTCCCTTTGCTTATTGCTGAGCTGGTAAGGTATGCAGAAGATACCACGAATAAAGTTATTACACTTGCCACTGCAAGCTTAATGGTATTGATCGCCATTGTATTTTTAGTGGGTTTATTTGGGGTCGTGTTAGCCAACTGGTACCCTGCAGTGATTAACTAATAAGTACTTTATTAGGATCTCTTAAAGCCCCCCCTTATAAAAGGGGGGAAACTAGATTTAGGTCGCCTTATCAGTGAATAGCTTTAGTTGATAAATCAACACTAGGATCTGTAATACGCGAATAAATGAACCCGAGCTTATCTAGTGGAAGCCTATTATTCAGCCTTTGGTAACCCCCGGTAACCCACTGCTGGTTACGTTGCTGTGCAACCACAAACGAGAATACATAATAACTTTCTTGGCCCATTCTTAAGTCACTCATTATCAACTTTTCATCTTGTTGATACACACCGTAAAGGCCTTTGGTAAAATTTTGCAATAATGTGATGGGCTTTTCTGTATCAAGCTGAGTTAATAATGTATTTGTTGTCGGGTAAAAATCTATATTAACGTTTTCTATTGCATCAAATACCGATGCATAAACCTCATAATGACCTTGTTCAGTTACCGCGACTGCTCGCCAAAGTAACGTATTTAAGGGCGTAGGCGTACTTTCATAATGGGTAAATTCGATATTTTTATTGTTCAGCGCCAGATGAATCTTCTCATTGATATGCCACTTTGCAACTAAGCTCCAGATTAAATAAAACGAACTGAGAATCAACGCGCAGCTATTAATGTACTGCGCATAGAGCTTAAAACGCTCAAAACACAATATGATCGTTGAGACTATCAATGGCACAGTGTACGCGGGGTCAATAATAAACATACTCGAAATGCCAAATGGGTATGTCGAAAGCGGCCACAGTAACTGTGTGCCGTACACTGTAAAACTATCAAGTAAGACGTGAGTACTCAAAATTAAAAAAATGGCCACAGACCATCTGGTACACGAAACACTTTTAGCCCAATTCATTTTAAGCATTAGCCAGGCAAATAAAGGGCTAAGTAAAAGCTGCATCAATAGAGAATGACTAAAGCTGCGGTGATAAACAAAGTTTTCAATCTCGGAGCCGTAATTTATCAAAACATCTAAATCAGGCAAGGTGCCAAACGTCGCACCAACCAGTAATGATTTTCGACCAAGCTTATTGCCTAATACTGAATAAGCAACTGCGCTGCCAAGTACAACCTGTGTCAGTGAATCCAATGAAAACCCCTTATAAAATAGCTTAACCGCGAGACTATGTTGTACTGCTTTATCATCGATGTCGATCTCAATGAATAATTAGTTTGTAATTAGTCCCAACTGAAAAAGCCAGCGCATTTACAACGTTAATTTGATACCCTAATTTAAACATAAAATACTCAAAACTAACGTCATACACCACTGTTTTATAAAATACTAACTTGCTAATAATGAGAAAAAACATGCATAAAATAAATCTATTGGCTCTTTCTTTAACTCTTTTTTCATTGCCAAGCCTCGCTGATGACAATACTGATTTAAAAAATATAATTGATCAGCACTGGCAGCATGCACAAAGTGAAAAAATATTTTTCCGTACCGATCCTGATGGGTGGAAACCCAATGGCAAACTTGCAAACTGGACTGAGCAAGCAATACAAAAACGCCAAACATATAACAACCAAGTGTTGCAAAAACTAGCCGCTATTGACGCGCAATCTCTCAGTAAAACTCAGTTAATGAATTACCGACTTTTTAAATACGAGCGCGAAACCGAGCAAAAAAGCTACCAGTCATATGATAAGTACTTTCCTGTAAACTTTTTAAGCGGCTGGCACACGTACTTTGCAGAGGCTCCCGCTAACATGGCGTTTTTAACCACCGCCGACTACGACAACTTTTTAATCAGTTTGGATGACTACCCCCGCTTTAATCAAGAAAACATAAACTTGATGAAAGAAGGTGTACAACGTGGCTACACACATTACTGCACTAGCTTTAAAAACTACGACAAGAGCATCAGTGCGCATATTGTCAAAGATCCAAAAGATAGTGCTTTGTACGAGCCGTTCACCCGCATTCCCAACACCTTTAGCCAACAACAAAAAGCTGCTTATCAAGAAAAAGCTAAAAAACTGATTAGCAATAAAGTAATCCCTGCATACCGACATTTTTATGATTTTTTTGTTGATGATTACATGCCAAATTGTAGGACTGAGCCTGGTATTTCAAGTATTAAAGGTGGCCTTGAATATTACCAATACGCAGTAAATTACTACACTACCACACAAGCAACACCTCAAGAGATCCATGAGTTAGGTCTACAAGAAGTTGCACGTATTAAAGCCCAAATGCAGGCCATTATTGACTCTCTGAATTTTAAGGGCACTTATGCTGACTTCTTACAGTTTTTAGCGACTGATCCTCAGTTTTATGCCGCAGACAAACAAGATTTGTTAGAAAAAGCAGCCTTTATTACGCAAAAAATGTATGGCAAATTACCGACTTATTTCAGCCATTTACCACGTAACACCTTCGCAATTAAAGACTCAGCAACTCGAGGCGCTTTTTATATGCCACCGGCAGATAATCGCTCAGCAGGCACTTACTTTTTAGCTTCAACGCCTTCGTTACAACCTTTATATAATTTAGAAGCCTTGAGTTTGCACGAAGCCATACCAGGCCATCATTTACAAAATGCGATAGCAATGGAGCTTGATGTACCAGAGTTTAGACGCACACTTAACCACTCTGCATTTGGCGAAGGCTGGGGACTCTATGCAGAGCGTCTTGGTAAAGAAGCCGGCTTTTATCAAGACCCATACAGCGACTTTGGCCGCTTAGGCTACGAAATGTGGCGCGCAGTCAGACTAGTTGTTGATACTGGTATTCACGCATTTGGCTGGAGTCGAGAGCGCGCGATTAACTACTTAAACGAGTATACGGCATTGCCGCAAAGTGCCGTAGAAGACCAAATTGATCGTTATACTTCATGGCCTGCTCAAGCGCTTTCATACAAAATGGGCGAGTTAAAAATACGCGAGCTCCGCGCAAAAGCTGAAAAAGAACTTGGCGCTAATTTTGACATTCGCCGCTTTCACGACACCGTAATTGGCCAAGGCTCACTGCCAATAGCTGTACTCGAAGAAGTCATCAACGACTGGATAGCACAACAACAAAAATAGTGTTCATTGCATTTGTTTGATGCATGTTTATGTAATAAGTACCAGTCAACAACCATTAAGTAATCGTTGTTGGCTGACCTCTAATGATTTTTTTACCTACAGGCCAGCACAGCAGCAAGCCACAAACTAGAACCGAAACCACTCCTTCGATTACAATTGTATTTTACTAATTCAGTAAAGAGTCAGCCCTATTTTGCTATCACTGTCACTGCATTTTTTCGGTGCTGTACAAGCTATAAACACCTTGCTTAGCCTCACTTTTAAATGCCAAATTTATTGCAGCAGATTGAGGCTAATTATTCATTATGACAACAACCTTTTTAAGTAACTCACAACAAATGGCTCTGCAACAAGCGCTGATCGACAGTAAGCTTTTAAACAGCGACTCATTAAATAGTAATAACTCACCCTCACCAGAGCACAAAGCGTATAGCCTAATTGCTGTAACACTCTACCGCTTTAATTTACACAAAATAAAATGGTCATCTTTTTTAAAAACAGCAATCAGTGCAGTGGCCAATATATGCCAATGGCTATCTAACGAGTTTGTTAGATGTCAACAAAACTACAAAAATCACCCTAATGAAAGCGAAATAATTGAGCAAAGTGCATTTTTTAATGGTGTGTTTAGTGAGGAACTCGCTTATATAGATACTTTACTGGATGCTGAAGTGCAGGCTAAGTAAAAATTCAAGCCTTGGAGGCAAACTAAATCAATAACTTGATAATCATTTATTTTTAACCAATAAACCCAGCGTTTCATTTCCTCCCATACGACAAAGCATCTCCTTGTTCTCTCGGGTAAAATTCAATTCTAAACTAAAACACAACTTATCCATACTGTAAAAATTTTGAAATTTTTAACCCTCTCACCTTGTTTTTACCTAAAAGGTGGACTTAATTTAAAAAGTAATGAAACTTCATAAAAAGGACTTTGTAATGATTAAACTCATCATTATTGCTTGGTTACTTTTTTGTTCGCATGCTTACGCGACAAATATTTTTCAGCTGAGATCTAAAGCTAACAATATAAATTTCACCGATATTCAACCAAACCACCCACGATGGAATGCCAGCTCAATTTATGTCGCCGGTGATGTTGTTACTCATAACAACAGCTTATTTATAGCCGCTTTTTGGGTTAAAGGCATTGAGCCAATAAAAAACCAGCCCCATTGGGATGGTTGGATTTGGCTGCAAAATACAGTCATAGAAAAATGGCAAGCGAATAAAATGTATCAAGCTGGCAGCCTTGTAAAACACGGAGTCGACTACTACCTTGCCCGCTACTGGAATGAGAATAACGAACCTAAACCTCACAGTAGCTGGCAGCGCATTAAAGATTTATTTTACCTACCCCCAGAACTACCACCTGAACACCCTGACGACTATAAAACGTTGGACGGGGTTGATCAAAATGACAACGGTATCCGCGACGATTATGAGCGCTATGTGTATGAAAAATTTGATTCTCCACAGCTCATCACCTTCAGTTTAGGTGCCGCTTCAACATTGCAACTGGTTATTGATATTGAGCAAGGCCGTATCCCAAATTTAGATACTGAGATTGGGAAGCAGATTATTTTAGATTTTATAAATATAAGCTTCTGCACTGAAATGATACAGAATACGTTCCCTTCTTATCGCAATCCTAAACTGATGTACTTTAATACTATAGATAGGGCCTATGCTAATCGTAAAGCACAAAATAAAGCTCATGATCTAATTCCTTGGGATGACGATTTTCATCTAGATGCTGATATGTCTTGCACAATATTAGAGGAAGTAATGAAATGAAAACTTGCTTATTAATCATCCTAATATTCTTTATTCCAAAGGCACAGGCCGAATTCGATAGTCTTGATAGGTATTGCTCAAAACAAATAGACCAACTGCGCTTGTTCTACGTTAATGGTATGTTTACTAGCTCGGATGATTTTCGAAAAAATTTAGCTTGGTTAGATAATTTTCAGATGACTAAATTAGGTAAATACCTTAAAGGTAGAGAACCAACGGGCAGCTATAACAAAGATGAAGACCTTCATATGCAAATATATGAAGTAGCAAAACAAAAATATGGCGATTTATCCCCTTTTTCAAATAAGTACCACCTCATAACTGCAATACTCGGTGGTACCGTCGATTCTCTTTCTCAGGAAAATATCGCCCATATTGAATCTGTAATTGAAGAAGTATTTTCAAGTGTAACTTATTCAAAGTTAAACGATACTGATTATAGAAATGCCTATCAAAAGCTGCTGTTTCAAATGCACTCTTGCAACCGTATTATTCTTATTGGTCACTCGCAAGGTAACTTTTACACCAATGCTCTTTTTGAGGAAACCATATCTACTTATCAATATAGCGACGGGTATCTTGCTTCCGATTATCCACTGGTTGGCCTAGCCGCAATAGCAACACCAACAAGTTCAATAGGAGGAAGTTTGGGGGAGGAATATAAAGAGATCATTTCACACCTTACACTTGACGAAGACTGGTTCATGCGAGCCGTAAGGATTCTATTTGGTAGTTTACCTTCAAACTATTCTGCTGAGTCTTTATTTGATTCAACTGGTCATGGGCTAATTGATGCGTATCTAAGAAATAATGCTGTTGCAAATGCAATAAGTGCTAAAATTGAATTTTCTATACAGAACCAAACTCCTTTCCCCTTATTTGAACAACACCCTGTAAATTCAGATGCTTTTTCACATATAGGCTATTCAACGATTAATAAAGTTCTTGATCTCAAATTTGAATCAGGAGGTGTTTACCGTTATTACAATATACCCATATTATTATGGGATAAGCTGTATTACTCAACATCAATGGGGAAGGTTTTTAATGATAATATTCGAGGTCAATACCCTTTTAATAAGTTAGATATTGAAAGTATGACTTACCTAAAAATGACATCACTTGAACCAGTTGCAAAAGTTGAAAAATAACTAAACATCACCAAAAGGATTTTGAAATGACTAAACTCATCATTATTATTGCTTGGTTACTTTTTTGTTCGCATGCTTACGCGACAAATATTTTTAAGCTTAACTCACAAGCTAACAATATAAATTTAACCGATATTCAACCAAACCACCCACAATGGAATGCCAGCTCAATTTATGTCGCCGTGATGTTGTCACTCATAACAACAGCTTATTTATTGCCGCTTTTTGGGTTAAAGGCATTGAACCGATAGAAAACCAGCCCCACTGGGATGGCTGGATCTGGCTACAAAACACCACGATAGAAAAGTGGCAAGCAAACAAAGTGTATCAAGCTAGTAACCTTGTAAAACACGGTACTGACTATTATCTTGCTCGCTATTGGAACGAGAATAACGAACCTAAACCTCACAGTAGCTGGCAACGCATTAAAGATTTATTTTACCTAACCCCAGATTTGCCACCCGAACACCCAAACGACTATAAAACGTTGGACGGTGTTGATCAAAATGACAACGGTATCCGCGACGATTATGAGCGCTACGTGTATGAAAAGTTTGATTCTCCACAGCTCATCACCTTCAGTTTAGGTGCCGCTTCAACATTGCAACTGGTTATTGATATTGAGCAAGGCCGTATACCAAATTTAGATACTGAGATTGGTAAGCAGATTATTTTGGATATGATAAACATAAGCTACTGTGTTCGATATTTACAAAATTCACACCCACACTTTAGAGAACCCGAAGTTTTATACTTTAATACGATAGATAGAGCTAACGCTAACCGGAAAAGCCAAAATAGAATTAGTGACTATATTGCTTGGGATGACGGTTTTCATCGAAGTGCTGATCAATACTGTAAAATGCTTAAGCTGAAGGAGTAAGAGCCTTTTTTAAGTCAACGGTTTAATTATACCTTGGGAAAATCTTACATACTTTTACAAACAATAAGCCAAAATATTTGTGAATACTCGTTAACCTCTTTTACTTCAAGCAATCCATAGCTGCTAAACTGTGCCTTGATCGCCGCTTCATCATAATAAAATAAGTTAACCCCATGCTTGCTTGCAAATCTGTCTTTACTTATTTCAACACCTTCGCCATAGGTTTGGCTATCTGTAGATAAAGTAACAAATACCATGTAGCCATCATTTTTAAGTTGTTTATAGCTATTATTTATCAGGTTTGTACGTGCTTTTTCATCAAGCAAGTGAAGTAAAGCATAACAAAAAACGCCATCATATATTTCATCATCAAAAGGCATGTTATTAACATTGCCGTGATGAATCTTCATGGTATTACCGTATTGCTTTCTGGCTATTCCTATTGCAGTCTCAGATATTTCAATACCGGTTACATCAAAACCATGATCACTAAATACTTTGCCGTTTCGGCCGTAGCCAAATCCTGGGATCAAAAGCTTTTTCAAACCATTATTTTTAAAAAGAGCGACAGTTAACGCTGTTGTGCTTGAAGCTTCATCACCCCACATCATTTGCTTATCTTTAAAGGTAGTTTCCCAAAATTCTTTATCTTTTGTCATACTGGCAGCCTTGTGTGCGCTGATACTTTAACTACAACAACTCTTGTATTAATTGTTTATGTACACCTATACCTGCCATTACACCTGATGCAGAAGCAAATGTGGCATTTTGCATTGGGTTAGCTATATCGCCAGCGGCAAATACACCAGCAACTGTGGTTTGTTTAAAATCGTCAGTTACGACTATCGCCCCCATTGGCCCATCTGTAAACTCACAGCCTAAAAGCTCAGCAAACGAGCTCGCCATATGTGTTTTAGGCCCAACATATAAGCCTCCTAATGCAATGACGCGACCATCGGCAAGTTTTACCGCAGAGACTTCAAGGTTACCCCCTAATACTTCAACAACGGGTGTATCTTCAAAGCTAACTCCACGTTGCTGTAAAAATAATTTTTGTTCTGGATCGGGCTGGTATTCACCTTGCGAGAAATAGGTAGTTAAGCCCCAATCAGGGATCATTCCTGCTTGATGTAAAGACATTGGCCCCGTTGCAATAACACCTAAAGAACGATTACGTAACTCATAACCGTGGCAGTAAGGGCAATGTATAACTGTTTTTCCCCAACGCGCTTTAACGCCTTTAATATCAGGTAATTCATCTTTTAAACCTGTGGCGAGGATAATTTTTTTGCAGGCTATTGTCTCACCGTTATTGATTTTTACGCTAAAACCCTGCACTTTTTTATTAATATCAACCACTTTATCTTCAATAATGGTGACACTTTCATACGCTTGTAATTGCTGCCATGTTTTCTCTTTAATAGCCGATGGGCTGTATCCATCTAAACCTAAAAAACCATGCGAATGGTCAGTAAATCGGTTTCTTGGTTTACCTGCATCAATGACAGTTACTTTGCGCTGAGCTCTTACTAATTGCGTAGCTGCGGAAATGCCCGCAAAACTTCCACCAATAATCACAACATCTTGCTTCATCTTTAATTCCTCATTTATTGCAAACCGATTCATTCATCAACTTCAATTCATGAAACATATTAAGTTACATGAGTTTTCAAAGTCAACACATGCAACATTAAAAGTTTCGTGATATTATCAAACGCATAAAATGGCTAAGGCTATTTATAGATTAAGAAGAGAATAAAATGAGAAAAGACAGTCGATTATCGCGCATGCTACATATTTTAATTCACATGGATCACATGGACGAGCCTGCAACATCAGACCATATAGCAACAATGCTACAAACTAACCCTGTGGTTGTAAGACGTACTATGGGGTGTTTACGCGATAGAGGTTATGTCACTTCGATAAAAGGACATGGCGGCGGCTGGCTTTTAAATGTCTCATTAGCAGATATCACCTTGCTAGATATTCATACAGCCTTAGGCGAAAGCTCTGTATTCACTATCGGCTTAAGTGATGAACATACAGAATGCCTGATTGAAAAAGCAGTAAATAGAGAACTCGCCAGTGCACTCAAAGCCTCAGAAGATTTATTACTAGCACGCTTTGGTGAAGTTAGTTTAGATAAGCTAGCCTTCTAGTAGTATGTAGCCATGCTGCAATTGAGTTTAAAAATAACAACACTTAGTTTTTTGAATAAACAGACCAAAAAAACACAGCAGCCTGCTTGACCGGAACTTTCGAATGGGTGCCCCCTTTAGTTTTCATCAAGACTAAATCACTGTATTACATATGTATTGTCACCTTTTTGTTGCTTAATCTAATATTTTTTGTTTCAAATCATGTGTTGTCACTTGATAAATTGTTAATATTTTCTTGAATTTATCCTTTGCTGAGTACAGCATTAGGTATTGTTAAATATATTCTGTGTCTGGATAGGAGTATAACAGTGACTTTAATTGAACTGATCACACAGTCAGCATTTACCGAGATAGCTACACTTTTGGTATTAGCTGCATTGTTGGGCTTTATAGGTTTACTGTTAAGACAACCATTGATTGTTAGCTTTATCGCCGTTGGCTTAATAGCCGGGCCTTCGGTGTTAGATATTGTTCATTCTAAAGAACAAATCCAACTTCTATCTGAGCTCGGAATTGCTGTGCTGCTGTTTCTTGTTGGTATAAAGCTTGATGTAAAACTCATAAAATCCATTGGTAGTGTCTCTGTTTTAACCGGCCTTGGTCAGGTGGCGTTTACTTCCCTATTTGGCTATTTTATTGGTTTTGGCATTGGTTTAGATCATACCACCAGTCTGTATGTCGCAGTTGCTCTTACTTTTTCATCCACCATTATCATAGTCAAACTACTTTCAGATAAACGAGAAATAGAATCTTTACATGGTCAAATCGCCTTAGGCTTTTTAATTGTTCAAGATCTTGTAGTTGTTATGGCGATGATAGTGCTGGCAACCATAGGTATAGGTTCAGGACATGGAGAAGATGGAAGCTCTTCCGTATGGCAAGTGGGAATTTCGGGCTTAGGTTTACTCGCTTTTGTTATTGTTTTTGTTCGTTATATTGCAAACCCATTAACAGAAAAGCTAGCTAAAGCCCCAGAATTATTAGTGGTTTACGCCATAGCACAAGCGGCTTTATTTGCCGCTATTGGTGACCTAGTAGGCTTAGGGATGGAAGTGGGAGGCTTATTAGCTGGGGTTGCTTTAGCGTCAACCCCTTACCGTGAAAGTATTGCCGCGCGACTCGCACCACTACGCGATTTCCTATTATTGTTTTTCTTTATCGCTTTAGGTGCCACATTAGATTTATCTTTACTTGGTAACCATCTAGCTGGTGCAACTATCTTTTCGCTATTTGTTCTTATTGGGAATCCACTTATTGTCGTAATTATTATGGGGCTTATGGGCTACAGTAAACGAACTGGTTTTCTTGCTGGTTTGACGGTAGCTCAAATTAGTGAATTTTCTTTAATCTTCATCGCTATGGGGATAAGTTTAGGCCATGTGCCACAAAATGTACTGGGCTTAGTGACCTTAGTTGGGATCATTACGATCGCGGCCTCAACATATATGATCACTTATTCCCACCAACTTTATTCAATATTTTCTCCCGTACTAAATATATTTGAGCGTTCAGGAACTCCCCGTGAAAAAGTTGCCGACGATCATCCTGATAACCATTACCCTGTGATCATATTTGGACTGGGGCGTCTTGGCACTGCGATTGCCCAACAACTGAAAGCTAAAGGCATAAAGGTTTTAGGCATTGATTTTAACCCGTCAGCAATAAAAAGTTGGAACCATTTAGGGCTAGATTGTGAATATGGTGATGCCACCGATGCTGAGTTTATTCTTGAATTACCACTCAAACATGCAAAGTGGGCTGTGTCTACAATCCCTCACTTACATACTGGTTTATCATCAGAAGATCCACGTAGAACCGTAGTTCAATTAACCCGCTCAGCTGGTTACCAGGGCAAGTTAGCCGCGGTATCACAGAGTACAGCTGATAGTGAAGAACTCGCTTTGTTAGGTGTTGAGTTAATTTTAGAGCCTTTCCAAGATACAGCGGATCATGCTGCTGATATACTTATCCAAGGTGTTAAGTCGAGTAAATAGCTTTATAAGGAGATCGTAATATGAAAAGATTCAGTAACGTATTATATGTAATGAATGAACCGATGGATAAACCGTCACCGTCTTTACTACGTGCCATTTCATTAGCCAAAAATAGTCAGGCAGATCTAACCTTACTTTTGGTTATTCCAAGTTTATCCCTATCATCTGCGCTAAATAAAATAGGCATTGAAAGCCCTAAAATAGAGACCCTTACCCTGACTAAAGCAAATGAAAACCTACGCAGCCTTATTGCTTCTTTGGATAATGACGTAAATATTAAAGCTGAAGTCAAAGTAGGTAAAAGATACTTAGAAAGTATCCGAGCGGTATTGTCGAATAGCTTTGATATTTTACTCAAAGAAGTAGATAAACTTAGTTGGTTTGATCGGCTAATCACCAGTGATGATATGCATTTATTGCGCAATTGCCCATGCCCTGTTTGGTTAATGAAAAAAGATGAAAAACTCAATTATAAACAAATACTAGCAGCCGTAGACTTTGACTCTATAGATGAAAGTAACTGTAATCTTGAATTAAACAATACGATACTTGAGCTGGCTTGTGCAATTTCGTTAGCCGAGTTTTCCACAACTCATGTAGTTAATGTATACGATGCGCCCAATGCAGGATTTATCAGTCTTTGGGTGGAAGATCCAGACAAAGTCGAAAAAGAGTTATATGAATTTGAGCATCGCCACAGTCAGCATAAAATGGAGCAACTATTAGAAAAGTTAAAACACACTTTAGGACAAAAAGCTTATAACTTCTTA
Organism: Pseudoalteromonas sp. A601; assembly: GCF_002165575.1. Lineage (GTDB taxonomy): Bacteria > Pseudomonadota > Gammaproteobacteria > Enterobacterales > Alteromonadaceae > Pseudoalteromonas. The sequence continues at coordinate 67,135 of NZ_MXQF01000009.1, forward strand.
TCTTTACGTTCACATATTATTAGGGGGACTGCGGAAGAAGAGTTACCTAAGGCTGCACAAGCGGTTGATGCCGATTTAGTTGTAATGGGAACAATCTCTCGTACCGGAGTTGCAGGTCTTGTGATTGGAAACACAGCAGAAACGATTCTTAACCAACTCGATAGTTCGATTTTAGCCGTTAAACCAAAAGGATTTATATCGCCCATAAGTCTTTGATAGAGCAGTAAAGCAAAAACTTTTTATTTACGTAGCTAACCACTTTCTAAAAAGAAAATGCGAGGATCACCCATTAGAAAGTTCCGGTTAAGCAGGCAGCTGTGTTTTCTTGATCTTTTTATTCAAAAAGCCAAGTGTTGTTACTTTTTAAACTTTAAACTCACTTTAAATATGACTATGCATCCAGTAATGACGTCGATTGGTATCGATAGGGGTCAAATCTTGACTTCACACATCAAACAATCTCGAAGTTTTTCGTATTGTAATTTAACCTTCTTATCGTCAATCATTAATGCATTTAATCTACCGACAGTTTTTGATAGAGCCGAATAGTGTTTAACATTAAATATATCTGCTAATGCCTGCAAATTTAATCCCGTTAAATCTTGGCATAATTTAATGGCAAACCAACGGGGTAAATTTTTCTCTTTTCGCCCCTTTTTAACAATTACTATATCATCTACCTCAACACCAAAGTATTGAGCTAAGTAGGAGATTACATCTTCTGCTGAGTACTTTTTAACAACAAGCTTACTTTCACTATTTGGTGATGCGATATGGTCTTTTATATTTTCAATAAAGTCCTCACAGCCCAGAACCGACAATAACTTTTTAGCATTATAAAAAGCGCTTATTTCTTCACTGTTTTCAAACTCCACAAACTGCTTATAAGCTGCATATTTACGCTTTTTGCCTTGGAGCGAAAATATAAAATCTCGAACGAGCCATTTAGGCACCGCTACCCTTTTAATAAAAGCGGAATAGCTAGACCATTGATACTTAGCAAGGTCATCTACCAGCGGGGTGCTCGTTTCAATTGGATTACGATGAATATACCGACTAACATGCAACAAATAGTTATCAGCATCCACCAAAACCGCTTTATATCGCCCTCTAAACAGCGCACCGTCTGTGTTATGTATTCGATTAAAGTATTGAGTATAAAGGCCATTAATATGCTTCATGGCTCGACCTAAATTAGCATCAGGGGTTTTGATGAGTAGGTGGTAGTGGTTGGTCATTAAACAATATGAGTGCACTTCAATATTAAAACGAAGACTTGCTTGCTCAATGCAATATAAAAAATACGTAAAATCGTCATCGCTCAAAAAGGTATTTTCACGCCCTCTTCCACGATTCATCACATGATAAAACGCATTCTCATACTCTATTCGCAGCGGCCTAGACATAATAATAAACTCAATGAGCAATAAACTATAAAACTAGACCATTAATGTATGAAGTCAAGATTTGACCCCTTTGGTTTTCAAAATTGCTCATTACAAATATGACAAGCGTAAATACGCTTATCTAAAAAATAAGCGCCACAATGTGGTTACATACAAGCCTGGACGCTACTTTAGTAACATACCGCGTAACAGCGCATCAGTTAGATTTAATGGTATTTCGTTCACATTTAGTGATGGTATCTATTATCGAAAAGCAAAAAGAGGCTACCATGCTGTTAAACCACCAAGAGGGTTAAGAATCCGCTCATTACCAAAACATTACTCGTATTTTAAACGCCATAATAGAACCTACTACACATATCAAAATGTTTACTATTTGGCAGATAATAATGGATACAGAGTGGTCGATGCTCCTGAAGTGTTAGTTAATAAGGCTGTAAAAGTAGAGAGTGATAACAGTTATGAACTTGGACAAACCTACGACACACTTCCTATCACAGCTGAAGCGGTCACTATTAATGAGCAACAATATTTTAAATACCAAGATATTTATTTTCTACCACAGATAAATGACGATGAAGTAAAATACTTAGCCATAAATTTAGGCTAAGAAGCCGACGAATAAAAAAGCAAGCCGTGTTATGCGCCTTGCTCTTAAGTCATTAAATTAGTTATTCGAGGATCAGGCCTTTAGTTTCCATGATGCTTAATTAAACAGCCTAAACTCATATGGAGTTCTTTACCCAAACCATGGTGAATATTCACACCAATCGACATCGTTACTGGATGCATAGTCATATTTAAAGTGAGTTTAAAAAGTAACAACACTTGGTTTTTTGACTAAAAAGATCAAGAAAGCACAGCAGCCTGCTTGACCGGAACTTTCTAATGGGCGCCCCTTTGGTTATTGAGCAGTGCATTGACAATGCCAAAAACTGGACTGACATTGGCACTAAAAGATGACTGAAGCGAAAGCCAATACGGAATTAATGTAAGTTAAAAAACTAATCTATCTTCGTCAGCGAAACATAATTAACTCGTTTGATAAAGCGCATATTGAGTAAATCAGCAGAGTGAGCACTCATTGTTTTAGGAGCAATGTTATCAAAGCGAATCTTTATTTCATGTAAATCACTATCACTAGAAATAACTTGGCCATTATGTTGTTTTACATACTTTTCCACCACGAGGAGAGTCTCTGAAAATGCTTTTTTGTATGATATTATTTGTAACGAACCACACAGTTGTTTAACGCCTCCATAGATACATTCTTGCTCAGTCTTGCTTTGTACCTTGCATGCGCTCAGTTGATAAACGACGAATATAAATAATATACCTATTCTTATAGACATATTCTTACCTATAAAGTTAAATAGCTGATATTGAAAAAATCTTCCAATATCAGCGGTATACAAGGTTAAATTAAAGCGTTACTCTGGTGCGGAGTCATCAGATGAAGGCACAGAAATTGGGATTACAACCCTTCTGATAACAGCACTACCATCCCCTTTAATCCAAAGTATCACTTCATATTTTAGCGTCTCTAATGAAGCATTTTTGATGCCTTTTAGTTTCACTTCAAAGGTAACTTCTTCTTCAGGTTTTACGTTTTCAATTAACACTGGTGTAATAGTCTCAATCCATTGTTCACCCGAGATAACCTCAATTGATAGATCAATTTCTTTTAAAGCTTCATCAAGTGCTGAAGAGATGGCTTCTGAAATCTCATTACTATCAGAGGATAATAAGAAAGTTTGCCCGTTCGTTGCAGATACAATTGCCTCTAAATCGGTTGTTGCATCACTATCTGAACCACTTTGTAAACCAAATACTGTGACGCCTTCTCGTTGAAGCAAGCTAATCACTTCTGTCTTACCTGCTCCAGGGTAACTTTCATTTACATCAGAATCATGAAATGGTGCGTCAGTTGCTAATAAAATAACTTTTAATGCTCCTTCACGCCACCCTATGTTAGTCGGTGCAACATCACCAACTTCAGTATAACTACCATCGTTGTCTATATCTCTACCAGCTCCAGTTACAACTTGATACAACCCTTCGAGCTGTGATTCAGGTGAATCATAGCCAAAATAAGTCGATAAGCCATTAATGCCTTCTTTAGCGGCATCAACATCGGTTGTCACTGATTGAAGCAAATAAAATGCTTCATCACCTGAGCTCTCATCACCGAATCCGTCAATCGGGAAGTCTGAAAACGCAGACACACCAAAGGCAACGTTAATTCCACGACCTGATAAGTTTTCTAAAATATTATCTGCTTGCGCTTTTAAACTTGTTATGTCGTCATCATAACTACCACTAACATCAATTAAAAACATGATATCGAGCGCTGTAACGGTCGTTGCAGGTAACGTAAAGTTTAGTTGAGCAGTTTTATTAATGCCTTTAGGTAAGACTGCAGGATCGGTAACTTCTAAAACAGAATCAACTGTTAAATCAGCAGTTTGAATTGCAGAGTTTAAGTTTAATAACTTAGTCGGGGTTGTTGTGCCCACTTCAATAGACTCATCGGAAAGTGAAAAGCTAGAGCCTGTAGCAATTAAAATATCACGTACTTCAGCTGCTTTTAATGTGCTATTTATTCCTTTAACTATTCCCGCAGACCCAGTAACTAGAGGTGCTGAATATGACGTACCAGATCCTGTATTACCATTACCCCAGCCAATATTTTGGCCTGGTGCAGCAATATTGACCACTTCACCCATACGTGTAAAACTGGCTTCTTTATTATCGATATCGGTTGCAGCGACGATTAACGCATTTGTTTTCCACGCATCTTGACCTATATCTTCTGCACTAACTAATAGTTGGTCATCATCTTTCTCACAGTTGTTGCCCGCTGAATATACGAGCAAAACGTCCTTTTCTTTTGCATATTCAACTACATTTGTTTGGTTTAACCGCCAATGCCTTCTGCTACTTAATCTTACTCCTGAGCTATCAGTGCATGTACTTGTATCACCCCAAGAGATATTTACAACATTTGCACCATTATCAATAGTTGCTTTTACGCCAGCAATTAAGTCGGTTACGTAGGTTTTAACGCCAAGACCTAATGGGCAATCGAGTGCACTCAATACACCTTCACATCGCTTAGTATACACATCCGTATGAATAACATCCGTACTGTGGTTTACTCCATACAATGGCGCTTCTTCGCTGACATTATAACCAGCAGCAAAACTAGACACCCATAACCCATGATCAACCTCTTCTTCAGTATCATCGCCATCAACTTCTGTAAACTGGCCGTCCAATTGAACCTTAATACGTGTTAAGCGAGATTCTGCAATACTGGTTTGCTCTGCACTAATGCCTGTATCAACAATCCCCACAGTCACAGGAGAAAGAGTGCGCCCTTCTAGCGATTGCCAGCCACTCTTTGCCGAAATCGCTTCTATCCAATAATCACCTGCGTAAAGCGGCTCATCAGCACTTGGCTCAACCATTCGCTGCACCAAAGGTTTTTTGTTTTGTTTTTCGCGCGTATAGTTGCTGAGCATTTTAATATTTTGCGGCAGTACAATGCTGTTAAACCCAGCGTGACGAATACCACCTATGCTGTTTAGTTTTTCAATTAAGCTAGTTTCAGATACCCCTTCTCTAACTCTTACTTGCAAAACTTTTAAAGAGTCGTCAAAACTTGCGACCGCCGCATCGTTGTTCGCAAGCTCTTCATAAATTGATTGCAACTGCAGTTGAGTCACATCATCATTTAAATGAATCAAAATTTCATTTAACGCAGCTTCCACAGTTTGTCCATCAATGACTACATCTTCACTGCCATTGGGCACAGACATAACCGCTGAAGCAACATTTTTTACATCAACAAATACATTTTTGGTCGCAATTTGGCCATCGTTATCAGTTACTGTGAGTGAAAATGTTAAAATGGTATCAAAATCCACTGCAGGAGCAGTAAACATGAGTGAACTCTGCGTTAAGTTAGCTACTTCGACACTCTCTCCGTCAGTTTGTTGCCATGCATAAGAAACGATTGAACCATTTTCGTCTGCTGCGGTGCCAGTTAAAGTAACTGCCGTATTTTCGTTAGCCTCAACTCGCTCAGTTAGAGTCAGAGAAGGTTCAACAAGCACATTTTTAATGGTGATTGAAATTGTATCAGAGCCTGTTAGCCCTTCATTGTCTTTTGCCACTAATTCAAAAACAACAACTTGGTCTTCATCCACTTCGGGGGCTGTAAAGGTTGCTGTGCTGGTGTTAGCATCACTAAGCTCAACTTCTACACCTGACGTTTGTTGCCATTCGTAGCTTACTACAGAACCTGTAGAGTCTTGAGCTGTTCCTTCAAGTGATATTAATTGGTTTTCGTTTACGTTAAGTTCAGCACTTACGCTAACAGTAGGAGGTGTATTAACCGCGTTTGCAGTGTCACTTGATGAATCACCACCGCATGCAGTTAGAATTGAACTAGCAATTAAGCATAGAGCAAAGCTTTTGACTTTTTTCACTGATTAAATCCTTTTATATTATTTTAATGGCTTTCTCAGATCAAACATCCATTTATAATCAAAATTGGGTTTATTGACCCAAAGAAAACACTTCAGAAGTTTTGATTCTAATCAAAACATAATAAAAGGCAACCATTAAAAATAACACAAACATCTTATTCACTGGATATAATACCGTTATTTAAAACAATAAAGGCAGTATCCCAAAATCTCAACTAAATAAAATAATGCAACACACATATCATGAATAATATTGTATCGTTATTTTTTTGGGTGTAATTACATAAGTTTGGAGAAATCCAGCGCCAGATTAACCCAAAAAGCTGAACAAATTTTTTGGGGTAAAAACCATCGAGTAGCCAATAACCAGACGTTTTTAATATTAATAAAGTAATTTTGTTACTTTAAATGTAAATCCTTATAGCCGTTTCCTCGGTATAAAATAACTAAATGCGGTGGTCAGGTCTTGCATCTTGCCAAGACCAAACACCAATCTCACGTTTAACACCCCTCCCCCCGTCATCACACCCTGGAAATAAGTAATTGATGAGTAATTCATTTCATGGATGAAATGAAAGCCGTGACTTCGCCATGGATGGCGATTACACGGCGCTTACGCTCACTTCAATTGTGTTTTGAAGGATTAAGCGTGATGCTCGGAGCGACGTGGGTGACGAGTGACCGAAACGAAGTTTCGCAGCGCGAGGAAGTGGAAGCATGGATGCTGACAGGAACCTAGCTTCAGGGATGAATTGCTTGCAGCAGAATCAATTTGAAAATCGATCGCCCCTTGGCTGCTGCCAGCAAACTAAACCTTGAATAAGGCTTCTAAGAAGGAAAGGGTCAAATCTTGACTTCAGATATCAAACAATCTCGTAGCTTTTCCAATTGTAATTCAACCATATTATCTTCAATCATTAATACATTTAATCTACCGACAGTTTTTGATATAGCCGAATAGTGTTTAACATTAAATATATCTGCTAATGCCTGTAAATTTAATCCTGTTAAATCTTGGCATAATTTAATAGCAAACCAACGGGGTAAGTTTTTCTCTTTTCGCCCCTTTTTAACCGTTACGATACCACCTATCTCAATACTAAAGTGTTTAGCTACGTAAGCAATTACATCATCTGCTGAGTAATTTTTAATAACAAGCTTACTTTCACTATTTGATGTTGCAATATAGTCTTTTATGTTTTCAATAAAGTCCTCACAGCCCAGAACCGACAATAGCTTTTTAGCATTATAAAAAGCGCTTATTTCTTCACTGTTTTCAAATTCCACAAATTGCTTATAAGCTGAATATTTACGCTTTTTGCCTTGGAGCGAAAATATAAAATCCCGAACGAGCCACTTAGGCACCGCTACCCTTTTAATGAAAGCGGAATAGCTAGACCATTGATACTTAGCAAGGTCATCTACTAACGGGGTGCTCGTTTCAATTGGATTGCGATGAATATACCGACTAACATGCAATAAGTAGTTATCAGCATCCACCAGCACCGCTTTGTAGCGCCCTCGAAATAGCGCACCATCTGTATTATGTGTTCTGTTAAAGTATTGAGTATAAAGGCCATTAATATGCTTCATGGCTCTGCCTAAATTAGCATCGGGGGTTTTTATTAGCAGGTGGTAATGATTAGTCATTAAACAATATGAGTGCACTTCGATATTAAAGCGAAGGCTTGCTTGCTCAATGCAATATAAAAAATACTTAAAGTCGTCATCGTTTAAAAAGGTATTTTCACGCCCTCTTCCACGATTCATTACATGATAAAATGCATTCTCATACTCTATTCGCAGCGGCCTAGACATAATAATAAACTCAATGAGCAATAAACTATAAATCTAGACCATTGATGTATGAAGTCAAGATTTGACCCCTTTGGTCTTATTTTAAGTGAGTTTAAAAAATAAAAACACTTGGTTTTTTGAATGAAAAGGTCAAGCAAACACCGCAGTCTGCTTGACCGGAACTTTCTAATAGGTGATCACTTTTGATTTTTTATTCTGGTATTAACCAGAACTGTCTAATGGTTGCTTGCCCTTTGGTTCTCTAGAGGAATTATAGCTTTGCCGCATTTATGAAGTATTTATCAACTCGGCTGAAAGACTCGATTAAGAGCTGATCTGTTTTAATTGCAAGACTAATATCATCCACAGATGCCTCATCTACATCTATCAACTTTTCCCGAAGAAGTTTGAGTGTTTGATGGGGTACACCCATTTCATGAATAGCTGCATAGCCCGCAGTAAGCTTCTGATTTTCCATGTCACTGATTATGTGACTGTAATCAAAGGTTAATCCTATACTTTCTTTCTTATTCAAGAAATACAAAATATTCGCAAATAATGACAAAAAGTTCGGGAAGCTAAACCCATAGACATTTGAGATTATTTTGAGTTCATCATCAATTACACCTGACATTTGCTCATCAAACTCATTTTGAGCGCAATCATCTTCTAGGAGTTGTTTGTGTTTCCATTCCATCTGTTGCTTGAGGTAATCCTCAACGGAATCAGCCGCTAAAAATGCACGAAACTTCCCACAAATGCTTGTTACAGGATCTTTTCCGTCTTTTGGCGTTACGGAAAAGCCGTTCCTTGTCAATACTTTTTTCCTAGTTTCAATAAACTGTTCCATAATAAAATACAAAGCATCTGTGGTTGGTAGCTTAAAAAAATTCAACTGCTTGTACAGTTCAAAATCATAGAGCTGAACATTCTCTATAGCCCTTAACAAGTACTCTATCTTCTCGACCTCAAATGAAGAATTGTTGCGGATTATCTCTGTAGGAATATCAGTTTCTTTACTGAAACGTTCCCATGCTTCTAAACCTCCAGAAGATAAGTGCTCACGATCTATTGAACCCAATAAGTTCAACGGACATTCACTGTCCTCATCTCCGATTGGAATAACCAATTCGTCAGAAGTGTCAGCGTCTGGTTGAGATTGCAGACAATAAACTCTACCTACAAAATGCTTATACATCCTCCCAGCTCTGCCTTTGATGTTGTTATGCGTAAATTTATCTATGCTCTCAAGCCCGTTATAGTTTTCGTATATAACAACATTCTTAGCTCGGGTGTTTACTCCTTCTATTATTGTTGAGGTACAGATTAAGACATTGTGCCTTCTTGACCGATTAAAAATATCAACAGAGAAGTGCTGCAACGCTCGTGGTAATACACCATGATGTAATACAACTCCATGTTTCAGAGCTTTACAATAGTTCCATCTAGAGTCATAAGTTTTCGACAACCAATCGATAAACTCACCCTCGAATTGTTCTTCAAATTCTCCTTCAGTCATCAATAACTGAGCTAGTTTATTGGCGGATTTCGGAGAACGGCAGTAGACTATCGTCTTTTCTCCCTTGCACTCTTTTAAAATCTGTAGCAGTACTTTTTTCTTCATTTCAGCATCGCTTGCAGCAATATCATAGTCCTTAACATCCACTGATACAGTCCGAAAGTCGCTACAAATAAAAGTAAAGTCTCCGACTAAACGTGATAAGCCTCTAACGTTCGTTATATTAGGCCCAATAAAAAACCACTGCTTAGACTTCTTAAGTAGCTGAGACAAAGAAATATTTAGAGATATGGCTCGTTCGTCATACTTCAGAAAACCTTCATTATTGTACTTAAAGCCCAACTTATAGAACTCATCGATGATGAAAAGATCCACATTCTCGATATCACTTCTTTGATTGGCTCTCTCCTGAGTCAGAACGAAAATTGTAGGTACGGTATCATCATAGTGTTGACTGTTATGGTGAATTATCCGATATAGGCCATCCAATGAGGTTGCCAACTTTTTTCTTGTCTCATCAATGAGCGCAATAGTAGGGACTATTAGAACAACCGTATGATATCTATCTTTACTGAGCATATTTGCTAGTATTTCACTTTTACCCATACTAGTAGGAGCACTCAGCACAACATTTTTACCATCACGCAACTGATTGAAAACCCGTGTCTGAGTAGCATGAAAAACAATATCATTCCCTGCTACAGGTTTATTTGCTTCGATTGTTACAATGTCTTCAAGATCATGCTCATCAAATTCACTCTGAAGGTAAGGAAACAACCCTGCTTTCTTAACTAGATGCTTAAGAATTGAGTCATAGCGGTGATAATTCTTCCTCTCATCCAATGCTCTTATCACCATATCACGGCCACTTGCTGCACTTATTGGATTAGATAGAAGCTCGGAAGCAGTTTTTAGGTAAACAATTGGATTGATACTATCTTTAACGTCAATGCTCATGAAGATATCTTACCTTTCAATTTGCTTAATATCGTATCGTTACATGGGGTCGGGAAAACATAGAACCCTAGACGAATTTTATTGAAGAAAGGATTCTTAGAAATCATTGAATCATACATATATTTGATTTTTTCTTTTATTTCTTGGGTTAAATCACCCTCACTAGTTTTGTAGTCATATGAAGGCAACCTGTAAGAAATAAAAACAACAAACTTGAATCGCTTTAGATGAGAAGAGAAACTATTTGAAGTATCTAGAATGGTATCAATATCATGCTTAAACAGATACTTATCATCTTTACCTTCCAAAATTATTTGTCGGTCTTTGTCCATATCAATAAACACTAGTTCATTCATCTTCTCACACAATCTTTCGATGACTTCAAAAATGTCATCGCTATTCTCTATAAATTCAGTTACGCCTATCCACAGTTCATGGTTGTTATCATTTCCACGCACTATGTGTACAGAGTCAAACTTCAGGCATTTAGCACTATTTGCAGCAAACATAACCATGGGTATTGGCTGTGCGACATGCTGCTTTCTTATAATGCTGTTCAAAATTGTTCTAGACGTAACTACTTTCAAATCAAACTGAGCAATCCTAGAGCGAAGATCCATCGACGTGCTTATTGCTTGGGAATTAGCCGTAAGTTCCGAAGGCCTGAGAAATACTTCGTCAACCCAATCGACAAGCATGTCTACCACATGGTCATACCTATATGTATTAAAATTGAATCCTTGTACGAATCCTCGCTTTCTTCGATTCTCTATACGTTCATCAAACAACGGAGTAACTATATCTGGCAACTCGATGTCAGGATAAGCTTTGGGTAATAGAGCATTCTTCAAAGCAAAATCGCGTAATAAGTCGATAGCCTCATTTCGAGATAGAGTCTTATCTTGGACGGAACACGTTTTCTTACACAATTGACTTTTTCCATAAATTCTATTGCACAAGATTTCACCGAGTTGTCTCACTGATTCATTTGTAAGTACGCAGTTTAATAACTCTTCACTTGAAGCTCGTAAATTGTGCTCAACTTGAAGGATTACTAGCTCTATAGAACAGAATACTCGCCATAATGTGTTATCAACCCAATAATCACCTTTATTGCCATTCTTAGAGATAAAGTTTTTCCCTAATGCCGAGTTGATAGACTTAACTAATTTCTCCCGCCCAGTTTTGGCCACTCTGTTCCCTAAAGGTATCTCTAAAAAGCATAAAGGCCCTTTTACTGAACGATCAGTAACCATCATAAATTTGCTTGTCAGATTCGTATCTTTGTCTAGCTCCAAGCTTTTGTGTAATATAGATGAGTAACTTTTTGGTTTCTTATCTTGAGTTAAATTGCGACTCTTTTTTAACTCCGTCAAATTCCAGTCCTTGTCTACAGTACCTGTTTTTACCTGTACGTGCGTAACGACTTTCTTTGGGTGAAAAAGTTCTATGTCATCACCGACTTCACAGCCAACTCCACTGATTCGATTATCAAGAAGCATCTCTGAGGCAAATAGCGTTGCAACGTAGTCTTGAAAGAAAAAACCTTTCTTTGCTCCGACTCCGCCGCCATTATTCTCATCCATTTGATACATTTATAGTTCCTTAATAAAATCGATAAAAAATACCTTACACTAGCTAATAATTAAAAAGTATACAAATAAAGAAAAATCTGTGTATAAATATTACAAAATCACTAGAGTTGTGACCTTACTTTTCATCCCGAACTCAATAACCTCTTTATTTTTATAGTTCTGCGTAAAATAAAATGCGGAGGGCCAAGTCTTGTATCTTGCCAAGGTCAAGCACCCCAATCACGTTTAACATCCTCCCCCGTCATCACGCCCTGAAAATAAGCAATTGATGAGTAATTCATTTCATGGATGAAATGAAAGCCGTGCTTGCACATGGATGTGCTTTCATGGCGTTTACGTTCACATTAATTGTGTGTTTTGAAGGATTAAGCGTGATGCTTGGGTGGAAAACATTCGCGGCTAAAGCCAGCTCCTACAGAGTGTCCAGAGAGGGGTCAGCGGCAGCCCCTCTTTGGCTGCCGTCGCCAGCGCGACAAAACCTTGAATAGGTTTTTTAATGTAGGTCGCGGATTTATCCCGACAAAATATAAAAAGTTAGCGAGTTAGAAAGCTTCAAGTTAGCGAGCAATGAACAGATAACCACACTCGCCAGCAAGCTCAGCGCCTACGGTGGTTAACTCTAACATTGGTGTAAACCATTCGTGGCTAAAGCCATCTCCTACGGCCAATATTTAACCTCTGTGTAGCGAAGCGCATTTGAGCTCTCGGTGGTGAAATTCACTTATCCCCCTAAAAAGCGACCTACAAATAATCTTTATTCACTGGGAGCTGGCAATGGTATTGGAGAGTCGTTGGGTTTCGTTGCACTCTACCCAACCTACGTGACTTGTGTTGTAAGGCGAAAATTAAGTGCTTTCATCACTTTAAACACAGTTTCCCAACGAGGTTTAGTTTTACCATTCACCGCTTTATATAAGCTTTCACGATTTAACCCTGTCGCCTTAGCAATATCGCTCACGCCATGCTTTTTAACCAATAAGCCCAGCGCTTCAATAAACGTGTTGGGATTATCATCAGCCAAACATTCTTCAAGGAAAGTATTAATTTCTTGTTGGGTTTCCATATAATCAAATGGGTTAAAATCTGATGTTTGTAAGGTCATAATCGTTACTCCAATTCACTTAAAAGGGCTTTCGCTTTGCTAATATCTTTACTCTGCGTGCCTTTATGTCCGCCATTGAGTAATAAAATAATCTCATTACCTTTAATTATGTAATAAGCACGATAGCCTTTACCTACGAAAATACGCATTTCAGAGATACCACCACAACGGGTTCACTATCTCCAAAGTTACCATTTATAGCACGCGTGATCCGCTTAGCAATCGCCATAAATGCTTGCCGATCTTTTAGCTTTTTAAGCCACTTGTCGAACTCGTCGGTTTTCTTGACATGATATTTCATAAACCAAGTGTAGCCCAAAGGCTACATACACACAATGTTATTTAAATTACAGACCGTAATGTTAAAACCAACAATATATTTTAAATCTCGGTGCAGCGCGAAGCGCCTCTGAGTTCTCTGTGGTGAAATTCACTTATTGCCCTAAAGGACGACCTACAAACAATCCATATTTACGTATTTGGGAGCTGGTAACAATAATGGAGAATCGTTGGGCTTCGTTTCACTCAACCCAACCTACATTCAAATAATTTACGATTAATCACCAAGCACAAAAAAGCCGCTACATTGCTGCAACGGCTTTTAAAATTTTATAAATTCCCAATCTTTAAATGGAAATTTTAAAAATTATTAATCGCGATATGTCTCTACCGCTGGGCATGAACATACTAGATTACGGTCGCCGTATACGTCATCGATACGCGTTACTGTAGGCCAGAACTTGTTTTTTGCAACGCTTGGTACTGGGAACGCAGCGTAGAAGCGGTCATATGCTCTGTCCCACTCATTACCAAGTACATCGCCTTGTGTATGCGGTGCAAACACTAGCGGGTTGTTTTCGATAGACCATTCGCCAGAGATTACTTTGTCGATTTCACCTTTGATTGACACCATCGCTTCGATGAAACGGTCGATCTCAACTTTAGACTCAGATTCAGTAGGCTCAATCATTAACGTGCCCGCTACTGGGAACGACATAGTTGGTGAATGGAAGCCGTAATCTTGTAGGCGCTTAGCTACGTCCATTTCAGTGATGCCAGACGCTTCTTTAAGTGGACGTAAGTCAACAATACATTCGTGAGCAACACGGTTGTTGCGACCACGGTATAAAATTGGGAAGTGCTGGCTTAACTCGTGAGTTAAGTAGTTAGCATTAACAATGGCCATTTCAGTGGCTTGTTTAAGGCCTTCGCTACCCATCATGGTGATGTAAGCCCATGAAATAGGTAAAATAGCTGCTGAGCCGTATGGTGCTGCTGATACCGCGCCGTTGCCTTCGTTAGTACCAGGTACGTTAATTACGCTGTGGTTTGGCATAAATGGCGCAAGGTGTGATTTAACACCGATTGGGCCAACACCTGGGCCACCGCCACCGTGTGGGATACAGAACGTTTTGTGCAGGTTTAAGTGCGATACGTCTGAGCCGATAGAGCCTGGGCTAGTAACACCTACTTGGGCGTTCATGTTTGCGCCGTCCATATATACTTGGCCGCCGTGCTGGTGCACAATGTCGCAAATTTCACGGATTGTTTCTTCGTATACACCGTGCGTAGACGGGTATGTGATCATGATACATGATAGGTTTTCTGATACTTCTTCAGCTTTTGCTTTAAGATCAGCCATATCAACGTTACCGTTTTTGTCGCAATCAACAACCACGATTTTCATGCTCGCCATTTGTGCAGATGCAGGGTTTGTACCGTGCGCTGAACTTGGGATCAAACATACATTACGGTGTGCATCGCCACGTGACTCATGGTATTTACGAATCGCGATTAAGCCAGCGTATTCACCTTGTGCGCCAGAGTTAGGCTGTAGTGATACGGCATCGTAACCGGTAATGTTAACCAACCAATCATGTAGTTCGTTAATCATGATTTGGTAACCTTCTGCTTGGTCTAGCGGGCAGAATGGGTGAAGGTTAGCGAACTCAGGCCACGTAATTGGGATCATCTCAGCTGTCGCGTTTAGTTTCATAGTACATGAACCTAGCGAGATCATTGAGTGGTTAAGCGCTAAATCTTTGTTTTCAAGACGCTTGATATAACGCAGCATCTCAGTTTCGCTGTGGTACGAATTAAAGTTCGGGTGCGTTAGCACTTCGTCATCACGTACTAGGCTTGCCGGAATTGACTCGCTACCGTTTGCTTCAATGTCTGCTGCGATTGTATCAACACTTAAACCATGGCCTTCGCCTAATACGATATCGAAAAGTTCAGCTACGTCTGCGCGTGTTGTAGTTTCTGATACTGCAATTGAGTATTCGCCGTCGTGGTTTGTTGCAAAGTTAACGCCGTTTGCAACTGCACGTGCGACTACGTCATCTTTGTTATCGCTAACAACAGTTAGAGTATCAAACCATGTGCTGTGCTTAAGTGCTACGCCTTTAGCTTGTAGGCCAGCAGCTAAAATATCAGCAAAGCGATGAATACGCTGTGCGATTGTTTTTAAGCCTTGTGGGCCGTGGTACACCGCGTAAAACGCTGCCATGTTGGCAAGTAATACTTGCGCTGTACAAATGTTTGAGTTGGCTTTGTCGCGGCGAATGTGTTGCTCACGCGTTTGCATTGCCATACGTAATGCATCGTTACCTAAACGGTCTTTAGATACACCGATGATACGACCTGGTAATGAACGTTTGTACGAATCACGTGTTGCAAAGAATGCAGCGTGAGGACCGCCGTAACCCATTGGTACACCAAAACGCTGGGCAGAACCAAGTACGACGTCTGCACCTAGTTTTCCTGGTGCTTTTAATAGCAATAAGCTCATGATGTCGGCAGCAACACAGGCAATCGCTTTTTTGCTTTGTACGCCAGCGATTAAATCAGTGATGTCTACCACTTCACCTGATGTTGACGGGTATTGGAATAACGCACCAAAAATCTCGTGATTTACGGCATCAGCCGCAGAACCAACTACAATTTCAAAACCAAATTGCTCGGCTCGTGTTTTCACTACGTCGATTGTTTGGGTATGGACGTCATCAGCGATAAAGAAGATATTCGCTTTTTTAGCTTTAGATACACGCTTTGCAAGGCCCATTGCCTCAGCAGCAGCGGTTGATTCGTCAAGTAATGATGCACTTGCTAAATCAAGACCTGTTAGGTCTAGGGTCATAGTTTGGAAGTTAAGTAATGACTCTAAACGTCCTTGAGCAATCTCTGGTTGGTATGGAGTGTACGCTGTGTACCAGCCTGGGTTCTCAAGTACGTTACGTAAAATTACATGTGGTACGTGAGTTGGGTGGTAGCCTTGACCAATATAAGACTTGAACACTTTATTTTTGCTGGCTACTGATTTTAAGTAGCTTAGTGTTTCAACTTCAGTGCGGCTTTCGCCCACTGTTAGGCCTTGCTCTAAGCGGATGCTTGCAGGTACAGTTTGACCGATCAGCTCTTCAACACTCGATACTCCAAGAGCACTTAGCATATCGCTTACTTGTGCTGGGCTTGGCCCAATATGGCGGCGAATAAAATCTTGCGTTTGCTCTAATTGTTCAAGAGATTTGGCGTTTGACATTTGTCCAGATTCCTATGATCCAAAAAATAAATGGTTATCACTAATGGGTGACCAGCAATAACTTAAAAGCTTTTTGATTTAGTGACTTACAATGTATGGAAAGGTAAGCAGTAAAATCATAAAAGCCCCGTTAGTACTGTGTATGACGGGGCTTTTAGTGCGGCGATAACTAATAATTAGTCTTCGTCGATGGTGTTTGCATAGCCTTCAGCGTCAAGCAAGTTTTCAAGCTCAGACTCATCAGATGCTTTAATGCGAAATAACCAACCGTCGCCGTAAGCGTCGTTGTTTACAGTTTCAGGTGCATCTTCAAGCTCATCGTTGATTGCAACGATTTCACCGCTGATTGGTGCATAGATATCTGATGCTGCTTTAACTGACTCTGCAACAGCACAATCTTCACCAGCGTCTACTTCGTCGCCAACTTCTGGTAATTCAACAAATACCATGTCGCCAAGAAGCTCTTGTGCATGCTCAGAAATACCTACAGTAAAGGTACCGTCACCTTCGTTGCGAACCCACTCGTGTGAAGAGGCATACTTTAACTCGCTAGGGATATTGCTCATGTGTTTGTTCCTTTGGTTCTATATTGGGTGATAACACCAAATTTTAATTAATACTTTAAAGTACAGACTTACCGTTACGTACAAAGCTTGGTTTAACTACTTTTACGTTAACTAATTTTTTACGCATTTCTACTTGGGCTGTCTCGCCTGTTGAACGTGGTACACGTGCAAGGGCAACACTAAAACCAAGAGTAGGTGAGAAAGTACCAGAGGTAATAACCCCTTCGCCACCTTCAACAATTACTTTAGAACCGCTACGCAATACGCCTTTTTCTTCAAGCACTAAGCCAACTAGTTTGTCTGTGCTTTTTTCTGCGCGTTGCTTAACTAATACATCACGACCGATAAAGTCACGATCTTCAGGTTCCCACGCAATGGTCCACGCCATGTTAGCTGCAAGTGGTGATACGCTTTCGTCCATATCTAGGCCGTAAAGGTTCATACCAGCTTCTAAACGTAGTGTGTCACGTGCGCCAAGACCTGCTGGTTTAACACCTGCATCTAACAGTTGTTGCCAAAGATCAGCGGCTTGATCGTTCGGGACTACTATTTCGTAACCGTCTTCGCCAGTATAGCCTGTTGTCGCAATAAATAAATCACCAACTTGAACACCAAAAAATGGCTTCATACCTTCAACGGCAGCTTGTTGATCTGCTGTTAAAAGAGTCGCTGTTTTTGCTTTAGCGTTAGGACCTTGTACTGCAATCATGGCAAACTCTGGGCGCTCAGTTACTGCAACGGCAAAATCGGCAGATACTTTAGCCATATGCGCTAAATCTTTTTCGCGAGTTGCTGAGTTAACCACTAAACGGTAATCAGTTTCAGAGAAGAAGTAGATGATAAGGTCGTCGATTACGCCGCCTTGTTCGTTTAGCATACCTGTGTATAAGGCTTTACCTGGAACAGTTAACTTAGCCACGTCGTTAGCAACTAATTTGCGTAAGAATGCTTGTGCTTGCTCGCCTTTAACATCCACAATCGTCATGTGCGATACGTCAAACATGCCAGCATCGGTGCGCACTGCGTTGTGCTCTTCGATTTGCGAACCATAGTTGATTGGCATTTCCCAGCCGTGAAAATCAACCATTTTAGCGTTAGCTTCAAGGTGCTTTGCATGTAAAACTGTTTTAGAAGTCATAATATTCCTTCACTTTATAATTAACCCAATATTGGGCGTGGCCTCAATTTAATGAGGGGGAATAACATGGGCGGCGATTATACATAAGTTGTACTGCACTGACACCCAAATTGCGATTTGTTACTACAAACACGGTTTTAATGCCGTGTTTTAAAAACTATTTAAGCAACCTCAGGCAGAGTTAAATCAAACCCTCGTTGCTGTAATGTTGCTTGGCATTTTGCAAGCGCTGGGGTTTTAGCCACCAGCTGAAAATACTGCAGAGATTGTTTATCTATGGCGGTAATAAATACCTCGCCACTTTGTGCGCCATAACAGCTCGCCGCATTTGATAAGCGTAAACCAGGGGTAAGCTTAAAAGCATCAATCAAAGTATCGAAAGCTTGCTCACCACATAAAGTTAATACCGATAAATCGCTGCGTACAACAAATTCAATATCGTAACGTAGTTGTTGCTCACAAATAAGTGACTGTAGTTGGACGCTGGCATCGGTATGTAAAACAAACCTAAATGCCGTTTCGCTAAAGTAATACAAAGCAAAACTATAGGTGCTATTTAAGTCACCGTCTAACGTGCCTTTTAGGCCTAAGCCACTGGCGGTTAGTTTATTTAAATCTAACCCTAAGATAGCCGTTAAAAATGGGATTGCTTCAGTGCCGCTAAAATCAATGACCACACTATTATTATCGGCCTGCAGCATATTGCTTTGCGGCGCATCTAGTTGGCTGTGACGAGCAAACATTATTGGAGTAAAAGTCATCGTTGACACCTATCAATCTATAGTCACAAAAGTATATTGCGGGTGACGTGCAACAACAAATTGTAATTTCTTATCAATTGATAAATAATAATTATGTATTTAACCTGATAAATTGAATTTTTTTATATGAAGAATATTTCAACAGATGGATTACGCACCTTAATTACCGTGGTCGAAGTAGGTGGATTCGCCAAAGCGGGCGAATTATTAGGCCTTTCTCAACCTGCTGTGAGCTTACAAATTAAGCGCCTTGAAGACATGCTCGGCCATAAGCTATTTAAAAAACAAGGCCAGCGCCAAGTGCTTAACCAGTATGGTGAATTATTATTGCCAATGGCAAAACACATGCTATTGCAAAACGACAGTATTTTACAGTTGTTTACCAAAGAGAACGTTACAGGCAAAGTAAGGTTAGGTATTCCCAGCGAATTTGCCGCGCGAATATTGCCCTCTATCATTGGCGATTTTATAGCGCTATACCCTGATGTATCGCTAGAAGTTAAATCACGTTTAAGTAAGCATTTACTTTCAGTGTCACGTGAAGATCAATTTGATTTAGTATTGGCATTAAATGAAGATTTAAATTCTGAGAAATTCCCGGTATTTATGCAAGATCAACTCGTCTGGGTGGGTGATTTATCATTAGCGCAAAACGAAGTAGTAACGCTGGTTACCGCACCAGAAGGCTGTATTTACCGCCGCCGTGCTATAGAGGCGCTGCAAATGGCAGGGATAAAATACCGCATAAGTTATAGCAACGCTGATTTAACTGGTCTCACCGCAGCACTCAAAGAAGGCTTAGGCATTACCGTTCTTGCCAAAAGTACCGTGCCACATGAGTTAAATTATCAGCTTCACACTAAACATTTACCCGAACTTGGTCGCATTGGTATTAGCTTAATAAACCGTGTAGAACACCCTGAACATGCGGTAGCTAAACTCGCTGAGTTTATCAGCCTGCGATTGAGTTAAGGCTCACACGAGCGGTTAATTTTGAGTCCACAAAAAACGGCATCACTTTACAGTCGATGCCGTTTTCTCTGTCGCTTAGGTAAGCTTAATTAGCCTAGCTTAGCTTAGCTAAGATAATCTCTCTAAGTGCGTCATAGTCGTTATCAATATCTTGTGCTAAACATGGCTTAGCAAGTGCGTCTGCAAGCGGTTTTGGCATATCAAGTTCAATATCTAAAATGTCTTCAACACTTTCTTTAAATTTAGCAGGGTGTGCAGTTGCTAAGAATATTCCGGCACTACCTGGGGTTAAATCTGCTTTCAAACCTTGATAGGCAATAGCTGTATGTGGTTCAGCAATATACCCTGTTTTTTGAATTGCTTTCATTACTGCTTGGGTGTCGTTTTCATCAACACTGGTTGAATAAAAGTTATCATAGCTGAACCAGTTGTTATCAAGCATGGTTTGCACGCGAGGCCAGTTATTAGGCTTGCTCACGTCCATTGCATTTGACAGTGACTCGATTGTTGCATTAGGCGCCCAGTTTTTATCTGCAATAAAACGCGGCACTGTGTCATTTTGATTAGTTGTGGCGCTTAGTTTAGCAACGGGTAAGCCAATTACAGCACCGATCATCGCAGCACATACGTTACCAAAGTTACCACTTGGTACAGAAACATGCGCAGTAGCACGTTTTTCTTTTGGTAGCTGTGCGATAGCCTCAAAGTAATAACATACTTGTGCAACTAAACGACTAATATTGATGGAGTTAGCTGAGTTCAAGCCAAGACGTGTTTTTACTTCGTCATCTAAAAAGGCATTTTTTACCATGCTTTGGCAATCATCAAAGCTGCCCTCTACCGCATAGCAATGAATGTTGTTGCCAAGGGTAGTAAATAGCTTTTGCTGAGCAAGTGAAATTTTGCCTTTAGGGTATAAAATGACTACGTCGATATTAGGCTTATTATAAAAAGCATGTGCCACAGCTGCACCAGTATCGCCTGAGGTCGCGGTCAAAATAGTGGTTTTTTCACCTTGGCTGAACTGCGCTAAACACTCCGCCATAAAACGCCCGCCAAAGTCTTTAAACGCAAGGGTTGGGCCATGAAACAGCTCTAAACAATATACATTGTCTTCTACTTGGACTAATTTAACCGGAAAGTTAAACGCATTTTGTACCATTTGTGCAACAGTATCTGCTGGAAGTTCATCGCCAATCAGGTGCGATAAAATCGCCGAGCTACGGCTGACAAAATCCATATCAAGCAAAGCATCAATATCTGCCATGGGTGCTAGTGATTCAGGAAAAAACACACCTTGATTACGGCCAAGACCTGTTTTAACTGCTTCAACAAACGACACTTTTTGCGTGTCGTCTTTTAAATTATGTAATTGCATTATTAGTTCCTTAAATTCTTATAACTGACGCGTGCCGGCATTATCAAGCTTACAGATATGGCAAAAGCCTTGTTCGTTTATATAATTGCTTTGTAGCCATTGCTCGCACTGTTTTGCAGCTTCAAGCGTTTTACACACGGTAAATAACGTGGGGCCTGCTCCTGAAATACTGACAATTTCAGCGCCTAACTCAGGCAGCGCTGCTTTAGCTTCGCTAAACCCAGAGATAAGCGGCGCACGGTGTGGCTCAGCTATTTCATCACTCATAATTGATAAAGCACCATCAAAACGGTTGGTTAGCAGTAGCGTGCTAAACGCCGATAAACGCTGTGCAAATTCTACGCTCGCATGCATGCTTAGCTGTGTGGGTAACACCGAACGTGCCTTGGCTGTATTGAGTGAAAAACCAGGGAAAGCCGCCACGTAATACCAGTTATCATCCACAGGTAAACTAATCGATTTATCAGGGATTAGATCGCCCGTTAGCTGCAAACCGCCTAAGTAACATGGGGTAATGTTGTCATAGTGACGCCCCCCACTGACAATGGCTTCAAAATCAGCCATTAATTCAATTAGCTGAACTTGACTAAGCTGGCTATCAGCAAACTTATCAAGCGCTGCAAATGTGGCAACCACAGAACATGCACTTGATCCTAACCCTGAGCCAATTGGTAAGTTCTTTTTAAGCTCCAGCTTAACAGTAGGCATATTAGGCGCAACATGCTCACGAAAATGCACCAAGCATTGATACGCTAAATTTTCACTGGCATCACTGGGTAGCTTATGGGCATAGTCACCAGAGCAAATAAACTCATCAGCTGGCGCTGAGCTAACAGCAACTACATCACCCAATAAAGTCCCATCAATCGGTGCAAGCGCAGCACCTAAAGCATCAAACCCTACCGCAAAGTTACCGATAGAAGCCGGCGCGTATACTTCAATCATAGCCCTCTCCTATCGAGATAATGTTTTTAAGATATCTGCAAATACGCCTGCGGCTGTTACAGCAGAGCCCGCACCATAGCCACGAATTACAAATGGACGTGGCTGGTAGTACTCACTCAAAATTGCTAATGCGTTTTCACCGTCACGAATAACACTCAATGCGTGGCTTGAATCTACAGCCTCAATACCAACTTTGCAGTGACCTTGTTTAATTGTACCAACATAACGTAGTACTTTGCCTTCACTTGCTGCACTTTGAATACGATCATTAAAGGCGGCATCTAAACTAGGCAGTTTAGCCATAAAGTCATCAACACTGTCACCTTGTGCAAACCCTTCAGGTAGCACAGATTCCACTTCGATATCGCTTAGCTCTAGTTTTAATCCAGCTTCTCGGGCAATAATTAATAGCTTACGCGCAACATCAGTGCCTGATAAGTCATCACGCGGGTCTGGCTCAGTAAAGCCGTTTTCTTTCGCTTTTACCGTTGCTGCTGATAGTGATAAGCCGTCTTCTAACGCACCAAACATGTACGACAGAGAACCAGATAAAATACCACTAAATTCAATAAGCTCATCTCCAGCACCAAATAGTGACTGCAAATTATCAATAACCGGAAGGCCCGCACCTACGTTTGTCTCATATAAAAATTTACGGTTATTTTTTTGTGTTGCGCTGATTAAGTCTTGGTAATACGTATATGAACTGGTGGTCGCTTTTTTATTAGCCGCAACTACGTGGAAGCCAGCATTTAAAAAGTCGACATACTGCGCAGCTAAAGCATCCGAAGATGTACAGTCAACCAACACTGGGTTGATTAAATGATTTTGCTTTACAAATTGCTCAACCAGTTTTAGATCAAACGCCTGTTCTGATGCCGCAAGCTTTTGTTGCCAATCTCCAAATTGCACCCCCTCACTATCAAGGTGTAGCTGACGAGAGTTAGCTACGCCGTACAAATTAAGTTTAATGTTACGTTTTTCAAGCCACGCTTGTTGACGCTCAAGTTGTTGAATTAGCTCTTGGCCGACTAAGCCGCAGCCAAGTAAAAACACATCAATTGATGGAATATGAGTAAAGAAATTTTCGTGGCACACTTTTACAGCATCGTTACACAACTCACCGTCGATAACCGCTGAGATAGCACTTTCTGTTGAGTCTTGTGCAATCGCAACAATGTTTACTTGTGCTTGCGCTAAAGAGGCAAAAAACTTAGCCGCTAAGCCTTTATGCGCTCGCATGTTGTCACCTACAAGGGTAACAATCGCTAAATTGCGCTGTACTTGTACTGGTTCGATTAAGCCCGCTTGCGACTCTAGCTCAAAGGCCGTTTGTAAAGCTTCAAGTGCAAGGGCTAAATCTGATTCATGAACGCAGAAACTGATACTAAATTCACACGATGATTGCGTGATTAATACAATAGACACGTTATCATGAGCAAGGGCATTAAATACTTTTGATGCCATGCCAACCTTGCCTTTCATACCTGGGCCAGACACCGTTAACATAGCAAGATCTTGTAAACTAGACAGTGCTTTTACTGGTTCATCTGATGAGTAATCGTTACCAATCAATGAGCCTTGCGCATCAGGGTTATGAGTATTTTTAATCTCACATGGCACGCCCGCTTTAGCGCATGGTAAAATTGTTTTTGGGTGAAGTACTTTGGCACCAAAATAAGACAGCTCCATCGCTTCTTTATAAGAAAGATAATCAACTTTAGTGGCTTTTTTGATATAACGAGGATCGGCATTATAAACACCATCTACATCAGTCCAGATTTGACACACATCAGCTTCAAGGCATGCAGCGGCTATCGCTGCTGAATAATCTGAGCCATTACGGCCAAGTGTTGTAAGCTCACCTTGATCATTACTTGCAGTAAAGCCTGGCATAATATAAATACTGGCTGGGCTTTCTTTTAATGCAGCTTGAAAACGTACTTTGCTCGCAGCTAAGTCAGCTTCAGCATCAATATGACCACCCGTAGATGCAATACATGCAGTGGCTTCTAAATAACGTGCATTATGTGAACTTAGCAAACACTGCATTAATGACACGCTGACACGCTCGCCAAAGCTAATTACATAGGCACGCACTTCATCGGGGCAGCATTGTATAAGTTTTACACCAGCAAGCTTGTTCGCTAATTCGCTTAAATCTGGCCAGTTTTCGACTTGGCCAAAATCGGCTTCTACCGCGCTTTTTAAACTTTCACAACGCTGTGTTAAAGCTTGCCATTGGTCGCTGTAATCAAGCCCTTGTTCTGCGGTGCTCGCCAGCGCAACAAGTGAGTCAGTCATACCGCCTGGCGCTGACAATACCAATAACATTTCATCTTTTAGTTGTGCTTTGACTAACTGAGCTACCTGTTGTAAACACGCAAAGTCGGCAAGTGATGACCCACCAAATTTTAATACTCGCATTTTTATGTTTCCTCATCCCATAAAACGAAAAAAGGCCTGTGTTCTTAGTGAACACAGGCCTTTAAATTTGTTGCACCGACCTATGCCACTATCCAGTAAGAATGGTGGTTGTAATAATAATGGTCAGTACTTGATTATTTGTTTTCATAGCCTTTAGACTGCCTGAAAAGAGGCTGTTATGTCAACCCTAAATTAAAAGATAAATTATGCTAACTGGTTATATAGCAATCTAATGAATGCCAAATTTATGCAGAATTTCGTTTAATTTCGACTTATCTATTGGCTTGTTAATGAAGTCAATTGCCCCTAACTTTGCCACACGCTGCTTCATTTGTGTTTGAATATCAGCAGAAATCACTAATACAAAGCACTCTATTTTTTGCATCTTGATTGCTTCTAACACCTGTACACCATCGACCTCAGGCATAGTTAAATCAAGACAAACCAAGTCAAAACAATGCTCTTGCAACAACATTAAAGCTTCTTTGCCGTTCTTTGCTTGCATAATATCTGCTTCAATACATTCATTTAAACAGCGAACAACCTGCTTACGTGCTACAGTTGAGTCATCACATACTAATATTGAAAAATTCATACCATTAACAACTTGATTAAGAATAAAAAAGTTAATGAGCGAGTTTTCTACTCATTTTTATTTACTAAACGACTGTGATTTTATAACACAAATAATCAAGCTAGATAAGCTTAAGTTTTTGCTAAAAAAGAATATTTACTATGTTTGTTAACGAAAAATGATTCTTTTATTTATTTTTAGACGTTTATTAGCTAACTTTAGTAGCAAGCATAACTTAATGTAATTGCCACCAAGGAGCTATGGACAATCCATGCTACAAAAAAGCCTCTCTAAAAAGCTATTGACCAGCGTATTATCAGTCTACTTTTTACTTACATTTGTAGTCACTTGTGGCCAAGTTATTGCAGAATACGTAAACACAAAAGATTATATTCGTGACGAGCTTACAACACTACAAAAAACCTTTAGTCGAAGCTTAACCCGTGCCATATGGGAATTAAACACTAAGCAAACAATCACCACAGCCGAAGGCTTACTTGCTATTCCGATGATTGAAGGCATTATAGTGCGTGATGATAGCGGAGAAATAATCTCCCAACTGGGTCGTTCTTTAGATATTCGCGAGTTATACAGCCAGCAACTTGTACAAGAAGAAGCAATAATAGAAGACACACCATCAGGTTTATTTGGTTATACTTTCCCACTCATTTTTGAGTTTTCAGGGCGCGCAACGCAAGTAGGCGATGTCACCTTATTTTCTAGCCGAGAAGTGGTTTTTAGCCGCATTATGATCTCAATTTACTTTTTAATTGGTAATGCGATGATCAAAACCACCTTTTTAATAATTTTGTTTTTAATTGCATTTAGAAAGTTATTAACCGACCCTCTAGAGCAGCTAACAGAGCAAATTGAAGACTTAGAACTTAACGATCTTGAAGGCCAACATATAAATATAGAAACGACTGAACATAACGAATTAAAAGTAATGGAGCAGTCTTTTAATAAGTTAATTGATAAAGTCGTGCAATATCGACAAGAGCTTGAGCATACGCAGAAAGAGTTAATCATCTCCAATGAAAAACTCGATCAACACAACCTGCAATTAGAACAAGAAGTGGCACGTAAAACTTCAAACCTCAGCCAAGCTATGATGGACTTACAACAGCAAAAATATGAGCTTGAAAAGCAAAAGCTAACGCTCACTGAAGAAGTTGATTTACGCCGTCATACCGAGCAAGAGCTGCTTACCAAACAAAAAGAAATGCAACGTTACGTAGATGAGTTAAATCTAGCACAGGAGCGCCTAGTCGGCTCTGAGAAAATGGCCGCTTTAGGCGGTCTGGTTGCGGGTATTACACACGATATTAATACTCCTGTAGGCATAGGTGTAACAGCTACCTCATTTTTACAAGAGCGCTTAATGCAAATAGAAGCCGCTTATAAAGATAAAACTTTGTCGCCTAAAGCATTAGAAGAGTTTATTAATGACGCCAAACAAAGCACCAGCTTACTGACTAGTAATTTAGATAGAGCGTCAGAGCTTGTTGCTAGCTTTAAGCAAATTGCGGTGGACCAAGCCAGTGAAGCTGTAAGAACCATTAACTTTAAAGAGTATTTGGGCGAAGTTATTCGATCATTACATCCAAAAATTAAAAATACTAGCCATCATATTAATTTAGATTGCCCTGAAGATCTCACATTGAATCTACCGGCTGGTGCGATCAGCCAAATATTTACTAATTTGATTATGAACTCACTCATTCACGGCTTTGACGGTTTAAATAACGGCGTTATTGATATTCTGATTAAAGATGACGACAGCCAAGTCATTATAGATTTCAAAGATAATGGTAATGGCGTTAGCGAGCAACAACTCGAAAAGTTATTTGACCCATTTTTTACCACTAAACGCGATCAAGGTGGCAGTGGTTTAGGCACTCACATCACATTTAACTTAGTAAAACAAACATTAAGCGGTGAGATTGAAGCGTCAAGCTCGCCAGGCAATGGTTTGCACTACCATATTAGCTTTCCTAAAGACATGCCAAAGCCGCTTTCTATCTTTAATAATTAACGGCATTTTAAGTTTAGGTTAATGCTTGGTTTAATTGCTGAGCATTAACTAAATCAGCCGTTCCAGCATGCGGTTTTTATTGCTATGATTGAGCAAATTTACCAAATGGATCAATTCCCCTATGTGGTTTAGTAACCTGATTTGTTATCGCTTTAAGCAAGATGTTTCATACACCCAAGAAGACTTCGATAACGCGCTAGAACAAGATGTATTTCGCCCTTGTGGTAGCCAAGACTTAAGCACCTTTGGCTGGACCAAAGCTTTTGGTAAACATGGCGAGTCATTATCTCACTTTTCACAAAAAAGCATTTTAGTGTGCGCAAAGCGCGAAGAAAAAGTACTTCCTGCGGCTGTTGTAAACGAAATGGTTGCAGAGAAAATAGAGCAAATAGAAGCAGAAGAAAATCGCCCTGTTAAGAAAAAAGAAAAAGACGAGCTAAAAGAGAACATTCTTCACACCTTGTTACCACAAGCTTTCAAAAAATCGAGCTTACAATTTGCATTTATCGACCAAGAAAATGGCTGGGTTGTTGTTAACAGTGGCAGTTTCAATAAAGCTGAAGAACTATTAGCACTATTACGTAAATCACTGGGTACTTTGCCGGTTGTTCCTGCGTTTGCCAACTATGATTTAGACGTGTTTTTAACTGACTGGCTCACTAACTTTAGCACTCCAGAAGGATTTGCAATTGGCTCAGATGCAGAACTTGAAGAAGCTGATGACAGCGGCGCACAAGTAAAATTAAAAGGGCATGACTTAGCGTGTGATGAAGTTAAATCACACCTTGAAAGTGGCAAGCGAGTCACTAAACTTGCTTTAGATTGGCAAGAACGTCTTAAATTTATGCTACAAAATGATGGCTCAATAAAGCGCTTAAGTTATTCAGATACGCTTAAAGAGGAAAATGCAGATATTCCAAAAGAAGACATGATAATTAAGCTCGACGCTGACTTTATTCTCGCTTCAGAAGAGATTAAGCAAATGTTAGAAGAACTAACATCTGGCTTAGGTGATGCAGACGATTTAGCTTAACGGTTAAAAAGCAAAAAAGCGCCACGTTTTGGCGCTTTTTACTCAACCTGCGATCAAGCTTTAACTAAAAACCGATTTCACATCATCTAACATGTCGTTGTATTCATCTGTTGCAAATATCTCTAATGATGGAATAACACCTTTATCGATATACATCTGTAATGCCGCAGATTTATCTGACACTTGTAAAATTCCTTCCATAATTGCCCCGATACGAATGAAATCAACATAACAGATATGCTCAGGGCGATAGTTAGGGTTAGCCCAACTTTCAGCCACTTCGACAAATTCGTCAGTGAAATCCCATGCACGCATAATCGCTCCACCGACTTTGCCACTGAGCTTTTGAATCGCATGAGCTAAAAAACTCGGGTTTGCAAACACTTCAGGGTGGCGCTCAGCCTCAGTTAAAATAGGTAACACACCAATATTATAAACTAATGATGCCAGGGTAATGGTATCGCGATTCAGCGATGTCTGCTTGTTCTCTTTTAAAAAGAACTCCATCAATGAAATTGAATGGCACGCCACTTTAAGTGTTTTCTGCCAGGCTTTATCCATATAGCCTTTAATAAGTTCGTTGTTTGACACAAACAGCTGTTCCATCGCCATCGCTGTGGCAATATTTTTAATTTGTCTTAGGCCGATTCGTGTCACCGCTTGATTCAAATTAGTTACCTTTACTGAGCGTCCCATAAACGCACTATTGGCAACTTTTATCATGCGCGCTGCTAATGCTGGATCATGAGAGATCACATCAGCCATTTGCGCTAAATTAACGTCAGGGTCGTCTGCGGCTTGACGAACACGAACTGCAACTTCTGGCAGCGTTGGTAACACTAAAGTGTCGTTATTTATACGGTCAACCAAAATGGTTAATAGCGCGTTTTCTGTTGACATAAATGTGCCATCCTTTTGAATTAGCCTGCAGCAACATGATGCTTGCTAAGCACTGATGTTTTTATAAGTTTAATTGTTAGTATTGTCTAACTTACCGCTAAAGTTAAGAAAATTACACAAATTATCTGTGTTTTATTTTTTCATCATACAATACTACCCAATCTTTATTAGTTAAAGCGCAGCAAACTTGCTATTTGCGCGAAAGTTTTGCTTTAATGCATAACACAAGCGAGCAAGCAGCCTATTTATTTAGCTGCTGATTTATAACTTCACTTTAAACAGGCAACAAAATGACTCTTAACAAAATTAGCCAAGCACTGGTTTTTTGCGGTGCAGCTTTTCTTAGTGCATGTTCAGAACAAGCCGTTACACCTAAAACAGATGCCGCAGTTGCAGAAAAAGCGCCTGCCACAACCGATTCTCCTCAGCTAATTAATGCCAATACCGATCGCTTAGCTATTTACACTGATTTTAGTTTAACGACTGATCTTTCTCACTTAAGCGAAAATCAAAAAGCCATGATTGCAAAGCTAATCGATGCATCAAAAATTATGGATGAGCTTTTTTGGCGTCAAGCATTTGGTGAAGACAAAGCCAGCTTTTTAGCAAAAATTAATGACCCACAAGTGCAAAAGTTTGCAGACATTAACTATGGACCGTGGGATCGTTTAAATGGCGACCAAGCTTTTTTATCTGGGTATGATGAAAAAGCGCCTGGCGCGCAGTTCTACCCTGCTGATATTACAAAAGAAGAATTAAACAGCGCAGATGTTGAAGACAAAAATGGCCTTTATTCTGTTGTTAAACGTGATGAAAATGGCAAACTTTATACCGTTTCGTATTCTGTAGAATACGCACAAGCACTAGAAAAAACAGCAAACCTACTACGTGAAGCGAGTAAACTAGCCGACGATAAAGAGTTTGCTAATTACTTATCTTTGCGCGCTGATGCACTTTTAAGTGATGAATATCAAGCGTCTGACTTCGCGTGGATGGATATGAAAAATAACCCGATTGATGTGGTTATTGGCCCTATCGAGACATATGAAGATCAATTATTTGGCTCACGTGCGGCATTTGAATCTTATGTACTTGTTAAAGACTTAGCCTGGAGTGAGCGCTTAGCTAAGTTTGCAGCCTTTTTACCAGAATTACAAAAAGGCCTACCTGTTGATGAAAAATACAAACAAGAAGTGCCAGGCTCAGACGCCGACTTAAACGCCTATGACGTGGTTTACTACGCAGGCCACTCTAACGCAGGCAGCAAAACCATTGCTATTAACCTACCAAATGACGAGCAAGTACAGCTTGAAAAAGGCACTCGCCGTTTACAACTTAAAAATGCCATGCGTGCTAAATTTGATAAAATTCTAGTACCAATCGCTGAGCAACTTATTGTGCCTGAGCAACGTAAGCACATTACTTTTGATGCGTTTTTTGCTAATACCATGTTCCATGAAGTGGCTCACGGTTTAGGCATTAAAAATACACTTACAGGCAAAGGGACGGTACGCCAATCCCTGCAAGAACATGCAAGCGCACTTGAAGAAGGTAAAGCCGATATTCTTGGCTTATATATGGTTGAGCAATTGCTTAAAAAAGGCGAAATTACACAAGGCACGCTTGAAGATTACTACACCACGTTTATGGCCGGAATCTTCCGTTCGGTTCGCTTTGGCGCATCAAGTGCTCATGGTAAAGCAAATATGATCCGTTTTAACTTTTTCGCAGAAGAAGGTGCATTCTCAAAAAATGAGCAAGGCCTTTACCGTGTCAACATGGAAAAAATGGGCCAAGCAATGGCGAAGCTATCTAACCTTATTTTGACCTTACAAGGGGATGGTGATTACCAAAAAGTAGATCAACTAATTGCTACTCATGGTGATATTAAAGCCGAGCTGGCTAAAGATCTTGAAAAACTAAGCCAAGCAAATATCCCAGTCGATGTTACCTTTAAGCAAGGTAAAAATGTTTTAGGGCTTTAATAAATTTAAAAGAGTTACAGCCTGCGCTGTAACTCTTTTATACATAAAGAATGAGCGAATTCAACTCCGCTCATTTTTTAATGTTGATTTACTAATAACATTACGTACTACTGGCTCAAGGCTTTTTAAGCCCCAGTTTTTTCCCTCACCAATGGAAGCCTCTACATCTTGGCCGCTTTCATAAGCTGCAATAGCCATTAACGCACCGACTCGATTGCTACTAGCACAATGAACTAACACAGCCTCCCCTTTTTTCTGCGCCAAAAACTGCGTTAATAACCGCGCATTCTCCACATTGATGTCTTTAACACCTGTAATAGGTAGCGCGACATAATTCATATTTAAGCTGTTAACCAGTGCTTTTTCATCCCAATCTTGTTCACTTTGCCCACGCAGGTTAATTACATGCTTAATGCCTTCATGCGCTAATGCCTTAAACTGTTCAATGCTTGGCTGCGCTGCTGAATATACGTGCCCTGCATGGGGTGTTAAATTAGCGACACCAATATTGTCAATTGCTTGAAAATTAGCTGGCACTGACGAGCCAACACTTGCCTGCTCTTTAGCTACAGCATAAGCGGCATTAGATAAGGATAATAAAAGTAAACTTGTGCAAAATTGCTTTATACGTTTCATATAACTCTCAAAGGTACGTCGTTAAGAATGATTAAAAACAGCCTTCAATTGCGCTAACTGCTCGCTTGAGTATGGCTTGGCTGGATTTTTACCCCATACAGGTGCAGGCCACGCAGCATCCGTTTTATAACGGGCAATATGATGGATATGCAACTGTGGCACCATATTCCCCAGTGCTGCAACATTGAGCTTATCTGGGGAGAAAACATCTTGTAGCAAACGGCTCAACTTAGCCGACTCTTGCATTAAAAGGAGTTGATCAGCTTCACTTAAATCAATATTTTCTTTTAAACCCATTTTGCGCGGCACTAAAATAAACCAAGGGTATTGACTGTCATTCATTAGCAACACTTTACAAAGTGGCCAGTCAGTAACCTCTATACAGTCTCGAGTAAGCTCAGGGGCTAATACAAATTCAGCTGTCATTTTAATCCTCTTCTATTTAACTTGCTATGTCATAACTTTAAAGCATTTAGTTGCAGTTGCCCACGCTTGGCTTTACCATCAGGCCAGTTTTTATTCGAGCGAAGGTAAATACGTGTTAAAAAAAATCAAACACCTCTCATGGGCCCTACCCTTAGTGGCTAGCGCTGTTACAGTACAAGCGAAGCCGCTTTCACTAGAACGGATTTTTGACGATCCTAGCTTAGCTGGTAAAGCGCCTGTACAACTTAAGTTTTCACCTGATGGTAGCCGTGTTACTTATCTGCAAGGTAAAACCGATGATTATAACCGTTACGATTTATGGGAATACAATTTAAAAGATAATAAAAACCGTCTTTTAGTGGATTCTGCACAGTTATTTTCTGGCCCTGAAAACCTCTCAGACGAAGAAAAAGCCCGCCGTGAACGCCAACGTATTTTTGGTAAAGGTATTTTAGAATACAAATGGTCAAAAGATGGTAAAGCCTTACTTTTCCCTCTCAATGGTGACCTTTATTATTACGATTTAGCATCAGCAAAAAGCCGTAAATTAACCAATACCGACGCATTTGAAACCGATGCCCGCTTTTCGCCAAAAGGTAATTTTGTCTCATTTATTCGTGAACAAAACTTATATGCGCTTAACCTTGAAACAGGTGAAGAAATTCAACTGAGCAAAGATGGCGGTGGCGTAATTAAAAACGGCATGGCTGAATTTGTCGCGCAAGAAGAAATGGGCCGTATGACTGGCTATTGGTGGGCAGGCGATGAGTCTAAAATTGCCTTCACCCGAATTGACGAAAGCCCTGTAAAAGAAGCTATTCGCAACGAGATTTACGCTGATGAAGTAAAACTCTTTAACCAACGCTACCCGTTTACTGGCACTAACAACGTTAAAATTCAACTCGGTGTAGTAAAAATCAATAACCAGCAAACTGATTGGGTTGATTTAGGTAAAAATGAAGACATTTACATCGCCCGTGCTAAATGGTTAGAAGATGACAAAACTTTATCTTATCAATGGCAAAACCGTTCACAACATAAATTAGAGCTGCGCTTTTATAATAGCCAAAATAAAGAGCAAAAAGTCGCACTCACTGAAACGAGTGACACTTGGCTTAATCTACATTTTGATTTGCAATTTTTAAAAGACAAAAAGCATTTTGTCTGGGCGTCTGAGCGCGATGGCTTCAAACACCTTTATTTATATCGTACCAACGGTAAGCTTATCCGCAAAATAACCTCTGGTGATTGGGTTGTAGATAGCCTAAAAGGTATTGATGAGAAAAAAGGTATTGTTTACTTTGCAGGGCGTAAAGATACGCCACTTGAAAGCCATTTATACAGCACGCCACTATTCAAAAAAGGCGATATCAAACGTATCACTGAGCAAGGTGCTTATCATAAAGTCGTTATGGCCAAAGACAGCAAAACCTTTATTGATAATAGCTCGTCGGTCAATCAGCCTAATTCAGCTGCACTACGTAAAGTAAATGGCGAATTTATTACTTGGCTTGAACAAAATAAGTTAGATAAAAACCACCCACTTACTCCTTACCTTGATGATTTAGCCAAACCTGAATACGGTACATTGACAGCAGAAGACGGCCAAGTCATGCACTACCGTTTGTTCAAGCCTGCAACAGTGAATAATGGTAAGAAACACCCAGTACTTGTGAACGTATACGGTGGCCCACACGCTCAACGTGTTACTAACAGCTGGCGTAGTAAAAACTTATACTTTCAATACATGGCCCAACAAGGTTACGTGGTATTTCAACTCGATAACCGCGGTTCTTACAACCGAGGTAAAAAGTTTGAAGACGCAATCTACAAACATTTAGGTGTGGTAGAAGTAGCAGATCAAATCAAGGGCGTTGAATTTTTACGTACACTTGATTATGTTGATCCACAACGTATAGGTATATATGGCCACAGTTACGGTGGATACATGGCATTAATGACTATGTTTAAAGCCGGCGACTACTTTCAAGCAGGTGTCTCTGGTGCGCCAGTTACTGACTGGGCTCTTTATGACACCCATTACACAGAGCGTTATTTATCGCACCCAGACACTAACGCAAAAGGTTACACCGACAGTGCTGTGTTCCCTTATGCTGATGGTTTAAAAGGCCCATTAATGATTTATCATGGTATGGCTGATGACAACGTATTATTTACTCACGCGACTAAGTTATTTAAGCAGCTGCAAGATAATGAAAAACAGTTCGAAATGATGACTTACCCAGGCTCAAAGCACAGCTTACGTGGTAAACAAGTACAGACTCATTTACATCAAACCATAACTAACTTCTTTAATCGTCATTTTGAAGTTAAATAAGTTGCTGTATTAGAATAATTTTTAGGCTAAAGGCTGATTGCAAAATCAGCCTTTTTTTTGGTCATTTAAAATATTTATCACGTCATTAATTTTCATTATTTATGTTTAGCAAGTTCCTAGATTTATTGTCTTTTTTTACTACGCTTAATAGATATTCGGAACATCAGCACACATTGAGGAATACCTATGTCGTACCTTCGTCGCTTTACAATCTTTCAGCGCTTAGCCCTATTGGTTTGTGTTGTCGTGATAGGCTTACTTTTTTTAAGCATCACAACATTAACTCAGCAATATAGTTCACTAAAAGAAGAGCAACATACAAAAACTAAAAACCTGGTTGAATCAGCCCATAGCATTATTACCCACTTTTATGAATTACAGCAAAATGGCGAATTAACCCTGCAGCAAGCTAAACAACAAGCACTTAGCACGATTGCTGCACTGCGTTACGACAATAATAACTATTTTTGGATAAACGATTACCAACCTGCAATGATCATGCATCCTTTTAAACCTGAACTTAATGGTAAATCGTTAAGTAATAATAAAGATCCTGACGGTACTTTATTATTTGTCGATATGGTTAACATCGTCAAAAAACAAGGTGAAGGCATGATCCCTTATAAATGGCCAAAGCCTGGTAAAGATGAGCCAGTTGATAAAATCGCTTACGTAAAAGGGTTTTCACAATGGCAGTGGATTATAGGTTCAGGTGTTTATATAGATACCATAGATGAAGCATTTGCTCACCTACGTAATTTAGTTATTCTAAATGCAGCCATTATTATTGCGATATTAATTGGCCTAAGCTATTTAATAGCACGCAGTATTTTACTACCAACTCAACTTGCTGCCGACATGATGAAAGATATATCACAAGGTGAAGGAGACTTAACGCAAACCTTAGATGAAGATGGAAATGATGAAGTATCTCGGCTTTCTCGCTACTTTAATTTATACACAAAAAAAATGCGTGAATCACTTAAGCACGTTGCGCAAAACGCCCATGACGTAAACCAATATGCCCATAATGTAGATGATGCTAGCAAAACCAATCATTCGTTTATTGAATTGCAAAATGATAGTTCAACCCAAGTTGCCGCAGCCATGGAGCAAATGACTCATCAGATACATGATGTTAGCCGTAACGCTGAGGCCGCTGAGCATGCAGCTGTAGACGCGGCTAGCAACGCATCTGAGGGTAAAAATGTTGTGGCCCAAACAATTAAGGCAATTGAAACACTCTCTAAAAATATTGAAACCGTAAGCCAAGTAACGGCTGATCTGGCCCAAGAAAGTAACAACATAGGATCAGTACTTGATGTGATCCGCGGTATTGCCGAGCAAACAAACCTACTTGCTTTAAATGCGGCAATTGAAGCTGCACGAGCGGGTGAGCAAGGTCGAGGGTTTGCAGTTGTCGCGGATGAAGTGCGTACCCTTGCTAGTCGTACCGGTAAAAGTACTGATGAAATTCAAACGATGATCGCAAAACTACAGAAAGGCGCACAAGCGGCTGTTGATGCTGTTACTGCAAGTCAGCAACTTTCTAGTAGTACTGTAGAACAAGCAGGTACAGCAAATAGTTCATTAACTGAAATAGAACGATTAGTAACTATTATTACCGATATGAACGGCCAAATAGCACGCGCTACTGAGCAACAGTCTAGTGCAGCAGATGAGGTAAATTTACGTATTAATGAATTATCGCAATCAACAGAGCAATCACTGTCAAACACCGCACAACTTGCTAATGCGAGCGATAACTTAAAACACAGCAGCCAAGAACTAACCGACGTAGTGAATCGTTTTAAATTAGATTAACCACGGCTCAAACAATAAAAAGCCCCGCCAATTTAATTAGCAGGGCTTTTTATTTAGCATTTAGGTTACAAGCAGTAACGAGCAAATAGACTACTTAAACCTGCGGCTTTTGGCTTACCATGTTGCCAATCGCCGCCTTCAACGCCACTGCCGGCAATATCCATATGCACATACGGTAAAGGTTGTGCGGATTCAGAGCCATGCTTATCAAGACCACCAACAACGGCTAAAAATGCCATTGGGAACTGATGACCACGAGCTGTAACTGCTGATGCTGCGTTATTACTTGAAAGCACGTCATCGGCCAATGTACGCGGTTTAATAAAGTCATAGTCTTCACGACGACTACGCGATACTTCTGCACCATCTGCCCATAGATCGCCACAATCAGCCAGTTTACGTGATACATTTGTCGCACGTGCTGGGCCATTTTCAACATAAGCACTGTATGGACCCATAGCTCTCGCTGCGTGACCGGTTAAAGTTGCCACAGTGAAAAGCTCAGGATTCACCTCGTTTTTAGCAAGGTCTTTCATCTCACTGAGTAAATCACCCATCGCTAGACGGCCTTCAGCATCGGTATTACCGATGCGTACACGCACGCCTTCACGACTGGTGATTATTTCATCTGGCACAAAGCAATCTGAACCAATTGAGTTACGAACCACAGCTAAATAAGCAATGACTTTAACGCCTTTAGGTTGAAAGTCTGCAACTGATTTCATAAACCCAGCAACTGATGCTGCACCGCCTTTATCACGGCTCATGCCCGCCATAAAGCCACCAACTTTTAAATCAGCACCGCCGGTGTCGTACACCAAGCCTTTACCAACGAACATTAAAGTACGCTTTACTTCACCTTCAGGAACGTACTCTAGTTTAACAACCCGAGGATGATGACGCTCAACTGCATACGATGCGCGTGCCACAGTACTCATCATTGGATAATCTTTATCAATGGTAGCAATATCCGCAATCACTTCAACATTAACGCTAGAGTCTTTAAATAACTCGACGCAGTAATCTGCAAAGCGTGGCGGCGCCATGCGCTCAGGCTCAGTACCACATAGGTCTCGCGCAGCGTATTGCCCTGCAGCAATAGCATTCACCGCTTTTATTGTTTGTTCATTCGCGCCAAATAAGGCAATTTGTGTAATAGGCTCAATACTTTCGCCATGGAATTCTCGTGCTTCAAGTGGCTGCCATAATGCTTGGCAAGCGCCTAAATAAGCCACTTCTAATGCGTATTGATAACGACTATCTTGGCTTGCTTGCGGCAAAAATATCGCTGGTTTTTTACTTCCCGAGGTTTTGGCTTCGTTAATTGCTAATTTAGCAGCATCAAAATAACGACGTACGTCGTCATAATCACGGTTTAACGGACCTGTAGGCGCTAAAATTACACGTTTAGACTCTACAACAAGCAGTGTAACTTGCTTACCGATACGTGCATCAACAGCCATTTGAGCGTTAATTGCCTTGCTCAAATTAGGATCGTCTAGCTGTGAAAAGTCATCTGCAATAATAATAAGCGCATCATGTTTTGCGTTATCTAATTGCGGGGCTGCAACTGCATGCGGATATGCCATAAAAAAAGGTCCTGTTGTCAAAAAAGCTCAGGACCTTATTATCATTTATTTGACTACCTATTGCCAGCTCAGTGCGATGAGATAAAACACCACTGGCAACTTGGCATTACAGTGTAATGCCACATTACTATTCGCTTTTTGGCGGGTTATTCTCGCGTCGGTGCTTCGCTATCACAGACCATGCTTCAAGCATCACCAGTACACTAATCACAAGCACTACAACATCTAGTGTAACGAGTAACCAATTACCTTGTTGGTAATATTCACCTAACTTAATAACACCAGCAAAAAATGCCATAACTAATACAAAGCTCATTGGGATTAAAGTGTATTTCGCTGGCCGATTAGCCTTTATCAACATCACTGAAATAACCAGTAAGGTTAAACTAGCAAGAATCTGATTAGTTGAGCCAAACAATGGCCAAATAATCATTCCTCCACTACCACTGGCACCACCAGCCCCAAAGGCTAATAGCAGGCAACTTAACACTGCAATTAGGGTGGCAACAATGCCATTTTTAATGACTTTAATATTATAAATATCACCCCATTCTTGGATGATATAGCGCTGCAAGCGCACACCTGAGTCCATCGTAGTGCCAGCAAATAACACCACCATCACCGCAAGCAATGTAGAGGCTATTTCATTTGAAATCCCCCAGCCGCTTTCTATTAAGTTTGCGCCACCATTTACAAACGCCCCAACACTACCAGCTCCTAGATGGCTATATATTTCATGCCATTCCTCTGGAGACATAGCCAGTGCAACGCCACTAACGGCAACTAACGTGATAAGCGCAAGCATTCCCTCACCCACCGCTCCTAAATAACCGACAAAACGACCGTCGGTTTCTTTGTTAAGTTGTTTAGAACTGGTACCCGATGACACAATGCCATGAAATCCAGATACTGCACCGCAGGCAATGGTCACAAATAACAGCGGAATAATACTAGGAGTATCAATAGCAGTTTGGGTATTGAATGCCGGCGCTGTGATGTCAGGCATAGAAACAAACACTGCGCCATATAACAGCACTAACCCCACCAGCAATTGCATGCCGTTAATAAAATCACGGGGTTGCAATAGCATCCAAACAGGTAACAACGACGCTATCGCTGCATATACAAATAAAATAATGATCCAATTAGCATTTGCACTCAAACCAAATAGCTCATCTGGTAGGCTAATTGGCATACTGCTACCTAAATAAATGGTGTAGTATAAAATCCCAACGCCAATAAAACACAGCGGAATAAGCGACACTTTTTTACGTAATAGCTGCCCAATAACTAAAGCCACCACAATTGCTGCCCATGCGGGGAAAACTGCATTCGGGCTACTGATAAATGATTTCGCGATCACCACACCAAATACTGCATTTACCATTAATAGCACTAAAAATACGACGATCATAAACAAAGCTCGGGTACGCTTGCCTATCACACTTTCAGACAATGCCCCCATGGATTTACCTTTGTTACGCGCACTAGCCCACAATGCTCCCATATCATGTACACCAGCAAAAAAGATGGTACCAAATACAACCCATAACACTGCGGGCACCCAGCCCCAATAAACGGCAATTGCCGGGCCAACGATTGGCGCAGCACCTGCGACAGAAGTAAAGTGATGCCCCCAAAGCACCACTTTATTGGTCGGAACAAAATCAACTCCATCTTCAAGCTCATGGGCTGGGGTGACAAAACTGTCATCCATTTTGAAAATCTTTTCGGCGATAAATTTAGAATAAACAAACCAGCCAAAAAGCATTCCAACCATACCCAGTAGTACAATTACAACTGATTGCATAGCGTTCTCTCTTATAGTTAATTGTGTGGTTTTATGTTGTCTACAAGCAGTTATTGCTTTAAATATCACACTATATAATTAGTCTAATATACTTAACTGAAGATGCTGTTGCGGCTCGTTTTTAACGCCAATACCAATGCCCAAAAGCCTAACGGGTTGTTGGTTACCACGCTGATAAGCTTTGCTCAACAGTTCTGCAAAAATTGCTGTGTCAATTTGATGATAGGACTGATCTGCGGATGTCACCACAAAATTAGCAAATTTAACTTTAACGCTGAGCTTGTTTATTCGCTGTTCTAATTGTTGTTTTTGTAATCGGCGGGTCAACTCTTCAAGCAGTAATGGCAATTGCTCTAAACATTCTTGTAAGCTGGTTTTATTGTACTCATAAGTATGTTCAACACTGAGTGACTTGCGTACTCGATCTATTGATACTTGGCCAATATGCAGACCCGCACATTTTTGATAAAGCGACACACCAAAATTACCAACATGTTGCTGCATCCAATTAACGCCTTTAGCACAGACATCTGCCCCTGTGTATAAGCCTTTTAAATTAAGCTTTTCGAGTGTAACTTTACCTACACCGGGTATTTTCCCTAACGGCAATTGCGCCAAAAAATCATCAACCTGCTCTGGTAACACCACAAATTGGCCATTGGGCTTGTTCTCATCACTGGCAATTTTGGCAATAAATTTGATCGGTGCAATGCCTGCTGAAGCAGTTAGTCCTGTGACATTATAAATATCAGCTCTGATCTGCTCAGCCATTAAGGTAGCACTGCCTTTACAAATCGTACTATCGGTTACATCAAGGTAGGCTTCATCTAAAGAAAGGGGTTCTATTAAATCGGTATAACGTTTAAAAATAGCGCGAATTTGTGTTGAGATTTCTTTATAGACCTGCATACGTCCGGGCACGATAACTAAATCAGGGCACAGTTTTTTTGCATGGTAATTAGACATTGCAGAGCGAACACCGTATTGCCTAGCAATATAGTTAGCAGTCGATAACACGCCTCTACGGCTATTGCCACCAATCGCGAGCGGCACATTCGCAAGGGCAGGATTATCACGCATCTCTACTGCTGCATAAAAGCAATCCATGTCTTATCTAGGGTTTCCTTTTATCTCGAAGAAATTGACAAGTAAATTAAAATAGTCCTTCCTGATAACAGGCAGCATTTAAATAAAGATATGATCACGACTATAGTTGCAATAATCACTATTAATATTCAGAAAACCTACATGCTGATGCTTTCATCATATCCAAATAAAGTAGAACTATCTGTTGATATCAATTATTGAGTTTTAATATCATCAATAGCTTCATTAAACGTTTTCCTTTTGTAGGATAGCTATTCAGCTTATTGCAGACATTGGTGTTGAAATAACTTAAGGCCGCTGTATACGAAAGCTGACATTAAAATCGATGGGTTTCCTAGTTGTTTTAGTGTTCATTAGACGTTGAGCTGCCTTCATATTGGTAGTCAACAAAGCCATCAAAGCGGTCACTGGCTAAATAAGTTTTTTTCGCACTTCAAACTTGATACTAAGTTGCTAGTGTAAACCTAAAACTGGTTTCTTTTACTATATAGACAAACTCTTTGGAGTTTTGGTCTAGTTCGACTCCAATAGTAACAGTATCACTTGATCTACCCTCTGGATCAGCGGCCAAAACCTTATCGATATTTTCAACTATCAGCTCATACTCTTGGTTGAAATTTAATATTACTTTATCAGAATTTAAGATTGCATTAACTGGTGCTCCATTTCCAGTAACTCCCATACCAGGACATAGATACTCAGTCCCGTCTTGAACGGTAATATTTGCATTCCCATTTATACTTCTAAGAGCCTGGTATTCATCTGTTGTTAGCTTACTAGCATCAGAATATTTTTTGTACACTGAAA
The DNA here is from genome assembly GCF_002165575.1 of Pseudoalteromonas sp. A601. Classification (GTDB taxonomy): domain Bacteria; phylum Pseudomonadota; class Gammaproteobacteria; order Enterobacterales; family Alteromonadaceae; genus Pseudoalteromonas. The sequence goes on from NZ_MXQF01000009.1 coordinate 108,796, forward strand.
GCTCTTGAGGCCAATTGGCATGCATAATTTCTATGAGGTCTAAGTCGCACCATACTCCATGCCCGAAAAAGCCAATTATATTTGCTGATTCGTTGGTAAAATATACAAACAACAGCTTTCCAGTTCGATTTATAAAACCATCACTTTCAATAAACTCTCCTAAGTGGAGGTGCTGTACCCCCCAATGAGATAACATATCATCATCATAATTAAGGTTTTTTAAATTTCTACTTTGATACTTTCTTAGTGGGTTTCCATTTTCAATATCCGAAACGATATTGTCATACGCCCGTTTATGAGCATCAGGAATTACTAAATTGGAAGGAGTATTAACTCTTCTTTGTCTTTCTTCGATAATCCTGCACTTGTATCTTTGATACAGATAAATTGGATCGTTATTTACGTCAGAATACTGCCCGAATTCACTTTTAAGCTTTTGGTCACAATAGACTGAGTAATCATTCAATATTTCGTTTCGAAGTACCATATTCATCCTTTTAAGTAAGGCGTTAGTTTTTAATAATACTCGTCATAAGGGTTTTCTGTTTCTAACTTTTCATAGCAATCTCTACAAAAGTACTTCCAGTTTTCAATACCTTTCATATTACCAAAATCAACACCTTGTATTTCACCTTCAAGTTCTAGTTCGGAGCAATTTTCACATTCGACTGTTGGTTCGTAATACCCACAAACATAACAAGTATCATTTGAGCCCTCGATTACAAATGAATCTCTTTTACATGCACTACATTCCCAGACATTTTCGGCTCTTATACCTTCATCTTCTATTCTAGCTTTTGCTCTTTGTTCAAGCTCATCAACATATTTATCTAGTTTCATTACCTCTTGATCTAAGGGGTAAGGTAAGTTGGAAATAATGTCTTCATCTAAATGCTTTTGGCAAAATGCAGTATAAAAACCTACTAGAGTGACAAAGTTTGATTTTATTTGTTCAATTGACAAATTGAATTCAAAATGAACAATCTGATTTCTCAAATCTGATGCTGTTTTTATCGCTGAAAAATCAGAAGAATCCAACTCTACTTTTGATATTTTTTCTAACCGTCTGATTGCAAGCCATAGATCTACAGTGTGTTTAGGCTTATCAATATTTGAGTAAATCAGTACCTCTTGAGTCCACCTCAGCCTTTCTTTTAAACAAGTTTCAATTGCTTGCACGAGCAATAAAATTGCAAATTTCCATTGTTCCTCTGACTTTTCTGCCTGCACTGCTTTTGATATTGACTCAATAAAGAAACTTTTAGAGTTTTCAAGTAGTGTCATTTTAAGTTTGGACAAATTCACCTCAGACTGGAGTAAAAGCTAACGCTTCACTCCAAAGGACAAAAACCAACTGTTATTTGTCCTTTGGAATAGCTTATTATATTTTTAATCTTCTATGCCAATTATATGGAATTCGGCACCCGAAGATCGTATTGCGTTCTCGGCACTCACTAACAGTACATCTAATTGCTTTTTACTATTTGAATTACTGGCATTCTCATAGATTTTCTTCCTTGTATGGGGTTGAACAATAATTACTCTAGTTCTTGATTTACTCACGCCTTGGATATTGGCAAGTTCATTTATAAAGTCTTCTGCTTTGGCGGGTCTTCCGTTAAACCAACACTCTTTATTCGCAGAGTTATCTAATCTTTCCTGTAGATCAACTGTTAGATTTTTACGCATACAGTATCTTAAATTTTTAACACCTTGGTTCAATACTACGTCATGAGCACCAACTGATATACGTCGTTTAATTGAATCCGATTTTGCAGCTTTGACATGTATTAACGAAATCAGATTCTCTCCTTTATATTTTGTTAAATGGATAAAATCTGCTTTTTCTCCTGCACCATCGTCACAATAAAGCCAGCCTGTAGGAGTTTCTGTTGTATTAAATGTTGATGGATCTAACCAATCGCCATTCCAGCGATTTTTAACCCAGCAAAATAATGACTTTTCTTTACCTATTTTATTTAGTTCGGGCTTGATTGGTGATTTACCTGGCTTCTCTTTTTTTAAATTATAATCTTCAAAGTCAGCCCATAGGAATTGACCATAAGTTACGTCTTGATAACCTGTTTTGAAGATCATTCCGTTAATAATCGCATGTCCCGATTCAAACCAACATTTAATAATTTCTGGATATCTTATTATTTTAATATATTCGTTGAACTGGGCTTTTTTGATAGGATTCTGAGATTTTATGTTAAATGTAACTTGGTAGTCATTAATTAAAGGCTCAAGAGTTACATCACCAACTTTTGAGCCTAGGTGATATATGTCTAATAATATATCTATACCATTAAAACTAGGCTGCAATTCCACTGAGTAATCATACTGAAGTTTTCTTAATAAATCTTTCCTATGCTGCCCATCTTCTTCTGGGAAAAACTCATAATCAATAAGTGAAAAATCATATGGCTCATTTAAATCATCGCAACTAGGTATCGGATAAGAAAGAATACTAATAGGGTCTGAAGTTTGTTTTACGTTAGAGCTTAATAAATCTAATATTTCTATAACTCTGTTTTCAAAAGTTTGCCAATCTTTACAAGGCCCTCTCCAAATAGAAGACTTAAAAGGATTAATTCCTATAGTTGTCTTAGCATTATTTAATGCTTCAGTTCTAACTGCTGACATCATATACGATTGATCAATTAATGGATCTAATGTATCAGCGACACTTTCTCCGCCTAAAACTTTAGAGTCGGCCTTAAAGTTATTTTTACCATGTATGCCTGTTAACCAAAGCATTTTTATCTTGTCTTCGTTTATGAAGTTACCGTTAAGATGATTTATTGAAACAGGGTTAACATTCGGCAAGGACTTTGAATTAAAATATTCTCTTATTTCATCTTTCTTTCCTTGTTCAGAGAAGTAGAAACCATAATAATTATTTACGTTAAAGGAGACAAACACATGATGTTCAACATCGAGAGCTTCATGTCCTTTTAACCAACTAGGAGATTTCAATAATCTATAAGGTGTAAAGGTTACTTCCGCTATTTCCCCGATGAACTCTTTTTTTGAATCAGAAATAACTATTTCATTTGATGATTCATCTTTAAGAATTTTCATTATGTTTGGATGAATATCACAAGGCTGCTTTTGGTCGGATTTAACTCCCATCAATATAGAGAGATAAGGTGCAATATTCTCTTTTTCCAACTCAATCATTTGATACAACTCCATTTGTGACAAAAATATAACAGTATATTAAACGGATAAGAGCCTTGTTCCTACAAGTCACTTTGAAAATCCGTATTTCATACATTATCGAACTAGCATAATTGCTGAAAGCATAAATATCAATGAGTTAAAAATGTGCTTAATTTTTCTTTCTTTCGCTCACAAATTCAAATTAAATATCAACAAAATTGTAGAAAATCGGATTCAACCTTAGCTGTACTTATACACAGATAAAATTTGCAACTTACTAAAATAACTCCCTGCATCCAAACGGCAGCAATGAGCTTAAACCAGCACCACAAAAGTGAGCAGAAAATCTTGGTTAATATTGCTCTAAATATGCTTCTGAATTTGCAAAAGCTTAATGTCTGCAATTGGCTGAAGAAGTCACAGGCTAGATGTTCACAAAGATACGATATTCCACCATAGATAAAAGCATAAACCTTTTGTTGATGATTTCTGTCAATGAGTCGTTAAGCTCAATATAAAAAAACTAGCTTTTCAGTCATTACCATCGATAAAGAAAATTTTCGGTAAATGTTCAAAATGTCCTATTAAATAGAACTATTGTCTCTTTGTTATTCTGTAGCTGTTAGGTGATAATTTAATCCTTAATTTTTGATGTGGAAGAACTTACAATGTGGGATAAAGAATTCGATACAGAAACGTATGTTTATGGCAAAGAGCCAAATGAATTTTTAAAGGAACACTATGAAAAACTCCCTAAGGGCAAGGTTCTCTGTCTAGCTGAAGGTGAAGGAAGAAATGCTGTTTTTCTAGCGACTAAAGGCTTTGATGTTACTGCTGTAGATATTTCCCAAATAGGCTTAAACAAAGCTAAAAAACTTGCTAAAGAAGCGGGTGTAGAAATTAGGACTATTTGTAAAGACTTGGCTGCTTTTGATTTAGGCGAGCAGCAGTGGGATAGCATCATTTCAATATCATGTCATTTACCTCCAGAAATCAGAATTCCTCTGTATCAGAAAGTAGAAAAATCACTTAATAAAAATGGCGTTTTTCTAATTGAAGGTTATACGCCAGAACAATTAAATTATAAGTCAGGTGGGCCACCAGTAGCCGAAATGATGACATCAGCAGACACATTGAAAAATGAGCTGTCAGGTCTTAAATTCACTGTCCTACAGGAATTGGAACGCAACGTTTGTGAAGGAATAAATCACACAGGGCTTGCTTCTGTTGTTCAAGGTATCGCGGTAAAGTCTCTTTAACTACACTAATAAGTAAGTAATTATTTCGGATTTGAAGAAAACCACTTTTCTCTAAATTGTTGAGGAGTGGTTCCTGACAACCTTTTATAAAAACGGCCAAAATAACTGGTATCTTCATAACCCAGCTCCAACCCTATAGTTTTTATCGTCTTGTCGGTGAAGGCTAACATTCTTCTAGCCTCAACGATTATTTTATCATGTATAAGTTGCGTAACTGTATGACCAAATTGCTCTTTACTTAATTCATTTAAGCGTTTATTTGTCATGGCGAGTTCCTCAGCATAGAAACTTGCGTCCTTTCTAGAATGAAAATGCTCATCTATTAACTTCAAAAGCTTAACCATTCTCGTATCTTTCAATGAATAAGACCTAACTTCACTTTCTAAATAACGCATAACATAGCGTAAGAATGATACTAGCAACATGCTCATTAAATCTTTATCTGAGCTATTAGTATTAAACTCATTTTCAATAATTTTAATCAGGTTACTTAGGTCTTTATTCCCTTGTTCATCAAGCACAATATATGGCTTTTCAGAACGGTTTTGTAAAAATAATTTGTCTATAGGTAATTGGCTTTGAACTTGTGAGTTAATAAATTCTGCATTAAATGATATTGCATAAATGTTATCCGACAATTCATGAACATCATGAACTTGCCCTGGAGTAATGAAGAACATTTTATTAGGAGACATTTCATATTCAACAAAATCTATGCTTTGTCTACCGTTGCCAGAAAGTATCCAAAATATCTCAAAATACTCATGTCTGTGTGGTTTAGGAGATTCAGGAATAGAACCAATACCTAGAAACTCTACATCGAATGACGCTCCGTCTGGTAATCTTTTAATTTCTAACATGACTTACCTATATTTAGTGTTTGAGATAGCTTCAGCTATCTCAAATAGTTATTTAATTTTGGCCTTGTTGCCATTCGATTTCATTATCTAACCTGCGCTGTATTTCTTCTGAATCAACCTTCTCTAAAAATGACTTTGCTTCAGCCCTAACTTCGAAAGGCACATTAAACTCAATTCGTTTAACCTCATCATACCTAGCAATTACCCATACTGCATGGTTATCACTACCATCTTCTTGATTTAAGATGATTAGTGCTAAACCATACTTTTCAGTTTCAACGAACTTTCCCCATTTTTCCACTTCAGTAGTTTTATTCATAAAAACCTCTATAAATAATATTCTAATGTTAATTGGATGTAATCATCTTCTTTAATGGAGTAGCTTGGGTCGCTCATATCTTTTGAATTAAAGAATTGTGCGTCTATGACAATTTTCCAATTATTGCCAATTCGGTGACTTCCTTCGACAAACAGACTATTGCTCTCATAGTCGAGATCGTAACCACCTCCAATGAGTAACTCCGTGCTTTGTACATCATTAAAAGTGAATCTCGCTCCAAAAAACAAATCATTTTGAAAGCCCGAATTGGAATCCAAACCTCTATCATCCCAGCCATATTCTAGTAATAGTCCAATGTCAGCATCACTATCTGCTACACCATAAAAACTATATTCAAATCCTGCTTGTGCTGCGGTATAAGTGCCGTTAAGACCGTTACGAGATAACGCTTCAAACTTTAAAAGCCATTCATCAATAGTAGCTTGAGCATCAACACCAAATTGGTTTGTTTGTTCATAAAATGGAATGAAATAGCCATCTTCTCCACCTTTTTCTAAGTGAAGATCTGGATCTCGATTCGTCCCGTTAAACCAATGAAGTCCAAAATCAAAAACATCAATACTATGGCTCCAACGTAAAGCGTAATCTATGTGGTTATCTGTTCTTGTCGATTCATATTGAGCGAAGTCGCCTTCTACATGAAAAGGTGGTCTTAACCTTCCCATTTGGCCTGAAAAAGTTCTTTCTCTAAAACCAGGCAAAATAAATGCATCAATAACGCCCCAATCCCTTATTAGAGACAAGTTAACCATTGGTTGCCCTAGCTTTTCTTCTCCATCAAAACTCTCAACACCATCTGTCTGATTAATGGTATCGACTAAGTGCTGGAACTCTGTAACGCCCCAAAATACTTTACCGATACCTGTTTTTATTTCCCAATCATCACCTACGTGAGTCCAAAGAAATTCTCTTATATCGGCATGAGACCTTTCATCATCTTGATGGTCATAACGATAGAAAGGTTTGAATATCAGGCTATCTGTTGAGTTATTCCATTCCCAATAAAGTTCAGGTTGAATGCTAAACGAAAACTGTTCTTGATAATCTTGGTGTTTATACATTCCTTCGTTTAGGTAATATCTACCTTGCACGTCTAATTTTCCCGAAATTTGAGTATCAACGTTTTGCGCGAAGATACTCATCGAGAATAAAAGAGGTGCAATCATGGTCATTGCGCCCCTTTTCATATTAACGTACTCTCTTTAATGCATTCTTATTGAAGTCTTTCTCTGCTAGTCCAGTTGAAAACTGGATGTTGGATACATCCATAACAGTAGACTTGCCCGTTTGATGATTAGTCATTGTTTGTTTGTGTGCTCGCCAAAACTTATCTAGATATTTTGTATAGTCACTAAAAACAAGACTTTTAAGTAAAGAATCTTTTCTGTCATAAAAATCTATTTTGCTTATACGATATTCATTTGAATCAATCCACACCAGCCTGCGCTTATAGCCTGATTTAGTATCTACAGGATACTGCGCTACAACGAAACAATTCCCTAGCTCACAGCTTTCTTCTTTTACGAATTCATAAGTATATTTTTCGAGTTCGAAGGAACTTAAATCTTCAAATGCAAATTCTGACCCCATAAATGGGCCTGACTTGTTTCTAGAAGATATTCGCTTTACACGTTTAAGCGAGGGCAAATACAACCATTGTTCATCTGGAGTCAATGCATGAGAAAAACTCAAAAATGCCGTTCCCTTTATATCTCTAGGTTGATCAAAAACGGTAAGACTTTTATCGCCATCTCCAGTTACTTCTAAAGATTTTATGCGTATGTCACGGGTGTTTTCATCTCCTTGTTTGTTTTTTAATAACATTCTCATTGAAGCTTGAGAGTCTCCCCAGCCCATATCCCTTTCTTTTGCTTGCTTAGATATCTCATAGCCTTTGTCTTCATTAGATTTCGCTGAAACGTTAGTTGTACCAAAGGTACTTAAGGTAAAAATACTACCTACTAATATGGTTGAAATTATTTTGTTAATAGTCATAACTATTCTCCTAGCGATACTGACTGAGTTGGCTTAACTTGATTCGAAGTGATAACTACTTTTTGATCTTTACCTTGCTTGTCAAATAGCAGTAATAATGGGGGTAATAAAAAGAAATCGACAATCAATGCTATCGAAATTGTAATCGCTGTTAGAAAGCCTAGATCTGCATTCATTTTGAAGGTTGATTGAGCCATCACGATAAATCCGAATACTAGAACAACGGTAGTAACCCATAATGCCTTTCCAACATTTTCAAACGCATAGTGAACTGCATCATTAGTGTTCAAGCCTTTATCGCGCTTGGCATAAAGGTATTTACTTAAGAAATGTACGGTGTAATCAACAACGATACCGAGAGTCATGCCAGCAACTACTGATAAGCCAATACCAACTTGCCCATCAATTAGGAACCATACTCCGAACCCCATTGCGGCAGGTGCTAAGTTAGGTATTAAACTAATTGCAGCATACTTACTTGAACGGAGTGCAAAGCCAATTAATACCGAAATCAGCACCATAGCGATTGAAGTTCCTGACAACATGCTTTTAATATTGTTTTGTCCAATATGAGCAAACATTAAGTCAGGGCCAGTGATCATTACGGTGTAGTTCGGAGCATTTTCTTTAAACCAAGCACTAACTCGCTTTTCAACATCGAGTAAATCTACACTACTCAAATTCTTTAATGTGCCTACAACACGCGTTGATGATTTACTGATGTTGATTTGGTTGTTCAGATCTAAACCATAAGGCAGAGACATTTCATAAAGCAATAAATACTGAGCTGCAAGCTCTTGACTCTCTGGCAGTCGATAAAAGGATTCGTCATCATTATGCATGTTCTTGTTCAAACGTTTGAACGTGTCTGAAACCGAACTTACATGATCAACTTCCTGCTGATTTTTGAACCATTGGCTAAAAGATTCTACATTCTTTAAATACTCAGGATTACTTACACCGCCTTTATGATTACTGTCTATCGCGACTTCCATCAAAATAATGCCTGATAAATTATTTTGTAAAAAATCAGTAGATTGGCGGATTGTCATCGACTCATCAAAGTATTCAATGAAGTTATCATTAAGCTTATTCGAAGGTAATAGGGCTACTAGTGCCAACACCAATATTGTCATCGTACCTAATAACTTGCCTTTATTGGTAATAACAAATTGAGCCAATACCGACATAATCGATGACTTTCCTTTTGTATCAACTTTTACCTTAAGCGGTAATACAGACAGTAATGCAGGAAATAATGTTAGTGATAATACACAAGCCATCATGACACCAATTGCCACGATATTTCCTAAGTCTCTAAAAGGAGGAGAGTCAGAAAAATTCATGCTTAAGAAACCAATGGCTGTTGTCACACTGGTTAAAATGACAGGGTTTAAATTAATCTTCAGGCTTTCTTTGATAGCAGCTCGTTTGTCCGTACCATTTTTCATTTCGAATAAGGTTGAACTAAGTACGTGGATACAGTCTGCCACAGCTAGAGTTAAGATAATGATAGGTGCACTCGCAGAAGGGCCAGATAAATCAATACCTATCCAGCCAGTGAGTCCCATCGCTGCAACTATGCTAGTAATAACAACCACAACTGTTGAGAAAGCGCCTGTAATACTTTTAAGTAAAAACATTAAAAGTACGATAACTACAAAAAACATTAAAGGCACTAAAACACCATTATCATGAATAGCTGCTTCACTAAAACTGGCGTTTTGCATCACCATCCCCGTTAACATAATGTTTAGTTCAGGATGTTTATTTACAAATTTCTCTCTTAATAATCGAGCTTGTTCAACTACTTCTGCTTCAAGCCCTTGTCCACTTTTCATTTGCACCGTCACATTAACTACGGTTACATGACCTGAAGGAGAAATGATTTTATTAACAATTAGCGGCTCATTCGTTGCTATTTGTTTAACATTAGCAATCATTTCAGGCGTAAATGTCGCGTAGTCAGGAACGAGATCCTCAACCGTTAAATCGTCATTCTCTGACCAACTATGTTGGTAGTTTGTTAACGAATCAACGCGTGAAGAATAAGGTAACTGCCAAGATTGCTCGGTTAAGTCTCGAATTGCTTTTAAATGTTTCTCATTAAAAACATCACCTTTCTTTGGAGCGACAATAAAAGCAACATTGTCACTTTTATTAAAAACAGCTTGCACAGTTTCATAGGCAACTAGGTTTGGATTGTCTTTTGAGAAAAATATTTTATAGTCGTCATTAAAGCCTAAGTGTTGAGCACCAAATCCTGCTGACATGACCATGAGAAGTGTTATTGTAATGGCCCATATAGGGCGACCTACAATAAACGCGAATAGTTTATTTTTCATGTTATACCTCGTGTAATTTATTTGTTGTAGTGTTGGAACAGTTAAAACCTTGCGTCATAGACGTTGAGTTGGGTTTTGACGCAAGTGTTGAGTTGAACTTAAAAAGCAATAAAGTGCTTAAAAAGAAGGTAATGATTTCTGCAAATAAAATGCTTGCCCATATTCCCTTTACAGGGAACAAAATCGGCAGTGTAAAAATACCAATGACGACAAAGATAATACCGCGAGAGAGCGAAATAGCTGTTGCTTGTTTGTCAGACTCAATTGACTGGAACAAAGTCGCAGTCATCATATTGATGCCTATAAATATTGGCGCAATGAAATAAATTAACATTGCATCTGATGTGAGTTCGATTAATGAAGAATCATGTTCAATGAAAGATGTAGCTATTTCTGTTGACCATACAAAAACGATTCCCGTTGTTAATAACCCTGCGCCTATTGAATATTTAAGCCCAAGTACGAAGGTTTGCTGGACACGTTTGTAAAGTCCTGCACCATAGTTGAAGCTAATAATAGGTTGGCACGCCTGACCAATGCCAACCATTAGGAAAATAACAACAACACCTAAATTAGCGATAATACTAAATGCAGCTACATGACTATCGGAATAGGTTGCAAGCAATACAAAGTTAAATATTAATATTGTCACCGCAGTTGCAGATTCAGTGAAAAAGATGGGTAAACCTGAGCGTAAAATACTTGGAACCGCATCAAATCGTAGTGTTTGCCATTTTAATTTCAGCTTTCCTTTCTTGTGCAAAAAATGCAGTAAAAGCACACCAAAAATAACCACCTGTGAAATTCCCGTGGCTAAGGCACCACCCTTTATTCCCCAATGAAATTCAAAAATAAACAGGTAATCCAAAACGATATTAAGTACAGCACCAAACATCATGGCGTACATGGCTAATTTGGGGTTAGTGTCATTTCTAATAAAGCAGGATAAAACCCATGCAGGGCCGAATATGTAGAAGAAAAGTAAAATAATACTCATGTAGTCAACCGACATGCTGAGTAGCTCTCCAGAAGCTCCCATCATTATCAAAAGGTCTTCTAAGAAAACCAACGTAAGAGTTACCAAAGTTAAATTAACTAATGTTATGAAAGCCATCGACTGAAAGAAGAGTGATTGTCCGGATTTAAAGTCTCCTTTCCCAAATTGAATAGACATTTTTGCGGCACCGCCAATACCAACCATCATGGCAATTGCAGTGAATAAGGTGAAAAAAGGAAGTGTGATAGCGAGAGCGGCTAATCCTGTAGATCCTACGCCTCTACCGATGAAAATTGAATCAACAATGATAAAAATTGATTTAACTACAAGACCTGAAATGGCAGGAAGTAGGTAATGAAAAAATGCTTTATCAATACTGTCTTTTTTCAGGTCAATTACGTTACTCATCACGCTACTCCAAAAGGGTTACTCTAATGGAGTTAAATTATGAGTTTTTACAGTTTTTTTAGAAGAGGATAAAAGTGATGTTGAACAGGACTATTTGAACATTTTCGTTTTTTTATTTGAAATTAGTACCTAAAGTTATAGTTTATAGTGGTAGGTTAGGAGGTAAAATATTGACAGTTCTAGATGTCGGCTTTTGGCTAAGATCTGACATTTTTATCTTCTTTTTCTGTGACCGCTTTGATGGAAAGCTGAATTTTTAGGATTGAGTTTTATAAATTCGGTGGCAGCAAGATGCAATTAATATCTTACATTTTTCCACCGAATGAGGCTTTTATTATTATTTGTGCTCTACATTCCCCCTTCTTGTGACATGACAGACCACTTTTTTATAAAAAACCACAAAATAAAACACAAGCCATTGAGTAATAATAAAATTAAATTAATAAGTTTATTTTTCATACAAAACTACTTTATTGAAAATAAAACCGACCTTCAACTTACAACTTTAAACAACACATTGAATTCAATAACAAATCACCGCACTTAAACTCTATTGACATAAACTTAAAAGCGGTATAATAAGTCATTGATTATAAAGCACATTTGATCTTTACGCCTGTTTTATATTAGCATCACTTTATTAACTTATGGTGAGCCTATGATTGAATATAAAAAAGTAACTGACACTAAATACAACGAAAAGACTGTTCACTCTTATGTTTTAGTTAATAATGGAGTTCCCCTTCTTCTCCCTTCTGCTTTTCTGCTTCATACAGCAATAGAATATCCTAGCTCAAACACCTCAAAAACATACATGTTCGCTTTAAAAAGCTTCTATGAGCAAGTAGATAGCAAAACAAACCTAACTGACAGCAACATTGAAAACCTCACAGAAAAAGAAATGTCAGGTTATTTAGTGGGAATACTCAAAAAAGAACGAAATGTGAAGCCAAGCACAATAGAGCACCACATCACAATACTTAAAGAGTTCTTTAAGTACCTGTACAATTCTGGATTGATTTCCAAAGAACTCCACTTTTCGTATTCATATCTAGACAAACCAACTGAAGAAGACTTTCTGCCCGGTATTACTACTGAAATGCATGATGCGTATTTTGATGAGAAAACGTTTAAACAATCAATTTTAGGCTATGTCGAAAGTGACTGTCCTTTTATACAAGAAAGAAACGAATTAATACCCAAGCTCGGATATTATGCTGGTTTCAGAGCCGCCGAAGTAATTGACCCTCGCAATCTAAATATCAATGAGTTACGTGAGTTACTGCCAGAATCAGAGACATTTATACCTAAGTCGAAACACATGAACGTTTTCGGCAAAGGCTTAAAATATAGAAGAGTGCCTTTCCCACCCGAGTTAATCCGCTCTATCTATACCTATATTTGGGGAAACGGCCGACAAATAAAAACTGGAAATATTATCTGTCGAAAAAATGGGAGCCCACTTGTTGACACTTCATTTGCAACAAACCTTTTCAGACAGTGTGCTAATGACTACTGCTTAGATAAAGGGCTATCAGAGCTAGAGCATAAAATTTGGAATAAACGAAGCCACCATAAGCTAAGAAAATGTGCAGCAACAAATTGGGTAACCACTTGTTATGAAAATGGTGATGATCCATGGATATACATCCCTCAATGGCTAGGACACAAATCCTTATGGACAACGTTTAAATATATATATTTTGAAGCTCTATTTCACAAACGAGCTGATGTATTAGAAACTCTTTCTCTAGAAAGCACAAAATACGGTAAAAAATTTAAAAAGAAGTTCGAAAAAAGCAATGGATAAGTCATCTAACGAACAATCTGAACTTTCAAAACTTGCTCCCGCTTCGGTTGCTTCAATTAACAAAAGTGAAAACGAAGTTACTGTTTTAGGATCAGATGGCAACGGAAGCCCGGCTAAAGTTATAGTTAGTTTGCCAATAGGTTTAGAAAATGATCCATTACTAAAGCTCTATGTAGGCTACTTAAAATCACCTTTGTTTTTAGCGCTTGCATCATCAACACGTTACACAAAAGCCATCGCGATTAGAAATTTTACTGATTATGTGGCGTCGTCCCAACAATATATAGAACAAGGCCTTCCGTACGATGTTGTGAATCAATACTTTAATAAAATAAAGTTAAACTCAGCCCGAACTAGTTTTTATAATGATGAGTTAACTCTCAAAGTTCCGATAGGTCTGGCATTATCGAGAGAGTCAAAATTAGATTCAAGTTATTACGATAGTAAACTAAACGACTACCTAATACATTTTCCTAATTTCCCACCACCAAAGTCTAACCCTAAAAACTCCATGGCATCAATATTTGGTGAAACGAACTGTCCTTATACCGACACAGAACTCCTCCAGAGTATGAGGCTCTATTGTTGTACTCTGATACTTAAGTTTTTTGAAATAAGGGATTACTTCTTGGCTATCGATTCCATTAAAGATGAATTAGAAAGGTTAAAAAATGAAAAATACCAATCAAAACCACTGCTATGCCACCATCAAGCAAAAAGCTACACCCTTGATAGCGCTCCAACAAGTCAAATTTCAGAAGAGCGTTGGTTAAAATTAAAAACAATCAACCACGATATATTTAATGCTGTTTTAGACTCCAATGACCCATTTATCATCAGTTGGTACAGTTTTAATAGCTTTCCATCTCCAAAAGCTAATACTAGTGAAGAGAACCTAACAAACACAGAGTGGGTAAAACAGTTTTACTTTAACAATCAAATAAAACAATCTTTAAAAATTAAAAAAAATAAATACCGTCTAAGACGCCTCGACAATATTTCACCTAACTTTCTTCTAATACCTACTGACTTTGAAATATTCCTGATTCAATGCCTACTAGCATCTGAGTCAATTCAACGAACGGGGCTTTTAAAACATAAAATTGCTAACTTTTCTGAAATTATTGATTCAGTTCAAGCGGGGTACTCTAAAGGCAGAAGAGGAAAAACATCAGCTACGGCCATTTATACAAGACAAAGCTTACCTTATAAATGCTATACAAAATTCATAAATATTAGAGAGAAAGAGGGTTCATTTAACATAGAGGGTACAGAGCTTACTTTAAACTTCTCAAATAAAGGGACCAGTAAAGGTCACATTGGCTTTACTAACAAATCACTTCATTTTTTTAAGTTACTAATATCAGACTCGGGAGTGAGTGAGTATTTAAATTCAGAATTAGGTGAAGAAGGAGCCCCATTTCGCTGGCTTATTAAAAAGATTTGGAACTACAATCAGTTGGCCTATAAGGAAACCTTACAAAACAATATTAAGAAAAAAAGAACTGATGCTAAACCAGGATATGCTAAACGTAACAATCGAGTAGTGGGCTTAACACCGGACGCAATATCTATGTCGAGAAAGCGTATAGATGACCCAGTGGTCATTAAACCTGATGACTCTGATGAGTCTAATGCATCTGATGACTCTAATGAATCTGATGACTCTAATGAAACTGATATCAACAAGAAGTCTACTACGGACTTTAATGATGTATGTGTAGATTCTGAGTTGACTGCTCACTCCCCTAACACAAAGCAAAATAAATACAAAAACAGGAGTAACTCGAAAGAATCAATTGAATCAGAAAAAGATTTTGGTGCACAGGTCGGAGATAAAATGGTAAATGAGGCGTCAAAATTAAATGACGCATTAAAAGATGTTGAGTTAGTAACACTAGAGAAAGTTAGAGACATTCTCGGGATAAAAGATAACAAATCTAAAGTAGAAGCGCTTTTACAGCAAGTTGATGCGGATTTATGGGGCGGCTTTAATCACGATGGGAAGGTAATTATCATCACCTCAGAAGTAACTGCAATGCTACTAATTGGTTATATTGAGCATATAAAGTCTGAACTGCCAAAGTTATTACTAGATTCCTCACTAAGAGGCCAAGAAGCTCAAAAGAAAATTGCATATTTAGCCGCAATTTTAGATAAGTTTCCTGCTCATCTTCAACGCAAAGGCGAACAACAGCTCCAAGAATATGACATCCCTTACCCTTCTCTCATTTAGGTTAAATTATGAAAACTAACGAAAAGTTTAAAGTATCGAGTAACGAAACTTCAACACAAACAAACCAAAATAGCCTAAGCTCGAAAAAATTTAATATATTAGACAAAAACAATGGAGAGATCTTTGAAGCTAATGTGAGTTTTCAATGGGCTAATGAAAAGTGGGCTACTTGGGGAAGAGAGTATCTTATTGAATGGTGCGGTGGCTATACTCATCCTCAATCACAATCACTTACAGCTAGAAAAACAACATTTGAAGGTAAGCGTAATCAAATAGCCAAATTAGTAACGTGGGCGACAAGTCACAAACCTGACTCATCAATGGGCTGTTGGGACGACCAGGATATATTAAAGCTCTTAAAGGATATAACATTCAATAAAATAGATCTTCCCGACAGAAATATAGATGAATCTGCCCTGAATGTATTAAGTAAAGATACTATCTTGAAAACAATTTGGCATATCGAAAACTCTGGCTCTTTATACCGTATAGGCAAGCTCTCAGATGGATATTTAGGAAAAGCCAGTTTTGAGTACTTTCTTCCAGAACTGGAAGATGAAATAAGAGCATCTGGGCTCAATTATCCAGATTGGCTAAAAGGAGGTACTCATGACTCTGTTCCTTTAGAAATAGCCACTTTAATGCTGATGGAAGCCATAAATACTATTCAATCAAATCAAACTAAAGCCCTACAAGCATATTTTAATACTCAACGTGGCACCTCAAAATTAAACCCTAGCAATACTATTTTCAACAAAAGAAATACGCTCCTAAAACAAATATTAAGCAATCAAACAACTATTAACCATCATAAAAAGAATGTTGAAAGCGTATCTTTGTTTATTGATGAGCTAAATAATAACTTCAATAAACTTGGTGGAGATACATCCTTTAACCCAGTTGAATATATATTGAATTTTAAAGCGCACAAAGAACTAAATGTTGCAGTAAAAGAGGTTTTTGACGCATGTAAAGTTATCTTCTTCTGCCTGACAGGGATAAGAGTTCACGAAATGACACAAACAAATTCCCAAGATTATTATCTTGATATCGATAATGTTTGGCGCTTTAAAGCTACCGAAGACAAAACTCAGGGAGGTACGAAACAACTAAGAGCTCTTGCTGGTAAAGCAGCAGAGGCAGCCACAATTATGTGTGATCTAAGCTACATAAACAAACGTCAACGTAATGATGGGCAAAACACTTACTTATTTGGGATTTACACCGCCATGAAGCCTTTATTTAATAGTGACGACAATGAAAACGAGGTTTATCACGGTGGAGCTTGTATTTCACGAGAAAACTTTGCTGACCGTCTCAATATTTTCTTCAACAAAGTTTTTAATAAATATGGAGAGCAACTTCTAGAAGACTGTAGTGGAGTATCACCACATGGGTTTAGGCACTCGTTTGTAGACTTTGTATTAAGGCGATTTGATGGCAATATTCACGCGGCTATTAGAAATCATTTTCGACACTGTATAAATGGTGAGTTCACTTCCACATACACTGACTCCAAAGCACAAGATCAAATTGAACGAGCAGCTGAAGAAAAGTATATGCAAGAACTTGTAAGAAAGATGGTTGGAGAATACTCACAAAACTTCACAGGTCCAATTGCTCTGTTTATTCAAAGGGAAGTGGATAAATTCAAATTTGTAAACGAAAAAGATCTTGATGGTTATATTGATGAGTTAACGGAAGATCTTGAGCATATAGTTCCTCATGAGTATGGCTATTGTTTGGTTTTCAAAGGACGTGAAAACTTAGCTAAATGCTTAGATAAAAAAACAGGAATACCTAAAATACTAAATGGTTGTTTTGAACTTTGCTCTGGTTGCCCTAACTCTTTTCATCACGAGCCAAGTAACAAAGAAGCAATAATACGCAACGTTATTTCTCACGAAAGTTTTCTAGATAAATTTCCTATCAAGAACACAGCACAAGCAAAGATAAGTGAAACCGTGGTATCTAATGGGCATAAGATCTTGTCGGCTATGGGAGCTTAACTATGAATCAATCAATGCTTAGCTCTTTAAAAAAAGCCAAACCTACGGCAAATAGTGCTTCCCAATACCCTGATTGGGTCTTAGCTTCTCCTCCCGTTACAAAGAAGCTATTTGATGCGATAAACGCACTGTATGAAGAAATAGAATATAAAATTGAAAAGGGTTTTATCGAAGATATAGATTGGTCTTTAGGTCCTATAATCAAATGCAACATTGCAATAAAGGCTGTGGTTAGTCCTTCAAATATCCGAAAAGACAGACAACCAAAACTTTATGACTTTATCATTCTAAAAAACAATGAATTAAAAGAGTTATTACCAAGTAAAGCCCAAAAAAAACAGTCAAAAAGTAAAACTAAGAAAGATTACAAACACGAGATTAAAAGCTTAAAAAACCAGTTAAAACAAAATGAGAATGAAAAATATAAAGAGTTCTTTAATCAAATAATAGAAAATCACCTGACTACAAAGCAAAAAGACTTGGCACTCAAAAATGAAAAGCTTTTACTCGAAGTTAAAAATCATGAGGAAACGATTAGAAACCTTAGAGAAAAATTAAACCAATACATGAAACAACTTAGTAATATATAGCTGAGTTACTATTTACCACTCAAAAGCAATTTGCTCTGTGTCACTTTTTTCAGCCGCTAAACCTAAATGTAAACCTAACAAGCGAACTGGCTTACCATTCCCCCTTTCTAGAGCGGCGAGTAGTAGTTCAGGTAAAACTTCAGCATCTAATTCCAATGTAGAGAAATCTTTTGTTGTTTGCTGAAAATCTGAAAACTTAACTTTTACACCTATTTTACTAATGCCTCTGTGTTGAAGGTGTTTGGCTGATCTTTTTTGTAACTCTGGGAGCAACTTGTTTTGTAAAATTTCATTTAGAACCGATACATCCTCAATATCTTCAGGGAAAGTTCTTTCTACACCCACAGATTTTCTTTCTCTATGTGTTACTACAGAACGATTATCTATACCGTTGCACCTATCCCACAGTAAGGCTCCTAATTTGCCATACCTTGATGTTAAATAAGCTTGAGAGGAACATTTAATATCCCTTCCTAATTTGAAGTTATCATTTGATAGTTTTTCGTTAGTAACTTTGCCGATCCCTGGTATTTTCTTTAGCGGCATATCATCAATAAATTTATCCACCTCATTAGGAGGGATCACAAAAATTCCATTTGGTTTATTCAGATCTGAGGCAACTTTAGCCAGATACTTTATTGATGAAACCCCAGCAGATGCCGTTAAATTGAGTTCCTTATAAATACTTTCGCAAATATCTTTAGCAATAAGCGTTGCGGAACCGCCAAACAGTTCACAATCAGTCACATCTAAATATGCTTCGTCTAAACTTAAAGGCTCTATGAGATCAGTATACCGCTGGAAAATTTCCCTTAAATGAGCACTAACAGATTTATAAACTTCCATCCGACCTGGCACTAAGACTAAATTAGGACACTTATTTAAGGCAACCGAAGTTGGCATTGCACTACTAACACCGTATTCTCTAGCAATATAATTACACGTAGAAAGAACCCCTCTGGTTCCCCTGCTTCCACCTACGGCAACAGGCTTATCAGCAAGCTCAGGATTATCTCTAATTTCAACAGACACATAAAATGCATCCATATCCACGTGAATTATTTTTTTCAAACCTTAGAAACCTCAAAAAAGAAACTGTATAAATATACAGTAAAAACCCTAGAGCATCAAGTTTTATAAAGTGAACGATTTCTTTAGTGAAAAAGCGAGGTTCCTTCAAATAAAAGCAAAACCAGCTCTCTCTGAAAATATTGATAATTATCTGGAATATTTAAGTTGGTTATTTTAGGTAGATACACATCACCGGTATGCTCTTTTATTCGGTCAATGTGTTGCTGTTCAAACACATAAATTCGATCCGCCCATTTCAGCATTTCTTCATTGCAAAGTGTCGAGTTAGCTTTCTGCACGTATTTGGAACTTAAACCAGCTGATTTGTACTGATGTTTTTTATTAGCAGCACGAAACAACTCTTCAGCTGTTTTGCTGCGTTGTATATTCGCGGTACACAAAAATAGAATATTCACTAGCACTTATCCCTCATGAAAAGTCACCAGTTCTCATGCGAACTAGCATATCCATCACTTCATCAGCATTAATTGTTAGCTGTTCAAACGGTGACTTACCCTGCAAGGGACGCTTGGTTTTAGTGAGCCATTCTTGGCACACCCGATCATCAAATTCAAACTGCTTTATCAGCTCTTGATAAATATCAAAATGCTCGGCTTTTAAATGCTCTAGTTCACTAAAATTAGTATGTTTTTTTACAGAAGATTTGGGGGGTTGATTAGACATAATTTTGAGCTTTTAAATAGTGATTATCTGTATCAACACTAAAGCATAAAATCTATTTGCTGTCTAACTCATAATGATACATACTATTTCAACTCGAATAGAAAATGTCAATAGAATCAGATTTATCGAATGGACGAATTCAGTTTTGCACAGAAGCAGCGCCTAGCTTATATCGACTTTAAGCTCTATTTTACTGGGATGGTAACTCGCAGTGAAATAGTCAGTCATTTCGAATTAGGGCTTGCCGCTGCAACCAGAGATTTAAAGTTCTACAAAGGTAATGCACCAGATAATATGGTGTATGACAATGTAGAAAAAAAGTACTTCATCACAACGCAATTCAAGCCCATATTTAAACATGATGCTCGCCGCACGCTTATTAAATTAGCTAATAACATAAGCGATGGCTTTGATTCTATTGGTGATACTTCATTCCCTATTGAATCACCAAGTCCGTTAAACGTACCTGATATTGATATTATCGCTAAGCTCTCTCAAGCGATCATTAATCATAAGCCTATTAGCGTTATATATACGTCATTAAGCAGCGGTTCGGGTGCAAGAGAACTTGTGCCTCATTCAATAGTAGATAACGGCTTACGTTGGCATTTAAGAGCCTATGACCGCAAGTCAAAGTCATTCAGAGACTTTGTATTAACTCGCATTACTAAAGTTACAATTCTGGCACAGACATCATCCCCTGAAGAAGATAAGTTGGAAGATCATCAATGGATGCGTATGGTGCCATTACAAATTATTCCGCACCTAAATAACGTTAAGCATCCAACCGCTATTAAGCTCGACTTTGGTATGGAAAAAGGCATATTAGAAGTTAATGTGCGTGCGGCAATGGCAGGTTATTTACTGAGACGTTGGAACGTGGATTGTTCTGAAAGTGGTTCACTTTCAGGCCCAGAATATCAGCTTTATTTGCAAAACAGTCAAACATTATACGGTGTCGAAAATTTAGCTATAGCACCTGGTTATATAAAAAATTCAGAAAATCATTATTAGAGAGGACAGTACATTATGGATTATGAAGTCACATACGAAGATGGTTTTTTATTAAACGAAATTAGTACTATTGCAACAAAGGCAGATGTAGCAATAACAGAACTAATTGCTAATGCACATGATGCTGGTGCATCAGAGGTTAAAATAATTTTTCCTGACGAAACTGGTGGATTAATATCGGTTGAAGATAATGGTATTGGAATGACTTCTCAAGAGTTTGAGAAGCGGTGGTTAAGGCTCAGATATGATAGACGAAAACATCAAGGGCCTTTTGTTGAACTCCCTACAGATAATGAGCTTAGCAAAAGACGAATAGCTTTTGGTCGAAATGGCGTTGGTCGTCATGCAGGTCTTTGTTTTTGTGACACATACACAGTTGAAACTTGGAAGAATTCTGTTAAAAACAAATATGTATTAAAACTATCTTCTGGAGCACAACCGATAAAAGTAATTGAACATACTGATACTTCTTTTAAAGGGCACGGAACCAAAGTTAGCGTTGTTGCTGAACGACACTTAATTGATCTTGTTGAATTAAAAGAAATAATTTCAGCTCGATTTTTATTTAATCCAGAGTTTAAGGTATATATAAATGGTAAATTGATTACATTGGCTGAGCATCCAGGGATAATTAAAAAAACAGAAATTAACCCTGTTGGTGACATAAACATTAAACTGACTCTTGTTGATTCTTCTTCTGCTTCAAAAACATCTAATCAACATGGTGTAGCATTTTGGCTTGGAGGGCGACTGTTAAGTACTCCAAGCTGGTCAATTCAAGGGAAACAGGTTTTTGATGGACGAAAGACATTCGCAAAAAGATATACTTTAATAGCAGAGTCTGATGATCTTTTTGATTATATAGAAGCAGATTGGTCTGATTTTAAAAGAGATTTTTCTTCCATCGACCTTATAACAGAACAAATCTCTTCGTTTGTAAAGTCGTGCTATTTAGAACTTTCGAAAACTGAAGTTTATACTGCTAAAAGGTTAGTCCTAAATAACCATAAAACAGATTTAAAAGAGTTACCTAAACTGGCTCAACGAGAGTTATATGATTTTGTTGATGCAATGTTATCTGAAAGCCCCGATATTAAAATAGAGCTATTAGAGCTTGCATTTAAAGCGGCTTTAAATTTAGAAAAGTCTCGTTCGGGAATCTCACTTTTACATAAATTGACAACTATACAAGCTAATGATGCAGATGCATTAAATCAATTTTTAGACGAATGGAATGTGTCAGACGCAATGATTATTCTTGCTGAAATAGATGCTCGGATTAAAGTTACTGAGGCTATTCAAAGATTAAGTAACGACCATAGCGTAGATGAATTACATACACTTCACCCCTTAATAGAAAGAGCTCGATGGGTTTTTGGCCCTGAATTTGATACCCCTGAATATGCTAGTAATCGAGGCTTAAGAAAAACAATGGAAATTGTTTTTAAGAAAAGTTTCAAGAAAGAACAATTTTTAAATTCAGCTAAAAGGCCAGATATTGTTGTTGGTGAAAACTCTTCTGTGAGCTTGGTTGGTCTTGAACACTTTGTAGGTGAATTGAAAAAAACACAAAAAGTACTTCTTATTGAGCTTAAAAAAGGGGGGTTTGAGATTGGCCGGGATGAAACAGACCAAGCTAAACGTTATGTTGAAGACATTTGGCATGCAGGTGTCGACTCATCACATCCTTATATCAAAGCCTATGTAGTTGGAGACTCTATTTGCCCTAAAGCAAGTAAATTTCAGAAAATAGGTGCTTCAGAAACACAACAATATGGAGAAGTACATGCTATTACATTCAATGAGATGGTACGTACAGCAGAAGCTCGTTTATTTTTATTAAAAGAAAATATTGAGAGTAGGTACGATAATATCGATGACAATGAGTTACTTAATGAGCTATTAAATGAGCCTACACAAAATAAATTGAATTTGGCATCAGGACAGAATTAATAGTTCGTTTTGAAACAGTTGACTAACATTTTGAGGTTATATGGGACTATTAGATAAAAAGTACCGAGTATTGAAGCCTACAGACTCGTATTTAAGCGACAAAATTGTTTTGGCGCAGGCATGGAAGAAAGCTCAAAGTTATATTCGTTCTACAAACTGGTATGCAAATAATTTTGAGTTAGATCAATCTACCTTATCACTTTCCTCTAACTTGGAACGCTGGAAAAAGGAACTAGAGTCGATAAGTTATAATTTGACCCCTTTAAGGCTAGTGCCAGCACCAAAATCTACAAAATGGGAGTTTGTTGAATCAATACTTTTTCCACCAGTTAATGAACCTAAAAAAACATTAGGGCAAGCAGAGGCTTTAGAAGGGTTAAATCAAACTTGGCAACCGGTAAAAATTATAGAAGAAGGTACTGAAACTAAAGAGAGAACGGTTCCTCCTTTGAGACCTCTTGCACACGTGCCAATCAAAGAGCAAACATTGTTCACAGCATTAATGATGTGTTTAGCGAATCATGTCGAAACAATGCAAGGCGATACTTCAACGAAATTAGATGATGTTCATGAAAGAAAAATAGTTAATTATGGTAATCGGTTATTTTGTCGTTTTATAAATGAACAAGCGGTGTTTCCATGGGGAAATAGCACCATATATAGTAAGTATTTTACTGATTATCAGAGGTTCTTAGAGCGCCCTTACTACTTCGCAAAGCAGGCTATCGAATCAAAAATAGATAAAGAAAACGTTTTTGAAGTTCATTTAGATCTAAAAAGCTTTTATGACTACATTGATCGTGAAAAGCTGACAGAGAGAATAACTAAACTTATAGAGGATTTCGATAAGGAAAAATCTCCAATACTAAGTTATTTACTTAGCTCTTTTGAAAGTTGGTCATGGGATTCAAACTCTTCAAAGTTATATGAAGATGTTTGCCAAAAAGGTCAAGAGACCATTCCAATGGGTATTCCACAAGGATTAGTGCCCGGTGGGTTCTTTGCCAATGTTTATTTATTAGACTTTGATGAAAAGTTTGCAGACTTAATTGGTAGTACAATTGCCGATAAATACCGATTAGTTGATTACAGTCGCTACGTTGATGATATGCGTTTGGTAATAGTTTCTGAAACCAATGAAAGCCAGCCAATTAAAGACGAACTAGAGTCTTTTATTGATAATGAGCTAAAAGAACTAGGTTTGAAGCTAAATAAAAAGAAAACTAAAGTTGAACCCTTTCAATTAAAAAGAACAGGTATATCCCAAAAGTTAAAAACCATTCAAGGGAAAGTAAGCGGTCCAATTTCTAACAGTGAAGTAGATGAACAGTTAGGTCACTTAGAAGGATTAATTAATTTAGCTGATTATATTCGTGCTGTGCCAACCAACTTATTAAGTACAAACCCTCTCGCTCTTATTGAAGCTCCAAATCATGATGTAAGAGAAGACACATTAGTTAGGTTTGCTGCTAATAAAATTCATAATTTACTGAAGCAGAAACGAAGCTTTTATACTCAAGAGTTAAATGAAAAAAGTGAATTGGTTCCTGGTAGTTGGGATTTTTTACAAGAAAGAATGGCACGAAAGTTCATTGCTTGTTGGACTAAAGATCCATCTTTAGTTCTATTACTCAAAAAAGGTATAGAGCTTTTTCCTGATGTTAAAATCATCAAGGCTTTGATTTCACAGTTTAATTTCGTAAGGAATAGAAAGGATTTTAGGCAGTCTTTTGTCATAGAGTATTGTTTAGGCGAAGTGTTTAGGCATAGTGCTACAGTTATCCATAGTAAATCAAAATGGTCCTTTCCTGCTCACTCAAATCACCAGGACTTTTTCGAATATCTCCAGTGCTTAGCCGTTGATATTCTCCAAGGGGTTGGAAATTATTCTGAAGGAGTAAAGGAACAGGCTCGTTTCTTACTACTAGTCAGAAACGATAGTTTACTATCATATGAAGATAAGGATGACCAGGACTTCAATATTGTATCTAAGATGATCAAAGGTCATAGAACTATTGCGAATGACATGAACCATGAAGAGTTTATTTCGAATGCTCTTATTGCGCATCAACTTTCAAAGAGTAATGAAAATGTTATTAGATCTCTATCAAACTTCTTAGAAAAAATCGGTAAAAAAGGAGCTATTAAAAAAGGTGTTAAACAATTAAATAATCGAAATATTACAGACTTAATGACTGAAATTGCTAGGGAGTCACCATCCTTATTTTCAGACTTAATCGAGTATAGTAATAAAAATGACTTTAGTTGGCATAAGGCTGATAACTCAATCTGCAAGCAAGCAGGCCTATACCAAAAAGAAGTTCTAGTTAGTAACAAAAACCCTGAAAGGCTATACCCAATAATGGGGGTGATTAAGCACAACTCTAACCCATTTAAGCATGAAAACGCTGTTCTGTTACTAATCCATGAATGCCTAAAAGGTTTTGATTTTGAAAAGCCGATAGACTTAATTAACTCTCAGATAAAATGTACAAACTGGTCCTCAATTCAAAGCCTAGCGTCAGAAATACGGCTAGAAGTGAATATTATCAGTGATGAATTTCCACTATTTGAAGCTCCTGATTGGGTCTCAAAAGAGCATAAACCTTTATATCATATCGGTATGTTTATTCGTAATTGTCTAACAGGCTCATTAGATTGGTCACTGGGTAATTCATATAGCCATAAGCAAGGGCAATATAGTGGTATTAGATCAGGGTATTTAAAACGCCAGTTCGGAATGATGCATTCTCCTGAAAGTATTAATGGTGAAGTCGCACCTATGAGCAGCTGGTTATCTGGTTTATTGTTTAACTTACTTCAGTGGCCAGGCTTAGAGGTATTTGACAAAGAGCGTATGTGGCCGACTAATTGGGACTTAACTTCCCTTAAAAAGTTGATTGAAGCTAGAATTGAGCAACAAAAAGGTATGTTCTGCCAACTATCAGGCATCCCAGGTTACGTAGAAAAAATAAACTTAGGATGGGACAAGAACAAACAAGATCTTGATGTTGTGATGGTGCAGTCGCTTTTGCCTAAGAAGTCCGATTTTGTTGAACACGGTTTACAGCTAGATACAGAGGAGTATCGTGTTAAGCATAGACGCCATGTAGCATCGGTCGCAGAGTTAATTTTGCACAAAAAATATAGCCATGAATCTCTAAATAATGATACTTCAGGAAAAATAGACTTAATTGTTTGGCCTGAACTAGCAGTAAATACTGAAGATATTGATATTTTGAAAAGACTCTCTGATAAAACAGGGGCAATAATATTTACAGGATTAAATTTTACTAATATTCCTAATGTAGACGGGCCGAATAACGTAGCTAAATGGATAATTCCTAATAAACTAGCCAGTGGTAGATCTTTTATAGAAAGGCTTCAAGGGAAGTATCATATGATGAAGGACGAGGTAAAACATATAAAACCTTGGAGACCTTATCAGCTATTTATTGAATTACTTCACCCTGCATTTGAAAATGAAGATGGGTTCCGGTTAACAGGCTCTATTTGCTTTGATTCAACTGACATTGCAATGAGTGCTGATTTGAAGAATAAGTCTAACGCTTATTTAATTCCAGCATTAAACATGGATGTTAGTACCTTTGATTCTATGGTAGATGCTCTTTTTTATCATATGTACCAACATGTGGTTTTGGTTAACACAGGTGAATTTGGTGGTTCTGTCGCTAAAGCACCATATAAAGAGAGACATGAAAAGCTAATTACTCATGTCCACGGAGCTCAGCAAGTTTCTATTTCAAGCTTTAAAATGAATATGTTTGATTTTAGAAAGGGGGGAGCTTCGCTTAAAAGTGGGAAGAAAGTTAAAACTAAACCTGCTGGAATATGAAGAAGTATATTAAACTACTTCTTCATATGCTTATAAGGCTGTAATGGCAGCCTGTGACCACAAAAACAAAGCGAAAGCCCATTAAAAAATTAGCTAAGACTTCTTAAGTAACGAATATGCTGTGGATGCTTCGGTACTTATGGAGACTTTAGTGCCTGAAGAAAAATCACAATATGAAAAAATACTTAAACGCCAAGCTCGCCGTTTAGCTAATTTTACTGAATGTAAATTGAATCAGGCACAGAGAACCATTGCGATTGATTTTTATGGGTATAAGTCTTTAAAGGACTTAAAACTGAGCTTGGAGAATGGCGTAACTCAACAAGATACAATTAACCTATTAGAATTCTCCCCATCCCCTGAATGTATAATTAGCCTTCAGCGTCATTGGGAAAAAATTAATGCCGCCTTTGATGAAGTAGAGTACCTTACAAGCTTTGACCGAATAGAGGTCATAGCTTGTATTTTAAATATGTCTAAAGATGAATTTGAAAGAATCATCAATCAACATTAAATATTAAAAAGTATTTTCTTAAGAAAAGTTATAGAATCGAAGCTTGGCTGTCGGGCAGCCTGCGCCTACTTTAAAAAGCGGCAAAGTCGATGCACCCGAACAATTTGTAATATTTAAAACGAGTAAGCGTTTAGTAGGCCTTATTTGTTGGAGAATTATTATGAATTGCCCTGCCTGCAATAGCAGTAAACTATATACATTTATTTTAAAAAACTTTGAAAATACATTTAATTCATATTTTAATTTAGATGATACAGATCTCTGTGATAACACGCTAAATTATCATTCGATAGCAATCAGTATAGGAAGGGTTTTACACCACTTAACTTTTTCCTACCGCAACCAATCCCTTGAAGATATTGCCGAGGAAACAGATACTTGTGTATGCTCTGTGATAGCTGCTTTTTCTGCGTTAGAAAGCAACTCTTATCAACTAAACCAACAACTGATAAATAATAAATCCTTACATCGAAAACCGATTTCTGATACTCCTCTTACCTTTATTCAAAGCGATAAATTAAACCAATTAAAAGCTAATGCCATTTTTGAATCATATGATTTTGCCGGCTGCCTAAATTTAAGAGACTTGCTATCTGAAGCTGAACTTAGTTTTGACGACTTTATAGTACTTCTAAAAACCCACTTCGAAATAGATCTTGATATAATAACTTCTGAAGACGAGGATGACTATTTTAAGGTTTTAATTGAAGAGATGATGAACTCAGAAAGCCGATGTAAATACGAAGAACAAAGGCGCTTTTACTATAGTTACGATGAGTTAATAGATGCTGAAAAAAGGTTTTACCCTTAATAATTATTAGACCATATTTCATTAAAACTATATTAATTTGAAATCGCAAAAACGCTGTCAATATTGACAAGCCGTTTTTGTGATAACTTAAAAATTAATACTTTATAATTTAATACCTTAGAATAAAATAATGAGTATTTGTCAATATTCAAACTCTAGATAATAGATCGATATGAATAAACTTTTTCATGTCTCAAACCAAACAACTGTATATATGAACAGCTATTATTAATTATGTTTGAGTGATTAGCAAGCTAGGAAGTTTGTGATTGAGAACTATCTGATTTTTTACGGCTAAATAATTTGTGACCAAATAACCAAAATGCACCTTCAAATACAAAGCCAAGGATAACTAAAGCGATTGCTCCTGAGGCATTCCCCATTGCATAGCAAGTAAACGCTAAGCATATCACTACAAGCAAGGCTAACCATTTGATGACTTTTGCTGCAACCGGATTCATAATTTTCTCCTTATAATCATTAAAGTATCAGACTAAAGTTGTCATTTACGTAAACAGGAACCTAAAAATATAGCATGTTTTTATGATTACTCTAATTTTCTTGAGCTAACAGCGCCTTATTGCTAACCTGAGTATTCTTTAGATTAACCGAGCTTTGATATGCAATCGTTTATAGAACAACACCCTATCCACACAAAAATAAATGTCGCTTGGGGTGAAATGGATGCCCTTCAACACGTTAATAACGTGGTGTATTTTCGTTACTTTGAAACGGCTCGCATCGACTTTTTTAATCAAATAAATTTACTCGAAGATTTACAAACAACAGGCATCGGTCCGGTGATCAGTGAAAACAACGCACGTTACAAGCGCCCTGTCACCTTTCCTGATACTGTATTGGTTGGTGTGACCATTAGCGATATTCAAGCTGACCGCTTCATGATGCATTACAACGTGTTTAGCCAACAACAAAATGCGCTTACAACAATTGGCTCATCTCAAGTGGTGATGTTTAATTTCAAAACGGGTAAAAAAGCCAACCTAAGCGAGCCTCTTTTAGCAGCCCTTAAAACCTATTCACAAGATTAAAAGGAATAACCATGTTATACAGCCCGTTAGGCAAAAGTGGAATCGATGTTTCCCGCATCTGCTTAGGAAGCATGACTTGGGGTTTGCAAAACACTCAAGCTGATGCTGATGAGCAAATAGCCTATGCCTTAGCAAACGGTGTTAACTTTATTGATACTGCTGAAATGTACGCAGTACCGCCTACAGCAGATACCTACGGCAAAACAGAAGCTATTATTGGTGATTGGCTATCACGCAATAAACAGAAGCGTGATGATATAGTACTGGCTACTAAAATTGCGGGTAACGGATTACCTTGGGTAAGAAATGGTGAAGATATAACTCGCCAAGCTGTGATTGATGCAGTCGAGAGCTCACTAAAACGCTTACAAACTGATGTTATAGATTTATACCAATTACATTGGCCCAATCGTACTACGCCGCATTTTGGCAAGCACTTCCCTGGTAATGTGCGCTTTAGTGAAGCCGATACACAGCAACATACTGCAAGTATGCTCGATATATTAGAAGGCTTAAATGATTGTGTAAAAGCCGGAAAAATCAAACACTGTGGTTTATCAGACGATACCCCTTGGGGCATTAGTCAATTTTTACGTTTAAGTGAAGAACATAATTTACCGCGCATGGTGTCAATTCAGAATGAGTTTAGCCTTATTCATGGTAAAGACTGGCCATACCTTATAGAGCAATGTATTCATGAGAACATTGCCTATCTGCCTTGGTCACCTCTTGCAGGGGGTATGTTAAGTGGTAAATACCAAAATGGAGCCCGCCCTGAAGGCAGCCGCTGGACATTAACACAACGCAATGGCTTATTTCGTAATACACCCGCATCAATGCAAGCTATTAGCCAATATATGGAAATAGCCAACCAATTGAGGATCACGCCAGCGCAACTTGCTTTAGCCTGGTGTAATCAAGTGGATGGTGTTTCATCTACCATTATTGGTGCCACCAATATGGCACAGTTAAAAGAAAACATTGACGCGTTTAATATTCAATTAAGCGAGCAAGCACTTAATGATATCGCTCAGGTGTATCAGCAGTTTCCAGTGCCTTTTTAAATTTAATTTAATAAATGCCCTCGTAGAAGGGCATTATTTTTACAAGAAAATACACGAAAGTTCTCTATACTTTAACTATGTCTTCTCAGGGATATTTCGATAGACGAATGATTAAGTTGCCTAATATTATTAAAATAATACTCTGCTCTACTATCTCTTTAGCTTCTTTTGCATGCTCATCGAACAATATTGATGAAATTACATGGCTATATAGTAACACCGCCCCATTTCATTTAGCTAAGCACGAGCAATCTCCAAATGGAGGACTATGCGATTATTTAACGGAGCAATTGATAAAAGAGTTACCACAAATAAAACACTCTCGCCTGCAATTACCCAACCAACGCATCACAAAATACCTAACGGAAGGCCACGCGGCTTGCCACCCTTGTATGATCTACAGAAAAACAAGTACAGTCAGAGCCATATATTCAATTCCGACAACTGTTTATCCGCCATTCAGCATTATCACGACAAAAAATAACGCTAAGACAATAAGCCGACAACATGGCTCTCCAGTTCGGCTAATCAACTTACTTATAGACAACAGCTTTATTTTTGGTCAAACGGCTGCTCGTCAATTTACAAATGAAATAAATACCATTGCAAAAAATACTGGTGCAAAAGAAAAAGGCTCTTTAAGTTGGGGAAGTGAAAATGAAAGTTATGCGGTGATTTCAAGGTTGAATCATGGCTATATCGACTACTCAATTGATTACCCTTTTGTAGCCGATTACTACAATCGTTTTACTAAGCAAGATAATGTTATAGCCCTGCCAATTGAAGCACCTAAAAACACATTTGTACTCGGTGCGGTTGGCTGCTCTGCTACAGCACCTAATAACTTTGCAGAAAAAGCCCTGAAGATTATTAACGAAAAGCTCAAACAAAGCATCCTACCTTCAGAAAAATACCAAGAGAGTCAACGTAAATGGCTTAAAAACACATTTACAGACTTTGATGAGTATTATCAGCAACTAATATTACAGCCTATTGCGCAACCCAGCTCTGTTGTACAAGAAGCTGATCAGCCAAGTGAAGCTGGGCGTTAAATGTATCTCCTGCATGTATTTGGCCAACCCCTGCGGGTGTACCTGTCATGATAATATCGCCATCATTTAAAGTCATAAATTCATTTATTTGTGCTAAAATCACATCTGGTTTATAGAGCATTAAATCAACATTACCTTGCTGTTGTAACTTATTATTTAGTTGTAAAGAGACTTGTAGTTTTGCGATATCAGCTTGCTTTATAGCAACAAAATCACTAAATAATGCTGCGCCATCAAATGCTTTGGCGCGTTCCCACGGCAGGCCTTTATTTTTTAATTCTGTTTGTAGATCACGTTTGGTTAAATCTAAACCAACTGCAACTTCAGCTAGTTGCCCCCCCTGCACTTTAAAACATATTTCGGTTTCGAAATGCAAATTTTCTGCGCAGTGCTGGCTTAAAAGCACCTCACTAATAGCGCTACTGGGTTTTAAAAACACCACCATTTGCTGCGCAACTTGGTTACCTAACTCTTCAATATGTGCAACATAATTACGCCCAACACAAACAATTTTTGCAGGAGGTATATTTGCTTTAGTTTGCTCACTTGGCATTATCTATTACCCTATAAAACATATGGCTAAATTGAAGTTACAGCATAGCAAATGTGCTTAAGTCTCTGCTAGATTTTATATTCTATTTTAAGATTTGATTGCTCAAACCACTGCAGTTGTTAACTTTAAGCAGGAGAAGTTAACAACATAACTCAGCCTTTTAATCGAGTTTTGCCACATATTTACCATAATACGAAGCATTTAATTAAATCATCCAGATAAATAACTCTCATAAATACAGATAGATAACCTTTAATACCTAATTTAAAAACTGATTTTAATTGACGTGAGTTTTACTTTCTACTAACTTATTGTAAGCGCTTACATTAACAAAGTCGGGTTCGGCGATTTTTTTAAATATAAATGTAAGCGCTTACAAGACAACAACCATAAAAGATAAAACAAATCTGGAGATTTGCATGAACCACACATTCTTTAAGAAAAAACAGCTTGCCGTTAGCCTATCAATGGCGATGGGCTTAAGTGCACTGTCATCTCATAACGCTATCGCCGAAGAAGAACCCGCAACAACAAATGAAATGGAAGTAATACAAGTTTCAGGTATTCGCGGTAGCTTGGTTAAATCAATGGACATCAAGCGCCAGTCAGCTGGTGTTGTAGATGCTATTACTTCTGAAGATATTGGTAAATTCCCTGATACTAACCTTGCTGAGTCGCTGCAACGAATCACTGGTGTATCAATTGATCGCAGTAATGGTGAAGGTAGTAAAATCACGGTGCGTGGTTTTGGCCCTGAGTTTAACCTCGTAACACTCAATGACCGCCAAATGCCAACAACCGGTGGGCGCTCATTTGATTTTGGCAATATCGCAACAGAAAGTGTCAGTGGTGTTGAAGTTTATAAAACAGCACGTGCTGATGCTTCTAGTGGTGGCATTGGTGCAACTGTAAACATCACAACCGCAAAACCACTATCAAATCCAGGTATGCATGCATCAATTGGTGCAAAAGCAGTTATGGATACTTCAAATGAAACTGGTAGTGATGTTACGCCTGAGCTTTCTGGAATTTATAGCAATACATTTAATGATAATAAATTTGGTATTTTAATTTCAGGTTCGGTGCAAGAGCGTGATAACCGCGAGCAATCAATGGCGGTTGATAACTGGATCCCAGATGTAGATTTATCAACATCACCAAACCTTGCCCTAACTGATAACAATCAACGTGCTGATGGTTCAACATGGTATCCGCAAAACGCTGGGTATGCATTTTCAGACAATAGCCGTAAACGTACCAATGGCCAACTAGTTCTACAATATGCACCTACAGATAATATTACCGCGACTGTTGATTACACTTACTCAAAACTTGAGTTTGAAAAAGACGGTCGTAGCTTTGGCGTATGGTTTAATAATGGTGGTAGTGTAAATGCTGCTACCATCAATGAAAATGGTACTTATACACAAGTAACAGAAGTCGGTGGGGATTACTCTACCAACTTAAACCAAGGCCAAACTGAAAACGAAAACAAATCTCTTGGTTTTAATATTGATTGGCAAGTTACTGACACACTTAATATTGAATTTGACGCACACAATTCATCTGCAACAAGTGCAGGTGTTGGTATTGGCCAAGATGCATTCATGATTATCGGTAATACGTCATGTGACTGGTGTGAAAACCCAACGGTTAATATTGATGAGAAAATGGCTTACTTTGGCCAAGGCGAAATCCCACTTATTGATATGACTTTAACTAATGGTCAAGCTGAAATATTACCAAGTGACATGGGTAGCCTATTTGCCGGTGCAAGTAAAGATGAAAACACTAATGACCTAGACCAGTATCAGTTAAAAGGTACTTGGTATAATGAAGACAGCGGCGCATTAGCCAGTATCAACTTTGGTGTTTCACATACTAAAATTGATTTTCGTACAACGTCAGCTTATTCAGGTCAATTAGCTGCTGGTTGGTGGACTAAGTCAGCTGATTGGTATGATGATGGCTTATTCTCTCGTGTAGATAGCACTGGTTTACTTGATGGTTTTTCAGGTGGTGGTAGCGACAAATTATTAAACTACTACTACGATGCTGACTTTGACAAAATTGTCTCAATTGCAGAGAGTATCGACTGTGATCACCCTGATGCTGGCTTAGGTGCATGCACTTGGCCTGCGGATGTTAATGGCCAAGTTCAATCAGGCCCAATTGATGACGATCACCGTGTAAGTGAAAAAACCTTAGCATTTTACATGCAAGCTAACTTTGAAACTGAATTTAACGGCATGCCAGTAAACATTACAACTGGCCTACGTTATGAGCAAACAGATGTGTCATCTAGCAGCCTTGAACGCCCTGCTACAAACATGGAATGGGTAAACGGCAGTGAGTGGTCATATATCTATGCAGATGAACGCACTTTCTCTACAGGTGAAGGCACAAATAAAGAGTTTTTACCTAGTTTTGATATGAACGTTGAAGTAGTTGAAGATGTGATTGCACGTTTTTCTTACAGCAGAAGTTTAGCACGTCCACCTGTAAGTGCACTGCGCTCAACCACCTCATTTTTAGGTAACCCTAAAGTGGGTCAACGTAAAGTGGCTGTAGGTAACCCCGCACTAAAACCTTACACTGCTGACAACGTTGACTTATCACTTGAATATTACTACGGTCAAGGAAGCTATGTATCTGCAGGCTATTACCGTAAGCAAGTTGAAAACTTCTTAGTTAATGTAACAACTGAAGAAACCATCGGCGACATCACTGATGCGTTTATTGGCGAACGTGCTGAGCAAGCGCGCGCTGATTTAGCTGAAGCAGGTATTCAACCTACGGATCAAGCAATCCACGACCAAATAAATACAAACCTAGGTAACGAGTCTGGCACACCTATTTTAGGTGACTCTACAGACCCATTAGCAACCTTCTATGTATCACGTGATACCAATGTTGAAACAGCCAACTTATGGGGTTGGGAACTTGCTTCACAGCACATGTTTGGTGATACAGGGTTTGGTATTGCAGCTAATGCAACATTTGTATTTGGTGATGTTGAGGCTGACCGCGATACTATTGGTTATCAGTTTGCACTGCCTGGCTTAAGTGACTCAGCTAACTTTTCAGCAATTTATGATTTAGATGGTTTATCAGCACGTGTTTCTTATAACTGGCGTGATGAGTTTTTAACAGGTTTTGACCAACATTCTGCTCCTATTTTCACTGAAGCCTATGGCCAGTGGGATGTGAATGTAAACTACGCAGTTAACGAGCAATTTACCGTGTTTATCGAAGGTTTAAATTTAACCGACGAAACACAACGTACATACGTTCGTTACTCTGAGCAGTTACTACGTGCTAACCAGTACGGCGCCCGATACAACATCGGCTTCCGTTACGCTTTCTAGCATTTTGTTGTCAAAAAGCCGCTTTATGCGGCTTTTTTTTGCTACGATGTTTATAGCTCAAACTTGGTAATTACTAATGGCCACATCCACTATAAATCATATTGTTATTATTGGCGGCGGGAGTGCCGGTTGGTTAAGTGCAGGCTTGATAGCTGCTCAACCACACTTAACTCATAACGCGAAAGTCACTTTAATTGAATCTCCCAATGTCCCAACTCTTGGTGTTGGAGAAGGCACATGGCCTACGATGCGCCAAACCTTAAAGACTATTGGTATAAGCGAAACACAGTTTATTCGCCAATGTGACGCGTCGTTTAAACAAGGTTCACGTTTTGATGGTTGGTGCCATGATGCAAAAAATGGCGAAAGTAATGAATATTACTACCACCCATTTAGCTTACCGGTGGCCTATCAAAGCTTGAATATAGCACCTTATTGGTTTGCTCAACATAATGCGGTGAGCTTTAGTCATGCGGTCTCGAGTCAAACTTACTTTTGCGATCAGAACAAAGCCCCAAAAACTCACATGCACGCTGACTATCAAACACATGCAAATTATGGCTATCACTTAGATGCTGGTAAATTTGCACAGTTGTTGCAACAACATTGTGTTGATAAGCTCAGGGTTAATCACATTATTAGTCACGTTGATGAAGTAATTAGCGATGAAGATGATTATATCAGCGCAGTGCAAACCTCTGATCACGGGTTAATAACTGGCGACTTATTTATTGATTGTTCTGGTCATCATGGCCGCTTAATTGATAAATACTACAAAGTGCCACTGCAAACACAAGACCATATTTTGTTTAATGACAGTGCCGTTGCTGTACAAGTGCCATATGCAGATGATGAACAAGAAATACTCTCTTATACCAAAGCCACAGCGCAAGATACTGGCTGGGTTTGGGATATAGGCTTACAAAGTCGCCGTGGCGTCGGTATGGTGTATTCAAGTAAATTTGAGTCAACCCAAGGTGCTAAAGATAAATTAATTAATTATTTAAACACAACGCAAAGTGATTTAGATCTAAGTAAATTAACGATTCGCGAACTTAAATTTACCCCTGGTTATCGTGAGCAGTTTTGGCATAAAAACTGTATTGCAATTGGCATGTCTGCGGGCTTTATTGAACCACTTGAGGCCTCTGCTTTGGTGATGGTTGAACTGAGTTTAAATACCCTATTAGCTAATTTTCCAACTAATAGAAAAGCAATGCCGCAACTTGCAAAACGCTTTGATCAACAAACTCATTATCGCTGGCAACGCATTATTGAATTTTTAAAATTACACTACGTATTATCAACTCGTACAAGTGAATATTGGCAAGCACATAAAGCACCTAGATCAATACCCAGTGCATTGATAGATAACCTAGCTCTGTGGCGATATCAAAGTCCATGGTTAAATGATTTTGACCGGGCGCAGGAGGTGTTTTCAGCAGCCAGTTATCAATACATTTTATATGGTATGAAGCAACTACCGCAGTTTCCTCAAATGAAAATGCCCGCAGCCATTATTGAGCACTTTACTAATAGCCAACAAGATGCAAAACAAGGTTTAGCTAAACTGCCCACTAACCGCCAATTACTTAATCATATTAAAAAATTTGGTCTACAACCGATTTAACAAGCAGGAGGCCACATGGCCAATCACGTTTTACTTGATAACATTAGCCATAAAGACTTAAAAGTAATAACAGAGCGCGGTGCTAAATGGGGTGACACTATTAGCTGCACGGCTATTTTCCCAAATGAATTTACTAAGGTGCAAGCACAGCAACCAATCGTATTTCGTAAACACCCAAACACAGGGCAATTTGAAGCCCTCGCATTATTTGGCTTTGAGAATAATGAAAACTTATTGCTAGATGAGCAAGGTAATTTATCACTTAACTACCTGCCACTGAGTATGCAGCGCCAGCCGTTTTTAATCGGCCAACAAACGCAGTATAACCAAGGTATACCAGAGCAGTCTTTAGTCGTTCATCTAGATTTAGACAGCCCACGTTTAAACCAAGAACAAGGCGAAGCGATATTTTTAGAACATGGCGGAAATAGCGACTATTTAAACCATATTGCACAAGTTCTCAATACGCTGCATATCGAAAACCAAGCCCTACCCGCTTTTTTTGAGCAGCTATTAGCACTTAATTTAATTGAAGCGTTTTCAATTGAATACCAACAAAAAAATGGAGAAAAAGTAACTGTGGGTGGCTTTTATACTATAAACCAACAAGTGTTAAATACACTTAATGGCGAACAACTACAAAAGCTACAACAAGGCGGCTACCTAAATGCTATTTATATGGCCATTGCGTCACTTGAACAAATTCCTACATTACTTAAAAACAAATGGGCTGCGCAGTAATGCAAAGTGCAGCTCAACAAATAAAGCAGCAAGTAAAGCAATGCCATATTAATGATATTAACGACTTGCCTGCGTTTTTAGCCGAGCAAACAGCTCCTATCGTAATCAAGGGAATATGCGCGCATTGGCCTATGGTCCAAAACGCACAACTCGGTGATACTCACGCACTAAAGTATTTAAAAAGCATTGCCAGTAACTCGCCTGTGCGTGCTTTTACAGCAAAAGAAAAAGAGCAAGGTCGTTATTTCTATAATGCAGATATGACCGACCTAAACTTCACGCAATACGCCAGTACCTTAGTTGAGTTAATCACTACACTGGAGCAATCTCTCACAACTGACAATTCAGACTCATACTATATGGGGTCGACTGCATGTGATTATTGCGCACCCGAATTTACAATTAAAAACCCATTAGAGGTAACCACGCATAGCTGCTTAAAAAGCCTCTGGGTAGGTAATCACAGCCGTATTGCAGCCCATTATGATAATGCTGATAATTTGGCTTGTGTTGGTGCAGGTAGCCGTGAGTTTATTTTATTCTCACCTGAGCAGGTCAATAACTTGTACATTGGCCCATTAGAGTTTACGCCTGCAGGGCAAGCTGTCAGCCTAGTTGACTTTACCGCTCCCGATCTTAATCGCTTTCCACGATTTCAAAATGCACTTAACAGCGCTCAAATAGCCAAATTAGAACCAGGCGATGGGATATTCATTCCTGCGCTTTGGTGGCACCACGTAAGCGCTCACAGCCAATTTAACGTGCTCGTTAATTACTGGTGGCGTCAAGCGCCCGATTACCTAGCCAACCCGTTTGATGCCATGCTACACAGCATGTTAGCAATAAAAGACTTACCACAGTCACAGCAAACTCATTGGCAGCAATTTTTTGATCATTATGTATTTAGTAATAACAAAGATATAGGCGATCAAATAGCACCGCATGCTAAGGGTATTTTGGGGGATATTGATGAGCAAACTGCTCGTAGAATTCGTCAACTATTGCTGCAAAAACTAAATCGTTAAACCACTGTTTAGTCTATAGAGAGTGAGTCAAAAGCCTATCAATGTAACGAGTTCGGCGATACAAAAACGGGCTTAAGACTCAAAGTTTGTTACTTGCGATTACCTGGAATCAACTTTGCGCTTGGTTGAATCGTGGCGCAACCTTCACCCGTTTGAGGATTGACAGAGCATTGAAAAACGCGGACATAATCCACCAGCATTTGTTTCTCAAAACCGCTTTTATCAACCCCTTTGTCATTAACATTTGCAGGCCAATTACCGCCAATAGCAAAATTAATTAACAGGTGAAAACGCTTATCAAAGGGGGCAAAGCCCGTATTCTCTACGAATGTTCCATCTGCTTGTTTTGACTTTGAATACCACTGCTTATTGTTAAAAGTGGCAAAGTGGAGATCATCAACATACCAACGAATTTCATCTTGCTGCCACTCAATAGCATAAGTATGAAATACATCAGCAGGATTTTGATCAGCTGTAAATGTGTAAGGCAAGCCACTATAAACATTTTCAGGCGCTGGGCCACCATAATGCAAAGTGCCATGTATTCGGCTTTCAAGGGTACCTACAGGGGCTGTTTTATCATCTGTTAGGGTCTTTAAGTTTACCGCTTCCATGATGTCTATTTCGCCCGATGATGCCCATGTGCCATATTCCCAATCGGTGGGTAACATCCAAATTGCAGGCCATGTCCCTTGCCCAGCTGGTAGTTTTGCACGAACCTCAATACGGCCATAACGCCAATCGCCTTGCCCTTTAGTGCGCAGACGTGCTGAGGTAAATGGCTGTGTGCCTTGTAATTTAGCTTTTGCGGCACTGGTTACTTCATCTGCGTTATATAAAGGTCCGGTGTAATCTTCTTTTATCGCGACAATATGCAATAAACCGTCTTGCAGGTAACTATTTTGCTCGCGTGCTGTATAGCACTGCTGCTCATCGTTACCACCACCTCGGCAGTTAACTTCGTGCTGCCACTTATTTAAATCAAGAGTGGCCGCATTAAATTCATCTTGCCAGACAAGCTGCCAACCCTGACCAATACTGGCCTGAGTTGGCGGCTGTGAGGTTTGGCAGGCGCTAAGCGCACCTGCCAAAACTATGAGAAATAGCGATTTTACTGACATGAAATAACGTTCTCGTTAGCTTGCTTACTGGTAATACTAAGCTTAGCAATAGAAACCTGCCATGGTGCTGAAGTACTTAACTGCCAAGGTGAGAACACCTGCGATAAATTGACACCTTGCTCAGTAAAGCAAGCCAAGTCTATATTGACTGTTTGCCACTGATTTGTACTTTGCAGTTGTTTAGCAATATCAAATTTACCTTGGCAATCTTCACCACACTGCATACCAAGCCAAAGTGGCGCATCAGCACTTTGCTCTACTTTAACTTGCATTTGTAGCTGGCCTGATTTTTCAACGTATGAGCGTAAATCTGACGGAAACGAAGCCATTAAACGTACAGCAGCAAGCTCATTACCAGTAAAGGTTATGGCACGCGCATCTTCTTGCACATCTTTATCAAAGGTTTTAACACTGACAGCACCCACAGATTCACGGCTACTCGCCATTGTTTTTTGTTGTTCGCCACTTTGTAGTACTAAGCCCCACGGCGCTTTCACTGCTCGGTCAAATAACACTAAATCTTCAAGCTGTTGTGTTACATTACTTGTCTCAGCTAAATCATCAGCAAGAGTGTTTTTATCTGCATACGTTAAGCCAAAGCCATAAGGTAATAACGGCGCGTAGTTAGCATCGCCTCTATTTTCGTTATCAATTGGATTATTAGGCCACGAAAATGATAACTTCCCCTTAAAGTCATGGTTAACTGAACCATCGGCATCAGCAAATAGTACATCACTTATTGCATCTCCTTCGCTGCCTGGTAACCAAGTCGCAACAAAGGCATCGCTGGCATTAAGTTCAGCGTTTACCCACATTGGACGACCACTAATAAACAGCGATACAACGGGGATCCCTGCTGCTTTAAACTTACGCAGCAATGCCAAATCTGCTTTATTACCACGTTGATACTCAAGGTTATCTAAGTCACCATTACCTTCAGCGTATGGTTGCTCGCCAAAAACGACAATTGCAACATCTGGACGAGTATTGAACTCACCGTTTAAGTCATACTGAACTTGCCCGCCTGCTTGCTTAACAGTGGATTCAATACCATCCAAAATCGATGTGCCACCAGGGAAATCGCTATTTTCGTTACCAGTACCTTGCCATGTAATACTCCAACCACCCGATTGCATACCAATGTTATCGGCACCTAAACCAGCGACCAATACGTTTGCTTTAGGTGAAAGAGGTAACAACTGTGCTTTATTTTTAAGTAATACTAATGACTCACGTACAGCCTGCTTAGCAATTTCGCGATGTTCAGCACTGCCTATTACCTCTGTTTTTCCTGATAATGGCCGTTGTGCTGGGCTTGGCTTATCAAATAACCCTGCGCGCATTTTCACTCGTAGAATACGTGTTACCGCATCATCAATGCGTGACTGCGCAATCGCACCGTCCTTAACCTGGGTTATTAAGTTTTCATATAATGGCTTCCACGCATCAGTCGGCACCATGTATACGTCAAGGCCTGCATTTGCAGCTTGTGCACAATTACCATTTGTACAGCCTGGGATTTGTCCGTGGCCGTTCCAATCACCAACAACAAAACCATCAAATCCCATTTTGCCTTTTAGCACATCAGTAAGCAGGTACTTACTGCCATGTATTTTCTCGCCATTCCAACTGTTAAAAGACGCCATCACAGTTTGCGCCCCTGCGCCTAAACCGCCTACATAGCCTTGAGCATGAATATTAAATAAATCAGCTTCGCTATCAACGTTATTTCCTTGATCGTCACCACCTTGCGTACCGCCATCACCTAAGAAGTGTTTTACTGTGCTGATCACACGCTTATCAGATAAGAAGTCTTGCTCCACAGCGCCCTGTAAGCCTTTTACTATGGCAGCAGAATACTCTTTTACTATTTCAGGGTCTTCTGAGTAACCTTCGTAAGTGCGACCCCAACGGTCATCACGCACAACAGCAACGGTAGGTGCGAATACCCAATCAATCCCCGTCACCATAACTTCTTGTGCTGTAGCAGCTGCAATTTTTTCAATTAAGGCAGGATTATTGGTCGCACCTAGACCGATATTATGCGGGAATAAGGTTGCGCCAATAACGTTATTATGACCATGTACGGCATCTGTGCCCCACATAGTCGGAATACGACTGCCATCTAATGAATCATCGATTGATGCTTGGTACATTTTTTCAGCTAGATCTATCCAATCAGCAGCACTGGCATGTTTGTTATTATTTGGAAAAGCGCCACCACCATTTAGGTAAGAGCCAAACCCATATTTACGCATATCTTCTACTGTAATATCGCGTATTTCTGGCTGTATCATTTGCGCTATTTTTTGCTCAAGTGTCATGCTTGATAACAACTCTGCTATTTTAGCTTCCATCGCAGCATCATCTTGAATACCTGTAGTGATCATTGGCCAAATTTCTTGCTCAACCGTATCTTTAGTTTGCACCTGATCAGATCCAGTACAGCCGTTCATCGCTATTGTCGCAATCATCAGCGCCGAAAGTGTGAATGGTTTTTTTAATGTCATGTTTTGCACCTAATTATAAATGACGAGTTGAAGATACTTTTGAGCCAAAAAGCGCAAAGTAAGTGATATAAATATAACAACCAATTGGTAATAACAGCGCTAACTGCACGCCAATACTATCGGCTAGCATGCCCTGTAATAGTGGTATGATTGCACCACCAACAATGGCTAAACATAAAATGCCTGACCCTTGCGAGGTGTATTTCCCCAAACCCTGTAGTGCTAGGCTAAAAATAGTTGGGAACATAATTGAATTACATAAACCCACTAATAAAATGGCCCACATTGCTAGTGTGCCTTGCCCTGTCATAGCAACTAAAATGAGCACTACGGCTAAAACAGCATGGCAAGCTAGTACTGTATGAGCGTTAATTTTTTGCATAATGACGGCACCAGCAAAACGACCTATCATTGCGCCTGCAAAGTAATAACTAATATAATGAGCTGCTTGTTGTTCGCTCAACGCTGCAATGTGGTCAAGTGTTAAGAAGCCCACTAAAAAACTACCAATTGCGACTTCAGCACCTACATAAACAAAAATACCTAAAGCACCAAAAATAAGATGGCGATATTGCCAAACACTGCCTAAATCAACAAAATTCTCATCTACTTGAACGGCCTCATTTGACTCGGCTTTACCAAGTTTAGGTAGCTTTAAAAATATAAAGATTACTGCCAACATCAATAAGCTTGCAGATAAAATTAAATAAGGAAGTTTAACTTGTTCAGCCGTTGCTTGGCTTACTTCGCTGAGGATTAACCAACCACCAAAAATTGGGGCTACAGCTGTACCTAGCGAATTGAATGCTTGGGTCATTGTTAATCGCGAAGATGCTGTTTTTGCAGAGCCTAAAACACTAACATAAGGATTCGCAGAGACTTGTAAAATTGTGATACCACTTGCTAATACGAATAAAGCAAACAAAAATAGTTCATACACGTGTGCATCTGCTGCTGGGTAAAATAGTGCACAACCTATTGCTGCAACAACTAAACCAACGACAATACCGTACTGATAACCTATTTTGCTTACCAACTTCCCTGCAGGGATTGACATCACAAAGTAGGCTCCAAAAAAGCAAAATTGAACTAGCATTGCTTGGGTATAATTGAGCGAGAACATTCCTTTTAAATAAGGAATTAAAATATCGTTTAAACAGGTAATAAAGCCCCACATAAAAAACAATGTGGTCAGTGACGCTAAAGCAAATGTTTGCTTAGGCATCCCCTGTACTTGGCTGTGGTGATTTGTTGTCAAAGGCGCTTGTGCCATAATATATCTCTAATTAATTATTAATTATCAGTTCATTACACCTATTAGGATACTTTAAGTATAATTTTTAAAAGCAAATAATAGTTGCAACATAAAATGTAAGCGCTTACATTTATATCATATAAATCGAATTTAGCAATTTATTTACAACAATATTGTAAGCGCTTACATAAACCAGCTATATTGTATTCAACCTTATACAAATTGCTATTATAAGTTACAGGACACCCAATCGTGTTTAAAACAATTTCTTTACCCAGCCATTCGCCAATGCTAAAACCATCATTTACATTTGGAGTGGCTACAGCGTCTTTTCAAATAGAGGGGGCGAGAGACACACGCCTAGCATGCATTTGGGACACATTCTGTAAACAGCCTAATGC
The DNA here is from genome assembly GCF_002165575.1 of Pseudoalteromonas sp. A601. Classification (GTDB taxonomy): domain Bacteria; phylum Pseudomonadota; class Gammaproteobacteria; order Enterobacterales; family Alteromonadaceae; genus Pseudoalteromonas. Next base: position 152,482 of record NZ_MXQF01000009.1, read on the forward strand.
AATTGCAGATAAAAGTGACGGCGACACTGCATGTGATCACGTTAATTTATGGCAACAAGATGTAGAGATGATTGCTGATTTAGCTGTTGATGCCTATCGACTTTCTATTTCATGGCCTCGTGCAATGAACCAAGATGGTACTGCTAATCAACAAGGTATGGGCTTTTACCGCGATTTACTAGCGGCATTAAAAGCACGAAATATTAAAACCTATGTCACTTTGTATCACTGGGATTTGCCTCAGTATTTAGAAGATGATGGTGGCTGGGTAAACCGCGATACCGCTTATGCTTTTGCAGCCTATGCCGATATTGTCAGTAAAGAGCTTGCTGGGTTGGTTGACTCCTATGCAACATTAAACGAACCATTTTGTAGCGCTTACTTAGGCTATGAAATTGGCGTACATGCACCAGGCATAAAAAGCCAAAAAGCAGGACGTCAAGCTGCACATCACTTGTTACTTGGACATGGTCTTGCCATGCAAGTATTGCGCAAGAATAGCCCTGAAACAGAAGCCGGCATTGTTCTTAATTTTAGCCCAACCTACCCACTTACAACTAATGACAAATTAGCTGCATTTCAAGCTGATCAATATCATAACCAGTGGTATATAAAAGCGATAATAGAAGGCGAGTACCCGTCACTACTCAATGAACTACCAGAGCAAGTACAGCCAGACATTCAACCACAAGATATGGCAATAATAAGCCAACCTATCGATTATTTAGGGGTCAATTATTACACCCGCATCCATTATAAATGTACTGCTGATAACTGGTTCGAAGAAGCCAACCTAACTAATGTGCCGATTACAGATATGGGTTGGGAAGTATACCCACAAGGCTTAACTGAACTGCTGGTATCATTAAATGAGCTTTATACTTTACCAAAAATTTATATTACGGAAAACGGTGCCGCAATGGCCGACAGCGTTCATGACAATCAAGTACTCGATTATGAGCGTGTAAGCTATTATCATACCCACTTAAATGCTGTTAACGATGCCATAAACCAAGGTGTAAACGTACAAGGGTATTTTGCCTGGAGTTTAATGGATAATTTTGAATGGGCCTACGGCTATGAAAAGCGTTTTGGCCTCGTTTATATTAATTACCAAACTCAGCAACGTATACTTAAAGAAAGCGCTAAACAATATTGTGCACTATTAAAACAACGCTAATAATGAGTACCTACCATGCTAACTAAAAAAGAAAAAATAGCCTACGGTTTAGGTGATACTGCAAGCAACATTATCTTTCAAACGGTAATGCTATTTTTAACTTTTTTCTACACTGATATTTTTGGTATATCACCGGCGGTGGTAGGCACATTATTTTTAGTGGTACGAATTGTTGACGCAGTAACAGATCCACTAATGGGCTCGCTTACTGATTCAACTCGTACTCGTTATGGCAGTTATCGCCCGTATTTACTGTGGCTAGCAGTGCCATTTGGGGTGATCAGTATTATCACCTTTACCACACCAGAGTTATCGCCAACGGGGAAAGTGATTTATGCGTTTATTACTTACACCCTGTTAATGTTAGTTTATACCGCAATCAATATTCCCTACTCCGCTCTAGGCGGCGTACTGAGTAAAGATCCAAATGAGCGAGTATCTATTCAATCATATCGCTTTGTATTTGGCATGCTTGGCGGCCTAATCGTCAGTAGCTGCACATTGCCACTTGTGGATTGGCTCGGTAAAGGCGATAACGCGTTAGGCTACCAGCTAACCATGGTGCTGATGAGCTGCTTCGGTGTTGCATTATTTCTTATTTGTTTTAAGTTCACTAAAGAGCGCGTGAGTGCAGCACAAAATAGTCAATTAAAACTTAAAAAACAGATGGCTGTACTTTGGCGGAACGGCCCATTTAGAGTGCTTTGTGGTGCATCATTGATGCTACTAACCAGTATGGTACTACGTACAACTCTGGCTATTTACTACGTTAAATACGTACTTGGTGAAGCAGATCTAGTCACACAATTTGTAACATTAGGCATGCTTGGAAATATTTTAGGTTGTGCGTGCGCCCAACCTCTTAGTAAATATGTTGATAAAAAAACGGCTTATATTTACCTACAATACATCTCCGCTGCCATTAGCTGTATCGCATTTTGGCTCCCTGGTGAAAATCTGTTCCTTGCGTTTTTAGTGTACTTTTTATGGTGTTTCTTTACTCAAATGGCAACACCATTATTATGGGCAAAAATGGCCGATACAATTGAGTTTGGGCAATGGCAAGACGGCCAACGTTTAACCGGCTTGGTCTACGCTAGCGTAGTATTTTTTATTAAACTTGGCCTAGCTCTTGGTGGCGCAGGTGCTGGGTGGTTACTAGCCTATTATGGTTATCAAGCAGATACTGAGCTTTCACAAGCAACTAAACATGGCATATTAACCTCATTCACTTTATACCCCGCTATCGGCAGCGTGCTTGTCGCCGTGATCATGAAAAGGTATATTCTGGATAATAAAACCGTAGCGCAAATAAATACTGATTTAACAGCTCGAAATAAAGCATCGTCTGATACGAAAAAGGATTAACATGGCCACCATTTATGAGGTGTCAAAGCTTGCGGGAGTATCGCTGGCAACTGTCTCAAGAGTTATGAATAACAATGCTAATGTCACTGATGTAACTCGAAAAAAAGTCATGTCTGCGATGGCGGAGCTTGGCTACCGACCAAATTCAATTGCTCAATCACTTGCATCAAACTGTTCGAACAGTGTTGGCTTATTGGTGTCGGAACTATCTGGGCCATTTTACGGGCCTATGATGGGCGGTATTGAGACTGTTTTTCGCGCTCAGGGCAAACACGTTATTATCGCTGCGGGTCACAGTGATCAAAAGCAAGAAGAGCAAGCTATTGAATTTTTAATTAGCCGTAATTGTGATGGTTTAATACTTCATGTTGAAGCTGTGACAGATGAGTACTTAATTGAACTGAGCAAAGGAAAAACCCCGTTTGTCGTACTAAATCGATATATTAATGAGCTGGCTGATCGGTGTATTATTTTAGATAACGTACATGGTGGTTATTTAGCAACTAAATATGTATTAGAACAAGGCCACAAAGAACTAGCCTATATCAGCGGGCCTCTGTGGAAAAAAGACGCCCAAGACCGTCTCGCAGGCCATAAACAAGCTTTACGTGAACATAACTTAGATTTTAATGAGCAATTATCGTACGAAGGTAACTTCATGGAAGACAGTGGAGCACATGGCTTCACACACCTATATCGTAGTGCTCATAATTTCACTGCACTCGTTTGTGCAAATGATGAAATGGCGACCGGTGCAATGGCCAGTGCCAGAGAGCATCATATCAATATGCCAAGTCAACTTTCTATTATCGGTTTTGATAACGTCTTTTTCACCCGCCACATTTCTCCTGCACTCTCTACCATTAATTACCCTATCGATGATATGGGCAAAATGGCAGCAAATTGGATATTAAGTAAAGTTTATAAAAAAACGACACCCAAATTACAAACGCTCTTTGAACCTGAACTTGTAATTCGTCAGTCTATTATCAGGCATCAATAAGGCCTGATAATAAAGACAAATTAATTGGTTTTAATAGCACTTGTTCAATTTTCAACTGCTCTATTTGTATAGGATCTGGCTCAACACCGCTGACAATCACGCGTTTTAGATGTGGATAGTGTTGTTTAACATATTTAGCGAGTTCAAGGCCACTGCCGTCCGGCAAATGCATATCTAGCAATATTTTATCGTAGTTTGCATCCGATTTAAGCATTGTTGTACATTGCTCAAAACTGTCTGCAATAGCGGTTTCTACCCCTAAACTTTCCAGTAAGAGTTGGGTAATTTGAGCAGCGTCGGCATCGTCCTCAACCAATAAATACCGTATTGTTGATGCGGATGTGTCGGGCTCTTTATCTACATTGGCTATTTTAGCGGCTGGCTTGTGGCTGTTAGTTAAATAACTTTGTAAGCATTGATAAAGTAAACTCGCATCGACGGGCTTTCCTATTACATCATTGAACCCTAAGGCTGTAAGTTCGCTATGGATCCCTTTCATCGTCGCTGCAGTGAGTGCAATAATCGCACCTGAAAAGCCCATTTTTCTAAGCTCGATTGTGGCCTCTTTGCCGCCCATTACTGGCATATGGATATCTAAAAATACAATATCGTAAGGTTCTCCTCTTTGCTCTGCTTTCTTCACTTTATCGAGAGCTTGCTTACCATGTTCAGCATAATCTACTCTAGCGCCTGCCGATGAAAGCATATGCCCTACAAGTACGCGTAAATCTCGCAAATCATCAACCACCAATACACGGCCAGATACTTTACAAGGCGCTGTTTTTTGCTGCATATTGGGTGTTAAATCAAGTTTCAGCACGTGTCGTTCAACATTTTCAATATTACCTGGGTACAGAGAAATAGTGAACTCAGAGCCTTCTCCTATTTCAGACTCTAAAGATATACCACCTTGCATTCGGCTTAATAATTCAGAGCAAATAGCCAGCCCAAGCCCTGCTCCACCAACAGAGCGAGATTCTACATCTGCAATTTGCTCAAATGGCTTAAATATTAATGCCTGTTTCTCTGGAGCAATACCTAAACCTGAGTCTTTAATACTAAAAAACAGCATTTCTCTGTTATCAACAACCATAGTCCAAGCACGAACTATAATCTCACCTTGTTCGGTAAACTTAATCGCATTATTGATAATATTGATCAGTATTTGACGAAAGCGTGTAGCATCAATGCTAACAATCAATGGTAAAGGGTGTAATGATTCAAATCGTAGTGATAAGCCCTTATCAAGCGCTGAGACCCGCATTAATGTAAACACATCTGCCATTAAGCTATCTAAGTTTACATCTGTACAGGTTAATTCAAGTTTGTCAGCAGCTATTTTTGATAAATCGAGCACATCATTTAACAAGCTGAGTAAGTGTTTTCCGTTACGATAAATAACACCGAGCTCATTACCTGCGCTATCATTAACTTCACTTTGCATGAGTAATTCAGTATATCCTAAGATGGAAGACAACGGCGTACGTAACTCATGACTTAAATGCGCTAAAAAGCGATCCTTAGAGCGATTTTCAGCCTCAGCTTTAAGCCTTTCTATACGCTCATCTTCAACATCTCGTCGTGCTAATGCATAACGAATTGAACGGGCAAAACGACTGCTGCTCATTTCATTTTTAACAAGGTAATCTACAGCTCCGGCATCAAGAGCCGCTGAATCCAGCTCCTCATCTGATTGCCCTGTAAGCATTATTATTGGCCCGTTAAAGCCATTTTCAACAGCTTGCTTTAATACCGCTAAGCCATCAGATGCACCTAAACGGTAGTCAAGCAGGCAAATATCATGCTGATTTTTACTCAGTACACTAACCGCCTGCTTCGGTTCGCTTATCCACTCTATGTCAAATGTATGAGAACTTAACTGCTCTAAATAGTCACAGGTCAGAATATAATCATCTTCATCATCTTCAACTAGTAACAGTTTAGTAGGCTTATCTAACATAGCGTCTCCACTTTAATCGTTAAAAGTACTAGGTAACTCAACGAATTCAACCCAGTATTTACCTAGTGCTTTCATTAAATCGACTAAGCCATCGAAAGTAACGGGTTTAGTGATATATGAAGCAGCGCCTAAATCATAACCTTTAACCATGTCTTCCTCTTGCTTTGAGGTCGTTAAGATCACAACCGGTATCCCTTTTAAATTTGGATTAGCTTTAATTGCTTGTAGTGCTTCGCGGCCATCCATTCTTGGCATATTCAAATCTAACAGAATTAACCCAGGGCGCGGTGAAGCATCTTTGTTTTCAAATTTGCCTTTGCGTTCTAAGTATTCAAGTAACTCGACACCGTCTTCAACAAAGTGTAACTCGTTTAATACACGACTTTCAGCCAATGCATCTTGCGTTAATAAACGATCATCTTCGTCATCATCAGCCATTAAAATGGTGATAGGTTTTACTTTAGTGAATGGCATTTAAGCCTCTCCTTGCAATGTGAAAAGCTCAGCTTCCACAGGTAGTTTGATGATGAAAGTAGCTCCTTCACCGATTTTACTTTGTGCCGTTATCGTTCCACCGTGACGTTCAACAATACGTCGACACACGGATAAACCAATTCCTGTGCCTTTATATTCTGAGCGTCCATGTAGGCGTTGAAACGGTACAAAAATTTTGTCTGTATATTCTTGTGAAAAACCAATGCCATTATCTTTAACAGTGATAACTTGCCATTCGATCTCTGTATTATGGTCATCACTAAATTCGCTGTGATGTTGATAATCTACAGTGATAATGGGTGCCACACCTTCTCGTCTAAATTTAACGGCATTAGATACTAAGTTTAAAAATAACTGCTGCATTTGGCTTGGATCAGCCTGAATAACAGGCATATCTGAGATACTAACTTGCGCTTTTGATTCTTTAATCGCGATTTCTAAATCACTTACAATTTCATTAAGCACTTGTTTTAAATCAGTATCAACAAAGTCTTTTCCTCGCGTTGTCACACGGGAAAACTCTAATAAATCATTTATCAAATTCGACATACGTTGCGCCGCATTTTTCATTCGTGCAATATAGTCAATGCCTTTTTCGCCTAGTTCATCTTTGAACATGGTTTCTAATCGGTCACTAAACGCTTGTATTTTACGTAACGGTTCTTGCAAATCATGGCTTGCGACAAATGCAAACTCTTCAAGCTCCCGGTTGCTTCGACTAAGCTCATCAGAGTATAGCGTCAATTCTTGAGTGCGTTCAGTCACCTTTGAAGCCAAGGTTTCGTTTTGATGTTCTAGCTCTAGCCTGTATTTTGCTGATTCTCGTAAATTAATTCGAATCAGTATAAACATACCTATTATTAATAAAGCACTCGTCACCGCAGTAATCGCAAAAGTAATTTTAGCTTCTTTTTTAATTTGTCCTAATTTTTTAAACTGCACCAGCTTAAAAGTAGACTCAGCATCCTGAATTTCATCGGCTAAAACGCGTATTTCACGATACAAATTGCGTCCTTCGTGCGTTTCCAATAAATAATGAGCTCTGCGCTCTTTGTCTGCTAAAGCGAGTTGAGCTGTACGTGTTAGTACCGCAACCTTTTCATCGACTAAATGAAGCAATTGCGCGACTTTACCTGCTTGTCCATCAATTTCAGAGCGTAAACCTTTAACTAATGCGGCCTGCGAGTTTAATTGTTGCAAGGCATCGTAATATGGCGCTAAATAATCATCTTCGCCGGTAAGTAAATAACCACGTTGACCCGACTCAGCTTGAACAATTGATAAATGTAGTTTTTCTATTGCGCTATTGAGCATGCCGGTATCATCTAAGCGCTGTTGTGTTTGGCTTAAACTTTGAATCGTGTTGCTAGCTAAAAATGCATTTCCCACAATAATACACAGTACAACGGCGATAAAACTTGCCCAAACGATATTAGTTTTACCTTGTTGCTTTTGCAGCTTCATTTACTTTCCTTTATCATGAAATTTACTCAGTTGAGTTTAAGTCTGAAATATTTTGTAAGCTCTCACTACACTGCTGACAATTTGCAATAATTTTATCAAGTGCTGCCAATGCTTTGTCTTTTGGCATGTCATTTTCAAGTACTAATTTTATCAACTCTGCATTCATTGAAATTCGATTCAAAGGTGCTCGAGCATCATGAACCAGTGTTCTTAATGTTTCGTTATTACTCATGAATCTCCCAGATTTTATTAACTATATTCACCAATGCCACCATAGGCATTTAAACGGTTATACAAGGTTTTTGTACTGATCCCGAGCATTTGTGCAGCTAGCGTTTTATTGCCTTGCACTTTATCTAACGTGGCATGGATCAATTCTTTCTCAACTTCTTCAATCGTTTGACCCGCACTGACTTGGTTAGTTTGAGTTTGCTTATTAACCCGAGAAAAAGGAGACTCTAAATTTTGCGGTAAAGTAATATTTTTTCCTTTAGGGTCGCTCATAATAAATGCTCGGTGAATTGCATGACGAAGCTCACGTACATTTCCTGGCCAATCGTAGCTTTCTAGCTCTTTCAATTGGTTTGCTTGCCATTTAAAATCGGTTCCATTCTCTTCGTTAAGCTGCTCTAAAAATGCTTTGGCTAACAGCGGAATATCTTCTTTGCGATCACGTAATGCAGGTATATCAATAGGGAAAACGGCTAAACGGAAATATATATCCTCACGAATAATGTTATTTTGGGCTAAATCGGTCAAAGAACGATTTGTTGCAGATATTACCCTACAGTCGACCGGTAACTCTTTATTACCACCCACGCGGGTTACTTTTTTGCTCTCTAACACGCGTAATAAATTAGGTTGCATGTCGATAGGCATTTCAGTTACTTCATCTAAAAATAAAGTCCCTGTGGCTGCTTGCTCAAACACACCTTCTTTACGGGCAATAGCGCCTGTAAAAGCACCTTTTTCATGGCCGAATAATTCACTGCCAATTAATTCTTTTGATAAGGCACCGCAGTTAGTCGCGACCAATGGTCCTTGGCACTGGCTCGCATTATGAATCGCTTGCGCCACGACCTCTTTACCCGCACCACTTTCACCCATTAGCATCACGTTTGCGTTGGTATTCGCGACGCGTTCAATCATGGTGTAAAGTTGCTGCATTACAGCTGACTCGCCAATTAATGTACCAAAATGCTTATCAATACTTGGTTTTAACTTTTTCTTTTCAGTGTTTTTCTTAGGGTTTAAAACACGTTCAATGTCTTCACGTTGTAATGGTTTAACTAAGTGACCGACATTAGGTGCACACATTTCAGCTAATTTGCCTTTTACTGATGGGTGCCCTGAAATTAACGTGATTTTAGGCGTTCGCCCAATACTTTCTAAATGCTCAACTAAATGCAAACCACTGCCATCAGGCAGCATAAAATCTAAAAACACATGATCAAAAGTATTATTCACAAACCACTCTTGAGCTTCTGCCAGATTAGCTGCAGTGTCTATATTGTGGCCTAAGAATTCGACGATATGACATACAACATCACTAAACTCGCTGTCATCATCGACTAAAAGAATGTTTAACATGATAAATCCCTATGCTTTTTATTATCGACCAGCCTAACATATTAAATACATGCTTATTCTATGAAATCGATTATTAACTCAAGATTTACGAAAGCTAAGTTAATTTAGATCATTTTTACGGTATAATTTTATAAATTTATTTTTGCTTATAAAGATATGCGCCTTCTCAAAACCTATATTCATCCTAGTATTAACGCCGATAATCAGAGTCAATTTACACGCATTACAAGCCGTGCTATCGCTTTGAAAGGCGACAAAATTTTACTTATGTATACGCAGCGCTATGAAGACTACAGCCTACCTGGCGGTGGGGTTGATAAAGGTGAAAGCATTGAACAAGGTTTACTTCGTGAACTGCAAGAAGAAACCGGTGCGCAAAATATAAAAGTTACGGGTGAGTTTGGCCTTTATGAAGAATACCGCCCTTGGTATAAAGGTGACTTTGCCGTCATTCACATCAAGTCATACTGCTATTTTTGTGATATTGATGAACAGCTAGGCCAAGCACAGTTAGAGCATTACGAACAGCAAAATGGTATGCAAGCCAAATGGGTAAACATACATGATGCCATTGCTCATAATGAACGCACAATAGCCAATAGTGACAAACAAGGACTATCTATCATTAGGGAAACTTACCTGCTAAAAGAAATAGCTAAGCAGCTTTAGTAAGGAATGGTTTATCACGATAAAATCGATATAAACCAACTATATTACTGGTTAAAAATAAGCATTCCATTACTACGGCTATCGGCGATACAACCATTATATTGTGCGCAATCCACATGCTCGTACCTACGAGCATCATGGAACGTAGTTTAAGATCATGGGATTGAAATGACGCCACAGTTTGAATAAGTGTAGCGGCTAAAGCAATTCCACTTAACCAACTATGCCACGTTAACGAAACCGCAGTTACACTTAATAAAATAAAACACAACATCATCAAAAGTCGTCTTGCAAAAACACAATATAAGTACCGTGCGGCTGCAATGAGCATTAGCCAACCAGCACTTTGTTGCCCCAATAAAAAAAAGTGCCAAGCAGTCAATAAAACCGAGCAAAACAAACACAGTAAAATGAATCGCCTAGATTTAAATTGAAATGACGCTAAATCTAGCAGCGTAGCAACACTGACCAAACATTGTGATAGTAAAAACATACTGACTCCTGAAAAACAGCAGTCTAATTTACTGAATCAAGTGTTGCCTTAACTTAAGTTAAGACGTTTACGAATTCGCGATAAAGAAATAGGTGAAACACCGATATACATAGCTACTTCAGTTAGGGTTAGCTGCGCCAGCCAGTGTGGCTTTTGTGCCAACAAATAACGATAACGCTGCTCTGGTGTATTTAATAGCAAAAATGCTTCTTTCGCTTCTTTAAATAATAATTGCTGTGATACCAATTGCAGCTTTAGCTCATACCAGTCTGGTTGTGCAATTTTAGTTAATGGCACAGCAATAAGCCGCGCAGACTTTATCACTTTAATTTGATATAGCGCAGGCGTTTTAGTGAGCCAGTTACCAAATAGCAGTACAAATTCATCTTTAAAATAGAACTCCTTGCACTTTTTTTCGCCGCTATCTGAGTTATGAAATGCAGCTAACACCCCATCCAAGACTAAATAGCCAAACTGCTGTTTTTGACCTTGCTGAAGTAAAACCTCACCTCGTTCAAATGTGGTCACCGCAAACTGCTTGTTACACTGTGCAAGGATAGCCTTTGCCAAGGTGGCATAGCTATCGCCTAACTGAAGTTTAGATAAATCATGCATCGATTGCCATTAACTCCTTAGTAATGTCTTCTGCGCTAACTGCATCTCTTGTAATGTATTTTTGCCCGCACCATAACGGCGAAAAGTCACTTACCCCTAGCGCTTCAGAGCGTGTTCGTAATGCTCCTGATGCAATACTCGCAAATGGAAATGCTGGGGCTTGAGGGGGTAAAGCGCCCAGTTCACGCATAATACGGTTTTCAATTCCCCTAGCCGCTCGTCCAGAAAAAATAGTCGTGAGCGCGGTACTATTTACATTTTTATTTAAAATAGCCTGCCTATGCAGCGCTGAAGCTGTCGCCTCTTGGCATAATAAATACGCACTTCCCACTTGTACTGCACAAGCACCCAGATCAAGCATTTGCTTAACATCTTCTGCAGTTGCAATGCCGCCTGCGGCGATGACTGGTATATTCAACTCACCAATACATTGCTCAACGAGTAGCGCCGTTGATTGTTGCAAGTTTAAATCCATTGATAAAAAGTGACCTCTATGGCCGCCCGCCTCAAGGCCTTGGGCAATAACTGCATCAGCACCGTTAGCTTCAAGCCATTTAGCCTCATCCACAGTAGTTGCACTGGAAATAACCTGACCACCCCAGTTTTTAATTTTTTCTACAATGTCAGTCGTTGGTAGACCAAAATGAAAACTTACCACTGGCGGCTTAAATGGCGCAATAAGCTCAACTATCTCGTTATTAATTGGCTGGCGTGTTGCCGTCATACCCAAGCTAGATTCGTCGATTCCTAGCTCTGTAAAATAAGGGGCGAGTAGTGTATGCCATTGGCGCTTTTGTTGTTGAGTATAAGATGTTGGTTTATGGCAAAAAAAATTTAAGTTGTAAGGTTTACCTGTGGCCTGGGATAGTTTTGTAATTTCACTTAGTAGCTGCTCTTTTAACAACATGGCGCAAGGTAATGAACCTAAACCACCACTATTACAAACTGCCGCAGCTAAGCGATAGTTTTGTACACCCGCCATTGGCGCTTGAATAAGTGATAACTCAGTATTAAAAAGTGTTTGCATGTGAGAATCCTTGTAAGTTTTTCATCCATTTGCATTAATTACTTGCACTAACCTAAAACCACAACAAAATTAAAGCTATTTATTTTATAAAAAATCAATGCACAGCAATATGTTAAAACCTAATTTATTGCCTGGCCAAGAGTTGGTGTTAGCCTTGCAAACTCCTTACTTATTATTATTTGTAAGGAGATAAAGATGACAAGCACAGTAACGACAATCAACCCTGCGACAGAGCAAGCTATCGAAGACTATACCTTGCTTGACTTAGAACAGGCAAAAAATGAGATAGATAAAAGCCATGAGGCTTTTTTACAGTGGCGCCACGTTTCATTAACTGAGCGAGCAAAACACTTAAACCAACTTGCTCATGTTTTTGAACAACAAAAAAAATCCCTTGCCACTTTAATGACCCAAGAGATGGGCAAACTGTATGAGCAAGGTCTGCAAGAAGTAGAGTTGTGTGCAGCAATATGCCGTTACAGTGCCGAACATGGGCAGACACAACTCGCTGATGAAGAGCGTCCAATGCAAAATGGTCGGGCACTCATTAGTTATCAGCCTACGGGTGTATTACTGGGTATTCAACCTTGGAATTTCCCGCTTTATCAAGTTATTCGTTATGCCGTGACCAATGTAATGGCAGGCAACACTGCTGTACTCAAACATGCCGGCAATGTATTTGGTATGGCTGAAAAAATAGAAGCAATGTTTATTGAAGCTGGCTTCCCAAGTCATGTGTTTAAAAACTTACTTATTGACGGTAAAACCGCTAGCGAGCTTATCAGCCATAAGGCAATTCGCGGTGTAACATTTACAGGTAGCGATGGCACAGGTAAAAAAGTTGCTGAAGCAGCAGGTAAGCATGTGAAAAAAACAGTACTTGAACTAGGTAGTAATGATGCTTACTTAGTACTCGATGATGCAGATTTAGAACTTGCGATTGAAACATGTGTGCAAGGTCGTATGATTAATAACGGTCAAACGTGTGTATCGGCAAAACGTTTTGTTGTGGTCGACTCGCTATATGATGACTTTAAAGCTGGCATTGCTGAGCAGTTTAAAGGCTTACAACTTGGCGATCCAATGGATGAAAGCACTGACCTAGGCCCAATGGCTCGAGAAGATTTAAGAGACAAAATACATCAGCAAGTTCAAGAGTCTGTTAGTGCTGGCGCTAACATAGTCCTTGGTGGCGAAATCCCAGATAAAACTGGTTTTTATTATCCTGCGACACTGCTTGAAAACTTATCACCAGGCATGCCTGCTTATGATGATGAATTATTTGGCCCGGTGGCTTCATTGATAAAAGCAAAAGACAATGAAGATGCGATGCGCATAGCGAATGACTCTCGCTATGGCTTAGGTGGCGGCATTTTTTCAAAAGATGAAAAGAAAGCCATAGAGCTTGCCAAAAAACACTTTGATACAGGCATGATAAATATCAATGGGTATGGCTTAGCGCAACCAAACTTACCTTTTGGTGGTGTAAAAGACAGTGGCTACGGCCGTGAGCACGGTGGCTTTGGTATTCGTGAATTTGTGAATATCAAAACAATTATGATCAACAGCTAATTTTATATTTATTCTAGAAACCTTTTAAAAATCTAAGGGCCTTTATTGGCCCTTTTTATTTTTGAAGGTAGGCACTTGATGTTTATCTACTTCCTCCATTTTTAGCTTTTCAGCAACCTCTAATGTATTTTCATCTTTATCTAACTGCGACTCTTGATCAGCATTTTGATACACCAACTCGGTTAATAGCGCAAAATGATCTGATCCATATTTAGCTAAGCGCTTAATACGCTTTACGGTAAAGCCAGTACTGTGAAACAAATGATCCAGTGGCCAACGCATAAAGAAGTAATCGGCATGAAAAGTATTAAAAAAGCCCCTTCCTTTGCGCGGATCTAAAAAGCCACTAAGTTTCATAAATAATTGAGTCGTGCGCGACCATGCAACATCATTTAAATCACCTGCAACAATCACTGGTCTCATGGGCTCTTTAACAGCTTTAGCCACCATAATTAGTTCACTATCACGCGTGCGAGACGTTTCCTTTTCCGTGGGACTTGGCGGCTCAGGGTGAATAAAGTGACCTTGTATGATTAGGCCATCTGCATTTTCAAAGAGAATATGAATCGACGGAATATCTGGCGACACTAATTCACACACTTTATGTTGAATGATCTTATATTTACTAAAAATATGCATGCCATAGCGATTGTCTTTTGGGCATGCAATTCGATAAGGGTAATCATCGTGCAGCTCAGCTAATTGCTCTTGCCACCAGCTATCACTTTCTAAGGTAACGAGTAAGTCAGGTTTATGCTGTTTAACCAAAGCTATTAAATCTTCACTATTGTGGTTAGACATCAAAACATTGGCACTCATTATTCGCACACTATGAGCTACGTCCTCGTCACTACTTTTAACTTCTTTGTTAGCAAGCCAAGTATATGGGAAAATCCACCACCCTTGCATCACTATAACGAGCGAGCTTACCCCGACGACAATAAAAAAAGTAGTTGGCATTTCTTTATAAATTATTGCAGTAATACAAGCGCACACAAGGCTAATGACAGCCCCGAAAAATACCTGTAACCGAATAAAGTCTGCGCCTCTCACAGCAAAGTGTTGACTATATGAAAGCGGTAAAATACTCGCGATAAACAATATAACCGTAATGCCAGCTAATAATATGAACACACATCAATCCTTGTAGTTTTATAAATTAAAAACAAACGCTTTTAGCATAGCAACTACAGATGAATCAGCAATGAAATCTTTTGACTGAAAGTATTAACGCATTATTATTGCGAGTATTTTACGGCTATCGTGCATTAGGTGATAGATTCGTCTGTCTATTTCAAGCACCACAACACCATTGCGTTTATCGAGCTTTAACACCCTGCCACGGCGGTACATTTCCTTGTTTAACTTATCACCTTTACGATACTTCTTCGGCTTTGCCGCTGGAGAGTGATGAGAATACGTAACTTTCTTATATAATCCCGAAGGTAACTTATAAAAGACATCAGTAGACTTATCATTTTTTTTCGCTTTTTTATGCTTTATAAATTGATGCTTCTTGTCGTACTTGTGTTCATATTTGTCTCTGTCATGTTTATTACTTGCTTTACTTTCAAGAGGTAGCAATACCAACCCTAATACCATCACGCAAAATACTATTGTTCTTTTCATAATTTTAATCTCTGTGTTTTACTTTCTTTTAAGCTTAGCGAGTTAAGCTGAATAAAAAATTAACTCAAATGTAAAGAATGTAAGCATAATGGAAATAGTGAACACTCACATATTAAGTTACTTGGCACTTTTCAGTGATTTTAGGGTCATATAAAATCATCTTATAAGGAACGTTCATTGTGGCAAAATGGTGTTGGCCTCTGATAATTTCAGTGATTATCCATGTGATCATCTTCACGGTATTAATAAACCGTAAAACAGTCACTGTGCCTAATGCCCAAAAAACAGCAATGAAAGTCTATGTAGTAAGCCAGCCCAATCAAGTAGAACCTGCTTCCAAACTGACTAAAAACACAGTAACAAAACAAAGCAGTCCGGCTATTGCAGCCTCAATACCAGCAAATAAAAAACCTTTAAAAAATAAAGTAAAAATTAAGGCTACCGCTCCCAAACAAAAAACAATAAATACTGCTAAAGAGTTCAAAAAAATAGACCTCAATAAAGGTTTAAAAAACATCAAAATGCAGTATCAAGATTCGTACTCATCATCACATTTGACATCATTAAACCCAAAAGCTCCCGACAGAATCAGCGTTCCTGAAGATCACGTGAAGCCTGGGCAACCTATTTTAAAGATTGAGCAACAAAACATGCAATTCACCACGTATCGTATTGGTGGTAAATGCTTTAAAAAGGTATTTATTGGCGGTGGCTCAATGCCTCAAAATGATTTGCCCGATAGTTACATCACGGGCAGTAAAGATTGCCCTAAAACTAAAATAACCCAAGCATATGATATCGCCATGGACAAATGGCTAAATAAAAAGTAAGTGACAAACACTTTGAGGTTCGTTTAAAATAGCAGCACTTACCTAATGGAGTTTGCGCATTAATGAATAACTAACACCTGCTGAAATTCGTTTTATTTATTTGAATTTACAGGGTTAGTGAGCGCAAAATTCGTCATAGTTCTAGCTATCAGATTACCTAATTTACTACTTTTGCGCGCCATGCCCTGCTGACTCCAGAGGCATTATGCATACTTTACACGTTCATAATTTAAGCTATCAGCACCCTGATGGTTATGTACAATTTAAACATCTTAACTTTTCAATTCACGAAAAGCTCACCGCGATTATCGGCGCTAATGGCAGCGGAAAATCAATATTGGTGAGTATATTAGCAAACCAACAACAACCTAGTACGGGACATGTTGAGTTTAGCGGCAAGCGGTTAGTGGTGACGCAACAGCAGTTAAGTGATCGCAACTTGCAAGGCTCTTCAAATACCATTGCCCAATTGTTAGGAATCGATCAAAAGTTGGCGGCCATTGCACGTATAACCTTAGGGAGTATTGCTGAGGCTGATTTTGCTCTGGTAGGCGACGATTGGCTATGTGAGCAAAACTATCAACAACAGCTGTTAACCTTGGGTATTGAAGCACCACTGACTACTCCAACAAGTCATTTGAGCCCAGGCCAACAACGGTGTTTAACACTTTATTGTGCCCTACAAGCACAGCCTGACTTACTGGTTTTAGATGAGCCAAGCAACCATTTAGACCAAACAGCAAAACAATGGTTAATAAAACAATTACATGCGTTTAAAGGGCTAGTCGTTATTGTTAGCCATGATCGTCAATTGCTGAATCATTGCAGTGCTATCATTGAGCTGAACAGCCTTGGCATTCATTACGAAACTGGTAACTATCAGCATTTTTGCCAGCAAAAATTACTGCAACAAACCGCGCTTACGAAACAAATAAATCACTTAGCAAAAGAGCAAAAAAAACATCAACAGCAAACTCAAGTTAACCATGAAAAGGCTCAACAACGCGCTGCACAAGGCAATAAGCACCGCCGCAGTGCCAGCCAACCTAAAGTCATGCTAGATTTTAACAAAAACAGTGCGCAAGCAAGTAAAGGCGCAAATGAGCGTTCAGCTTCAGCAAAGCTTGATGCGTTAGCCAAAAAACAACAACTGCTAAAACAGCAGCTACCAGACAGTATTGAACGAAAGTTAAAGTTCAGCCAATCCACCAGCAATAAACGCTTACTGTTTATTGATAAACTTGGCCTACCTTGTGGTTGTAGTAAAAACCCTGTGACTTTACAAATTAACAGTGGCGATAAATTACATATTGCAGGACCAAATGGCTCGGGGAAATCAACGCTACTGGGAATGATAAGCGAATCTACAAAATCACCTACAGCAACGGCAATTCAACTTAACAGCAAGGTGCTTTATATTGACCAGCACTGCTCGCTGCTAGCAACGAATCATAGCCTAAAAGAAGCCGTTGAACATTACTGCCCTGAACTTGACTCACAGCAAATACGATACTCATTAGCTGCTATTAGCTTTAAAGGCGACAATATTCACCGTGAAGTACAACGATTAAGCGGCGGAGAAAAAATGCAATTAGCCATGCTTATTGCCGGGCATAATGCAGGGCAATACTTATTACTACTGGACGAACCCGATAATCACTTAGACCTCAATAACAAGCAATTATTGGCACAAAATTTAGCGCATTTTTCTGGCAGCTTTATATTAGTCAGCCACGATGAGGAATTTATCAAGCAAAGCAAAATTACTGATACATTCATCTTATCGTAATTGCTAGTTACTACTTTAGTTGTTATTTTAGATTTGAGTTAACAACTAAATTTATAAGGAAAACAATGCGTTTATTTATTGTCACCACTGCCTTACTTGCCTCACCTATAAGTATTGCTAGCGAGAAAAACAATATTGAACGCATAACCACCACAGCCTCGCGGGCTGAAGTAAGTGCAGATCCACTCCCTTTAGTGATCAGCAGTATTACCCAAGCCCAGCTGGATTTAATCGCCCCAACCCATATTGAACAAGTTTTAAAGAAAATTGCGGGAGCCAATGTTCAACACGGTAATGGCCAAGAATATTTACCCGCACTGCGATCTCCAGTACTTTCGGGCGCGGGTGCGTGCGGCGGTATTTTAACCGCAGAAGATGGTATACCACTGCGCGCTGCAGGTTTTTGTAATATCAACGAGCTATTTGAAGCGCATGCAGAAATGGCACAACGCGTTGAAGTGTTAAAAGGCCCAGGCTCTGCACTTTATGGCTCAAATGCCGTACATGGGGTTATTAATGCTATCACCCCAGATACCACCTATGATGAGCACTTGCTCGGTCTTGATTTAGGCTCGTACGGCTATAGCCGATTTAAATTGCGCAGCGGGAAAGACTTGGACAATCAAGGAATTGGTATTAATGCCAGTGTCACTCATGATACGGGTTATCGTGATGATGAAAGCGTCGACCAAGAAAAACTAAACCTACGTCATCGTTATACCAACGACGAACTCTCAATTACAACAGGGCTAAGCTATACCAACCTTGATCAAAAAACCGCAGGGTTTATCGAAGGCTTTGAAAGCTATAAAGATGATGAAATAGCCCAACAAAACTTTGACCCCGATGCCTTTAGAGAGGCGAGTTCATTTAGGTTATGGTCTAAAGCCCAGTGGCAAACCGAGCAAGATATGCTGACTATAACGCCCTATGTTCGCAACCAAAGTATGACCTTTTTTAAACACTTTTTACCCGGCACACCACTTGAAGAAAACAGCCAAAGTGGTGTTGGTATACAATCTCTTTGGCAACATGCTTACTCAAACACTTTTACCTTAAATCTAGGTCTAGACAGCGAATACACCCGTGCTGACTTTTTGCAATACCAAGACCAGCCAACACAAGGTTCTGACTTTTTAATCGCCACAGTGCCGCAAGGTAAGCATTACGACTACGATGTTACCAGCACCCTACTCGCGCCATTTATAAGCCTTGATTGGCAATGGCAAGCGCTTAGTATCAGCCTTGGCGGCCGATTTGAACGACTCAATTACGACTATACCAACAATATGTTGGCAGGTCGCACTGACGAGAAAGGCAATGAATGTGGGTTTGGCGGCTGTCGCTACTCGCGCCCACCAAGTAGCGAAAATACCTTTACCAACACTTCACCAAAGCTTGGTCTTAGTTATCAATTAACGGCCAATAATTACCTATACGCAAACTTATCCAAAGGTTACCGTGCACCGCAAGCAGCCGAGTTATATCAATTGCAACGCGATCAGCAAGTGGCAGATCTAGAATCTGAAACTGCCGATAATTTAGAATTTGGCTTTAAAGGTCAATACCAACAACTACACTATGTGTTCTCAGCATACGCGATGAACAAAGAAAACGTCATCTTTCGTGACAGCGACTTTTTTACAGTCAATGACGGGCAAACGCAACACCGTGGTATTGAGCTTGAGCTTGATTATCAGCTAACGAATACATTACAGCTTGCCCTTGCAGCAAGCCATGCCAAGCATACTTATAGCTATGACCAAACCTTGTCAGGTATAAATATTAACAGTAACGAGATAGACACCGCACCGCGTAACGTGGCAAATTTACAGGCAAACTGGCAGATAACTAACAACACGCTTGTTGCTTTAGAATGGCATCACGTTAGTGACTATTTTACCGACCCTGAAAACCTACACAGCTACGCAGGTCATAATTTAATTAACTTACGTGGCGCTTGGCAAATCACGGAGCAACTTAAGTTAACGGCTCGCATTAATAATCTATTTGATGCCGCTTATGCCGAGCGCGCTGATTACACCAGCTTTACTGGCGACCGTTACTTCCCTGGGGATCCTAGAAATATAATGATCTCAGCCAGCTTTAATTGGTAACTACAGTAAAAAACGACCACGCTTTAAGGCTAGAAGCGATACGAAAACCTAAGACCGAAGTATTTCTAAGCAATCATAGCGCTGCTTAAATATCTCAGCAAACAGCACTGGATTATATTTTATACCTACAGTGCTATCATCACTGTAATGCAAAACACATACTGGGTTTAATAAATACCACTTTGCGCACATTCCCATATACAGGGTTACTTGCGCCTCTTCGTACACGGTTACATGGCCTCGGTAATAATGACTTTTTAATTCACCAATAACGATTCTAAGCTTCAGTGGATTAAAAAATATAGCATCAGGCGCGCCTACCATTTCGTTTTTCTTTAACAAAATTGGTTTTTTATTATGAAAGTTACCCCCTAGATAAATACAATACAGAGGCACTCTAAATAATCGCTTAACCTTATAACCTTTAAGTGTTATTAACAGTAAAACAATCGAAGCAACTAGTAAAAACTGTAAAATAAATTGCATAACCCTAAAAAACCTATGATGAGTAATAAACGAATGATGGTTGATGACTGACTTTTATCATCGAGTAAATCATAATTTATTTTTACATTTTTAGTCTCTTTTAAAACTCCTTTGTGTTTGATAAACCGATCTTTGTTACTGTAATAATGTGCCAAGCTTGATACTGTCAGTGATAATCTTTCCATAGTTTCCTATTCCTAAGATTGCAATACATCAATATTGTATAAATAATTATATTGATTGTTCATAAAAATGAAATAGCAATTCTAATATTATGATAAATAATAAAAATCTAAATTGGTTTAAATTACTCTTCCTAATCTCCACTATCCTGCTGCAACTTTTTATATTCATCAGTTAAATGCGCTTTTAATTCAGGGTGCTCTGTTAAAAGCATTTTTAGCTGTGCTTTTGCTACTTTTGTTTTACCCTCAATCATAAGTTGATCAATAACTTTAAAATCATTAGCAACGCTTTTGGTGATCGCTGCAAGTTTTAAAAACTCACTGTCAGTATCCATACTTTGCAGCTTTAATTGAGGTGCAGCCATCTGCGATGCACTACGCTTTAGTGTGTGTTTTAACTTAACCTCAGCGTGCTCGCTCGCTTGTGTTTCCATCACTTCAAATACCGCCTCAGGTGCAACTTGAGACTGTTGATCATTTAAAATTTGTGGTTTATTTATAAGCTCTGAAGGTTGATGATACTGTTCGGTATTTTGCACATATAAAACGGCGACTAATACCAGTGATGCCGCAGTCGATAATTGCCCATGCCAGGTTTGATAAAAGCGCTTAGGTTTATTGATTGGAGTTACTTTATTAGCTGTAACGTCATCTGCTGCGCGTTTTAGTATTTGCTCATCAAGTTGTGAACTTGGCTGCTCCGTTGCAGCCCGTTTATAAAGTGAAGCAATATCATGACGGGTTAACTTATCGCTCATTGCTAGTCTCCAATTTATACTTGATACAATGCTTTAGCTTGGCTACAGCGTAACGGATGCGGCTTTTGATATTTTCAGTTGTTTCTACCACTAATTCGGCAATTTCTTTGAGGGTAAAGTCAGCTTCGTGTTTGAGTAAAAATGCTTCTTTTTGCTCACGAGGTAATTGCGCTAAACACTCCTTTAGCTGCTTAGCTTGCTGGGCCTGATCAAGTTTTTCAGTATCTGATTTACTGTTATGATCAGCAAATTCGGCAGTTTCAAGATCTTGATTATCGGCGTCTAACCATTTACTTTGCGTACCAGTGCGGCGGTAATAATCAATCAATTCATTATGCGCAATACGATACAACCAGGTAGTAAATTTGGCGCTCACTTGATACTGCGAGCGCGCTTTTATTAGCTTATTCCATACTTCTTGATAAAGCTCTTCAGCCACTTGCGGGTTAGCGCATTGGCGTAAAAAATAACGATATAAGCTATTTTTATGGCGCAGGTACAGCTGGGTAAAAGCCTTTACATCGCCTTGTCCGTAACTCAACATTAATTGCTCATCAACTAGCTCTGTCATAATGTCCTTTACTTAAATCACCGTTCCGCCACTTAAATCACAATGCCGCAGCATTATTAACGAGTTGCACAAACTCACTGCGATAACTAAATGTGTCTATGCCTTTGTTAGCGGTTGCCAATTTAGCGCAATCTTCATACTGCCAGTCCCTCGTATATTTTGCACCTTTTAATAACTGCGCAAACCCAGCAACTGCAGCGGCAAATTTAAAGTCAGAACTGGCCTGCGATAACGGCTGTATTTTATCGCTACTAATTGCTTGAGTAAGCAACTCACTTTGCTCTGTGTCAGGCTGTTTGTAGCGCACTTTTACAAAGGCAAGTTCATTGCTGGCAAGCGGTTTTTTATCTTGATTAGATTGATAACGCAGCTCATCGATTTGTTTATGCTCGGAGTTTGCTAGCGTAATCTCATACAGCGCCGTCACTGTGTGGCCCGCACCAAGCTCTGCGGCATCAACCTTATCATTATTAAAGTCTTCACTGGCAAGCATGCGGTTTTGATACCCAATTAAACGATATTCTGCGACCTGCTGAGGGTTAAACTCCACCTGAATTTTTACATCTTTGGCAATAATTTGCATGCTACTACTAAGCTCATCAACCAGCACTTTACGTGCTTCGTTAATGTTATCAATATAGGCATGTTGACCGTTGCCAATATTAGCGATTTGCTCCATTAAGCCATCATTATAATTACCTTGGCCAAAACCAAGCGTGGTCAAAGCAACGCCCGTTTTACGTTTTGCTGCCACCAACTCTTTGAGTTTATCAACCGATTGCATCCCAACATTAAAATCGCCGTCAGTGGCTAAAATCACCCGATTGATACCACCTTTTTTAAAGTTTTGCTGTGCTATTTGATAAGCCAGCTCAATGCCTTGCTCGCCATTTGTTGAACCGCCCGCAGCCAGTTTATCTAACGCAGCACTGATAACGTGTTGATCATTGCCTTTAGTTGCTGGTAACACCACGCCAGCGGCACCAGAATACACAACAATAGCAACGGAATCATTTTCATCTAATTGTTTAGTTAACATGGTCAAGCTGGTTTTTAATAAAGGGAGTTTATTTGGCGCATTCATAGAGCCAGATACATCCAGTAAAAGCACTAAATTCGCCGCTTTTAAATCTGCTTTTTCAATTTCAAATCCTTTAATGCCAATTTTTACTAATTGCCGATGCTCATTCCAAGGCGCCGTTGCCACCTCAGTATGCACCTTAAAGGGTGAGTTAATAGTCTCGGGCGCACTGTAGTCATAATCAAAATAGTTTATAAAGGCTTCTTCGCGCAGGGCATCGCTTGGCGGTAGCTTACCCATATTCAACATCCTACGGGTATTACTGTAACTGCCAGTGTCAACATCAATCGAGAAAGTCGATACAGGCTCAGTGGCTGTTTGCTTAACAGGATTCTGCTGGGATTTTAAATAGTTTTCACGATCTTGCTCTGACACAAATATGACATCATCAACTGGATTCGGTGGCAAAACTGGGCGCTGCATAGCAACACTTGCATGCATCATCCCTTGCGGCATTGCTGCATAGCTTATAACATTTTGCTTCTGCCTTTTTTGCACTTTTTGCACTGATTTTTGTTCATCGCTTAATATAGCTTGCGCCGCGCTATTTACTTGGTTTTCTTGCTTCTCAACAGCGTTTTTTGAGCGCTGTTCGCAGCCTGTTAAACTCATTATTACCGCGAGACTCAGCATAGTCAAAGGTAAGTTAATCTGCTGGGTATTACTAATCTTGTTATTCATAAAGTCACCTTATTATCCATCAATAAGGCTATAAACGGATGACTTGAAAAAGTGGGGTTAATTATTTTTAAAGGCGCTAGTTTTTATTTAAATTGTTAAGAATAAGTTATTAAAAATTAAAGGCTAATGAGTAGTCAATTTAATATCAACGCTATTACCCTTCGGGTATAATTAAATCACTTTCCATCAATTTGGTGATTTAGTTTTGTATTCTCCCCCAACTAAGCGGACTGCTTTTTCTTCTATTATTCTCATTCTCGGCGTTTTCTTTATTGCTATTAATTTACGTGCACCAGTGACTGGTATCGCTCCTGTACTCGAGGAGATTATTGCCTCTTTTAGCTTGTCTCCTTCTCAGGCTGGAATGTTGACTACCTTACCTTTAATAGCTTTTGCATTAGCTTCACCGCTGGCTAATTTACTTGCTAAAAAGCTCGGGCTTGAAGTCGCCCTTTTTATTGCCCTAATACTTATTGGTGCGGGGCTGGCTTCTCGACCCATCACCAGCGTGCCTTTGTTGTATTTAGGCACCGCTGTTATTGGTGTGGGTATCGCTATTGGTAACGTCCTACTTCCGAGCTTAATAAAGCGCGACTTCCCGCATAAAATCGCTGTGATGACCTCTGCCTATGTATTGGCGATGGCTATTTTTGGCGGTGCTTACTCTGCTATCGTACTACCACTCAGTGAGTGGCATAATTTGGGCTGGCAGCTAGCACTTGCAAGTTATGGTTTATTTACTTTACTCAGTATTACTCTTTGGTTGCCACAACTTAAATACCACACAATGCCAGTGAAAGAGTTAACCCCACCTCCCGCACAAGCTAATGTATGGAAACAATCTCTCGCATGGCAAATTACTCTGCTATTGGGGCTTAATTCATTTTTCACTTATATTATGGTCGCATGGCTACCCAGTATTTTAATTGAAGGTGGCGTATCGCCCGTTAAAGCAGGCGCTATGCAAGGGGCATTTCAGGCGGCCTCAGCAATCCCTGGCATTGTATTGATCCCGTTATTAGCGAGATTAAAAGACCAACGAGTTTTAACCAGCTCACTTGCCCTAATTGGCGCACTGTGTTCATTTGGTTTGCTATTTATGCCTGAGTTAGCTTTGTTTTGGTCAATTACCTTAGGCTTTTGCTCAGGTGCCTGTTTTATTTTAGGTTTGTCGTTTGTGAGCTTACGCACACATAACAGCCGTCAAGCAGCATCGCTTTCAGCCATGGCACAATGTATTGGTTATTTAATTGCAGCAACAGGGCCAATGCTAGCAGGTGCATTGCATGCTTACTTTAATAGCTGGGCATCTACTTTGTGGTTATGTGCCATAGCAAGTTTAGGTTGTGCGCTATTCGGCTATCTAGGTGGTCGCAATATTACTTTAAAAGAAGGTGCTTAAGCCAACTTAGTAAAGTCTGCTTTTTGGGTTGCTGAACATGTTGCTTAGCAGCCCACCTCTTTCTAGCCTCTTCTCTTTCCTCAAGGCGTGCTTGCGCTAAATTTGCTTTAGCAGCAAAACGTAAACGTTGTTCTGCGCTCAACTCATTATCGAATGTAAATTGTGACTTCTTAACCGCCCGGTTTGATTTTACTGAACTACACATTAGCTGCCTCCCAAAATATCTCTTTTAAGTAGACAGCGAAACGACTAGTTTTCTTTCAATTATTTATTTGGTGGGACTGTTTCAAAACCCTTAATTGCATTTAGCTCTTTCAACCAAGAGGGACTCGAACGACACCATATTTGCGCATTAGGAATTAGCTGTTCACGCTGCTCAACTGCGCCCATACGTAGGCCATACACTTTATCCCCTTCACCTACTGAAGTTGCATATAACGACGTACCACAGTTGCCACAAAAACCCTGTGCACGTTTATTGCCGCTCTGTGCAGTTTTTATATATTCTTTAGGTGCAGCTGCGGTAAAAGTTACTCCGTTAGGCTTCGACATCACTACCGTACGAAAAGGCGCACTAGCCATGACTTGGCAATCTGTACAATGACAGTTTATAACTTTAGTTTCATCTACCTCTGCCGTGTAAGTGACTTCTCCACAATGACAACACCCGGTGATCTGCATAATAATCCTTAAAATAATTTATTTTTTAATGTTTAAAACTCTACGTTAAAAATTGCCAAAAACACAGTAATACTGAGTTTTTGCAACGAATAAATTAGGCCGGATTAACGATTTTTATATTGCGTCTTACAGTGACTTCGCCCAACGGCGGGATCACGTAATTTAAGATGCTTAGTTACTCGACCAACATGGCGTTTGCGCCAAACTTTAAATGAGCCTACAGATACATTATTTCGCATAAAATTAACTAGCTGAGAGTAGTTTAAACCATAAAGGTGTTCAATGGCCTCAAAAGGAGTACGGTCTTCCCATGCCATTTCAATAATTCTTGATGTATCACCACTATTAAATTGCATAATTCACCCAAAATATTGCTATACGTAATGGTTGTTTATTTAGGTCATTAGGGTCTGTTTATCTTTCAAGGTTAAATCCGCAAAGGTCAACAGACCCTAAACATCAAAGTTTATATTTACTCGCCATGGCGGGTTTAAGCGGTTATCTCCCGCCCAATACAACTTAATTTGATTTCCTGATGGGTCTGTTAGTTTAGCTTCATGCCATAAATAGCGCTGTTCAATAATCTCAGTATCAAATTCAATACCTTTGGCTTTTAGTGATTCAACCCACCGTTTTAAATCATCGCTTTCAAAATATATAACGGCACCATTAGTAAACTCATCATCTGTAAGTAGCAATGAAAACGTAGCTTTATTTGCACATTCGAAACGTGAATAGTGAGGACTTTTAACAATTTGTGTAAAGCCTAAAGTAAGATAAAAGTGATTGGCTTTTTCGATATCACAGACAGGTAAAGTGATTTGATTAAGGTTCATAGTCGCTACCTAAATATTAAGTTAGATAACGACCTTAAAACCTTAACCAAACTTGAGGTCAATTAATAATTATTACATAGGTATTAAGAAGCTTGATAGCGGTTTGCCTGTTTGATACTAGCAAAATCATTAAAGCGAACTCCGTGCTTTTTCATTACCTCAAGTGCTTTTTTACTGATCATCTGGCGCAAATAAAATGGCTGGTTCGGCACAAAGTGATGAATTGTATGGGTATGGCCAAAGTTAAAGCAAAATAAATTAAACGGCGCAAATAAGCGGCTGGTTATTACATGGGTTTGCTCCAGCATATTGTTCACGCCACCGTAGTAATGCATTGATGAAGTCACAAAATTTAGCGAGCTTGAGCGCACAATATTGGGCACAATTAACACCACCATTAAAAACTCAAACACCGTCATCACATCTAATAGTAAAACCGGTGAGTTTGCTTCAAGTGGTACAAATAGATTAACTAAGTGAAAAATAATAACGGAGTATAAAACTGCAAAATATGCAGTAGTTACTGGGAACCCGGCATTAAATACTTTAAAAAAGCTAAAGCCTTTAATTTCTTTACTAAAACGCTTTGTGTTAATGAGTAAACCAAGCAAGCCATCAACAATCACTAATGCGCGTAAAAAAGGATTTTTAATGCCGTTGCCGACTAAACGCTCTTCAAGGTCTTGTTCGGTGCCCGAGGTTTTATGATGATGTAAATGCATCTTGCGGCGATACCATGGGCTAATAGTGTTTGGTCGCATCAACCACACGGTGAGCATCATAAAGTTATGTAAAAAAAGCTGATTACTAAAATATTGTTTATGAATAAGATCGTGTTCTAATTCATGGGAAATTGACGCAGCAATGGCCGCTAAAATAATACACAACCAACCGGGAATAATAGCAAAGTAATAAAGCGTACCAACGCCAATTAACGCTGCGAGAGAAAGTAAAAGAATCGCCATTCCTAAGGTATTTTGATGGACTAACAGCGGGTGTTTTTGGCGAAGCCTTGCTTCTTCCGCTTTAATCGTCTTCACAATAGCTTGAATATTTTCTTTGGCACTTAACGTGTTCATAAATAGCAACTGATAATCAAAGTTGCGCAGATCATACCCGAATAATTAAAAAGCTGCTATAGCGAGAGCAACGAGCAAATAAAAGTGTGGTTAGTTTAAGTCAAGGTGTTTCTTATGAATATTAGCTTTCAAGTTCGTCCTCATTTGCTTCTCTTTGTGCAAAAAATTAAGTGAATTATTCACAAAGAGGTTGAGAGGCGCTGCGCTTTAGAGGGATACATTTACTGATTGATTTAAATTTGACCGCCACTGAATGAAACGGTCAAAAAGAATACTAGTGCCTATAGGCAGAGTTAAGGCTCATATGTGTTATGTGAAAATTAATTTAATAATGGCACCACTATAAAGGAATGTGATTAACAGCCCCGTTATTAAAATGACTTTATCTTTTATAGTTTGTTTTGGTTTCTGTGTAAATACAAAAAGAGCCCTATACAGTGAACTAGGAACTATAAGCAAAATACCAAGTAACGCTGGAAACACACCAAAAATAAAACCAAACCCTGAACTTTCTACTTGGGAAGACAAAGATAAAACCCCAAACCAGGCGATAGATATTAAAAAGAAAGCGGCTCCTAGTGAAATCGAAAAAAGTGCCATTCTTAAAAACTCCTTTTCACATAATGAGCCTGCGGATTAACTCGTTTTTAATTTATTTTTATTGATGCATTAACCATAGCCGAGTTCCTATTTTGATTCAATCGGTTACTTAGACTTTACGTAAAATATAAAAAGAGGATTTACTGTTGCTTTAATTGGAGTTATAGCGTGGATTACAGGTGTTTAAGTGGCTTATTTAAAGTGATAAAGGCTCCCTTATTAATAAATCCATAAAAAAGCGTTTGCGAATTTTGTATATCAGTAAGTGTCGCGGTAAAGGCGGAAAGTTAAGCGCACCTATTAACTCGGCTTCTATTTTATAAGAACGCTGAAACGTGGTGTAAATATGCTTTGCGAGTACCTTATTTGATTGGTAGCTATCAGTCACCTTTTACGGCAAGTTTTGCAGTAGATAATAATTGGGGTGGTAAAGGCAGTTTTTCTGTTGGTGCTAACACCTATCAGTACCATGTAAGCCTAATCGACTAACCAATCCTATTATAGATTAGTATCGGTACTGCCTTCCCCTAGTACCGATAACCTCCATTAACAGCCTCTATATCTAAAACCTTCAAGCAGGAAGTTATTTGCGTTAGTTTTCGTTAACGGTTAAAACTAACAAGTGACAAAAGTGACTTCTAGTGGTCTCTATGTGTATTATAGTAAAAAATTCATTAACTCGAATTTGCAAATAACCATAATAATTATGAATAGATTGCAAAGGATCCTGCCTACAAAATGAAAACTAGTAAGCTAAGTATCAGATTATTATGGTATATCACTCCTTTAGTGATTTTACCGCTATTATTTTTAGGTGGTTTTACGCTTACCAATGTAACAAGCTCTACACAAAAACAAGCTGAATTAATTGTTAGTCGCTTTGTAGAGCAACAACAACAAAAAGTATTTAATTACATTGACTCATTTCACTCTACTACCAAGCTTTTATCCACCTCGCCGGTATTAAGTGATTTTTTAGCAGACGATCTTCGTGATAGTGGAAATTATACTCGTCGACTTGGTGCTTTAATGGATGTATTTGCCAGTTACTCCGAAGCTTACCCAGATATTATTAGTGTCAACTTAGTCTCTCCAAGCGGCAGAAGCAATGCTTACTACTCGAGTAACTTAAACACGGCGCCTACTCAATACCCTTTCTTTTCTCGCGTATTGCAAAGTAATTTACGTCAGCAACAATTCATGGTGCAAAAAAGTGACGGCACCACCAGCCTTTACTTTATACAACGAATTTATAGCGCTGATTATTATTTAAAGCGCCCGCAGCAGCTTGGCTTTATTATATTGCATGTTGAGCCATCAATTTTAAACACCAGTATTTTAGAATCACCCTATAACAATACGCTGAACCTGCTACTAACCGAAGACGGAAAGATTTTATTTAGTTCAGATTACGATAAACGAGGCCAATACATTAGTGAATATGAGCTCAAACAAATTCACAACTTGGCTGATTTAGGCAAACTTTCAACCATTGAGCTATCCAGCATAGACAAGATTGAACGGATGATTTACGCCATTCAAATGAGCGGCGGCTATTATTATGTTTCAACTATTCCTAAAGCCTTGTTATATCAATCAGGTAAAGCAATAAGTTTAATTACCGCCCTGATAGTTATCATTTCTGTGATCACCCTGCCGATGCTGATTTTTATTGTTGTGCGTAACTTATTATTGAACCCAATTGAACTTTTAGGTGCTGCAAGTCATCGCGTTGGCGATGGTGATTTATCGGTATATTTACCTGCCCATAATAATGATGAAGTTGGCGTTTTATTTAATGACTTTAATCACATGGTGAACCAAATACGGCACTACCAAGATGAATTAGAGGAATATAAGCATCACCTTGAAGATAAAGTAGAAAGTCGGACAAAAGCTCTCGAAACCATGAATAGCCAGCTAGAGTCAGCTATTGCCCAAGCAGAGCAAGCAAATCAGTTAAAAAGCCGCTTTTTAGCGAATATGAGCCATGAAATTCGCACTCCGCTCACTGCTATCATGGGCTTTACCGAGCAGTTAATACACAATAAAAAAGCAGCGAGTGATGAGCTACACTTAACCACTATTTTGCGTAACTCCAAGCACTTATTAGAACTTATTAATAATATTTTAGATTTATCAAAAATTGAAGCCGAAAAGTTAGCCATTGAAAAGGAACCTCTTGATATAGTACAACTAGTGCATGATATTGATTCGATCATTCGCCCTTTATCACAAGAAAAAAATCTAAAATGCGATATTAACTTTCATTTACCGTTACCAAAAATAATCAACTCAGATGCGACTCGGTTAAAACAAATTCTCATTAATATTGCCAGTAATGCCGTTAAATTTACTGAGCGAGGTTTACTCTCGTTAGATATAACCTTTGATACTGAATCGCAGCTCATGGAGTTTGCTATCCAAGATAGCGGCATTGGCATGTCTGAGCACGAAATTGAACGAGTCTTCAAACCATTTGAACAAGCCGATACAACAACCACTCGACGTTTTGGCGGTACTGGGCTGGGGCTATGTATTTCAAAAAACCTAGCGCAATTACTTGGCGGTGATGTATACGTAAAAAGTGCCCCCGGTGAAGGTAGCTGCTTTAGGGTAAAAATAGCCTCTAATTTAGAGACTGAGAACAATGAACCCACTCTGATGCTTACCGAGTTAAGTCAGTTAACCCCAGTAAAAGACGAGCAACTTTCATTTGCAGCCAATAGTTTTGATGCCAATATCTTAGTTGCTGAAGATAACCCTGATAACCAAGTACTAATTACGTTACTACTCCAAACATGGGGCCTTGAACCTGATATTGCCAATAACGGGGCTGAAGCGGTAGAAATGGCTTTAGTGAACGATTATCAGGTCATTATCATGGACATGCAAATGCCGGTTATGGGTGGCTTAGAGGCAACACAAATGCTTCGCCATGCTGCCTACGATGGCCCTATCATTGCACTTACTGCCAATGTTATGAAACATGATGTAGACACATACCTTAATGCAGGGTGTAACGAGGCTTTAGCTAAACCCATTGATAAAGATGCCCTTGAAAACGTTTTAGTGAGATATCTTCATATAGAAAAAGACAGCCAAAACAAATGGGATACATTACTTAATAGTGAAAAATTCCAGCAAATAAATGAAAACTATCGCTCCAAGTTACCTGAACACTTAGCGCAAGTTAATGAGTTATACCATACCGGCGAATGGGAAGAGTTAAGAGCACTGGCACACAATTTAAAAGGCAGTGCAGGATGCTTTGGTTTTACCAATATTCATCAAGCAGCTGGGGCGCTTGAAGATAATTTACGCGG
Source organism: Pseudoalteromonas sp. A601 (assembly GCF_002165575.1). Classification (GTDB taxonomy): domain Bacteria; phylum Pseudomonadota; class Gammaproteobacteria; order Enterobacterales; family Alteromonadaceae; genus Pseudoalteromonas. The sequence continues at coordinate 183,969 of NZ_MXQF01000009.1, forward strand.
CCGAACAAACGATAAAAACCGTCGAGATTACTTAGCCTTGAGTTTGATTGAAGCAATAAAATACACCCAAAGCCAAGAGCCATTACCCAAATAATAAAGTCATGCCCATCAAAATGGCGTCTTCAAAGCCGTTTTTATTAGGGCAGTCACTGGGGTAGTAATTCTTGCGCACTGACATTTCGCTAAAGCCAGCAAGCTCATACAGCTTAATTGCACGTACGTTGGTTTCACGTACTTCTAAAAAGAGGTTTTCTGCATTATGTTGTTCACCAAAAGCAATAAACTGAGCGAGTAGCTGCTTTGCGATACCTTGCCCCTGAAAATCTGGCGCAACGCAAATATCCATTAACGTAAAGTCAGGGCCTGCTTTTTCACCAATATAAAACCCCACCATTTGCTCATCGTTAAATGCAGCCAGATTAAAATACCGTCCTGCCAAACAAGATTGCATTGTGTTAACTGTCCACGGATGACTGTGACAGGCATTTTCAATGCCCATTAATGCGTCAATTGAAGACTCAGTAACAGTTTTAAAGGTTATCACGTGTTTTACTCATCAGCGCCCACAGTGCGCGTTTATGCTCAGGTTTAAGTTGCGCTGAGGGTAAGCTCAACGTGTCGTTATGCCAGCTTATAGCATCAGCTTGAATCACATGATTAATTGTATGTGGCGCAACGGCTCGGTTTAGATCGGCTAACAACACAGCATTAAGTTCAAGTATGTGACTTTGCGACTCTATAATAGGCTTTTTTTCGGCTGACGGTTCTAGATGAATATCCGCGCTATCATATTGAGCAGTATCACTGCGAAAGTGCTGGTTTAGTTCGAGGTTTTCTATACCAAAAATAGCTGCGTAACGTGGATGCATAACAACTCAGTAAATTTAAACTCTGGAACAATATAAGAAGTAATAAAAACGATGTAAAGAAGAAATGGCAGGGGCGGAGAGATTCGAACTCCCAACCGTCGGTTTTGGAGACCGCTGTTCTACCAATTGGAACTACGCCCCTGCAATGACGACGAATTATAGAGACCTTTCGCTAAAGGTAAAGAAAAAAATCACTTTTTTAATTTGTTTGCTTTTTTAATAATCAAAACGGTGAATTATCATGCTAGAACGTGATTTTAAAGTTAATTTGAAAAACCGCATACAGGTTACCCTTCTCTAACATGTAATCAAAAAAGGGGCATATATAACAAAACCTTATGAAAGTATTAATAGTTGATACCAGTTTTCGTTATCAACCGACTTTATATGATATTACTATTGCACAGTATGGCTGTGATAACAGTCCTAGTAACCATTTTAGATTCATTTACAATTGAGCTATCCCTTTGGCTTGCGGAAAATTAACCTTTAGAATATAGTTGTCAGTAACAACCTAAATCAGTGTACCCTATAGATGAACTCGAAACCTAAACGCGCAGAAGCGCTTTACGAAGCAGTTAACCAACTTATCCGCGTACATCAGTTCCGAGATCGTGAAAGTATATGCTGTCACAATGTATCGGTCGCTCAGTGCTACGCACTGGAAACGCTTGTAAAACTTGGCCCTCTGAGGCTTAAAAGTTTAGCAGATGAGATGTGTCTCGATAAAAGCACGACAAGTCGTGTAGTTGATGCATTAATTCGCAAGGGCTATGCGTTAAAAACATTGGATCCACTTGACCAACGTGCTGTTCAAATTTCACTGAGTTCTGAAGGTCATGAGTTATATACAACCATACGTAAAACCTTGATCGACGAAGAGGCCTCAATGATAGCGGATATCTCTCCTGAAGTTGTTGATGCAGCTCTTGTTTTACTAGGAAAACTTACCGCAGCGGCACGAGCCCGACTAGGCCCGTAAGCTATTTTTTAACCAAATTGTTGTTAGTAACAACAAAATTCAGAGGCTTATCTATGACATATAATGTTAAAAATTTACCCATTGCCATCATTGGCGCTGGCCCCGTTGGCTTAAGTGCAGCAGTTAACTTAATTGATATGGGGCTCACTCCTATTGTTTTTGAATCAGGCAGTAGTGTTGGCTCTAACTTAGCAAAATGGGGTCATGTGCGTATGTTCTCACCCTGGTCATACAATATGGATCCTATTGCTATTTCTCTTCTCAAAAAAACGGACTGGATCGAGCCAGTTCTAAGCGAATTCCCAACTGGACAAGAATTACTTGAGCGCTATGTAATCCCTTTAGCGTCCCACGAAGCGATTACTCCACACCTGCATTTAAATACTCGCGTTGAAAACGTCAGCCGTCAATATCACGATATTCTTCGAAATGAAGGCCGGAAAAACGCGCCTTTCGTAGTACGTACCTCCAACTCTGAAGGTCAAAGCGATATTCTTGTTCAAGCTGTAATCGATGCGTCTGGCACCTATCAAACACCGAACTGGCTGGGCGCTCACGGTATTCCCGCTCTTGGTGAACTTGCGGCTTCGCAATCTATTATCTACGGCGTGCCTGATATTTTAGGCCCTGCCCGTAAACAATACGCCGGCCGGACTGTACTTGTCGTAGGTGGCGGCCATTCAGCATTTAATGCATTGCAGGATTTAGTCAAACTTTCTGAACAATCTGATGGTATGCGTGTTTTATGGGGGATACGTGGTTCTTCCGTCAACAACATCGTTCGTTCACCTGAAAATGATGAGTTACAAGAACGCAGACGACTTGAAATGCACATTCAAAAGCTACTAGATGAAGGGAAGATCGAAGTATTTACCAATATAGCCATTGAAAGTATTAATTATGAAAACGGTAAATTGATCTTACAAAACCGTTCAGGTCAATTGCCTCCTGTAGATCAGATAATTGCAGCAACAGGGTTCAGGCCAGATCTAGATGTAATGTCTGAGTTGCGCACTTCTCTAGATTCTGCGACCCAAAGTCCAGCAGCTCTTGGGCCACTCATTGATCCAAACCTTCATACTTGTGGTTCGGTCCCTGAACATGGTGCTACTGAGCTTTCACACCCTGAGAGCGGTCTATATATAGTGGGAATTAAAAGCTACGGACGTGCCCCGACGTTTTTGTTAAGAACAGGCTATAAACAGGTTAAATCTGTCGCGTCTGCTCTTGCAGGAAAAACAGAAAGTGATGTTCAGACTGCCAATGCTTGTGATCTTTTATCAGTCAATCGAAATTGCTCACAATAGCCCCTCTTCCCTCTGAACGCGTTATTTTACTAAAAATAGCTTTAATCAGAGGGTTGATCAATTATATTGAACAAAGTGGAGTGAAATGCAAAATTTAATTCAACGTCACCCTCTATTTATTATTGTCCTTGCACAATTATGTGGCACTTCACTTTGGTTCTCCATAAATGGGGCTGGCTTAGCTCTTATTAACGATATCGGATTAAGCGAAACTGACCTTGGATGGTTAACTCTAACCGTTCAGATGGGTTTTATCACTGGCACGTTAATTATTGCCACAACAGGTCTAGCAGATAAATTACCTGCCAATCATATTTTTGCGGTTTCCTGTCTAGTTGGCGCGATGGTTAATGCTAGTTTTGTTCTAGTAGCTGCTTATCAGCCATACGCTTTACTCTTAAGGTTTCTCACAGGTTTGTGTCTAGCTGGTATATACCCTTTAGGTATGAAGCTAGTAATTGGCTGGATACCTAACTATGTAGGATCAGCTCTAGCCTGGCTAGTAGGTATGTTAACGATGGGCACTGCTCTGCCTCATTTACTGCGTGGCGCAACGCTCGAATTTCCTTGGGAGTGGACAATTCTGAGCGCTTCTGGGTTAGCATTGCTGGGCGGCACAGCTATATTCATTTTAGGTGATGGACCGCACCTGCCGCCTTCAAGCGGCAAAGCAAAGCTACGTGACGGTTTTGCAGCCATACGTGAACGGCGCCTACGCGCAGTTGCATTCGGCTATTTTGGGCACAGTTGGGAGCTTTATGCGCTATGGACACTTATTCCATTTATGGTGACCCGCGAAATAATGCGCCTAGATGCTCAGAGTTATTCTGTTCCCTTAATGTCATTTACCATCGTCGCGCTTGGCTTATTGGGTTGTATCGGTGGAGGAGCGCTTAGTCGACGCATAGGCAGTCTAGCAGTAGCGCGTTTGGCTCTGGCGTCCTCCGGACTGATCTGCCTAATCTATCCCTTGGTTGCCTTTTGGCCGCCCGAAGTTATGCTTTTATTACTTGCAATCTGGGGGGTTACTGTAATCGCAGATTCCCCTCAGTTATCAGCTCTAATTGCCGAAACAGCCCCAAAAGAGCGAGTCGGTTCAATATTGGCCATTATAAATAGCATAGGTTTTGCTTTGACTATTCCGTCAATTGCATTGACAACAACCTTATGGCAATCTCAAGGAGTTTGGGTAACATGGTGGCTACTCCCTGGGCCTGTTATAGGCCTTTGGGCAATGTATAGCCTACGTCGGCAAGGGTAATATTCAAACCTACCCTAGCTCACAAACAAAAGCCCAGCGGAGAACGCTGGGCTTTAAGACTTATTCAGTTATTAATATATATTACCTGACGTTAGGTGTTAGCACCTATCATTCCCACTCAATCGTTGCCGGTGGTTTACCTGAAATATCGTAAACAACACGAGAAATACCGTCGATTTCATTGATAATACGGTTTGAAACCACACCTAAGAACTCATACGGTAAATGCGACCAACGTGCGGTCATAAAGTCGATAGTTTCTACACAACGTAAGCTTACAACCCAATCGTACTTACGCGCATCGCCCATTACACCAACCGACTTAACCGGTAGGAATACAGTAAACGCTTGGCTCACTTTATGATAAAGCTCTGCTTTGTGTAGTTCTTCAATGAAGATTGCATCAGCACGGCGAAGTAAATCACAGTATTCTTTTTTGATTTCACCTAGTACACGCACACCTAAACCAGGCCCAGGGAACGGGTGACGGTAAAGCATGTCGTACGGTAAACCTAGCTCTAAACCAATTTTACGTACTTCATCTTTAAATAATTCACGTAGAGGTTCAACTAAGCCCATCTTCATGTCATCTGGTAAGCCACCCACATTGTGGTGAGACTTGATCACATGTGCTTTACCTGTCGCTGATGCCGCTGATTCAATTACATCTGGGTAGATAGTACCTTGACCTAACCACTTCGCATTTTTAAGCTTTTTAGATTGCTCATCAAATACGTTAATAAACGTGTGACCAATTGCTTTACGCTTATCTTCAGGGTCAGATTTACCAGCAAGATCCGCTAAGAACTGATCTTCTGCATCAACTTTAACAATGTTAAGGCCAAACTTGTTGCCGAACATATCCATAACTTGTTGACCTTCGTTTAATCGAAGTAAACCATTATCAACAAATACACACGTTAAACGCTCGCCAATTGCGCGGTGAATAAGCATAGCCACAACCGATGAATCAACACCGCCTGATAAGCCTAAGATAACTTCGTCATCACCAACAGTTTCTTTGATACGCTCGATGGCGTCATCAATGATTTTTGCTGGCGTCCACAGTTTTTCACAGCCACAAATATCAATTGCAAAACGTTCTAATAAACGCTGACCTTGATGCGTGTGTGTTACTTCTGGATGGAACTGAACGCCGTAAAAACGCTTTTCTTCGTTAGACATTGCCGCATGCGGGCAAGTAGATGTTTTAGCTGTGGTGGTGAACGTATCTGGAATTTCCATTACTTTATCACCATGGCTCATCCAAACGTCGAGTACGCCATTACCGCCATCAGTAATGTGATCTTCAATGGCATCAAATAATGCACAATCACCTACTTTTTCAACTTGGGCGTAGCCAAACTCTTTTTTGTCAGAGCTGTGTACACGACCACCCAGTTGTGTTGCCATGGTTTGCATACCGTAGCAAATACCTAGTACTGGCACACCAGCATTAAATACATACTCAGGAGCTCGCGGGCTGTTTTCTAGGGTTGTTGACTCAGGGCCACCAGAAAGAATAATACCTTGAGGGTTGAATTCACGGATTTGCTCTTCCGTAACATCCCATGCCCACAGTTCACAGTAAACACCAATTTCTCGCACACGGCGGGCGATCAATTGCGTGTATTGCGAACCAAAGTCTAAAATAAGAATTCGTGAATCGTGAATGTCTTTGCTCATTGAGGGTCTCGTTAGTCAAGAACTGGCATTCAGGTAACCTGAATGACTATAAATAAAGGCCAGCAAATGCTGGCCCAGTAATTTCAATACGTTAGCTAGATTAACCTAAGCGGTAGTTAGGCGCTTCTTTAGTGATCTGCACATCATGAACGTGCGACTCACCCATACCCGCTGAAGTAACGCGTACAAACTGTGGTTTCGTGTTTAGCTCATTTATTGTGGCACAACCGGTTAATCCCATTGCACTGCGCAGGCCGCCCACTTGTTGGTGAATGATGGTTGCGATTGGGCCTTTATAAGCCACTCGACCTTCAATCCCTTCAGGAACTAACTTGTCAGCTTGATTTGATTTTTGGAAATAACGATCTGATGAACCTTCTTTTTGGTCCATCGCCCCTAAGCTGCCCATACCACGGTATGATTTGTAGTAACGACCTTGGTAAAGTTCAACTTCACCAGGTGCTTCTTCAGTACCCGCAAGCATAGAACCAACCATGACACATGATGCACCAGCGACTAATGCTTTTACGATATCGCCTGAGAAACGAATACCACCATCGGCAATAACTGGAATGTCGCGACCTTTAAGGCCTTCAACAGCATCAGAAATAGCCGTAATTTGTGGTACACCACAACCAGTTACAATACGTGTAGTACAGATTGAACCTGGGCCGATACCTACTTTAACTGCATCAACACCAGCATCAGCAAGGGCGATTGCACCTTCAGCTGTTGCTACGTTACCTGCAACAATTTGCAAATCAGGGAATGCTTGACGTGTAGCCGCTACGCGGTCGATAACACCTTGAGAGTGGCCGTGTGAAGTATCAATAAGTAATACATCTACGCCTGCTTCAACTAATGCAGTAATACGCTCATCAGTACCCGCACCAACACCAACAGCAGCACCTACACGTAGGCGGCCTTGCTCGTCTTTACATGCATCTGGCTTGTCTTGTGCTTTTTGGTAATCTTTAACTGTGATCATGCCTTTTAGCTTAAAAGCGTCATCAACAACAAGAATTTTTTCGATACGGTGTTCGTGCATTAAGCCTAAAATTTCTTCGCGTGCTGCGCCTTCTTTAACGGTAACAAGCTTGTCTTTTTTAGTCATAACAGTTGAAACTGGTTGCTCAAGTTTCGTTTCAAAACGCATGTCACGGCTGGTTACGATACCAACAAGGACATTATCAGCGTCCGTTACCGGAAAGCCTGAAAAACCTTTTTCTTCAGAAAGTGCAACTGCATCCGCAATGGTTAAATCCGCTGTAACGGTAACAGGGTAAGAAACAATGCCCGCTTCGTACGTTTTAACTTTACGTACGTTTTTAGCTTGTTCTTCAATTGTCATGTTTTTGTGGATAAAACCTAAACCGCCCTCTTGCGCTAGCGCAATCGCTAAGCGAGCTTCTGTAACAGTATCCATAGATGCTGAAACTAGCGGCAAGTTAAGATTGATACCACGCGTTAAGCGAGTTGAAATATTTGCCGTGTGTGGCAAAACAGTAGAATGACCTGGTACTAAAAGTACGTCATCAAAGGTAAGAGCTTCTTTAGCAATTCTAAGCATTTTGGCAACTTCTCACATGTGGATCTTGTATAAGGAATTGCGGCCAAATTTTATCAGCGTTATTGGCATGAGTAAATAAGATTTAGCAAATATTTATGATAAAATGCCTCTATCAACGTTTTTAAGAGTCGTTTTATGGCCATAACTTCAAAGCAGCAAACGATTTATACCGTATCTAGGCTAAATCGAGAAATAAGAACAGTGCTCGAGCAAGGATTTGCGTCGTTAATTTTAACGGGGGAGATCTCAAATTTTATAACTCCCGCATCAGGTCATTGGTATTTCACTCTAAAAGATGACCGCGCTCAAGTAAAAGCCGCGATGTGGCGCGGTAATAATCGTGGCCAACGCTATCGTCCAGAAAATGGCGCGCAAGTGACTGTACGAGCGCGGGTCTCTTTGTACGAACCCCGTGGCGACTACCAATTAATTATTGAGCATATGGAGGCCGCTGGTGAAGGCCTGTTAAAGCAAGAGTTTGACGAATTAAAAATGCGCCTTGCAGCGCAAGGGCTGTTTAGCTCTGTACATAAAAAACCTTTACCCAATGTTGTGCATCGAGTGGGAGTGGTAACCTCCGCCACTGGGGCTGCAATAAAAGATATATTAACGGTACTCAAGCGCCGCGCTCCACAACTTGAAGTCGTTATTTACCCTGCCATAGTGCAAGGTAAAGACGCGCATTTACAGTTAATTGATAAAATAACCCTGGCCAATATTCGAAACGAAGTCGATGTACTCATAGTTGGCCGAGGCGGCGGCTCATTAGAAGATTTATGGTGCTTTAATCACGAGCAGCTTGCGCACGCTATTTTTGCAAGCGAACTGCCAATTATTAGTGCCGTCGGCCATGAAATCGACACCACAATCAGTGATTACGTTGCCGATATACGTGCAGCAACCCCCAGTGCAGCCGCAGAGCTTGTCAGCCCAAACAGTGCTGAGTTAACAAATCAAGTTCAGCAAATGCTTAATCGCTTAGCGAATGCATTTAAACACCAAGTGGCAGATAAACGAAGGCTCGCAGTACAGTTAGAGCACAAGCTCACACTTTGCCACCCTCGCAACCAACTGACTCAGCAAGCGCAACGCTTAGATGAGCTCACTCTTGCACTGCAAAATGCCATGCAGCAACGCCTTTATCAGCAAGAGCGCCGGTTAGCTAACTTAAAGCCTCGTTTGTTACAGCGCTCGCCCGATAGGAAGCTTTCGCAAGCGGACCATCAATTGCAACAGCTACAAGCGCGATTACAACAAGCAATGCAACAGCAGCTGGGGAGTGCTAAAAATAACCTTGCGATGCAAGCAGGTCGATTAGACTCAGTCAGCCCGCTAAATGTATTAGCCCGTGGTTATAGCATCACTAAATCAAAACAAGGTAAGGTGATTAAGTCGGTAGCACAGGTCAACTCTGGTGATATTTTAATTACAGAGCTGGCCGATGGCACCATTGAGTCTCAGGCTAACTAAAAATTACTGCTCTGTGCTGAGCAACAATTTAAAACTTTCGTCACTCGATGTAGAGGTACTGGTTTTAAATTGTTGCCAAAATTCTTGCTTTACTAACTTATCGTTTAATTCTCGCCATTGAGTATGATCAAACGCGTCGTTATCCTCTGGTGCGACTAATTCAAACTTACACACTGATGTTTTACACTGTGCGCTAACAAGCTCTGGCGCAACGGTTAAATCAGCGGTTAATAAGAAATCTTTTAAAGCTGTTTCTGTACGATAAGCCCACTCTTCATTACGTGTTTGTTCTTCAAACTTATCAAGCAGTACTTGTTCAAAATCAGAAGGAGCTCGCAGTTGCTTTTGATAGTTTTTAACAGTCGCCTTTTGCACTGCTAGCGCTTGCTTTAGCTCTTTTACTTGTTGCTGTAACTGCTCTTTAGAGTGTTCTGAGCCAAGGTCGCTATCTACAGGCTGTTTTTCTACTTTCACGCTGGGTAAAGCGTCTATTTGAGCTACTTCAACAGGTTCTCTAGATACTTTAGGGTGTGTTTGAATAGCCCCTACATCAGTGTGTTGTTGAGTAGGTCTCGGGGCAGTTAGAAAAAAATAGCCTGAGGCTAATGTTACGCCCGCTATAAAAGCGAGCAATAAAGACCATAGACTATTTTTTACCATTTCGTTGTAATCCCTTTACTACGCTTTATAACATGACACTTTTACAGCATAGCACTGGTGTGCGATTCGTTCTCTGGCTCTGCTTCTAAAAAGTTTTGATTCATGCTTTCTGCCGGACACGGGCAATTTGGTTTACCAACTATTTTAGCAGGAACCCCTACAGCTGTTGTATGCGGAGGTACAGGGCTAAGTACAACTGAACCAGCGCCAATTCTAGCGCCCTCGCCGACTTCTATATTACCGAGTACTTTTGCCCCAGCACCAATTAAAACGCCTGCGCGAATTTTAGGATGGCGATCGCCTTTTTCATTACCTGTACCACCTAAGGTAACTGACTGTAGAATAGATACATTGTCTTCGATTACTGCGGTTTCACCAATCACTATGCCAGTTGCATGGTCAAACATAATACCATGGCCGACTTTACAAGCAGGATGGATATCAACGCCAAATACTTCTGAGGTACGGCTTTGAATAAATCGAGCGAGCTCTTTACGGTTTTGACGCCAAAGGCAATGGGCAAGTCTATGAGCTTGAATCGCATGAAAACCCTTTAAATTTAAAATAACAGTAAGGTATGTATCGGCAGCAGGGTCTCTGTCTTTAACCGCTTTTATATCATGGGCAACATGAGTGAGCATTCGGTCACAGTCAACAAAAGCTTGATCAAACAATTCGCGAATTGTAAAAGCAGATACAACTGCATCAGACAATTTGTTTGCAACAATAAAGCTCAATGCTGAACCTAAACACTCATGGTTCAAAATGCATGAATAAACATGGCTTGCCAAGAGGGGTTCGCGAGTTACAACTTCATTTGCTTCAGTGCGAAGCTGTTGCCAAATTTCATGACGCATAGGACGACCTTAAATTAATACAAAATATGCTTTGTGCCAGTTTAACGGATTTCATCGCAAATGTGTTAACCCTGTAATTATTTGTTCTAGTTATTAGTTATAACTAATCGCAAACAAAAATGCCCCTACTTTAAGGGGCATTTAGTTAATGTGTATTTAGTTATCTGAATTTCGTTTATTGAAACACTTTATCTACAGCAAGTACTTCAATGTTTTTCGCAGGAATTGCTAGTTTGTAATCAGCAATTACCTTATCTTCAGCCACCAGCTCTGCTGGCTTTTCTGCGTTATACACCATAGGGGATGTTTGCTCAGACGCTAAGCGCTTTTGCATATCTTTGCCATCACCGGTGATAAATACATACTGGATATCATCTGTTTGTAAGTTTTCTTTTATAACACGATTTACGTCAGCAAGGCTTAACTTTTCAAGCTGGCTCGTTACATACTTTACAAACGTGTCAGTGTTATAAAACTCGCTATCAAGTGCGTAACCTAATTGACGGTTTTGACTGGCGACCATTTGCGGCACAAAGTTGATTAAGAAGTTACGCGTTGCGTCAAAGTCTTTTTCTGTCATGCCATTTTTGATCAACTTATCAAGTTCAAATAGAGCCGTACGTGTTGCAAAGTGCGCGTCATTATTTGAACGCAGTGGGCGCAACCACACTTGGAATATTTGCTCAGAACGACCAAGGTTTGCATCAGGTTTTGTTTGGAACATACCACGCGGGAAATACTCAATATAAGCATAATCGCCGTAGTTCATACCACGCGTTTGACGAATACGATTATAAAGATAAGCGTTAGAACTACGGTGCTCACCAAAGTATGAACGTACTAGCCAAAGTGCAGTCCAGTCTTCGCTACTACGAATTGTATCAATCGGGAAGCCAAATGAGACTGCGGTAGATTGTGCAGACTTTTCAACAATGGTTGCATGATGCCCTTTAAGTTCTGGCGCATCAGGGATTGATAGGCGGCTTTGATCACCTTTTGGTAAATCACTTAAATCTCTCAGCATAGTTGCTTTAAGTGACTGTGGCACCGCGCCAATTAAACCAAGAGTAAGCTTAGCTTGGGTAAACTCTTTAGCATAAAATGCTTTTACATCATCAAGCGTGAGCGCTTCAAGATCAGATAAATCACCATAGTTATAGCTTTCATATGGGTGCCCTTGATAGAGCTTATGATAAAGCACCTCTTTACCTAACTCTTCATCATTTGATGCTTTAAGACCCGATTTAATACCATCAATCAGCTCTTTCTTCAAACGATTAAAGTCATCTTCTCTAAAACCCGGATTAAGTAACTGCTCACTAACTAGCGCATACCACTGAGCTGCATTATCTTTATGCACACGCCCTTGTAGCGAGATCATTTCTTTATCTAACTGATAACCAAAGCTGCCCGCTAATGGGTAAAGAGCTTGTTTAATATCATTGTAGCTCTTGGATTCTGAGCCACCTTGAGCCAGCATTGCAGCTGTAAGTGCTGCTACGCCCTTTTGACCTTTAGGATCAGCGGATGCACCGGTATGGAATAACCAATTAACATCAATTAGCGGTGAGTTATTGGTTTTATCTAGTACCTTAAAGTGGCGCTCTTTAACCGTTTGTTTACTAGCTACAAGCGTATTTAAATCAGCCTCTTGCTCAAAGCCAGCTACTTTATCAAGCGACGACATAGTCACCGTAGTACGACTACTATCAACAAAATACTTGTTCGCAATGTCTTGAATATCTTTTGCGGTGATGCTGTCTGCCGTTGCGTATAATTGATTGACAACTTCTGGATCACGTTCAAAATGCATATAACTTGCAAGGGTTGAAGCAATCGCTTGAGATGAATCTAGACCATTTATAAAGCTATATTTAAGATTAGACTTTAAATCAGCAAGCTTTTGGCTATCTACAAGCTCTGTACGCGCTTTTGCATAAGTACTATTGATTGCATCACGTGCTTTAACTAAATCTTCTTCATTCTCAACTTTTACAAATACATGCAATAAACCAGGATCTTTAGTGTCTGGGTTATAGGTAAACATTTGGCTGGCAATTTGTTTATCAACCACTAGTTCTTGATACAACTCAGAGTTATTTGAAAAATAAAGCTGCGACAGCAAATCAAGGGCTGCACGGTCTTTTTTCTCAGGCTCCCAAGCCGCGCCTTTATACGACACTAGCAACCAATGTCCTGGTAAACCTTCATTTTTTTCATGCACATACTTTGCTGCTTGTTGTTTTGGCTCAGTTGGAATGTCAGCAACATAATCGCCTTTTTGCCAGTTACCCCAATGCTTTTTCACCATAGCCATGGTTTCTTGTGGATCGACATCACCGACAATCACAAGCGATACATATTCAGGCTTATAAAATTTATCAAAAAACTCTTTACCGTAGGCCATTTGATCTGGCATGGCTTCAATGTCTTCAAAAAAGCCCATTGTGGTATGTTTATACGTGTGCTTTTCAAAAGCTTCATTGCGCACAGCTGAAAGCAACTTGCGAACTGGGCTAGCATTATTCTTAAGATATTCACCTTTTACAGTTAATGCTTCGGTACGAAATTGCTCTTCTGAATATTTTAAGTTTTGAAAAATATCAGCTTCAATTTCAAGTACTTTATCAAGGTGCTGCTTGGAAAAGTTTAGGTGGTAATTTGTATAATCATTCGTTGTATAGGCGCGGTTATCTACACCTGAATTTTTTAAAATATCAGAATAAACATCTTGCGGAAATTTTTCAGAACCTTTAAACATCATGTGTTCAAAAAAGTGTGCAAAGCCGGTTTTACCCGCTTCAACTTCGTTGCGTGAACCCACAGATACCGGGATTTGCAATGAAACGACATCTGGGTAATCAGTTTTCACCACCATGACCCGCAAACCGTTATCAAGCTCTTCGAGCACATAATCTTGTGAGAACACACGGCTATCGGCGCTTGCTACTGAGTTTTGTTCTATCTCAACTTCTTTAACCATCGTTGCGCTTTCATTACTTGCGCAACCACTCAGCGCCAGCGTTACCGCTAAGCTTGTTGCTAATAATTTAAATTTCATTGTTATCCCTTGTTAGTTGAATAAATTTATTGTTGTTAGATATTCGATTATGCAACAAACCGACCGAATATAAGAGCCCTTGGCCAATGATTTATGTAAACAGTTGTGTATTTACTGTACCCAAAAACAACTTCAACATGAGCTAAATTCATATTCATTGAGAAAGTTTCATTAAAAAAATCTATCTAGACGTCTAAATGGCTGCTATATTACCAAGCATAGAACGTTAATTGGCTGGAATGAGGATTATGGCTTTATCATTACAAGAGAAAATTGAAGATACCAATCAGGGTGTTTACTTAATTGGCACAACACCACCACGTATTGGTACCGATAAAGCCCAGCTTGAAACCATTGCACAAAAGCTGTTAGGCCGCTTACACGAAATTGAATATGATGGCGTTGTAATTTATGACATTCAAGACGAAAGTAGCCGTACAGCAAAACCTCGCCCTTTCCCATTTAAGCAAACCGTTGACCCTCGTGAGTACAGCCGCTTGTTACGTCAATTATCACAACAAGATGTGATCACCTATAAGAGTGTTGCCCAGCGTGGTGAAGCCGAATTTAACCAGTGGCTTGACGAAACTAAAAATGACTTTGATTTAAAAAACTTGGTACTCGTTGGTAGCCCGTCATCTAATGGCGATATAAAGTTAAGCTTACCTAACGCTTATAAAGCACTCGCAGAGCAAGCTGATGATTTCTTTCTAGGCGGTGTAACCATTGCTGAGCGTCATGCAAGTAAACGTAACGAGCATGAGCGTTTACTTGAAAAAACGGCACAAGGTTGTCAGTTTTTTATCTCGCAAGCGGTTTACAACGCACAAGACACCATTGATTTGATCACCAGCTATGCTCGCAATTGTAAAGCGCAAGGTATTAAGCCAAACCGTATCATTTTGACTTTCACACCGTGCGGTAGTGAAAAAACCTTAGACTTTATGCAGTGGCTAGGTATTTCAGTGCCTGAAGCGACCAAATGGCGCATGCTAGATGCAGAAAACCCATTAAGCGAATCAGTACGCATTTGCCGCGAGAACCTAGATTCAATTCTAAAAAGTTGTGCCCATTTAGATGTGCCACTAGGTCTAAATATTGAAAGTTTAACCAACCGTAAAGAAGAGATTGATGCATCTATCAACCTTTATCGTTTATTAAAAGCGACAATGGAATTGAATCTAGCTGAGAAGCAAATAGCTTAGCTTCGGGCTTCGGGCTTCGGGCTTCGGGCTTCGGGCTTCGGGCTTCGGGCTTCGGGCAATGATGATAAGCGACATAGAATAAGCCAGCTAAAGTATTTAGTTTCGTTTCCTTCTCTTTGTGCAAAAACTTAGTGAATTATTCACAAAGAGGTTAAGAGACGCTGCGCTTTAAAGTAATACAGATTCTAGCCCGACTAGCCATAGCCTGTGGTATCACCAGCCCCAAAGTAGCCGCTTGGAAGCGAAGATCCTTGTAGAAGCTCAAAAACAAAAGGAATTAACATTGCACTAGGCAATGACTATTTAGCGTCACAAGGTTTAGTGTCATTGAGAGATATTTGGATCAATATTCATTACGAGAGATGAACCGCCCATTGCACTTCCTGTTAATAAAAGCGCATGATGGGTGGTGTGGGGCTAGAGGTTAGAGACCTCCGGCTACCCGATTAGATTTTTAAAGCTGACTAACTACATAATAAATATTATTAAATATCGTAGGGAGCAATAACAGTAAGCCAATAGAATATAAAGTAAAGCATATAACTCTTGAAAATTTACCTGTTGTATTTTCTTGATCTGATATTTTCCAAAACAAGTCTTTCATGTAGCCATCTCTCTGAGCATGACCACTATTTTCAAGTACATTTTCAATGCTTTTATCTACTTTATGTTGAATTCTCTTTGCGTAACTTTGCAAATACTGGCTACTTAAGCCTGCTTCTTTAAAATCAGAATAATCAGGATAATCTTTTATAATTTCAGGACAACAAAAGTTATACACAAGGTTTCCTAAAACTACAAACACGGCACTTATGTAAAATAACTTCCAGGAAAATGGAAGAGTTAAACTTAAAATTAACCCAGGAACTACACTCGAAAAATCCAAAGTATCCTCAGCCAGAGAAAATAATTTTGCAACGATAGGTACAATTACTAACCAAATATAAGATGTTGCTAGTAACTTATTTTTCCCAAGTTTATTAATTGTTTTCCAATTTGTATACATTGCACTCTCAGTAAAATATAACAGCTTATTGAACACCGTTTTGGTGGTTTATAACACACCAAAACCGCGTATATTACATACCCTGATAATTTCACCAATAATTACCTTTGTAAACAAATAATGAAAACAGCTAGGAATCAAGCGTGTTATTTTGCCCCAAAACGGCGTTTAATAGTGTTATTGGACAAAATTAGTTTTCTACTCAAAACACAGGAATAAATTTAATTTTTTCAGTGTTTGGTTATCGCTCTTAGCTGGCTGTCCGGTGAGGTATTTAAGGTTTTTTGGCTACCTTAAACGCTTGCTTTACTCTATACATATCTTTATCTGCAATATCTAGTAATGCTTCGAACGACTCTTTTTCTGAAGAGCTAAAACTACGTCCTATACTCAAGGTTAAATTTGGTAGGTTTTTATTTGCAAGCTCTGCGTGGTAAGCATTTATTATTTTATCTATCACATTATTAATTAATAACCTGTCAGAAATCTGAATCAGCGCAACAAATTCATCCCCGCCTAAACGACCAATAATATCAGCATCACGCAAACGCGATTTTAGTGTTTTGGCGAGTGCTATTAAGGCTTGATCACCTATTTCGTGGCCATAGTTGTCGTTTAATTTTTTAAAATCATTTATATCAATCCTAGATTCGGATAATAAGTGCAATTT
>NZ_MXQF01000091.1 GCF_002165575.1 Pseudoalteromonas sp. A601
AATGGGCCCGCTAACAGCGCGATTTGCTGGTGACCCAATGCGACCAGATGCTCCACGCCCAGTCGCGTACCGTCTTCATGGGAGAAAATAATACTGTTGATGGGTGTCTGGTCAGAGACATCAAGAAATAACGCCGGAACATTAGTGCAGGCAGCTTCCACAGCAATGGCATCCTGGTCATCCAGCGGATAGTTAATGATCAGCCCACTGACGCGTTGCGCGAGAAGATTGTGCACCGCCGCTTTACAGGCTTCGACGCCGCTTCGTTCTACCATCGACACCACCACGCTGGCACCCAGTTGATCGGCGCGAGATTTAATCGCCGCGACAATTTGCGACGGCGCGTGCAGGGCCAGACTGGAGGTGGCAACGCCAATCAGCAACGACTGTTTGCCCGCCAGTTGTTGTGCCACGCGGTTGGGAATGTAATTCAGCTCCGCCATCGCCGCTTCCACTTTTTCCCGCGTTTTCGCAGAAACGTGGCTGGCCTGGTTCACCACGCGGGAAACGGTCTGATAAGAGACACCGGCATACTCTGCGACATCGTATAACGTTACTGGTTTCACATTCACCACCCTGAATTGACTCTCTTCCGGGCGCTATCATGCCATACCGCGAAAGGTTTTGCGCCATTCGATGGTGTCCGGGATC
Organism: Pseudoalteromonas sp. A601; assembly: GCF_002165575.1. Lineage (GTDB taxonomy): Bacteria > Pseudomonadota > Gammaproteobacteria > Enterobacterales > Alteromonadaceae > Pseudoalteromonas. Next base: position 652 of record NZ_MXQF01000091.1, read on the forward strand.
TCGACGCTCTCCCTTATGCGACTCCTGCATTAGGAAGCAGCCCAGTAGTAGGTTGAGGCCGTTGAGCACCGCCGCCGCAAGGAATG
>NZ_MXQF01000092.1 GCF_002165575.1 Pseudoalteromonas sp. A601
AATAAACATCCCCGGGGCAAGCCCTTCTGCTAACGCAGAACTCACTTCGTGAGCGGGGTATTTGGTTAGAACATAGCTATCTGATGATCCGAATGAAGTTGGTCATAATTATTCCCTTGGTTTTTCACATACTTTCTTATCATTGATTCGTCACCATGTTTTCCTACCGTACTTGCAAAATAACCATCAGACCAAAACTCTCCACCCCATAACTGCTTTTTAACATGAGGGCACTTTTTAAAAACCTCTCTTGCCGTTAAACTTTTAATCATCGTTACCAACTTTGTAATGCTGTAGCTTGGAACTGACTGAACTAAAAAATGAATATGGTCTTCATCCGTCCCGATTTCTAAAAATTTGATTTCGTAACGCTTTTCTATTTCGACACAGATCTCTGTGATTGCCCGATCAACTCCCGCATCAAGAACTGCTCTTCTATATTTTGCAGGGAAAACTAGGTGATAAAGTAAAACTGTCACATTGTGGCTTTTATGTATAAATTCGCTCATTACTCAATACTACGCCGCAAGCGGCGGGGAATAAACCCGAAGAGATT
>NZ_MXQF01000093.1 GCF_002165575.1 Pseudoalteromonas sp. A601
GTTTTTAAAATGCTCTAGATTGTATTAATCAATAAATACTTATAAAGATAAATCTTCTTTAGCAAGCGTTAGGTTATGAGACACTAACGTGTTATTTGAAATCTGTGTTGCTTCATATAAATCTGCCAGACCCGCTGTATCATTTTTTGATTTGATACGTGATATACCACGGTTGCTTAAAGCGAATGATGTCAGCTCGCGTACTTTGAGTTTACGCCCTTTTGTCACTTTTAATAACTCAATTGCTTTTGTGCAAATGGCTTCAGCTTCTGCATAGTTTTTTGACTTAACATTTAATGCACAACCATTGAACGACTCTTCTAGTTGCTGTGGCGCTGTTGCCTGCTCAATAACCATTAACTTATAGTCACTGCCGCCAGCCATAGCCGCTGCTGAGCAAGTTAGTAATGAGCCAAGTGCGATGGTTTTGATTAGT
>NZ_MXQF01000094.1 GCF_002165575.1 Pseudoalteromonas sp. A601
TGTGATAGTGAAACAAGCGAAGAAGTTAATATAACTAAAGTAGATTACTGAAGACTAATTTATTATCAGAAATTCCAAATTTTAGTAAGTTTGATTAAATCGAACTTACACCAAATTTGCTTGGTGACAATAGCGTTTTGGACCCACCTGACCCCATGCCGAACTCAGTAGTGAAACGAAACAGCGCCGATGATAGTGTAGCATTTGTTATGTGAAAGTAGGTCAT
>NZ_MXQF01000095.1 GCF_002165575.1 Pseudoalteromonas sp. A601
CGTTTTGGACCCACCTGACCCCATGCCGAACTCAGTAGTGAAACGAAACAGCGCCGATGATAGTGTAGCATTTGTTATGTGAAAGTAGGTCATTGCCAGGATTTAAATTAGAGAAAGCCGTTTCAGAAATGAAACGGCTTTTTTGTTTCTAAAATAAAGTGTATCTCTCGGCTTTAATACCAATGCTATTTATACCAATGCTATTTA
>NZ_MXQF01000096.1 GCF_002165575.1 Pseudoalteromonas sp. A601
TGTTGAACTAAGCCGCTACGCGGAGATCCTATTCTGAACATTTGAGCCACACTTACCTTGGGGTTATCCCATAACTTGGAGGTAAGTCATGAATACACTCATAGAACAAGTCAAAACTGAAATAACCTATCGAGGTTATTCACAAAGTACATGTAAAAGCTACTGTGAGCATTTGCTTAAACTCAGCCATTACTTTAATAAACCGCTCGATTTGATTACGGATGACGAGCTTAACGCCTTTTTTAACGATCCCGCGATTCGTAAACTGTCTAGAGCAAGCCAAAAAGTACAGATAAACAGCATTTGGTTCTTGTTTAAGAATATTTTACATCGGCCACTTAACTTAGATATTGCGCTGCCAAAAGCAAA
>NZ_MXQF01000097.1 GCF_002165575.1 Pseudoalteromonas sp. A601
CTCTAATTTAATCTACACTTCATTAAATCGTTTTATATTTAATAGATTAAAATGAAACCTCATTCTTACAAATTACGCCAGCACCGCCAATCATGTATTAACAATTATTACTCTGTCACTACATGCACGCACCTACGAACTAAATTATTTGAAGATTTTTATAGTGCACGAACTTTAATAAGCTCATTAAAACATTCAGATTCAAATGGTTTAACACAAACAATCTGTTTCGTAATAATGCCAGATCATATGCACTGGTTATTTCAGCTTAAAACACAACAACCATTATCTTCAGTGATAGCTAAAGTAAAAGGACGTACATCATTTCTTTTACACAAAGATAAGAAAGAA
>NZ_MXQF01000098.1 GCF_002165575.1 Pseudoalteromonas sp. A601
CCTGCGCCATCACTGATCACAACCTCCGTCGTGTAATCACCTTGCGCTAAGGCGTTGGGTACTTCCACTGACCAACTGCCGTCGCTTTGCACGCTCGCGGTGAGGGTTTGTTCAACGCCGTTTGCATCCGTGACGGTCACCGTCACTGTGCCACCAATTTCATTACTGGTGCCGCTGAATTCTGGGGTCACATCACGCCCATCCCCCACACCATTGACAGTGAGGCTCGGTGCGTCTGTATCAATCACGCCTGTCACTGTCTCTGTGGTTTCGTTGCCCACGCCATCACGCACACTCACATCCACTGTAAACTCACCATCGGGTAA